>NZ_BSTS01000014.1 GCF_030269665.1 Actinomycetospora sp. NBRC 106375
GCATGTCCGGGGCCAGCAGGAACCGCTGATCCCGATCCACCGGCCGATACCTCTTCGCCACCCCAAGATCCTCCCCCGATCCCGAGATCGACAGGCGAAGGCGCGCGATTTGGCAACAGGCTCCATCAGACGTCGATCGTCACCGGGTTCGCGATCAGGCGCCGTCGGCGTCTTCCCGGGAGCCGATCCCGCTCACCGAGACCGGACTTTGACCCCTCGAACGCGACGGCGCGACTCTCGCCGCACCCCGCCGCCGAAGGGAGACCGGCCGTGACCGACGCGATGACGCTCGTCATTCCGCTCAAGGCGAAGAAGGGGATGACGCCGCAGGACTTCTACGACTACTGGCTCAACGCGCACGTCACCCTGCCGCCGCGCTTCCCGGGGATCAGCTCGGTCTGGCTGCACACGACGCCCGGCGCGGCCTCGCTGTGGCCCGCGGTGGACGGGGTGTCGATGACGCCCGACCCGGAGGACACGTTCGACGGCGTGCCGGAGGCGACGTTCCCGACGATGGACGACCTCCAGGAGTTCATCAAGGCATCCCGGGTGCAGATGGAGGACGGGATCAACTTCCTGTCCCAGGAGATCGGCTACGCGGCGCTCGGGGCGAACAGCACGACCGTGCGCGACACGACGGACCCGGCTCCCGACGGCACCGACGACCACGTCCGCCACCTCGTGTTCCTGCGCAAGCGGCCCGACATGACGGTGGAGGAGTTCCGGTCGCGGCTCGACGACGGTCTGGTCCCCGCGCTCGCGGACGCACCGGAGATCCGCAAGCTGCGCCGCCACCTCTTCGAGGAGCTCGACATCACCCTCGACCACCCCGGCGTCACGATGACCAAGCCGCTCGAGCGCCAGTACCAGGCGATGATCGAGGTGGTGGTCGACGACGAGGACGCGTTCGCGCGCTTCGTCGCGTCGGAGGCCTACGGTGCCGCCGCGACGCAGCTGTCCGCACTCTGCTCGGCCGTGCACCCGACCCGCGTGGCGCGCTGCATCACCACGAAGCACGACGGGCGGATCACCCTCGCCGGGGTCCGCGGGATCGCCGTCGCCGACATCATCCGCAAGGCCGGCGCCACGAGTCAGACCCACGACGACGTCCTCCGGGAGTTCCTGCCGCCCGCCGACCTGGCCCGCAGTTGAGCGCCTCCGACGTCCGCCCCGCGCCGTCTCGGCGCGGCGATCCGCGCCGAGCGGGCGCCCTGCCCCGGGCCCTCACACGCCGGTGACGCCGTCGATCCGCTCCCGGAGCAGGTCCGCGTGACCGTTGTGCCGGGCGTACTCCTCGATCATGTGGACGTAGATCCAGCGCAGGCTGACGTCCTGGTCCATGAACCGCCCCGTGTCGGTGAGCCGGCGGTCGGCACAGCGCTCACGGGCGGTGGCGACCTCGGCGGACCACGTCGCCAGCGCGGCCTCGAGGGTCGCGCCCTCGGCCACGTCGAAGCCGCCGTCGGGGCCGTCGGGGTCGGCGTCCGGGTCGTGGATCGGCGGAGCCGACTCGCCGGCGAAGACGCGCCGGAACCAGTTGCGCTCCACCTCGGCCATGTGCTGGACCAGGCCGGTGAGCGTGAAGATCGACGGCGGCGCCGACGCCGTGGCGGCCTGCGCGTCGTCCAGGCCGGCGCACTTCATGGCCAGCGTCGCGCGCTGGAAGTCGAGCCACTCCTCGAGCGTGGCGCGTTCGTCGGCGTTGAGGGACGGGACGGACCGGGCACCCGAGCTCACGCCGTGATCCTCCCCCGAGGCGGCGGGGGTGCCGCGGTGACCGTCCGCTCCCTCACCGCCCGGAGGCCCGGCCGAGTCGCCACGCCGAGACCAGGAAGAAGGCGCCCCCGAGCAGGGCGTACCCCGCCACGCCGGCCAACGCGGCACCGGCGGCGAACGACTGCAGCAGGAACGCCGTGCCCGCCACCGTCGAGAGGGCACCGCTGGCGATCATCGGCCACTGACCACCGAGCCCGCGTCGGCTGACGGCGACGACGAGCTGCACGACCCCGGCGACGATCGCCCAGGCACCCCAGACCCGCAGCACCGCCGGGACGCCGGCCGTCACGGCCACGGCGAGCCCGACCGCGGCGAGCGCGCTGACGGCGACGGTGACGAGGAGGCCGACGCGGCTCGTGGCCGGCGCACCGCCGGTCCCCTGGACGCGGCGGTCGATGACGGCGGCGGCCACGTCGACCAGCGGGTAGAGGACGAGCAGCACCGCCGCGAGCGGCGTGATGCTCCCGGCCGTCAGGAACAGCAGGACCGCCCAGACCAGGGCGAACCCGGAGCGGGCGAGGAAGAGCCGCCGCAGCACCGCGACGGCACCGGGCACGGCGGCGTCCGCCTCCGCGGCGTCGGCGGCCGGCCCGATCCGGCGGCGATGGGCGGTGGGGGAGCTCGACATGGTGCCTCCAGAGGGAGAAAGACCGTTCTACCTTGCTTCGAGAGGCTGACACGCCGTGGCGGCCGATGCAAGACCGACCGTTCTTTCCGCTACCGTGGACCGGTGCCCTCCGCGTCGCCGTCCCCGGCCGCCACCACCGCCACGGACCGGCCGCGGTCCGAGGCACGGGAACGGTTGCTCGCGAAGGCCAGCGAGCTGTTCTACCGCGACGGGATCCGGGCGGTCGGGGTCGAGCGGATCATCGCCGAGACCCCCACGACACGGGCCACGTTCTACCGGCACTTCCCGTCGAAGGAGGCGCTCGTCGTCGCCTACCTGCAGGGCGTCGACACACAGACCCGCGCCGGCATCCGGGCCGCTGTCGAGTCAGCGCCTTCACCGGCCGACGCCGTGCGGGCGATCGCGAGCGTCCTCGTCGACGACCTCGCCCGCCCCGGGTTCCGGGGGTGCGCGTTCCTCAAGGCGGCCGCCGAGTTCCCCGAACCCGACGACCCCGTGCACCGCGTCGTCGTCGACCACCGGGCCTGGTACCTCGCGACGCTCACCGAGCTCTTCGCCGAGGTCTTCGGGACCTCACCGCGCCGCGGGCGGCCCGAGCACGCCGCGCAGCACTTCCTCATGATGCGCGACGGAGCCATGTCGGGAGCCCACCTCGACGGCGCCGCCCACGTCGGTGACGCGTTCCACCGCGGCGTCGACGGCCTCCTCACGCTCCTGCACTGACCACCCGACCCGACGCACACGGCTGGAGAGGGCGCGATGCCGGAGAGCCCCGACCGATCGACACCCACCCAGAACGACGTGCTCGCCTACTTCGCCACGCTGTCGAACTGGGGCCGGTGGGGCGACGACGACGAGCGCGGCACGCTGAACCACGTCACCGACGAGGTCCGCCGGGCGGCGGCACGGTCCGTGCGCCACGGCCGGAGCGTGTCGTGCGCGTGGGAGGTCACCGCGCCCGAGGACATGGAGCGGTCGACGACGGCGTGCCCGTGCGCCGCCGACATCCCGGGCGCGGAGAACATGCCCGCGGCGTTCCACCGCGACCGTCGCTGGGGCTTCACCACCGAGCGGCTCGGTGTCACCTTCCACGGCAACTCGATCACCCACCTGGACTCACCGTGTCATCTCTTCTGGGACGGCGCGACGTACAACGGGCGGTCGCACACGCAGGTCGACGCCGCGACGGGATCGGGGTGGGCGGCCGTCACGGCGGCCGCGGACGGGATCGTCACCCGGGGCGTCCTGCTCGACGTGGCGAGGGCCCGCGGGGTGCCGTGGCTCGCACCGGGACAGGGCGTGTTCCCCGACGACCTCGAGGAGGCCGAGCGTCGCCACGGGGTCCGGGTGCGCCCGGGGGACGCGGTGCTCCTGCGGACCGGCCAGGGTCGGGCCCGCCACGAGGGCGTCGCGGTCACCGGCGTCACCCAGGCCGGCTGGCACGCGTCCTGCCTGCCGTGGTTGCGGGAGCGGGAGGTCGCGGTGATCGGCGCGGACACCCCGCAGGACGTCCAGCCGTCCGGGTACGACGACGTGCTGATGCCGGTGCACGCCGTGGGCCTCGTGGCGATGGGCCTGTGGCTGCTCGACAACGCCGACCTCGAGGCGTGCGCGGCGACGGCCGCCGAGCTCGGGCAGTGGGACTTCCACCTCGCCGTCGCGCCCGTCCGCCTCGCCGGGACCTCCGGCAGCCCCGTCAACCCGATCGCCACGTTCTGACCCGAGGGTCCGTCGATACCCCTCCGGGGTATTCCTAGGGTACCGTCGCCGCGTGGTCCGGCGACTCGGCAGCTCACGGCGTGCGCCGGGAGGCCCGGGCGCCGTGTGGCCACGGCGTCTCGCGCTGCTCGTGGTCGCGCTCGGAATCGTCCTCATGCACCACGTGGTCGGCGCCCACCAGCACGCCGCACCTGATACGCCGCCGACCGGCACCGTCGTCGACGTCGCGCACCCGGGTGACCACGGCGCACCGTCGACCGCCGCGCTGCACCAGCACCCCGGCGGCGGTCACGAGCACCCCGCGTCGATGTTCCACCTCTGCCTCGCCGCACTGGCCGCGGCGGTCGTGCTCCTGCTCGTCCTGGTCCTCGTGGCGGCGTGGTGGCGGCCCGGCCCCCGACGCCTCGGCGCGGGAACCACCCGCATCGCAGCCGTGCCGCGCCCACCCCCCGTTCCGACACGCCTCGCCGAGCTCCAGGTTCTCCGCCTGTAGGTCGCCCCTCCGCGCGCGTCCGCCCTCGTGGCGTGATCGCGCCGCGGCGTCGCGTCCTGCCCCGGCACCGATCATCCGGTGTCCTGCCGAAGGAGTACCTCGCCATGCGTATCCGTCACGTCGGCGGCGTCCTCGCCGTCATCACGGTCGCCCTGCTCGCCGCAGGCTGCGCCGTTCCGACGTCCCCGACCACAGCACCGACGCCGACCGAGCACAACGCGGCCGACGTCGCGTTCGCCCAGGGGATGGTCCCCCACCACCAGCAGGCCCTCGTCATGGCGGCGCCGGCCGCGCAGCGGGCGGCAGTGCCCGAGGTCCGGGACCTCGCGACCCAGATCGGCCGGGAGCAGGGTCCTGAGATCGAGCAGATGAACCAGATGCTCGCGGCCTGGGGCGCCCCACCGCCGCCGGCCGGTTCGATGGGTCCCATGCCGATGCACGGCATGATGAGCGCCGAGCAGCTGCAGCTGCTCGGCGCGCAGTCCGGCCCGGCGTTCGACCGGATGTTCCTGCAGATGATGATCGAGCACCACACCGGCGCGGTGCAGATGGCACAGACCGAGCAGGCCCAGGGGCTCGACCGCCGGGCCGTGGAGCTCGCCGGAGCGATCGTGCTGGCCCAGCAGCGTGAGATCGCCGAGATGCAGAACCTGCTCGCCCGGGTCTGACCGTGTCCAGGTGATCCGGAGCACACTGCTCGCCACAGCGTCGGTCGCCGCGAGCCCGGCCGGCACGGGGAGACGAGGAGAACGTCATGATCGTTGCCCGGTTCCGGATCCACTGCCACCCGGAGTGGGTCGACGAGGTCGCGAGGGCGATGGCGGCCGTGGAGGCACCGAGCCGGGCGCTCCCCGGCGTCGTGCACTTCGACATCGCGCGCAGCCTCACGGACCCGAACGCCTTCGTGGTCGTCGAGGTGTTCGAGGACCGCGACGCGCTCGACCGCCAGAACGCGCAGCCCGAGGTCGCCGAGGTGCTGCGACTCGTGGGCGCCGGAGCGGTGACCGCCGACCCGGAATGGGCGTTCTGGGAGGCCACGCCGGCGAGTTAGGGCGACCGCTCTACAGCTCGAGAACGGCCCGGAGGGCGTTGTCCACGGCGTCCATCTGCTCGGCGGTGACCTCCCCGAGCCGTTCGGTGAGCATGGACCGCGGGGGGCGGTCGAGCAGGAGCACCGACGCCCACCCCCAGGCCGTCTCCACGGCCAGGAGCGAGCCGGGATCGGAATCCACCACGTGGAGCGCGTAGCAGGTGGCCACGTCGTCGCTCTCGTTGAGCAGGTCGGCGGACACGACGAGCCGCCTGTCCGACTGACCCCGCCGGCCGAGGAGTCCGCTGTAATGCCAGACCTCGCCCCTACGCATGCGACGCGGCAGCGGCCTCGTCCTGTGCGTCGCCCTCGTAGCCGGGATGCGCGGCGAACCATCGACCGTGGGCCCTCAAGGCCTCACGCAGCTCGTCCTGCCGGACGAGGCGTTCGAGGTAGCCGGAAGCCCCTCCGCGTGTCCTCTCCCCGCACTGCCGCACCCGTCGCGCCACCGATTCGTCGAAGCTCACCGTGATGCGCTCGGCCATGCACACCATCGTACGCACCTCGGTGCGCGAAGAGCCGCTCCCTGCCTGGAGGAGAGCGGCGACGGTGCTCGAGATGCTTCGAGAACCGAAGCGTTCTCGCCGGGGTCGCGGCCGGGACGGCCTCCCGACGACCTGCTGGCTCGCCGTCGTCCGCGTCGTCACGTCACCGTCGAGGACCGTCCGACCGCCCGGCCTCGCCGAAGCACGCGACCGCCGACGACCGGCCGGAGGACGTCCGCTCGGCGACGACGAGGCCATCCACCGTGATGCGGCAGGTGATGCGCTCACCGGCGTCGGAGACCGCCTGGACGGTGAGCGCGTAGGTGCCCGTCCCGTCCCCGTCGAGCGGGGCGACCTCGCTCCACGGCAGCTGCGCGCCGTTCCCCCGGGTGACGTCACCGTCGTGGCCGTAGGTCACCAACGCCCGGGCCGCCCCGCCGGTCACCTCGTAGCGCACCCCGGCGGGAGCGACGGCCGGCGCGACCGGGGGAGGCGCCGTCCCTTCCGTCCCCGTCGCCCACGGAGCACGCGCGACGACCGCACCGAGCAGCAGGCCGAGCGCCACGGCGGCGACGGCGCCCACGACGAACAGCGGCACGCGGCGGCGCGAGCCGACGGCCGGTGGCTCCTGGAGCGGGGACTCCGCCCGCGTCACGAGGGGGATGTCCCGCGGGACCGGGGGCACGCCGGGCACCGTGCCCGCCCGTTCCCCGACCGTCTCCGGCGCAGCACGGCGCCCGCGGTCCCCGGGCACCTCAGGGGGCGGCGCTCCGGGCACGGCCGGGTTCATCCGGCGGGCGGGGCGCACACCGGGCCGATCGTCCACACACCGACCTTCTCAACGCCGACCGCCCGACGTCCGGCCGCGGACCTTGCGGGTCGCTGACGTTCGGCTTTGGGGACGGGCCCGTGCGGGCAACGTCAGGCGATCGTCAGCGCGTGCGGCCTTCCCGGGACGGGAGGGCGTGCTCACGTGGAGTCGTGAGCAGACACCGCGACGAGGGCGCCGAGGACCCCGACGGCAACGAGGACCGCGTCCTGCTGACGTTGCGCGGCGCGACGGCCGTCGCGGTGGCGGGTCTGCTGGTCGCCGCACTGCTCGCTCCCGCAGCCGTCGCGGCCGGCACGCTGGCCGCCCGTGCGTCGACGGGCATCGGGGTGACGTCCGCGGGTGTCCTCGACCGTGTCCCCGACGCGGCCACCGTGATCACCGACGCCACCGGCGCACCGATGGCGACCCTCTACCGGCGCTTCCGCCTCCCCGTCGGTCCCGGGCAGATCGCGGGCACGATGAAGGCGGCGATCGTCGCCGTCGAGGACCGGCGCTTCTACAGCCACCACGGTGTCGACGCCCGCGGGCTCGGTCGCGCGCTGGTGAGCAACGCGGTGCGCGGCACACCGCTCGAGGGGCAGGGCGCCTCGACGATCACGATGCAGTACGTCAAGAACCAGCGGCTCGACGTCCTGGCCGACACGCCGGACGAGCGCCGCGCGGCGACCGCCGACACGGTGGGTCGCAAGCTCACCGAGGCCCGGCTGGCCCACCGTGTCGAGGACCGGCTGAGCAAGGACGAGATCCTGGCCCGCTACCTCGACCTCGCGTACTTCGGCCGCGGCGCCTACGGGGTCGAGGCCGCAGCACGCACCTGGTTCGGCACCGGCGCGGACGCGCTCACGACGCCGCAGGCCGCGCTGCTGGCCGGGATGGTGCGCGCGCCCGCGAGCTTCGACCCGATCGACCACCCGGCCGCCGCCCGCGCGCGGCGCGGTCAGGTGCTGGCCGCGATGGTCGAGGTCGGGTCGCTCACGCCCACCCGGGCCGCATCCGCCGACGCGGCCCCGCTCGGGACCGTGGCCCGGCCCGCGGTGCCCGCATCGGGATGTGCCGCGGCGCGGCCGGGCACGGGCGTCTTCTGCGCCGAGGTCGTCCGGCGGCTGACCGCGGCCGGTCTCGACCTGTCCACCGGTGGCTACACGGTCCGGGCGACGCTGGATCCGCGGGTCACAGCCGAGGCGAGGGACGCGACACGCGACGCCGTCGACCCGGACCGGGACGTGGCCGACGTGGCCGCCGTAGTGAGGCCGGAGCCGAACCGTCGACCGGTCCTCGCCCTCGCCGCCAACCGGACCTACGGCACCGACGGTGACGCCGGCGAGACCTCGCTCCCCCTCACGACGGCTCCCCTGCGCGGGGCCGGCTCAATCTACAAGATCTTCACTGCGGCGGCGGCCCTCGAGCAGGGCCTCGTCGACCCCGACAGCGAGCTCGACGTCCCCGAGCGCTACACCTCGAGCGCCTTCTCCGACGCCGGCGGCGACTACACCGTCGAGAACCTGGGCTCGTACCCCGACGAGCTCACCCTGCGTCGAGCCCTCGCCGTCTCACCCAACACGCCGTTCGTGGCCCTCGCCGACCGGCTCGGCTCGGTGGAGCCGATCGTCGACATCGCACGGCGTCTGGGGCTGCGGGCGACCCTCGCCGCGCCCGGACCCGACGGGACGCCGCTGGGCCGGCGGGTGCGCGACGCCGAGCAGGGGTCGTTCACCCTGGGGCCGGACCCGACGAGCCCGCTCGACCTCGCGAACGTCGCCGCCACGATCACCGCGGGCGGCACCTGGTGCCCGACCACCGTCGTCGCGCGGGTCACCGACCGTTCGGGACGCGACGTGACACCGCCGTCACCACCCTGCGAGCGCGCGGTCTCCCCGGAGGTGGCCGGCGATCTGCGGAAGGCGCTGTCGGAGGACGCCGTGGACGGCACCGCGTCCGGTGCCGCCGACGACGCCGGCTGGGACCGCCCGATGATCGGCAAGACCGGCACCACACAACGTTCGGCCTCGGCGGCCTTCGTCGGCGCGACCGACCGCTACGCCGGGGCCGTCATGACCTTCGCTCCCGACGCGCCCCGGCCGGTGTGCACCGACCCGGTCCGGACCTGCTCCGACGGCGACCTCACGGGTGCCTCTCTCCCGGCCCCGACCTGGTTCGCCATGATGGCGCCGTTGCACCGCGGCGGCCCGTCGGGCGGGGCGGGCGACGGCGGGACGGCACCAGGCGCCGACACCCCCGACGAGGACTGATCCACCGACCCGGCCAGGAGCACCGACGTGGCGCTGTTCCGCCGATGGCCACCGCGTGACGCCGCGACCCGGATCCTGCGCTCGGCCTCCGCGCACCGGGTCCCCGCGCTCGCCGCGGAGTCGGCGTTCTTCACCGCGCTGGCCGTCTTCCCCGCGCTGCTCACCGTCGTCGCGATCCTGCGCACCGTCGGCCCGGGCCTCGGCGCGGGCGCCGACGTCGCCGCCGCCGACGGGATGACGCGGCTGCTGCGCGTGGTGCTCACCACCCGGGGCAGCGCCGCGGCCGACGCCGCCGCGTCGCTGCTCGCCACGAGTACGACGGGACTGCTCACCGGAGGCACCGTGGCGGCGCTGGTGCTGCTGGTCCGCGCCCTGCGCTCGGTGCTCCACGCGCTGGCGACCGTGTCGGGACGGCCGGTGCGCACCTGGCGCACGGCGGCCGTCCTCGCGGTCGTCCTCCTGGTGGGTGGGGCCACGGTGACGGCCGCGGCCGTCCAGGACCCCCTGCTCGTGCTCGCGGTCCCCGGCGGGAGCCTGTTGTGGCGCCTCCTGCGCTGGCCTGCCGTGATCGTCGCCCTGTTCGCCTGGGCGGTGCTGCTGCTGCGCCTCGGGACGCGGACCCGGTCGTGGCGTCCGGTCCTGTCCGGCGCCGGAGTCGCGGTCGGGGGGTGGCTCGGGGCCAGCGCCGTCTTCCCGCTCTACGTCTCGGTGAGCGCACGGGTCGCCGGCAGCTTCGGCGCCCTCGGGGGCGGTCTGATCCTGCTGGTCTGGCTCTACCTGTTGATGCTCGCGCTGTACCTCGCCGCGGAGATCGCCGGCGAGCTGCACGGACGCGGGAACGAGGCCGAGGCGCGACGCCCCCCGCAGTGACGCCCGGGTCACACGCCCTCGTCGACGCCGTGATGCGGTGCCCGGGTGCCGTGCCGCCACAGCAGCAGGGGGACCGCGGCGAGGACGGCCGGACCGATCACGAACCACATCGCGCCGTAGCCGCCGGTGGCGGGGAACAGCGGCGCCGCCACCTGCACGGCTACGCCGACGAGCAACGGGCCGACGAGCGACCCGCCGCCGCGGCTCACCAGGAACAGCCCGGACGCCGCCCCGTGGTGCTCGGCCGGGAGCACGCGCATGAGCGCCGAGTAGTTCACCGTCATGACGACGCCGGCACCCGCCGCCGCGACCGGGATCAGTCCGATCACCCAGACGCTGTGCGACAGTCCCGCGGTCAGCAGGCCGGCGCCGTACACGAGCGAGGAGGCGGCGAGGACGCGCCGGTGGCCCAGGCGGTCGGCGAGGCGCCCGGCCCAGGGAACGACCGCGACGAGGCCCACGGCGACCAGCGGGAAGATCACGGCCGACACGAAGCTCGCGCTCCGGCCGAGGCCGACGGTGAAGAAGAGCACCACGAAGGCCTTGAGCCCCTGCAGCGCGACGTTCCACAGGAGCGTCGCGGCCAGCACGACGGCGACGCCGGGGTGGCGGAGCAGCGAGATCACCGCCCGCAGGCCGACGGCCGCTCCCGACCCCGGCAGCGGGCACGATCGGCGCGACCACAGCGCGCGCGTCAGCACCGCCGTGCCGGCGACGACCGTGCCGGCAGCCAGCAGGAACAGCGCGGGCGGCCACAGGTCGAGAAGGAATCCACCCCCGACGAGCGCCGCACCGAGCCCCGCGAAGCGCCACGCCGAGGCCGCGGTGCGCGACCGCCCGCTCACGACGTCCGGCACGAGATCGGGATAGAGGGCCTCGTACGGCGTCAGGTACGCGAAGTGCCCGACGAAGTAGGCCGCGGCTCCGACGACGAGCACGGCGGACCCGAGGTCGGTGGCCATCAGCAGGAGGGCGGCGATGCAGATCGGCGCCGCCAGCAGCACGAACCGCAGACGGTCGCCGACGACGCGCGAGCAGCGATCACCCACGACACCGACCAGCAGCGGCAGGACGATCCCGGCCGCGCCCTCGCCACCGATCACCAGACCGGTCACGACGGGTCCGGACTCGCGGTGCAGCAGCGACGGGAGGTACGTGGTCAGCACCGTCAGCGCGAACGAGGTGCCGAACGCGGGCGCGCCGAGCATGAGGAGGAAGGACCGGCTGTCGGCCGCCGGCGACACGTCCTCGTGCCGCGCGGATTCCTGTCGCGAGGCAGCCATCCGGCACCCGTTTCCCGATCCGGCCGGCTCGCGAACCGCCGGCAGTCCTCTCGCCGACGCATGCCCTCGCCGTCAGCTGATCGCAAGGCGGCCCCCACTAACGGAGACCACCGGCCGCATCGATGTCCCCCGGGGGGCACGGTGCACGGCCGGCGGGGGCGGCCGCCGCACCGTGCCCCGCGCTCCGCCGGAGCCGCAGTCGTTCGATCAGCATCCGCCAGCTGCCGAGGGTCAGGAGCCGCGATGACACCGCTGGGAGACACCGCACCGGACCACGCGAAGCTGCAGCAGATGTCGGTCCGATTGGCCGGTCGTCGCCGACCGGGCCCCGGGCAGCACGCACCGCCACACGCGCCCCTGTTCGGTCCGCCGACCGTGCGGCGTCCGGCCCCTAACGGCGAGGAGGGGTCGGGTCCCGCACGGTCGGCGGCCCATCGCCCGCGGCGTCGCGGGCGCCTCCCGAGGTGGGCCCTCATCACGTCGTGGCTCGTGGGCGGCGTCCTGATACTGGCCGTCGGCGTCGTCGCCACCGTGGTCGTCGTGGCGACGTAGCCGGGACATGGCCGGGTGGCTCGCACGCCGATGGCGCCCGTCGCTGCGGGACCGCCGGGACTCCGGCGGGGCCTCCGCGGCTCGCCGGAGTCGCGGTCGGGGGAGGCCGGGGACCGGTCGGCGTGGTTGATGTCCAGCGACGCCGCATCCGTCCTCGACACCCGCTCGCGGTTGGCACTCTCAACTGTTCACGGAGGGAGTTGCCGCCGATCCGGCGTCGACAATCTTGCGCGGCGCTTGCGGTCGGTGTGGCCGGAGGCACCCCGGATGCACCGGCGTTTCCGGCACCGCACGCGTCGGGAAGGCCCTCCCATGGCACCCACACACGACAACAGCTGCACCCGCCACCACGGTCCGGGCGCAGCTCGGGCGGTCGGTATCGGGTTCGCTGCAGGCGTGGTCAGCGCGGCCGCGCTGGCGGCCGGCCGGAAGGTCGCGATGACGGCGAAGGTCGGCCGGGGCCATCCGCTCAAGCATCGCGCTCTCGACGTCGCGTCCGGCGTGACGCAGTCGAAGTACCCGATCGACGCGATCAGCACCTACCTCAACGGCTTCCACATGTACGCGGACGACCTGGGGCGACAGGTGGAGGCGTCGCACTTCTGCGTCCATCTGCAGCACGACCTGCACCAGTGTGTGATCTTCGACCGGAACGCGCCCGATGCCCGGCTGATCGGGATCGAGTACATCGTCAGCGAGGAGCGCTTCCGGCGGCTGCCCGACGACGAGAAGCGCCTGTGGCACAGCCACCACTACGAGGTGAAGTCCGGCGTCCTGGCCGCGCCGGGTGTCCCCGACATCGCCGAGCACGCCTACTTCTCCGACCTCGTGCACACCTACGGGAAGACCTTCCACACCTGGCAGTACGACCGCGACGACTTCCCGTACGGAATCCCGCAGCTGATGATGGCCCTGACCGAGGACGGGCAGGCCGACCAGTCCCTGATCGACGAGCGGGACCGCCGGATCGGGGTCTCCACCCCACGCAAGCGGCAGCACCGCGCGGACATCCCGACGCCCGACGTCGTGCCGGGGGCGAACCCCTGGGAGAGCGGGCGGACGGTGCAGACGCGTCTCGACGAGATGCTCTTCCGGCGCCCGTGACGCGGGAGACGGCCCGTCAGGCGACCGCCGGGGTGTGACGGCACACGCGAGGAGATGCCCGATGAGGACGATCGACACCGTCGGCCTGGAGGACGCCCTCCGCGTGATCGCGGCCGCGTTCGGGTCAGCGGCGGTTTCCGGCGAGCAGGACCAGGGCGTGGCCCGGGCCGCCGCCCTGGGACTCTGACCAGCAACCGTGACCCCGCGGGAGCCCGTTCCTCCTCCTCGGGCCCTGCCCGTGCGCGCCGCCGCCGTGGTCCTCACGCGCGGCTGGTGGGTCCTGCTCGTGCTCGCCGCCGCTGGCGTGTGGGCCACGGTGACCTCGCTCCCGACCCTGGCCACCGTCGGCGGGGGCCTGTCGGACGTCGTCGGTGCGGACACCCCGGCCGTGCAGACACAGATCCGTGCCCTGCAGACGTTCGGCCTGCCCCTGCTGACCCGCACCGCCGTGGTGCAGCACGACCCGGCCGGTCTCGACCCCGACGCCCAGACCCGGGCGACGCTGCGCGCGGCGGAGGTCGACGAACCGGCCTACCGGGGCCGTCCGACGCCGCCGCTGCTGTTCGCGTTGCCGGTCGTCGACGGCGTCCCTCGCGGGCTGCCCCCGGGCCTCCTGCCGGGATCGGCGCCCGGCGTGCCGACACTCGGGCTCCCCACCCCCGGGCAGCTCATCCCGACCGGCCCGACCACCACGATCGTCACCTACCTGTTCACCGACCCCCGCGCCCCGACCGGGGTGCAGGAGCAGGTGGCGGCGGACTACGCCGCCCGCATCGACCAGCCCGGCGACCACCTGCTCGGCGTGAGCGGGACGGTCCCCCTGCAGTCCGAGCAGGGCCGGCTGGTGGCAGACCACCTGACCGAGGTGGAGGTCGGCTCCGTGGTGGCGGTCGGCCTCGTCGTCGCCCTCGCCTTCCGATCTGTCCTGGCTCCGGTCGTCACGCTGGTCGCGGCCGGGACGTCGTACGTCGTCGCCGACCACCTCACGGGGACGGTCGCCCAGGCCTTCGGGATCAGCGCACCCGGTCAGCTCGAACCGGTCCTGGTCGCCCTGGCCCTGGGGGTCAGCACGGACTACGCCGTCCTCTTCCTCTCCGGGATGGCCCGCCGGCTGCGCCGGGGAGAGGACGGCCGCGCCGCGACCCGGGGCGCCGTCGAGGACTACCTGGCGATCGTGGTCGTGGCCGGGCTGACCGTGGCGGCCGGCGTGGCCGCGCTCAGCGTCGCGCGCACGGAGCTGTTCCGGGCCTTCGGACCGGGACTCGCCCTGACCGTGCTGGCGTCCCTGGTCGTCTCGGTCCTCGTCGTCCCGCCGTTGATGACGCTGTGCGGACGGGCGGTGCTGTGGCCCGGTCGGGCCGGTCGGCACGGGGGGACCGGCACCCCGCAGCCCGCCGTCGAGCCCGACCGCGGCCGCAGCCGGTTCGTCCGCCTCGTCACCGGGCGGCGGTGGGTGGCCCCGGCGGCGGCGGTGAGCGCGCTCGCCGTGCTCGCGGTGTGCGCGTTGCCGCTCGCCTCCCTGCGCGAGGCGGTGTCGCCGATGGACTCGCTGCCGGCGGGCAACCCGGTGCGGGTCGCCTGGGAAGGGGCCGCCGAGGGGTTCGCCCCCGGGGTGCTCTCTCCCACCGAGCTCCTCCTGACCGGTCCCGACGTCGCCACCCGGCGGGACGCCCTGGCGCAGCTGCAGCGGGAGCTCGCGGGTCGTCCCGGCGTGGCCGGGGTGCTGGGTCCCGTCCAGGGCCGGCTCCCGGACCCCGTTCCCGACCGGTACGCGCTGTTCCTCGGGCCGCGTGGAGACGCCGCGCGCTTCCTCGTCGTGCTCGACGCCGATCCTCTGGGCGCCACGGCGGTGGAGACCCTGCGGTCGCTGCAGCGGGACATGCCCGGGCTGCTGTCCACGGCTGGGCTGGGCGGAGTGAGCACCGCCTACGCCGGCGACACGGCCCTCGGTCTCGGTCTGGTGGAGAGCGCCCACGCCGACCTGGTGCGGGTGGCCGTGGTCGTCGCCGCCGTCGAGCTGCTGCTCCTCGTGCTGTTCCTCCGCAGCCTCGTCGCCCCGCTCTACCTGCTCGCCTGCAGCGTGCTCGTGGTCGGCTCCGCGCTGGGGCTGACGTCGCTGGTCTTCGGGTCGCTCGGCCAGGAGGGCCTGATCTTCTTCGTGCCCTTCGCCGTGGGCGCCCTGCTCGCCTCGCTGGGGTCGGACTACAACATCTTCGGGGTCGGCGACGTCTGGCAGGCGGCGCGCAGCCGACCGCTCGGCGACGCCCTCGCCGTCGCGATCCCCCGCTCGACGCGCGCCATCGGCGCGGCGGGCGTCACGCTCGCCGCCAGCTTCGGTCTCGTGGCGCTGGTGCCGCTGGCGCCGTTCCAGGAGCTCGCCTTCGCCATGACGGTCGGCGTGCTGCTGGACACCTTCCTCGTGCGCGCGTTCCTGGTGCCCGCGTTGATCTGGTGGGTGGGGCCGGTCAGCGCGTGGCCGAGCCGGCGCCTGCGGGCGCCCTCGTGACGCCTGTCGACATGCCGTGGCCGGCGCCGGCGGGCGGCGCCGAGTCAGACGTCGCCGGGCCTGCGCACCCGATGGTCGTCAGACGGCCGGGGTCGCGGTACGGCCGGGGTCGCGGTACGGCCGAAGGCCGCGGCTCGGCCGTGAGTTGCGGCTCGGGCGTGGGTGGTGGCCGCCGGAGAGCGGGTCCACCCCACGGCGCCGCGGGTCAGGTGTCCCGTTCCGCGGCGTCGCGCTGCTCGGGCTCGCGGTCGCGGGCCTCCTGTGCGTCGGCGTCGGCGTCGCGCGCTCGGGCCGCGGCAGGCCGGCCCTCGCCGTCGTAGTACTCGTCGGGAAGCCCGACGTTCTCGTGGGCGCGCTGGGCGGCGCGCTGGTTCTCCGGCATCGTTCCTCCTCGAACGACTCGGGCGACGGGACC
This sequence comes from Actinomycetospora sp. NBRC 106375, assembly GCF_030269665.1. GTDB lineage: Bacteria > Actinomycetota > Actinomycetes > Mycobacteriales > Pseudonocardiaceae > Actinomycetospora. The sequence continues at coordinate 16,003 of NZ_BSTS01000014.1, forward strand.
GGACCCGTGGGGCTCCACGGGTCCGGGTCGCACGTCGCGGGTAACGGCGTCTACGTCGAGCTCGCCCCCTGGGCCTGGGAGAACTCCGCGACCGCGGTCTCCCCCAGCGTCGGGTCGAGCTCCTCGTCCTCGCCGAGCCCGGAGCCGTCGGCCGGTTCGCCGTGCTCCGAGGTGTCCTCCTGCGCGTGCCTGCCGTTGCCGTTGCCGTTGCCGTTCGAGGCGACCGCCGCGCCGGTCGGCATGGAGGCGGCCCGCAGTCCCGGCATCGGGGAGGCCTCCGACGGTGCCCGGACCACGAACCGCTCGGTCGACATCGCCTTCATCAGCCCGACGCACATGGCGATGAGCACGAGGCAGAACGGGAGGCCGGCGAGGATCGAGGCGGTCTGCAGCGCGCTCAGCGCGTCGGCGCCGCTGGCGGCGCCCGCCCCGAGGAGCACCGCGGCGATCACGCCCTCCATCACCGCCCAGAACAGGCGCTGCTGCCAGCGCGGGTTCGGGTCGCCACCGTTGGTGAGGATGTCGACGACCAGCGAGCCGGAGTCCGACGACGTGGCGAAGAAGAGCACCACGACGATGACCGCGACGGCGGAGGCGAGGACCGCGGCGATGGCCCCGACGGGCAGCTGCTGGAGCAGCACGAACATCCCGGTGTCCGTGGAGGCCTGGCCCAGCGGGTTGGCCGGGTCCTGCTGGAGGGCACGCAACGCGGACTCACCGAAGATGGTCAGCCACACCATCGACGCGCCGACCGGCGCGAACAGGGCGCCGCCGATGAACGAGCGGATGGTGCGTCCGTAGGAGATGCGCGCGAGGAACATCCCGACGAACGGCGACCAGGAGATCCACCAGCCCCAGTAGAAGAGCGTCCAGCTGGCCTGCCAGTCCTGAGCGGCCGGGTTGCCGGGGTAGGTCTGGAAGCTCTGGGTCGGGAGGTTCTGCAGGTAGTTCCCGAAGTTGGCGACGGTGGTGTTGAGCAGATCGCGGGTCGGCCCGAAGACGAACACGAACACCATCAGCGCGAACGCCAGCCACAGATTGATCAGCGACAGGTTCCGGATGCCCTTGTCGATCCCGAGCATCACCGAGGTCACCGCGATGGCGGTGATCGCGAGGATCAGCACGATCTGCAGCGGTGTGGTGTTGGAGATCCCGAACAGCGTCTCGAGCCCGGCCCCGACCTGCTGGGCGCCGAGGCCCAGCGAGGTGGCCAGCCCGAACAGCGTGCCGAACACTGCGAGCACATCGACGACGAAGCCGGGCCAGCGGTTGATGCGGTCACCGAGCAGCGGGTAGAGCGCCGACGCCGGACGCAGCGGCAGGCCCTTGCGGAACGCGAAGTAGCCGAGCGCGAGACCCAGCACGATGTAGATCGCCCACGGGTGCAGGCCCCAGTGGAAGAAGGTCAGGAACATGGCGTTCGAGGCGGCCTCGGGCGTCCCCCCGGCGCCGACGGGTGGTTCCTGGAAGTAGCTGATCGGTTCGCTGACCGCGTAGTACACGAGCCCGATCCCCATGCCCGCGGTGAACAGCATCGCGAACCACGACGTCGTACCGTACTCGGGCTTCGAGTCGGCCGGTCCGAGCCGGATGCGGCCGTAGCGCGAGGCCATCAGCACCACGACGAAGATCAGGAAGCCGGTGGCACTGAAGATGTAGAGCCACCCGAAGTTCGTGACGATCACCGAGTTCACCGCGCTCGCCGCCGTGGACAGCGTGGCGGGCGCGATGACGCCCCAGAGCACGAGCGCGAGCGCGATGATCGCTGATGAGATGAACACCGGGGGGCTGGTGTGCTCCCGGAGATAGCGGACCAAGGATTCCTCCTCCGGCTTGTCGGGCCGTTCTGTCCCGACCGCGTGGGATGTCCCGACCGAGTGGACAGCCGGCGCGGCAGGTTCGCCAGCGGCGACGCCCCCTCGTCAGGGGATCGCAAGTCGTCGGCGCGGCGCCCTCACAACCACCCGTTGCCCTCTGCGGTCCGGATCGCCCGCGCCGTGCCCCCCACGACAGATGTCGGATGACGGTGATCTCCGTCAGGCGATCGCAAGGTGCGGGAGCTCCGACTCATTGCAACATGCGCATATGTCTACATCACTACCTACCAAGCGGCCCCCCGCCGTCCCGAACCGGTGGGAGGGCCTCGCGGTACCGGCGGCGGGGTCGGCTGGCGCGGCCGTCTCCGTCACCGCCCTCCTCCCCCGCATGCGCCGGGAGCTGCTGTCCGCGGATCGGCTGTCGGCTCCGACCGTCGCCTGGATGTACGCCACCTACATGGCCCACGCCGCCGCCCTGGTGGGTTTCCTCGTCGCTCCGACGGGGCGGCGTCCGGCCCGGAGCAGCACGATCACGGTGACGGGTTACGGGCTCGCTGCGGTCGGTGCGGCGACGAGCGTGGCCGGCATGCGCCGCTTCACCGGCACCACCCATGTCTCGGGGATGGGCGACGATCGGGTCGTCCGCGGCGGTGTCTACGCCTGGAGCCGGCATCCCCAGTACCTCGGATACGTGGCGCTGTTGAGCGGGCTGGCGTGCGCACGCCGCTCGATACCGGCGGCCGCATCGGCCACCGGTGCCGCCGGGGCTCTCGCCTGGTGGGTCCCGGTCGAGGAACGCCATCTCGCCGCCCTCTTCGGCGGCACCTACCAGCGCTACCTCCTTCGGACCCCGCGGTGGCTCGGGCTGCCCGCCCCGCGCTCGGACCGCGGGGCGGGCCCGCGACTCAGGGCTGCAGTGCGCCGCGCATCATCCCGACGAAGGCGTGGATGAGTTCCCGGCGGCGGTCGTCTCCGGGGTCCTCGGCGATGAGGTAGGTGTCCATCGCCTGACCCATCCCCACCACCACGCCGATCATCAGGCCCGACGGCAGATCGGCGCGGACCGCGCCGACGTCCTGTCCCGCGGCGAGGGTTCGCTCGATCCAGGGCAGCGTCAGCACTTCGAGCTCCTGCTGCGCCGTGCGGAGGGCCGGGTTCGCCGCGGCGGCCAGCCAGCCCCGCGTCAGCGCCGCCAGCTGCGGGGAGGCGGTGAACGCCGCCATCAGGTCGCCGTAGTAGCGCTCCACCGCCTCCCAGAACGCGTCACGATCTCCGAGGGTCGACAGCCCTAGGGGTCCGACCTCGTCGAAGAGCCGTTCGAACTCGAGTCGGGTCACGTAGGCGTAGAGGTCCTCCTTGCCGTCGAAGTAGTAGTACATCGACCCCTTCGACACCCCGGCGGCGTCGATGACCCGGTTCAGCGACCCGTCGTGGAAGCCGTGCGCGGCGAACTCCTCGACGGCGGCACGCACGATCGTCTGTTGCTGCGCCGCGGGGAGCTTGCGGAAGCGCGGTCGGACCATGCCTCAGAGCGCCGACCCGGACGTCGCCGATTCGGGCAGCTCGACGGTGTCGTGGAAGCTGCGGCGCATGACGCGATCGGCGACGCCGGGCAACCCCATCAAGCTCATCGTCGCGTTCCGCACCACCAGCTGCGTCCTGTTCCTCGGCGCGAAGGCCAGGCCCAGACCGCGCGCGGCGTCCTGCTTCGCGCGCACGAACGGAGCCAGCCGGGTCTCGTAACGCTCGAACGCCGCGCCGTGGTCGCCGTCGCACCGAGCCAGTTCGGTCGCGAGCGTGTACGCCTCGACCATCGCCAATGCGGAGCCCTGGCCGGCGAGCAACGACGGGCAGGCGGCCGCATCACCCACAAGTCCGATCCGTCCGTGGCTCCACGCCGGCATCCGGATCTGGCTCACCCGGTCGATGTAGAACGAGTCCGCCGAGGACATCGCCTCGAGCGCGGCCGCGGTCTCCCAGCCCCGACCGGCGAGTCGGTCGCGCAGCAGCCCCTGCTGGGCGTGCACGTCGCCCCCCGGGAGCTCGCCCTCGTGCCGCAGCGTGATCAGGAACATCGTGACGTCGTCCGGCAGTGAGAGGCGGACCAACTGGAAGCCGACTTCCGCGTACATCATGGCGACGAGATCGTTCCGGGGGCGGTACCCCCTCACCTCGAAGGCGGACACCACGATCCCGAGGTGGTCCTCGAACCGTTGCTGGGGCCCGAACGCCAGGCGGCGTACCGCCGAGTGGAGACCGTCGGCCCCGACCACGAGATCGACCTCGTCCCGGCGCCCGCTCGCGAAGGTCACGTGCACCCGGTCGCCGTCGTCGGCCAACGCCGCGACGGTGTCACCGAAAACGGTCTCGACGCGTCCCTCGAGAGCCTCGTAGATCGTCGCGGCCAGCTCGGAGCGGGCGATGCTGACGTACCGGTCGTCCGATCTCAACAGCGCCGAGGGCGTGAAGGACGCGAACCGACGTCCGCGCGAGGTGACCCCGCGCGCCTCGGTGAAGCGGTGCCCGCGCCGTCGCAGCTCGGGAACGATGCCCATTCTCCCGGCCACGTCGAAGCCGGCACCCCAGAAGTCGACGAGGTGCCCGCCGCGGCGGGGCGCGGGCGCCTGTTCGACGAGCACGACCTCGTGCCCGGCCCGGCGCAACCAGAAGGCCAGCGTCGGGCCCGCAATCCCGAGCCCTACCACGAGCACCTTCATGACCACTCCTCCCGAAGGTCGAAGACCGCCGGTTCGACCGTCAGTCTAACACCGACGACATCGATCGTCAGACCGTGGCAAGGCGCCCCGTCAGCGGAACTCACGCCGCCGGTGGTCCCGTGAGACGCGCCGCCGACGAAGGGAGGGCCCACCGATGAGCCTGCTGGGCAACCTGCGCGATCTCCTGGGCGACCTGCCCGACGGCGGCGACCGGTGCCCTCCGCCCGAGACACGGTGGCGCGACACGGAGTGCGGGCCCGCGGCGCCCACCCGTGTTGCGCCGACGCCTCCGCCGGACTCATCTCAGGAACCATCGCGATCCGAGACGTGATGGCGCGGACCGAACACGTCCACCGCCTTCCGCGAACCTTGCGATCTCCTGACGATTCATCGGTCAGAACGTCGTCGGCGCGAACCTTGCAGTTTTCTGACGAACGCCGAACGTTCGCCTGAGAGATCCGCGGTAACAATTTCTGGTGGATACCGCTGTTCGCAGCACGACGATGCCGTTCATCCCGCTCGCATGACCCGCGAACGCGGCGGGATGCCTTTTTCTCTCAGGACCGACCCGACCCGCCCGCGACGTTCCTACCGTCGATCGCCGTCGGACCACCGAGCCTCGCCGCTCGCCCCCGACGACCTGACAGGACAACCGCAACCTCGAGCGCGGGGACGGGCTCCCTCTGGACGTCCAGCCGTGCCCGCGTCGAGACGGCCAGGAGGTTCCCGTGCCCCGACGCGGAAGACACCGCACCACCGGACCCGTCCGCATCATCGCGGCGGCCGCCGCCGTGCTCGTGACCGGCGGCATCGTCGTCGCGGCCGGCTCGGCATCGGCCCACACCGGATCGGACTCGTCCGACGGTTCCGGACTCGTCAGCAGCCTCACCGAATCGCTCGGCGCGGACGGCCACGACGAGCAGGGCTCCGACGACAGCACCGACCAGAGCTCCGACGACGCCGACGGCCAGTCCGGCGACGAGCAGTCCGGCGACGGCCAGTCCGGCGACGGCCAGTCCGGCGACGGCCAGTCCGGCGACGAGCAGTCCGGCGACGAGCAGTCCGGCGACGAGCAGTCCGGCGACGAGCAGTCCGGCGACGAGCAGTCCGGCGACGGCCGGTCCGGCGACGACCGGGACCAGGACGCCGACCAGGACCAGGACGCCGACCAGGTCCGGGGCGGCGACGGTGGTGACGCCCAGGCCCAGGACAACGGCGAGGACAACGGCCAGGACAACGGCGGAGACGAGGAGCAGTTCAAGGGCCGCGACAAGGCCTCGCCGCCCGACGCCTCCGACTTCGTCGACATCCGGGAGGTCGAGCCCGGGTCCGGTGGCGGACGCGGTGGCCAGTTCTCGGCGGCCGGCACCTTCCGCGTCGACTGCGGCACCAACGCCGACGGCGCCCACCGCAACAGCGACAACCTCGTGCTCGGTCCGGGCAAGCGCAACGCCGCTCAGCACGTCCACGACTACGTCGGTACGACCGCCACGACGTTCGCGTCCTCGGACGACGAGCTACGCGACGCGTCCACGACCTGCACCGACGGTGACCGGTCGACCTACTACTGGCCGGTGATCCGCGACCTGAACGGCACCGGGCCGGACGCCTTCGACGACGGTGGCGGGCTCGACGGGAACTTCGGGTCGATCCTGCCCGCGAGCTCGGTCGACCTGACGTTCCACGGCAACCCGACCGAGGACGTCGTCGCCGCACCTCAAGGACTGCGCCTGGCCACCGGGGACGCCAAGGCGGTCACGAACGGCGACGCCAACGCGAACGCGCGGTGGACCTGCACGGGCTTCGAGGACCGGACCACGACGCGCTACCCGCTCTGCCCGCAGGGCAGCAAGCTCGTGCGCATTCTCGACTTCCCCAGCTGCTGGGACGGTGAGAACACCGACTCCGACGACCACCGCGCGCACATCGCGTTCCCCGAGGACGACGGGTCGTGCGCCGACGGCACCGAGCCGGTCCCCGCGCTGCGGATGACGCTGACCTATGACCGGCCCGACGGCCGCGCGTTCGCGCTGGACTCGTTCCCCGACCAGCAGCACGCCCCGGAGACCGACCACGCGAGCTCGATCAACCTCATGCCGGACGACCTGATGGACCGTGCCGTGCGGTGCATCAACGACGGGCAGACCTGCTGATCGCCGAGCGGGTCACCGCTCCCGGTCGTGGAGACGGGCGAGCATGCGGTTGTACGCGGCGAGCGACTCCTCGTCGTCGTCGACACCGTCCTCCGGCTCTCCACGACCGGGGCCCGGCCCGGTCCCGAGGCCCAGCGCTTCGCGGCGCACCGACTCCAGCCAGGGACCGAGTTCCGGCCCACGGCCGGACGAGCGCACCCACCAGCGGGCGAGCACGACGATCACGAGCATCATCAGCGCGTCTCCCCCGGCCCACATCAGGGCGCCACCGATCCGCACGTCGGTGAGCTCGTACGCCGGGAACGGCGAGCGGGGTGACAGGAGCAGCACGAGACCGACGAGGGTGTCGACGCCCATCGCGAGCATCATCAGCGCGAACCGGCCGAGGAACGAGGGCCGCGACGGTGTGGCGTCGGCACCCAGGGCGGTGGCGAAGAACAACAGCCCGGCGCCGAGGTAGAGCGCCTGCTCGAGGTGGTGCAGTGCCATGTTGTCCGCCATGGCCTGCATGAAGCCCGTGAGGTGGGTCAGCACGACGACCAGCCCGTAGACCACGAGCACCGTGGCCGGGTGGAACAGGCCCCGTCCGACGCGAGACGCGTTGAACGACTCGAGGGCGGCGCGCACGCGAGGGGGCCCGACGAAGCGGACGAGCTCGGCCGGGCCGCCCGCCACCCACAGCGCAGGCACCACCATGATCAGCATCAGGTGCATGACCATGTGGACCCCGAAGGAGGGGTGGCTGTACACGGCGATACCCGAGTCGAAGGTGACGAGGAGGCCGACGAGCGCCGCGGCGAACGCGGCCGTCCGGGCGGGCGGCCACCGGACCTCCGTCCGCGCGGCGCGGCGCACCCCGACCCCGTAGGCGATCGCGGCGACGGCCACCAGCGCGTCGACCCACCACGACGGTTGCCACGTCGTCAGCAGGGCTCCCCAGCCCGGCCAGCCCATCAGCACCTCCCCGATCCCGCGTCAGCCGCCGGGTTACCCCGGACGCCCGCCGCGGAACAGGGCCGCGGCGCGCCCGTCACCGCGACCCGGCGACCTCGGGCGAGGTGACGGCCCGCGGGACGGCGGGCGGCGGCGGCGCCGGGAGCATCGCGGCGTAGCGCCGCACGCGGCGGGCCCGGAGCACGGCGAACAGCACCGCCGCTGCGGCGAGCACCGCGAGGGGCGGCTCCACCAGCAGCAGCCCGGCGGCGAGCAGCGCCCCCACCAGGGCGAGGACCTGCCACCGGCGCAGCGCTGCCAGACAGTGTGCCCGCTCGCCCGCGACCTCGCGGGGATCGGCGTCGGCGGGCGCACCCGGCGCTGCCTGCCCCTGGCCGTCCCGCAGCGCGAGCCACAGGTCGGCCGCCGCGGCGACCGCGAACACCACCGCCCACACCGTCGCCCCCTGCGCGGCTCGGACCCCGGCCAGGGCCAGGAACCCCACCGCGAGCACGAGGTAGCGCCACGTCACCCTGGTGCTCACGCGATCACCCCCACCAGCTCGAGGATCGCGACGAGGCCGCAGGCGGTGAGGAAGAGCGACCCGAGCGCGACGAGCACCCGCAGGGTCCGACCCATCCGGTAGGGCGCCGGGAGGTTGACCCGGTCGATGTAGAGCAGCCCGGCGCCGTAGATGCCGCACGCGAACACGCCGCCCAGAATCGATGCCGGCGTGACCAGGTCGGTGAAGCTCAGGTCGGACAGGATGGCGACCACCGCGATCGCGCCGGTCCAGCCGTAGACGAACGGCCGGATACCGCGCTGCCCGCGCGCCCGCACCGTCGCCGACACCGCCGCGAGGCTCTCGTAGGCGGTCCAGGAATACGCCTCCCAGAGCGCGTACACCGTGCCGAAGAGGACCATGACGATCGCGACGATGTAGAAGTACTCGAACACCGGCGCGACCACACCGAAGAACTGTGACTGGTAGGTCAGGACGTCGTTCTCCTCGGGCACCTGCTGCTGGGCCCCGAGAATGGTGGCCCCGTTCATCATGAACGCGGTCGCGATCACCGCGAGGGCCACGAACGCCGCGAGCATGTCGAACAGCGGGGCCCGGCTCCAGGCGCGGGCGTTGGCCACGTCCTCGGGCTCGGTCGACAGCGGGATCGGCGCGCGGTCGTCCTGCGCCGCGAGGTCGGCCTCGATCCGGTCGGCGTCGCGGTGGCCGAGCAACCCCCATTTCTTCTCGCGCAGCATGCCGGTGTAGCCGATGTAGTCGTACATCCCGCCGCCGAGGCCGCCCATGAACACCGCCAGCTCGACCCACACGGAGGTCTCCGCGACGTCGGGGTAGCGCTCGGCCACGAACGGCGCGTAGTCGGGGATGACGGGCAGCAGACCGCGGAGAGCACCGAGCCAGTCCGGGTTCGACACGAACACCGCGATGAGGACCAGCAGCACCATGAGCCCGGCGATCGCGACCTGGACCTTCTCCAGCACCGCGTAGCCGCCGATGAACGACAGGCCCGCGGCGAGGAGCAGGACGCCGAGGGCCCACAGCGTGGCGTCGCCGAACCCGAGGGCGTCGAGGTAGTCCCCCAGTGCGGTCGCGACGCCGCTGGCCCAGCCGGGGAAGGAGGCGAAGCAGATCACCGCGAGGACGATCGGGAACCACCCGCGCGGCCCCGGCATCACCCGGGCGAAGCGCCGCATCGGGTGCTCGCCGGTGAGGGTGATGTAGCGGTTCGAGGCGTACACGAGCCCGCCCTTGGCGAGGCACCCCACCACCACGGCCCACAGCACGGCGTAGCCGAAGACGGCGCCCTCACGGGAGGCGAGGATGGACTCCCCACTGCCGATCGTGAGCGACGCGATGATCGCTCCGGGTCCGAAGTACCGCAGAGCGGTCGCCACCCCCACCCGTCGCTCCCGCAACGCTGCCGGCGCCGCGGGCAGCCGGAGCAGCGGGCCCGTGGCCCGGCCGGTCTCGGAGGTGGCCATGGAGATCCCTCATCCCATCCGGACGACGTCCGACGTGCCGAACCGCTCCGCGACGAGCTGCTTGACCCCGCGGGGGAAGTCGGTCTCGCACGCGAGGTGAGTCGGGGTGATCTTGCGCAGGGCGTCCGCGTCGCCGGCGTACGCCGCGACGCAGAGCTCGGGGGCGACGTTGGCGAGCGCGAGGATGCCGCCCGCGCAGCCGAGCGCCCCGGCCATGTGGATCAGCGCCGGGTTCCCGGTCCAGACCGGGCCGGCGTAGGAGTCGACGGTGGCCAGGAGGCGGGTCGGGTCACCCGAGGAGTCCTTGACGCCCGTGACGGGCAGCGAGGGCAGCATCCCCACGGGGATGCCGGGCGGGGAGACCGCCGGGAAGTGGTACGCGAGCACGGGCGTCGACCCCGCGGCCGCGGCGATCTCCCGGTAGTAGCCGGTGGGGTCGTCGAGCCCGCGCGGGGTCCGCGCGATGACCGCGTCCACGCCCGTGTCGCCGGCCCGCGCCGTCAGACGGGCGGCCTGGTGGGTCGACGCGGCGCCGGTGCCGCCCACGACGGGGGTGTCCCCGACCGCGGCGCGCACCGCCGTGAACAGCCGCAGCCGTTCGTCGTCGTCGAGGGCGTCGGCCTCGCCGGTCGTGCCGGCGACCACGATCGCGTCGGCGCCCAGCTCGACCAGCCGCGCGGCCAGGCCGGCCGTGGCGTCGGCGTCGAGCGCCCGCTGGTCGTCGAAGAGCGTCACCAGGGCGACCCCGACGCCGGTGAAGACGGGTTCCATCTCGTTCCTCCTCCGAGGTGTCAGTGGGACTCGCGCGGGACCTCGGCCCCGCTGCGGCCGACCAGGAAGTCGAGGTCCGCGCCGCGGTCGGCCTGCAGCACGTGCTCGGTGTAGAGGCGGGTCCAGCCGCGGGTCTCCGCCGCGCCCGGCGCCCGCCACCGCTCCCGGCGGCGGGCGAGCTCGTCGTCGTCGACGTGCAGGGTCAGGGCGCGGCCCGGCACGTCGAGCTCGATCTCGTCGCCAGACTCCACCAGCGCGAGCGGACCCCCGACCGCGGCCTCCGGGGCGACGTGCAGCACGACCGTGCCGTACGCGGTGCCCGACATCCGCCCGTCGCTCACGCGCACCATGTCGCGCACCCCGCGCTCGAGCAGCTTGCGCGGGAGCCCGACGTTCGCGACCTCGGGCATCCCCGGATAGCCGCGGGGCCCGTTGTTGCGCAGGACCAGCACCGTGGACGGATCCACCTCGAGCTCGTCGCTGACCGCCCGGTACTCCTCGGGCGACTCGAACACCAGCGCGCGGCCGCGGTGCCGCTGCAGCTCCGGCGACGCCGCCGACTGCTTGATCACGGCACCGTCGGGCGCGAGGTTGCCCCGCAGGACGGCGGTGCCGCTGCCCGCCGGCGCCATCGGCTCGTCGAACGGGCGGATGACCTCGCGGTTCCAGCACGCGGCGTCGGCGATCGCCTCCTTGACGGTGCCGCCCGCGACGGTCGGGCGCCCGAGGTGGAGCAGGTCGGCGATCTCGGCCATCACCGCGGGCAGGCCGCCCGCATAGCAGAGGTCCTCCATGAGGAAACGGCCCGACGGCTCGAGGTCGACCAGCGTCGGGACGTCGCGGCCGAACCGGTCGACGTCGTCGAGGGAGAACGGCACGCCGAGCCGGCCCGCGATCGCCTGGAGGTGGATGACGGCGTTGGTCGACCCGCCGATCGCGGCGTTGACGCGGACCGCGTCCTCGAACGCCTCCCGCGTCATGATCGTCGAGGGCCGGACGTCGCCGGTGACGAGCTCGACGATGCGCTGCCCCGCCCGCTGGGCGGTCTGGTCGCGGCGGGCGTCGACGGCGGGCCATGTCGCCGAGTAGGGCAGCTGCATGCCCAGCGCCTCGGCCAGGCAGGCCATCGTCGAGGCGGTGCCCATCGTCATGCAGTGCCCGGGTGAGCGGGCCATCGCGCCCTCGGCGACCGCGCACTCGGCCGGGGTGATCGTCCCCGCGGCGAGCTCCTCCTCGAAGCGCCACACCTGGGTGCCCGAGCCGAGCTCCCGGCCCTGGTACTTCCCGCTGAGCATCGGCCCGCCGGTCACCATGATCGACGGGATGTCCACGCTGGACGCGGCCATGAGCAGGCCCGGTGTCGTCTTGTCGCAGCCGGAGAGCAGGACCAGCCCGTCGAGCGGGTTGGCGCGCATCAGCTCCTCGGCCTCCATCGCCAGGAGGTTGCGGTAGAGCATCGCGGTGGGACGCAGCAGCGTCTCGCCGAGCCCCGTGCACGGGAACTCCCGCGGGAACCCGCCGGACTGCCACACCCCCCGCTTCACCGCCTCGGCGACGCGGTGCAGGTGGGCGTTGCAGGGCACCAGCTCCGACCACGTCGTGGCGATGCCGATCACCGGGCGCCCGTCGAAGACCTCGTCGGTGACGCCCTGGTTGCGCATCCAGGAGCGGTGGATCATCCCCGACCGGCCCTCGGCGCCGAACCACGCCGTGCTGCGCCCGCTCACCGCGCGCCGCCCGCACTCGTGGTCTCCGGCTTCACCGCGGCCGGTCCCGGGTTCGCCCGGCCCCGCAGCGTGATCATGATCAGGCCACCGAGCAGCAGCGCCACGGCCAGCACGATCGAGGTGGACAGGAAGCTGCCGCCCGAGAGGTCCTGCAGGTAGCCGCCGAGGTAGGGCCCGACGAACCCGCCGAGGTTGCCCAGCGCGTTGACCAGCCCCATCGCGCCGCCGGCCAGGGCGACCGGCACCGCGAGCGACGCGCTGGCCCAGAACGGTCCGTCGTAGGCGAGCACACCGGCGGTCGCCACGCAGACCAGGGCGATGGACAGCACCGGGATGCTGCCCAGCGCGACGGAGGCGACGAGAGCCACGGCACCGACGACCAGCGAGACCAGCACGTGGAAGCCGTAGCGACGGTTGCGGTCGGCCGCGCGCGCGTTGAGGTACATCGCGACGGCGGCCACGACGTAGGGGATGGCGGTGAGCCAGCCGACGAGCACGCTGTTGCCGCCGGTCGTGGCCTTGAGCAGCGTCGGCAGCCACAGCGTCAGGCCGTAGAAGCCGACCTGGATGAGGAAGTACACGACGACCAGGCGCCACACGACGCCGGAGCGGAACACCTGCCCGTAGCCCGCGAACGCCGGGGCGTCCTTCTCGTCCTCGGCGAGCGAGCGCTCGATCCACTCCCGCTCGGCCGGCCCGACCCATTTCGCCCGGGACGGGCGGTCCGCGACCAGCCACAACCACAGCGGCAGGGCGATGACGAACGGCAGGGCGCCCTGGATGAAGAACAGCCCGCGCCAGTCGGAGAACGAGAGGATCCAGCCCGACAGCGGCGCGGTGATGATCGAGGACAGCGGGATGTTCATCATCCAGATGCCGAAGGCCCGGGCGCGCTCCTCGGTCGGGAACCAGTGGCTGATCAGCACGAGGATCGCCGGCCAGATGCCGCCCTCGGCCACGCCCAGCAGGAAGCGCACCACCAGCAGCTGACCGAAGTCCTGCACGACACCCGAGAGCACCGCGAAGATGCCCCACGCGACGATCATGATCGCGACGAACTTCTTGGCGCTCCACCGCTCGGCCAGGTGTCCGCCGGGGATCTGGAGCACGAGGTAGCCGATGAAGAAGATGCCCCCGGCGAGACCCTGCTGGGCCTTGTCGATCCCCAGCTCCTGGCCCAGGCCGGAGAACGCGAAGCTGATGTTGGTCCGGTCCATGAACGAGATGACGTAGACGATCACGGCCACGGGGATGAGCCGGAGCCATCGCGTGCGCCCGATCGGCGTCGCGGTGCCGGCGTCTGCGGTGGTCATCATTGCCCACCTCTCCGGTCGAGGTGGGCGCGGACCCACTCCTCGACCTCGGTGACGTGCGTGGTGGCGGCGGTCCAGGCCGCGAGCGAGTCGCGGTGGCGCAGGGCGCGCAGGATCGCGGTGTGCTGGTCGTGGGTCCAGGACAGGACGTCGTGCTCGACGACGGCGCGCCAGATCCGCACGCGGGCGGTGCGCCCGGCGACGGCGCCGGTCAGCGCCGCCAAGGTGGCGTTGCCGGCGGCGGTGGCGATCGCGGCGTGGAAGTCGAGGTCCTCGGCGACGAGACGCTCGGGCTCGTGGAGGCCGCGCATGCGGTCGAGCCGGTCCTGGAGGTCCCGCAGGGCGGTCTCGTCGACGCGCGTCGCGGCGAGGGCCGTCACCCCCGGTTCGAGCACCCGCCGGCACTCGAACAGCTCGGCGACCCCCTGCTCCCCGACCAGGTCGAGGAACGTGCCGGAGGCTCGCACGAGGCGATCGGGGCGCAGATCGGTCACGAACGTGCCCGACCCGCGACGCACCTCCAGCACCCCGGCGCCGACCAGGGCGCGCACCGCCTCGCGCAGCGACAGGCGCGAGACGTCGAGCTGGGCGGCCAGGTCGGCCTCCGGGGGCAGGCGCTCCCCCGCCGAGAACTCCCCGCTCTCGACCCGGGCGACCACCGCGCCGATGACGCGGTCGACGACGCTGTCGGCCGCGCGCTCCGTCGCCGGCGTCATGGTCCCGCCCAGACCGCGCCGTGGGGGAAGGCGTACGCGGCTCGGGTCTCCGCCAGGATCTCGGCGCTGTACCCCGGCCGGGTCGGCGGCAGGTAGGACGGCCCCTGCATCCGGACCGGGTCGACGAAGTGCTCGTGCAGGTGATCGACGTACTCGATCATCCGTTCCTCGCGGGAGCCGCTGACGGCGACGTAGTCGAACATCGACAGGTGCTGGACCAGCTCGCACAGCCCGACCCCGCCGGCGTGCGGGCAGACCGGCACGTCGTGGGCGGCGGCGAGCAGCAGCACCGCCACGGCCTCGTCGACGCCGCCCGGCCGGGCCGCGTCGAGCTGGCAGACGCCCATGGCGCCCGCGGCCAGGAACTGCTTGAACATGACCGCGTTGTGCGCGTGCTCGCCGGTCGCCACGCGAGTCGGTGCGATCGCCCGAGCGATCGCGGCGTGCGCGAGGACGTCGTCCGGGCTGGTCGGCTCCTCGAACCACCAGACGTCCGACGGCGCCAGCGCCTCCATCCAGCGCACGGCGTCGCCGGCGCCGAGCGCCTGGTTGGCGTCGATCATCAGGCGGCCGTGGGGGCCGAGGACGTCCCGGGCGAGCGCGCAGCGACGGACGTCGTCCTCGAGGTTCCCGCCGACCTTGAGCTTGATCGACTCCCAGCCCGCGGCCACCGCCTCGCGGCAGAGCCGCACGAGCTTGTCGTCGTCGTAGCCCAGCCAGCCCGCGCTCGTGGTGTAGGCGGGATAGCCCTCCTCGCGCAGGACCGCCTCGCGCTCGGCCCGTCCCGGGACCTGCTTCTCCAGCATCTCCAGCGCGGCCTCGGGGGTGAGCGTGTCGCGCAGGTAGCGCCAGTCGACGAGATCGACCAGCTGCTGCGGGCTCATGTCCGCGAGCACCTTCCACACCGGCCTGCCCGTGGCCTTGCCGATGAGGTCCCACGCCGCGTTGACGACGGCGGCGAGCCCGAGCTGGATGGTTCCTTTGGCCGGGCCGAGCCAGCGCAGCTGGCTGTCGGCCTGGAGGTGGCGCGAGAAGCCGCCCGGGTCGGCGACGAGCTCGGCGATCGACCACCCCCGCGCCCGGCGGCCGATCGCCTCCGCGGCCGCGACCGCGAGCTCGTTGCCCCGCCCGATCGTGAAGGTGAAGCCGTGGCCCTCGAGGCCGACGTCGGTGCGCAGGACGACGTAGGCGGCCGAGTAGTCCGGCGCCTCGTTGACGGCGTCGGACCCGTCGAGGGCCCACGACGTCGGGAAGCGGAGATCGACGGTCTCGACGTCGACGATGACCCCGTCCATGCCCGCTCCTCTGACCTCTACACGGCCGACGTGCGAACGAGGACCGCTCCGACGGCGTCCTCCCCCACGCTGCCACCGCGAGACATCAGATGTCTAGAGGTCGGCCTCTCTGGTCCTCCGTCCCGGAGGCGAGCTCACCCCGCGACGGCGAGGCCCTCGAGGGGCCGGCGGCCCGGTCGAACCCGCCTTCGGAGGCGGAACGAGGATGCCTACGGGGGACGACACCCGACCCGCTCCTGCCGTGGACGTCACCCCTGGACCTCCTGGATGCGGACGAACTCCAGATCTCTCTCGTACTGGTCGAGGATGTCGTCGGTCAGCTGCCCGTAGGTGTAGCCCATGACGTCGTAGCCCTGGCCGCCCTCACGCAGGTGCACCTCGAGGCGGCAGTAGGTGTCGGTGCCGCTCGGGACGGCCCGCCCGTAGACCGGGATGTGAACCTCCCGGGGCTCGATGCGGTAGAGGAACTGCCGCTCCTCCCCCAGGTCGGCAACGAGCTCGACGGCCCTCGCACCGCTCTCGTCGCGGTCCCGCGCCTCGGCCTCCACACCGCGCTCGCGCAGGTGTGAGGCCACTTCCTCGACCGCCGGGAGCGCGACCTCGCCGAGGAACTCCTGCGCGCGCTCCGCGTCGGGGAACGAGAGCGCCCGGTCCAGTCGCTGGCGCCATCCCGGGACACCGCTGCGGTGCCCGTCGCCGGGGCTGCGACCGGAGATCGAGGAGCGCAGCGCGTAGCGCTGGCTCTCGGCGTGCAGGGCCTCGACGCGCAGCGCCTTCCACAGGCCGTAGGCGACCAGGGCCAGCACGAAGGCGAACGGCAGCCCCATGATGATGGTGGCGTTCTGCAGCGCGGTGACCCCGCCCACCAGCAGCATGCCGATGGTGAGCAGACCCGTGGCCACCGCCCAGAAGATGCGCACGGCCGGTCGCCCGTCCGACTGCGGCGTCTCCAGGTGCGAGGTCAGGTTGGCCATCACCAGCGCCGCCGAGTCCGCCGAGGTCACGTAGAACAGCAGGCCCACGAACGTCGCCAGACCGGCGACGAACGGCACGGCCGGGTACTGCGCGAGCAACTCGTAGAAGCCTTGCGCGTTGTTCTCCATCGTGCTCGCGCCGAACGCCGCGTTGCCGTCGCGGATCACGTCGATCGCGCTGTTCCCGAAGATCGAGATCCACATGACGATGTAGGTGAACGGGATGATCAGCGTGCCGGCGACGAACTGGCGGATGGTGCGGCCCCGTGAGATGCGGGCCAGGAACAGTCCGACGAACGACGCCCACGCGATCCACCAGGCCCAGAAGAACAGCGTCCAGGCATTGAGCCAGTCGACGGGACGGTCGAAGGCGAACGTTTCGAGCGTGAGGGCCGGGAACGAGCTGAGGAAGTCGCCGACGTTCTGCACGAGCCCGTTGAGCAGGAAGACCGTGTCGCCGGCGACCAGGAGGAAGAGCGCGAGCCCGATGGCGAGCAGGACGTTGAGCTGGCTCAGCAGCTTGATCCCGCGGTCCACGCCGGTCACGGCGGAGATCGTCGCGATCCCGACGGCCACGACGACCAGGCCGACCTGGGCCGCGGTGCCCTCCGGGATGCCGAAGAGGAAGAACAGCCCGTAGTTCAGCAGTACCACGCCGATGCCGAGCGAGGCGGCGACGCCGAAGATGGTGCCGAGTACGGCGGCGAGGTCGACCGCGGTGCCGACCCCTCCGTGGATCCGCTTGCCGAAGATCGGGTACAGCGCGGAACGGATGGCCAGCGGGAGGTTGCGGCGGTAGGCGAAGTAGGCCAGCGCCATGCCCATCAGCGCGTAGAGCCCCCACCCGCTGATGCCGTAGTGGAACAGCGTCCACACCGTGGCGTCCTCGGCCGCCTGCAGCGTTCCACCCTCGCCGCGGGGCGGGGTGAGGTACTGCGTCACCGGCTCCACGACCGCGAAGAACATGAGGTCGGTGCCGATGCCGGCGGCGAAGAGCATCGATGCCCAGGCGAACGTGCTGAACTCGGGCCGTGAGTGCTCGGGGCCGAGTCGGGTCCGTCCGAGTCTGGACGCGCCGACGACGATGACGAAGACGAGGACCAGCGTCGTCAGCAGGATGTAGAACCAGCCGAACCATTCCGAGGTCCAGCCCACCACGGCGCCGATGGTGTCCGATGCCGAGGTCGGCGCGATGATCGCCCAGAGCGCGATGGCGAGCGTGACCGCGGCGGACCCGTAGAAGACGGCGGGCTTGATCCGGGCACCGGATCCGGGCTCGGGCTGCGTCGTCGCCGCCTCCGTCTGCACGTCAGTCATCCGCGTCTCCCGTCATCACGGCGTCGCGCCGTCCCGAGCGAAACCGGACAAGCCTCTCACGGGGCGGAAGCCGCCGAGAAGGAACAGCGAGTCGGCCGGCGACCATCCGTCGCGCTCGGCGACTGAATCGGGCAGACTGGACATCGGTGAGCCGGGAAGTCTGGTCGGCGGTTCCAGTGGCGCGCGACCGGGGGACGACGATCCATGGCTGACGAGGCAGCAGGACCGACGCCACCCGAGCCGGCGCGGCCCCTCGATGCGCGGGAGCGGGATGCACTCGCCGAGATCGAGGCAAGCACGCGCCAGGAGGATCCGGAATGGTCCGCCCTGCTCGCCGGGGAGTCGACGTTCAGGCCCTCATCGCGTCGGACCGCCGCACGCATCCGGAACCTCGCGATCCAGGTCGCGGTCGTCGCCGTGCTGGCCGTGGTCCTGATGCCGAGTGCATGGGTGGGCGGCCTGCTCGTGGCCGTGGTGATGATCGGCCCGGTCGGCGCGGCGCTGTGGGCGATGCGCCGCGGGGTGCTCTGAGACCTGGTGATCGACCTCGGTCCGGCGACGGCCAGACCGCGGCGGCCCGGCCGTCACCGAGGGGGTAGAACGTGGGGCGGCCTCGATGACCGGGAGAGCGATGACCACCGTCCACGAATTCACCGTGTCCGACGCCGACGGCACGGCCGCCCCGCTCGGGCGGTACGCCGGGCGTGTCCTGCTGGTGGTGAACGTGGCGAGCAAGTGCGGGCTCACGCCGCAGTACGAGGGTCTCGAGGCCCTCCAGCGCCGGGACCGGGACCGGGGGCTGACCGTCCTGGGCTTCCCCAGCAACCAGTTCATGGACCAGGAGCCGGGCACCGACGCGGAGATCCAGGAGTTCTGCCGCACCACCTACGACGTCACGTTCCCCGTGCTCGCCAAGGTGGACGTGAACGGTCCCGACGCCGCACCGCTGTTCGGGTTCCTGCGCGCCGAGGCACCCGGCGACTTCGGCCCGGCCTACGGCGGGTTCTACGACGCGATCCATCAGCTGCGGCCCGAGGCCGGGGCCGACGAGGTGAAGTGGAACTTCACGAAGTTCCTCGTCGACCGGGACGGTCGCGTCGTCCGGCGCTACGAGCCGCCGGTGGCCCCCGAGGACATCGCCGCCGACCTCGAGGCGCTGCTGTAGCGCGACTCATCCGCGGTCGTCGCCGCGTACCCCGTCGCCCTCGCCCGACGCCGCCATCGCCGGCGTGGGCTCGTCGTCGGTGACGTCGTGGCGCAGGTTGCTGCGGAAGTAGAAGAGGATCCCGAGGAAACAGAGCGCGGACACCACGAACGACATCTGCAGCGACCCGAGGACGTCGGACACCCCGCCCTGCACCACCGGCACGACCGCCCCGCCGACGATGGCCATGACCAGGATCGCGCCGCCGGTCTCCTGGTAGCGCTTGTCACCGATCGTGTCGAGGGTCTGCCCGAAGATCGTCGGCCAGCACGGGCCCATCACGAGGTTGGACGCGATCACGAACCAGATCGCCGACGCAGCCGGGCCGAAGGCGGCCACGACCAGCAACCCGGCGCCGATGCCGCAGTAGATCACCAGCACCCGTGCGGCCGAGAACCGCGCGATGAGGGTGTTCGCGACGAACTTCCCGACGAGGAAGCACGTGAACCCGGCGATCATGAAGTTGGTCGCCTCGCGCTCGTTCATGCCGGGATAGAGCTCGAGCGCCACGCGGATCGTGAATGACCAGACCGCCGTCTGCAGACCGACGTAGAGGAACTGCGCGACGATGCCCTTGCGGTACTGCGCGGTGCGCCCGAGCACCCGCAACGTCTCGGCCAGGCCCGCCGGCTTTTCCGCCTCCTCGCCCCGCGGTTTGCTGCGCGGGAAGTCGGTGACGAGGAACAGCACGAGCAGGACGACGAGCACGACGAGGATGTACTTGTAGGGCAGCAGGGTGTTCTGCAGCAGGTCGTGGCCCAGCGCGAGCTTCGCCTCGGGCGTCGGTGCCGCATCCAGCTGCGCCTGGATCGAGTCCCCGGTGCTGAAGATCAGGTACTTGCCGAGGATCACGCCCAGCAGGTTGCCGATCGGGGTGAAGGTCTGCGAGATGTTCAGCCGCAGAGTCGCGGTCCGGCGCGGCCCGAGCATCGACGAGTACGTGTTCGCGCTCGTCTCGAGGAAGCTCAGCCCGATCGCGATGGCGAAGATGCAGAACAGGAACATCCCGTACGTGGCGAGCCCGCTGGCCGGGAAGAACAACCCGCAGCCGATGATGTAGACGGACAGGCCGATCAGGACGCCGACCTTGTACGACGTTCGCCGCACGATGCGCGACGCCGGAATCGCGATCAGGAAGTAGCCGCCGTAGAACGCCGACTGCACGAACGCCGTCGCCGCGTCGGACAGCACGAAGACGTGCTTGAACTGCGTGATCAGGATGTCGTTGAGCCCGGCGGCGGCACCCCACATCGGGAACAGCAACGACAGCAGGACGAATTGGAACAACGGTGTCCGGTCGAGATAACCGGAGTCCAGTTGTTTCGCGGGATTCTTGATCAGCATTGACCCACTCCACGCGCCGTCGCCAGTTAGCTACGCAACGTAACTCGGGAATGCTCGATGCGGCAAGGATTCCGCTTTTCGCCGATCAGCTCGCCCGGCCGGGCGGCGGCCACCAGTCGATGGCGGCGACCGGGGTCGCCGGCGACCCCGTCAGGCGGGGCACGACATCGGTGACCGTCGAGAGCCCGCCGCCGGCGATCGCGAGATACCACGAGATCCAGGCCTCGATCTGCTCGCCGGACAGACCGAGGCGGAGGCGCCGGGTGAACGCCTGCTCCGGGGTCTCCGGCTCGTGGCGGTAGGGCCGCCCCGTGGCCACCGCGATCTGCCCGACCGCCTCGGCGAGCGTCATCGCCTCGGGGCCGGTCACCTCCAGGGTCCGCCCGTCATGCACGGACGGGGCGCCGTCGTCCCGGACCACCGCGGCGATCACCGCGGCGATGTCCTCGTGGGCGACGAACGCGGCCCGTCCCGCACCGGCGGGTCCGCGCACGACGAGGTCGTCGTCCGCGAGCGAGGCCGGGGTCGAGGCGTAGATGCCCGCCCGGACGACGGTGTGGCGCACCCCGGAGTCGGCGAGGAAGCGCTCGGTGAGCCAGTGGTCGCGGGCGTTGCGGTAGGTCGCGTCGGGGCCCGCGCCGAGCAGCGACACGTAGACGACCCGCTCGACACCGACCGCCCGCGCCGCCGTGATCACCGCGGCGTGCTCCTCCAGCCGTCGTCCGAGCGGGCGCCCCGAGACCAGGACCAGCGTGGACGCCCCGTCGAGCGCCGGACGCAGGGCGGCCTCGTCGTCGTAGGGCGCCGGTCCGCGGCGCTGCGCGCCGACCAGCTCGGGGATGCCCGCCACGTCACGCCCCAGCAGGAGCTGCGGCACGCCGTGTCCCGCCAGGCGGCGCGCGATCCGGCTCCCCAGGGCCCCGGTCGTCCCGGTGACGGCCACGGTCGACCTCGCCCGCCCGTCCTCGTCGTGATCCACGGGTCTCCACCGTACGGACGGCCCCGATCACCCCGGAGCGGCTCGGCGCAGCAGCTCCGCGGCCCGGTCGATCTCGCCGTCCGCGACCTCGTGGGCGCGGCCGGGCTCGACGCGGGTCGTGACGTCGGCACCGTGCGCCCGCAGGGTCGCGACGAGCTCGTCGGTGGCGGAGAGCGGGACCCAGGGGTCGTCGTCGCCGTTGGTCGCGAGCACCGGCACCCCCGTCAGCGGGCGCTCCCCCACGGCCGGCCACGGCGTGCCGGCCGGCCCGAACGCGGCGCCGGTCCAGATCAGCGCCCCCGCCCAGCGCCGGGGGCGGCGCAGCAGGTGGTCGGCGACCAGGCAGGCGCCCTGGGAGAAGCCGGCGAGGACGACGCTGTCGGCCGCGTGCCCGGCCGCCGCGAGGTCGGCGGCAAGCCCGTCGACGACGTCGGCGGCGGCGTCGCGCTCGGCGCGGGTGTCGGGCAGCGGGTCGTGCACCCGGCCCGCGTACCAGGCCCGGCCCGGGGCGGCCGGCGCCACCCACGTGACGGCCGGTCCCGACAGGCGCGCCGCGAGGCCGTCGACGACGTGGTCGTACATCCACGCCGGGTCCTGGTCCCGCCCGTGCAGCACGATCACCGCGAGGTCCCCGGACCCGGGCGGCGCCCCCCGGACGTCGGCGCCGGCGAGACCCGCGCTCACGCTCGGCCGTCCAGCACGGCGCGGCGGTAGGCGACCGGAGTGCGCCCCGTCGCGGCCTTGACCAGCTGCCCGAACCGCGTGGCGTTCCCGAAGCCCCACCGCAGCGCGACCGCCGACACGGGCGTCGCCGCGTCCCGGGGATCGGCGAGGTCGCGCAGGCAGCGCTCGAGGCGGCGCCGGCGGACCTCGGCCGCGACCGTGCGGCCGTCCTCGGCGAGCAGCGCGTGCAGGTGGCGCGGGGAGACGAACAGCGCCGCCGCGATCGCCCGCGGCGAGAGGTCGGGCTCGGCGAGGTGCTCGTCGATGTAGCGGTCGACCTGCTCGCGCAGGGCCTCGTGCGGGTCGGCCGGCACGTCCAGGCCGCGGCGGCGGAGCCCGTCGTCGAACAGGGCGCGGGCGATCTCGGTGGCGTGGCGCACGGTCGTGCGCAGCGCCGAAGGGTCCGCGACGGCCGGCCCGGCGCGGTCGAGGCCGTCGTGCAGCCCGGTGAGCAGGCCGGCCATCGTCGACGTCAGGCCGTGGGCGGCCTCGAGGCGGGTCGCCGTCAGGTCGCCGGCCGCGCGCCCGGCGACCGGGAACCGGAAGCAGAGGCTGCGGTAGTCCTCGCCGCTGGTGATCTCGACGGGCCTCGTCGAGTCGTAGAAGACCATGTCGCCCGGGTGAACGGTCGCGCGCCGCCCGTCCTGGCGGAACTCGGCGTGGCCCGCGAGCTGGAGCGAGAGCAGGTGGTCGGCGCGCTCGTCGTCGTCGATGAGCGCGCTCTCGCGGATCGCGCGGTGGGGGCGCGACGTCATCGCGACGAGCGATGCCTCGCCGAGGTCGATGCGGTGGACACGGCCGTGGAAGCGCTCCGGACGCGGGCACTCGACGTCGAATCGCAACAGGGCCCCGGAGACCGCCCCGCGCCAGCTGGCGACGTCGCGGACCTCGGCGACACCGCCCGTCGCGTCGTCGCGCATCTGGAACATCCTCGAGCGCCGCCGGACCCGTCCCACCCCCACCGGCCGGTCGTGCAGCCCAGCGAGATGTCCCTGCACTGTAACGAGAGGGCCGAGACGTGGACCACATCTAGCGTCGGGGCACCACCCCGGAGCAGGAGGTCCGAGATGTCGCACATCGCCGGCTCGCACCACGTGACGCTGTCGGTCGCCGGCGCCCAGGAGGACGTCGACTTCCACGTCGGCGCGCTCGGGATGCGCTTCATCAAGCGCACCGTGCTGTTCGACGGCTCCCTGCCGATCTACCACCTGTACTACTCGAACGCGGCCGGCGACCCGTCGGCCGTGCTGACCACGTTCCCCTGGGCCCAGGCCGGTCTCGTCGGGCGGCGGGGCACCAACCAGGCGCGCGAGGTCCTGCTGTCGGTGCCGGCGGACTCGCTGGACTTCTGGGCGGACCGTCTCGCCGCGCACCGTGTGGAGGTCACGAGCACCGAGGTGTTCGACCGCCGGCGCCTGGAGTTCCGCCACCCCTCGGGCATCGAGTACGCGATGGTGCCCGCGGAGGCCGACCCCCGCGTCGGTCACCCGGGGGAGGGCGTCCCGCCCGAGTACGCCGTCCACGGCATCCACGGCGTCGGCATCCACGTCGCCACCCCCGACCGGATGGTCGAGTTCTCCGAGGAGGTCTTCCACTCCCAGGGCAAGGTCGTCGAGGACGGGGACCGCGCCGCCTACCAGGTCGGCCAGGAGTCGGTGGGCAACCACGTCGAGCTCGTCGCGGACACCGCCGACGACCAGGGCACCTGGCGCTACGGCGCGGGCACGTTCCACCACGTGGCCTGGAACCTCGAGACCCTCGAGAACCAGGACGACCTCAAGTTCGAGATCGAGGGCAACGGCTACACCGACATCTCCGAGCTCAAGGACCGCAAGTACTTCAAGTCGGTCTACGTCCGCACGCCGGGCGGGGCGCTGTTCGAGCTGGCCGTCACCCACGCCGAGGGCGGCTGGACCTGCGACGAGTCCCCCCACGAGCTGGGGCAGCGGTTCCAGCTCCCCGAGCAGTTCGAGGACCGCCGCGAGGAGATCTTCTCGAAGCTCGAGTCGATCACGGCGCCGACCGACCCCGACGAGGAGGAATCGTGACCGACCAGCTCGTCCGCCCCACGGCGGATCTGCACGTCAGTGGCCGCTTCGACGAGGTGATGGGGCGCATCGCCGACCTCGACCCGGTGCTGCGCGCCGAGGCCGAGGCGAACGAGGCCGGCGGCCGGCTGACCCCGCGGGTGGCCGAGGCCCTGCACGACAGCGGCGTCTACCTCATGAGCATGCCCCGCGAGCTCGGTGGCCTCGAGTTCACGCCGCGCCAGGTCATCGCCGCGGTCGAGGCGCTCTCCCGCGCCGACGCCTCCACGGGCTGGGTGGCGATGACCCTGCAGATGGCGGCGGGCACGACCGCGGCCTACCTCGGACGGGGGCCCTGGGAGGAGATCACGGCCGAGCACGGCGACCGCACCCTCGCCGCCGGGCAGGGCACCCGCCCCGGCCGGGCGGTGACGGTCGACGGCGGGTTCCTGCTCTCGGGGTCGTGGCAGTTCGCCTCCGGGCTCCACCACGCCACCCACGTCCACACCGCGGCGCTGGTCGAGGAGACGGGCGAGGCCCGCGTGTTCACGCTCCCCAAGGAGCGCGCCACGATCGTCGACGACTGGGACGTCATGGGTCTGCGGGCCACCGGCAGCGTCGACTACCACTGCGAGGAGGTGTTCGTCCCCACCGAGCACACCTACGTCGCGACCACCACCGAGCCGCTGCTCGGCGGGGCGGTCTTCCGGCTGGGGCTCGCGAACTTCGCGAGCCTGCAGCACGTGGGCTGGGGGCTCGGGGTCGGACGGCGGCTGCTCGACGAGATGCAGGCGCTCGCGGCGCGCAAGACCGGCACCCCGGGCGCGACCGTCGACAACCCCGAGTTCCACGCCGCCTACGGCGCGGCGGAGGCGACCCTGCGGGCGGCGCGGGCGTGGAACATGGAGGTCTGGGCGGACGTCGAGGCCACCCTCGAGAGCGGCGCGACCCTCTCGGTGGACCAGGAGACCCTCGTGCGCCAGGCGCTCGCCCACGCGACGTCGGCGGCCGAGGAGGTCGGCCGGACCGTCTACCGCTGGGCCGGGACCGCCGCGCTGCGCGCGGGCGACCTCAACCGCGCCTTCCGCGACCTGCACGGCGGCACCCAGCACGTCACCTCGGGGCCGGCGGTCCGCCAGGGATGCGGCCGGCGGCTCGCCGGCCTCGCCCCCGAGGCGTCGTGGGTGTTCCTGAGCCTCGTCGACTGAGCGATCGCCGCCCCCGCCTCAGCCGAAGAAGACCGCAGCCTCGGCGTAGAGGTCCGGGTCGACGAGCTTGAGCTCCTTCGTCGCGTCCTGGAGCGGGACGGTGACGACGTCGGTGCCGTGCAGAGCGGTCATCTGGCCCCAGCGCTCCTGCGCGACGGCGTCGATCGCGTGCAGCCCGAAGCGGGTGGCGAGCCAGCGGTCGCGGGCGGTGGGGGTCCCGCCGCGCTGGACGTGGCCGAGGACGGTGGTGCGGGCCTCCTTGCCCGTGCGCGCCTCGATCTCGCGGCCCAGCCACTCCCCGACGCCGCCGAGCCGGGCGTGGCCGAAGGCGTCCGTCTCCCCGGTGAGCAGGACCTCCTCGCCGCCCTGGGGCATGGCGCCCTCGGAGACGACGATGATCGGCGCGTAGTCCAGCCGGAAGCGGTCCTGCACCCAGGCGCAGACCTGCTCGATGTCGAAGCGGACCTCGGGGATGAGGATGGCGTTGGCGCCGCCGGCCATCCCGGAGTGCAGGGCGATCCAGCCCGCGTGCCGCCCCATCACCTCGACGATCAGCGTGCGGTGGTGCGACTCGGCGGTCGTGTGCAGCCGGTCGATCGCCTCGGTCGCGATGTTGACCGCGGTGTCGAACCCGAACGTGTAGTCGGTGCCCGAGAGGTCGTTGTCGATCGTCTTCGGAACGCCGACGACCTTGACGCCCTTCTCGTGCAGCTCGCTCGCGACCCCGAGGGTGTCCTCGCCGCCGATCGCGATGAGCGCGTCGACCCCGAGGTCCTGGAGGTTCTTCTTGATGCGCGCGACCCCGTCGTCGATCGCGAACGGGTTGGTCCGCGACGAGCCGAGGATCGTGCCGCCGCGCGGCAGGAGCCCGCGGACGGCCGGGATGTCGAGCGGCCGGGTGACGGCCTCGAGCGGACCGCGCCACCCGTCCCGGAACCCGAGGAACTGGTAGCCGTACTCGGGAACGCCGCGCCGGACGATCGCCCGGATCACCGCGTTGAGACCGGGGCAGTCGCCGCCGCCGGTCAGGATGCCCACGCGCATGCTGGCTGCCCCCTGACGTCGATGTCGCCGTGCTCAGCGGGAACCTTACGGCCGGCCGGCGCCCGGGCCGAGCGAGGTCAGGCGCCGTAGACGTGCAGGGTCGGCTTGTAGACCAGCTCCTGGATGTCGCCGTCGAGCGTCCGGTGCTCCAGCAGCTCGAGGTCGAGGTCCGGCGCTCCGCCGAAGACCGGCTCGGTGCCGGACCTCCCGGTGATCACGGGGAAGACCGTCACCTGGACGCGGTCGACCAGGCCCGCGGCCATGAGCGCCCAGTTCAGGGTCAGGCTGCCGTGCGAGCGCAGCGGCACGTCGGACTCCTCCTTGAGCCGGGCCACGGTCTCGACGCCGTCCCCGCCCACGACGGTGGCGTCCGGCCAGTCGAAGGGCGCCTCCAGCGTCGACGACACGACGGTCATGCGCTTGTTCCGCATCTCCGTGACCCACGGGTCGCGGACGTCGTCGCCTTCGGAGCTCGCGGCCAGCATCTCGACGAACTGCCGGAAGGTGTTGGCGCCGAAGACCATCCGCTGGTCGGGCCCGTACGAGGCGAGGCGGTGGTCGAGCAGCTCGGGGCCCTGCTTGCCCCAGTAGCCGCCCCAGTCGCCGTCGCCGCCGTAGGAGCCATAGCCGTCGAGGCTGGAGAAGATGTCGAAGGTGTAGGTGGCGGTCATGGTGTCCTCCGTCGGTTCGGGGGCGCCGGCGGGAGTGCCGGCCCCTCACCTCGTCGACGAAAGGACCCCGCCCGGATTCGACATCCCCCGCGGCGGAATCCGCTCAGCGCCGCGGATCCTCCGGCCACGCGTGCTTGGGGTAGCGGCCCCGCAGCTCCGCGCGCACCTGCGGGTAGCCGGAGTCCCAGAACGACGCCAGGTCGGCGGTGACCGCCGCTGGGCGTCCCGCGGGTGAGAGCAGGTGGACCACGACGGGCACGCCGGCCAGGACGGGCGCCCGCTCCCACCCGAACGCGTGCTGGACCTTCAGCGCCACGACCGGTGCCCCCGGGTCGGTGTAGTCGACGCGGACGCGGCGCCCGTCGGGTGTCGTGACGTGGGTGGGCGCGAGCTCGTCGAGCCGGCCGGCCTCCGACCACGGCAGGAGGGCGCGCAGCGCGGACGCGACCGGCACCCGCGCGAGGTCAGCCCGGCGGCGCACCCGCGTGAGGTCGAGCCACGCGTCGAGGCGGGCCACCAGGGTCTCGTCGTCGACCGCGGGCCACGGGTCGCCACGGGCCGCGTGCAGGAACGCCAGCCGGGCCCGCAGCGCCGTCGCCGCGTCGTCCCAGCGGAGCAGCCCGAGCCCCTCGGCGGCCAGGCCCTCGCGCACCGCGGCCACGACCGCCGCCGGGTCGGGGCGAGTCAGGGGTCGGCGAGCCAGGACGATCGCGCCGAGACGCTCGCGGCGCTCGGCGACGACGTCGCCGCCCTCCCAGGCCACCACGGCGTCGTCGCGCCACCAGCCCGCCGCGGCCTCCCGGGCGAGGTCCTCGTCGATCGGGACGGCCAGCCGCACCCGGGCCACCCGGTCGCCGGGGCCGCGCACGGCGTCCGCGACGGCGATCCACGGGCTGCCCCGCAGCCGCGACCCGACGGCGAGCTCGACCCCGGTGCCGCCGGTCGTCAGGTACTCGCGCGCGTCCTCGCCGCGGGCGCGCGCGAGCCGGTCGGGGTAGGCGAGGGCGACGACCGTGGCGGCGCCGCGCTGCCCGCCCGTCCGGGACGGCAGTCCGGGGACCCGACGCAACCGGCGCACCTCGGCCCGCCACCGCGGGTCATTCGCGGCGCGGGCCGCGCGCAGGCGCTCCTCGAGGTCGTCCGTGTCGCCGGGCACGTCGGCCGCGAGCAGCGCCACCACCTCGGTCGCCGTGTCTGCCCCGACGGCGGCGGCGCCGTCGAGCAGGGCGCGGCCCAGCCGGGGATGGATGCCGGCCGTCGCGACCGCGCGGCCGCGCGCGGTGATGTCGCCGCCCTGGTCGACGGCACCCAACCCCCGCAGCACCTCGCCCGCCGCGGCGAACGCGGTCGCCGGCGGGAGGTCGAGCAGAGCGAGCCCCGTACCGTCCGGGGTGCCCCACCGCGCGAGCTGCAGGGCGAAACCGGCCAGGTCGGCGTGCGCCACCTCGGGGGCGTCGTCCCGGTCGCGGTGGGCGTGCTCGGCCTCGGACCAGCAGCGGTACACCGTTCCCGGCGCCTCGCGACCGGCCCGACCGGCGCGCTGGGTCGCCGACGACTGCGACGCGAGCACGGTCACCAGCGCGTCGAGGCCGCGCGCGTGGTCGGTCCACGGCCGGCGGGAGAGCCCGGCGTCGACGACGACGCGGACCCCGGGCACCGTCAGGCTCGTCTCGGCGATCGACGTCGCGAGCACGACGCGGCGCCCGCCGTCCGACCCCCGCAGCACCGCGTCCTGACGCGTCGCGTCCTGCCCGCCGTGCAGGGTGAGCACCTCGGCCCCGACGACGCCGAGGCGGCGGGCGACGTCGTCGATCTCGCGGCGTCCGGGCAGGAACACGAGCACGTCGCCGACGGCGTCGTCGAGAGCGCGGCGCACCACCGCGGCCACGTGGTCGAGCAGGGCCGGTTCCACCCGCATCCCGCGCGGCGGCGGGACGGGGCGGGGCGGCGGGCTCCAGACGACGTCGACGGCGTGCATCGGGTCGGGGGCGGTGACGACGGGGCCGTCGAGCGCGGCCGCCAGGTCGTCGGCGGCCGCCGTCGCCGAGGTCGCGAGCAGGCGCAGGTCCGGACGCAGCGCTGCCCGCGCGTCGACGGCGAAGGCCAGCGCGAGGTCGGTGTCGAGGTGGCGCTCGTGGCACTCGTCGAGGACGACGGCGTCGACCCCCGCGAGCTCCGGATCCTGCTGCAGCCGGGCCACGAGCAGGCCCGTCGTGACGACCTCGACGCGCGTGTCCGGGCCGGCGCGGCGCTCGCCGCGGATCGCGTAGCCGATCCGCCCGCCCACCGGCTCGCCGAGCAGCCACGCCATCCGCGCGGCCGCGGCGCGGACGGCGACGCGCCGGGGCTCGGCGACGAGGACCCGTCCCCCGACCGACCCGGCGAGCGCGAGCGGCACCAGCGTGGTCTTGCCGGTGCCGGGCGGGGCGACGAGGACGGCCGCCCCGCGCCCGCCCAGCGCCTCCTCGAGCTCCGGCAGCGCGGCGCGCACCGGCAGGTCGAGGTCGACCTCGTCGATCACACCTGCCGGTCTACCAGGCGGCCGTGCCGGATCAACCCACCGACGGCCGGGCGAGACCGACGCCCGCGGCCAGCAGGGCGAGGCAGACCGTCCCCGCCGCGATGTTGCCCTCGACCGCCGGCGCCCCGGCCCGGAACTCCTCGTCGATCAGGGTCGTCCCCGGGAACAGCGCCGCGCCGTACATCCCGAGCCACGGCGTCGACACCACGGCCGCCGCGGCGAGCAGGTTGCGGTCCGGGTCGCCCCGCCGCGTCGTCACCATCCGCAGCCCGAGCCCGCCGAGCAGGGCGCTCATGACGATGTACTGGGCGTCGTGGAACTTGGCGTGGCCCGGCCACCGGGGGTTGCGCATGTGCTGCCGGGCCGTCGCCGGCACCAGGAGGTCCGCGGCGAGCGCGCCGACCGCCGTCGTGGCGCTCACCAGCCCCACGAGTGCCCGCCCGGTGCGCTGTCGTCGATCACGTGTCATGCCGCCACACCACCCTCGACGGGCCGGCCTCGCTACCCCAGCGCCGGCACGATCGCCTCGATGAGGTGCGGCCCGGGCTCGTCGTACGCCCACCGCAGCGCGTCGAGCAGGTCCTCGGTGGTCTCGACCCGCCGCGCCGGCACGCCGTACCCGGTCGCCAGGGACACGAAGTCCGGGGTCGGGTCGCCCAGGGTCAGCATCCGCCCGGCGCGCCCCGAGTGGGCCGCCTCCCCCGCGCCGGTGCGGGCCAGCTCCACCCGCAGGATCGCGTACGCCGAGTTGTTGATCAGCACGGTGGTGACGTCGAGCCGCTCCCGGGCCTGGGTCCACAGCGCCTGCAGGGTGTAGAGCCCGCTGCCGTCGGCCTGCACCGCGACGACCGGTCGGTCGGGGGCCGCGACGGCCGCCCCGACCGCGGCGGGCGGACCCTGCCCGATCGCCCCGCCGGTCAGGGCGAGCTGGGTGTGCGGGGCGGCGGTCTGCAGGGCCGGGGCGAGAGCGGCCGCGGCCGTCAGCGACTCGTCGACGACGATCGCGTCCTCGGGCAGGGTCGCGGCGACCGCGGCGCACAGCGCGGGCACGTCCAGCGGTCCGGGCGCGGGCTGCGGGGCGTCGCGCGGTGCCGCCTCGGCGACCACGTCGGGCGCCACCTCGGCCGCCAACGCCTCCAGCGCCCCGGCCGCGTCGGACGCCGCGTCGGCGAGACCGACCACGGGGCAGCCCGGCGGCACGAGGTCGCCGGGGACGCCCGGGTAGCCGAAGAACGACACCGGCGAGCGGGCGCCGGCCAGCACCACGGACGACGCCCCGTCGAGCTGCGCGAGGGCCTGCTCGGCGAAGTAGGCCAGCTTGTCCACCCGGGGGCGTCCGGCGCCGGTGTCCCAGAGGCGCGGGAACGTCTCGACCAGCAGGCGGGTCCCGGTCGCGGCGGCGACGCGCCCCGCGGCGTCCATCGCCGCCGCGGTGAGGGCCGGGCCGCCGAGCAGCATCACCGCGCCGGGCTCGCGCACCGCGTCCGCGGCGGCGGCCACCCGTGACGGCGCCGGCGGGAACGGCGGTGCCGCGGGCAGGGCGGGGGCCGGTGCGCCGCCCTCGGACCACGACACGTCCGCCGGCAGGACGAGCGTCGCCACCTGGCCGCCGTGCTCCCGCGCCGCGGCCACCGCCCGCACGGCGTCGTCGGCCACGTCGCGGACGTCGCCGCAGACGTGCACCCAGCCCGACACCGTCTGCGCGAGCGCGGTGATGTCGGACTCGAGCGGCGCGTCGTGGCGCACGTGGTCGGTGGCGTGCGCCCCCACGACGCACACCAGCGGCGTGCCGGCGCGGCGGGCGTTGTGCAGGTTCGCCAGGCCGTTGCCCAGCCCCGGCCCGAGGTGCAGCAGCACCGCGGCGGGCCGGCCGGCGAGGCGGGCGTAGGCGTCCGCGGCACCGGTCGCGACGCCCTCGAAGAGGGCCAGCACCCCGCGCATCTCCGGGACGGCGTCCAGGGCCTGCACGAAGTGCATCTCGGACGTGCCGGGGTTCATGAAGCACACGTCGACGCCCGCCCCGACCAGGGAGCCGACCAGCGCGTCGGCACCCCTCACGGGGTGCACCCGGCGAGCGGACCGGACGGGGGGCGCACGGTGGTCGTCATGGGAGCACTCCACACGGTGGCCCTCCCGGGCGCGAGGCCGGGGGCCGGTGATCGAAGTACCGATACGGACGCTCAGCGTCCGTGACGGCACTTCGCTGACCACCCCGGGTCACTGCGAGCCCGCGGCCGCCAGGGTCGCGGAGAGGGGCTCGAGGGCGGTGACGAGCTCGTCGAGCTCGGCCGGGGCGAGGGCGTCGTAGGGCGGGGCGGCGAGCTCGTCGGTCCGGTCCTCGATGCGCTGCTTGGACGCGCGGCCGGCGTCGGTGAAGCGGCCGTCGGCGTCGACGAGCCCGCGCTCGCGCAGCCCGTCCATGACGGCGGCCAGGCGCTTCGCGGGCAGGTGGTGGATGCGTCCGAACGCCTCCGCCGGATGGATGCCCATGTCGAGCGCGGAGAGCACGTGGGACTCGGTGCTGCCGATCCGCTCGCCGAGGAGGGCCGCGATGTGCCCGTCGCCGCGGTGCTCGCGCAGCATCGTCGCGGAGTGCCACAACCGGGCGACCGGATCGCCCGGCACCGGCATGCTGCGCATCCCGGCGAACATCACCCGGCCGTTCACCGGGGCGCCCTGGGCGGCCTCCGTGGCCAGGTCGGCGGCGCGGACCAGGCCCGGTGAGCCCGCCAGCTCCGCGCCGAGGATCCGCCGCACCGAGGCCGCGCTCCCCCGCTCGCGCGCGGTGAACGACGCCTCCGGCGGGATCGTCGCCCACGCGCTCGGGATGTGCCGCGCGGCCTCGCCGGGAGCGAAGCTGTAGAACGCCGCGTCGACGACCTCCGCCGGCACCCGCCCCAGCGACGCGGCGCGGCTCGCGAAGTAGCCGTCCCAGTAGGTGGGGTGGCCGAGCGCGGCGAGCTCCTCGTTGCACTCGTCGGCGAAGAAGGTGACCAGGCAGATCGGCTCGAGGAGCTCGAACATGCGGCGGGCCGTGTGCTTCATGGGGTGCCTCTCCCTCGGTGGTGGGCCGTCACCGAGACGACGAACGAGCCTCCCGCCGATTCGACATCGTGGGGCACGATCGCAGCATGTGCCGCAACATCCGGGTCCTGCACAACTTCGAGCCCCCCGCCACCGACACCGAGGTGCACGAGGCCGCCCTGCAGTACGTGCGCAAGATCAGTGGCGCGGCGCGCCCCTCGAAGGCCAACGAGGACGCCTTCGCCCGGGCGGTCGCCGAGATCACGGCGAGCACCCGGACGCTCCTCGACGAGCTGGTGACCACCGCCGCGCCGAAGGACCGCGAGGTCGAGGCGCACAAGGCCCGCGAGCGGGCCCGCGAGCGCTACGCCCGCTGACGGCCGCGCCGAGCAGGGAGGACCGGCATGGTGGGTCCGCTGCTGGCGAGCAAGTACCGCCGTCCCCGCCGCCGGCCCGGGACGGTCGATCGTCCGCGGCTGACCGCGGCCCTCGACGGCGCCCGGCACGCCGCGGTGACGGTCGTGTCCGCACCGGCAGGGTTCGGCAAGTCGACGCTGCTCGCCGCGTGGCTCGACACGCTCCCCACCGACGCGGCCGCGGTCGCGTGGGTCTCGCTGGACGAGCGCGACGACGACCCCGCCCGCTTCTGGACCTACGTCCTCACCGCGATCCGTGACGCCACGGGGGTCGGTGAGGAGGCGCTGGAGCTGCTGGCGTCATCCCCGTCGACGCCGTCGTCCACCGAGAGCGCGCTCGTCGCCGCGCTCAACGACGTCGGCGGGACGGACCGGGACCTGGTGCTCGCCCTGGACGATCTGCACCTCGTGACCGCGCCGGAGGTGCACGAGGGGCTCGCGTTCCTCCTCGAGCACCGCCCGCCGCAGCTCCACCTGGTGCTCGCCACCCGGGTCGACCCGCCGCTCCCCCTGGCCCGCCGGCGCGCGACGGGTGAGCTCGTCGAGCTCCGGGCCGCCGACCTCCGGTTCACCGCGCCGGAGTCCGCGGCCTACCTCAACGGTCCGATGGACCTGGCGCTCTCCGGCGACGACGTCGCCGCCCTGGACACGCGCACCGAGGGCTGGATCGCCGCGCTGCAGCTCGCGGCGCTGTCGATGCGCGGGCGCGACGACGTCGGCGCGTTCATCGCCGGGTTCGCCGGCGACGACCGCCACGTCGTCGACTACCTGGCCGAGGAGGTCCTCGGCCGCCTCCCGGACGACGTCCGCGACTTCCTGCTCGAGACCTCGGTCCTGGAGCGGCTGAGCGGCCCGCTGTGCGACGCCGTGACCGGGCGCGACGGGAGCCGCGCGACGCTCGCCGCGCTCGAGCGCGCCAACCTGTTCCTGGTGCCGCTCGACGACCGCCGGCAGTGGTACCGCTACCACCACCTGTTCGCCGACGTCCTGCGCACGCACCTCGCCGACGAGCGCCCCGAGGTCGTCCCGGAGCTGCACTCCCGCGCGAGCCGCTGGTTCGCCGGGGTCGACGACGTGCCCGCCGCCGTCGACCACGCCCTCGCCGGCGGCCACGTCGACCTCGCCGCGGAGCTGATGGAACGCGCGATGCCGGTGATGCGCCGGGAACGGCGGGAGGCCGAGCTCCTGCGCTGGGTGCGCTCGGTGCCCGACGAGGTCGTGCGGGTGCGACCGGTCCTCGGCCTGGCCTTCGTGGGCGCACTCGCCCAGGCCTCGGTGTTCGACACCGTCGACCGGCGCCTCGCCGACGTCGAGCACGCCGTGCGGCCCGACGGCGGCCCCTGGCCCGCGCACGCCCCGCCCGGCCTCGTCGTCGTCGACGAGGACGGCTACCGGTCGGTGCCCGCGGGCCTCGAGGTCTACCGGGCGGCGCTCGCCCTGCGCCGCACGGACCTCGACGCCGCCGCCGCGCACGCGCGCGACGCCCTCGCGCTGGTCCCGGAATCCGACGACCTCACGCGGGCCGCGGCCGGCGCCCTCGGTGGGCTCGCCTCGTGGGCGCGGGGCGACCTCGTCGGGGCGGAGAGCGCCTACGTCGCGGCGGTCGCCGGCCTGCAGCGGGCGGGCTTCGTCGCCGACGTGCTCGGTTGCTGCATCGCCCTCGGCGACATCCGCCGCACGCTCGGCCGGCACCGCGACGAGGAACGCCTGTACCGGTGGGCGCTCGCCCTGACCGACCCGGCCGCCCCGGTGCGCGGCACGGCGGACATGCACGTCGCCCTGGCCGGCGTGCTGATCGCGCGGGACGAGCTCACCGCCGCCGGCGAGCACCTGGACGCGGCCCGGCAGCTCGGCGAGCACCGCGGGCTGCCGCAGAACCCGTACCGCGCGCGGGTGGCGGCGGCGCGGCTGTGCGCGGCCCGCGGCGACCGCGACACGGCGCTCGCCGTGCTCGACGAGGCCGAGCAGGCCTACGACAGCGACTACTCCCCCGAGGTAGAGCCCGTGCCCGCGGTCCGCGCCCGCCTGCGGATCCGGCGCGGCGAGCTGCGCGAGGCCGAGACCTGGGCGCGCGAGCGGGGGCTCTCGCCCGACGACGAGCCGTCCTACCTCCGCGAGTACGAGCACCTCACCCTCGCCCGCCTGCTCCTCGCGCGCCGCGACGACACCGCGACCGCGCTGCTCGCGCGGCTGCGGGCCGCGGCCGAGCAGGGGGCGCGCCGGGGCACCGTCCTCGAGATCCTCGTGCTGCAGGCGCTCGCCGCGCAGGCCCGCGGGGACGTGCCCGCCGCGCTCGACGCCCTGCGCCGCGCTCTCGGCCTCGCCGAGCCCGAGGGCCTCGTGCGTGTCGTCACCGACGAGGGGACGCCGATCGCGACCCTGCTGCGGGCGCTCACGAAGCAGGACCCCGCGTACCCGTCCGCGCGCCGCCTGCTCGCCGCGGGCACCGGTGACGTGCCCGCCCCGTCCGCCCTGGTCGACCCGCTGAGCGAGCGGGAGCTCGACGTCCTGCGCCTGCTCGCCTCGGACCTCGACGGACCGGACATCGCCCGCGAGCTGTCGGTCTCGCTGAACACCCTGCGGACCCACACCAAGAGCATCTACGCGAAGCTCGGCGTCACCAGCCGCCGCACCGCCGTGCGCCGCGCCCACGATCTCGGCGTGCTGCCGCTCCGTCGCTGACCGTCACTCACCACACGTGGTGAGGACCGCTCACCACGTCCGCGGCCATCGTTCCCGGCCATGAGCAGCAGCGAGCACCAGCGCTACGTGATCCGGGTGCGGGGACGCCTCGCCCCGCGCTGGGCCTCGTGGTTCGACGGCATGGCCCTCGTCCCGCAGGACGACGGCACCACGGTCATCGACGGTCCCGTCGCCGACCAGCCGGCGCTCCACGGCCTGCTCCGCACGATCAGCGACCTCGGCCTGCCCCTCGTCTCGCTCACCGCGACCGACGAGCCCACCCACCCCTGGAGGAGAACGCCATGACCACCGACGTCCGCACCGCCCCGACGACCACGCCCCGCCGCGACACGGCGCGACGGATCGCCCTCGCCGCCGGCCTGCTCTACCTCGTCACGTTCGCCGCCTCGATCCCGCAGCTGGCGCTGTTCGCCGACCTGGTCGCCGATCCCGCGGGCTTCGTCCTGACCCCCGGGAGCAACACGGCCGTGCTGTGGGGCTCGTGGTTGGAGGTGATCACCGCGCTCTCCGGGGTCGGCACGGCCCTCGCGCTGTATCCGGTGACACGGCGGGTCAGCAGGATCGCCGCCCTCGGGTTCGTCACCTCGCGGGTCGTCGAAGCCGCGATGATCCTCGTCGGGGTCCTGTGCGTGCTCAGCGTCGTCGCGCTGCGCAGCGACCTCGCGGGCGCCGTCGGCGCCCAGGCGGACGCCCTCGGCGTCGTCAGCCAGGCCCTGGTCGAGGTCCGGCAGTGGTCGTTCCTCGTGGGC
Source organism: Actinomycetospora sp. NBRC 106375 (assembly GCF_030269665.1). Classification (GTDB taxonomy): domain Bacteria; phylum Actinomycetota; class Actinomycetes; order Mycobacteriales; family Pseudonocardiaceae; genus Actinomycetospora. Next base: position 52,353 of record NZ_BSTS01000014.1, read on the forward strand.
CCCGGCCTCATCCCCGGCATCAACGCGCTGTTCCTCGGCTACGTGATGTACCGGTCACGCCTCGTCCCCCGCATCATCCCGACCGTCGGGCTCGTCGGCGCTCCGCTGATCCTCCTGTCGGCGACCGTGACCATGCTCGGCGGCTGGGAGCAGGTGTCGCTCGCCGGCAGCCTGTGTGCCCTGCCGATCGCCCTCTGGGAGCTCTCGCTCGGGGTGTGGCTGACGGTCAAGGGCTTCCGCCCGACGGCGATCACCTCGGTCGGGTGAGCCCACCGGACCGGCGCGCCGGAACCCTCGCCCCGGAACCGTCCCGGTGGAGGAGTTGAGCGGATGATCACGCTGTCGTCGGACGAGGCACGGAACGTGGCCGCGGAGGCCTACTCGTACCTCTACCCCCTGGTGACCATGGACGTCACGCGGTCGCAGCTCACCGACACGTCGGTCGGCGCGATCGGTCACGCGGCCCCGAACACGCTCGCGCACCTGCGGGAGTTCCCGGACGCGGCGTTCCGGGCGGTGGTGGCGCCGAACTTCGACACGCTCTACTCCAGCGCCTGGATCGACCTGGCGGACGGACCGCTGCTGCTCGAGGTGCCTGACAGCGGCGGGCGCTACTACCTGCTGCCGATGCTGGACATGTGGACCGACGTGTTCGCCGCGCCGGGGTGGCGCACCACGGGGACCGGGGCCTCGCGCTTCGTCATCGCCCCGCCGGGGTGGACCGGCGAGGCGCCCGCCGGCGCGCAGGTGCTCCGGGCCACGACCTCGGTGCTCTGGATGATCGGGCGGACCCAGACCAACGGGCCGTCCGACTACGCGGCGGTCAACGCCTTCCAGGACGGGCTCGCCCTGACCCGTCTCGACGGCACCGCGCCGTCCCCGTCGTTGCGTCCGTCCGTGGCGCCGGTCGGCCTCGACCTGCACCGCGAGCCGCTGGCCGTCGTCAACGGCCTCGACGGGGTCACGTTCTTCGGCTACGCGGCCCGCCTCCTCGCCCAGCACCCCCCGCACGCGACGGACTTCTCGGTGCTCGCCCGCATGGCGGCGCTCGGCATCGTCCCCGGCGCGGAGCTCGACGCCGCGACCCTCGACGCCGACCGGGTCGCAGCGCTGAACGACGGCGCGAAGGCGGCGCTCGAGCTCCAGCACGCGGCCGTGGCGAGGACCGGCCGGATGGAGAACGGCTGGACCGTGAACGCCGAGAACATGGGGGTCTACGGCAACGACTACCTCAAGCGGGCGATCGTCGCGATGGTCGGTCTGGGCGCGAACCCCGCCGAGGACGCGATCTACCCGCTCGCGGTCTCCGACGCCGCGGGCGAGCCGGTCGTGGGCGAGAAGGACTACGTCCAGCACTTCGCGCCCGACCGGCTCCCGCCGGTGAAGGCGTTCTGGTCGGTGACGATGTACGACGCGGACAGCTTCCAGGCGCCCAACCGGCTCGACCGCTACGCGCTCGGCGACCGGGACCCGCTGCACCGGAACCCGGACGGGTCGATCGACCTGTACTACGGCCCGACCGACCCCGGGGGCGAGCGGACGGCCAACTGGCTCCCGGCGCCCTCGGGTCCCCTGCGCATCATGCTGCGGCTCTACGCCCCCGGGCCGGCCGTGCTCGACGGCACCTGGGCACCGCCGGCCCTGACCGCGGTCTGACCCGTCACGGCGCGCTCGCCGGTAGTTCCTGCGTGCCCCCGAGGACCTCGGAGAGCCGCGCGGGGACGCCGGCGAGCCCGGCCGCGTCGAGGGCGCGGCGCAGGGCGGCGGGGTCGGCGGACGGCGGCGGACCGGCCGCGACGACCTGCAGCACCCCTTGCCCCCAGGTGACGTCGACGACCTGCCACGCCTGCGCCTGCGCCCACTGCGCCACCGCCGGCTGGGCGGCGGTCAGCACCCGCTGCCCGTAGAAGGTCTGGTAGCTCGCGACACCGAGCGGGACGGCGACCGCGACGAGGAGCGCCCCCACGACGACGATCGTGCGCGGCCGCAGGTGGCCGACCTCCCGCCCGGCGGAGACCGCGGCCGCCCGCACGCGGTAGGCCAGCAGCACCACCGTGCCCGTCGCGATGATCGCGGTGACGTTGGTGCCGAACAGCAGCAGCGCCCCGCGGGCCTGGTCGGGCGCCCCGGCCTCGAGGGTCAGCCCCACCACGGCCAGCGGCGGGACCAGCGAGATCGCGATGGCGACGCCCGGGAGGGTGTCGGAGACGTCCGAGCGCACGAGGGCGAACGCGCCCACCGCGCCGGTGGCCAGCGCCGAGACCAGGTCGACGAGCTCCGGCGCGACGCGCGAGGCCACCTGGGAGTTGGTCGCCGCGACCTCCGGGACGGGGCTGAGCAGGCCCGAGAGGTAACCGATGACGATCACCAGGAGCGCGCCGCCGACGACGTACGCGACGCTGGAGAGCAGCGCCCGCCGGTCGGCGAGCACCAGCGCGAGGGCCGTGCCGAGGATCGGGGTCATCAGCGGCGCCACGATCATCGCGCCGATGACGGTGGCGGTGGAGTCGGCCACCACCCCGGTGCTCGCGATGATCGCCGCGAGCGTCAGCAGCACCCAGAACGCGGACTGCCCCCTCCGGTCGGTGAGGAGGAGCTTGCCGGTCATGCGGTCGACGTCATCCTCCGTGACCGACGTCGAGAGCAGCGAGCGGGCGGTCACGGGGCGACCGGGCCCTCGTCGCCGGGCGGCATCGCCCGCGGCGGGTGAGCGGCCGGGCCCGAGCGCCCGAGACGGCGCCGGAACACGACGTAGGTCCAGCCCTGGTAGAGCAGGACCACCGGGAGCAGGACGGCGAGCACCACGGTCATCACCGTCAGCGCGTACGGCGACGAGGAGCTGTTCGCGATCGTCAGGTCCCCCGCGGGACCCAGGCTCGAGACCATCACCCGCGGCGCGAGCTCGGCGAACAGCGAGCCGGCGACGGCGGCGATCGTGAGCGTCGTGGCGGCGAACGCCCCGGCCCACCGGCCCGCCCACGCCAGCCCGGCCGCGGCGAGCGCGGCGAGCACCGCGGCGAGCTCGACCGCCGCGGCCGGCGCGCCGTGCCCGTAGCCGAAGCGGGTCCACGCGGCGAAGACGACCACCGCGAGGGCGCCGAACGGCGCGAGGAGCGCCGCGATCCGGGTCGCGCGCCTGCGGACGTCGCCCCCGGACTTCAGGGCCAGGAAGACCGCGCCGTGCACGAGGCAGAGCAGGGTGATCGTCAGGCCGGTGACGACGGGGTACGGGGCCACGAGGTCGCCCGGTCCGCCGACGAACTCCTGCGCGGTGTCGATGGGGACGCCGTGCAGGAGGTCGGCCAGCGCGATCCCGAGCACCAGCGGCGTGACGAGGCTGCCGACGGTCAGCGTCGCGCTCCAGACCCGGCGGCTGCGGTCGCTCTCGGCGTGGGCCCGGAACTCGAACGACACCCCGCGCACGATCAGCCCGACCAGGGCCAGCAGGACCAGCGGGTAGAAGCCGGAGAACATCGTCGCGTACCAGGACGGGAAGGCGGCGAACGTCCCGCCGACGGCGAGGACCAGCCACACCTCGTTGCCGTCCCACACCGGCGCGATAGTCCCGATCGCCTCCTCCCGCCCCTCCTCGTCGCGCCCCACGATCCCGTGGAGCATCCCGACGCCGAAGTCGAACCCCTCGAGCAGCAGGAAGCCCACCCACACGACCGCGAGGGCGACGAACCAGACGTCGGCGAGGATCACGTCGGCCTCTCAGTAGCTCGGCGCGGGCACCGGGGCGTCCGCGGCGTCGTCGGGAACGTCGACCGCCGGCGGGGGGCGGCGCGCGTGGCGGAACATCAGGGTCCAGGCGACCACCGCCAGCAGGCCGTAGAGCAGGACGAAGACCGCTAGACTGGTGATCACGGCCCCGGCACCGACCGAGGGCGACGCGGCGTCCCGGGTGAGCTGCAGGCCCTGGACGATCCAGGGCTGGCGCCCGTTCTCGGTGAGCATCCAGCCGGCCGTGTTGATGACGAACGGCAGCGGCAGCGCCCAGATCGCGGCGCGCAGGAACCACGGCGAGCTCGCGAGGCGCCGGCGCCGCCACAGCCCCCACACGGCGAGCAGGGCGACGAGACCGGCGAGGTAGGCCATGACCCGCATCGACCAGTACTGGACGAAGACGTTCGGGATGTAGTCGCCGGGGCCGTACTGCGCCTGGTACTGCGCCTGGAGATCGTTGAGCCCGACCACCTTCCCGTCCCAGGAGTTGGTGGCGAGCACCGAGAGCAGGTGCGGCACCTGGATGAGCTTGGTGGGGTCCTTGTCGGCGGTGCCGCCCCCGACCTGGAACAGCGAGAACGAGCACGGCTGACAGGTGGTCCACTGGGCCTCGGCCGCGGCGATCTTCACCGGCTGGAACTCGCCCTCGGTCACCCCGAGCTCGCTGCCGACGAGCAGGTTGAGCACCACCGCGGGGGCGAGGACGAGCAGCGCGACCCGGGCCGACCGGGCGAAGACCTCCGGGCTCGACGCGCGGCGCAGGTGCCACGCCGACACGGCGAGCACGACCACGGCGGCGGTCACCAGGGCGGCCAGCAGGACGTGCAGGAAGCTGCGCAGGAACACGGGCGAGGTCAGCACGGCGCCGATGTCGGTGAGCCGCGCCCGCCCGGTCCCGGCGTCGATCACGTAGCCGACCGGGTACTGCATCCAGGAGTTGGCGGCCATGATGAACGCGGCCGAGAGCGTGCTCCCCACCGCGACGGCCCAGATCGTCGCGAGGTGCACCCGCCGCGAGAGCCGGTCCCAGCCGAACCACCACAGGCCGAGGAACGTGGACTCGAGGAAGAAGGCGGCCAGGCCCTCCATCGCGAGCGGGGCGCCGAACACGTCGCCGACGAACCGCGCGTAGCCCGACCACGTCATCCCGAACTGGAACTCCTGGACGAGCCCGGTCACGACGCCGACGGCGATGTTGATGACGAGCAGGGTGCCGAAGAACTTCGTGAGCCGGAGGTCGTCGTCGCGGTCGCCGCGGTGCCAGCGCGTCTGGAAGATCGCCGTGATCAGCGCCAGGCCGATCGTCAGCGGCACGAACAGGAAGTGGTAGATCGACGTGCTCGCGAACTGGAGGCGGGCGAGCTCGACGGAGGACACCGCGTCCCCGCTCAGCGGCCGGCGGCGCAGTCGAGCGCCTCGTCCAGCGAGATCGCCGCGTCGATGAGGGACAGGTGGGTGAACGCCTGCGGGAAGTTGCCGATCTGCTCGCCGGTCAGGGCGATCTCCTCGGAGAACAGCCCGACGTGGTTGGCGTAGGTGAGCATCTTCTCGAAGGCGAGCCGCGCCTCCTCGACCCGGTGCGCGCCCGCCATCGCGTCGACGTAGAGGAACGAGCAGAGCGAGAACGTGCCCTCCCCGCCGCGCAGCCCGTCCGGCGAGGCCCCGGGGTCGTAGCGGTACACGAGGCTGTCGGTGACGAGCTCGCGGTCCATCGCGTCGAGCGTCGCGATCCACAGCGGATCGGTGGGGCTCACGAAGCCGACCTTGGCCATCCGCAGCAGCGACGCGTCCAGGACGTCCTCGCCGTAGTGCTGGACGAACGCCTGCCGCCGCTCGCTCCAGCCCTTCGCCATGATCTGTCGGTAGACGGCGTCGCGGGCGCGCGTCCAGGTCTCCACCGACGCGGGACGGCCGAGGTCGGCGGCCAGGCGCAGGCCGCGGTCGAACGCGACCCACGTCATGAGGCGGCCGTAGGTGAAGTCCTGCCGCCCGCCGCGGGTCTCCCAGATGCCCTCCTCGGGCTGGTCCCAGTGCTCGGCGAGCCAGTCGAGCACCCCGACGATCGCGGTCCAGCCGCGGTGGGCGATCCCGAGCCCGCACCGGTCGCCGACGTAGACGGCGTCGAGCGCCTCCCCGTAGATGTCGAGCTGGAGCTGCTCGGCGGCGCCGTTGCCGATGCGGACCGGCTGCGAGCCGCGGTAGCCCGACCAGTGCTCCAGCGACTCCTCCTTGAGGTCGGAGCTCCCGTCGACGCGGTACATGATGTTGACGGGGTCGTCGTCGCCGCCGGCACGCTCGACCAGCCGGTCGAGCATCCAGCGGCCGAACGCCGCCGCCTCCGTCCGGAAGCCGAGCCGCAGCAGCGCCTGGACGGAGAACGAAGCGTCGCGCACCCACGTGTAGCGATAGTCCCAGTTCCGCTCGCCGCCGACCTGCTCGGGCAGGGCCGAGGTGGGGGCGGCGACCAGGCCGCCGCTGGGCGCGTAGGTCATCAGCTTCAACGTGATCGCCGAACGCTGGACGATCTCGGTCCAGCGCCCCCGGTAGGTGCACCGCGCGAGCCACGACCGCCAGAACGACACGGTCTCGTCGAACAGCCCCTCGAACTCGGCCACCCGGTACTCGCGGGGCGACCCCGCCGCGCCCGCCTCCAGGACCACGCCGCGCACGTCGCCGGCCGCGAGCTCGACCCGCGCCCGCACGTCCCCGTCCTCGACGGCGATGCGGGCCACGCGGGGGTCGTCGGGCTCGCGGACCGCGTGCAGGGTCAGCGTGAGCGCGTCGGTGGTGAACACCGCGCCGTGCTCGGTGACCTCGGTGCGGTGCGGGCTGCGGCCGTAGTCGAACCGCGGCGCGATGTCGACCTCGAGGGTGATCCGGCCGCGCACGCAGCGCAGCATTCGTACGAGCCGGTGGCTCGCGGTGGCCTGCGTGCCGGCCGGCGGCATGAAGTCGACGACCTCGCCGACGCCGTCCGCGGTGATGAACCGCGTGATGAGGACCGCCGTGTCCGGGTGGTACATCTGCCGGGTCCCGTAGTCCACGCCGGCGGGGCGGACGCGGAAGTGCCCGCCGCGCGCGTCGTCGAGCAGCGCGCCGAAGACGCTGGGCGAGTCGAAGCGGGGGCAGCAGAACCAGTCGACCGACCCGTCCGTGCTCACCAGCGCCGCGGTCTGGAGATCCCCGATCAGGCCGTGCTCGGCGATGGCGGTCTCGGTCATGGCGTCTCCTCGGGTGCGGGCTCCGGGACTCCTGGCGGCACCCTGCGCCGCGGCGGGGCGCCCGGCCTCACCCGCAGAGGACGACATGGGTCCGCGCCGCCGGACTCGCCGTGCGCCCGTCTCCCCCGCACCGGGCGGGTCCCGCGGGCCGGGCAGACGCGTGCCTCACCACGCGCGGGTGACGCGCGCGCGCCGGTCCGCGCCCACGCTGCCGGGATGAGCGATCGGGTGGACGCGCTGGTGATCTTCGGCGCGACGGGTGACCTGGCGAAGCTGGAGACCTTCCCGGCCCTCGTCGGGCTCGTCGAGCGCGGGGTGCTCGACGTCCCCGTGGTCGGCGTCGCCAAGAGCGGCTGGGGCCTGGAGCAGTTCCGGGAGTACGCGGCGGCGTCCCTGCGCGCGAACGGCCTCGACCCCGACGCGCCCGCGGCCCGCACGCTGCTCGGCCTGCTGCGCTACGTCGACGGCGACCTCGACGACGACGCGACCTACGCGGCGATGTCGACGGCGATGGGCGACGCGGCCACGGCCCTGTACTACCTCGAGGTCCCCCCGCCGCTGTTCGGCCGGATCGCCGCCGGCATCTCGGGCGCCGGGCGCGCCGACGGCGCGCGGGTCATGGTGGAGAAGCCGTTCGGGACCGATGGCGGGAGCGCCCGGGCGCTGCACGCGACCCTGTGCCGGTACTTCCCCGAGGACGCGATCTACCGCGTCGACCACTGGCTGGGCCTCGACCCCCTCAACGAGGTCCTCGTGGCCCGGTTCGCGAACTCGATCATCGAGCCGCTGCTGAACCGCGACCACGTCGAGAGCATCCAGATCACGATGGCGGAGGCGTTCGACGTCGCCGACCGCGGCCGCTTCTACGACCGCACCGGCGCGATCCGCGACGTCCTGCAGAACCACATGCTGCAGGTCCTCGCGAGCGTCACCGCCGATCCGCCGGACGGCTCGGGCCTGGACTCGTGGCTCGACGCGAAGGCCCGCGTGATCTCCTCCATCCGGCCGCTGACCGCCGACGACGTCGTGCGCGGCCAGTACGAGGGCTACCTCGACGTCGACGGCGTCGCCGCCGGGTCGCAGGCCGAGACCTACGTGGCCGTCCGCCTCGGCATCGACTCCTGGCGCTGGGCCGGGGTCCCGGTCGTCATCCGGGCCGGCAAGACGCTGCCGGTCACCGCCACCGAGGTCAGCATCCGCTTCCGGTCGGTGCCGCTGGACGTGTTCGGCCGCGGCGCGCGCGCCACGAACGCCCTGCGCTTCCGGATCTGGCCCGACGCCCAGATGCGGCTCGCGCTGGCCGGGAAGAAGCCGGGGGTGGGCGCGGAGCCGCAGACCCAGGAGCTGGTGTTCTCGCAGGGGACGACCTCGGACATGCGGCCCTACGACCGGCTCATCGGCAACGCGCTCGACGGCAACCGCGTGCTCTTCGCCCGCCAGGACACCGTCGAGGCGGCGTGGCGCATCGTCGACCCCGTGCTCGACGAGGCCGTGCCCGTGCACCCCTACGCCCGGGGCACCTGGGGCCCGAAGGAGGCCGACGCGCTGCTGCCCGCCGGCGACACCTGGCACGACCCGCAGGGCTGACCGGGCATGCGGCCGCTGGACCCCCGACTGCTGCGCCGGGTCCGCCCCGCCCGCACCTTCGTGGTGCTCACCGCCGCGGCGGGCGTGGCCGCGGCCGGGCTCCTCGTCGCCCAGGCCGACCTGATCTCCCGCGTGATCGCCGGCGCGTTCCTCGGCGGCGCCGGGCTCGCCGTGCTCGCGCCGCTGGTCGCCGGCCTCGTGGTCGTCGTGGCCGGCCGGGCCCTGCTGGCCTGGGCCGTCGAGGCGGCCGGGGTGCGGGCGAGCGCCCGGGTGACCACCCAGCTGCGGGCCGACCTCGTCGACCACGTCCTGCGCCTCGGCCCGCGCGACCCGCGGCTGCGGTCCACCGGGGAGCTCGGGACGCTCGCCACCCGCGGGGTCGACGCCCTCGACGGCTACCTGCGGCGCTACCTGCCCACCCTGCTGCTCGCGACCACAGTGCCGCTGCTGGTCGGCGTGCGCGTCCTCGTCGCGGACTGGATCGCGGCCGCGATCATCGCGGTGACGGTGCCGCTGATCCCCCTGTTCATGGTGCTCGTCGGCCTGCGCACGCGCGCCGACACCCGGCGGCGCTGGCGGGCCCTCGCCGTGCTGGGCCACCACTTCCTCGACCTGGTCGCGGGCCTCGACGTCCTCGTCGCCTTCGGGCGGGCGGGCGCCCAGACCGGCCGTCTGCGCCGCGTCGCCGACGAGTACCGCCGCACGACGATGCGCACGCTGCGGGTCGCGTTCCTCTCCGCGCTCGTGCTGGAGGTGCTGGCGTCCCTCTCGGTCGCCCTGGTCGCGGTCGCGGTGGGCCTGCGCCTGGTGGAGGGGCGGCTGGACCTCGCGACCGGCCTGCTCGTCATCATCCTGGCGCCCGAGGTGTACCTCCCGCTGCGCGCGGTCGGCGCCCGCTTCCACGAGGCCGTCGAGGGCCTGGCCGCGGCCGACGAGGTGTTCGGGGTGCTCGGGACGGCCCCGGCCGGCGCGCCCGGGGACGGACGGGACCCGGCGCCGAACCCCGCCCGGCTCCCGGTGCGGCTCGAGGGCGTCGACGTGGCAGGCCGCGGCGGGCCGGTGCTGCGGCAGCGCCACCTCGTCGTCCGCCCCGGGGAGACACTCGGCCTCACCGGACCCAGCGGCGTCGGCAAGTCCACGGTGCTCGACCTGGTGCTCGGGCTGCGACACCCCGACCGCGGGCGCGTCACGGTCGGCGGGGTGGACCTCGCCGGCGTCGACCCCGACGCGTGGCGGGCACGGGTGGCGTGGGTGCCCCAGCGCCCGGTGCTGCTCGCGGGCACCGTCGCCGAGAACATCCGCCTCGGGTCCCCCGCGGCCGGCGACGCCGCGGTGCGCCGCGCGGCCCGGGCCGCCCGGGTCGACGTCGCGCTCGACACCGCGGTCGGCGAGGGCGGCGCGGGGCTGTCGACGGGGCAGCAGCGCCGGGTGGCGCTGGCGCGCGCCCTGCTGCTCGACCGCCCGCTGCTCGTGCTCGACGAACCGACCGAAGGGGTCGACGCCGCCACCGAGGCCGCCGTGCTGCGCGCCCTGCCCGCCGCGCTGCGCGGGCGCAGCGCGATCGTCGTCAGCCACCGCCCGGCCGTGCTCGCGGTGTGCGACCGGGTCGTGGAGCTCACGCCGACCCCGGGCGGTTCCGGTCGGGGGCGCCCTGCGCCCGTCCACCCGAGCGACGGTGCCCCTCGCTCGGAACGGGGCGGGCAGGCCGTGGGGACGCGGGGCTCGGGACGGTCCCGGCTCGCCCCCGCCGTCCGCCCCCGCCTGCCCCGCCTCGCGCTCGCCGTCGCCCTCGGTGCCGGGGCCCTCGCCTGCGCGGTCGCGCTGACCGCCGCCTCCGCCTGGCTGATCTCCGCCGCCGCGCTGCGCCCCCCGGTGCTCACGCTCATGGTCGCGATCGCCGGCGTCCGCGCCTTCGGGCTGGGCAAGGGCGTGCTGCGCTACCTCGAACGCCTCGCCTCCCACGACGTCGCGCTGCGCCTCGCCGCCGATCTGCGGGTGCGGGTGTGGACCGCGCTGGTGCGCCAGGGGCCCGCCGCGAGCGCCCGGCAGCGCCGCGGGGATCTCCTCGCGCGGCTCACCGCCGACGTGGAGGCCCAGCAGGACGTGGTGGTCCGGGCCGTGGTGCCGGCCGCGAGCGCGCTGCTGGTGGGGCTCGGGCTGGTCGCGCTCTTCGCCGCGATCCTGCCCGCGGCGGCGGTCGCGCTCGCCGTCGGCCTGCTGGTGGCCGGCGTCCTGGCGCCCGCGCTCTCGATGCTGGCGGGCCGCCGCGCCGCCCGGGCGACCGCCGGCGCCCGGGCGGCGGTCGCGGCGGGCACGCTCGAGCTGCTCGAGGCCGCCGCGGACCTGCTCGTGCTCGGCGCGGCCACCGACCGGCGCGCCCGGTTGCGGCGCCTCGACACCGAGCTCGCCGGGCTCGCGAGCCGCCAGGCCGGTGCCGCGGGCCTGGGTGCTGCGGTCACCGTGCTGGGGATCGGGCTCACCGCGGCGACGTGCGCGGCGCTCGGCGTCGTGGCGCTCGGTGCGGGCGCCGTCGCGCCGACCTCGCTCGCGGTGCTCGCCCTGACCCCGCTCGCCGCCGCCGAGCTCGTCGCGGGCCTGCCCGACGCCGCCGTCCGGTGGGCCGAGGCGCGCCCGGCCGCGCGCCGCCTCGCCGAGCTCGAGCGCCGCCCCGCGCCCGTGACCGACCCGCCGGTGCCGATCCCCGCGCCGGCCGACCCGGGCCTCGCCGTCGCGGACCTCGGGGTGCGCTGGCCGGGCGCCGACCACGATGCCGTCGACGCGGTGTCCTTCACCCTCGGCAGCGCGGACCGGATGGTGCTCGCGGGGCCCTCGGGCGCGGGCAAGAGCACGGTGCTCGCCGCCGTGCTCCGCACCCTGGCTCCCACCCACGGCGCCGTCCGCCTCGACGGCGAGGACATCGCGGGGATGGCCGGTGACGACGTCCGCGAGCGTTTCGGGTGGTCCGGGCCGGGCGCGCACCTGTTCGACAGCACCCTGCGGGAGAACCTGCGGCTCGCGCGGCCGGAGGCCACGGACGACGACCTCGTCGACGCGCTGCGCCGGGCCCGTCTCGGCGCGTGGTTCGCCGGGCTGCCCGACGGGCTCGACACCGCGCTGGGCGAGCACGGCGGGCCCGTGTCCGGCGGCGAACGCCAGCGGCTGGCTGTCGCGCGGGTGCTGATCGCCGACCGCCCGGTGCTCGCGCTCGACGAGCCGACCGCGCACCTCGACGCGGCCACGTCCGGCGCGCTCGCCCGGGAGATCGACGACCTCAGCCGGGGCCGCACCGCGATCGTCGTGACCCACCGGCCCGACGAGTTCCCCGCGCTGCCGGTGGTGCGCCTGCCCGGGCGGTGAGCCGGGTCGGGTGCGCCGCCGCGACGCCACCCCGGCACGATGTGCCCGGTGGCGACGGGTGCGGGGACGCGGGAGCGCCGGGTCCGCCGCACCGTGGCCCTGGCGTCCGGCGTCGTGGCGGCCTCGGTCGTCGTCCTCGTGCTCGGGCTCGCCTCGGGCCGCGCGTTCGGGGTGGAGGACAACGGCGACGGCTTCCGGCTGTACTGCGGCGTCGGGCTGATCCCGCGGACCGTCGACCGTCTCGCGGCCTGGAAGGGCGGCGTCGTCACCGACTTCGCGGTGGGCGCCCCGCTCTGCGGCGCGTCGACACCGTCGTCGGGCTGGCTGCTGCTCCAGGCGGCCGCCGCGGGGCACGAGGGCGCGTTCACGCTGACGACCCTCGGCTGGTGGTACGCGGTGCTCGTCGGCGTGGTCGTCGCCGTCGCCGCCTGGGCGGCCGCGGCGGGCGGGTCGTGGCGCGCGGCGGTGCTGCTGGTCCCGGTCGCCCCGCTCGCCCTCGCGCCGTTCACGCGGTTCTTCGTCTCCACCTACGCCGAGCCGGCCGGGCTGCTGGGCGCCCTCGCCCTGGCCTGCGGGGTCGCCGCGCTGATGGTCACCGCGCCGGACGAGCGACGCGCCCGCCACGTGGCACTGGGCCTCGTCGCCGTCGGGGGTGCGGTGGCCGCCACCGCCAAGGTCGCGTACCTGCCGGCGCTCGTCGCGGCGGTCGCGGTGTGCGCGGTGGTGACCGTGGGACGGCGCCGGCCACGGCGTCTGGCCGGGCCCCTCGTCGCGGTCGCGACGGCGCTCGTCGTGGCCGTGCCGATCGGCTACGCGGTCGAGTTCCAGAACGCGGTCTACGAGGGCGCGAACGTCCACGACATCGTCGCCACCCTGGCGCTGACCGAGCTCGGCCCGACGGCGACCACCGAGCTCGGCCTGCCGCCCGAGGCCGCGGCCGTCACCGGCAATGGCTTCTTCAACGGACCCCCGCACCCGACCGCGGACTGGTGGTTCCGCGCCGTCCGCGACGAGCCCGACGCCACCCGCCTCGCCGCCTACGGCGCGCTGGTGCGCCACCCGGAGGCGCTGCTGCGGGCCGTGGGTGTCGGGCTGCAGGCCACCGCGGGCGCCGACCTGCCCTACCTGGCGTCCGGGCCGGCCGACACGGCGCGGCCCTCGCCGCCCGGCGGCGACCCCGGCTGGTCGGGGGCCCGGCAGCCGGACCTGCGCGCCGTCCTCGACAGCACCCCGGGACCGGCGTGGTTCCCGTCCGCGCTCACGCTGCTCGTCCTCGCCGCGGCGGCGAGCACGGTCGCGTGGCGGCGCCGCGCACCTGCCGCCGCCCGGTGGTGCGCGGCCGCGGGCCTCGCGGCCGTCACCGCGGTCGGCCTCGTGCTGGCGGCCGTGCTCGGCGACGGCTACTTCGAGGTCTTCAAGCACGTCTGGCTCGCGGCCTACCTGCTGGTCGTCACCGCGCTCTGCCTCGTCGCGGCGCTCGGCGCCGGGGTCGGACGCCTCGTCGGGCAGGCCCGGGCCGCCCGGTGAGGACCTCGTGGCTCCCGGCCGCCGCGCTGGCCGCGCTGCTCGCGGCGGTGTCGTGGCACACCGCGTGGAACCTCGGCGGGGTGTCGGTGGCCGTGGGCTACGCGGTCGCCGTCGCCGCGATGCTGCTCGGGCTCGCGCCCCGGGTGGCCGAGGCGCTGCACCGCGCGCCCCCGCCGGTCCTGCCGCTGCTGGCCGCCGGGTGCGTCGTGGTCCTCCTCGCGGTGTACCTGCTCGGCGTCCCCGGCCCGCTCGGCGGCGCGCTGGGCGCCGGCAGCGACCGCGCGGACGCGCTCGACGTCGCGATCGGGCAGCTGGCGGACGGCCGCTACCCGTACACGGCGACGACCTACCTCGGGAACCCGATCACGCCGCTGCCCGGCGCCCTGCTGCTCGCCGCCCCGTTCTGGTGGGTCACGGGCGACGCGGGATGGCAGAACCTCGCGTGGCTGGTGGTGCTGCTCGTGGTCCTGTCCGGAGGCCGGCGGCTGCGTGCCGCACCGACGGTGCTGTGGGCGCTGACCGTTCTCGGCGGGCTCGAGGTGATCCGAGAGTTCGTGATCGGCGACGACCTGGTCTCCAGCGCGGTCCCGGCGGTGGCGGCGGCCGCGATCACCCTCGGGGCCGCGCGGCGCCGATCCCCGTGGCCGCTCGTCGCCGCCGCGCTCCTGCTAGGGGTGGCGACGTGCACACGGCCGCACATGATCCTCGTGGTGGTGATCGTGGTCGCGGCCGTCGGGGTGTCGGCGGGGGCGCGGCGGGCGGCGGTCGCGGGCGGGTGCGCGCTGCTGGTGTGGGTCGCCCTGGTCGCGCCGTTCCTGCTGGGCGGTGTCGCCCGCTTCTCGCCGCTGCACACCGTCGCGAAGGTGACCGGCGACCGGGCGATGACGCTCGGCTTCGTCGTGATCGCGCTGGGCGTGACGGCGCTGCTGCTCGTCGCCCTGCACCTCGTCCGGCCCTCCTCCGTCGCGGAGGTCGGGTGGGCCTGCGCCGCGGTGCTCTTCGCGCCGACGGTGCTCTCGCTCGTCCGCCGTGTCGTCGAGGGGCCCGCGACCGACCTGGACCTGACCCTGGGCGCAGCGGCCGTGCCGTTCGCGGTGTGGGCGGTGGCCTCGGCGCCGCCGGCGGTGTCCCCGGGCCCGCGCCGCGGCTCACCCGTCGTCGCGGCCGAACTCGGCGCGGACGGCCCCAGTGTGCTCGCCGAGCGCCGGGACGGGCCCGCCGGCGACGGGCCATCCCCGGCCCAGCGCCGGCGGGACCAGCGCGTGCACGGGTCCGACCGGTGACCCGACCTCCCGCCACCGCCCGCGCTCGCTCAGCTGCCGGTGCGCGGCGAGGTGCCGGACGCCGTTGAGGCGGGCGTTGCCGATCCCCGCGGCGTCCGCCAGCCGCTGGATCTCCGCCAGGTCGAGGCGTTCGCACCACGCGGACAGGACGGCGTCGAGCTCGGCGCGTCGCGCGACCCGGTCGGCGTTGCGGGCGAAGCGAGGGTCGGCGGCGAGGTCGGGACGCCCGAGCATGTCGTGCGCGAGACGCTGCCACTCGCGGTCGCTCGAGGTGCCGAGCACCACGGTGTGGCCGTCGGCGGTGGCGTAGGCGTCGTACGGGGCGACCATCGGCGACCCCATGCCGACGGGCTCGGGCTCCGCACCGCCGTAGAGGACCTGGTTCAGGGCGAACCCCATGGTCTCGGCGACGACGTCGAGCATCGCGATGGGCACGACGGTCCCCCGCCCGGTCCGCCGGCGGTCGTAGAGGGCAGCGAGGACCGCCGAGTAGGCGTAGAGCGCCGTGGCGATGTCCGCGACGGGGATGCCGGACTTCGCCGGCGCCCCGGGGCGCCCGGTCAGGGCGCACGACCCTCCCTCGGCCTGGACGAGCAGGTCGTAGGCGCGCTTGTGGTCGATCGGGCCGCCGACCCCGTAGCCCGAGATGTCCACGACCACCAGGCGCGGCAGCCGGTCGGCCAGGGCGTCCGGCTCCAGCCCGAGGCGCCCGAGGGCGCCCGGGGCGAGGTTGCTGACCAGCACGTCGGCGCGCTCGAGCAGCGCGTCGAACACGGCGCGGTCGGCCGGGTCGGTCAGGTCGAGCGCGGCGGACTCCTTGCCGTGGTTGAGCCACACGAAGTGCGCGGCCAGCCCGTGCACCGCCTCGTCGTAGTGCCGGGAGGTGTCGCCGATCGCCGGGTTCTCGACCTTGACCACGCGCGCCCCGAGATCGGCGAGGTGGCGCGCCGCCAGCGGCGCGGAGATCGCCTGGCCGAGCTCGACGACCAGCACGTCCGCCAGCGGGCCCTGCGCGGTCACGACGACGGCGCCCCGGCCCGCACGAGGGTCGCGAGGGCCGCGATCCACTCCTCGCAGCCGCGCGCCATGTCCCGGGTGATCTCGCCGGCGCCCCGCAGCTCGGCGAGCGCGCCGACGACCTGCCCGACGAAGAACGACTGCAGCGCCCCGGCGCCCTCGTGGCCCCGTTCGGCGGCGGCGTCGATGCTCGTGAACGCCCGCTGGGTCAGCAGCGGCTGCAGCGGCATCGGCAGCGGAGCGGGCGCACCGTCGACCTCCCAGGCGTCGTGCCACGCGGTGCGCAGCTGCCGGGCGGGCTTGCCGATGCCGGCGCTCCCCGACCAGGGACGCCACCGCCATCCCGGCACCCTGCGCGCGCTCCACCAGGTGCGGCGGCGGGGCGCCGAGGGCGTTCGCGACCAGCGTCGGACGGTGGGAGAACACGACGTCGAGCTGGGCCTCTGCTCCGGCGCGGCTCATGCCGGCGACGACCTCGTCCCCGCGGCCCTCGGGTGCTCGACGCCGAGCGGGTCGGTCAGCTTGGTCTGGATCACAGCACGCCCCTGGTGGTGGAGGTCTCCCGACGCATGCGAGCGTATTCCTGACGGCAAGCGTCCGGAAGTGGGAGGCGTCCTCAGACCGGCGTGAACGCCGGGATCGGCTCCGAGCCCGCACCGGGGACGACGGGGGTGACGCGGACGCGCAGGCCCGCTCGGACGTCGTCGGCGTCGACGCCGACGAGCTGCGTGCGCAGCCACGGGCCCTCGTCGAGCTCGACGATGCCGACGAGCACCGGGTCGGCGTCGCGGGCGTGCACGACCGCCCACGACGCGACCGTCCCCTCGCCGTCCGCCTCGGCCCACGTGAAGGCGGGGTCGCTCGCGGCAGGCCCGTGGAGGGTTCCCGACGCCGGGTCCCGGCGCAGCAGCAGGCGGCCGTCGGCGAGCGCGTCGAAGAAGGCCGCGGAGCGGTCGTCGCGGGACAGGGCGAACGGGAAGCTCATCGGTCAGCTCCTCGGGTGCGGGCTCAGCACGAGCGTGGCGTGGTGGTCGAGGACGCCGCCGTTGCCGGAGACGAGGAGGAGGTCGTGCCGGTCGACCTGGCGCTCGCCGGCCTCGCCCCGGGCCTGCAGCACGGCCTCGGACAGGGGCGTCATGCCCCACAGGTAGTAGCCCGACAGCTGGCCCCCGCCGGTGTTGGTCGGCAGGTCGCCGCCCGGGCCCAGCGCGCCGGACTCGGCGAGCGCGCCGCCCTCTCCCTTGGCGCAGAAGCCGTAGTCCTCGAGGGAGACCAGCGTCGTGTACGTGTAGCAGTCGTAGATCTCCCGCACGTCGATGTCGGACGGTCCGACCCCGGCCATCGCGAACGCGCGCCGCCCCGAGGCCGCCGCCCCGGTGACCAGCCCGAACGCCGAGCCGGCGCGCTCGGTGTAGCCGGGGTGGCACTGGCCGAACCCGTGGACGTGCACGGCGGGCCGGGGTCCGCCGCGCGCCCGCTCGCCGCCGGTCACCACGACGGCGATCGCCCCGTTGGACACCAGGCAGCAGTCCAGCAGGTGCAGGGGCTCGACGATCCAGCGCGAGGCCTGGTGGTCGGCGACGGTGATCGCCTCGCGCATCTGGGCGCGGGGGTTGCGCGCGGCCCACGCTCGGGTGCTCACGGCGACGGCGCCGAACTGCTCGGACGTCGTCCCGTAGTGGTCCATGTGCCGGCGGGCCGCGAGCGCGTAGTGCGGTGTCGGGCCGACGAGCCCCGCGGCGGCCGGGATGCCCTCGAGGCCCGGTCGCCGCCGTATGGTCGGGTCGGCGTACGCGGCGCCGGCGCCGCGGTCCTCGCGCAGCGGCGCGTCGGCGAACACGCAGGCGACGACGTCGGCCGCGCCGGCGGCGATCGCCAGCGCCGCGGTCTGCACCATCACCGCCGCGCTCGCCCCGAAGGACTGGACCTGCGCGGCGAGCGCGAGGTCGCCCAGCCCGAGGGCCTTGGCCAGCCGCAGATCGAGGCCACCACCGATCCCCGGGTTGACCAGCAGCCCGTCGACGTCGGCGAGCCCCAGGCCCGCATCGGCGACGGCGGCGGTGACGGCCTCGGCCGCGAAGTCGGCGGCGCTGCGCCCGTAGACCTTCCCCGTCTCGGTCATGCCCAGGCCGGCGATGGCCACGTCGAGCCGCGTCATGCCACCACCCTATTCCGGACTGTTGCCGTCCGTAATCCCGCTGGCAGGATGGGCGGGTGACCCGGGCCGCAGCACGCCGATCGGGGCGGCCCCGCGACCCGCACGTCGACCGCCGGGCGCTCGCCGCGGCCCGCGACGTCTACGCCGAGCGGGGCTGGTCGGGGCTCTCCCTGCAGGAGGTCGCGCGGCGCTCGTCGATCGGGAAGGGCTCGCTCTACCTGCGCTGGCCGACGAAGGCCGCGCTGCTCGTCGCCGCCGTCCGTGATCGCGCCCGCTTCGTCGCCGACATCGACACGGGCGACCTGCGCTCCGACCTGATCACCTTCGGCGAGAGCTGGATGCGCTTCGCGACCACCGCGGAGGGCCGGCTCACCGAGCGGATGATCGCCGACGCGCACCGGGTGCCCGAGATCCGCGCCGCGCTCGCGGACGACGCCTACCCGGACCACGTCCGGGCGACGCGCGCGATGATCCGCCGCGGGATCGCGCGGGGCGAGCTCCCGCCGGCGACGTCGGTCGCGCTGGTGGCCGACCTCGTCGCCGGCGCCGTCCGCAACCACGTCGCGGCGACGCCCGAGCACCTGCTCGAGCGGTCGGCGGAGCACGTGCACGACTACGTCGTCACGATCGTCGACACGGTCCTCGCGGGCATCCGGGCCCGGTAGCCCCGCTCAGCCCGCCCCCCGCCACGCGTCGATCCCGGCGTGGAGCTCGGCGGCGCGCGCCGGGGACACGAACGCCGCGTCGACGCCGTGACGGGCGAGGCGCGCCAGCTCGTCACGGGAGAGCCCGAGCGCCGCCGTGACCGCGCGGTAGTTGTCGTCGAGGTAGCCGCCGAAGTAGGCGGGGTCGTCGGAGTGGATGCTGACCCGCAGGCCCCGGCGCAGCATCTCGGGGAGCGGGTGCGCCCCGAGGTCGTCGACGCAGCGCAGCCGCACGTTGGACAGCGGGCACACCGTCAGCGGCACGGCGTCCCTGACGAGCCGCTCGACGAGCGCCGGGTCCTCGAGGCTGCGGATGCCGTGGTCGATCCGCTCGGCCCCGAGGACGTCCAGCGCCTCCCACACGTACGCCGGCGGCCCCTCCTCCCCGGCGTGCGCGACGCGCCGCAGTCCGGCCTCGGCCGCGAGCGCGAACACCTCGCCGAAGGCGCCGGGCGGGTGGCCGACCTCGGCGCTGTCGAGCCCCACCCCGAGCAGCGGCGCCCCCGCGGCGAGCAGGGCCCGCAGCACGTCGAGGGCCTCGTCGGCGGGGCGGTCGCGCAGGAAGCAGGCGATCAGCCCGGTGGTGATGCCGAGCCCCGGCGCGGTGTCGCCCAGCGCCCCCGCCACGCCGTCGACGACGGCCTCGAGCGCGACGCCGCGGGCGACGTGGGCCTGGGGGTCGACGAACAGCTCGACGTGGCGGACCCCGCCGACGGCCGCGCGCTCCAGGTAGGCCCGGGTCATGGCCGCGAAGTCGTCCGCGGTGCGCAGCACGGCCATGTTCGCGTAGTAGAGCGCGAGGAAGTGCGGGAGATCGTCGAAGGCGTACCGCGCGCGCAGGTCGTCGAGATCGCGGAAGGGCAGCTCCACGTGGTTCCGCCCGGCCAGCTCCATGATCAGCTCCGGCTCGAGCGTGCCCTCGACGTGGACGTGCAGCTCGACGGACGGCGGTGTCCGTCCCGGATCGGTGATCACCGCGGCAGCCTAGGCGTCCGGGCTGTCCGCCCCCGGAACACCGGTGTGCTCGGCGGGGACCGGGGGTATGACCGTGATGTCAGCGTGACCTCCCGGCATCGCGGAGTCACGCTCACGACGGGTCGGGGACCCAGTGGGTGCGGGTGGAGCACCCGAGGAGTGGAGCCGCACGCTCGGGAGGGCTCCAGGGAGCGCTGTCCCCCATGACCAGCTCGAGGAACGCACCGCAACGGCCATCGAGGCCGAAGCTCGTCCGGTCGGCCGCGAGCACTGCCCCGGACGGTTATGTCGTCCTGGTGGGCGACCCGCAGACCGGCGAGACCGACTGCTACGGGCCCTACGCCGACGCCGCGCGTGCCCGCGCCGAGGCCCACCGCCGCCGCCGCGACCTGGACGCCGCCGACCTCGCCGACGTCGTCGTGGCCGTCGCTCCGTGCTCCAGGGACGAGGTCCCGTGAGGGAGGATTCCCTCGTGGTGACCGAGGCGCGCGGGTGGGGCGACGTCCTCACGGCTCTGACCGACCGGTCGCACCTCATCGTCGGGGAGGGCCTGTCGGCGATGGTCGACGAAGCCGTCGCGCCGCTGGGGCTGCGGGCGGAGGTCCTGCTCGTGGACCTGGGCCAGGAGGTGCTGACCTCGGTGCGCGCGGACCCACCGACCCCGATCGCGGTGGAGGGCACGCTCGCCGGACGGGCGTTCCAGCACGGCGAGTTCGTCGCCGGGCTCGGCGACGACGGAGCCCGTGTGCTGTGGGTGCCGATGCTCGACGGCACCGAGCGGGCGGGGGTGGTGCGCCTCGAGCTCGGGCCGGACGTGGTCGACGACCTGGAGTTCCGTCGCCGGTGCTGGACGCTGTCCGGGTGTATGGGCCACATCGCGATCGGCAAGTTGCCCTACAGCGACCGTGTCCGGCGCATCCGGGCACCTCGACCGCTCTCGGTCGCCGCCGAGCTGCTCTGGCACCTGGTCCCGCCCCGGACCTTCGCCACCGACAACGTCGTCGTCACCGCGCTGCTCGAGCCCTACGACCGGGTGGCGGGCGACGCCTACGACTACGTCGTCGACGCGGAGACCGCCTACGTCGCGGTGTTCGACGGCGTCGGGCACGACCTGGCGGCCGGCAGCGCGACCGCCCTGGCCGTCAGCGCGATGCGCAACGCCCGCCGTCGTGGCGTGGACGATCTCGTCGGGCTCGCCACCGAGGCCGACGCTCAGATGCAGGACGCCGGCGTCGGACCGCGATTCGTCACCGCCGTTCTGGCGCGGCTGGATCTCGTGACCGGCGAGCTGCGCTACCTCGTCGCCGGCCACCCGCCCCCGCTCCTGCTGCGGCGCGGGCACATCGTCGAGGCCTTCGGCGCTACTCCCGGATACCCTCTGGGCGTGGCTCGCCAGGACGGCGGGCACCGGACCGACGCCGAGACCGTCGCGGTCGAGTGGCTCGAGCCCGGCGACCGGGTGGTGTTCTACTCCGACGGGATCGTCGAGGCACGCGACGCCGACGGTGCCTTCTTCGGGGAGCGGCGCCTCGCCGATCTCAGTGAGCGAGCCGAGCTCGACGAGGTCTCGGCCCCGGAGACGCTCCGGCGGCTCGCCGCCGCGGTCCTCGCCCACCAGGGCGGGCTGCTCCAGGACGACGCCACCCTGGTGATGGTGGACTGGTCGACCACCGGCCACGAGCGGCTGCTCCCCTCGGTCGCCCGTGACACCCTCGACGGCCCACCCACGCGGAGCCCCGAGCACGTACCCGGACCCGCAGCCGAAGGGTTCCGGGCGCCCTCGCCCTGACACGATCCCGGTCGATCACCCCACCCTCCGGAGGAGCACCGTGTACCTCGAGATCGCCAGTGACGGCGTCGATCTGAAGCAGCCCGAGGTCGTGACCGACCTCTACGCGTCCTACTGGGAGCGCCTCGGGCCGGACACCATCACCCGGGTCCTGGCCGAGAACGACGCGGGCGAGCTCTCCGATGATCGGCAGCACGTGATGATCCCGGTCGCTGCCCTGCGCCGGCTCGCCGCCGGGCGGGTGTCCGAGGGATGGGATGCCGACTTCGACGGCATGCTCACGAAGGCCCGGGAGCGGGGGTGGCTCAACGAGGCCGGTGACGCGGTCCAGGCGCACCTGGAGCGGGAGCGCTGAACAACCCGCAACTCCAGGGTTGCAACGACTCGGCTCGATGTGCAACTATGAAGTTGCAACCAAGCCGAGGAGCCAGCGTGAGCATCGATCGGATCGAGCGGGAGATCGTCATCGCCGCACCGCCGGAGCGGGTGTGGCCGCTCGTGGCCGAGCCCGGGTTCTGGGCGACCGACGACGAGGGCGTGCGCGGCACCCAGGTCACCGAGACCGGTCCGCTGGTCGCCCGCCACTCCGAGCACGGCGAGTTCCCGATGCGGGTCGAGAAGATCGACCCGCCGACCTACCTGGCCTACCGTTGGGTGAGCGCGTTCCCCGGCGAGGACCTGCGGGACGAGAACTCGACCCTCGTGGAGTTCTTCCTGTCCCCGGAGGGCTCGGGCACCCGGCTGCGGGTCGTGGAGAGCGGCTTCGCCTCGCTCGCGACCTCCGAGGACAACCGCGAGAACGTCATCTCCGACCACACCGGCGGCTGGGAGCAGTGCGTCGCCACGCTCGCTCGTCGCGCCGACGCGGCCTGAGCCGATGAGCCTGCCGGAGGCCGACGCCGCGGTGGTCGACGGCGTCCTGGCCGCGCTCGCCGACCCGACCCGGCGCCGGTTGCTCGACCTGCTCTCCGGCCACGGGCAGGCCACCGCCAGCACCCTCGCCCAGCACGTGCCCGTCTCCCGCCAGGCCGTGGTCAAGCACCTCGTCGTCCTCGACGACGCCGGGCTCGTCGAGGCCACGAAGGTCGGGCGCGAGGTCCGCTACACCGTGCGGCCCGACTCCCTCGACGCCACCGCGCGCTGGATGACCGCCCTCGCCGCCGACTGGGACCGGCGTTTGGCCCGGATCCGGCGCTTCGCCGAGGCCTCCGAGATCTCCGGGACCGACACTCCGTAGATCCCCTCCATCCCGCGAGCTCTCGCGGCGATGCCCCCTGCCCACGTCACGCCACCAGGAGACCACCGTGCTCGACGACGCACCCCTTCCCTCCACCACGGACCGGGCCACCTACGACGACGAGATCGCCCGGCTGCGGGTCCGCGAGAAGGCGCACACCCGCGAGGGCGACGCGATCGCCGCGGCCCGCCGGCGGCTGCCGATGATCGAGGTCGACGCCGCCACGCCCCTGACCGGACCCCGGGGCGGCCTCACCCTGCTCGACGCCTTCGAAGGACGTCGGCAACTCATCGCCTACTACTTCATGTGGCACGACGGCGCCCCGGCGCGGCAGCAGTGCGAGGGCTGCACCTGGGTCACGACGCAGTTCGCCGAGCCGTCCTACCTGCACTCCCGCGACATCACCTACGCGACGTTCTGCCAGGGGCCCTACGCCGAGAGCGCCCGCTACCGCGACTTCATGGGCTGGGACATGCCCTGGTACTCGGCCCAGGAGTCGCTCGCGAGCCTCCTGCGCCCACCGAAGCAGCCCGGGCTGATGCACCTCGTGTGCTACCTGCGGGCGGGCGAGCGCGTGTTCGAGACCTGGTGGACGACCTTCCGCGGTGTCGAGGCGGCGGACACGAGCCTTGCCCTGATGGACCTCACGGTCTACGGCCGCCAGGAGCCGTGGGAGGACTCGCCGCCGGGCTGGCCCGAGCGGTGCACGCACACCCGCACCGACGCCGGCGCACCGGACTGGCCGCCGGTCCCCGTGTGGCCCGAGGGACGCCCCATCCCCCACTGGCCCCGCCTCGCGGCCGGGCGCTCCGACGACCTCACCGCCTCCTGACGCCCGACCCGAGAGGACGACCCGATGTTCGACGACGCGCTCCGGCACGCCTACGACGCCCTGCTCGACGCCGCCGCCACCGTGGACGGCGCGGCCGCGTCCCCGCCCGACGGGGAGTGGGACGCCGACGAGATCCTCGCCCACGTCGCCCTCGTCACCGGCGCGACGCTCCACGCCGTCGCCGCGGTGACGGCGGGCGCGCACACCACCTACGACAACCGGCTCGCTCTCGACCCGTGGACCATCGGAAACCTCGCCGCCCTCTGCGGCGGAGGCCGGGGGCTGCGGGAGCGCATCCGGCGCCAGGGGGACGCGCTGTGCCTCCTCGGCGCGGACACGCTGACCGACGCGGAGCTCGCCACCGGGGTCCCGACGCGGTTGCTGTCCCACGGCGAGCTGCTGGTGGACCGGACGCTGACCCTCGCCGACATCCTCGACGGCCTCACCACCGTCGAGCTCCCCGGACACACGCAGCAGCTCCTCGCGCTGGGGCGGTGACCGCGGCAGCTCTCCGGGCCGATCTCCCGAAAGTGTCACCAGGGACGTCGCCCGAGGCGTGCCTGCTGACATCCTCGGGAGATCATTCTGGAGAGCCGACCGCCTCCCGTACGTCGATGCCCCCTCCCGCGGGCCGACTCCCCGAGACCCACGTCGCGGGCAGCTTCCGCCGGTGAGCCGCGCCGTCACGCGTGCTGCATGACGGCCAGCTCGCGCCCGAGGCGCCGGGGCAGCCGGGTCACGACCTCGTGGCCCAGCTCCCCGGGCCGCGGGAGCGCGTCCAGGAAGCCCGTCGCGATGACCGCGCGCATCGTCGCGTCGCCCCGGCGGAACTCCTCCGCCAGCGCCACCCCGACCCGGTCGGCGACAGCCCGGGAGCCCGCCAGCGGCCCGGTCACCGCGGCGACGTACCAGCGGGCGGCCTCGGCCAGCAGCACCGTGGGCAGGACCTCGCCGAACCGGCCGACGTGGTCGAGCACCAGCTCGGCGGTCGGGGCACCGGCGCCGGTGAGCACCCGGGCGAGGACCTCGGCGACCCGCGGGTCCGCTCGGTCGCCGGCCGTCATCTGACGGTCGAGCGCGTCGAGCAGCCGTTCGAGCTCGAAGCTCGCCAGGCGGTCCCCCGGCGTGGTGTGCAGGCGGGACCGCAGGGCGCGCACGTGGTCGGTGAGCGTCGGGAGCCGGCTGTGCCGACGCGTCCGCAGCCGCAGCATCGTGATCCCCTCCCGTCCCGGCTCGACGCGATGCCTCGACACCATGGCGCGAGCCGGTCCGGGAGGGCATCCGAGTTTCACGACCGGCGAACGGTGTAGTGCAGGTGCAGGACGCGGTCGCCCTGCACGACCCGGTCGGCGTCGTCCAGCAGCACGGTCCCGGCGTGGGCGCCGAAGAAGCGCACGCCCTCGCCGAGGACCACCGGGACGACGTCCATGGCGACCTCGTCGACCAGGCCCGCGGCGAACGCCTGACCGCCCAGGTCGCCCGCGGTGACGCAGACGAGCCCGTCCCCGGCGAGCTCCTTCGCCAGCGCCACGCCGGCCTCGACCGAGTCGGCGACGTGGAACGGGGCGTCGGGGTGCGCGGCGAGCCACTCGTCGGGCAGGGGCCGGTGGGTCACGACCACCAGCTGGTCGCCCGCCGCGGGCTTGCCGTCCCAGCCGTTCGTCGTGTCGAAGAGGTGACGGCCGATGAGGGTGACCGCGACGTCGTCCCAGAAGGGCTGCAGATGGTCGTACGAGGGGCGCGAGACCCGTAACGTCCAGCCGCTCGGCCGGGCGATCAACTCGTTCTCGCCGTTGAAGTACCAGTCGAACAGCGGGCCGACGCTGTCGTCGGGGCGGGCGATGAACCCGTCGACCGACACGACGGCCTGGATCACGACGCGCGCCATCGGGTGCTCCTCACGCCTCGTGGTCCTGCAGCCAGGCGACGTAGTCCGGCACGGCCCGGTCGACGTCGTACTCCGGGACGAAGCCGGTGTCGCGCTGCAGGCGGGTGGTGTCGAGGTGGCCCTCCGGGGGACGGCCCGTGCTGTGGCCCGGCGGCAGGGTGAGCGCCGCGCCCGGGACGGCGGCGTTGATCGCGGCCACCACCTCCGCGTACGGCACGAGACGCCCGCTCGAGACGTTGTAGACGCTGTGCTCCAGCCGGTCGGCGAGCATGAGCAGCGCGATGGCGCGACCGCAGTCCTTGACGTAGCAGAGGTCGGTGGCGTCCTCCGCGTGCGCCGGCGGGCGGGGTGGCGCGAGGTCGGGGTCCTCGCCGCGCACCGCGGCGCTGAGCAGCCGCGGCAGCGCGAAGAACGGCGAGTCGGGCAGCCCCAGGGGCCCCCAGACCGTGCCGATGCGCAGGTTCACCACCTCGAACCCGGCGTGGGCGGCGACCAGGCCGCTGAACAGCTCGGCCGACTTCTTGAACACCGGGATCTGGTGGGCGGCCACGCCCGGCAGCGGGGCGTCCTCGCGCCACGGCGGATCGTCCACGCCCAGGTAGGCCGCGATCGTGCTCGCGACGGCGAACCGCCGCACGCCCCACGCGCGCGCGGCGTCGAGCGCGTTGAGCAGCGCCGTGCACTCGGCCCGCAGGTAGGCGACGGGGTCGGGCGCGTCGTGCGGGGCCGCCGCGAGGTGGACGATGCCGGTGATCGGGTGTCGCGTCCCGAGGTCGAGGAAGGCCGCGCCCTCGGTGGTGTCCAGGTGCTCGACGACGACGCGGTCGCCGGGCTCGTCGGCGAGGAAGGAGGGCAGCCGTGTCGAGCGGTGCGCGGTGAGCACGACCGGCTCACCGAGGTCGAGCAGCGCCCGTGCGGTGTGCGACCCGATCGAGCCCAGGCCGCCGGTCACGAGGATCATGCTCGCGGACGGTAGGCCGGGTCGTCCGCCCGTTCTTGTACGGAACGGCCATGTGCCCGCAGCATCGGCAGGTACGCCGCGGCGTGGTCGTGGTCGTCGGCGCCCCCGCACGCCGCGCGGTACTGCGCGACGAACTCCGACGGCGTCGCGCCCGCGAGCCGCCGGCACTCCCGCGTCAGGTGCGCCTGGTCGTGGTAGCCGACATCGACCGCCCAGCCCGCGAGATCGGCGGGCGCGCCCCGGTCCACCGCCGCATGCACGCGCGCGGTGAAGCCGTGGAAGCGCAGGACGCGCTGCAACTCCTTCGGTCCCACCCCGACCGCGGCACGGCAGCGTCGGCGCAGCTGGCGCTCGGACACCGGCAGCAGGTCCGGGAGTGCGGCCGTCCCGCCGCGCCACGGCATCAGGTTCCGCACGGCCTCGTCCACGAGCGGATCGGGAGTGCCGACCGAGCGCCCGACGAACGCCTGCAGGTGGTCGAGCGCGCGCTGCGGGGTCGGCGCGTCGCCGAGCACGTCGGTCAGGCGCGGGAGACCACGCCACAGCGCGGAGCCGGGCAGGTCCTCGTCGGCCAGTTCGTCGGCCGGCATCCCGGCGAGGCCGCCGAGCACGCCGGGACGGAGCCGGACACCGACCACCGTGGCGCCCGCCGGGATGTCGCGGTGGGTCGCCGCGGTCAGCGTCCCGAGCAGTCGGGGCTCCTCCCCGAGGACACAGCGAATCTCCGCCCCGCCGTGGGGCACGTGGCGCTGCGCGACCGGCGCGGCGCCGACCTGCTGGACCCACACCGACGACGCGAGCGCGGCGAGCACCGGCGCCGGCGGCCGATCCCGGTACGACGATCCCGCGATCACCCCGGCATCTTCCCCGGTTCACCGCGGGGACGGGGCTAGAGTCCCCGTCATGGCGCCGCCCGCGCTCGACATCCTGGTCTCCGGGGCGAGCGTGGCCGGGCCGGTCACGGCGTACTGGCTGCGCCGCGCCGGGCACCGGGTCACGGTCGTGGAACGCTCGCCCCGGTCCCGGACCAGCGGCGGCCACGCGGTCGACCTCTTCAGTCCCGCCATCGACGTGGTCGAGCGGATGGGCGTGCTCGACGCGATCCGCGACCACGCCACCGGGACCGAGCGGATGACGATCCGGCGGGAGTCGGCGCGCCGGGAGGTCACCGTCGACATGCGCCGCCTGATGAGTGCGGTCGCCCGCCGGCACGTCGAGATCATGCGCGACGACCTCAGCCGCATCCTGTGCGCGGCCTGCGACGATATCGAATGGATCTTCGACGACAGCATCACCGCCGTCGCCGACGACGGCGGGGTCACCTTCGAACGCTCCGCCCCGCGACGCTTCGACGTCGTCGTCGGCGCCGACGGCCTGCACTCCGGGGTCCGCCGGATCGTCTTCGGCCCCGACTCCGGGACCACGCGATGGCTCGGCGGTCACATCGCCGTCGCGGTGATCCCGGCCGACCGCCAGATCCCGGGCCACATGACGACGGTGCTCGGGGTCCGGCGGATGGTCGGGGTCTACGGCGCGCGGCACACCGACGACGCCCGCGCGTTCTTCCTGTTCCGTCCCGATACCGAGCTGCGCTACGACCACCGCGACGTCCCGCGGCAGAAGCAGCTGCTGCGCGACGCGTTCTCCGACGTCGGCGGCGAGGTCCCCGGGCTGCTCGACGAGGTCGACCGCAGCGCGACCTTCTACTTCGACGCGATCACGCAGCTGGTCCTGGACCGCTGGACCCGGGGGCGGGTGGCGCTGGTCGGCGACGCCGCCTACTGTCCCGGGCCCGCCGTGGGTGGCAGCACCAGCCTCGCCGTGGTCGGCGCCCACACCCTCGCCGGCGAGATCGCACAGGCCGCGGGCGACACGTCCGTCGCCTTCCCCGCCTACGAGGACGCGATGCGCGACTACGTGGTCCGCAGCCGCGCCTTCGCGCAGAAGATGGCGACCCGGCTCGTCCCGGGCTCGCGCCTCGGTGGGTGGGCGCTGGCCACGGGCGCCGCGACCGTCGCCCGGCTCCCCACGGCCCTGGGTCGCCGACTCGTCAGCATGGGCAGCGGCGACCTCGGGCTGCACGAGTCGGTCGCGCTGCGCGACTACCCCGCCCTGCGCGCGACGGCGACCTGACGATCCCCTGACGACCCCCGGGGCGCACCGTGATGGGCGGCGCCGAGGACACCCGCGCCGGGTAGCGTCGGCCGCGACCGGCGGGAGGACCTGCGATGGCGACGCGCGTGCTGCTCGTCGAGGACGACGAGCGCATCCGTCAGGCGCTCGGCCTCGCGCTGGCCGACGAGGGCTACGACGTCGTCGAGACGGCCACCGGCGAGGAGGCGCTCGACGTGGTCGACCCCGACCTCGACGTCGTGCTCCTCGACCTCATGCTGCCCGGCATCGACGGCATCGAGGTCTGCTCGACGCTGCGCTCGCGGGGCGACCTACCGATCATCATCGCGACCGCCCGCACCGACACCGCCGACGTCATCGCCGGGCTCGAGGCGGGCGCCGACGACTACGTGACCAAGCCGCTGGTGGCCGGTGAGCTCTCCGCGCGCATCCGGGCGCTGCTGCGACGACGCCGGCCGGCCGCATCGCCCGACGCCGACGACGGAGCCCCCGGCCCCCCGGAGGTACGCCTCGGCGAGCTGACGATCCATCCGGGCCGGCAGGCGGTGGAGCGCCACGGCGTCCCGGTACACCTGACCCACACCGAGTTCCGCCTGCTCTCCGAGCTCGTGTCCGCCGGCGGGGACGTCGTGACCCGCGAGCAGCTCCTCCAGCGCGTGTGGGGCTACGACTACTTCGGCGACACCCGGCTGCTCGACGTCCACGTGCGCCGGCTCCGACGCAAGATCGAGCCCGACCCCGACGCACCGACGCTGGTCCTGACCGTCCGCGGGTCGGGCTACCGCGCGGCGCGGTGAGGACGGCGCTGCTCCGCCGCTGGCGCGCGGTGTCGCTGCGCTGGCGGGTGGCGCTCGCGTTCGGGCTCGTCACCACCGCGCTGGCGGGCCTCCTGTCCGTCGCGACCTGGCAGCTCGCGTCGAGCTACATGCTCGAGCAGCGGGAACGCGGGGCGACCAGCCAGGCGGTGGTCGACGCCCGGCTCGTGGCGGACAGCCTGCGGCGGGGGTCCGACGACCTCCCCACGCTGCTCGTCGGGCTGACCGGCGAGCCGGGGACGACGGTGCTCCTCGAACGCGGCGGCGCGTGGACCATGGCCGGGCAGCCGGTGGAGGTCGAGCAGGTGCCCACCGTGCTGCTCGCCTCCGCGGCAGCCGGGACGCCGTCCCGCCAGCGCCTGCGCATCAGCGGCGCCCCGGTCCTGGCCGTGGCCGTCGCGGTGACACCGACCGGCGACCTCTTCGTGCGGCTCGCGCCGCTCACCGAGCTGGACCGGACCCTGCGCTACGTCTCCGCCGTGCTCGTCGCCGGCACCGCGCTCGCCGGGCTGCTCGGGGTGCTGCTGGGCTGGTGGACGGCGCGGCGGGCGCTCCGCCCCCTCACCGATCTCACCGATGCGGCGGCCCGTATGGCCGAGGGCGATCTGCGCGCCCGGCTCCCGACGCGCCACGAGGCGGATCTCGCCCCGCTCGCCACGCGGTTCAACGACACCGCGGACGCCCTCGCCGAGCGCGTGCAGCGCGACGCCCGGTTCGCCGGCGACGTGAGCCACGAGCTCCGGACGCCGCTGACCACCATGATCAATGCGGGCGAGGTGCTCCGGCGCCGGCGCGACGAGCTGCCCGAGGCCGCGCGGCGTGCGGTGGACCTGCTCGTCGCCGATGTCCGCCGGTTCCATCGCATGGTGGAGGACCTCCTGGAGATCTCCCGTGGTATCCAGGCCCCGGACCGGCACGATCTGGAGCCCGTGGACCTCGCGGTCGTCGCCGAGAACGTACCTGCCGCGCTCACGCCGGGCGGCGTCCTCGAGATCGAGCGCCCCGCGCCGCTGGTGTCGGCCGACCGACGGCGACTGGACCGGGTCCTGGCCAACCTGTGCGAGAACGCCGGACACCACGGCGGCGGGGTCGTGCGCCTCGGGGTTCGGCGCCGTGACGGGTGGGCTGCGATCGAGGTCGACGACGAAGGGCCCGGGGTCCCGGAGGAGCTGCGCGACCGGGTCTTCGAGCGCTTCACCCGCGGCCCCAGGACGGGACGGGACGGGGCGGACACCGGCGGCACCGGCCTGGGACTCGCCCTCGTGGCGCAGCACATCCACGGCCTCGGCGGGCGCGTCTGGGTCGAGGACAGGCCGGGCGGCGGCGCCCGGTTCGTCGTCGCGCTGCGCGAGGTGACCCCGTGAGGCGGGCCGGTGTCGGCGTGCTGGCGGTGCTGCTCCTCGCCGTGGCGGGCTGTGGCGTCGACGCCGAGAGCGATCCGGAGCCGTTGCCACCGACCACGCCGGTGGTCCTGACGCCCTCGGTGACCCAGGAGCCGGCACCGCCGCCGACCGTCAGGTGACCGCAAGCCGCGACGTCTTCCGACGGGCGCCGATCGGGCGTTGTCTGGGGGCGGTGACCGCGACCGACGGGAGGAGAACGCCGCGGTGGACGAACCCGATTTCGTCGATCTCTCCGGTGTGGTCTGCCCGGACACGGGCGTCACGGCGCGCGAGGCCGCCGTCAGCGCGATCATCGCCCGGGACCACCTCGGGGCGGAGGCGAGCACCACGGAGACGGCGGAGACCACCGCCCGGCGGCTCGCGATGATCGAGGACGTGCGCGTCCTCACCGGCGTGCTCGCGCTGGAGCTCGGGGACGGCGGCAGCACGGACAGCGGGTTCGACCCGGCCCGTCAGGCGCGTCTCGTCCACGAGGCGACGATGCGCTCGGACTCGTTCGCGCTCTGCGCGGCGCTCACCCTCGTCGGGCTGGACGACGAGGCCCGTCCGGGTCCCGGGTAGGCCGCGGGTCAGGCCGGTGCGGGGTCGGGACGGGTCGTGAGCAGGACCAGCGGCACGCCGTGCTCCCCGTCGGCACCGATCCGCTCGTACGCCTCCGGGGAACCGTCGACGTCGTGGTCGAGCAGCCGCATGAGGGCCGCGGCCGTGCGGGGACGCCGCGCCGCGTACCCGGCGAGCAGGCGTCCCGACTCGGCGGCGGGCAGCGGGCGGGCCCAGCCGTCCCGGCGCCGCCATCCGACCTGATAGCTGACCTCCGGGTGAGCCAGGACGTTGCGGAACCACGCGGCACGGGGGCCGTA
The DNA here is from genome assembly GCF_030269665.1 of Actinomycetospora sp. NBRC 106375. Taxonomy (GTDB): domain Bacteria; phylum Actinomycetota; class Actinomycetes; order Mycobacteriales; family Pseudonocardiaceae; genus Actinomycetospora. The sequence continues at coordinate 83,826 of NZ_BSTS01000014.1, forward strand.
GCCCGACGCCACGACCCAGGACCCGGGGTCGGCGCCCGGGCCGACGACCTCGAGCACGACCTGGCGCGGACGTCCCGTCCGGCGCCCGACATGGGTCAGCAGCACCAGGCGGCGCCCGAACAGCCCGCCCAGGCCGCAGCGGTAGACCAGGATCGGCGCGCGGACCACGGCGCGGGAGAGCCTCCGCCGAGCCGGTGACGCGGTGCGCATCGGGCCCTCCTCACGGTCGAGAGGAGAGCCCAGTGCACTCGCCCGACCCCGGGCGACGCCACGGGTCGCCGGAGACGTCAGCCGATCGCAAGCTCACTGTCCCGACACGCGGCCGACGCAGGAGGCCACCGTGTACGGCAGGGTCGACGTCTGCTCGGCGACCACGCGTCCGTCCACGGTGATCCGGCACGTGATCTGTCCGGCGCCCGCGGACGACGACTGCGCCGTGAGCGTGTAGGTCGCCGGCGCGCGGGCCGGGGACGCCGTCCGGCGCCACGGCAGGCCCACCCCGTTCTCGCGCGCGACGCCGCCGATCGGCCCGGAGGTGACCAGCACCCGGGCCGCGTCCCCGCTGAGCTCGTAGACGACTCCCGCGGTGGGAGATGCGGGCCCGGACCGCGACACGGGGGTCGCGGCCGGCGCGCCGGACCCGGCGAGCGCGAGGCCGCCGCCGATCGCGAAGCCGACCACGACGGCCCCGACCGCCCACGGCCACCGGCGCCGGTCCCCCCGCGCACGGCGGTGTTCCGTCACCGCCCGCACCCGCGGCGGGGACCTCGACGTCGGCCTCGCGCCCGACCCGCCGGCTCGTCGGACCCGAACGCCACCGAGCCGGGGCGGTAGCCCGCCGGCACCCCGCTCGCGGTGCCGAACGGCACCGGCGGCTCGACGGCGGGGTCCGCCTCGGTCTCGCTCCCCGACGGCCCGTCGTGGTCCTGCATGGTGAACGTCCTCCGATCGTCGAGCACGGCTTCACGGGGACCAACCCGCCGGCGCGCCGGGGAGATGCCGATCCCCGCCTGACGACTGCCTGACGATCGCCCCGATCCGGCCGCCGTCAGCCGATCGCAAGGCGTCGCCGGCTCACATCGGGACGCCGCGTGTCGTTCATCCCGAGGGGCGACGCGCGGTCGGCGAGGGGGCGGTCCACGCGGCGCCCCCTGAACCGGCCCCACCCCGAGGAGCGATCCCCACGTGCCGCGCCCTTCGCGCCGCCGATCCACGATGCTGCTGGGCACGCTCGCCGCGGCGGTGCTGCTCGCGGTCAACCTGCCGCCCGCACTGGCCTACGTGAGCCGGTGGCGCCACGAGCAGCTGATCAACAGCCAGCCCTACCTGCAGGAGCACGGCCGGTGGGACGTCGTCGACGTGCCACCGGCCGACCGCGTCAACGCGATCCACGCCGCCCTGCTGCCGACCGGGAAGGTCCTGCTCATCGCGGGCTCGGGCAACAAGGAGGACCTGTTCGCCACGAAGGCGCTCAAGAGCCTCCTCTACGACCCCCGGGACGGCTCGACGCGCATGATCCCGGTGCCCGACGACATGTTCTGCGGCGGCCAGACCCTGCTCCCCGACGGCCGGCTGCTCGTCGCCGGCGGCACCGCGCGCTACGAGAAGCTCGCGGGCGCCGTGACCCACGCCGCCGGCGCGATGCGCGTGAAGAACGAGGACCCGGACGTCGCCCGGCCCCTGCCGGCGGGGACCGAGTTCGTCGCGCCGTCCGGTCAGCGCTACCGCAGCGCCCGCGACGCGGTCGTGCCGCCGGCAGCCAAGACCGCGACGCGCACCGGCGCCACCGTCACCGCGAGCGAGGTGACGGTGTTCGTCGAGGCCGTGACGCCCGGACCGGGCGCGGTGGCCCCGGACCGGGCTCAGTACGCCGTCGCCGGGCTGCCGCCGGACCAGAGCCGCGACCTCTACGGGCTGGGTGACCCCATGACCCTGGACAAGCAGGACTACCAGGGGACGGACAAGGCGTTCACGTTCGATCCCGTGACCGAGACGTGGTCGCCGGTCGGGGACATGGTGTTCGCGCGGTGGTACCCGACGCTGACCCCCATGGTCGACGGACGCGTCCTCGCGACGGCCGGCCTCGACGGCGTCGGCGAGGTCCTCAACGGCCAGACCGAGGAGTTCGACCCGGTCACGAACACGTGGACCGAGCGCAAGGACCTGACCCACTACTTCCCGACCTACCCCGGGCTGTTCACCACCGCCCGGCCGGACGAGCTGCTCTACACCGGCACCACCGCCGGCTACGGGCCCGCCGAGCAGGGCCGCGTCCCCGGCCTGTGGGACCTGGACGACAACGCCTTCACCCCGCTGCCCGGGCTGCGCGATCCCGACCTGCTCGAGACGTCCGGGTCCGCCTGGGTCGGCCCCGTCCAGGACCAGCGCATGGCCGTCGTCGGCGGCGGCGGCATCGGCGAGAGCCCGCGGTCGACCGCGCGGATCGACCTCGTCGACCTCGACGACCCGGCACCTCACTTCACGCCCGGCCCCGAGCTCCCGGCGCCGACGCGCTACCCGAACCTCGTCACGCTGCCCGACGACACGATGCTGATCAGCAACGGCTCCCGCGACTACCGCGGCAAGGGCGCGTCCGACCTCCTCCAGGCCCGGCTCTACCACCCGGGCCCCGGCGGCGGGACCCTGACCGCGGCCGCTGACCCCGTGGTGGGGCGGAACTACCACACCGAAGGCCTCCTGCTGCCCGACGGCCGTGTCCTCACCGCGGGCTCCGACCCGCTGTTCGACGACGAGCACGACACGGTGCCCGGGACGTTCGAGCAACGGCTGGAGATCTACTCGCCGCCCTACCTGTTCCAGGGACGTCGGCCGCAGATCGAGACGGCACCGGACACGGCCGAGCGCGGCGAGCAGCTGGCGATCGCCACCCCGGACGCCGCCCGCGTCCAGCGCGCGCGGCTCGTGCGGCTGGCGAGCTCCACCCACGTCACGAGCGTCGACCAGCGGTCCGTGGCCCTCGGCGTGACGCGCACGGCGACCGGGGTCCGCGTCGACGTCCCCGACGCCGTCCGGACGGTGCCGACCGGCTTCTACATGCTCTTCCTCGTCGACGACCGCGGCGTGCCCTCCACGGGCCGGATCCTGCGCGTCGACGGCGGAGAGCCGACCCGCACGGAGTGACGAAGACCCCGTTGCGCGGAACATTGCCCAAGGCAATCATTGCCGTGTGCAATCCTCCGAGGAGCCCGCCGACGAGCTCGTCGACGCGGTGATGACCGCGAGCCGGGCCCTGCTCGCCGTGGTCGTCCGCTCGCTGGCGGCCGTCGACGAGGACGTGACGCTGCCGCAGTACCGGGCGCTGGTGGTGCTGGCCCAACGGGGCCGGATGCGCCCGGCCGAGCTCGCCACCGCGCTGGCGGTCACGCCACCGACGTGCACGCGGATGTGCGGGCGGCTCGAGACCAAGGGACTGGTCGTCCGCGAGCGCCCGGCCGACGACCGCCGCGCCGTCGACGTGTCGCTCTCGGAGGCGGGCCGCGACCTCGTCGAGGACGTCAGCCGCCGGCGCCGCGACGAGCTGCGGACCCTGCTCGCGGACGTGCCGCCCGCGCGCCGGGCCGCGGTGGTCGAGGGCCTGCGCTCCCTCGCCGACGCCGCGGGCGAGGTGCCCGAACCGGAGTGGGCCCTCGGCCGGGTGACCCCGTGATCCGCCCGTGGCGCCGGGTGGCGCCCGCCGGGCGCCGCCTGCACCGGTGGCTGACCGACAGCCGGCCCGGCCTCGTCGGGCTGGCCCTGATCATCGGGCTGGGCGCCGGCCTCGGCGCCGTGGTGTTCCGCTATCTGATCATCGGCATCACCTGGCTCGTCACCGGTCGCGAGGACTTCTCCGACGCCGGCCGCGTCGCGAGCACCCACCTCTCCGCGCTCGGGCCCTGGTTCCTCCTGCTCGCCCCCGTCGTCGGCGGTCTGGTCTACGGGCCGCTGGTGACGCGGTTCGCCCCCGAGGCCCGCGGGCACGGCGTGCCCGAGGTGATGCTCGCCGTCGCCGAACGCGGCGGCCGCATCCCCGCCAAGGTGGCCGGCGTGAAGGCGCTCGCCTCGGGGATCTGCATCGGCACCGGCGGATCGGTGGGGCGCGAGGGACCGATCGTCCAGATCGGGTCCGCGCTCGGCTCGTCGATCGGCCAGGCGCTGCGCGTCCCCGCGGGCCGGCTCACGCTCATGGTCGCGTGCGGCGCGGCCGGCGGGATCTCCGCGACCTTCAACGCCCCGATGGCCGGCGTCGTGTTCGGTCTGGAGATCATCCTGCGGGCCTTCGCCGCGCAGACCTTCGGCGTGCTGGTGATCTCGTCGGTCACCGCGAACGTCGTCGCCCGGCTGCTGGTGGGTGACGACACGATCCTGCACCTCCCCCACTACGCCCTGGGCTCCAGCGCGGAGCTCCCGCTGTACGCGCTGCTCGGCCTGCTCGCCGGGCTGCTGGGCTGGGGCTTCGCCCGCGTGCTCTACGCGATCGAGGACGCCTGCGACGCGGTCTGGCGCGGGCCCGAGTGGCTGCGTCCGGCGGTCGGCGGCGTCCTGCTCGGCGGAGTGCTGCTGGCGCTGCCCCAGCTCTACGGCGTCGGTTACCCCGTCCTCGAGGACGGCCTGGCCGGGCAGTACGCGGTCGGGCTCCTGCTGCTGCTCGTCGTCGGCAAGATGCTCGCGACCAGCCTGACCATCGGCATCGGCGGCTCCGGCGGGGTGTTCGCGCCGTCGCTGTTCATCGGTGGGCTCGCCGGCACCGCGTTCGGCTCGCTCGCCGCGGCGATGTTCCCGGGCCTGCACCTCGCTCCCGGCGCGTTCGGCCTGGTCGGCATGGCCGCGGTGTTCGCCGGCGCGGCGCACGCGCCGATCACCGCCGTGCTCATCGTGTTCGAGCTGACCGGCAACTACTCGGTGATCCTGCCGCTCATGATCGCCGTCGTGCTCGCGACCGGCCTGAGCCACCTCGTCTCGCCCCGCACCATCTACACGCTGAAGCTCCTGCGCCGCGGCATCGACATCGACCGCGACGCCGAGGTCGACAGGACCCCGACGGCGCACCACGCTTGACGCCGGGACCGGCGAGCACGGGAGGCGTCATGATCGACGCGCCCTCGGGGTCGACGATGATCGGTCGGGACGACGTGCTCGGCGTCGTCCTCGCCGCCGCCCGCGACGCGGGCGCGGGGACGTCGCGACTGCTGCTGGTCACCGGCGAGCCCGGGATGGGCAAGACACGCCTGCTCCGCGAGGTGGCCGCCCGCTGCCGGGACCGGGGGATGGCCGTGGTCCACGCCACCTGCTGGAGCGGCGACGGCGTCCCGGCGTTCTGGCCCTGGACCCAGGTCCTGCGCGCCTGCGGCCGCGAGCTCGCCGACCTGCGCGGCGCTGCCGTCCCCGGGTCCGACCACGCGCGGTTCGCGTTGTTCGACGCCCTCGCGGCGGCGATCTCGGCCGAGGCGCGCTGCCAACCGCTCGTGATCGCCGTCGACGACCTGCACTGGGCCGACCTGGGCTCGGTCCGCGCCCTGGCCTTCGTGGCGGCACACGTGGCCGCCGATCCCGTGCTGCTGCTGGCCGCCTACCGCGACGCCGAGCTGGACCCCGAGGCCGTGCCCCTCCTCGACCGCGGCGAGCTCATCGCGCTGCGCGGCCTGGGCTCCGGCGAGGTCGCCGCGCTGATGGCGTCGACGACCGGCACGACCCCCGACGAGCAGACCGCCCGCACCGTCACGCGGCGGACCGGGGGGAACCCGCTCTTCGTCCGCGAGCTCGCCGCCCTGTCGTCCGACCCGGCGGCTCGACCGAGTGTCACGGTCCCCGGCGGCATCCGGGCCGTGCTCACCCGCCGGCTGAGCCGGCTCAGCGTCGCGTGCCGCGAGCTGCTGGGCGTCGCCGCCGTCGTGGGCGTCGACTTCGACCTCGGTGTGGTCGCCGCCGCCGGCGGGACGACGTGGGCGACGGCGGGCACCCTGCTCGAGGAAGCGGCGGCGGCCGGGCTCGCCGCGCCGGTCGGGCCGCCGTCGACGTGGGCCTTCGTGCACGCCCTGGTCCGCGACACGCTCGACGCCGGGCTCTCGAGCCCGGCGCGGGCCGAGACGCACCGGGCGGTCGCCGAGGCCCTCGGGCCCGACGCCGACGTCGCCGTCGTCGCCGACCACCTGGCCCTGGCCGTGCCGGTGGTCGAGCCCGGAGTCGCGGCCGCCGCGGTCGAGGCGGCCGGGCGCCGCGCCGCGTCGGCCCTGGCGTTCGAGGACGCGGCGGCCGCGTTCGAGCGCGCTGCCGGTCTGCGGTCGGCAGGGTCGGCGGAACACGTCGAGACCCTGCTCGCGCTCGGTGCGGCGCGCTCGGCACTGCGGGGCGCCGACGACGCCCGCACCGCGTTCTCCGCCGCCGCCGAGGGCGCCCGCGGCCTGCGCCGCGGCGACCTCCTCGCCCGGGCGGCCCTCGGCGACGCCGCCGGCCTCGGCGGCTTCGAGGTCCGTCTGCTCGACCCCGCACAGCTCGACCTCCTCGAGGAGGCACTCGCCGCGCTGCCGGCGGGGGACTCGACCCTGCGGGTGGCGCTGCTCGCCCGCCTCTCCGTGGCGGTCACCTACACGGCCGCGCCGGACCGGCAGGCCGCTCTGGCCGAGGAGTCGCTGGCGATGGCCCGGCGACTCGGGGACAGCGCGGCCGTCGTGCAGGGGCTGGTGGCGTGGGCCGACGCCCACGCCGGCCCGGACCACACGGAGTCGCGGCTCGCCGTGGCGTCGGAGATCGTCGACCTCGCGGCCGCGTCCGGCGACGTCGCCGGCGAGCTGCTGGGGCGCCGGCTGCGGGTGGTCGCGGTCGCGGAGCTCGGGGACACCGCCTCGCTCGACGCCGAGGTCGCCGCGTACTCCCGGCTCGCCGAACCCACGCGCCAGCCGATCTACACCTGGTACCCGGCCCTCTGGGCGGGATCGCGGGCGCTGCGCGAGGGACGCCTCGCCGACGCCCTCGACCAGGCCGACGCGGCCGCCGCGGACGGCGAGCGTGTCGGGAGCCGCAACGCGCGCATGCTCGCGGAGGTCCTGCGGCTCAACGCCCTGACCGACGCCGGGCGGCTCGACGACCTGGCGGCCCGCTACCGCGCGATGCTCGCGGACCTCCCGGAGGCGGGGTGGGGCGACGGGAGCCCGGTGACGAAGGTGTACCTCGCTCGCGTCGATCCGGCGGGCGCGGGCCCGGCGGCGCTGGCCGACCTGCCGCGCGCGCTCGCGACCGTGCCGCGGGACTCCGAGTGGCTCCCCCTGCTGTGCACGGCCGCCGAGGTGCTCCACGACGCGCCGGACCCGGACGTCGCGGCGCGCGTCCACGAGCTCCTCGCGCCGTACCGCGACCGGTGCGGCGTGGAGGGGATCAACGCCGCCTGGTTGGGCTCGGTCCGGCGGCACCTCGGCATGGTGGCGGCCGTGCTCGGTCAGGCCGCCGACGCCGAGGCCCACCTGGCGGTGGCCCTCGAGCGCAACACCCGCGCCGGGGCCGCCCTCCCGGTGGCGCACACCCACCGGGTCCTGGCCGAGGTGCGCGCCCGCGCGGGCCTGCCGGGCGCGGCGGCGTCCGCCGCGACGGCGCGGGAGCTCTACGTGCGCCTGGACCTCCCGCTCCTCGCGGCCCGCTGCGCGGCGATCGGCGAGGCCGGGCCGGCCGCCGGCGCCGAGGGCGTCCTGCGTCGCGACGGCGAGACGTGGACCGTGGGCGAGGCCGGCGAGCGGGTGACGCTGCGCCACGTGAAGGGCCTGGCGGACCTGGCGCGGCTGGTGGCCGCGCCGGACCGCGAGTTCCACGCGCTCGACCTCGTCGGGGGCGACCGACCGCCCGCGGCCGAGCTCCCCGGCACCGGCGACACCCTCGACGAGGCCGCACGGCAGGCCTACCGACGCCGCCTCGCCGACCTGGACGAGCGGATCGAGGACGGCGACCCCGCCGCCGAACGCGAGCGCGACCACCTCGTGGCCGAGCTCTCGCGCGCCTACGGACTCGGGGGACGCGCGCGACCCGCCGGCAGCTCGGCCGAGCGGGCGCGCACCGCGGTGACCTGGCGGATCCGCGACGCGATCACGCGGATCGAGGCGGTCGCCCCGGGGCTCGGCAAGCACCTGCGCGCCTCGGTCCGCACCGGCACCTACTGCGTCTACGCCCCCGAGCAGCCCCGTCGCTGGCTGCTGTGAGGCCGCCGCCGCACATCGTGCGGAGCTCCCTCACGCCTCCAGGGGTGGAGCGAGGCCACGAGGGCCTCGACCGTCCCGAGGGAGAGCAGCCATGACCTTCGTCCAGATCATCGACGTCACCACCGACGACCCGGAGGCCCTGCGGGCCGCCGACGCACGCTGGCTCGCCGCGACGCGGGGACGGAACACCCTGCGCCGGGAGGCGGTCTACGCCGACCACCACACGCCGAACCGCTACCTCGCGATCTGCGAGTTCGACGACCACGACAGCGCCATGGCGAACTCGGCGCTCCCCGAGACCGACGCGGTCGCCGCCGAGATCGCGGCCCTCGCGACCGGAGGTGTCGGGTTCACCGACCTGGACCTGCTCGACGTGCCGCTCGACCACCGCGGCGACGTCGCGCAGGGCTTCCTCGCGGCGGTCCGGACCGGCCGGCTCGACCGCTCCTGGTACACCGACGACGTCGCGGTGGAGCTCAACGTGCCGTTCGGCCTGGTCCGCAGCCACGGCACCGACGAGCTCGCCCGGCTGCTGCGCGACGCCTTCCCGTACGGTGGCGACGTGGTCGCCGACCGGGCCGTCCCCACCGAGACCGGTGTCGTCCTCGAGTTCGCGGCGCGCACCGTCACCGGTCCCGACCGGCCGGAGAGCACCTACTCGCGGAACCTCGTGTTGCTCGAGCTCACCGCGGGCCGCGTCCGCGCCCTGACGATCTACTGCAGCGGCGACTGGGACGCGGCCACGCAGGCCGAGCAGCTCGCGGCCGTCGAGGCGTGATCCGGGACGGGATCACCGGAGGGCACGGACGGCCGGGGCTGATCTAGGCTCCGGCTCCGTGCCCGAGCCCGCCGCCGTCCGCTCCGACGTCACCCGCGCCCTGGTCGTGGTCGCGCACCCCGACGACGTCGACTTCGGGGCCGCCGGCACCGTCGCCTCCTGGACCGCCGCGGGCATCGCGGTGTCGTATTGCCTGGTGACCTCCGGCGACGCCGGCGGGTTCGACGACACGCCCCGCGACCAGATGGCCGGTCTGCGCGAGGAGGAGCAGCGCGCCGCGGCCGCGGAGCTCGGCGTCACGGACCTGACCTTCCTGCGCTACGCCGACGGCGAGGTGACCCCGAGCCTGGCTCTGCGTCGCGACATCAGCCGCGTCGTGCGGCGGGTCCGCCCGCAGCGGGTGCTCACGCAGTCGCCGGAGTACTTCTGGGAGCGCCTCGGCGTCTCCCACCCCGACCACCGGGCCACGGGCGAGGCCGCCCTCGCCGCGGTCTACCCGGACGCCCGCAACCCGTTCGCGCACCCGGAGCTGCTCGCCGACGAGGGCCTCGAGGCCTGGACCGTGCCCGAGACGTGGGTGGCCGGCTGCCCGCCCGAGCGGGTGAACCACGCCGTCGACGTCGGCCCGACGCTGGCCGCGAAGCTCGCCGCCCTGCGCGCGCACCGCTCGCAGACCGCCCACCGCGACGACCTCGAATCCCTGGTCAGCGGCCTGCTCGCCCGCAACGCCGCGCGGTTCGCGGACGTCATCCCGGCCGGGGCGCAGTACGTCGAGGCCTTCCAGGTCGTCGACACCTCCTGAGGAGCGGTGACGGCATACTCCTGACGGGCACGGTGTCGACGCGAGGAGTCCCGATGAGCAAGGAGGACCCACCGGGCACCGACGTCGCCGACGTATCCGACCGGGGTCCCGCGGCACGGGAGGTCGAGCGCCCGGCCTCGCAGGAGGGCAGGCTCGAGCGGGCGATCGGCGCGGAGGTCCACCGGCGCCGCCGGGCCTCGGGCGCCACGCTGGCCGAGATGGCGGTGCGCACCGGGATCTCCAAGCCGATGCTCTCGAAGATCGAGCACGCGCAGATCTCGTGCAGCCTCACGACGCTGGCGCGGCTCGCGGACGCCCTCGACATCCCGGTGACCGCCTTCTTCCGGGGCGCCGACGTCGAGCGCGAGGCGGTCCACACCGCGTCCGGGGCCGGGGCCCGCATCGTCGCCCGCGGCACCCGCGTCGGGCACGACTACACCCTGCTCGGGGGGCTGCGCGGCCAGCACAACCGCATGGAGGCGCACCTCGTGACGCTCACCGAGCGCAGCGAAGTGTTCCCTCTCTTCCAGCACCCCGGCACGGAGCTGCTCTACATGCTCGAGGGGCACATGGTCTACGGCCACGGCGGCGCCAGCTACGACATGCGGCCCGGCGACGCGCTCCAGCTCGACGGCGAGGGCGTCCACGGCCCGACGGAGCTGGTCGAGCTCCCGATCCGCTTCCTCTCGGTGGTCGCGCACCCCGACTCCGGCTGATCGGTCCGGTCTCGCGGTGAGACGCCGGTCACGGCACGATCGGGGTCATGGACGCTCCCGAGGCACCGGCCCTGATGCGCCCGGCGGGTCCGATCGAGGGCACCGGCCTCGAGGCCTACCTCGCCCACCTGTCGTCGACCCGCGGACTGACGTTCGACGACTACTGGGGCCTGTTCGGGTGGTCGGTGGCCGAGCCCGAGGCGTTCTGGGGGTCGATCTGGGACCACTTCGGCGTGCCGGGGTCCTACGAGCGGGTGCTCGGGTCGTCGGCGATGCCGGGGGCGCGGTGGTTCCCCGGCGCCCGCGTGAACTACGCCGCCCACATGATGGGCACCGACGACGACACCGACCGCACCGCGCTCATCGCCCGCTCGCAGACGCGCGAGTCCCGCGAGCTCACGTACGGCGAGCTGCGTGACCAGGTCGCCCGGGCCCGCGCCGGGCTGGCGCGCCTGGGGGTGACCGAGGGCGACCGCGTCGTCGGCTACCTGCCCCACGTGCCGGAGACGCTCGTGGTGTTCCTGGCCGCGGCGAGCCTGGGCGCGATCTGGGCGTCGTGCGCACCCGAGTTCGGTGCCCGCAGCGTCGTCGACCGGCTCGGCCAGCTTGAGCCGACGGTGCTGCTGGCCGTCGCCTCCTACCGGTACGGGGCCAAGGAGATCGACCAGCGCGACGAGCTCGCACGGATCCGCGCGGGCCTCCCGACCGTCGAGCACGTCGTCGGGCTGGACTACGGCCCGCACCCGGTGCCGGACGCGCTGACGTGGGACGAGCTGCTGGCCGAGACCGGACCGCTGGAGTTCGCCGACCTCCCGTTCGACCACCCGCTCTACGTGTTGTTCTCCTCGGGCACCACCGGCCTGCCGAAGGCGATCGTGCACGGCCACGGCGGCATCCTGCTCGAGCACCTGCGGCTGTTCGCCCTGCACTTCGACATCCGCCCCGGCGACCGGACCCTGTGGTTCACCACCACCGGCTGGGCGATGTGGAACATCACGATCTCGGTGCTGCTGCACCGCGGCGTCCTCGTGCTGCTGGACGGGAACCCGCTGTGGCCCGACCTCGAGGCGCAGTGGCAGCTCGCGGCCGAGACCGGCGTCGCGCTGCTCGGGGCCAGCCCGGGCTACCTGACGGCGTGCCGCAAGGAGGGCGTCGTGCCGCCGCGGTGGCCGGAGCTGCGCCAGCTGGGCACGACCGGTGCGCCGCTGCCGCCGGAGGCGTTCGACTACGTCTACGCCCACCTCGGGCCGGACGTCGTCCTCAACCCGTTCAGCGGAGGGACGGACGTCTGCAGCGGCTTCGTGGGCGGCGGGCCGTGGCTGCCGGTGTACCGCGGCGAGATGGCCGGGCCCGGGCTCGGGCACGACGTCGCCGCCTTCGACGAGGACGGCGACACCGTGGTCGGGCAGCTCGGGGAGCTCGTCGTGCGCGCCCCGATGCCCTCGATGCCGGTCGGGTTCTGGAACGACCCCGACGGCGAGCGCTACCGCGAGGCCTACTTCGACGCCTTCCCGGGCGTGTGGCGCCACGGCGACTGGGTGCGGTTCACGGAGCGCGGCAGCTGCGTGATCACCGGGCGCTCCGACGCGACGCTGAACCGGGGCGGGGTGCGGTTGGGCACCGCCGAGTTCTACGACGTCGTCGAGGACATGCCGGAGGTGGCCGACTCGCTGGTCGTGCACCTCGAGGACGACGAGGGCGGCTCGGGCGAGCTGCTCCTGTTCGTCGCCCTCGCGTCCGACGCCGACCTGGACGACGACCTGCGGAAGCGGATCGCCGACGGCCTGCGTCGCAACCTGTCCCCGCGGCACGTGCCCGACCTCATCGCCGCGGTCCCGGCGGTGCCGCGCACGCTCACCGGCAAGAAGCTCGAACGCCCGATCAAGCAGGTGCTGCGCGGGCGGGCGGTCGACGAGGTGATCAGCGCCGACGCCGTCAGCGGGGCCGACGCGGTGCCCGCCTTCCGCGACGCCCACCGTTCCCTGCGGTAGCGCCGTGCCCCGACGCCGACCCGAGCCCGCCGCCGCGGTCGAGGAGTGGACCGCGGAGCCGGTCGCGGTGGCGCCCGAGGACCGGCGCTGCGGGGACCGCGCCTGGTTCTGGCGCCGTTGGAACACCTTCGGCGGGGTCGCCCACTACCCCACGGAGGTGGCCTGCGTTCGTGAGCGGGGCCACCCCGACCGCCACGCGTCGCGTCCCCGTCGGTCGTGGCTGTGGCACCCGGGCCGCCGGCGCGTCCTGCGGTGGTGACCGCTGTGGTGACAGGCTGATCGCGTGCAGCGCAGCACCGAGAGGTTCCTGACCACCCACGTCGGGAGCCTGCCCCGGCCCGACGACCTTGTCCGCACCATGTTCGCCCAGGAGGAGGGCGTGCCCGTCGACCGCGCCGCGCTGGCGGAGCGGGTCCGCGCCGCGGTGGCGGAGGTGGTCGGACACCAGCTCGACGCCGGCATCGACCTCGTGAACGACGGGGAGATGAGCAAGCCGAGCTACGCCTCCTACCCGAAGTACCGGCTCACCGGGTTCGACGGCGAGTCGGTGACCTTCTCCTACCGCGACCTCGACGACTTCCCGTCGATGGCGCAGCGGGTCATGTCCGACCCGGGGCGCTCGCGGCGGAAGACGCCGGCCTGCACCGGCCCGGTGGCGCCCACGGGCGACGACGCCGTGCAGCACGACGTCGCGAACCTGCTCGCCGCGGACGGCGACCCGACCGGCCGGTTCCTCACCGCCGCGTCGCCCGGGCTGGTCGCGCTGTTCTTCGACGACCAGCACTACGGGTCCTACGAGGACTACCTGCTCGCCATCGCCGACGCGATGCGCCCGGAGTACGAGGCCATCGCCGCCGCCGGCATCACCGTGCAGCTCGACTGCCCGGATCTCGCGATGGGGCGCCACGTCCGCTACGCCGACCTCTCCGACGAGCAGTTCCTCGCCCGGCTGCGCCAGAACCTCGAGGCCATCGACCACGCCACCGCCGGCATCGATCCCGAGCTGCTGCGCCTGCACGTGTGCTGGGGCAACTACGACGGCCCCCACCATCGCGACATCCCGTTCGCCACGATCGTCCGCGACGTCCTGCGCGCCCGCCCCGCCGCGATCGCGTTCGAGGCGGCGAACCCCCGCCACGCCCACGAGTTCACGGTGTTCGACGACGTCGCCCTGCCCGACGGCACGGTCCTCGTCCCGGGCGTGCTCGAGTCCAAGACCAACGTCATCGAGCACCCCGAGCTCGTCGCGCAGCGCATCGCCCGCTACGCCGAGCGCGTCGGCGCCGAGAACGTCGTCGCCGGCACCGACTGCGGCTACGGCACCTGGGTCGGCCAGGCCGCCGTCGACCCCCAGGTCGTCTGGGCCAAGTTCGCCGCCCTCGCCGAAGGCGCCCGCCTCGCGAGCGACCGCTGGTTCTGACCCCCCGGTTCTGCTGCGATGGTCGACATGGCCGCGCCCGAGGGACCGCCGTTCTTCCACGACGTCGACCCCGTGACGCGGTTCCGGGAGGACGTGCTCGACGTCCACGTGCGCTCCGATCACGCCGGGCGCCGCCCCGCGGTGATCTTCATCCACGGTGGTCCCGTCCCGGAGGGCCACACCCCGCGCCCCCGGGACTCGGCCGTCTTCCGCGGCTACGGGGCGCTCGCCGCCCACGCCGGGCTGGTCGGGATCACCTTCGACCATCCCCTGTACACCGACCAGCACTACCCGCAGTCGGCCGCGACCCTCGACGCCGTGGTGGAACGGACCCGCGCGCTCGACCAGGTCGACCCGGACCGCGTCGTCCCGTGGTTCTTCAGCGGGGGCGGCGTCCTGGCGGCCGCGTGGCTGCGCGACCCGCCGGAGTGGCTGCGCGGGATCGCCTGGACCTACCCGGTGCTCGCGCCGCCGCCCGACTGGCCGGGCGACGTCCGTCGGTTCGACGCCGTCGACGCCGTCGGCGAGCACCCCGCGCTGCCGAAGCTCCTCGTCCGGGTCGGGCACGAGATCGCAGGCATCGCCGGGACCCAGGACGCCTTCGTCGCCGCGGCGCACGACGCCGGCGCCGCGCTCGAGGTCCTCACCATCGAGCACGCCGTGCACGGCTTCGAGGTCCATCCCTTCGACGCCGACGCACGCGCCACGGTCGACCGAGCGGTCGCGTGGGTCGCGGCGACGGCGGTCAGCCCTGGTCGAACACCAGACGCTGGTCGACGACCCGCGCGCCCCGCATGAGCCGCGCGAACGACGGGCGGCGGCCGTAGAGGGCGTGGTGGGCGACCTGGTAGTCGGCGACGGCGCTCCAGTTCAGCGGGAAGAACTCCGTGTAGTTCCAGCTCCGGGCGATCTTCTTGCCCCGGTTCGTGGAGCTGACGGTGCCGCACGTGTGCAGCGGCCAGTCGGTGGACCCGTACTGCTCGAGCACCAGCGAGGTGTCGGCGCCGAGGGCGAGGTCGACCTTGTGCACCGTGCCGCGCTCCGTGAAGTGGGTGGCGACCGACGCGTCACTGCGGGCGGTGCTGACCCCGTCCGCGACGTGGTGCGCCGCCGCGAAGCCCGTCCCGGGCCGGCCGCGCCAGGCGTAGCCGCCCTCGTAGGTGCCGTCCTCGTACTCGACGAGCCAGTTCAGCCAGAGGTTGTGCAGCTTCGTGAGCATGCCCATCTCGGACCACATCGCGTCCGGGCGGCTGTAGATGAAGTCGAGCATGAACAGCCCTTCGACGGGCTCGCCGTCGAGGGTGCCGGTGGCCTTCCCGAGGTGTGAGCGCAGCATCTGCGGGTGCTCGTACCCCTCCTGCGAGGGAACCCAGAACGTGCAGACCTGGCCGAGCCGCCGCGCGGTCAGGTCGAGCCGTCCCGAGCCGTCGACCCATCGGTAGTCGCTGACGCCGAAGTCGTACCGCCAGGTGTCGCCGACGTAGCTGACCGCGTCGGCGCTCTCGGTGACCCGGTACCGCTCGGCGATCGGGTTGTCGGCGTAGGGGAACAGGACGGGGCACTGGGCGTCGAGCCGCCCGTCGAGCCGGTAGACGCCCATGTTCAGGGTCTCGTTCTTGTTCTGTCCCTGGATGCCCCGCATGGCGTTGTAGATCCCGCCGGCCGCGTCGGTGAGGACCACGAAAGGGCAGATGAACACCGGCGCGTAGTCCTCCCGCGGACAGTGGCTCAGCCGGTAGGACTCCAGCGTCGGTTCGCCCTCGAGGTAGACGTGGTAGCGCATCAGCGGCCGGTCCTTCCGGGCTCCCCAGCAGGTGGGGACGACGTTGACACCGGCCCCCAGCGTTGTCAAACTGCCGTTTGTTTGGCGGTCGGGCCTCGGAGGTCGCGATGGGCACGCTGGCGGGCGAGCTGGGACTCCGGGCCGGCGAGCACCCCGACCGCACGTTCGTGTCCTTCCCGGACCTCGACCTGAGCTACGCGGAGTTCCACCGGCGCGCGGTCGCGCTGGCGAAGGGGCTGATCGCGGTCGGGCTGCGGCCCGGCGGGCACGTCGCGGTCCTCATGACGAACTCCCCGACCTACGTCGAGCTCGTGTTCGGGGTGCAGCTCGCCGGCGGAGTCGTCGTCCCGCTCAACGCGCGGTTCAAGCGCCGCGAGCTGAGCTACGTCCTGGGGCGCTGCGACGCCGAGATCCTGGTGACCACCGACGCGGTCGACGAGCACACCGACTTCACCGCGCTCGTGGCGGCGTCGCTCCCGGGCCTGCGTCTCGCGGAGCACACGGAGGGCGCAGCCGGTGCGGTCGTGGCGCCGGGCGCACCGCGCCTGCGGCGGATCCACCTCGACGGCGACAAGGACGTCCCGTTCGCGGCGCCCCTGACCGCCCTGGTCGCGGCGGGGCGGGACGTGCCCGACGACGCCGTGGTCGCGGCGTCCGCCGGCCGGACGGCCGAGGACCCCGCCGTGCTGCTCTACACCTCCGGGACGACCGCCGACCCGAAGGGCTGCGAGCTCACGCACCGGGCCCTGATCGGCAGCTGGTCGGCCTTCGCCGACGTCGTTGGCCTGCGGGGCGGCGAGGCAATGTGGACCCCGTGCCCCTTCTTCCACGTCGGCGGGATCGGCCCGACCGTGTCAGCGCTCGTGCGAGGCGCCGAGGTGATGTCGATGGGCCACTTCGATCCCGAGGTCGCCCTCGACCACCTCGAGCGCCGGCACGCCGAGCACCTCTTCCCGGCGTTCCCGCCGTTGACGCTCGGTCTGCTGCGCACCCCGGGCTACGACCGGGACCGGCTGCGCGCCGTGCGGACCGTGCTCAACGTGGCGCCCCGCGAGACCCAGGAGATGATCCAGCAGCTGTTGCCCGAGACCGCGGTCCTGCTCACCGACTTCGGCATGACCGAGGGCGCCGGGATGATCACGACGACGACCCTCGACGAGCCCGAGCGCGATCGCCTGGGGCGCAACGGGCGCCCGATCCCCGGCATCGAGGTGCGGATCACGGACCCCGGGGAGCCCGCGACGGTCGTCCCCGTGGACACACCCGGCGAGATCCAGTTCCGGGGCGTGAACGCCTTCCGCGCCTACTACCGGGACCCCGAGGCGACGGCCGAGACGATCCTGCCCGGCGGCTGGGTCCGCACCGGCGACTCGGGGAGCGTGAACGCCAACGGCTCCCTGCTGTTCCTCGGGCGCACGAAGGACGTCCTCAAGGTCGGCGGCGAGAACGTCTCGCCGCTCGAGGTGGAGGCCTACCTGAGCACGCACCCGGCGGTGCGGATGGCCCAGGTCGTCGGTCGCCCGTCGGAGCGGTACGGCGAGGAGCCGGTGGCCTTCGTCGAGCTGTCCGGCGGCGCGGACTGCACGGCGGACGAGCTCATCGCCTTCTGCCGCGGCAGCCTCGCCTCGTACAAGGTGCCGCGCGAGGTCCGCTTCGTCACCAGCTGGCCGATGTCGGCGACGAAGATCCAGAAGTTCCGCCTGCGGGCGATGCTGGAGGACGATCTCGCGCCACGGTGACCGGGCTCAGCCCGTCGGAGCGAGCACGACGACCTTGCCCCGCAGCGTGCCGGCCGTCGCCTCGGCGTGGATCGACGCCAGGTCGGCCAGCGCCACCCGCCGGTCGACGTCGACGCGCAGCTCCCCGCGGTCGACCATGCCCACCAGCCGCGCCAGCAGCTCGGCGTCGTTGCGGACGAAGACGTCGACGGCGCGCACGCCGCGCGCCTCGTCGGCGGGCGCGGGCGTCCGCGGCACGGTGTTCACGACGACGCCGCCGTCGCGGACCCGGGTCACGAGCGCGGCGAGCTGCTCGGGCGTGACCGGGGCGAGGTTGAGCAGGACGTCGACCGGCTCCTCGACCGCGGCCACGACGTCGGTGGTGATGTGGTCGACGACCTCGTCGGCGCCCTGCGCCCGGAGGCGCTCGCTGCTGCGCGGGCCGCCGGTGGCGATGACGTGCGCCCCGGCGTTCTTCGCGAGCTGCACGGCGTAGCCGCCGACCGCACCGCTCGCGCCGTTGATCAGGACGCGCTGGCCGGCCACCACCTTCGCGTCGTCGACCAGCGCCTGCCACGCGGTGAGCCCCACCATCGGCAGCGCGGCGGCGTCGGTCAGCGGGACGGTGCGCGGCGCCGCGACCAGGACCTCGGCCGGCGCGACGACGTACTCCGCGGCCGCGCCGTCGGCCACCATCGGTAGAAAGCCGATCACGTCGTCACCGACCCGGAGGCCGTCGACACCCTCACCGACGGCGTCCACGGTCCCGCTGACCTCGATCCCCGGGACGTGCGGCAGGGCCACCGGGAACGGTTCCTGCAGGTAGCCCCCGCGGATGCCGTCGTCCACCAGGTTGAACGCCGACGCGGCGACACGGAGCCGCACCTGCCCGGCGCCGGGGACCGGCTGCTCCACGTCCTCGTACCGCAGGACCTCGGGACCGCCGTAGGCGTGGAACCGCACTGCCTTCATCGGAGGAGCCTCGCTTCGTCCGCACCCGTGTGCTTCGAACTCGAAGCACCTTGGGAACGACGCTAACCGTGCTTCGAATTCGAAGCAAGTAGACTCGGCCGATGCCGGACCCCTCGCACGCCGTCGACCCCGTCCAGCTGGGTGCGTACTTCGCGCTCGTCGAGGTGTCCGCCCTGCTCCAGCACGGGATCGAGCAACAGCTCCGCGAGGACGGCGACCTCACGTTCGTCCGCTTCCAGGTCCTCATGCGGCTCGACCAGACCGCGACCGGCAGCCACCGCATGACCGACCTGGCCGACGCCATCGTCTACAGCCGCAGCGGCCTGACCTACCAGGTGGGCCTGCTGGAGAAGGCCGGCCTCGTCACCCGCGCGCCCTCCCCCGACGACGAGCGCGGCGTCGCCGTCACCATCACCGACGCCGGCCGCGCGCTGATCGCGCGGGTCCTCCCCGGCCACGAGGAGGTCGTGAGCGACCTGCTCTTCGAGCCGCTCTCGCGGGACGACGCCCGGACCCTCGCCGGCCTCCTGACCCCGGTGCGCGACCACATGCGCGCGGCACCCCCGCGCTCCGCGGCACCCCGACGGCGAAGTCCTCGTTCTTGACTAGTCAGTCCTAGAACGCTACGAATTACTCAACCGATGAGTTGAGGAGGTCGAGCGATGTCGAGCCTGATGGTGGACCTGATCATGTCCCTGGACGGGTACGGGGCCGCCGAGGGCTGGCCCGGGTACTGGGGGATGGAGGGGCCCGAGTACCTCGCGTGGATCGGCGAGACGTCGGAGACGCAGCACGTCGCACTCCTGGGGGCGACGACCTACCGGCTGATGTCCGGGTTCGCGGCCGCGATGGGCGACGACCCCGGCTTCGCCGCCCTCACCGCCATGCCCAAGGTCGTGTTCTCCTCCACCGTCGAGGGGCCGCTGTCGTGGGCCAACACCGAGCTGGTCGCCGGCGACGCCGTCGCGGCCGTGCGGGACATGAAGCAGCGCGACCACCGGCCGCTGCGCACCATCGGCAGCCTGAGCCTCGGCCGGTCGCTGCTCACCGCGGGGCTGGTCGACCGCCTGCGCGTCGTCGTCTTCCCGGTGATCACCGGCGTCACCGGGCGAGACCGCTTCTTCGACGGCTACCCCGACGTCGCCCTCGACCTGGTCGATCACCGCACCTTCGACGGGCGGCTGCAGATGCTCGAGTACGTGCCCCGCGTCCTGGACGTGGTCCGGTGAGGACGCTGCACTTCGGGCTGCGGGTCGCCGACATCGACCGCTCGCTCGCCTTCTACACCGCCGTCGGCTACGAGGTCGTGGGTGCCGTTCCCGGCACCGGGCTCGGAGACCTGACGATGCTGGGCCTCCCCGGCGACGAGTTCGTCACCATCGAGCTCGTCCACGATCCCGACGCTCCGCCGGCTCCCAGCAGCGGCCCGAGCCACTTCGTCATCCACGTCGAGTCCATGGACGCCGTCCTGGCCGCGCTGGCCGCCCGCGGCATCGAGGCCGAGCCGCCCACCTCGCCGGACGGGTCCGCCGACTTCCGCACGACCTGGATCGCCGACCCGGACGGCCACCGCATCGAGCTGGTCCAGTGGCCCGCCGGCCACGCCGTCGGGATGGGCGCCGCCGACTTCCCACGCTGAGTCACTCGCGCAGCTGCTCGAGCAGACCCATGTCGTCGCGGCACGCCCAGTGCTCGACGATCACGCCGTCGGCGACCCGCCAGAGGTGGATGAACGTCCAGGCGGCCGGTCGACCGGAGACGCCCTCGCCGGCGAGCAGCGGCATCGTCGACGCCCGGTGGGTGCCGTGGAGCGTGAGGTGCTGGGCGACCAGGTCGCCGTCCCCGATGAGGTGGTGCTGCTCGGCGGTGACCGGCCCGAGGTCCTCGTCGATGATGCCCAGGATGCGTCGGAGCCCCTCGCGGCCCTGAGGACCGGCGGCGTGGTTGAGCATGTCCTCCGCGACGAGGTCGTCGAGAACGGTCTCGTCCCCCTCCTGCTGCCGCCGGAACATCTCCGCGACGACGTCCTTCGCGCTGCGCTCGCTCATCCCGTCAATGTCGTGGAACCGACGACGCGTGACCAGTGCGCCCCGGCGGTTCAGCGCATCCAGCGGTCGGCGATCGCGTCGAGGCGCGTCAGCACGTCGCGCTCACCGCCGGGGTCCACCCAGAACGCGATCCGCTCGACCCCGACCTCGTCGAACCCGGCGACGTCGAGGGTGTCGGGGTCGGCACCGAACACCGTGAACGGCACGTCGGGACGGCCCTGGTCGGCCAGCCACGATCGCACCCGGCGGTAGTCCTCGACGTCGACGGTGTCGGGCAGCCACGCGTCGCCGTGGTCGCGCAGGCGCGCCAGCGCGGCGTCGCTGCCGCCGCCGACGTAGATCGGCGGGTGCGGCGACTGCACGGGCTTGGGCCACGAGTACACCGGGTCGAAGTCGACGTGCTCGCCGTGGAACTCGGCGCGCTCCTCGCTCCACAGGCGCGCCATCGCGGCGAGCTTCTCGTCGAGCACCCGGCCGCGCCGCCGGGGGTCGATGCCGTGGTCGCGGGCCTCCTCCCGGTTCCACCCGACGCCCACGCCGAACAGCGCGCGCCCTCCCGACACCAGGTCGAGGCTGGCGACCTGCTTGGCGGTGTGGAACACGTCGCGCTCGGCCGGCAGGGCGACCCCGGTGCCGAGGGCGAGCCGCGCGGTGGTCACGGCGACCACCGCGAGCGTCACGAACACGTCGACGGTGCGGTAGAAGTGCCGCGGCAGATCACCGCCCCCGGGTGCGGGGCTCTCGCGGCTCGCGGGGATGTGCGAGTGCTCGGGCACGAACAGCGCGTCGAACCCCCGCTCCTCGAGCGCGGGTCCGAGCACCGCCGGAGCGATGGTCTCGTCGGTGACGAAGAGCACGACGCCGTACTTCACACCGTGATGATCGCTCACACGGCGACGGCGCGCGCCTCGTCCGGGCGGTGATCGGCGAGCTCCCGCATCAGGGCCAGGCGGACCTTGGGCTGCTGGGACAGCGCGACCGCGAGGACGGTCAGGAGGATCCACATCCCGATGCTGCTGATGATCACGAAGATCGCCGGGAGCACCGAGCTGCCCAGGCGCTCGGCCCACTCCTGGGCCGCGAACACCCGCCAGACCAGCATGATGTTGACGAGATAGCCGATCACGTAGGACACGGCGAAGACCACGGCGAACTGCTTGAGCGTGCCGTCCTTGCGCCGGTGCCAGATCGGCTCGTCGCGGATCGGGAACAGGATGGACAGCACGTTGCCGACGCCCAGCCACAGCAGGATGAAGGAGATCATCAAAGCGCAGGCCTTGAAGAAGGCGTCGAGGTTGCCGGCCCGCCACGCCAGCAGGCCGCTGAGCAGAAAGCCGATCGGGGCGACGATGCACGCGATCGCGAGGTTCTTGGTCACCAGCAGGTGCCACAGGCGGGCGCCGCTGTCGAGAGCGGCCCGGACCCGCATGGCATCGAAGCTCATCGCGTTGAGCACGACCGCGCCGCCCATGACGACCGAGATCGCCCACAGCCCGAGGTAGGGCAGCCAGTGCTGCATCCGGTCCCACTGGAAGACCCGGATGACGCCGAGGTAGAGCAGCCCCAGGGCCAGGCTGACCGCCAGGCTCTTGACGATCGAGCGCGGCTTGCGCGAGAGCATGTACCGGACCTCGCCGCTGAGCCCGTGGGCCAGCGCAGGCCCGTGCCTACTCACCGCGTTGCGCCCGGCCAGCGGGGTGAGGCCGTTCGCCGCGGATGCCTCGGGATCGGTCTCGCCGGCGTCGATGAGCGCGAGGCGGGCGTCGAGGACCGCGAGGTGCGCGTCGAGCAGAGCGCGGCGCGCCACGGTGACCGCGGCGGCGGCCTCGGCCTCGGCGTGCGCCGCCGCGGCGAACCCCTCCGCGGACGGGTCCGGGGGCCCCACGGTCGCGGGGGCGAGGCGGTCCATCTCCCGCTGGTCGTCGATGAGGCGCTGGACGTGACGGCGCAGCGCGTCGACGTCGTCGCGTTCCTTCCACTTCGAGGCGAGCGCCGCGCGCTCCGCGGCACTCGCACGTTCGACCAGCTCGCTCAGATCCTCCACCGCGGACATGGCGACTCCTCCCGTCGGCGTCGAGAGAAGACGGGTCGGGCGGCGCTCGCATCACCCGGCGCGGATGAGACTGCCGCGGCACTGCCGCCCTCGGGTGATGTGCGTCGCACGACAGGACCAGTCGGATGACGACCAGTGCTGGCTCTCCGCGTGTCCGAGGTCCGGGCGCCGGGCATCTACCTGTGCTGAACGCCGACGTTCACGACGATCGTGGGGAGCGCATCGACCCGAGTCGAGGTGGAAGGTGATCCAGGACCTGCCCGTGGCCGACCTGGCGGCCGGCCTCGAGGCCCGCTCCGTCGTCCTGCTCGACGTCCGACCGGTCGAGGACGTCGCCGCGGGGCACATCCCCGGTTCGTGGCCCGTCGCCCTGGCCGTCCTGCCCCTGCGTCTCCGCGACGTCGACGACCCGCTCCAGGTCCGGCTGCGGACCTCCGCGGCCCTCGTCGCCCTGGTCGCCGGCGACGAGGGCCGGCTCGCCGCCGCGCGGGCGCTTCTCGCCGAGATCGGTGTCGAGGCCGTCGGCGTGACCGGCGAGGTCGTCGCGTGGAGCCGGGCCGGGCGGCCCCTCAACCGCGGCCGGATCGACGTCGAGGACCCCGCCGAACGGATGGGTCGCCCGACGGTGGACGGCTAGTTCCGAGGAGAGCGCCGACACCGGAAGGGAGGTAGCCGTGCTGGACGTCGCGTCCGTGAGGCGCACAGAGCTCGACACCACCGACCCCGACATGGCCCGCCAGTGGATCGCCGACGCCTACACCGAGGTCGCACCGCGGCTCTCGGGCGACCTTGCGGACTTCCGGATGCGTGTGACCTCCCTGGTGACCGACCGGTTCCGGATCGACGACCTGGTGCACACCATGCGCGGCGAGACCGATACCGCGCCCTACCAGAGCCTCGTCGTCCACCGGGTGCGGTCCGGCTGCTCCCGGACGGCCATGGGATCGCGCTCGACGACCTGCCGGGCCGGGGACATCAGCCTGATGGATCCGTGTCGTGCCGGCACGTCCGCATGGGATCCCATCGATCTCGAGTCGGTCGCCCTCGACCTGCGAGGTGTGCAGGTGGTGGGCGCGGAGCTGAGCGGGCTGCCGGCCGATCGTGTCCGGTTCGGGCTGTGCGAGCCCCTCGACGGCGCGCTCCGGTCGTACTGGGCACGGACCGTCGACCACGTCCGGTACCACGTCCTCGTCGACGAGCAGGTGGTCGCTTCGCCGCTGGTGCGCGCCGAGGCGTTCCGCCAGCTCGCCACGGCCGCGCTGGCGGCGTTCCCGAACAGCGCTCTCGACGCCCTCCACGACCCTCTCGGGCCGCCGCCGGGGAACGGGGACCCGGCCACGGTCCGCCGGGCGATCGAGTTCATGGACGCCAACGCCCATCGCGAGATCGACATCACGCAGATCGCCGCGGCCGCCCGCATCGGTCCGCGCGGACTCCAGCACGCGTTCCGCCGCCACCGCGGGCAGTCCCCGCTGGAGTACCTGCGGATGGTGCGGATGGACGCCGCCCACCGTGACCTGCAGGATGCCGACCCGACCCGCGGCGACACCGTCGGGGCCATCGTCGCGAAGTGGGGCTTCGCCAATCCCGGCCGGTTCGCGGTCGACTACCGCCGCGTCCACGGGCGCTCCCCGAGCGACACCCTGCGCCGGTGACCGGGACGGGGGCGGGGAGCTCGGCTCCTTGACCGGAGCGTCGCCGACAGAGGACAGTGCGTGGTCGCAGTTCGGACAGTTCCGTCGGCATCCGTCCTGACCACCATGGACGAGCACGTCCCGATCACCGCTCCCCGCGGTCGGAGAGGGTCGCCATGACCGTGGACACTCTCGTCGCCCACCTGCGTCGCAGCGGCACCGCCCTGAACGACGCCACGCTGGTCCGCCATCACGAGAGCGCCCTGACGCGCATCGTGTCCGCCGCCCTCACGGCCGTCCCGGCGGCGGCGTCCGCGGGGCTGAGCCTGGCCGACGGCCGGTATGGCGCCGCCGGGGACCCCGCGTCCCCCGCCGTCGTCGGCCCGCTGGACACCCTCCAGGCCGAACTGGGCGACGGCCCGGCCATGACCGTGCTGGCGCGGGCGCCGTTGGACGGCCTCGTCGTGGTCGACGACTTCGCCGGCGACGACCGGCGCCGGTGGCCGGCGTTCTCGGCGCACGCGCTCGACGCCGGGTACCGCTCGATGCTGTCGATCCTGCTCGAGGTCGGCGGCGTGCCCCGCGCCGCGCTGAACCTGTACGGCCGGGAGCCTCGCATGTTCGGCGCGCAGGCCCGCCGGGCGGGCGGCCTGTTCGCCGTGACGGCCGGGATGCTGCTCCTGGCCGCCGAGCAGACCGCTCCGCCGAGCCGGCGCGTCGAGGCCCCACCCCGGATCGAGAACCCGCTCGCCGGGACGGCGCGCTGGGTCGACGAGCAGTGCGGCGTCACCGACGCCCCCACCACACGCTAGCGCCGGGCCTCCGGCCCGCCGGTGACCTTCGTCCCCTGTCGCCGGCCGCCGACGTCGGCCAAGGTCGAGCCGGAAGCCGCGGTCGACGAGCGAGGAGTTCCACGTGCCCGAGGGACAGGTCGTGCTCGACCACGCACGGCTGATCGACGGGAGGGGCGGCGACCCCGTCGAGGACGCCGCCCTGCTCGTCGACGGGACCCGGGTGTCGTGGGTGGGCCCCGCCACCGAGCTCCCGGCCGACCACGAGGGCGTCCGTCGCCTGGACCTCGCCGGCCGCACCGTGTGTCCGGGCTTCATCGACGCCCACGTGCACTTCGCCCTGCCGGGCCGGCACGGCAGCCCGCTGGAGGGGCTGCAGGAGCCGCCGAGCTACCGGGTGCTGAAGGTGCTGGAGCGGCTGCGCACGACGCTGGAGAACGGCGTGACGACGGCCCGGGACCTCCTGGGCCTCGACGCCGGGTTCCGGCGCGCGGTCGCGGAGCGCCGCATCCCCGGCCCCCGCCTGCTCGTCTCGATCGCGATGCTCAGCCAGCGGGGCGGCCACGGCGACTTCACCACCCCGTCGGGCATCGACGGGCTGGCCGCCGCCGTCGCGTTCCCCGGGAGCCCCTCGAACCTCGTCGACTCGGTCGACGCGATGCGCCTGCGGGTGCGCGAGCTCGTCGCGAGCGGCGCGGACTGCATCAAGCTCGCCTCCAGCGGGGGCGTCACCTCGCCCCACGACCAGCCCGAGTGGCTGGGGCTGCGGCCGGAGATGATCCGCGCGGCCGTCGAGGAGGCGCAGGCCTACGGCGGGCTGCCGGTGGCCGTGCACGCGATGGGGCGACCGGGCATCGAGGCGGCCGTGCGCGCCGGGGTGTCGAGCATCGAGCACGGTTACGCCCTCGACGACGAGCTGCGTGCCGAGATGGTCGAGCGTGGGCAGTTCCTCGCGCCCACGCTGCTCGAGACGATGACCGAGCCCGACCCCGCCCGCAGCGCGCCGGGCACCTACGAGAAGGCGGTGCGCTGGCACCGCGTGGCCCACGAGTCGGCGGCGCGCTCGGTCGAGGCCGGCGTGCGCATCGTGCTCGGCACGGACGCGGGGATCACCCCCGACCACGGGACCAACCTCGGGGAGCTGGACCTGCTCGTGCGGCTCGGCGGGTTGACACCGCTGCAGGCGATCTCCGCGGGCACGCGGAACGCCGCCGAGCTGTGCGGGGTCGGCGACGTCACCGGGACGCTGGAGGCCGGGAAGGCCGCGGACCTCGTCGTGACCGATGTCGACCCGCTGACCGACATCGCCGCGCTGGCGGATCCCGCGCACGTCCTCACTGTCGTCAGGGACGGCCGTGTGGCCATCGACCGCGGCGGTGTCCTCGGCGGGGCGCTGCCCCCGCTGTGTCCCTGAATCGCAGCCACGCCGATCGCTGCGGGGCCTGACAGCGGGGGGCGTGGTGTGTCAGGGTCGATCCAGGTCGTCGGACGTGAGGAGGGTGACATGACGGCACCTCCGGATCCCGTGGACGTGGCGACCGGCGTGCTCATGGAGCGCTACCACCAGGACCTGGACGCGGCCTCGACGATGCTGCGGAAGCTGGCCGAGAACAGCGGGCGCGACGTCGCCGAGTTCGCGGGGGGGTTGCTGAGTGACGCCCCCGAGGGGACCGCCGGCGCGGAACCGTCCGTGGTGGCCCGCGCCGTGGCGTTCATCCATGCCAACGCCCACCGCCCGATCGGGATCGCCGACATCGCCGGGGCCGCCCAGATCGGGGTCCGCGGGCTGCAGCACGCCTTCCGCCGGCACCGTCACCAGACACCGATGAGCTACCTGCGCCAGGTCCGGATGGAGGGCGCGCACCGCGATCTCGTGACGGGCGACCCCGCCCGTAGGGACACCGTGGGCGCCATCGCCGTGCGCTGGGGGTTCAAGAGCCCCGGGAGGTTCGCGGTCGAGTACCGGCAGATTCACGGGACCTCTCCCGGCGAGGCCCTCCGGGGTCACGAGGCGGCACCGGACGACCGTTCCGCCGTCCTCGCCCGCGTCGACGAGGCGCGACGCCGCGCCGAGCTGCTCACCGACCTGGCGTCCGAGGCGACGACTCAGGCCCTCCTCGCCCGGAACGGAGCCCGGAGCGTCGCCCTCTCGCCGTCCACCGAGGCCCGCCTGTACCTGATGCTCGGAGCATCGGGCGCGGCCGCGGAGGACACTGCCCCCGTGCCGGATTAGAGCTCGGCCTCGTCCTCACTCGCCAGGGCACTGGCGCCGGCCTGCTGATCGATCTCACGCTGTTCCCGGTCGCCCAGGTCCCGGAAGCGGCGCAGCATCTCCCGTGACCGGGCGATGCGGTCGTGGGCGCGACCGATGGCCTGCTGATCCCGCTCGAGCACCTGCTCGGCCTGCTCGACAAGCCCGGAGACGTTCAGCCCGATCGCCCTGGCCGTGGCGTTCAGCCGGGCCTCCCGCTCGTCGGCCCGCGCGTCGCGGTCGTCGGCCGCGTGCTCCCGGAGGTCCGCGTCGGTCTCGCGCCGGTCGGCCAGGAGCTCGCGGCGGTCCGCCGCCTGGTCGCGGGCATCGGCGCGCGCCTCCTGCTCGTCCATGAGCTGCTGGCGCCGCCGGAGCGGGTCGTCCTCACCACGTCCGGGCACCGCCGGAGTGGTGTCACGCATGCCTGGACTCTACGGACACGGACCGTGTGGTGTCACTGCTCAAGGCGTCGGTGCGGGGCCCGCGGGGTCGCTCGGATCCGGGGGATCCGCCTCCGCCTCGGTCGTCTCACCCGCCTGGTCCATCAGGACGATCGCGCCCGTCGGCCCGCTGTGGCGCAGCCGCAACGGCGACGCCGACACCGCGAGGCGGACGGTCCGGCCGCGGCGGTTGATCGCCTCGATCCGCAGGGCGCCGTCGCCGTCGCCGTTCAGCGCCCCGCGCACGAGCGGGCGGAGGCGTTCGGTGGGCAGCCCGATGTCGAGGTTGAGCAGGTGCTGGCCGATGGTCTCGTCGGAACGCAGGCCCCACAGGTCATCCGCCTGCCCGTTCCACGCCCGCACGATCAGCTCCGTGTCCACGACCACGACCGCCGTGCGCAGGCTGCCCAGGACCGACTCGAGGAAGTCGTTGGCCTCGTCGAGCTGGACGGTGCGTTCCCGCAGCTCGTCGTTCATGGACTGCAGCTCGTCGTTGGTGGACTGGAGCTCCTCGTTGGTGGTCTCCAGCTCCTCCACCGTGGACTGCAGCTCCTCGTTGGTGGTCTCCAGCTCCTCCACCGTGGACTGCAGCTCCTCGTTGGTGGTCTCCAGCTCCTCCACCGTGGACTGCAGCTCCTCGTAGGCCGTCTCCACCTGGCGCTGCGCGGTCTGCAGCTCGCCGTTGAGGCGCTGGTAGCGGGTGACGTCGGAGAAGAACACCGCCACCGACGGGCGGCCGCTCCCCTCGCCGTCCAGCGGCACGAGCTGGATGTCGAAGAAGAGCGTCTCGGTGGCCGAGCGGGAGAACTGCACCTCGTGCAGCCACATCGGGCTGCGGTTGCGGCGGACGTCGTCGTAGGCGCTGCGGAGACCGCCGACGCGCTGGCAGAGATCGAGGTCGGTGAAGATTCGGCCGATCTCCCGTTTGGTGACACCGAGCTGGGCCTCGGCGCGCTGGTTGGTCGTGGCGACGACCTCGTCGGCGTTGACGACGATCGTCGCCAGGGGGCTGTGGAGCAGCGTCTCGTCCTCGAGCCGCACCTCGTGCCCGGGAGGGCCGTCCTCGGGGCGGCCGTGCGCCACGGCGAACCGCTGGCCCGGATCGACCTGTTCGGCCTTGCGGAAGAACCGCCGCTTGAGGTCGATCGGCAGGAACAGCCGCGAGTGGCTGAGCAGCATCTCGGCCTTGCCGAGGAACAGCACGCCGGTGGGATTGAGGGCGAAGTGGAACCGGCGCAGGACCTGCGCCTGGGTCTCGGCGTTGAGGTACATGAGGGTGTTGCGGCAGACGAGCAGGTCCAGACGGCCGATCGGGGCGTCCTGCACGAGATCGTTCCGCCCGAAGATCACGCTGTGCCGGAGGTCGCCGCGGAAGCTGAAGCGGGTGCCGTTGCGCTCGAAGTACTTCGCGCGCAGGTCCTCGGGCAGGGCCTGGAGATCCTTCTCCCCGTAGGTCGCATGGCGCGCCGCGCTCAACGCGTCCTCGTCGACGTCGGTGGCGTAGACCTTCACCCGCCGGCGGAACTCCTCGGGCCCGACCTGCTCGGCCAGCAGGATCGCCAGGGCGTACGCCTCCTCGCCGCTGGCGCAGCCGGCCGACCAGATCCGGATGCTCTCCCCGCGTGTCTTGGGCGCCAGGAGCCCGGGCACCACCTCCTGCTGCAGCTCCCGCCACGCCTCGGGGTCACGGAAGAAGGCGGTGACGTTGATGAGGATGGTGTTGAACAGCTGCGTGAACTCGTCCTGGTCGACCTGGAGCCGATCGAGGTACTCGGCGAAGCTCGTGACGTCGATCTGTTGCATCCGCCGCTCGACCCGTCGCTGCACGCTGGAACGCTTGTAGCCGGTGAAGTCGAAGCCGCGGCTCTCCTTGATGAACTCCAGCAGGCTCTCGAAGTCGGGGTCGACTCCCTCGCTCACCGCACGCTCCCGTCGTCGGTCCCGGTCCCACCCGCCGCGTCGTCGGCGGCCTCCTCGCGGCCGGTCAGGAGGTGCCGCAGCACCCTCGCCGACCGGAGGGCCTCGTCCGCCGACCGTCGCGACCTCGCCGCCACCGTCGCGGCACCGACGGCCTCGGCGGACGCGGCGACGCGGCGCGCCAGCGCCATCTTGTCCTCCAGCGCGCGCAGCGCCACCGCGAGGGCCCCCTCGACCGCGCCGTCCTGCTCCGCCGCGGACCCGGGACCGTCGTGATCGGTCGCCGCCTGCTCGTCGCCGCGGCTCACGACCGCGTCGCCGGCCCGGCCGACCGACGAGCGACCGGCGGCCGACGGGGCGCGCCCGGCGATCTCTGCGAGGGCGGCTCCGATGCCGCGGGCCGGGCACACCACGGCCTGCGGCACCTGGTGGAGCGCGGCGGTCGGCATCCCGTCGTAGCGGGCGTCCCTCGGGTCCTGCACCACGGCCGTCCCGCCGTGGCGCACGATGTCGCGCAGGCCGGCCGCGCCGTCGTCGAGCAGACCGCTGAGCACGACCCCGGTTGCACCGGGCCCGGCCCTCAGCGCCAGCGACCGGAACAACACATCGATCGCCGGACGGTGCCCGCTCTCCCGTGGCCCGCGCGAGACCCCGACCCGACCGTCGGCCACCTGCAGGTGCCCGTCCGGGGGCGCGACCAGCACGCGGCCCGGCTCGAGGCGTTCGTCGCCGCGCGCGCACGCCACGGGGAGCGCACATCGTCCGGCGAGCAGGTCGGCCAGCACCGAGGGGGTCCCCGGCGCCTGGTGCACGACGACCAGCACGGCCGCGTCCAGGTCGGTGTCGAGTCCGCTGACCAGGTCGAGCAACGCCTCGATCCCACCGGCGGACGCGCCGACCCCGATCACCCTCAGGTCGCTCATGGCAGCGCCCCCTGGCCGGCTGTCCGTTGTGGCAGGGTAGCGACAAAACCCGCGCGGAATCCTCATCCCGCGGGGACGGGAGGCCGCCGTGGACGAGGAACCCCGGACCGAGTCGGCGTCGAGCCGGGCCTGGCGCCGTTCCGCCGAGCTCACCGACCGGCTCGCCCGGGTCGCCGACCAGATCGCGGACTCCGAGGACAAGGTGGCGCAGACCTACGAGGACGCCGCGCGGCTGCGCCCCCACGCCGCGGACCGCCTGAACGACGCCGCCCGCGAGGCGCGTGAGTTCGCCGGGCGGGAGCGCGAGCACGCACGCCACGTCCGGGCGGGGCAGGAGCCGGGTCCGGGGAGCGGCGAGGCCTGAGGTCGACCTCTCGAAACCGGTCCGCCGAGGCGCCGCGGCGACCGACGCCGCTCAGCTCGTCCGGGCGAGGTAGCCGACCACGGCGATCTCCGCCCGCAGCGGCAGCCCCGCCCGGACGTGCCGGCTCGCCGTCGCCACCGCTGCGTCGTGGAACGCGTCCTCGCCGACGACGCGGATCGCCTCGTAGGCGGGGCCGGTCGCGGCGAGGGCCCGGGCGTAGGACTCCGGGTCGGCGAACTCCCAGGCGAAGGGGACGGCGACCCGCTGGACCTCGGCGAACCCGAACGACGCGAGCAGGTCCTCCCCCGCGCCGGGACGCCCCAGCGCCACCATCGCCGCCTGGTGGGCGACGGCCGGGTCATCGGCCAGCCGGAAGGGGGCGAGCGCCCACGCGCCGGGCGAGACCTTGATGTGGCCCCACACGGTCAGACCCAGGCGGCCACCCGGCGCGAGCACCCGGCGGACCTCGGCGAGCGCGCCCGGGGTGGTGCCCCAGATGCCGCGGAAGCTCGTGACGACGTCCATGCTGTCGTCGGCCCACGGCAGCGCGTGCATGTCGCCCACCCGCACATCGGCGTCCGGGTTGCGGTCGCGGGCGACGGCGACGAGCCGCGCCGAGGCGTCGATGCCGGCACAGGTCGCACCCCGCAGGGCGGCGAGCTCGAGCGCGAGGCCCGAGCCGCAGGCGACGTCGAGCACCCGGTCGCCGCCGTCGACGCCGAGCGAGTGGTGCATCGCCACGTACTCGCGGCAGTTCGCGGGTTCGCCGAGCGTCGCGAAGTCCACGGCCCGCCGGCCCCACCCCTCGTCGACGACGGTCCAGTCCTGGGTGCTCGCCTGGGCCATGTCTCCGACCTCCGGACCTCGCTCGGTGGAGGCCCCAGGATCGTCCCGCGGGCCGGGCGGCGACAAGCGTCGTCAGGTACGGACCAGCGCGCCGAACGCGGCCACGCAGGCCCAGGCCACGGCGGCGACCCCGAGGAAGAGGAGGTAGACACCGTCGTCGCCGATCCCCGGCGCGAGCGACGCCGCGGCCACCGGGGCGAACAGCCCGGCGAGGCCCCAGCCCGTGAAGACGAGCCCGAAGGTCGCGCCGAAGCGTTCGGGCGGTGTCACGTCGGACGTGGCGGCCGGGGTGAGCGCGGAGAGCGCCCCGTACTGCGCCCCGAGGACGAACAGGGTCGCGAGGACCAGGGGGCCGCTCGCACCGAGCGCGAGCGGGAGGCAGGCCGCCACGAGCAGGGCGGCGTCGCCGTGCAGCGCGGCACGGCGTCCGATGCGGTCCGAGAGCGGGCCCGCGACGAGGCGTCCGGCGAAGTTGCCGAGGTTGAGCAGGGCGACCGCGAGCGCGACGGCCGCGGTCGGGCCGACGAGGCTGCCGGCCCGGGCGAACGCCGCGAGCGCGGGGGCGCTTCCGAGGCCGAAAGCCAGCCACAGGGCCACGACGGGACCGCGCCGCCGAGCGGCCCGATCGGAGGGTGCCGTGGTGGTCCGTCCCGGCGGAGCACCGCCGGGGACCAGGACGGCCGCGACGACCAGCAGGACGCCGAGGGCGCCGGCGAGCACGGCGAAGGTGGTCCCCCGGCCGACCGCCGTCAGGAGCGCCGCAGCGACCGGCGCGAGGACGGCGGTGCCGATCGCGTAGGCGCTGACCACCAGACCGAGCGCGAGCCCGCGCCCGGAGGCGAGGGTGCCGGCCACGCGCACGGCTGTCGCGTAGCCGAGCCCGCTCGACGCACCCACGACGACACCGAAGGCGAGCACGGTCGCCGCCACCGAGCTCGCGGCGCCGCTGCCGAGCAGGCCCGCGACCATCCCGACCGCGGCGGCCGCCGCCAGGCGCCGGGGAGCGACACGGTCGGCGAGCCGCCCGCCGACCACCACGGCCGCCATGAAGGCGACCAGACCGACGGAGAACACGGCCGCCAGCGCGGTCCCGCCCGCCCCGAGCTCGCGGCCCAGGACGCCGGTGAAGACGTCCCAGGCGAACAGCGGGCTGACCGCGAGGTCGAGCAGCACCGCGCCGGTGATCACGCGCGTCGTGCCGGTCATCGGCCCATCCTGACGCCTGGCGCCCCTCCGACGAGACCCTTGCGGAGCTGCTCGGTCGCTCTAGACTTACCGTTCGTGTCAGCTTACCAAGATGCCGGTCTGGGGTTGCTCGGCGACCCCATGCGCCGCGCGATCTTCGAGACGCTGGCGCGACGGCCCAGCTCGGTCGGCGAGCTCGCGGCGCAGCTCCCGATCAGCCGCCCGGCCGTGTCCCAGCACCTCAAGGCCCTCAAGGACGGCGGGCTGGTCGTCTCGCACGCCGAGGGCACCCGTCGCATCTACCGGCTCGACCCGCAGGGCGTGGCCGCGCTGCGGAGCTGGCTCGACGGCGTCTGGGAGCACGCCCTGGCCGACTTTCACAAGTTCGCTGAACAGACCGTCGCCGATGAGACCACCCACCACGTGACCGAGGAGCAGCCATGACCACACCGATCCCGGCGATCGAGGGCAAGACCACCGTCGACGTCGGCCGCGACCGCGCGTTCGAGCTGTTCACCGGCCACTTCGGGGCCTGGTGGCCCCGGCAGTACCACATCGGCGCGGCCGAGGTCGCCGACGTGATCCTCGAGCCGCGGGTGGGCGGCCGGTGGTTCGAGCGCGGCGTCGACGGCAGCGAGTGCGACTGGGGCCGGGTGCTGGTCTGGGAGCCCCCGGAGCGCGTGGTCTTCACCTGGCAGATCGGCGGCGACTGGCAGTTCGACCCCGACCCGGCGCACGCCAGCGAGATCGAGGTCCGCTTCCACGCCGACGGGCCCGAACAGACCACCGTCGAGGTCGAGCACCGCCACTTCGAGCGCCTCGTCGGCGGCGAGGGCGTCCACGGCGCCATCGAGCACGGCGGCGGTGGCTGGGTGGCGCTGCTCGCCGCCTACGCGCAGATCGTGGAGGGTTCGCGGTGAGCGAGGCAGATCCGCGAGAGCTGGCCCGCGACGAGCGCACCGAGCTCGCCGATTTCCTCGCCGGGCTCCCCGCCGAGCAGTGGGACGCGCCCTCGTTGTGCCATCGCTGGAGCGTGCGCGACGTGGTCGCCCACGTCATCAGCTACGACCACCTCGGCCCCACCGGCTTCGTCGGGCGCCTCGCCCGCGGCCGTTTCGACCCCGACGAGGCCAACCAGGTCGGCGTCGACGAGTACGCGCACCTCTCGTCCGACGAGCTGCTCGCCGAACTGACCGCCCACCTGCGGCCGGCCGGGCTGACCGCGCGGTTCGGAGGTCGCATCGGGCTGGTCGACGGGCTCATCCACCACCAGGACATCCGGCGCGCGCTCGGGGCCACCCGCGAGGTCCCCGCCGAGCGGCTCGCCGCGGCACTGCCGTTCGCCAGGGTCGCCCCGCCGATCCGGGCGTTCTCCCGGGTCCGCGGACTGCGCCTCGTCGCCACCGACATCGGGTGGTCGTCGGGCCGCGGCCCGGCGGTCGAGGGCCCGGCCGAGCCGTTGCTGATGGTCATGGCGGGTCGCGCCGACGCCCTCGACGAGGTCTCCGGACCGGGCCGCGACGTCCTCGCCGGACGCCTGACCTGATCGCGGAGGCCGACGGTCAGGCAGCGGCGCCCCGCGCGGCGTTCTCCTGGGAGGCGTTGACGACCTGCACCTTGTCGCCCTCCCGCAGGGTCTCGAACGTGGCCTTCGCGTCGGGCGTCTCCATCCGGATGCAGCCGGCCGACGAGCGCGAGGGGTCCCCGCCGTGGAAGGCGATGCCTCCGTCGGCGAAGAACACGGAGTACGGCATCGGCGCCGGGCGTCCGTCGCGCGTGCGGGACTCGCCCGAGGTGTGGTCGCGGTCCTTGCGGTAGACGCGCAGGGAGTGGCCCACCGGGGTCGCCCGTCCCTCGCCCCCGGACGCGATGGTCATCGGGCCGCGGGTGACCTTGCCGTCGCGGATCAGCCAGGCCCGCTGCGACTCCAGGTCGACGCACGCCCGCGCGGAGACCGAGCAGGGTGTGCCGGGCACGAGCGCCTCGGCGTGCGCGGCCTGCGCGGCCGGGCTCGCCTCCGGGCTCTGGCTCGCCGGCGCGGCCAGCGCCGGGACGGCCACGGCCGCGCCGCCGGCGGACACCGTCAGGGCCAGGACGGCGACGACACGCCCCGGGTGGCGCCGGCGGGCCCCCCGGCCGCCGGGGCGGCGATGGCGACCGCGCTGCGTCGGGTCCGGGCTCATCGGGCGTCCTCCTCGTCGGTGGGCGTGCGGACGGCACGGGCCATCTCCTGCCCTTCCGTCGACGAAACGGCGCCGGCGCTACAGCAGCCGAACGGGTGAAAGCTGTCGGCCGACAGCCGCACGGGAGGGCAGCGCGCGCGTGACCGTCGGGCTGTGTGGCGCGGCGCACGCGGGGCCTGATCGCCGGGGCAGCCGGCGACGCCTACGGTGCCGCGCCGTGATGGCGAAGGGACGGCGCGCGCTGATGTCCGGCGCGGCGGCTGTCGCGGTGGGCGCCGCGGTCCTCGCGGGGTGCTCCGGACCGACGGTCGCCGCGCCGCCGGCCCCGGCACTCCCCCCGTCGCCCGGTGGGCCGTGGGCACCGGTGGTCGACGCCGCCTCGACGAGACCGGTCGTGACGCTGATGGGCCGCGGCATTGCCGCTGACACCGCCCAACGGTTCGGGGCGCAGGGTGCGGACCTGGGTCACGTGTTCCTGCACCGGGGGCGGCTGGCGATGCTGTTCGGCGACACCTACGGCGACCCGCCCGCCGACCCCTTCTTCTCCGTGCCGCACCCGGACCGGCGCGGCAGCACCCTGGGATGGCTCGACTCCCCCGCCGCGCCGTCACCCACCCGACGGCTGGCCGACATGGTCACCGACCGTCCCGACCACGCCAAGGAGCTCCTGTACTCGAAGCACGTCGTGGGCGACGAGGAGACCGTCATCCCCACGGCCGGGATCTCCACCGGTTCGCGGATGTGGCTGCACTACATGTCGGTGCGGCAGTTCGAGGAGGCCGGTCACTGGACCACCAACGACTCGGGGATGGCGCACTCCGACGACGACGGTCAGACCTGGGTCCGCGACCCCGGTGCGGTCTGGTCGGGCTCGAGCCGGTTCGCGCAGGTCGCCTACGCGCAGCCCGCGGGCAGCGACACCGTGCTCGTCTACGGCATCCCCGCCGGCCGCTCCGGTCCGGCCTCGCTGGCCCGGGTCCCCGCCGACCGCCTGGGCGACCGCTCCGCCTACCGCTACCGCAGCGCCCAGGGGTGGTCGAAGGACGAGCGGGACGCCGTCGACGTCGTGCCGGGCCCGGTCGGGGAGCTCTCGGTCGGCTACAACAGCTACCACGGGCGCTGGCTGATGATGTACCTCGTCGACCCGACGCACGAGATCGTGCTGCGCAGCGCGCTGTCGCCGAAGGGCCCGTGGAGCCCGCCGCAGGTCGTCGCCACCACCCGGGACTTCCCCGAGGCCTACGCCCCCGCGATCACACCGGTGTGGAACGACGGACCGGACGTCGTCTACACGTTGTCCCGGTACCAGGACTACGGCGTCGACCTCATGCGCACGCGGCTCGCGCTGCAGCCCGAGGGCCTGCCGACCTGCTCGCCGCCGCCGGCCGCGTGGCCGGCGCCGTGGTGGCTGCAGCGCTGGTGGCCCGCCTGCCCCCGGCGATGACGGACCGGCGGTAATGGACCGGGCGGGAATGCCTCAGGCGTGCACACCGCGCTGCCCGACCGCGCCGCGCAGCCCGACACAGCCGACGCACCCGATGCAGTCGACGCAGTCCACGCACCCGACGCACGCGACGCACCGGACGCAGTCCACGCAGGCGAGCGTCGCCACGCACCGGCGCAGGCCGACGCCGACCACCGTGAGCACGCTGGCGACGATCCCGGCGCTGCCGGCCGTCCCGGCGCTGCCCGCGACCGCGACGCTGCCGGCCGTGGCGACGCTCCCGGCGACCGCGACGCTGCCGGCCGTCGCCGCGCTCCCCGCCACGGCGATGCTGCCGGCCGTGCCCGCGCTCCGGAGCACACCGATGCTGTTGACGGTCGCCACGCTGCCCGCGACGCCCACGCTGCCGGTGGTGTCCACGCTGCCCGCGACGGCGACGCTGCCGTCGGTCCCGACGCTGGCGGCCTCGGCGCGGGAACCCTCCGGCTCGGTCATGGACCGAACAGTGCCCGAGGCGCCCCCGGCCGTCCAGGCGGGTCCGTGTCCGACCGGCCCTGATGGCCGGCGCCGCGATCGGTTCCGCGGTACCGGCGGGCGCCGCATACTCCACGGGCAGTCCCGGCGCCGACACCGAGGAGCGTCCCCATGCCGCTCGACCCGCAGATCGAGGCCCTGCTCGCGCAGATGGTCGAGCAGGGCGCGAGGGCGCCGGAGAGCATGACCGTCGCCGAGAACCGGGCGATGATCGAGGAGTTCGCCGGGCTCGGCGGGCCGCCCGCGCAGCTCGCCAGGGTCGAGGACACCACCGCCCCGGGCCAGGAGGGCGACATCCCGGTGCGGGTCTACGTCCCGCCGGGCGACGGCCCGCTGCCGGTGGTCGTCTTCTACCACGGCGGCGGCTGGGTCATCGGGAGCCTGGACAGCCACGACGCCGTCTGCCGTGCGCTCGCCGCCCGCTCGGGCTGCCTCGTCGCGGCCGTCGACTACCGGCTCGCCCCCGAGCACCGCTTCCCCGCCGCGGTCGACGACGCCTACGCCGCGCTGACCTGGGCCGGGGAGAAGATCGGCGGCTTCGGTGGCGACCCGGGCCGGCTCGCCGTGGCCGGGGACAGCGCGGGCGGGAACCTCGCGGCCGTCGTCTCCCAGCTCGCGAAGGAGCGGGGCGGACCGCGGGTCGCCTTCCAGCTGTTGATCTACCCGGCCACCGACCGCTTCGACGACAGCCCGTCGATGTCCGAGAACGTGGCCGGTCCCCTGCTCTCCCGGGCGTGGATCGAGTGGTTCTACGGCTGCTACCTCCACTCGCCCGACCAGGGCGCCGACCCGCGGTTCTCCCCCGGCCGCCACGACGACCTCGGCGGGCTCCCGCCGGCGCTGCTCGTCACCGCGGAGTTCGACCCGCTCCGGGACCAGGGCGCGGCCTACGTCGGCAAACTTCGCCAGGCCGGCGTCGACGCGGAGCTGCTGGCGGTCGACGGCATGATCCACGGCTTCATCTCGATGATCGGCGTGGTCGACAAGGCCCGCGAGACCCTCGACCGGGCCGGGGACGCGCTGCGCGCGGCACTGGCGTGACCGCCGGCCCCTCGACGAGCCTCCCGCGGATGGTGCCGGCGGAGACGACGAAGTGGCAGCCCGCGCCGGCGCGGCTGGCCGCGCCGACCACCCCGGTCGACGCGCTCTACGTCATCGGGCACTTCGGTATCGCGCACGTCCCCGCCGAGGGCTGGCGGCTGCGGGTGGACGGTCGCGTCGACCGGCCCCTGGAGCTGGACCTCGACGCCCTGCGGGCACTACCGGATCGCACCGTGCACGCCGTGCTGGAGTGCTTCGGCAACCCGCTGCGGCCCGACGAACCCACCCGCCGGGCCGGGAACGTGGTGTGGCGGGGCGCGCCGGTCGCCGCCGTGCTCGACCTCGCCGGCGCGTCCGACGGGCCCGTCCTGGTCGCGCAGGGGCACGACCGGGGCGTCTTCGACGACACGCCCTGCACCGAGTACCTCAAGGACCTCCCGCTCGACGTCGTCCGGGAGCGCGGGATCCTCGCCTACGAGATGAACGGCGAGCCGCTGACCGCCGAGCACGGCCACCCCGTGCGGCTGTTCGTGCCGGGCTACTTCGGGACCAACAACGTGAAGTGGCTGCGGTCGCTCACGGTGTCCGACCGCCGGCCGGAGCACCTGTTCACCACCACGCTCTACCAGCGCCGCGCGCCCGGGACGGGAGCGCTCGAGCCCGTCCGCGATCTCGACGTCAACAGCCTCGTCACCGAGGTCCGCCGCGACGGCCCCGTGCTGCGCGTGGCCGGGTGGGCGTGGGGAGCGGAGCCGGTGGCCGGGGTCGAGGTCGGGGTCGGACCCGCCCCCGATGGCGTCGGCGACTGGGTGGGGGCCGAGCTCTCCCCGGCCGTCGGCGGGCCCTTCGGGTGGCGGCGCTTCGTCGCGGAGCCGTCGGTGGCGGGGTCGGGCGCGTGCGTCGCCCTGGTCCGCGCGCGCGATGCGGCCGGTCGGTGTCAGCCGCTCCGCGGCGCGCGCAACGCCGTCGTGACCGTGTCGGTGCCGTCCGCGTCGTCGGACGGCGAGTCCTGCACCTGGTGACGCGCGGTCGCGGCAGTGGTGCCGTCCGCCGCGGTGCGGTCGAAGGTCAGGATCGAGTCGACGGGCCCCGCGTCGACGGGCCCCGCGTCCTCGCCGGCCGGCGCCGGCGAGGCGCCGGGGTCCTCGACGGATCCCGCGTTGGGCACCAGGGCGGCCCGGACCTCCGGATCCGCCCCGGGATCTCCCTCGTCCGCACCGTCGTCGACGTCGGCGGGCGCCGCGACGGCCGGCGCGGCGCGCTCGCTCCTGTCCTGCGGGTCGGCGCCCGGGGGCGCGGTCGCGGGGCTCGGTGACGCGACGGGCGCCTCCGGCTCGACGTCCGCCGCGCTCGCTGACGTCACGGAGCTCGCCGCACCCGCCGTCCGCGCCTCCGGTGTCCCGGCGGCGCGTACCGCCCGGGTCACCGGGCGCTCGACGGCGTCGACCGTCGTCGCGGCCAGCTCGACCGTCGCGTCCCGGACCGGAGCTCCGGGCGCCACGGACCCCGCGCGGCGGTCCTCGGGCGGCGCGGCGACGCCGTCGACGAGCCTCATCACCGCTGCCTCCACCGGGTCCCCGAGCGCACCGCGGCCGGCGTCGATGGCCCGCAGCATCTGCTGTGCCGACCAGAGCTGCCCGCGGGCGCCGTCCAGCGCGGGCTCGGACGCCGGACGCGCGCGGACGGCGGCCATGGCGTCACGCAGCGCCGTGCGGTGCTCGGCCAGCGTCGCCTGCCGTGCGAGCAGGGCCACGACCGCGCCGGGCGACGGTCCGGGCCGCCGGGCCGCCGGCGACGCCTCCCACCGCTTCCGGATCGCGTCGACGCGGCCGAGCTCGTGCTCGACCGCGCCCAGCACGGGGCCCGCCTCCTGCGTCCAGGCCGCGCTCCGGGCCGTCACGGACGCGGCGGGGTCCCCG
Source organism: Actinomycetospora sp. NBRC 106375 (assembly GCF_030269665.1). Taxonomy (GTDB): domain Bacteria; phylum Actinomycetota; class Actinomycetes; order Mycobacteriales; family Pseudonocardiaceae; genus Actinomycetospora. Next base: position 123,759 of record NZ_BSTS01000014.1, read on the forward strand.
GCGCCGTCCGGTTCCGCCGCCGGGTCCGGGCCCGGGAGCGATCGCGTCTGGGTGATCACGGCGCCGCCGGCCACGACGCAGACCGCGAGCGCCCCGACCGCGGCGACGCGGCGGGTCCTGCGGCGTCCGGGCCGTCCCCGGGAGGCCCGGTCGACGCTGTCCGGCAGGTAGCCGCGCCAGCCCGGCATCACGTGCCTGCCTTCGTGAACCGTCATCCCGTCGACCTCCCCCGTCCGCACGGTGGGGACACCTTCCCCTCGACGGGACCCCCGGGAAAGGTCGCGCCACGAATATCGCCATTATTTTCCCGGTATCACAGATCCATTACGACAATGGCGGGAATGAGGTGCGGGCAAACGGTTGTGAATCTGCTGTGGACGTCCCGGTGGATCGTCAGCGCACGGGGCTGATCCCCGCCAGCAGCGCGTCGACGACCCGCGCCGGCATCCCGTCCTCGATCTCCTCCCGGGTGAGGAGGACCCGGAAGTGCACGGGGCTCACCAGCATCTCGATCACCAGGCGGGGGTCGACGGTGTCGGGGAGCTCGCCGCGGGCCACCGCGCGCGTGATCATCTGCTGGGACCGCTCGGAGCGGTACGCCCAGTAGCGGTCGCGCGCCTGCCGCATGACCGGGTCGTCGCCGGCGATGGCGAGGGTGTGCTCGAGCGCGTGACCGGTCGGCGTCGCGAGGAACGCGGCCAGGTCGGTCGCGTAGGCGATCAGGTCGTCGCGGACGCGGCCCGTGTCGGGCACCCGGAGCACCTCGCTGGCCGCGAGCAGCGCGTCGATCAGCAGGTTCTCGCGGTTGCGCCAGCGCCGGTAGATCGACGTCTCGTGCACCCCGGCCCGCTCCGCGACGTCGCCGACCTTGAGGCCCTCCAGACCGTGGGCGCGCAGGAGCTCGACGGTCGCGTCGAGGACCGCCGCCCGCACGCGCGCCGACCGACCGCCGGGACGCCGCCGTACCTCCGTCTCGCTCATCGCCACGCACCCTAACGCAAGCCCGCTTGCTTTTCGGGTCGCGGCGGTCCCACACTGCTCTCGCCAGTCGACTGGACTTAACGAGGAGCACCCGATGCAGATCGATCGCGACGTCGCGGTCCCCACCCGCGACGGCTCCACCATCGCCGTCGACGTCTTCCGCCCCGACGGCGACGAGCCCGCCCCGGTGATCGCGTCGATCAGCCCCTACGGCAAGGACGTGCACTGGCCGGAGCGCTACCCGCTCTACGAGGTCGTGCCCCACAACGACCACATGGTCTGGGAGACACCGGACCCCGAGTGGTGGACAGCGCGCGGCTACGCCCTGCTGCGTGCCGACACCCGCGGCACCGGGAAGTCGCCCGGCCGGCTGGACCTCTACGGCCCGCAGGACGCCGAGGACTTCTACGACGTCGTCGAGTGGGCCGCCGAGCAGCCGTGGAGCACCGGCAAGGTCGCGTCCAGCGGCATCTCCTGGCTGGCGATGATGGGCTGGCGGGTGGCGGCGCTCCAGCCGCCCCACCTCGCCGCGGTGATCGCGTGGGAGGGCTCCACCGACTTCTACCGCGAGTGCGCCTACCAGGGCGGGCTCTACACCCACGGGTTCATGGAGTTCTGGTGGGCACGCCAGATCGAGCCGCAGCGCACCGGTCGGGACGGTGACGACTGGCGTGAGGTGCTCCCGCGGCACCCACTGCTCGACGACTACCACCGCGCGCGCACCACCGACCTCGACCGCGTCACCGTGCCCGTGCTCTCCGCGGCGAACTGGGGCGCGCTGCACCTGCACCTGCGCGGCAACATCGAGGGCTGGCGGCGGGCGGCGTCGGCCGACAAGTGGCTCGTGGTGCACACCGGCACCCACATCGACCCCTACTACGCGGACTGGGCCCTGGAGCTGCAGCTGCGCTTCCTCGACCGGTACCTCAAGGACCAGCCCGGCCGCATGGACGGCGTCGCGCCGGTCCAGATGGCCGTGCGCCACGGGCGCGACGTCGTGTGGCGCGAGGCCACGGACTTCCCCCTGCCCGGCACCGCGTGGCGCGAGCTCCACCTGGGCGAGAAGGACCTCGACTGGACCGCGCCGGGCGCGGCCGCCGAGGTCACCTACCCCGCCACCTTCGACACGGCGCCGGTCGAGGAGACCCTCGAGCTGACCGGCCCGGTCGCCCTGCGGCTCTGGGTCTCGGCCGACGGGGACGACCTCGACGTCCTCGCCCGCGTGCAGCACCTCGACGTCGACGGGAACCCGATCCCGGGCGTCGGGCCGCAGGGCGGGCCGGTGCCGATGGCGATGGGCTGGCTGCGTGCCTCGCACCGCGAGACCGACCCGGAACGCTCCGAGCCGGCCCGCCCGTGGCACCCGCACGACCGCGAGGTCCCGCTGACCCCCGGCGAGCCCACGCTGCTCGAGGTGGAGATCTGGCCGACCAGCATCACGCTCGCCCCCGGCGAGCGGCTCCGTCTCGAGCTGGTGACCGACGACGGCGACCTCGAGATGATGGCCCACGACCACCCGACCCTCCGCCGGCCCGCGACCGGGGCCACGATCCACGTCGGCGGGGAGCACGCCTCGCACCTGCTGGTGCCCGTGGTGCCCGCCTAGTCGTCTCGCCTGGTGGTCTCGCTCAGTCGTCCTCCGCGCGCCGGCGCTCGCCGGTCCGCAGCGCGAATACGGAGCTCCGGGACCTCCAAGACTTCCGGGACCTCCGGGACCTCCGGGACCTCCAGGGCGGGCTGAATCGGGTCGCGGGTGCGGGAGCGAGGGCGTCCTTCGCTGCGTACGACGCAGCGACGGCGTCCCTCGCTCCACCACGTCGCGCCCGCTCAGCGCGCCGCGTCACCGCCGTCGACGAGGTGGTAGCTGCCGGTGATGAAGGTGGCGGCGTCGGAGGCCAGGAAGGCGACGAGGTTCGCCACCTCCTCCGACGTGCCGAGCCGGTTCAGCGCGTGCCCCGCGGCGATCTGCTCGCGCGCCTCCCGATCGAGGTTCGCCTCGAGCAGGGGGGTCGCGATGAACCCCGGGCCCACGGCGGTGACGCGCACAAGGTCGCCCGCGTGCTCCAGGGCGGCGTTCTTGGTCAGGCCCAGCAGGGCTTCGTGGCCACGTACGCCGACGACCCGGGAGGTTCACGTCGACGACCGAGCGCCACGCCTCGGTCGGGTACTCCGCGACCGGCAGCGCCGGGCCGCCGATCCCCGTGTTGTTCACCGCGATCCGCAGCGGGGCCGGCTGCTCGGCGGCCTCAGAACAACCATCAGCACACGGCCGATCCCGCCTCCGCCCATGATCCAGATCACCGGATCTCCCTCGCCGGGCGCGTCGCGTCGCCCGCCGTCCGCCGACGCGTATGATGGAATCAACGCCCGGATCGCCGTGTTCCCGTCGAGGAGCACGTCGGGTGCGCCGCGTACCGCGTCATCCCCCATCGGTGACGCCGTCCCAGCGGAGACCGCTCGGACCGTGGCCCGCGATCTCGCCGAGATCGCATGGCAGGCGAGGTCGACGACACGTTCCCGCCGCGCCGGTCGGAGACCGCGCGACGGAAGGGCACCCCGGAAAGGAAGTCCATGGCTCGACGAGGCAGGCCCCAGAACAGGGACCGCCACGGCAGCACCACCAGGGGCGGACGCAACCGCCGGCGCGAGGACGTCATGTCCGTGCTCACGCAGGCCGTGCGGGAGCTGCGAACCGCCCTCGAGCGCGGACGGGTGACCCCGTCCACGCGCACGAAGTTCCAGGCCGTCGCCCTGATGCTGCGCGACGAGCGCGCCCGGGTCCGCGCGCGCACCGACCTCGGCGACAACCGCCGGACCGACCGGCTCGAGCGCCTCGACGAGATCGCGACGTCACTGGCGAAGATCGCCGTCCGCGACCAGGCGCTGCTCGCGCTCCTCGGCGAGGACGCCGTCGTCTCCGACCAGGCCCGCTCCCTCGAGCGCGAGATGCTGCGCCGCGCCGGTATCGAGACCGCGCCCGACGAGGAGCCGCCGGCCGAGGAGCCGACCACGGCCCCGACCAAGCCGGGCGTCGTGCCGCAGTCGGTCGTCTCCCGCCAGATGGCCAACCCCTTCCTCGCCCCCGACTTCTCGGCCGCGCGCCCGAGCGCCGCGCGCCCCACCCCGCTGAGCGGCTGGGAGCTGCTCGACCCGTTGCTGCGCTCGTTCGAGCGCGCCGGCGACGGCGTCTCGGCCTGCATGGACCTGCCCGCGCCCGGGTCGCGCCAGGCTCCCGGTGGACGCGAGCTCATGCCGCACCAGGCCCGCGTCGTCGCGGCCGTCGCGGCGGGGCACCGCACATTCCTGCTCGCCGACGAGCCGGGGCTGGGCAAGACCGCCCAGGCGCTGCTCGCGGCCGAGGCGGCGAAGGCCTACCCGCTGCTCGTCGTCGTGCCGAACGTCGTCAAGACGAACTGGGTCCGCGAGGCCGGCCTGTGGTCGCCGCGGCGCGAGGCGACCGCGATCCAGGGCAACGGCGACTCGGTCAACGGCTTCGCCGACATCGTCGTGGTCAACTACGAGGTGCTCGACCGGCACGCCGGGTGGCTCGGCGACTTCGGCTTCCGCGGCATGGTCGTCGACGAGGCGCACTTCATCAAGAACAAGAGCTCGCAGCGCTCGCAGCACGTCCTGTCGCTGGCCGAGCGCATCCGCTCGTTCGCGAGGACGCCGCTGCTCATGGCGCTCACCGGCACCCCGTTGATCAACGACATCGAGGACTTCCTCGCCATCTGGGAGTTCCTCGGCTGGATCGACGAGAAGAAGCCGCTCCCCGACCTCATGGACGCCCTGTCCGACACCGGCCTCACACCCGCCGACCGGGGCTTCGCCGCGGCCGCGCGCCAGGCGGTGATCGACCGCGGCATCGTCCGGCGCCGCAAGGTCGACGTCGCCGCCGACATCCCCGAGCGCCGCGTCGCCGACCTGCCCGTCGAGCTGGACGGCCCCACCGGACGCTCGATCCGGGCGGCCGAGCGCGACCTCGCCCGCCGGATGGTGGCGCGCTACGAGGACGCCGTGGCCGCGCGCGGCGCGGGCCCCGTCGAGGGGATCGACCACGACCTCGTCGCCAAGGTGGCGACGTGGGAGCAGAAGGACGCGGCCGGCTCGTCGAGCGGCGACAACGTGTTCAGCATGATGCGCCGCATCGGGCAGGCGAAGGCGTCGCTCGCCGCCGACTACGCCGCCCAGCTCGCCCGCAGCGCGGGCAAGGTGGTGTTCTTCGCCAAGCACGTCGACGTCATGGACGCCGCGGAGGAGACGTTCGCCCAGCAGGGCGTGCGGTTCTCCTCCATCCGGGGCGACCAGACGCCGAGCGTGCGACAGCGCAACATCGACGCCTTCGTCGAGGACCCCGACGTCGCGATCGCAGTCTGCTCGCTGACCGCGGCCGGGGTCGGCATCAACCTGCAGGTCGCCTCGAACATCGTGCTGGCGGAGCTGCCGTGGACCGCCGCGGAGCAGACGCAGGCGATCGACCGCAGCCACCGCATCGGGCAGTCGGAGCCGGTCACCGCGTGGCGCATGATCGCTGCACAGACGATCGACGCCCGGATCGCGACGCTGATCGACGACAAGGCGGGCCTGGCCGCGGTGGCGCTCGACGGGTCCGACGAGGAGATCGGGTCGTCGGCCGACATGCAGCACGCCGCGCTCGTCGCGCTGCTGACGGACGCTTTGTCCTCCTGAGAGCCCCGTGGGCTGCGCCACACGAACGAGGAGTACGTTCCGCGCACAACAGTCCACCGAATGGTCGAGTACGAGGCCCGGCCGAGACGCGGCGAGGAGTTCCCCGTGCCCGAGACCGAGCGGCCCGTCGTCGCGCCCGACGAGCTCGAGACGCCCCCGGTCGGCATCCCGAGCCTCTCGGACTGGCTGCGCACCCAGAACGTCGTCGACCTCGCGGACCTCGCGCGGGACGCGCGCCTCAGCCGGGGGTCCTTCGGTCGGCGCCTCCGCGACCACCCGTAGACGCCACCGGCCGGGGGCTCCGGGTCGCGGGGTCGTCGCTCGTGCGCCACCTCTGGCGTCCCGTGGACTTCGCTCCGTATGGTCTCCGTCACATCGAGTGTCCGATGTCCGCCTCGCGGGGGGCCGGAGGTTCCAGATGGATGGTGCGCCCAGCACACGCCCAGAGCCGACCGCCGCGGAGACCCGCCGGGTCGCCGCCGCGACGCTGATCGGCACGTCGATCGAGTGGTTCGACTTCTTCGTCTACGGCGCCGCGGCCGCCCTGGTGTTCGGGAAGCTGTTCTTCCCGTCGGCCAATCCGCTCACCGGCACGCTGCTCGCGCTGGCGACCTTCGGCGTCGGGTTCGTCGCCCGCCCGTTCGGTGGCGTGATCTTCGCGCACTTCGGTGACCGGATCGGCCGCAAGTCGATGCTCGTGCTCTCGGTCGTGATGATGGGCGGCGGCACGTTCCTCGTCGGGCTGCTGCCGACCTACCAGACGATCGGGATCCTCGCGCCGATCCTGCTCGTGGTGCTGCGGATCGTGCAGGGCATCGGTCTCGGCGGCGAATGGGGCGCCGCCGCGACCATGGCGGTCGAGTACGCGCCACCGCAGCGTCGCGGCTTCTTCGGGAGCTTCCCGCAGACCGGCGTGCCGGCCGGGATGCTCGTCGCGAACCTCTCGCTGCTCGTCATCTCCGCGGTCGTCTCGAACGAGGCGTTCCTCGCCTGGGGCTGGCGGATACCGTTCCTGGCCTCGATCGTGCTCGTCGTCGTCGGCGTCGTGATCCGCCTGCGGGTGGCCGAGTCGCCGGTCTTCGAGCAGGCGCGGAACGCCGGGAAGATCGAGCGACAGCCCGTGGTCGCGGTGCTGCGCCGCCAGCCGCTGAACGTCCTGCGCGCGGCCGGCCTGCGGTTCGCCGAGAACAGCACCTTCTACATCCACACCACGTTCGTCCTGACCTACGGCACCGTCGTGCTCGGCATGGCGCGCGGCGACCTCCTGCTCGCGGTGATCGTCTCGTCGGCCGTCGGGCTGGCGAGCATCCCGCTCTACGGCTGGGCCGCGGACCGTTTCGGACGGCGTCCGGTGGTGCTCTGGGGCTCGCTGGTGCTGCTCGCCATGAGCTGGCCGTACTTCTGGGCCCTGGACACGCGGTCGGTCCCGCTGATCGTGCTGGCCACCGTGATCGCCGTGAACGTCGGCAACTCGGCGGTCTACGCCCCGCAGCCGGCGTGGTTCTCCGAGCTGTTCGAGCCGGAGGTCCGCTACAGCGGCGCGTCGATCGGCGCGCAGGGGGCGAGCGTGTTCGCCGGCGGCCTGGCCCCCGTCATCGCCACCGCACTGCTCGACGCCACCGGCGGCTGGGGCTGGATCGCGGTCTACATGTCGGCGATGGTGCTGATCACGGTCGTGGCCGCGCTGTTCTCGCCCGACCCGTACAAGGCCACGACGCGCGAGCCCGAGGCCGTCGCCGCGTGAGTCCGGTCGCGCGTCGGGCGGGGGTCGGTCATGAGTCCGTCGTGGCTCAGTCGTGGACGGCGAGGGCCGCACTCAGGAAGGCCCCGCCCTCGGCGACCGCCGCACGGGTGGCCGGGATGCCCTCCAGCGGGCGCAGCGACGCGAAGTCGTGGACCGTGCCCGCATAGCGCGACGCGGAGGCCGCGACGCCGGCGGCACGCAGACGGTCCGCATACCGCTCCCCTTCGTCGCGCAGCACGTCCGCCTCGGCGGTGATCACGAGTGACGGCGGCATCGACGCAAGGTCGGTCGTGGTGGCGCGCGCGGGGACCGCCGAGGGCGCGGCGCGATCCGTCGGGTCGGGGACGTACTGGCTCCAGTACCAGAGCGCCTCCCGACGGGTGAGCAGATAGTCGTCGCCGAGCTCGCGGTGGGACGCCGCGTCGCACCGGTCGTCGACGAACGGGTAATAGAGCAGCTGGGCACGCAGGCGCGGGCCCCCGCGACGCGCGGTCACGACGGCGAGGGCCGTGGCGATCGTCGCGCCCGCGCAGTCGCCCGCGACGGCGACCCGCCGCCCGTCGACGCCCAGCTCCTCGGCGTGCTCCACCACCCACGCGAGGAGCGCGGACGTCTCCTCCACCGCGACCGGATAGCGCGCCTCGGGTGTGCGGGTGTACTCGGGGACGACGAGAGCGGCACCGGACGCGGCCGCGAGGTCCCGGATCAGCCGCGCGTGGGTGTGGGCATCACCGAGCATCCACCGCCCGCCGTGGAGGTAGACGACCACCGGGGGAGCCGCCGGCCCGGCCGGGGCGCGGACCGTCCAGAAGCCGACCAGCCCCGACGGACCCACCGGCGCGACGCCGAACCGGGCCGCATCGTCCATCGCGTAACCCTGGGACTCCGACAGGGCGAGCCGGCCGTCGTCCGGGCCCAGGTCGTGCAGGTGCGGCGGACCGGCCGAGGAGCGCACGAGCCGCGCCACGACCGGGTCGAGCTCCGGCCACCGACCGGCCTCCTCGGATCCCATTCGTCCCGTCCCCTCTCCGCGATCAGCGTAGGGCGCCCGTATGACGCGCTTCCATGGTCGGACGGTGTCGCGGAACACCCCGGTTGGGCGACACTGGGAGGCCGAACCGTGCGGCGCCCGAGGAGGACCCGTGGACCTCGTCGGCCGGGAGGACGAGACCCGCGCGGTGCACGAGGTCGTCGACGGCGCATTGTCCGGGCCCCGCACCCTGCTGCTGCTCGGCGAGGCGGGTTCCGGGAAGACCACCCTGCTGCACGCCGCCGCGGTGCGCGCGGGCACGCGCGACATGACCGTCGTGGCGGGCGCGGGGTGCGCCGCCGAGGCCGAGCAGTCGTTCGCGGTGCTGGACCAGCTCCTCGCGCCGCTGCTCCCGCAGCTCTCCGTTCTGCCCGCCAGCACGGCCCGCGCGGTGCGGGCCGCCGTCGGGCTCGTCGCGGACCAGCAGCCGGTGGATGCCGCCGCGGTTCGGACCGGGGTGCTGCGGCTCCTCGGGGCGGTGGCGACGCAGCGGCCGCTCCTGCTGGTCGTCGACGACGTCCAGCTCGTGGACCGGGACACCTGCGAGGTCCTCACCTTCGTGCTCCGACGGCTCACCACCGAGCGGCTCGCGGTGGTGATCGCCGCCCGGTCGACGGTGCGACCCGCCGGCATCGAGGCCGGCGTCCCGGCGATCTCGCTGGGACCCCTGCCCGACGTCGACGCCGCGCGCCTGCTCGACAGCCTCCCGGACGCACCGACCGGACGCGCCCGGCTCGACGTCCTGGCCGAGGCGGGCGGCAATCCGCTGGCCCTGGTCGAGCTCGCGAGCGTCGTCGCCCGTGAGGGCGGGCTGGCGCGGGCGGGTCTGGCAGCCCCCGCCCGGCTCCAGGACATGTTCTCCGACCGGCTGGCGCGTCTCCCCGAGCCCACCCGCCGCCTGCTCGTCTACGCCGCGGCGGCGGCACAGGAGGACCTCGCCACGACGGTGGCCGCCGCCGGGACGGGCGAGGACCTGTCCGGGTGGGCACCCGCCGAGGAGGCGGGGCTGGTGGTGGTCGGCGGCGACTCGGTGGCCTTCCGGCATCCGCTGGTCCGTGCCGCCACGTATGAGGGCGCACCGGCCGGCCTGCGATCGCGCGCCCACCGCGACCTCGCCGCTGCCCTCGTCCACGATCCCGCCCGGCGCGCCTGGCATCTGGCCGAGGCCACCATCGCGCCGGACGAGTCCGTGGCCGCGGCGCTGGAGGAGACCGCGACGCTCGCCCGGAAGCGTGGCGGGGTCCACGCCACCGCTCGGGCGCTGCAGCGATCGGCCGAGCGGACGCCCGACACCCACGAACGGGCCCGCCGCTACACCCTGGCCCTCGCGGCCGCCGACGACTACGGCGATCCGGCGTGGATCCGTGAGCTCCACCAGGAGCTCCTGCGGCTCACCGACGACCCCGACCTGCTCGGAGCCGCAGCGGCCGCCGCCGGGCACGGTCTGTGCCTGTCGGGGCTCCAACGGGAGGCGTTCTCGCTCCTCGACGACTCCCTCACGCGACGGCGGCCGCGCCGGGCGAGCACGACGGTCGCGCTCACCGGCGTGCTGTCCGCCGTCCACGTCCAGTCCGGGCTCCCCGAGCACGGCGGCCGCGTCGCCGCCCTGCTCGCCCGCGCGCCGACCGCCCCTCCGGTCGAGGCCTCCGGTCTCCTCCCGCCGGCCGCGCACCCGGCGATGATGGAGAGCATCCGCGCACAGCTCCGCCCCGACCCGGACGCACACCGGATCCTCGAGGACCCCGGGGCCGCGGTCCACCGACCGCTCGACGGTCCCGCGGACGTGGCCCGCCTGCTGTGCCTCGGCAGCACCGCGTGGTTCGCCGACGCGCCGGACCTCGCCCTCGACGCCTTCCGTCGGGCGCGCTCCGCGCTGGGCGCGGAAGGCGCTCTCGGGATGGTGGTGATGTGCCTGCCGGCCATGGCCTCGGCGATGATCGACACCGGTCGGTGGGGCGACGCCACGACGCTGCTCGACGAGATCGGCGAGCTGGCGGTGGTGCACCGCCACCGGTACGCCGAAGCGGACGTCGCCGCGTTGCGCACCGAGCTCGCCGCCCGCCGCGGCCTGCCCGGCGCCGAGGTCGATCCCGCCGCGTGGACGGCCGTGGATCTGGACGAGAACCGCGCCACCCATGCGCGTCTGCTGCGTGCCGCCGGGCTGGCCGCGGCCGCCGCGGGCGACCGCGACGCCGCCTTCCGTCACCTGCAATCGCTCTTCGCCCCGCGCGACGAGCCCCGCCACTTCTTCCTGTCCGCCCGGTCGATCGCCGACCTCGCCGACGCGGCCCGCGCCGTGGGAGCCCAGGACGTCGCCGCGCCGATCGTCGCCGCGGTGCGCGCCCGGGTCGGCGAACGCCCGACCACGCGACTGCGGCTGTTGCTCCACCGCGCCGAGGCCCTGCTCGCCGACGAGGACACGCCGGACACGACCGTCGAACGCAGCCATCGCCTCGCGGTCATCGATCCGGCCGGCGAGCAGTGGCCCCTCGAGCGGGCGCTCGCGAGGTTGCAGTACGCCCAGTGGCTGCGTCGGCGCCGTCGTCCGCTCGAGGCCAGGCCGCTGCTGGGTTCGGCGCACGACACCTTCGTCCGACTCGGCGCCGCCGGCCTGGCCGGTCTGGCCCGCGGGGAGCTGCGGGCCAGCGGGGGCGCCGATCGCGCGTCGTCGCCACCCACCGATCCGCTGGCCGCCCTCACCTCGCAGCAACGGGAGATCGTCATCCTGGCAGCCCGCGGCCTGCGGAACCGGGAGATCGCCGAGCAGCTCTACCTCTCGCCCCGCACGGTCGGGTCGCACCTGCACAACGCCTACCCCAAGCTCGGGGTCAGCGGACGGCACCAGCTGCGGGAGTTCCTGGGCGAGCTGCCCGAGACGTAGCGAGCACCGGATCGGTGACACCTCCGGCACACGCGAGGTCGGACGCCGGCCAACCCGCGCGCACCGCCCCGGCGTCGTAGGCGGTCTCGTAGAAGTCGAGCACCGTGGCGCGTGGGTCGGCGGTGGCCCGGGCGTCCGCGTACGTCAGCACGGCCAGATGGGCGCCGCCTTTCTCGAGCCACCTCGCGGACGGCGGGGAGAGCGCGGCGGACGGGAGTCCGTCGGGTTCCGGCGCGGTGTAGGAGTAGAACGCCGGCTCGGGGAAGGTCGGGTCGCCGAACCAGAACCCGGAGCTGATCACCTCGCGCGAGTAGGCCTCGCGGGTGACCGGATCGGTCTCCGCTCCGTGGCCGATCACCCGGTCGGAGAACCGGGTCAGCGCGATGTCGAAGGTGTGCCAGAAGTGGTGCACCGGGCTGGTCTTGCCGCTGTAGCGACCGGCGAACTGCTCGAGGAGCAGGTTGACCTGCCCGAGGATCCGCCAGTAGCGCGTGACCGCGCCGGGGTCGTACGTGGCGTGCTCGGTGTCGGCGGCGAACGGGCGCTCGTGATCGGGGAGGTCGAACGGCCGGGGATCGGCGATCACCACGGGCAGGTCCAGTGCCGCCAGCCCGGCGGTGAGGTCGGTCGAGAACGACGCCACGGACCGGTCACGCAGCGAGAACGACCAGCGGCCGCCGTCGGCGGTCGTCAGGTCGAGCCGGTGGTCGACGAGGTCGAGGTCGAGGCAGAAGATCCGCGCACCGTCGACCGTCATCGGCCGCGTGGTGAGTCCCCGCCCCGACAGGTGCAGCGGGACGTTCCACCAGTGGTTGCGGCGCGGGCTGGCCGCGAGCCGGACCTTCCCGACGATCTGGGCGAAGCGGTGCAGCGTCTCGCGGGTCGGGATCCAGTCCTCGTACGGGAGCGCGGGGAAGAGCTCGGTCATGCGTCCGGCCTCGGCCCTCGGACGTCCCGGGCGCATCGGTCGGTCGACGGTTCCTCGATCGAGCGACACAGAGCGCCAAGACCGGTCGGTCGACCGATACCGAACGGGGGACACACGCCCGCATGCTGGTCGCATTCCGTCACCCCGGCGCGAGAGGGACCCGATGACCGATCGACCGACGCCTGTGCTCGAGCAGGCCGCCCAGGACTTCGCCGACGCCACCGCGAAACCGCCCTTCCTCTACGACCTCGGACCCGTCGAGGGCCGCAAGGCCGTCGACGACGTCCAGAACGGCGCGGGGGTCGAGCGCCCCGAAGCCGAGATCACCGACCTCACCGTTCCCGGCGGCCCGACCGGCGAGGTCTCGATCCGCATCGTCAGGCCGGCCGGGTCCACCGGCACGCTGCCCGCCCTCCTCTACACCCACGGGGCCGGCTGGGTGTTCGGCAACGCCCACACCCACGACCGCCTGGTCCGCGAGCTCGCCGTCCGGGCGAACGCCGCCGTGGTCTTCACGAACTACGACCTGTCCCCCGAGGCGCGCTACCCCACGGCGATCGAGCAGGTCTTCACCGTCCTGCAGTGGATCGCGGCGAACGGCACCGAGCAGGGCATCGACGGCACCCGCATCGCGGTGGCGGGCGACTCGGTCGGCGGGAACATGACCGCGGCGGTCACCCTGATGGCCAAGCAGCGCGGCGGCCCGTCGATCGCGGCACAGCTGCTGTACTACCCGGTCACCGACGCGGGCTTCGACACGGCGTCCTACGAGCAGTTCGCGACCGGCTACTTCCTCTCCCGCGAGGGCATGCACTGGTTCTGGGACCAGTACACGACCGACCCCGCGCAGCGCGCCGAGATCACCGCGTCCCCCCTGCGCGCCACCCTCGACGACCTCGCCGGCCTGCCGCCGGCCCTCGTGATCGTCGCCGAGGCCGACGTCCTCCGTGACGAGGGCGAGGCCTACGCGGCCAAGCTGCGGGCCGCCGGCGTCCCGACCACCGCCGTGCGCTTCGGCGGGATCATCCACGACTTCGTGATGGTCGACGCCATGCGCGACACCCACGCCGCCCGCGGAGCCGTCCGCATGGGCGGCGAGTTCCTCTCCGACGCCCTCGCCCTCACCCAGGAGAACTGACCATGGCCACCCCGACCGTCGTCCTCGTCCACGGCGCCTTCGCCGACGCCTCCAGCTTCCGCACCCTGATCCCCGAGCTGCTCGCCGACGGCATCCCCGTCGTCGCCCCGGCCAACCCCAACCGCTCCCTCTCCGGCGACGCCGCCTACATCGCGTCGGTGGTCCGCCAGATCGAGGGCGACGTGATCCTCGTCGGGCACTCCTACGGCGGCGCCGTGATCACCGTGGCCGGGGTCGAGGACAACGTCCGCGCCCTGGTCTACCTCGCCGGCTATGCGCTGCAGGAGGGCGAGAGCCTCGGCGAGCTCCAGGGCGGCTTCCCCGACTCCCCGCTCGCGACCGCGCTCGTGCAGGGCAACTACCCCCTGCCCGACGGCACGACCGGCGTCGAGCTCTCGGTCGACCCCGCCAAGGTCCACGATGTGTTCGCCCAGGATCTCGACACGGAGACCACCAAGGTCATCGCGGTCTCGCAGCGTCCGCTCGCGGCCGTCGCGTTCGGCGAGCCCGCCTCGGCCGCCGCGTGGAAGACGAAGCCGTCCTGGGGGATCGTGTCCACATCGGACCACTCGATCAACCCCGACGTCGAGCGGTTCGGCTACCAGCGGGCCGGCGCGACGACCGTCGAGATCGACTCCTCGCACGTGGTGATGCTGTCGCACCCCAAGGAGTCCGCCGACATCATCCGTGAGGCGATCCGGGCGACCGAGCGCTGATCGTTCCGTGGTCGGGCGCTCCGGCGGGGACCCTCAGTCCTCCCGGAGCGCCCGGCGCAGGATCTTGCCGGTGGTGGTGCGGGGCAGCTCGTCGAGGAAGGCGATCGCGGCCGGGACCTCGTGGGCGGCGAGCCGCGCCCGGACGTGGGCGCGCAGCTCGTCGGCGAGGTCGTCGGACGCGGTGACGCCGGGGCGCAGGACGACGAACGCCTTGGGCACCTGCCCGCGCCGTTCGTCCGGGACGCCGATCACCGCCGCCATCGCGACCGCGTCGTGCCCGCCGAGGCTCTGCTCGATCTCGCCGGGGCCGATCCGGTAGCCGGCGGAGTTGATGACGTCGTCCTTGCGGGACTCGAACCACACGTAGCCGTCGGCGTCCTGGCGGGCCAGGTCGCCGGTGAGCAGCCAATTCCCGTGGAACTTCTCCGCGGTCGCCTCCGGGTTGCGCCAGTACTCGAGCATCGTCGACGGCGTCCGGCGGTCGAGGGCCAGCTCGCCGACCGTGTCGAGCACCGGCTCGCCGTCGTCGCCGAGCACGACCGCGGTGAACCCGGGCAGCGCCTTGCCCAGCGACCCCGGGCGGATCGGGTAGACCGACGAGCAGTTGCCGATACACGCGTTGAGCTCGGTCTGCCCGTAGCCCTCGTTCACGGTCGCGCCGAAGAACTCCTCGCTCCACTTCAGCAGGTCCGCGCCCAGCGCCTCGCCACCGGAGCCGATCGAGCGGTACGCGAACCCGCCGCCCTCCATCCCCGCCGCGCGGATCATCCGCAGGGCAGTGGCCGGCAGCAGCGTCAGCGTGACGCCGAACTCGCGCATCAGCCACACCGCGCGCTCGGCGGTGAAGGCCGGCTGGCGGTCCACCACCACCGGCAGGCCGTGGAACCAGGCGGGCACGAGGATGTCCATGATCCCGGCGATCCAGGCCCAGTCCGCCGGCGACCACAGCACGTCGCCGGCCTGCGGGTAGAACTCGTAGATCGCCTCGAACGCCGGCAGGTGCCCGAACACGATCCGGTGGGCGTGCAGCGCGCCCTTCGGGTCGCCGGTGGTGCCCGAGGTGTAGATGAGGAACGCCGGGTCCTCGGCCGCGGTGTCCACCGGCGTGAACTCCGGCGACGCCGCCGCCAGCGCGTCGTCCCAGGACTCCGGGCCCACCCCGTCTATCACCAGCAGCGGGACCTGCTCGCCGCCGTCGTCGAGCGCCTCGCGCACCCGCTCCGCGTTCGCCGCGGCCGTCACCACGGCCTTCGCGCCGGCGTTGCGCAGCCGGTAGCGCAGCGCGTCCGGTCCGAACAGCGACGACAGGGGCAGGGCGATCGCGCCCATCCGGAACATCGCCACGAACCCGACGCCGGTCTCGAACGACGCCGGGCTGACCAGCCCGACGACGTCGCCGCGCCCGATCCCGAGCGCGGTCAGCGCGTTCGACAGCCGGTTCGACGCCGTGGTCAGCTCGCCGAAGGTGTGGTCGCGGGAGGTGCGGTCCACCTCGACGACGGTGATCGCCCGGGCCTCCGGGTCCTGGCGGTCGGCACACGCCACCCCGAGGTTGAACCGCTCCGGGATCGCCAGGGTCGCGAAGTCGACCTGGCGCCAGAGCTCCTCGTAGCTCGCGGCCGGACGCAGCATCGGACGCTCCACGGCGCCTCCCGGGGCTCCTCGACGGTGAGGGAGCTCCCACCGTAGGCGCGCCGCCGCGTGTCAGGACAGGGTCTGCCCCCCGATGACGGCGAGGAGCTGCAGCTTCTCGTGGCTCTCGCTGCCCGGCACCGCGGTGTAGACCAGCAGCGCGTGTGAGCGGTCCGGGTCGAGCAGCTGCTGGCAGGTGAGCTCGAGACGGCCGAGCTCGGGGTGGACGAAGCGCTTGACGTCCCGTGGCCGGATGCCGACCTCGTGGTCGTCCCACACGGTGCGGAACTCCTCGTTGCCGGCGAGGAGGAGGTCGGCGAGGTGGGCGGCCCGTGAGCCCGGTCCTCGGCGGGCGACGACCTCGCGCAGCCCCGAGGCGAACATCCGGGAGAGGAACGCGTGGTCCTCCGGGGCGTACACCGCCCGGGTCGCGGGGTCGGTGAACCACCGGTAGCCGATGCTGCGGGCGGCACCGTCGTGGACCGTCGTGTCGCCGGTGAGCGCCACGCCGAGCGGGGTCTGGCGCAGCGTCTCGCCGAGCTCGGTCACGATCTCCGCGGGGGTGTCGCCGAGGCGGTCGAGCACGCGGAGCATCCCCGGGCTGACGTGCTCGCCGACGACACCCCGCTGGGGCGGCCGGTGCCCGGCGAGGTGGAAGAGGTGGTCGCGCTCGTCGAGCGAGAGATGCAGCCCCTGCGCGATGGCGGCGATCATCTGCTCCGAGGGCTGCGGCCCGCGCTCGCGCTCGATCCGCGCGTAGTAGTCGGTCGACATGTGGCAGAGCGCCGCGACCTCCTCGCGCCGCAGCCCCGCGGTCCGGCGGCGCTGCCCCCGCGGGAGCCCCACGTCCTCGGGCTGCAGCGACTCCCGTCGGCGCCGCAGGAACTCCGCCAGCCCGGTCCAATCGATCACGACGTCGTTCCTACCGCCGGCCCCGCCCCGGAGCCACGGCCTGCCGATCCGTGGCTCCGGAGGCCGTGGATGCCGTTCCCGCGACAGCCGAGGCTCAGTGTCATGCCACGCACACGACCGGACATCACCGTGCCCGACCTGACCGGGAAGCGCGCCCTCGTCACCGGCGCGAGCGACGGCGTCGGGCTCCGCCTCGCCACCCGCCTCGCCGCCGCCGGGGCCGAGGTGGTCCTGCCCGTCCGCAACCCCCGCAAGGGCGAGGCCGCGGTGGCCGCGGTCCGCGAGCGGACCCCGGGCGCGGCGGTGTCGCTGCGCACCCTGGACCTGTCCTCGCTGGCCTCGGTCGCCGCGCTGGGCACGATCCTGCGGGACGAGGGCCGCCCCGTCCATCTCCTGATCAACAACGCCGGGGTCATGACCCCGCCGGACCGGCAGACGACCGGCGACGGGTTCGAGCTGCAGCTCGGCACCAACCACCTCGGGCACGTCGCGCTCGTCGCCCATCTCCTCCCGCTGCTGCGGGCGGGCGGGGCACGGGTGACCTCGCAGGTGAGCATCGCGGCCCGCTCGGGAGCGATCGACTGGGACGACCTGAACGCCGAGCGGCGCTACGACGGCATGCGCGCCTACCGGCAGTCGAAGATCGCGCTCGGCCTGTTCGCCCTCGAGCTCGACCGACGCAGCCGCGACGAGGGCTGGGGCATCACCAGCAACCTCTCCCACCCCGGCGTGGCGCCGACCAACCTGCTCACCGCCCGGCCGGAGATCGGCCGTGACCGGCCGACCCCGGGTGGGCGCGTCATCCGCGCCCTGTCCGCGCGCGGGATCCTGTTCGGGTCGCTGGACACCGCGCCGCTGCCGGCGCTGTACGCAGCGACGTCCGCCGACGCGCGCGGCGGCCGCCTCTACGGGCCGAGCGGGCTCGGGAACCTCAGCGGCCCGCCCGCCGAGCAGGAGCTCTACGCGCCGCTGCGCAGCGCCGAGGACGCGCAGCGGATCTGGCGGGTCTCGGAGGAGCTGACGGCGGTGTCGCGCGGGCGCCCGGGACGGGCCGGGCGGGGCGCCGATTAGCCTGGCCCGGTGCCGATGACCGCGAAGTACGCCACCACCTGCGGGGTCTGCGCCGGGGCCGTGTCGCCGGGCGAGAGCATCGCGCGCGCCGGGGAGCGCTGGGCGCACGCGGAATGCGCCGACACCGCCGGCACCGCCGCCGGCTCGTCGGCGAAGCGACCGTCGACGACCGCGGCGACGAAGCCCGCGAAGGCCCCGCGGCCGGACATGCCGGCCGCCGAGGGCGCGCTCGAGGTGTGGACCGACGGCGCGTGCTCAGGCAACCCCGGCCCCGGCGGCTGGGCGTGGGCCACCCGTGACGGACGGCAGGACAGCGGCGGCGAGCCCGGCACCACCAACCAGCGCATGGAGATCCGCGCGGCGCTCGAGGCCGTGCGCGCCCTGGAGGGCCCGCTGGTCGTCGTCAGCGACTCGACCTACGTCGTGAACTGCTTCCGCGACGGGTGGTGGCGGGGCTGGCTGGCCCGCGGGTGGGTGACGAGCGCGAAGAAGCCGGTCGTCAGCCGCGACCTGTGGGAGCCGCTGATCACCATGGTCAACGACCGTGGCGACGTCTCCTTCCGGTGGACGAAGGGCCACTCGGGCGACGAGATGAACGACCTGGTCGACCGCCTCGCGGTCGAGCAGTCGAAGGCGGTCGCCGCCTCCTGACCTACGTCGGGAAGACGAACGTGTAGCCCGCGTCGCGGAGATCGGCGATGACATCGGCGAGGGCGGACTCCGTCTGCTCGCGCCGCCCGCCGCCGTCGTGCATCAGGACGACCGCCCCCGGGTGCGCCCCCGCCGCGACGCGGTGCTCGATCGCGAACGTGCCCGGTCGCGTCCAGTCGAGCGGGTCGACCGACCAGCCGAGGGGGCGCATCCCGGCCCGCGCGACCGCGTCCCGCAGCGTGGGCGTCCAGCGGCCCTCCGGCGCACGGAACCAGTCGACGGTCGCGCCGGGTCCCGCGGCGGCGAGCAGGGTGTCGCGGCTGTGGGCGAGCAGGACGTCCATCTCCGGCGCGGGCCGGGTGGCGACGGTCGGGTCGTGCGTGAGCGTGTGGTCGCACAGGCGGTGGCCCTCGGCGACCACGCGCCGGACGAGGTCCGGGTGCGCGCTCGCCTGCTGGCCGATCATGCAGAACACCGCGGGGACCCGTTCGCGGTCGAGGATGTCCAGGACGGCCGGCGTGCTCTCGGGCCACGGGCCGTCGTCGAACGTGAGCGCCACGGTCCGGGAGCCCGGCGCGGCGCTCTCGACCGTCGACAGGAGCCCCGGGCCGACGTGCGGGCGCGCGTCGCCGAACCGGTGCCCCCGGTCGGGCGGCGGGCCGGCGTCCTCGGACGTACCCCGGAGGAGCGCGCTCCAGGACGCCCACGTCGGTGCGGCGAGGACCAGGGGTGGGCGGGGGTCGACGAGGACGGCGGTCGAGGTGCCCACGAACAGGGCGCCCGCCACCGCGAGGCCGGCCCACCGGTACACGTAGGGCGGACGGATGACCTGCCGCAGGATCACCCGCCGTCGCTCGGCCAGCACGTCACCCCCGCACCCTCGTTCACTCGTGTCGCAGTTGTCACACGGTAGAGCGAGCGAGGCGTCCACGATCGGCGACGCGCCGTCGTTGCGAACAACGTTCGTTCAACGAATACTGTTCGTATGAGAGCAGCCCAGTTCAGCCGGTACGGCGATCCCGACGTCCTCGAGATCGTCGACCTCCCCGATCCGCACCCGGGGCCCGGCCAGGTCCGGATCGCCGTCCACGCCGCCGGGATCAACGCCACGGAACCGAAGCTGCGCCGCGGCGAGCTGAGCTTCGGGGCGGAGCTCCCGCAGACGACCGGCCGCGACGTGGCCGGGGTCGTCGACGAGCTCGGCGACGGCGTGACCGACGTGGCCGTCGGCGACCGCCTCTTCGGCATCTCCGACGACGGCGCCGGCGCCGCCGAGCTGGCCCTGCTGACCTTCCGCGCGCCCATCCCCCGCTCGCTCGGCTTCGTCGACGCCGCCGGCCTGCCCTGCGCGCTGGAGACGGCGTCCCGCGGCCTCGACCAGCTCGGCGTCGGCGACGGCACCGTCCTGCTCGTCAACGGCGCGACCGGCGGGATCGGCAGCACAGCCGTGCAGCTGGCGGCGGCGCGGGGCGCGCGCGTGATCGGCGCCGCGAGCGCGGCCAACGCGACCTACCTGCGCCTGCTGGGGGCGGAGCCCGTGACCTACGGCGACGGCATGGCCGACCGGGTCCGGGCGCTCGCGCCGGACGCCGTCGACGTCGCCCTCGACGTCGCCGGGAGCGGTGTGCTCGGAGACCTCGTCGCGCTGGCCGGCGGGGCGGAGAACGTGGTGACGCTGGCCGACTTCGCGGGCGCCGAGGAGCACGGGGTGCACTTCAGCAACGGCTTCGTCGACGGCCACGGCTTCGCCGCCCTCGCGACGGTGGGCGAGCTCGTCGAGGCCGGACGGTTCTGGCTGCCGGTGGACCGCACCTTCCCGCTCGACCGGATCGCCGACGCCCACCGCGTGAGCGAGCAGGGCCACGTCCGGGGCCGCCTGGTGCTGGTGGTGCGGTGACGACGGCACCGGTCCGCCACCCGGGGCGCTACCGCTCGGCGCTCTCGGTCGGCGGGGAGGGCGGCACGGCCTGGGCGCGGACACGGATCAGCGCGGCGGCGAGGCCGACCACGATCAGCCAGAGCACCTGCAGGCCCGTCCCGGCCGGCAGGACGAGGACGCCCGTGACCACGAGCAGCACCGACCACGGTTCGTCGAACGGCGACGCCGTCGCCACGGGGCTGGTCACGGTGCTCGAGCCTCCTCGCCGGCCCGTGAGGACCGTGCGATGGCGTTCGTCGCCCGGCGGGTCGGGGTTCGGTCGACCGACCTCGTCCGCCATGCGGCTACATCAGTCAGCGGGTGTCGCCGGTCAGAGCAGGGATCGCAGCGCGCTGGGGGCGACGCCCCGGTGGCGGCGGAAGGCCGCGCTGAAGCTGAACGGGCTGGCGTAGCCGACACGGCGGGCGACCGCGGCGACGGTCGCGTCGGGCTCGGCCAGCAGCGCCCGCTCGGCGAGGTCGAGGCGGTGCTCGCGGACGTAGGACAGCGGCGCGGTGCCGACCGCTTCGCGGAACCGGCGGGCGAACGCGGCGCGGCCCACGCCGGCGCGCCGGGCGAGCCCGTCGACCGTCCACGCGGCGGCCGGGTCCGCGTGGACGGCGGCCAGCGCGGCCGCGACGTCCGGGTCGGCGATCGTCGCCGGCTCCCCCGCGAGCACGTCGCGCACGGTGTCGACGACGAGCCAGTCGAGCAGGCGAGCGGACACGACGTCGGCGGTCCGGTGCTGCTCGACCTCGCCGGTGACCCGCTCGATCAGCAACCGGCAGAACTCCGAGTCCGCGTACACGACGGCGGGCTCCGGCAGTCGCGCCAGACGGCGGGCCTCGCCGTGCAGGGCGAACCGGGTCACCAGCACCGTCGCGCCCTCGCCGGCCACCCGGACGGCGAGGGCGCCGCGGCCGCGGGTCAGGACGGCGTCCCCGGGACCGAGGGTGGTGCCGAGGACGTCGACCTCGCCGCGCGCGACCGCGAGGAGGCTCCAGCGGTCACCCGCGGGCACCGACGTCGGGCCGGGCCCGAGCCGCGCGACGCCGAGCTCCGGGTCGCCGACGTGGAGCGCGCCGAGCAGCCCGTCGACCGTCGCCACGCCGTCCACGGTAGACGCTCGCGCAGGTGTCCTGGAGCCGCGCGCATGGGCGCGGCGATCACCGTGCCGCAGTCTGGGGCCATGGCCGACGACACGATCACCGCCACCGACCGGGCCCTGCTCGACCGCCCCCTGCACGGGCTGCTCACGATCCCGCCGGGCCCGCGCCGGCTGCCCGCGCCGCGTCCGGTGTGGTTCGAGACGACGGCCGACGGCGAGGTGGCGCTGTTCTCGATGGCGGACGCGCTGAAGGTGCGCCGCCTGCAGGCGGACCCGCGGGCGTCGTTCGTCGTGATGACGCTGCCCGACGAGCCGGAGGGCTGGGTGTCGATCGAGGCGGACGTGACGGTGCACGCCGACGGCGCCGCGGACCTGGCCCGGCGCCTCGCCGACCGCTACTGGAAGGACACGACAACTCCCGAGCACCGGGAGCTGCTCGCGCTGTACTCCCGGGAGGAGGACCTGCGCCGCATCGTGCTGCACCCGCGCCGGGTCACGCGCGGGCCGGCGTGAGCAGCGCCCGGACGCCGGCCGCGTCCGGGCAGGCGAGGGCCGCCGCGGCCAGGGCACGGGCCTCGCCGACGTCGACGGCGCGGACGGCCTCCTTGATCGTCGCGACGCCGGCGGGGGCGACGCTGAGCTCGCGGACCCCCAGACCGACGAGCAACGCGGCCGCCTGCTCGTCGCCGGCGAGCTCGCCGCAGACCGCCACCAGCACGTCGTCCCTTGCGCCGCGGACGGTGGCCGCGATCAGCGCCAGCACACCCGGGTCGAGGGGGTCGGCGAGCGTCGCCAGCCGGTCGTTCCCGCGCTCCGCGGCCAGCGCGTACTGGGTGAGGTCGTTCGTGCCGATCGAGAAGAAGTCGACGTGCGGGGCGAACGCGGCCGCCTTGAGCGCGGCGGCCGGGACCTCGACCATGATCCCGACCCGCAACCCGTCCGGGCGCCCCCGGCCGACGGCGTCGACCGCGCCGTCGAGGGCCGCGCGGGCCGCGGCCAGCTCGTCCACCCCGGCGACCATCGGGAACATGACGTCGACGGGGTGGTCGTGGGCGACCCGCACGATCGCCTGCAGCTGGTCGGCGAGCAGCTCGGGCCGCGCCAGCGCGAGGCGGATGCCGCGCACCCCGAGGAACGGGTTCGCCTCGGGCGCCACCGGCAGGTAGTCCAGCGGCTTGTCGCCGCCGACGTCGAGGGTGCGCAGCGTGACGCGCCGCCCGATGCCGTCCTCGTTCATGGCCTCGGCGATCGCCCGGTACGCCGCCTCCTGCTCGGCGACGTCGGGCGCCTGCTGCCGGTCGAGGAAGCCGAACTCCGTGCGGACCAGGCCGGCGAGGTCGGCCCCGAGGGCGGCCCGGGCGTCGGCGGCCGAGCCGACGTTGGCGCCGACGAGCACGGTGGTGCCGTCCCGGGTCACCGCCGGCTCGTGGGCCCGGCGGGCGGCGTCGTCGCGACGCCGGTCCAGGGCCGCGGCGCGGTCGCGGAACGCCGACAGCGTCGCGGGGTCGGGGTCGACGACGACCTCGCCGGTGGCGCCGTCGACCACGAGCAGCGCGCCCTCCCCGGCCCGCGCGACCAGAGCCGCACCCGCCCCCACCACGGCCGCGACGCCGCGGGCCCGCAGCAGGATCGCGGCGTGCGCGGTCGGGCTGCTGCCCGCCAGCACCACCGCCGGCGTGCGCGCGGGGTCGAGGGCGGCGGCCTCGGCGGGCGTGAGGTCGTCGGCGACGAGGATGCCGTCCGCGGGCGTGGCGTCCTCGGCGACACCGCCCAGGGCGCGCAGCACCTGGTCCCGGACGGCGCGGACGTCGGCGGCGCGGGCGCGCAGGTACTCGTCCGCGGCGCCGGCGAAGTCGCGCTCGACCGCGTCGAGGGCGTCCGCCCAGGCGCGCGCCGCGTCGGCGTGGGCGTCGACGCGGGCGCCGGCGTCCGCAAGCAGGTCGGGGTCGTCGAGCAGCAGCAGCTGGGCGTCGAAGATGGCTGCCTCCGCGGCCCCGATCTCGCGGGCGGCGGTGTCGCGGACGGCCGCCAGGCGGGTGCGGGCCTCGGCGCGGGCCGCGTCCAGGCGGGCCTGCTGCTCGTCCGGGGTGCCGGGACGCGCGGCGGGGACCGCGACCGCCGCGGGCGCCGCGACCCGCGCGGGCCCGATCCCGATACCCGGTGCGGCGGGGATCGGACCGTGGGTGCCGGCCGTCGCCTGCGAGGCTGCCGGCGTCGCGGTGGCCTCCCCGAACCCCTCGTCCGCGAGCCCGACGACCCGGCGGACCGCCTCGGCGGCGTCGCCACCGACGGCGCGGACCGCGACCTCGTGTCCCTGCAGCGCCCCGAGCGTGGCGACCTTCGACAGGCTCGCCGCGGAGACCTCGGGCCCGTCGAGGGTGACGTTGCGCAGCCGGACCTCGGCGTCGAGTCCGCGCACCGCCTGCACGAGCGCCGCGGCGGGGCGGGCGTGCAGGCCGTGGGGCATCGACACCGTGAAGGTCGCCCGCCGCTCGTCGCCGCTCGCCGTGACGGGTGCCGGGGTCGCGGCCGCCGCACCGCCGAGGTGCCCGACCTTCGCCTCCAGCGCGTCCCCGGCCTCGGCGGCGACCTCCGCTGCCGAGGCCCCGCCCGCGGCGCTGACGGCGGCGACGACGAGCCCCTCGACCAGCGGGGCCGGGCAGAGCACGACGCGCTCGCGGACGTCGTCGTCGACCATCTCGAGCGCGAGCTCGGCCGAGAGGACCGCGCTGCCGAGGTCCATGAGCACGACCACCCCGTCGCCGCGGTCGGCGCCGGTGATCGCCTCGCTGATGGCGACCGCGTCGGTGCCGAAGCCGCCGTCGTCGAGCCCGGCGGCGACCTCCATCGTGAGGTCGCCGCCGCGCACCATCTCCCCGGCCAGGGCGGTCGCCGCCTCGGCGAGGGCCCGGCTGTGCGAGACGACGACGATCCCGACGGTCACCCGTCGCCTGACACGGCCGCCGCCGCCGCGGCCACCAGCAGCGCCGCCGAGGTGGCGCCCGGGTCCTGGTGACCCGCGCTGCGGTCGCCCAGGTAGCTCGCGCGCCCCTTCCTGGCGATCATCGGCGTCGTGGCGTCGCGCCCGGCGTCGGCGGCCTCGGACGCGGCGTGCAGGGCCGTCGCGAGGGACCCGCCCTCGGCCAGCGAGGCGTCGAGCGCGTCGAGGGCCGGGGCGAGGGCGTCCACCATCGTCTTGTCGCCGAGCTCGGCCTTCCCGCGCGAGATCACGCCCTCGAGCCCCGCCCGCAGCGCCTTCGCGAACGTCGCGGGCTCGAGGACCGTCTCCCCGCCGGTGGCCGACGCCATCCGCAGGAACAGCGTCCCGTAGAGCGGGCCGGACGCCCCGCCGACCGAGCGGATGAGCACCGTCGCGGTCTGCTTGAGCAGCGCCGTCGGGTCCGCGGGCGGTGTCGCGGTCACCGCTTCCGTCACCGCCGTCATCCCGCGGTGCATGTTCGCGCCGTGGTCGGCGTCGCCGATGGCGGCGTCGAGGGCGGTGAGGGCGTCGCGCTGCTCGGCGACGGACGCGGCGAAGCCCCGCAGCCAGCGCTGCAGGGTCTCGACGTCGACTCCCGCCATCACATGCCCCACCGGAGGCCCGCGGTGGCCACCGGTGCGTCCCAGAGCCGGATCATCTCGTCATCGAGCTTCGTGATCGACACCGAGCAGCCGGCCATGTCCAGGCTGGTGACGTAGGGCCCGACCAGGGTGCGGGCCGGGACGACGCCGGCCTTGTCGAGCAGCGCCGCGATCTCGCCGTACATCAGGTACAGCTCGAGCATCGGGGTGGCGCCCATGCCGTTGACGAACACGAGCACGCCGTCGCCGCCGGTGAAGTCGCGGTCGGCGAGCACCGGGTCGACGAGCATCTGCGCGATGTCGTGGGCGGGCGCCAGCGGCACCCGGCGGCGCCCCGGCTCGCCGTGGATCCCGATGCCGATCTCGATCTCGTCGTCGGGGAGGTCGAACGTCGGGCTCCCCTTCGCCGGGACCGTGCACGAGGTGAGCGCCATCCCCATGCTGCGGCTGTTCTCGTTCACGCGACGCGCGAGGTCGGCCAGCTCGGTGAGGTTGCGGCCCTGCTCGGCGGCCGCCCCGACGATCTTCTCGACGGCGATGGCGGCGCCGGTGCCGCGCCGGCCCGCGGTGAACAGGCTGTCCTCGACCGCCACGTCGTCGTTCATCACCACGGCCTCGACGCGCGTGTCGGTCTCCGCGGCGGCCAGCTCGGCGGCCATGTCGAAGTTCATGACGTCGCCGGTGTAGTTCCAGACGAGGTGCAGGACGCCGACGCCGCCGTCGATGTTCTTCGTGGCCTCGGCCATCTGGTCGGGCACGGGCGAGGTGAACACCTCGCCGGCACAGACCGCGTCGAGCATGCCGGGCCCGATGAAGCCGCCGTGCGCGGGCTCGTGGCCGCTGCCGCCGCCCGAGAGCAGCCCGACCTTGCCGGCCACCGGGGCGTCGGCGCGGTAGAGGATCCGGTTCTCGTGGTCGACGCGCAGTTCGGGGTGCGCACGGTCCAGCCCGCGCAGGGACTCGGCGACGAGGTCGCCCGGGTCGTTGAGAAGCTTCTTCACGGATCCACTCCTGAGCCGAGAGCCACTGAGATACCTCTCAGACTCCTGCCCTCACCGGTGGCGCGCCAGGACCCGTCGGGACCACGCACCGTGGTCCACTCAGCCCCGCGCCGGTGCGACGTTCTGGTTGAGCCGGAAGACGTTGTCGGGGTCCCAGGTCCGCTTGAGCCCGGCGAGGCGGGCGTGGTTGGGGCCGTAGGCGGCGCGCACACGGTCCGGGCCCTCCGCGCCGAGGTTGTTGACGTAGACCGCGTCGGCGAGGTGCGGCGCGAGCGCGTCGAAGGAGCGGCGACCCCACGCGACGTTGCGCTCGTCGTCGGCGGGGTCGTCCCACTGCCCGAGCAGGAGCAGGTCGTACTGCCGGGCGCGGTGGGGGAAGGCCGTGGCGTCGACCGGCACACGGGCGGCCGCACCCCGCAGGGCCTGCATCCCGACACCGCTCGCGGCCGACGGGATGTGGGGCACCAGGTCGAGCAGCGCCGTGATCGCGTCGTCGGTGAGCTCGCGCAGGTAGCCCGACTTCCAGTAGTGGCGCCGCCCGAGGGGGTAGCCCGCGTCGGGGGCGCTCTGCCAGGCGACGAAGGACGTCGGCGCGACGGCGTCGACGGTCGGGGTGGCGACCGAGCGCAGCGGCGCGAGCACGCGCTCGCCGGCCGCGGGGTCCCCGCTCCAGCAGACGGCGATCGAGACGACCGGCCCGGCCTCCGGGTCCCGGGTGAACGAGACGGCGGTCGCGATCTCGTCGGGTGCGGTGGCGAGGAGGTCGTCGTGGCGGCGCAGCACGTCGCGGGCCGCCGCCCACGGCCAGGACAGGCCGCCCGCGAGGACGGTGTCGACCGGGTGGAGCCGGTAGGTGAACGCGGTGACGACGCCGAGGTTGCCGCCGCCCCCGCGCAGGCCCCAGAGCAGGTCGGGGTGGTGGTCGGCGTCGACACGCCGCACCGCGCCGTCGGCGGTGACCACCTCGGCGGCGACGAGGTTGTCGCAGGCCAGCCCGTGGCGGCCGTTCAGCCAGCCCAGCCCGCCGCCCAGGGTGAGCCCGGCGATCCCGGTGCCCGACATGACGCCGAGCGGGGTCGCGAGACCGTGGGCCCCGGTGGTGCGGTCGAGGTCCCCGAGCAGACAGCCGGGGCCGGCCACCGCGGTCCGGGCGACCGGGTCGATGTGGACGTCGCGCATCGCGGACAGATCGAGCATCACCCCGCCGTCGCACACGGCGGTGCCCGCGACGTTGTGCCCGCCGCCGCGCACCGACAGCGCGAGGTCGTGCGTCCGGGCCAGCGCGATCCCCCGGGCGACGTCCCCGGCGTCTCGGCAGCGCACGATGGCCGCGGGACGCCGGTCGATCATCGCGTTGAAGACGGACCGGGCGGCGTCGTACCCGGCGTCGGCGGGGCGCAGGACGGTGGCCGGGTCGTGGTCGAGGGTGATCGGTGTGCTCATGGGCGACGACGGTCCGGGGCGCGGCTAACTCGCCCCTAACCCGAGGCCGGCGCGGTCTCGATCGCCGTCCCGGTGACGATGCCGGTCACATCTGCGCGGGATCGTCACCGAGTTCACGATCACCCGAGCGCGGCGAGCTCCTCCGCGGTGGCCGCGACGCCCGCCCGGTGCCCGATGCGCCGGAAGATGCTCCCGGCCTGGTCGAAACCGCGCCGGGCCCCCTCGACGTCCGCGGCCGCCGCCGCGATCCGGGCCGACAGCGCGAGCGCCGACGCCTCGCCCTCGCGGTAGCCGACGAGCCGGTAGTGCTCCAGGGCGGCCTCGACGAGGCGGCGGGCGTCGGCCGGGTCGCCCCACCGCTGCTCGATCGACGCCAGGACGTCGAGGGCCAGCCCGCGGGCGAGGTCCTCGCCCACCTCGTCGGCGTGGTCCGTCGCGCGCCGGGCGAGGGCACGCGCCGCGTCGGGCTCGGCGCGGTCGCGGTGCAAGCGCGCCAGCTGCGCCTCCGCCATCGCCCCGCGCCACACGTCGCCCCCGGCCAGCGACGCGGCGATGCCGTCCTCGTAGCGCTGCTGGGCGCGGTCTAAGCGGCCTCGCGCCCAGTCGACCGTGGCGCGCAGGGCCTGCGCGTCGCCCTCCCAGCGCCGGTCCCCCGCGGCGAGGGCGAGACGGTGCTGCTCGCCGGCCACCCGCTCGGTGTCGTCGAACTCGCCCCGCCCGAGGTGCAGCAGCGCGCAGGCGGAGAGCAGCGCCGGGCGCCGCGGGTCGTCGGGGCCGACGACCGCCAGGGCCGCGGTCAGCGGGCCGAGCCCCTCGGCGCGGGACCCGCGCACGTCCCAGTAGTGCCACAGGACATCGCACAGCCCGATCAGCACCTCGCGGTCGCCGCCGGTGCCCTCGGCCCAGCGGAGCGCGGCGCGCAGGTTGTCGCGCTCGGCGTGCAGCGCGTCCAGCCAGGGGCCCGCGCCGGCCCGGTGCAGGTGCGGGGCGACGTCGCGGCCGACCGCGAGGAAGTGGTGGGCGTGGCGCCGGCGCAGCGGGTCGAGGTCGCCGGGCGCGAGGCACGTGACGGCGAACTCCCGGGTGGACTCGAGCATCCGGTAGCGCCAGCGGTCGGCGGCCGTGTCCTCGGGGCGCACCAGGCTCGCGTCGACCAGGCGCCCCAGGGTCGCCGCGGCGTCCCGCTCCCCGGTGACACCGCGCGCCGCGTCCAGGTCGAAGCCCGCCGGGAAGACGCCGAGGCGCGCGAACAGTCGCTGCTCGGCGTCGTCGAGCAGGTCGCGGCTCCAGGCGATCGTGGCGGCCAGGCCGGCACGGCGCGACGGGTCGTGGCGGCGGGCGGACGGGGCCAGGAGCCGGAACCGGTCGGCGAGGCCGGCCTCGAGCTCGGCGAGCGGGAGCGCCGCGGTCCGCGCCGCTGCGAGCTCGACCGCGAGCGGCAGGCCGTCGAGCCGGCGGCAGACCTCGGCGACGGCCTCGGCGTTGTCCGCGGCGAGCGCGAATCCCGACCGCGCCGCGGCGGCGCGCCGGACGAACAGCTGCACGGCCGGCGATCGCCCGATCTCGCCGGGCTCCGCCCGCGGCGGGGGCAGCGGGAGCGGGTCGAGCACCGACACCTGCTCGCCGGGCAGCCCGAGCCGTTCCCGGCTGGTCACCAGCACGCCGAGGCCGCCGGTGCTCTCGAGCAGCTCGCGCACGAATGCCGCGCAGCGGTCCAGCACGTGCTCGGCGTTGTCGAGCACGAGCAGGGTCGGTGCGTCGGCGAGGGCGACGGCGACGGCGGCCGCGACCGCGCCGGGGTCGGCCCGGACCCCGGTCGCGTCGGCGACCACGTCCTCGAACCGGTCGCCGGACGCCGCGCGGGCGAGGTCGACGAACACCACCCGCGCCGACCCGCGGCCGCAGGCCTCGAGGGCGAGCCGGGTCTTGCCGGCCCCTCCGGGACCGGTCACGGTGACCAGCCGGTGGTCCGCGAGGAGGCCGGCGAGGTGGGCGAGGTCGTCCTCCCGCCCGACGAACGAGCCCAGCGGGCGCGGTGGGCCCCGCAGCGCCCGGGACGATCCCCGGTCCGGGACGTCGTCCCCGCGTCGGAGCCCGGCCGCGATCTCCCGCAGCGCCGGGCCCGGCTCCAGCCCCAGGTCCTCGGCCAGGGCCGTGCGCACGCGGTCGAAGGTGCGCAGCGCCTCGGCGGTGCGGCCGGCGCCGGCCAGGGCGGTCATCAGCACGGCGGCCGCGCGTTCGCGGGACGGGTCGGCGGCGACGAGGGGTGCGAGCACGGCCACCGCGCGGGCGGGCTCGGCGAGGGCGAGCTCGGCCTCGGCCAGCAGCTCGGCGCACTCGACGCGCAGCGCGTCGAGTCGCGCCGCCGCGTCCCGGGCGAAGGGCTGCTCGACGCCCGCGAAAGCCGGACCGCGCCACAGCGCGAGCGCCGCGGTCAGCCGCCGGGCCGCCCGGGCGGGCGAGGACGCCACCTCGGGCCGGGCCCCGGCCACCAGCGCCTCGAACTCCGCGGCGTCGAGCGCCACCTCGGGGGCCACCGCGTACCGGCCGCCGCGGGAGACCACGAAGCGGGCGCGGTCGCCGCCGGCCGCGGTGCGCAGCCGTCGGACCGCGCCGTGCACCATCGTCGCCGCGGTCGGCGGGGCGTCGTCGCCCCACACCGCGGCCACGAGCTCGTCGACCGACCGCGGGCACGAGACGTCGACCAGCAGCGCGGCGAGCACCTCGGCGGTCCGGCGGCCGGCGACGGGCTCGGTCCGCGACCCCGCCACGAGGACGACCTCGCCCAGGACCCCGCAGCGCAGCGGGCCCTCGACCGTCTCCCCCGGCACCACACCGGTCAGCATCGCGGCCGCCCGGTCCGGAGACCAGGGGCCGGTCGCTAGCCTGTCGAGGGTGCCGACGTACCGGATCGCCGAGGCCGCGAACCTGCTCGGGATCAGCGACGACACCATGCGGCGCCTGGCCGAGTCCGAGGGCGTGACCACGCTCGACGCCTCGGGCCGCCGCGTCGTCGACGGCGAGGTCCTCGCGAAGCTCGCCCAACGCCGCGCGCACCAGGTCGAGGACCCGTCGGGCGTGAACCGCTCGGCGCGCAACCGTCTCGTCGGGCTGGTGACCGACGTCGTGACGGACACGGTCATGGCCCAGGTCGAGATGCAGTGCGGGCCGGCGCGCATCGTCTCGCTGATGAGCACCGAAGCCGTGCAGGAGCTGGACCTCAAGGTCGGCGACCTCGCGATCGCGGTGATCAAGTCGACGATGGTGTCGGTGGAGACGCCCCGCTCCGGCCGCTGAGCGGGGCCGCCCGTGCAGGCGACCGGTCGTCGACGCCGAGGCCTACCGGCGGTGGGTCGGACCTGGCTAGCGTCCGGGTACATGACGACGCCGTCGGTGCTGGACGCGAACCAGATCGGCCATCTGCGGCACTGGGACAACCTGTCCCGCCGGCTGCCCCACGACTGGTCGCAGATGCAGGGCAAGGGCGCCGGCGAGGACGACTTCGGCAGCTACCGCTTCCAGCTCGCCTACATGATCTACGGGCTGGCCCTCGCCCACCGGCACCGCCTCCCCGCGGCGCCGGGGCTCTTCCGGCCGACGATCCAGCGGCTGATCGAGAAGCTGCTCATGCCCGACGTCTGGCTCTACTGGCGCGACGTCTCCCGCGGCGGCATGGTCATGAACGCGCACCTCTCGGACGGCTACCACGAGGAGTGGGACCCGGTGGTGCGCGACAACATCATGTACTCGGCGTACGTGCAGTCGTGCGCCCTGCTGCACGACCACCTCTTCGCCGACGACCGCTACGCGCAGCCCGGCGCGCTCACCTTCGAGCACTGGTCGTTCTTCTGGGGCGGCGAGCCGAAACGGTTCGCCTACGACCGCGACTCGCTGAACGAGCACCTCTACTGGCAGATGGTCGAGAACGGCTACCTCGGCGTGGCCTGCGAGCCCAACTGCGTGTTCCAGATCTGCAACCAGCCCGCGATCCTCGGGTTCCGGCTGCACGACGCGATCACCGGCGGCGACCGCGCCACCGAGGTCGTCGCCGGCTACGAGAAGGCCTGGGCGGACTTCGGCCGCCTCGACGACACCGGCCACTACAACCAGATGATCCTCGAGGACTCGAAGGTCGTGCGGCCGAACGCGCTGCAGGCGCCGTGGGTGGACGCCTGGTGTGGCGCCCTGATGAACACCTGGAACCGCGACTTCGTGCGCGAGCACTACCCGCGCCAGGTCGCGGACTTCCTCGAGCACGGCCCCGACGGCACCATCGCCGTGCGGTCGACGCCGGCCATGGAGGTCATAGGCCAGAGGGTCGTCACCGACACCTGCGACCTCGGCTGGGTGGCCGCCTGGGCGGCGGAGATGGGCGACCGCGCCACCCTGGACGGCATCCTCGCCCACGCCGACCGCTTCATGGCGCCGACCTGGCAGGACGGCGGTCTCTACTACCCGCGCAACGACACGACGAACGACGCCGACGGCCACCGCACCGAGATCGAGCCCATGACCGGCAACGTCCTGCTCGGCTACGCCCGGCTCGACGTCCCGGACGGGCTCCACGAGCTCTACCAGCGCCCGTGGGGCCCGGAGCACTTCGCCGAGCCGGCGCTGACCGAGGTCGGGCGGGACGTCGAGGTGAGCCGGGCCGAGGTCGTCGACGGGGTCCTGCACGCCCGGCTGCGCCGCCTCGGCCTCCATGACGGCGACGGCGACGGCGACCACGGGGCGGTCGTCCTCGACCGCGTGCCCGACGGCGCGCAGGTGCGCCTCGACGGCGAGATCGTGCGCTCGGGCGACGGCGTGCGGGCGGTGCCGGAGGGACTGCGCGTCGACGTGCCGCCGGGTCCCGCGCACGACCTCGAGCTGGTGCCGTGAGCGCACCGACGGAGATCGCCTTCGACCTCGTCGACCATCACGGCACGCCCGTCGACGCCGACTCCTACCGCGGGGACTGGCTGCTGGTGCAGTTCGGGTTCACCGCGTGCCGGGTGGTGTGCCCCCGGGCATTGGCGAAGCTCGGCGAGGCCCTCGAGCGGGTCGGGGAGCACGCACGGCTGCGTCCCCTTTACGTCACCGTCGACCCCGAGCGCGACACCCCGGCGGTGCTGCGGACGTTCCTCGCCGCGTCCTCCCCGCGCTTCACCGGGCTCACCGGCACCCCGGAGCAGGTCGAGACCGCGAAGCGCGCGTTCCGGGTGTTCGCCCGGCGTCGCCCCGACCCCGACGACCCCGACGGGTACGCGGTGCCGCACACCGCCATGACCTACCTCGTCGGGCCCGACAGGCGCCTGGCCCGGCACTGGCCCGACACCGCGGACGCCGCCACGATCGCCGCGGACCTCGCCGCGGCGCTCACCGCCGCGCCGGCGCGGTGACACCGGCGGCTCCGGTGGCCTGCAGCCACCAGGCGACGACGTCGCTCTTCGCGTACCCCGCGCCGCCCGAGGGGTAGGTCTCGGCGACGTCGTGCGACCCGCCGCCCATCGCCCGCGCCAGACCGTCGGCGAGGCTCCCCGGGTCGCCCGGAGTGGTGAGGGTGACCAGCGCGTGCCCGCGCAGGTCGTCGGCGAGCCCCGTCTCCGTCGTCGTCACGACCCGGCAGCCGTGCGCCAGCCCCTCCACCAGCGGCAGCCCGATCTGCTCGCGCCAGCCCGGGCGCCGCACCGACGGCAGGGCGACCACCGCGGCGCGCCGCAGGAGGTCGTGCACGGCGGCGCGGGTCGGCGACGTGATCGACACCCCGGGCGGCACCGCCCGCTCGACCGCGCCGGACGGGTCGGCGACCACCAGCCGCCAGCCCCGGTCGGCGGCCCCGCACCGCGTCCAGGCGTCGAGGAGGACCCCGAACCCCTTGCGGTCGCTCGGCGCGCCGAGGAACAGCACGGTCCGGTCGCGCTCGGCGTCGCCCGGCCCGCAGACCCGGCAGTCGCCGAGCCGCGGCGGCAGGACGGCGTGCTCGGTGCGGCGCAGGGACCACCCGAACGCCCGCCGGTAGTTCGTCGCCGCACCGGACGTCCCGAACGCCACGGCGTCCAGGGTCAGCATCGAGGCCCCGACCGCGAGCGCGCGCCGCCGGGAGCCCAGCCGTTCGCGGGCGTCGAGGTTCTCGATCGCGTAGGTCGCGACCGCCACGTCCCGACGCAGCACCTTGACCAGCGCCACGGCGCGCAGGGCCCGGACCCACTCCCCCGCCCACAGCGGCTCGGCGACCTCGAGCAGCGCGAGCTCGGGGTCGCGCAGCGCCGCGAGCAGCCGTCGCCACGTGAAGGGCCGCACGCGCGGGTCCGCGAGCAGGGCGGGGTCGGCGTCGCCCAGCGCCGAGGTGAAGAGCGCCTCCTGCGTCGCGGGCATCTCCTCCACCACGGAGCTGCGCAGGTTCGGCACGATCCGCAGGGTCCACACCGACCCGGCTTCCCGCTCCCCGCGTCCCCGTCACCCGTCGCCCTGGGCGCGGTGGTCACGCTCACGAAGATCGCCGCGCACGGCTGACGCTGGGCACCGGCCCCGGTCCTCGGGGACGCTGGAGGCCGTGTCCGCGGATCTGGGTCCCTACCGCCTGGGCCCGTCGCTGGGCAGCGGCGGGATGGGCGAGGTCCACCGTGCCTGGGACACGCGGCGCAACCGGTGGGTCGCTCTCAAGCTGCTCCACCCCCGCTTCGGCGCCGACCCGGCCTACCGCGAGCGGTTCCGGCGCGAGGCCGAGGCGGCGGCCGACCTGCGCGAGCCCCACGTCGTCCCGGTGCACGACTTCGGCGAGATCGACGGCCAGCTGTTCCTCGACATGCGCCTCATCGACGGGGTCGGCCTCGACACCCTGATCCGCGAGGGGCCCCTGGCGCCCGCGCGCGCGGTCGGCCTGGTCACCCAGGTCGCCGCCGCCCTCGACGCGGCGCACGCGGCGGGCCTGGTGCACCGCGACGTCAAGCCGTCGAACGTCCTGGTGGGCCGCGGCGACTTCGCCTACCTCGCCGACTTCGGCATCGCCCGCCCCACGGGCTCGGTGACGGCGGCCCACGACGGCACGGTGATCGGGACGCTCCCGTACATGGCGCCCGAGCGGCTGCGCGCGGAGCCCGCCGACGCGCGCTCCGACGTGTACTCGCTCGCCTGCCTGCTCCACGAGTGCCTCACGGGCCGCCCGCCGTTCGGCGACGAGGACCCGTCGGCGCTCGTCGGCGCGCACCTGTACCTCTCGCCGCCCACCCTGGTCGACGACACGATCCCGGCCGCGGTCGGCGAGGTCGTCGCGCAGGGCATGGCGAAAGACCCGGCGGCGCGGCCGCCGTCCGCGGGTGCGTTCGCGGCGGCCGCGTCCGCGGCGCTGCGCCGCCGGCCGACCGCCCGGCTCACCCGCCTGACCACGATCCCGGCCGACGGCCTGGGGCGGGCGCTGCACCGGTGGGCGCCGCCGCTCGTCCGGACCCGGTGGGCGCGGCGCACGCTCGTGGCCGCGCTCGCCGTCGCGCTGATCGTCGGCGGGGTCGTCGCCACCCGTCGCTACGTCGGCGACGGCATCTCCATCGGGATCAGCCCGGTCGCCGTGGCGTTCACCGCCGACGGCCGGGAGGCCTACCTCGCCAACGCCGGCTCCGAGGGCGTCTCGGTGTTCGACACCGGGGCACGCACCGGGGTCGCCCAGATCCCGCTCGGCGGCCGGACCGTCGGGGCCTCCGCGGACGCCGCGGGCGGGCAGATGGTCGTGACCACCACGGGCCGCCTCGGCCTGGTGGTGGTCGACATGACGACGGCGTCGGTCGTCGCCGCGATCGCCCTCCCCGAGCCACCGACGGGCGCCCCGGTCGTCGACCCCCGCCAAACGACGGCCTTCGTCCCGACGGCCCGCGACACCCTCGTGGTGGACCTGGGCGGCCGCCGCGTCGTGGGCTCGCTCGGGCGCACGGCCACCGGCCTCGCGGTGAGCGCCGACGGCACCCGCCTGCTCGCCGTGGACGAGCGCCGCTCGACCGCCGACGTCATCGACGTCGGCACGCGCCGCCTGCTGGCGGCGATCCCCCTCGACGCCCCCGCGCACGTGGTGGTCGCCGCACCGGACGGTGACGCGTTCTACGTCGGCAGCACCGAGCCGCGCCACGCCCTGTCCGTGCTCGACGCCGCGCGCGGCGAGGTCGTCGCCTCGGTGCCGCTGCCCGGGCCGGTGACGGCGCTGACGGTCTCGCGGGACGGCCGGCGCGTGTTCCTCGCCCTCGGCGGCGACCCCCCGGTCCTCGCCGCGGTGGATCCGCAGGACCGCACGAGCGAGGTCGGGTGGTTCGTGGAGCCCTACGCCGACGCCGTCGTCCTCGCCGTGTCCCCGGACCGCAGCGAGGTCTACGTCGCCAACACCGACCTCGGGACGCTGACGATCGACGACGTCACGAAGGAGCCGGGCGCAGGATGAGCCGGTGCTCGGCGGCCTCCTCGACCGCGGCGCGGGTGTAGACCAGCGGGAACGCGTCGCCGGCGGCCCACCGGTCGAGCAGGTCGGCGTAGTGGGGCGAGCGCGGGTCACCCGACTGCCCCGGGGCGTTCAGCACGCGGCTGCGGTCCCAGTCACCGACGTCGAGGGCCATCCGGAAGCTGCTGCCCATCACCGCGTTGAACGTGGCGTCGTGGCCGGCGAGCCCGACGGTGTCGCCGCTGCCGGACCGAGGGACCGGCGGCAGGGACGCGTCCGGGAGCACCGGGTGGCGCAGCTCGGTGCGGTGCAGGGCGCCCCAGGACCACGACGCGGGATCGGCGCCGAGGAGCCCCTCGATCTCGGTCAGCGCGGCGCGCAGGGTGGCGGCGACGCCGTCGGCGAGGGTGGCGGGATCGACGACCTCGAGCATCCGCAGGTCCGGGCGGAGGTCCGAGAACAGCGCGTCGTCGCGGGCCAGGCGGCCGACTGCGGCGGGGTCGTGACCGAGGTGCTCCAGGCACCGGGCGGCCAGCCACGGTCGCCAGTGCCGGCGCATCCAGACCTGGAAGAGCAGCGCCGCCCGCGAGCCGGCGTCCTCGACGCCGTCCCAGGCCTGGAGCTCGGCCCACCACGGTCCGGGCACCTCCAGCCCGGCCAGCCGGTCGAGCAGGGCGCGGCCGTGCGCGTTGAGCTCGTCCGTCTGCCACCGCAGGCTCGCGGCGACGTCGACCGCCGTGTCCTCGGCGAGCCACGCCGCCAGCCGCTCGTGCCGGGCGCTCGAGTACCAGTCGACCGTCGCCCCGGAGGCGTCGCCGGTGTCCTGGTTCGACGTGGTCAGCGCCCCCGCGGCCGGGTCGATCTCGCCCGGGAGCTCGTCGAGCGGCACGACGCCGGCCCACGGGAACCGCCCGTCGCCGGGGACGGGCAGCGCCCCGTCCCACCCGGCCCGGCGCGGGACGCGGCCGCACGCCTGCACCCCGATGGAGCCGTGGACGTCGGCGAAGACCTGGTTGACCCCGGGCGCACCCCACCCGGCCAGGGCGGCGCGGAAGGCGTGCACGTCGGCGGCGTCCTGGTGGGCGAGGCTGGCGAGGTAGGGCGCCATGCCCGGCTCCAGCCACGCGGCGCGCAGGGCCACGAGCACGCGGGCCTCGGTGTCGACGTGGAGCACCGGCCCGTCCCGGGTGAAGGCCAGCGTGTGCACCGCGCCGGCGACACCGGCGTCCTCCTCGACGACCTCGAGGTCCGCCCACCCCCCGTCCACGCCGTAGCGGCCGTCGTCGGTGGGGTGCAGGGCGTACACGAGCAGGTCCTCGTGGTCGATCGGCCAGATCGTCAGGCCGAAGGCGACCCGGCCGTTGTGGCCGATCGAGATGCCGGGCAGGGCCGGCTCGCCGGCCCCGATCACCGACAGGCCCGGCGCCTCGAGGTGGGCGAGGTAGCGCAGCGAGGGCACCGTGATCGCGCGGTGCGGGTCGTTGGCCAGCACGGGGCGCCCGGTGGCGGTCCGGTGGCCGGCGACGACCCAGTTGTTGCTGCCGGCGAGGTCGACGGGCTCGAACGCGCGCCGGTAGACGTCGAGGACGTGCTCGCCCAGGTGCTCGAGCACGGCGGGGTCCGGCACGACCAGCGGGCCGTCCGGCCCCCGCACGGCCCGCAGCTCCTCGGCCGCGACGCCGAGGTCGCGCACGGTCAGGGCGCGCGCCAGCTCCTGCTCGACGTTGTAGAACAGGCCGTGGGTGCGGATGCGGACGACGTCCTCGGGCCGCCACCGGGCCGGGGTGTGGCCGAGCGCCGCGAACTCCGGGGGGAGCCGCTCGCCCGGGTCGACCAGGGCCCAGTCGACGTAGGCGTTCACGCCGTCGACGAAGGCGC
Source organism: Actinomycetospora sp. NBRC 106375 (assembly GCF_030269665.1). Classification (GTDB taxonomy): domain Bacteria; phylum Actinomycetota; class Actinomycetes; order Mycobacteriales; family Pseudonocardiaceae; genus Actinomycetospora. The sequence goes on from NZ_BSTS01000014.1 coordinate 161,463, forward strand.
CGACGATCTCCCGCGTGGTGTCGGGGTAGGCCGCCCACTCGCGGTCCAGGCCGCCCCGGTGGAGCAGCAGCCGGCGGGCCCGGTCCTGGTCGAGGTGCTCGGGCCCGAACACCTCGGCCAGGCGGCCCAGGCCCCGACGGCGCCACAGGTCGATCTGGAAGAGCCGGTCCCGGGCGGCCTGGAACCCCTGGGCGAGAAAGGCGTCGTGCGCCGAGCCCGCGTAGACGTGCGGCACGCCCCAGCGGTCGACGATCACCTCGACGCTGTGCTCGAGACCGGCGACCTCGACGTCGTCGGGCATCGTTCTCCCTGCGGGATCAGTCCGCCAGCAGCGGCATGACCTGCTGGCCGAAGCGGTCGATGTCGGTCAGGTAGTCCTGGAAGGTGAACATGACCCCGCTGACGCCGTCCACGTCGGCGATGGCGCGCAGCTGTTCCGCGACGCTCTTCGGGTCGCCCTTGATGATCTCCCACAGCATGAAGTTGTCGTTGCCGAGCAGGGTCGCGTGCAGCGAGTTCTCGTCGGCCTCGGAGTTCATCGACGCGTGCCCGGTCATCGTCTTGACGACCTCGATCTCCTGGCTCTCGCGCCACGTCCCGATGACGTCGTCGCACTCGGCGAGGCTGTCGCGGACCACGCACTGGTAGAGCGGGAACGCCTCCATGGGCCGCCCGGCCTTGTCGGACGCGGTCTTCACGCGGCCCATCTGCTCGGTGAGCTCGGCGATGTCGAGCTTGCCGCCCATGAACTGGTAGTCGGCGTGCTCGGCGGTGAACTGCATGCCGCGGTCGGACTGGCCCGCGCAGATCACCTTGGGCATGTTCCCGTCGTCGAACCACGGCTCCAGGCGGGCGTCGCGCATGTGAAAGAACTGTCCGTCGAAGTCGGTCTGCCCGGTCTCCCACAGCTCCCGCATGACCTGCATGTACTCCGCGGCGTAGTCGTAGCGGTAGCCGAAGTACTCGTCGCCGGGCCACAGGCCCATCGACGCCCACTCCGGCTTCTCCCACCCGCTGATGATGTTGACGCCGAAGCGGCCCGGGCCGGCGATGTCGGCGATCGTCTTGCACTGCTTCGCCGCGTACACCGGCGGCACCGAGAGCAGCGAGATCGACGGGATCAGCATGACCTTGCGCGTGACGGCCGCCAGCGCCGCCATCGTCGTGAACGAGTCGAGCGCGTAGTTCCAGAAATGGATCTCCCCGTCCATGCCCTTGTACTTGTTGGGCGCGAGGAGGAAGTCGAAGCCGTAGTTCTCGGCCTTGAGCGCGGTCTCCTGCATGAGGAACCAGTCGGGCTTCCACCAGGGGGCCGCGGTCGAGATGACCCAGCCGCCGGACAGGGTCGGGGCGAAGATTCCGAGGCGCATGGCGGGACGGTAGGACCGCGGCTCGCGACGGGAATCCGTCGAACGACGGACCCCGTGTTGCGGCGGGGAAGCCATCACGTCACGAACGGTCGCCGCCGAACCGGCCGGGGTACGGTCGCGGGACCGGCACGCAGGAGACGACCATGAGCGTCACGCTTCCTCGGGCGGATCCGCCCGGTGGCGCCGCGCTGCGGGTGGACTCGGCGGGTCGGGTCCGCGTGGTGGAGGACGGCGACGCTGACGACGTCCCGCCGGCGCTGCGGCGCCTCGCCGCCGGCGCGCTGCGCACCGGCGCCGGCGAGCTGCGGGCCCTGCACCTCGACGGTCGCCCCGTGCGGGCGATCGTGGCGGTCGAGGACGACACCGCGCTCGTCGCCGTCGAGCCGCTCGAGGTCCTGCCCCACGGCCTGAGCCGCCGCGAGCTCGAGGTCCTCACGCTGCTCGTCGCCGGGCTCACGAACGCCGGCGTGGCCGCCCGGCTCGCCATCGGCGCGCGCACCGTCGGGACCCACGTCGACCGCGTGTTGACCAAGCTCGACGTCGCGTCCCGGGGCGCTGCGGCCGCCCGCGCGGTCGACGAGGGCCTCGTCGTGGTGCCCCCGCCCGGGGGGACGGCGGGCTTCGAGCGGATCCGTCTGGGCCGGGCCCTGATCGCCGCCGACCAGGAGCCGACCCGCCGGTCCGTGCCCCGACCCGTCCGCCGTCGCCCCCTGCGCGTCGGCGCCCTGCTCCCCCTCACCGGGGTCGCCGCCGCCGACGCCCGCGAGATGGAGCAGGGCGCGCGCCTGGCCCTCGACGAGATCAACACCACCGGCGGGGTCGCCGGTCGCCGCCTCGAGCTCCGCGTCGCCGACGTCGACCCCCAGGACGCCGGCACGGTCGGGCGCGGCTTCGCGGACCTGCTCGCCGACGACGTCGACGTCCTCACCTCGGGCTACCTGGCGCGCCAGGACCTCGCCCACGACCTCGCGGCCGCGGCGGGCGTCCCCTACCTGCACGCCGCCACCTCGGGCTGATGGAGCAGCGGGCGACGGGCGACCCCGGCCGGTTCGGGCGCGTCTTCCAGGTCTGCCCGAGCGACGTCCACTACGGCCCCCACTTCGTCGACTACGTCAGCGACCTGCGCGACCGCGGTCTCTGGCGGCCGACCTCGCGGCGCCTGCTCGTGGTGCGGCAGGCCGTGTGGGACCTCGTCGACCTCGGCCTCGAGCACGCGGCCCGGCGCGCGGACGAGCGCGGCTGGGAGCTGGCCGTCGACGCGCCGCCCGCCGACGGCTGGACGGACGCGGGCGCGCGGGCCGCGGCCGCCGACCCCGCCGCGATCATGGTGGGCAGCTACCTCGTGGACGACCACGTCGCCCTCGTCCGCGGGTTCCGCGCGGCGCCGCACCCGGCGCTGGTCTACGGCATCTACGCGCCGTCGGTGCCCGAGTTCCGGAGCCGGCTCGGGACGCTCGCCGACGGCGTCCTGTGGGCGACGACCACCGGCACCTACCCCGACCGCCTCGGGCTCGCGTTCGCGTCGCGCTACGCCCGCCGGTTCGGCGAGGTCCCGGGCCGCTCGCACGCGGGCATCGCCTACGACCGCGTCCACCTCGTCGCCGGCGCCTGGGCCGCCGTGCACGACTTCCGCGACTTCTCCGCGGTGGCCGACCACCTGCGCCGCACCGTCCACCGGGGCGTCAACGGCGCCTACAGCTTCGATACGCCGGGGCAGACGGCGCGGACCTGGTCCGGCGACGCCGCGGGCGACCCGTCCCTGGCCCAGGCCCACCTCGTCCACCAGATCCAGCAGGGGCGCCAGCGCGTCGTCAGCCCGGCCCCGTACGCGGACAGCGAGTTCGTCGTCCCCGCCTGGGCGCACCAGATGTCTCAGTAGGTGCGCCGGAGTCGCGCGCCCCACGGTCGGCCGTCCGGGTCGAGCACCATCCGGTAGGCCGGGTCGATGATCCACCGGCGCTGCAGCGTCAGCCGGACCTGCTCGTGCCCGGGGACGTGGCGGCGCAGGCGGCCGGGCGGTCGCGGGCCCCGCTCGCCGCCCGCGTGCCACGCGTCGAGGGCGTCGGCGCGCGCCCGGACCGTCGCCGCGGCGCGATCGGGGTCCAGCAGGAGATCGTCGTCGGTCACCCCGAGGTGCTCGCGCATCAGCTCGAGGCGCAGGCGGCGGGCGAGGCCCCGGGCGCCGTCGCCGAGCCCGCCGGGGTCCGCGGGCTCCCGCGCGTCGCGCTCGCTGTCGAGGATCGCCGCGGTCAGCTCGGAGTCGTGGGTCCAGGACCGCGTGTTGAAGTTGTTGCTGCCGACGGTGGCCCAGACGTCGTCGACGATGCAGACCTTCGCGTGCACGTAGACGGGCCGCGCGTCGTCGTTCTCGACGTCGAGCACCTGCACGCGGTCGCCCCCGGCGGCGTGCACCATCGCGAGCGCCTCACCCTGCCCGAGCACCGCGGGGCCCGGGTCCTGGCGCTCGGGGCGGGGGACGACGGCGATCAGATGCAGCCGGGGGCACCGGTGCAGCGCCGCGGCGAAGACGCGCGCGACGTCGGCCGACCACAGGTACTGGTCCTCGACGTACACCAGACGCTGGGCGCGGCCCAGGGCCTTGATGAACGCGCGGGCGACGCTGCGCTCGCCCCGCGGCGCGAACGGGTGCGGCGGACGCCGGCGCGGGTAGGTCCGCAGCACCTGCACCGCGCACGTCCCGGCCGCGGGCGGGTCCGGCGCGGGCGACGGGAGCGGGCGGCCCCGACGCGGCAGGCCGTGGACGAGGTCCGGGACGACGTGCCACGGTAGCCGCGCCAGCGGCGTCGTCTCCTCCCAGCGCTCGGCGAACACGTCCTGGAGGTCGCGCACCACCGGCCCGTGCAGCTCGAGCATCGCGTCGTGGCGCGGGCTGCGGGTGTACTCGTCGGCGGACGCGTCGGACTGCGGGTCACCCCGGTGCACGATGTCGTCGCGGGCGCCGAGCACGAGGTCGATGCCGCCGACGTAGGCGACGTCCCCGTCGGGCGCGTGTCTGCCGTCGCGGATGACCACCAGCTTCTGGTGGTGGCTGCCGAGCGCCCGGATCCGCTGGTCGAGCAGCACCTCGCCGCCGGCGCGCAGGAGATCCGCGGCGAGGCGGCGGTTCTGGAGGACGTGGTAACCGAACGCCTCGAGGTGCGAGCGCCACAGCAGCACCGCGAGCCGGGCCCCGCGGACGGCCGCGGCGGCGAGCGCCTCGGAGACCGTCGGGCCGTCGTCGCCGAGCTGCTGGTCGCCGTCGCCGCGCCAGCCCAGGACGAGCAGGAGGTCGCCGGCGCCGGTCGCGGCGAGGCGCTCGGCGAGGGCGGCGTAGTAGGCGCTCCCGTGGACACGCAGGTGCACGGCGTTGCCCTCGGTCCAGGGCCGCAGCCGCGTCGCCGGGTTGCCGCGCTCGCGCGCGGTGAGGAACCAGTCGTCGATCGCGGGTGCTCCGGCCGCCGGGTCCAGGCCCAGCACGGCGCGCAGCCGGGGCAGCAGCTCCTCGCCGTTCGGCGCCTCCACCACGGGCGGGTCGTGGTCGACGCGGTCGTCCCGGTCGACGTCGTCGACCTCGACGAGGTGCCGCATCGCGATCGCGGCGACGCGACCCGGGTGGTCGTGCGCGAACCCGGCGAACAGGTCCGGGTCGTGGCCGGCGTCGTCGCCGACGAGCACCCACGAGGTGTCCGGCCGGCTCGCGGCGAGGCGGTCGAGCGCGGCGCGCTTGTGGTCGAGCCCGGCGCCCCACCACCAGCCCGAGATCAGGTGCCGCCCGGCCATCAGCGCCGTGCCCGGGGGGTACTCGTCGTGGCGCAGCGCGGCCCGCAGCGGACGGTGCAGCGTGTCCGGCAGGGCGGTCAGGAAGAACACCTCGACGCCGGGCCCGCTCTCGGCGAGCACCCGCAGCAGGCGCTGCATGCCCAGCAGCGAGCGCCGGTCGCGCGGACCGCGGGTCATGAGGATGCGCAGCCGGCCCCACTGCCGCCGCAGCGGGGCGATGCGCAGCACGCCGTCGACGTCGTAGACGACCCCGAGGCGCCGGGTGGAGGACGGGTCCGGTGGCTCCGAGGTCACCGTCAGGAGCCTGGCGTGGCGGCCGGTCCGCGACAAGGAGGACGAGGAACCGCTGGTCGGGCCCTTGTCCGCACAGCGAGGGGCGCGTACAACTCACGACAACGGAGCTGCGGTCGGCCACGGCGGGACCGGAGGAGAAGGTCCCGTCCCCCGGCGGGCTCCGTGCCCGGGTCCCGGGTACCCACGCGACACCGCCGTGTTCCGCGGAGACAGCCGTGGGTCTGCGTCAGCGGCCGGTCGTCGGTCCCTGACGCCGAGACCGCCACCACGGCGTCCGGTGCACGCCTGGTAGCCCGACCTTCCCGGGCCCCCGGACGTCCGTCTCCGGCTTGCTCCCGGGGACGGGCGCCCGGGACCACGCTCTGTCTCCCTACTCCGCCCGGTGGACGCGGTTGCGGCCGGCGTTCTTCGCCGAGTACAGCGCCCGGTCGGCCTCGCTGAGCAGGGCCTCGCCGTCCCCGGCGTGCTCGGGCAGCCCCGCCACGCCGAACGACGCGGTGACCAGCTGCTTGTCCCCGCGCCGGAAGTCGGTCTCGACGCGGAGGCGCAGCCGCTCGGCGAGCTTCTCCGCGTCGTCGGGGCCGCCGCGCGGGAGCAGGATCGCGAACTCCTCGCCGCCGTAGCGATAGGCGGTCTCGCCGTCGCGCATCGCCGTGCGCAGGGTCGTGGCGACCTCCTGGAGCACCACGTCGCCCTGCTGATGGCCGTAGCGGTCGTTGAGCTCCTTGAAGTGGTCGAGGTCGACCATGATCACCGACATCGGCGACGCCTGGGCCCGCGCGGCGGCGACCGCCGACGCCAGGTCGGCGCCGAGCCGGCGGCGGTTGGCGAGCTGGGTCAGCGGGTCGAACTGCGAGAGCCGCTCGGCCGCGGCGTGCAGCCGGCTCGCCTCGATCGCGGACCCGGACAGGGTCGCCAGCATCTCGACGGTCGACAGCCGCTGCCCGTCGACCTCGCCCTCCGGCGAGTCATGGCACTCCAGCACCCCGATGACCCGCGCCCCGACCACGAGCGGGACCGCGACCGCCGCGTCCTCCTCGACGCCGGGGTCGCCGCGCGAGATCTGCCCGTAGCGCGCCGAGCGCCCCACGACGCCGTGCCCCAGCGCGCAGCGGGCCTCCATGGGGGCCGCCGCGCCGCGGTCGGAGTCGTACACCAGCTCGAGGCCGGCCCCGTCGTCCTCGAGCAGCCACAGCAGCACCCGTCCGTCGGCGACCGCCACCGCGGCCTGCACCGTCGAGTCCACGACGTGCCGGATGTCGAGGCTGCCCGCGATCTCACGGGTCATGATCAGGATGGTGCGCAGCCGGTCGGTCTGCGCCTGCAGCCGCTCGGCCTGCACCGAGGTCTCCTCGCGCTGGCGGGCCAGCGCCACCGTCATGTCCGCCAGCCCGTCGCGCAGCGCCACCAGCTCCGCCGACCCGTCGACGGGGTGCGGCGGCTCGAGGCGACCCTCGCCGATCCCGCGGACCGAGGCGAGCAGCCCGTCGACCGGCGCGACGACGTGGGCGAGCAGCCGCCGCCGGCCGCGCAGCGCGACCGCCAGCGCGGCGACCGCGATGAGCGCCGTGACGACGACCAGGGTGCGCTGCAGGGTCCGCACCGACCGGTCGGTCGTCGCGATCTCCTCCAGCACCGCCGCCCGGGTCACCGCGCTCGCGGCGCGGTAGTTCTGCAACATCACGTCGCCGCGGGCAAGGAAGGCCGGGACGCCCTCGGCCGGGACGCCGGACAGCTCGCCGACCCAGCCGGTCTGCCACTGGCGCTGCGCGGCCACCAGGTCGAGGACGTGCGGGAACACCTCCGGCATGTCCAGGGTCGCCACCATCGTCGTCTCGGCCGTGGCGATCTGCGGGGCCATCTCGTTCGCGCGGTCGAGGAAGTAGGGATCGCGCGTGGCGAGGTAGGCGCGCAGCGAGGAGTCCGTGGAGAGCACCGCGTTCTGCGTGTCCTCGTAGGCGAGCAGGCCCGCACGCAGGTCGTCGCCCGCCGGGACGGTCACCAGCGCCGAGTAGGCGAGCCGGCCGATCGAGATGGCGACGATGAGGAACGCGGCGACCCAGACGATCGTGCCGAGGCGCTGCACCTCGGTGACCAACCGCAACGGTCGCGCCACGACCACCTCCCCGGGAACCCGCCTCCCGGCGTCCCAGCACCCACGGGGGTCATCGGCCCGGTCGGATCAGGACGTTACCGACACCCGGTCGTCCGGTCGACGTCGCGCCGGTGAGCATCACGCACCCGCGGCCGTCCGGACCAGCACGGTCGCGTGGGCGGCGACGGGCCCGCCGGGGACCACAGCGGCGCCGGTGAGCAGGTCGGTGCCGGCCACGTCGGCGGGGACCGTGACCGGCCGGTCGCCGAGCGCGGTCACCGACACGGCGACGCTCCCGTCGGCCAGGGGACGCCGCAGGACGAGGCGGCCGTCCCCGGTCTCGGGGTCGGGCCGCGCGGTCTCGTGACCGAGCGAGCCGGGGAACCCGGCGGCGTCGCAGGTCATGGTTCCCGCGCTCGTGTAGACGCCCAGGCGCAGGCCGCGGGCGTGCACGTAGTCCGCCAACGCCGCGACGCCGTGGGGGAAGCGCGCGGGGTCCGCGACCAGCCGCCCGCCGGTGTCCCGCTCCGGCGCGGCCCAGCAGTCGTCGAGGTCGACGTCGCGGTAGCCGGCGTCGCGCAGCCCGGTGCGCACGAGCGCGTCCGCCTGGGCGCGCACCCAGGCCTCGTCGAACGCCGCCGAGCACCCGACGGCGTTCCAGCTGTTCAGACCCATCGGCGGGGTGGTGGCGGCGACGGCGTGCACGGGTCCGGCCGGCGCCGAGGCCGCCGTGCCCAGCGCGAGCGCCGCGGCGCCGAGCAGCACGACCAGGCGGGCGAGGAGGCCGGGGAGCATCCCGGCGATGGTTCCCGACGCCGATGAGCACAGCCTGTGCGCTCACGTCGCCGGGGCGAGCCCCCGGGTCACCGCGGCGTGCCCGAACGCCTCGAGGACGGCCCGCGCGGTCGGCCGCTCGCCGGTGTGGGGCAGGTGGACGGCGACGATCGTGCGGGACAGGGGGCGCGCGAGCGGGACGACGTCCACGCCGGCGGGCGGGCAGAAGATCCGGCCCAGGTCGCTGACGAGCGTGACGCCCAGGCCGGCCGCGACCATGGCCGCGGCGGTGGCGGAGCTGTCGGCGCGGTGCCGCACGCGCGGGTCGAAGCCGGCGCGCCGGCAGGCGGTGCGGACGGCCCGGCCCCAGTAGGTGTCCGGGCCGGAGAGGATCCAGTCCTCGTCGGCGAGCGCGCCGAGCTCGACGCCGGGCCGGTGGGCGGTCCCGGCCGGCGCGGCGAGGTGGATCTGGTCGCGGCCGAGGGGGACGACGGTGAGGTCGGTGCGCCAGGGCTCGGGGGCGTCCGGGTAGTCGAGCAGCAGGGCCAGGTCGAGGTGGCCGTGCCGCACGTCGGTGGCGACGTCCTCGGTGTCGGCCTCGACGCTGTCGACGGTGATCCCCGGGTGTCGGGCGGCGAGGTCGTCGACCACCGCGGGGACGAGCGCGGCCGCCGCGGCGGGGAACACCCCGACCGTGAGGCGTGCGGACAGGCTCTGCCGCGCGCCCTCCACCGCGGCGCACGCCTGCTGCTCGGCGGCGAGCAGCACCTCGGCGTGCTCGACGAGCACCCGCCCGACCTCGGTGAGGCGCACCCCGCGTCCGACCCGCTCGAGGACCGGGGCGCCGACCTCCGCCGCGAGGGCCTCGAGCTGCTGGGACACCGCCGAGGGTGAGAAGTGCAACGTGCCCGCCGCAGCGTTGACCCCGCCCCGGCGCGCGACCTCGCGGAGGGTCCGCAGGCGGCGCAGGGAGAGCTCCATGAAGCTCATCCAAACACCGGTGTGCGGGAATGTGCGCTGGATCCGAACGCTTCCTCGGGAGAAGCTGATCGAGGACATCGAGAGAGAGGACGGTGGGAGCTGACGATGGACGGGTTCACCGGTGGTCGTCACGTGCTGCCCGAGCCGGAGCGCCGCGCGGAGGCGGTCACCGCGCTGGGGATCGACGAGCAGACCGAGCCGTTCGCGCCGGTGCGGCCCACCGCGGCGCCCGACGGCGCGCCGAACGTGGTCGTCGTCGTCCTCGACGACCTCGGGTTCGGCAGCTCCAGCGCCTTCGGCGGGCCGTGCCCGATGCCGACCGCCGACCGGCTCGCCGCCGACGGCCTGCGCTACACGCGCTTCCACGTCACGGCGCTCTGCTCCCCCACCCGCCAGGCCCTCATGACCGGCCGCAACCACCATTCCGTCGGCATGGGCGGCACCACCGAGATGGCCACCTCGGCGCCCGGTTACACCGGCTTCCGCCCGCGCAGCGCGGCGACGATGGCGCGCACGCTGCAGGCCAACGGCTACAGCACCGCCGCGTTCGGCAAGTGGCACCAGACCCCGCCGTCGGAGATCAGCCCGATCGGGCCGTTCGACCGCTGGCCCACCGGCGAGGGCTTCGACCACTTCTACGGCTTCATGGCCTGCGAGATGAACCACTGGTACCCGCTGCTGTTCGAGGGCACCACGCCGGTCGAGCCGACCCGCCGGCCGGAGGAGGGCTACCACCTCTCCGAGGACCTCGTCGACCACGCCGTCGACTGGGTCCGCACCCAGCGCACGATGACGCCCGACCGCCCGTTCTTCACCTACCTCGCCTTCGGCGCCTCGCACGCGCCCCTGCACGTCGCCCCGGCGTGGCAGCAGCGCCACCGCGGCCGGTTCGACCACGGGTGGGACCGCCAGCGCGAGCTGACCCTGGAGCGGCAGAAGGAGCTGGGGGTGGTGCCCGCGTCGGCGGAGCTCGCGCCCTGGGCCGAGGGCGTGCCCCACTGGGACGAGCTCGACGACGACCAACGCGCGCTCGGGGCGCGGTTCATGGAGACCTTCGCCGGCTTCACCGAGCACGCCGACACCCAGCTCGGGCGGTTCGTGACGGAGCTCGAGGAGCTCGGCGAGCTCGACAACACGCTGTTCGTCTACCTCATCGGCGACAACGGCGCGTCCGGCGAGGGCGGCCTCGAGGGCACGCTCGTCGAGCACCGCCTCGGGCACGGCCTCGTCGACGACCCTGCCGAGATGATCGGGCACATCGACGAGATCGGCGGGCCCGACAGCTACCCGATCGCGCCGGTCGGGTGGGCGCTCGCGATGAACACGCCCTACCAGTGGACCAAGCAGGTGGCCTCCCACTTCGGAGGCACCCGGGACGGCCTCGTCGTCCACTGGCCGCGCGGCATCCCCGACCGCGGCGGCCTGCGCCACCAGTTCCACCACGTCATCGACGTCCTGCCGACCGTCCTCGAGTGCGCCGGGGTCCCGGAGCCGGTGTCGGTCGACGGGGTCACCCAGCAGCCGATCGAGGGCGTCAGCATGCGCTACACCTTCGACGCCCCCGACGCCGACGACCGGCGGCGCACCCAGTACTTCGAGATGTGCGGCAACCGCGGCGTCTACCACGAGGGCTGGACCGCGGTGACCCGTCACGGCGTCCCCTGGGAGATGGTCCCGACGGCCGGGCGGTCCTTCCGCGACGACGTCTGGGAGCTCTACGACACGACCACGGACTGGAGCCAGGCCCACGACCTCGCCGCGGCGCACCCCGAGCGGCTCGCGTCCCTCCAGGAGCTCTTCCTCGGCGAGGCCGCGAAGTACCAGGTGCTGCCGCTGGACGACCGGGTCACCGAGCGGGAGAACCCGAAGCTCGCGGGCCGGCTCGACCTCGTCGGCAACCGCCGCACGGTGACCTACCACGGGCGGACGCGGCGCCTGATCGAGGAGACGGTGCCCAACGTCAAGAACCGCTCGCACGCGGTGGTCGCCGACGTCGACACCGACGGCACGCTCACCGACGGCGTCATCGTCGCCCAGGGCGGGCGCTTCGGCGGCTGGGCGCTCTACTGCCTCGGCGGGCGCGCCTGCTACGTCTACAACTACTTCGGGCTGGCGGTGCACACGCTGCGCGCGGAGGACCCGATGCCGCCCGGGCGCCACGAGGTCCGGGTCGACTTCGCCTACGACGGCGGCGGCGTGGGGCGCGGCGGGAGCGTCGTGCTGTCGGTCGACGACGCCAAGGTCGCGACCGGCGTCGTCGACGCCACGGTCCCGTACTACTTCTCGTTCGACGAGACCCTCGACGTCGGCGTCGACCTCGGGACCCCGGTGAGCACCGACTACCCCCGCACCGGCAACGCGTTCACCGGGACGGTCCACACGGTGCGCATCGAACTACGCGACGACGCCGCACCGGACGACGGGGGCGGCTACCGCCGGGTCATGGCCGCGCAGTGAGGCGTCAGCCCGCGCATCGGAAGCCGAGGTTGCCCGAGCTGGACTCGGGGGTGTTCGACGACCGCGCCGCGACCCGGTAGCGGTAGCAGTACGAGTCGTGGCAGAGGTACGAGCCGCCACGCATGACCCGGCTCTCCCCCGCCTCCGGGCCGGTCGGGTCGACGGGCGCGGCGTGCGCGTACGCGTCGGGGGCGAACCAGTCGGCGCACCACTCCCAGACGTTGCCGACCATCTGCCACAGGCCGTGGCCGTTCGGGCGGAACGTCTTCACCGGCGCGGTGGTGAGGAAGCCGTCCTCGGCGGTGTTGTGGGTCGGGAACCGGCCCTGCCAGATGTTGAGCCGCCACCGCTTCCCGGGGCGCAGCTCGTCGCCCCAGGGGAAGCGCGCGCCGTCGAGGCCGCCGCGGGCGGCGTACTCCCACTCGGCCTCGGTCGGCAGCCGCTTGCCCGCCCAGGCGGCGTAGGCCTGCGCGTCGTCCCACGACACGTGCACCACCGGGTGGTTGGCGCGGTCGCCGACCGACGAGCCGGGGCCCTCGGGCCGCCGCCAGCAGGCGTCGCGCACCGCGAGCCACCAGCCGGCGTCCTCGACGCTGGAGAGCACGTCGGAGCGGTCGCCGGAGAAGGCGAGGTGGAACACGGCCGAGGAGCCCCACCGCTCGGCGTCGGTGACGTAGCCCGTGTCCTTGGCGAACGTCGCGAACGCGGCGTTGGTGACCGCCGTGGCGTCCAGCCCGAACGGCGAGAGCGTCACGTCGTGGACGAGGTGCTCGCCGTCCGCGGCGTAGCCCTCGCCGAAGTGGTCGCCCATCGCGAAGCGGCCACCGGGCAGGGCGACCTGTCCGCGGGGGCGCTGCGCCGTACCCCGTCCCTGCACCCCACGACCCTACGGGCCGCCACCGTTTGCACGCCGAACGCCGATCTTGACGGTCGGCGGCCCGCGTCACGACGATGAGCGCCGCCGTCGTCGAAGGAGCGCAGCCGTGATCGTGATCAACATCGTCATGCAGATCCGTCCCGACAAGATGGACGACTGGCTGGCGCTGGCCGACTCCTACGCGAAGGACGTGAACGCCGAGGAAGGCTGCCTGCTGTTCAAGTTCTCCCGCAGCCTCACCGACGAGAACGAGTTCGTCTGCATCGAGAACTTCCGCGACGCCGAGGCCGGCGCGACCCACGTCGCGCAGCCGCACGTGAAGGAGTTCTTCGAGAAGGCGCCCTACGTCGTGTCGGAGACGCCCCAGATCCTCTACATCGACACGCCGCACGACGGCTTCGGGCCGATGGGCGAGATCCAGCCGCGCTGAGCCCGGCCGGGGAGCGCAGCGCCGCTTCGCCCTGCCGTCACCGCCCGGCCGCCGTAGGCTCCCGGCGAGGGACGCCCCCTGCGTCCGGGGGTGATCGCCGTGTCCGCGTCCAGCGAACCGATCGCGTCCGACCGTCTCTTCGACCCGGTGTTCACCGACCCGCCGGACGACGCGGTCGACGTGCTGGTGCCCGCGCCGCTGTCGCTCGCGGTGTGGATGGACTCCCTGCAGCACACGGGTCACGCGGGCGTCCTGTCGGCGCTGCGCGAGTTCTACGCGCGCGAGGCGGCGACCTGCGCGCGCCGGGTGCAGCACTACGGGGGCTCGGTGCTCACCGCGGACGGCTCCGAGCCCGCGCACCTGGCGATCACGCACGTCGTCGACGAGCGGGTGCCCGGGGTGGCGGGCCTGCGCCCGCACGTCCACGTCTACGTCGGGGCCACCGGACGGGCGGCGTCCGGCGCCGGGCGCGCCCCGGTCGACCTCGACCTGCTCACGGCACGGGCCCACGAGCTGTACGTCGAGCACCGCGACCGGCTCGCGACGGCGACGGCGGACGGCTGGGGCCTGGTCTGGGGCCACGTCACCCCGTGGTCGCCGCGGGAGATCGTCGAGCCGGCGTGGCCCGGCCTGAAGGCGGACGACCTGCTCCAGGGCGGCGAGCCGTTCTGCCCGGGGCCGTGGTCGCGGCGCCAGGTCGTGGCCGGGGAGCAGCACCTGCGGGAGGCGGGCGCGGCGCTGCTCTCGTCCGGGTCAGCCGGCGGCGGCGTCGAGGCGCCGGGCGAGCGCGCGGACGTGGTCGCGCAGCGCCGGCGGTGACTCGACCTCGAACGGCGCGTCGAGGGACGCGAGCACGGACGGCACCCAGTCGAGGCGCTCGGCGCGCAGCCGGACGCGGACCGCGCCGTCCAGCTCCTCCACCACCGCGAGACCGGTCGGGAGCCGGCGCGCGACCGTCGCGGCGTCGGTCCGCAGGCGCACCGACACCTCGTGCTCCCAGGGCACCTCGGCGAGCCCGGTGAGCACCCGCCGGGCGGGGTCGAAGCCCGCGGGGACCTCGAACCGGCCCGTTCCGGGCGTGGCGCGCTCGATGCGGTCGAGCCGGAACGTGCGGACCTCGCCGTGGGCGGGGTCGGCGGCCGTGAGGTACCAGCGCCCGGAGTGGGCCACGACGCCGTAGGGGTGCACGGTGCGTTCGCCGCGCCCGGCGTAGGCGATGACGAGGGGTCGCTGCTCCCGCGCCGCGTGGGCGACCGCGAGGAGCACGGCCGTCCCGGGGCTCGTGGCCTCCCGCGCCGGCTCGGTGAGGGCCAGGGTCCCGAGCAGCGCGTCGAGCCGCTCCCCCAGCGCCCGGGGCACGACGCGGCGCACCTTGGCCGTGGCGCTCTCGGCGGCCTCGGTGACCATCCCCGTCCGGCGGCCCGCGGCCAGACCGACCGCGATCGCGACGGCCTCGGCGTCGGTGAGCATCAGCGGCGGCATCCGGAAGCCGGTCGCGAGCCGGTAGCCGCCGTAGCGCCCGCGCACGCCCTCGACGGGCACCTCGAGGTCCTGGAGGTGCTCGACGTAGCGCCGCACCGTGCGCTCGTCGACGGCCAGGCGCTCCGCGAGCGCGCCGACCGGGTGCACGCCGCCGGCCTGCAGGATCTCCAGGAGCGCGAGCACGCGGGCGGTGGGGCGGGTCACAACGCTCGATCCTGCCGGAGATACCGGGCGGATGTCGCCCGGTATCGCTCCTAGCGTCCCGGACATGACTTCTTCTGCTCTCGTCACCGGCGCCACCAGCGGGATCGGCCGGGAGGTCGCCCGGCAGCTCGGCGCGACCGGTGTCCACGTCCTCGTCCACGGCCGCGACGCCGCTCGCGGCGCCGGCACCGTCGACGCCGTCCGGGCCGACGGCGGCTCCGCCGAGTTCAGCGCCGCCGACCTCGCCGACCCGACGTCGGTCCGCGACCTGGCCGCCGCGGCCGCCGGCGTCGACGTGCTGGTCAACAACGCCGGGATGTACCCGTCCGACGGGCTGACGCCGCAGGTTACCGACGACGACCTCGCCGCCGTCCTCGCGGTCAACGTCGCCGCGCCCCACCGCCTGGTCGCGGCGCTCGCCCCCGCGATGGCGTCGCGGGGCGGCGGCGCCGTGGTCAACGTGCTGTCGATGGCGGCGCAGTGCGGCATGCCCGGGATCGGGCTCTACGGCTCGTCGAAGGCGGCCCTCGGGGCGCTCACCCGGGCCTGGGCCGCGGAGTTCGGGCCGGCCGGGGTGCGGGTGAACGCGGTCAGCCCCGGTCCGACGCGCACCGAGGGCACCGAGCGGTTCGGGCCCGCGCTCGACGGGATGGCCGCCGCGGCGGCCGCCGGCCGGCCCGCGACGCCCGGGGAGATCGCGGCCGCGGTGGCCTTCCTCGCCGGGCCCGCGGCGTCGTTCGTCCACGGGGCGGTGCTCCCGGTCGACGGTGGGCGGACGGCGGTCTGAGCGGGAAGGGTGGCCTCCGTGACCGACCTCGCGAGCGCCACCGCCGGCTGGGCCCCAGAGCCCACGACGACCACCGGGACCACCACGGCGTGGACGGTCGCGGCGGTGTCGGGGCTGTTCGGCCTCGACCCGGTCGCCGCCGAGGCCGACCCGCTGCCACCGATGTGGCACTGGTTCGGGTTCCTCGCCCACCCGCGCCAGGACGAGCTGGGCGACGACGGCCATCCCGCGGCCGGCCACTTCCTGCCGCGGATCCCCGACCGCCGCCGCATGATCGCGGGCGGGCGGCTGCGGATGGCCAGCCCGATGCGGGTGGGCGAGTCCCTGACCCGGCACTCGTCCCTGATCCGCGCCGATGTCAAGCACGGGCGCAGCGGGGAGATGCTGCTCGTAACGGTGCGGGACGAGTACGCGCGCGACGACGGCGACGTGCTCGTCACCGAGGAGTCCGACATCGTCTACCGGTCGCAGACGCCCGGGCAGGCGCGGGGCATCGGGTATCCGGAGGCGGCCTCGTCGGACGAGCCGTCGGCGGAGGCGGTCGTCCTCGTCCCCGACGCGACCCTGCTCTTCCGCTTCTCGGCGCTGACGTACAACACGCACCGCATCCACTACGACGAGCCCTACGTCACGGGCGTCGAGGGCTACCCCGGCCTCGTGGTGCACGGGCCGCTCCTCGCGCTCGTGCTGCTCGAGATCCCGCGGCGACACCGCCCCGACCGGAGCGTCACCGCGTTCGACTACCGCCTCTCCCGGCCCGCCTTCGCCGGCTCCCGGCTCGTCGCCGACCACGACGGCGAGCCCAGCGGTGACGAGCTCGCCGTGACGGCGGGCGTCCCGGGTGCCCCGTCGATCAGCGGGACGATCCGCTTGGGCTGACCGGTCGGTCCACGTGGCGGGTGAGGGCGACGAGCGTGCCGTCCGGCCCCGCGCGGACGTCGACGTCGTCGGCCAGCGCCCGCATCATCCCGAGTCCGCGGCCCCGACCGCCCGGGTCGGCGGGCGGAGCCTGCCAGACCCCGTCGTCGGCGATCGTGATCACCAGTGCGTCGTCGACGATGCGGGCGCAGAGCGTCATGACGCCCGCCTCCCGGTCGAGGTAGGCGTGGTCGCAGCAGTTCTCCAGCGCCTCCGACGCCGCCATGACGAGGTCGTCCACGACATCCTCGTCGAGGTGGTCGCCGGTGAGCCAGGTCGTCAGTCGACGACGGAGGTGCCGGACGTTGCCGTTGTCCGCGGACGCGCGGACCCGCAGCGGGTCGGGCCAGTGGGCGACGTCGGTGTCGCCGGTCCCGGATGTCGGCATGATCCTGACGGATGCCCCGTCGTCAGGGTCCGGCAACCCCGTGGTGACCGGTCACTCCGTCAGCGGCGCCCGGCGCGGATGACCAGGAGCGCGGTGTCGTCCAGCGCGGCCCCGGCGGCGTGGTCGGCGACGGCGGCGAGCACGGCGTCCGCGACGGCGTGCTCCCCCGCGTCCGGGGCGAGGCCCCGCAGGATGCCGAGGAGCCCGTCCAGCTCGAACTCGCGCCCGCCCGCGGGCCGGGCCTCGGTGACGCCGTCGGTGTAGAGCAGCAGGCGGTCGCCGAGGTCGAGCGTGACCGGTTCGACGGCGATCCGCGGTTCGGGCCGGATGCCCAGCGCCCGCCCTCCGGCCTCGAGCACCTCCAGCGTACCGTCGCGGCGCAGGACGACCGCCGGGGTGTGGCCGGCGCTCGCGAGACGGACGTCGAGCCCCTCGCCCCCGACCCGCGGGGTGATGCCGGCGTAGGCGACCGTGGCGAAGCTCGGTCGCTCGTCGAACCACACGTGCAGCACGCCGTGCAGGGCGGCGAGCACGGAGCCGGGGTCGTCGTCGGTGTGGCCCAGCGCGCGCACCGTGGACCGCGCGAGCGCGGTGGTGCGGGCCGCGTGGGGCCCCTTGCCGCAGACGTCGCCGATCACGGCGCCCCACCCGTCCGGGGTCGGGAAGAGATCGTAGAAGTCGCCGAGCACGGAGCCGCCCGTGCCGGGGCGGTACCGGGCCGCGACCTCGACGCCGGGGAAGGCCGGCAGGCGCGCCGGCAGCAGGCTCTCGCGCAACGTGGCCGCGAGCTCCTCGGCCTCCTCTGCGTGCTGCTCGGCCAGCCCGGCCAGGCGCTGGGACTCGGCGGCGAGCTGGTCCGACGTCGCGGCCTGGGCGTTCGCGGACCGGGCCTCGGCGCTCGCCGACCGGGCCTGGGCCTCGAAGTAGCGGGCGGCGGCGCCGGCCTGCCGGGCCTGGGCGCCGGCCTGCTGGGCCTGGCGGCCCGCCTCGCGGGCGTCCTGGTCGGACCGGGCCGCCCGCCGGTCGGCCTGGGAGCGGTCGGCTCGGGAATCGGCGAGCGCCGCCCGCAGCACGACCTCCCCGGTGGCGGCCTGGGCGAGGGTCGTGAGCACGTCGCGCTGGTGGCTCGACCACGGTCGCGGCCGGACGTCGAGCACGCCGAGCACGCCGATCGCCGAGCCGGCCGTGTCGCGGATCGGGCAGCCGGCCCACGCCTGGACCGGGTCGGCGGCGGACGCGGCCTCCGGGGTCCCGTCCGTCACGTCGTCGACCCAGACCGGTCCGTCGTCCCGGAGCACGAGGGCGCACCGCGACCGTTCGGACGGCGGCGACAGCTCGCCGGGGTCGACGGTCGAGCCGACCGCGTCGTGCACGCTGCGGCGGACGACGCGGTCGTCCTGGACCAGCCACACGACGCCGGCCGGCGCACCCGTCAGCGAGGTCGCCAGACGAGCCAGCCGCTCGAAGGCGGCGTCGGCGTCGGGTTCGAAGAGGCGCGCGTCGGAGGCCGAGCGCGCGGGCGCGCGCCTCGCCTCGGCGTCGATCCCCATCCGTCGCACTCCTACACGATGAACGTCCACCCGGCCTCGTGTGATCCTCTGCCGGACTTACCCGACCATCATGCCCAGCACCCGGGAGGAGAGCGACGTGCGACGGATCCTGTGCCGGGCGTTCGGCGAACCGCGCGACCTCGAGGTGGTCGACGAGCCCGGGCCGCGGCCCGGTGCGGGCGAGGTGCTGGTCGAGGTCGAGGCGATCGGGACCAGCTTCGTCGACGCCCTGATCGTCCGCGGCGGCTACCAGCTGCGACCCGAGCTGCCCTTCACGCCGGGCTCGGCGGTGGTGGGACGGGTCACCGACGGTGCGGGCGTCGCCCCGGGCACGCGCGTCGCCGCGGTGATGATGGGCTTCGGCGCCTACGCGTCCCACGTGGTGCTGCCCGCCGACGGGGTGGCGGTGGTGCCGCAGGACGTCCCCGGTGCCGTGGCGGCGACGGCGCTGGAGAACTACAGCACCCTGCTCTTCGCCGTGACCCGTCGTGTGCCGGTCGCCGCCGAGGACCGCGTCGTCGTCCTGGGGGCGGGCGGCGGCATCGGGCTCGCCGCCGTGGACGTCGCGCGCAGCCGGGGCGCGCACGTCGTCGCCGTCGCCTCCAGCGCCGAGAAGCAGGACGCGGCGCGGGCGGCCGGCGCGGAGCACGCGATCGGCTACGACGACCTGAAGAACGCCATCCGGGAGCACACGGACGGCGGCGCCGACCTCGTGATCGACCCGGTCGGTGGCGCGGCCGCGGAGTCGGCGCTGCGGGCGCTGCGGCCGTCGGGGCGGTTCGCCGTCCTGGGCTTCGCGTCCGGCGAGATCCCGAAGCTGCCCGCGAACGTAATGCTGATCGGCAACCGTTCGGTGATCGGTGTCGACTGGGGCGACTGGGCACGGACGTCGCCGGCCGCGGCGACGGCGCTGCTGGGCGAGGTGCTGGACGGTGTCGCGCGGGGCGAGCTGCGGCCGCCGGTGCCCGCGGTGCGACCTCTGGAGGAGGCGGGCGATGTGCTGACGCTGTTCGGGGAGCGGGCGGTGACGGGCAAGGTGGCGCTGGTTCCGTGACGGCCGGCTCGTGATCGACGGGGTTGTCGGGTCGAGCGCCGCGCGGAGCGTCGGCGCCCCGACGCCGGTCGCTGTGTCGGTCACTGGCGCGGTTCATGATCGTCTACGAGTGTCGGGGGTCGGGGCTAGCGTCGGACCCGTGGATCTCGACCGGGGCGCTGACGGCGACGCCGCTGCCGCGTCGCCGCCGGTCGAGGGCCCGGTCCAAGATCGTCCGGGAGTGTCGGGGGTCAGGTCTAGCGTCGGACCCGTGGATCTCGACCGGGGCGCTGACGGCGACGCCGCTGCCGCGTCGCCGCCGGTCGGGGGCCCGGTCCAAGATCGTCCGGGAGTGTCGGGGGTCGGGTCTAGCGTCGGACCCGTGGATCTCGACCGGGGCGCTGACGGCGACGCCGCTGCCGCGTCGCCGCTGGTCGGGGACCCGGTCCAAGATCGTCCGGGAGTGTCGGGGGTCGGGTCTAGCGTCCCGGGTGTGAGCATCGACCAGGCCGGCAGCCCCGCCGCGGGCGGCGGGGCGGGGGGCGCTGCGGGGGTGCCGTCGTGGCTGGTGGGTGGGTTGGAGGCGGTCGACCCGGCCGGGCTGGTCGGGGTCGAGGTGATCGACTATGTGCGGGAGTGTCACCGGGCCCGCAACCG
>NZ_BSTS01000015.1 GCF_030269665.1 Actinomycetospora sp. NBRC 106375
CCCTGCGAACCCGCCTCGGGCTGCTCACCGACCGCCAACGCGCCCGCCTCGAGACCGTGTTCGCCTACGACGAGCACGTCGCGGTCGAGGTGACCTGGTGGGCCTACCAGCAGATCATCGCCGCCTAGGAAGACCACGACCGCCACCGCGGCAGAACCCTGCTCGCCGCCGTGATCGACCGGCTCCGATCCGGGCTACCGGCCGGGCTCGAGGAACTGGCCACGCTCGGGCGCACGCTGCACCGCCGCCGCGACGACGTCCTGGCCTACTTCACCCACCGCGCCTCGAACGGGCCGACCGAGGCCGACCGAGGCCATCAACGGCCGGCTTGAAGCCCTCCGACGCAACGCCCTGGGCTTCCGCAACCTGATCAACTACCGCATCCGAGCCCTACTGCACTGCGGCGCACTCGCACTCTAATTCCGGAAGAGCCGTTTTAGGCCAGGATCGCCGTACTGGACGCTGCAGCGGGAGCGACAAGGGACCCGCGCCCTGCTTGCACGGCCCCGCGGGCTAACATCAGTTCGGCGGCGACCGAGATGCACTTCGTCCCGTGCGGGTCATAGGAGCGTCCCCGGACGGGAAACACCGAAAGCTCGCCAAGCCCAGTCTTTCTATGCGCGGTGCGCAGAGCCAGCTAGCCGACCGATGAGCGATTCGAGAGCACGCGCGCGATACGACTCACGGAGATCAGGCGTCCCACCGTCGAGCGGCCCTTCCTGGAAGAGGCTGAGAGGTTCAAACGAGGTCACCGGGCGCGTGCTGATCCCGTCGCTCCGAGCGCGTTGAATCAAGAGCGTGAGCTCATTGAGGTGGAGCAGAAACTCGGGGCTCAGCGGCTGCGAACGCCCCTCCTCGATCGCGCACAGCATCTCTGCTACTCCAAGTAGCTTGTCCTGCGCATAAACCTCTCGGATCCGCAACCAGCTCACCAATCGCTGCTTGACCGATGTGCCCGCGTCGCGCTCGGCGCCGACGGCGTGCGACTTCCACTGCTGAACCAACGGTATGCGCCGCCCGCCGAGCCCAAATCGGCGGCCAAGCCACGGGTTGACACGCACACTGCGCAACTTTCTCGCACTCAAACTCGCTCGTGAGAAACGCTCAAGAAAGACAGGGGACCTGTCATGAAAGACGTTGTCAACGGATACTTGACCTTCCTCTCCTATGATCCTGAACGAGTGATCACGCGGCGCGACCCAACTGCACGTGACCCGAGCGGAAACACCGTTCGCGAACGTCAGCGTAGCGACCGAGAAGTCTGGCGTGTCGGCCGGCGAGAGGTCTTTCTCAGTCTTCCGATGCACAAGCCAGTGCGATGCCGCAACCACAGCCTCCGCTGGGCCGAACATCGCGCAGAGCCACACTAGATGATATCCGACGTGCTCTACCGTGCAACCTTCCTGCAGCTCCTCTTCGTACGGGAACGGCGCGCCCGTGGGGCTCCGCACAGACTCGAGGTGCATCAGGTGTGCGGGGCTGTCGTCGAGCTCCGCGTACACGAGGACTGGCTTGCCAATCGCGCCGTCTGCAACCGCCTTCCAAGCCGTGCGGACAGCGTCTGTGTAGACGTTGCTCGGGGCGCAGGTGAGAACGAGATTGCGGCTTGCCGCTAGTCGGAAGAGCTCCTGCGCGTTGCCGAGCTCGAGGGCAAGGGGCTTCTCTGAGTAAACGTGCTTCCCAGCCTCAAGCGCACGTCGAGTGACCTCGACGTGCGATCGAATACTTGTTAGGTTCACGACGACATCGACTTCAGCGTCGGCAAGAAGTTCAGCGAAGTCACCGTAAACGCGAAAGCCATAGTGTCGGCGGACGACTGCCGAGCGCTTGGTGTCGATATCGTAGACACCGGAAATCTCAATCTCTGGATATGCCCAGACCGTCCGCATGTAGATGTCGAAAACGTAACCACATCCAACGAACGCGATTCTCAACGCACATCCCCCTGGCGATCGTTCCGAGCAACCATTTCGCGAAGCTCTCCGATCGTCGTCGAGACGGAGATGCTGTCATTGAGTGGGATCACGTCCGACTCGATTGCCCCATCACGTACGCGCGCTGCTACTTCATCTGCCTCGTAATGGTAGCCATTCCCGAGATAGCGATGGGGCTCGCGGCTCCCTCGCCCACGCGAAGACCTGTCAAGACGTTGCGCCACCTGATGGACGAGCGCACTCTGACGCAGGCGGTCCTTCCAGCTAGAGCCCCCCGCGCGAAGTGCCACGGGCTCCTCCCGCGTGATCTCGACGCCGTGCGAACGTACGATCGACCCGCGCACGTTGGCCATCCCGCGATCTCCCATCACGCGGAAACCATCTGCTGCCCACGACCGAACGCTGACGTGATATGAACCCAGCACCCCACCCGAGTACTCCACTTGGACAGCGACACTCTCGTCGACACCGCTGTCACCCACCGTACCGATGGCATTGGTCTGACGTGGCGCACCAAATAGCCATTGGCCTAGCGACAACGGATATGGCGCAAGATGAGTCAGAGCACCTCCACCCAAGTGCGAGCTGAAGATGCTGCTGAGGGGGTCCGGAAGCATGGATTGGCCGAACTCGCCGGACACCACCTGGATCTCACCGAGGGCTCCGGACTGAATGTGGTTGTGCAGGGCCTGCGCGGCAGGAAGGAATCGCGTCCATAGCCCCTCCATGGCGAACACCCCTCGGGCACGGGCAGTATCAGCAAGCTTGCGTGCATCAGCACCGGTCGTCGCGAAGGGCTTCTCGATCAGCACGGGGATGTCGCCCTCGAGGCACAGCAACCCGTGGGCGACGTGCTCCGATGGTGGCGTCGCAATATAGACCGCATCAACGCCACCCGCGGCAGCGGCATCTCTGTACCCCTCAATCGCCCGAGGGGCCCCTACTTCCCTTGCGAGCCTTTGAGCACGCCCGAGGTCCCGTGACGCGACGAAAATGACCTCGGCATCCGTACCAGCCCTCAGTCCCGCTACGAACTTGGGAACAACTGATCCGGTACCGAATACACCCCATCTGAAACGCGACATATCACTTCCCTCCCCGAGGCCGGCCCAGTCCTAGTGCCCCACGCCGACTCACACTTCCGCGGGACGACGCGACTGTCCTAATTGCCCGACATACCTCGTCGACGAGCGGACTCAGAGCCTCTGCCCAGCTGTACTGCCGCACGGAATCTCGGACGACGTCCGGACAAGTTCGCTGCGCGGCGAGACGGACGATCTCGTCAGCGAAGACTTTCGGATCGTCTGCAATCACGAAGAACGTGCGATCAACGAGAGCCTCAAGGCCTAGAGCTCCAAGCCGTGTGGCAACGACAGGAGTGCCTGTCGCAAGTCCCTCAATAATCTTCAATCGGGTACCCCCGGCGGCTAACAAGGGTGCCGTACTAACTCGTGCACGTGCGAGGTAAGGAAGCACACTTTCCACATCGCCATCGATCAGCACGTCGTGGCTCGCGAGCCCGAGCACCTCGGGCGCAGGGCTACGTCCGACCAGACGCAGAAGTGCCCCTGGAAGCGCCCCACGCACATGTGGCCACACGGCCGTTACTAACCACTGAGCCCCATCGATGTTCGGACGCCATCCGAGGTGCGCAACAAAGACGATCTCGGGTGGTTCGCCGACGATCTGTGCCGCAAGCGAGAAAGCATCGCCACTAACGCCATTCGAAGCTACAGCCGGCCGGACGCCGCTTAAGCGCTCGAACACGTCGGCGTCATTATCAGACACCGCAGTGACGCCGTCCGCCCAACGGGGAATCTTCGCCTCGAGTCTTCGGAGGAACAACGCGTCGAGCGATGCGGCGAGCCGGAGCAGCCCCTTCGCGACCTTGGCGTAGTTGCCGATGATGTCAGCTTCGACATTGTGGAGATCGAAGGCGACCGGGCCGCCGAATGCGCGGCGGTACGGCGCGAGCTGTGAGAACGAGATGAGGAAAAGGTCAGGCCGGTGCCGTGCCGCCGCCACTACACGATCCACGGCCACGGGGCTGTACCACTTGAGCACAGAGGGCGACAACGTCGCGAGCGCGCTGATAAGGACACGCAGCCGTGCCCACCATGCAGGGGCCGGACGCGGTAGCGCCGTGTCGCCGCGAACCGCGAACGCGTCAACCACGAACCCCGCGTCCCGAAGGACATTGACCGCCGCAGCTGCCCTCAGCGTTCCGCCATCGCGTGGTAGGCGAAAGTCAATCTTCGAGACAAAGAGGATTCGCTCACCGATCCTCGCCTCGGAGTCGGATGACATTCCGTCCGACCCGCTTGAGTCGACGTGTGCGTACAGGCGAGCCCTGTGCTGGCGTCGCTGCTTCATCCCGCGCCACCGCAGTCGCATGAAGAGCCAACCCTCCCTAGGTTCCCAGGTACAGATGCCGCCAGCAGAGGCAAGGGAGCAGGCGGTTCAGACGGCTCTTGACGAACCCCAAGGCCTAAGCCCGCATGCTTGCGACCGCAGAAGTCAACCACGGAACGAGTGTGTATAGAGGCGAGTATGTCACGGCGAACCGCCTCATCATCGACAGACACTTCTGCGCCTCGTGAGCCTCGTCTGCACGGTCGCGGCTTCATCACGGTGCGCTCGGAGCCTTCGTTCGACGACCTGTTCTTGCTGCCTTCAGAAGCAAGAGCCAGGCAGGCAAGACTGAACAGAGTGCTGCGATCGCAAATCCAAACGCCGCGCCGCTGGCTCCTCCCACGTACACGCCAGCGACCGGCAGAACAAGGACAAGAACGCCGAGAACAACGCTAACAACAAGAGCAAGGTCGGCCCGGTTGAGTCCTCGAACTACGGTCGTCGCGCCAGCCGTCGCCGCGATTCCGCATAGATAGACACCAAAGCCCGGAAGGCAAGCGCGCGCCTCTACCCAAGTATCACCGAGCAGTGCCACACCCAGCGAATCGGGCAAGAAGAGCAGCACAACGACCCAGAGTCCGTGCACAATGAGCAGAACTGTCGACATCCAAGCAGCCCATTGAACATACTCCGCACGCGTCAAGCGACGCCGCGAGACCTCTGGCAGCACAAAAGCTGCCGCAGCAAACGATAATATGTTCAATGGACCCAGCAAAGTCTGCGCGCCTCTCAACGAGCCCACGTCCTGTAGAGAACCGATCGCAGCAATCAAGACAAACGAAATCTGGGCCGCACCGAGGGTCGCCATTGCTGAACCAAACGTCGGAAAGCCGACCGATCTCGTTTCTGAGACCCACGTCTGCAATCCACGAAACGTAGGCAGGACTCGATTCTTTGCACAACACAGCACGCTAGCGACGAGCCCCGACGCTCCCCAAGCCAAGACGAATGGATAGGCGGCCTCTACATCCCAGGCGATAAGAAGCACACAGAAGCAGCCCAGTGACAGCAATCCGAGCGAGTCCGCTAGCAGCGCGGTTAAAGGTCGGGCACGTGCTAGTAGGACCGCTCGCCATGTATCCTGCATCAATAGGAAAGGAAGACTTATTGCTAGGCAGAGCAGCACTGGTCGGAGGTCATCGGGCAGCAAGCTCGCTGCGAAGCACAAAAGAACGCCAATGAGAAGCCCGAACCCTAGGGCGCTCCCCGTCGACGTTCTCGCCGCATAAGTCGCCCGGGCACCCTCGGCATCAGCGAAGAGGATCGACACGACTTGTCCGGAGAAGGACGCAGACGCCGAGATTGAAAATACAAACACCGAGAACGCGATCGCGAAAGCGCCGAACTCGGTTGCCGAGACCTCACGCGCAACAACTAGAGACAGCCCGGCGTTTCCAAGGCTCGATACTCCTTGGTCGAGAGCAGTCCAGATTGCGCGCCGCTGTAGAGAGCCACTCCTAAGTTCCACTGATCGCCGCCATACTAATTGAGATCATCACGCTGTTGCAATCTCAAGCTCATTAGAAATACGCCCCACGTAAGATTCAAGGGTGTACTCCCGAATGACCTTCTCCCTCGCAGCGGCGCTTCTACTCGACATCAACGCTGTATCTCCAAGTCGCTCCAACGCACAAGTGAGCGATCCTATGTCGCCCGGGTGAGCTATGCCTGCCAGACACTCGGGGTCTAGGTAGTCAGCCAGTCCACTAGTCCCAGTGACAAAGACCGGCTTCGCCATAGACATCCCCTCGAGCATTCCGTTGACACCTGCCGCGTAGTCCGTGTTTGGCTCGATAGCAACTGCGACCGCCAGCGAACGGCGATAGAGTTCTCGGAGTTCCACCCACGGCAACCTACGCTGAACAACGATAACGTCGCTCCGCTCAGATCCCTGAGCTTCCTCGCCGACCCATTCGCTCGACGGGACGATGACAAGCGGAACTCCTGCCGTCCTTGCTGCACCGATCAGAGTCTTATAGTCGCGACGCTCTTGACCTACTGCCAACAGAAACTCACTGGGCAGTCCAAGTTCTCGCCCTCTACCAGCTGAACCTTGGCCAAAACCGCCGTCGCTAGAGTCGATACTTGGATCGAAGAATGCAGAATCGATATAATCTGAAAGCACCACGATCTTCCGTCGTTCTATGCCAACGCCCAGTAGGGCATCGCGTTGAGCCGTCGCGACAACGAAGATTCGCCTGAGTCGATTCATCCACCCTGTGGATTTGGCCAACGCTCTTCGCTGCCTGCTCAAATTGTGAGCGACACAGGAATGTCGGCTATTTGGCATGGCGAGCATAGCAGGAAACGCGAGACGTTCCGCAAAACTCAGCACCGAGCTTGGCCTTAGCCTCCTGGCAGCTAGAGCGTGCCGGAGCTCAGTCGAGGTAGCCGCCTCTAGAGCGGTTAGCACGACACGCCTATCTGGTTTCGGCACCATCGTGGCCCCGTACCGCTGCTGTAGAAGATCCAGATCTGTAAGTGGCCGCGACTCCAGAACTCGCCCTGGATTCGTCTGAGCGAGGAGCGCTAGGTCGGTCATTCTGCACGTCTCCAGTGATCGTACGAGGAATGTTGTGGCAATTTCCCTTGCCCTGGCGACCGACGGGGTTAACACTTGGATTGAGTAGCACCAAGAATAGGATCGTCGTGTAGGCGAGGGTAGGCTGGAGGAGTCCCGCGTTAATAACGAGGTAGGACACGAGTAGGCCGAGAGAGTACGGACGTCGATAGGCTTTACTAAATACCGCAGCCAGAAATATTAGAAAGGCTAGCCCGCCGTAGACCCCGTACTCGTATAGCAACTTGGGCAGGACCGGAGAAATTAGCGCTCGCAAGCCAAGATCTTCGATAACATTCGACGCACTTCCCGCTCCATGCCCCAGGAAGATGGACTGCATAGACTCGAAGGCTCGCGGAAGGAACACTTCATAAGGCTGTACAAGCCGAAAGTTGGCACTTGAGTCGTTGCTGTTAATCTCCGTGCTTCGGCTCAAGAATATCTCGCCCAGGGCTGTCGAGAGGAGAATCCCAGTTAGCGCAAGCACTGGGACCACCAACTTCAGCAGCACTTTGCGATACTTGCTCGCCGTAATCGTAATGGCCCCCAGGACAACGACTACGACACCATTCCCCGCTAGTGTCGGGGCGATGCCACCCATGAGAAGCAACAACACCAGCGTGCTCTTGCTCCGATACAGGGCGCAAACTACCCCGAGGCCGAGAAAGAACGAGATGAACGAAGGCTCGAGGAAAATCAAAGCATTTGATCTAATCAGTGGAGATCCATATACGATCGGGTCCCCGCTGTTGTAACCTCGTAATAGCAGGCTTTCTGGTAGGCCCCTCGCTAGTGGATCAATCCGACCGGATATACCAAACTGGAGGACGAACTGAGCGATCGATAGAATCGACGCTGCGACCATAATCCGTACGAATCGGTCAAGAAGGTAATCGATGTCCCCCCACGTCAGATTCGTTGGACGTAAGACTGCGAGTGAATAGATTGCGAGCAGTAGGACGAGGGATGTTGCCGATATCCCCGTGCCTGTCGAGACAACTGCGAAGCTTAGGATCCCTAGAATCCACAAAGCGATTGCGAAAACCGTGGCTGATGGCACATCGACTCGCAGAAATCCCAGCATCAGTCCAGCGACAGTAACGATAGTGACCACCGGTACAGTAGCTGGTATCTGCGACGAACCAATAGGAACAGCGAGACGTTGACTACCGAGTATTAGGCACAACAAGACGAAGAGGAAGGTCGACGTTCGACTAGTCGGCACGGCGCTACTCACCAACGCGAGGGGCCCACTCTTGCGCGGATTCATGGCACGAAATCTAATGGCGGTCCCGATGTCTTTCACCCGTGTCGGCGCCGAAGGCGTTTCGGACAGCGACACGATAGCGAAAGAGAAGCCAAGCGCCAGCCAATAGCAGACCTATGGCACCGCCGGTCGCTGCGCCGAGCGCTGGCGTCAGCGAACTTGGACGTTCAGGAAAGTCAGCCGCGGCGAGTACTTGCACTTGACCTGGAAATATCTCCGCAGCAGTCCGGAGCTGTTCTTGCCGCTCGACGAAGTCAGCGAGCTGGTTGTTCAGCGCTGTCCGAGCTCCTTCCTGAGCCGGTGAGACAGTCCCTAGGCGGGCCCTGACGCTGTCTATTGGTCTCTGCATTCCATCGGCCTGGTCTTGGAGCGCCCGCTTCTCGCTCTCCCGACTATAGTTTCCGTAGCTCGATGCCACCGTCGAGGTGAGAGTTCGAGCGTCCTCGGCGGAAGGTCCGTCACCTTCGATGATGAGAATGTCACTGTCCGGGACTGCGGTCACAGAGACGTTCTCGCGGAGATCGGACAACGACGAACTAGTCTGCTCGCCTACAGGTCCGAGAACGCCGTCGCCTAAGACCACATCGATCTGGGTGTTCAGCAGGCGTTGTCTTTCGCCATCGGACGAAGCCACAGTCCGACCGGTTATCGCCGCGTTCGAGTCCACACTAGTGAAAATAATTGAGCTTCGACTTGTATAGGTAGCCGGAAGGACGAACGCAAGGCCCGCCACCACGGCCGCGCAGACCACCATTGAACATAAGATGATCGCTAGATTGGCAACGGCCGGCGAGCTTCCAAACTTTGCAGTCAGCCGTCGTTCTGCGCTGCTATCTGCCGCTCTCCTCCTGCCGTCGGGTTCTTCTTGAGCATCCTGCTGACTCGTGGCTCCAAGAGCAGATAGCGGAACAGTCCCGTCAGCAACCCGGTACCCCATGTGACGTGGACTAGGGCTGGGACGACTGTGCCCTTCAACGGGCTGGCCATCTCTTGACGGGCCGACCTCGCTCCCAGAATTGCGGTCGCTATCGCGTAGGCGACTGTCAGCGCTATCAGACGACGGTCCCGTTGGGTTAGCGCTGCGGCGATCAGGAGTACAACCAGGAGCGGCGCTGCCTGCCGCACCCTGAACGACGTCGGGTGGAGTTTGAGGGTGAGAGCCTTGTAGTGGCCGTACCGGAACATTTGCTTCGCTAGGCCACGAGGGCTCTCTCTGACGTACCATGTTGACCTCGTTTCTGGGAGTAGCCAAATTTTCCGTCCATTGGCCCCCATGCGGACATCTGCTTCGAAATCCTCGTTTGCCTTGAGCCTCTCGTCCCAACCTTGTATGGCTTCCAAGGCTTCTCGACGATAGCAGCCGGAGAATACGTGCTGAATAGGACCACCTGCACCGCCGACGCGATGGCGTGCTCCACCGAGTCCCCACGGTTTGCTAAGGACTGAGGCTATTGCCCGGCCCCAGTCGCCGACTCCGGCGGACGCCATCATTCCACCGACTCCTGCCACCTCAGGGTTCTCGCGCAGGAAAGTCGACACTGATTCCAAGTAGTTCGGATCATAATCGGCATGCGTGTCCATGCGGGCGACATATTCGCCACGGCTGTGCCGCAGCGCCAGATTCAGCGCGGCAGGGACGTGGCGACGGATGTTGTCCACAACCTGCAAATCTATGAATCGTGGCGCTGCAAGTCGGAGAAGCTCCCTTGTTCGATCTTCAGACATTCCGTCAGCTACGATGATCTCGTCAGGTTGAATCGTTTGCTGTTCAAGATGGTCAAGGAACTTTGGAAGGCGCTTCTCTTCGTTCAGGCAAGGTACAATGACTGTTAGTCGTGGCCGCTCGGCGCACACACCGACCTCATCCTTGTCTCCGCGGTAACGACGCTGCTCAGATCTGGAATCATGCAAGTCGGGGCTACTATTGCCCGCTCCTCCCCCCAAGCCGCGGTCTCCAATCTCGTGCAGTTGGTCCGAAGCCTGAGAATCTGGCATTCTGGAGTCCCTGCGGGCGGTACGAGGTGCAGGAAGTTCCTCTATGTCGCTCGCGGCAGCCGACATATCTACCGTCCCTTGGCGAAGAGAACCTCGCCAACCGTTCTAAGTAGCACTTTGGCGTCGAGCCACAGCGACCAATTTTCGATGTAATAGTTGTCGAAACGTGCGCGATCGGAAATCGGCGTGTCTCCTCGGAGTCCGCTCACCTGGGCCAGGCCTGTCAAGCCTGACGGAACACGGTGCCGATATGCGTAGCGTGTATACTCCGCCGAAAACTTCTCGACGAAATGCGGCCGCTCGGGCCGCGGACCGACGAGCGTCATGTCACCGCGTAGGATGTTCCAGAGTTGTGGGAGTTCGTCGAGGGACGTCCGCCGAATGGCCTTCCCCACGGGTCCCACCCGCTTGTCCGTGCCGATGTTCCACTGCGTCGCCGACTCGGTGGACGTTGCCGGCTTCATCGAGCGGAATTTCAGGCACTCGAAGGTCCGCCCGTCGCGGCCGATCCGCTCTTGGTGAAAGACGATCCCCGGCCCGCCCTCGAGCCGGACGGCGATCGCGCATGTCAGGAGGACCGGCGACAGCAGTAGTAGTGCACCGGCGCTCAGTACGACGTCGAACGCCCGCTTGACCTGCCACGCCACACCGGACAGCGACGGGTTCCGGATGCGCATCACCGGGACCGACCCGATGTGGTCGGACTGGCCGGTCTGCGTGTGGAAGGCGTGCAGGCGCGGCACGACCAGGAGGTCGCACTCCGAGCAGTCGGGTTTGCGGACGTAGTCGAGGAGCTGGAGCTCGTCGAACTGGCCCTCGGTGACCAACAGGACCTCGATGTCGTTGGCAGCCACGACCAGCTCGAGGTCCTCGATGGCGCCGAGATGGGATGTCACAAAGGACGCATCGCAGCGGTCGCCGTCGTCCACGAAACCGGCCACGGAGAGGCCATAGCGCGGGTATCGCTCGAGCAACGTGGCCATCTCTGCGGCGAGGGCGCCGCCACCGATGAGGACGGTCCGGTGCGCGACGACCGCGCGGCGGCGTGCGTTGAGGATGACGGCAGTGGTGACGAACCGCCCGGCGACCAAGAGACCGATGCTCGTGGCGGCGAGGCCGAGGAAGTCGATAGCGGCGAAGGCGTCATGCCGCAGGACGAAGGCGAGCGCGACGATCGCCGTCGCGGTCAGCCCCCGCGTGACGAGGCCGGGGAGCTCGTCGAGCACGGACAGGTGGAGCTTCGCTCGGTAGCGGCCGCGGCCGATCAGCAGGCCGATCGAGGCCACCGAGAGCGCCATCAGGGCTGGGAAGGCGTACGGCGCCCACAGCACCGGCGCTAGCAACGACGCCGCGTCCACGGGGACGACGAGCATCCACGCCTCGAGCCCGCGGGCGGACCGGATGCCGACGAGCGGCTTCGGGCTCCTTGGTGGCTGCGCTCCGAGGTACTCGGGTTCTCGCACGCTGGACAGGTCGGTGGCAGTCGCCTCGTCCCCCCACCAGCGCTCGGCGAGCGCACCTGATCTGTTCCCCACGGCAAGACCCCCCATGCCTGCCTGCTGGGCACCCGCGGGGGCGCCCCCATCCCACGTCCTGCGACGGGACCGCTGCTGCGGAGAGCGGTCCGGGCGTCGAGGCTGCGTCCTGTTACATGCCCCAACGAGCCCGATACCATTCCGTGACACCCATCGGGATGTCGGCCGCGGACGGTAGACCACCCAGCGTAGGCAACACACCACCGACCGCTCGATCGTGCGACAAGAGGGTCCTGTGCGCCATGCGAGCGGTCCTTGCGTGCGGTGGACAGCGGGGTGGGGGGTGATCAGCGGCCCTTGGCGAAGAGCACCTCGCTGAAGGTCCGCAGGAGGACCTTGGCGTCGAGCCAGAGCGACCAGTTTTCGATGTAGTAGTTGTCGAAGCGGGCCCTGTCGCTGATCGGGGTGTCGCCCCGCAGACCACTGACCTGCGCCAGGCCCGTGAGGCCGGCGCGGACGCGGTGGCGGTGGTCGTACCGGTCGATCTCGGCGGCGAACTTGCTGACGAAGTGGGGACGCTCCGGGCGCGGGCCCACCAGGGTCATGTCGCCGCGGAGGATGCTCCACAGCTGGGGGAGCTCGTCGAGCGAGGAGCGGCGCAGCACCTTCCCGACAGGGCCGACCCGGTGGTCGTTCGCGATGTTCCACTGCGTGGCCGACTCGGCGGATGTCGCGGGCCTCATCGAACGGAACTTCAGGCACTCGAAGCTGCGGCCGTCGCGACCAACGCGCTCCTGGCGGAACAGGAAACCTGGCCCGCCCTCCCAGCGTGCGGCGGCGGCACAAGCAGCCATAACAGGCGCGAGGACCAGCAGCAGCAGCCCGCTGACCACGATGTCGAAGGCGCGCTTGATGGCCCAGGCGGGCCCCTCGAGCTTGGGGGTGCGGATCCGCATGACCGGGACGGAGCCGATGTGGTCGACCATCCCGGCCTGCGTGTGGAACTGGGGCAGCCGCGGGATGACGAGCAGATCGCAGTCGAGGCAGTCGGGACGGCGGACCACGTCGAGCAGCTCGGCCTCGGAGACGTCGCCGTCGGCCATGAGGACGACGTCCGCGCCCGAGACGGCGACCGCCAAGTCGAGGTCGTCGACGCGACCGAGGCGTGGGAGGACGTTCCCAGCGGCGCACGCGGTGCCGTCGTCGACGAAGCCGACCGGAGCGAGGCCGTACTGCGGGTAGCGCTGCAGGAGCGTCGCCATCTCCTCCGCGCGGGTCCCGCCGCCGATGAGGATGGTCGGGTGCGCGACAACGCGGCGCTTGCGCGCGGTGAGGATCAGCTGCGTGGTGACGATGCGCCCGACGATGACGAGGCCGATAGTTCCGAGCATCTCGGCCAGGAAGGGCGCGACCTCCTGCTGGGTATTCACCAGTGCGAAGAGAGTGCCGACGATGGCGCCGGAGGTCAGGAGGCGGCCGATAAGGCCAGGCAGCTCGTCCAACACACTGAGGTGGAGCCGAGCGCGGAAGCGGCCGGTGCCGTTGAGGACAACCATCGCGACCGCCGCCATGAGCAGGATTGCCTTGACATGAGAGCTCCACAGGAGTGGAAGGAGGAGCATCGCCAGGTCGACCGGCGGAACGACCATCCAGGCAGCGATCCGACGAGCGGACTTGATGCCGGCCAGCGGCTTCCCGTCCGGGACCGGCTTCGGGTTGACCATCGAGGCCTGGCGCTGGTTCGGGACGAGCGTCAGAGGCCGCTCCCGCACGACGACCAGGTGGTCACGCTCCGTAGGACAATCGGCTCGCGCTGCGCACGACTCGATCGATTCCGCTATGTCGACGCCACTGCTCATTCCCGATGTCCCCCCTACATCACGGATGGTGAACGACCACCCAGTGGTGTGACGCGCCGACCGGGTCCTCCCGTTGAACCGCATGCCGTCGCTCTTGACCCGCTATCGGCTGACGTTGTCCGCGTCGTTACACACCAAGTGGTCCGCTTTCCGGGCGTGTCTGCGCGACACGCCTGAGACTATGACGCTCATTCACTCGTTCGGAGTCATGTGGTCTACGTCGCTTCGTGACCGACTAACGCTGCGGCTGCGGATCGCAGATCACCTGACAGGGCGAAACATCACTCATCCGAGTACCAGTGGGTCTTGCCGCCGTCCTCCGCCCTTGGTGCACCGCCAGTCAGATCAGCGACACCACTAGGCCGTTCGGGCCACGGCGGTCGTGTTAGCCGTCCATGACCGCGAAAGGTGCGTGAAAGCGGGACCGGTTTAGCTCTGCGTCACGGGCCGCCAGGCCCGGCGGCAGGGGGGAGCGGGCCGATGTCGATCGATCCGCTCAGCCGCCGGTCCGGGCCCGGGGCCACGGGTGACGCTCTCGCCCGGCCTGGCGAGGGGGGTACGTCAGGACGGCGGGAGCAGCCCGAGCGGACGGGCGTCCGGCGGGAGGGGGGGACCTCCCGCCGGACGCCCCTGCGCGCCGCCGGCCCGGACAAGACGAGCGAAGCCGCGAGCGGCCTCGGCCCACGGCGCCCAGCCGAGACCGTCGGCGAGGGACGCGGCGAGAGCGAAGCGCTTCTTGGCCTCGGCACGATCGCCGACCACGGCCGCCGCGAGGCCCCGGTAGAGCGCTTGCGGACCGAAGGTGGCCGAGCCGATGCCGACCACGACGACGGCTGTGGGGTCCAGCGGCATGTCGCGGCGCACGACCTCGGCCGTGGCCTCGTCGCCCAGCGCGAAGGCGGCGCACGCGGCGAGGCAGAGGCCGGGGCGGTCGAAGAGCGCGCCTTCGCGCCCGTCGCGCTTGCGGTGCCAGTCGGCGAGGTGGCCGGCCGCGGTCTCGAGGTCGCCGGCCATGGCGGCGTCCACCGCGGCAGCGGCCGACCAGGCGGCGACCAGCGGGTAGAGGGAGGCCGCGCCGGCGGGCAGGCCCTGGAGAGACGGCAGGGTGCCGGCGAGCAGGTGCCGGACGAGCAGGTGGACCCCGTAGGCGCCGACGGCGTCGGGGAGCCCCAGCTCCTGGCCTCGCTGCATGGCTGCGAGCGCGGCAGCGTCGGCCTCGTCGGTGTCGCCGCGAGCCAGGGTCAGCCCGGCGTCGAGCAGGGAGACCATCCACATCGTCCGCGGCCTGTGGCGGTCGACGGCGAGCGGCTCGAGGTCGCGCCGTGCGGCGAGGGCGTCGTCCTGGCGGCCCGCGGCGAGCAGCGCGGCGATGCGCAGCTCCTCGGCCTCGAACCAGAGCGCGTCGTCCCCCGCCTCGTCGGCGAGCCGGCTGGCCTGCTCGCAGACGGCGAGCCGCTGGGTGGCGGGCACGGGCGCGTCGACGAGGTGGTTGGCCTCGAGGACGCGGACGCCGGCGAGCAGGCGGGCGTCCCCGAAACCCTTCGCGGCGAGGGCGAGCAGCTCGGGCAGGGCAGTCGGGTCGCCGACGTCGCCGTGGAGCTGTTCCTCCTCGAGGATCAGGCTGCGCAGGACCTCGGCGCGCTGCCGGTCGGTCAGGGGCAGGGTGCGGACGCGCCGCAGTCGCCGGGCGCGTCGGGGGCGTCCGGCGACGTTGATGCCCATCGCGTCGTGGCCGACCGCGGCCACGACCGCGTCGGCGACGACACCGTCGTCGACCTGGCGAGCGTCCGCCGGGGACTCGACCTCCTCGACCCCCGCCGTGAGGGCCGCGGCCTGCTCGACGACCTCGTCGAGCACCTCGTCGGCGTCTTCCTGGAGACCCATCGCCTCCAGCACGAGCCCGCGGTACAGGGCCACCGAGCTGGGCTGCGAGGTGTCGAGCACAGCGTCGAGCTGAGCCCGGGCTTCCTCGAGCGCGCCCTGGCCATACGCCGCGACACCCGCGCCGAGGCGGGCGTCGCCCACCTCCCGGTCGGTGAGCAGCGGACCGGCGCCGACGGCGTGGCGCAGCAGCGTGAACGGCTCGGGGACGGCCTGCTCGACGAGCACCCGGTAACGGGCGTGGTGCAGCGTCTGCGCGCTCGCCGGGGGCACGGCGTCCAGGACGGCGTCCCGCGTGAGGGCGTGCCGGAAGACGAACCCGTCGTCGGTCGGTGCCAGCAGCCCACGGTCGACGGCGCTGCGCAGCAGGTTCGACAGTGGGCGGGGCGCGACGTCGAGCATGGTGCCGAGATCGCCCAGCGAGAGCGGGGCGAGCACGGCGAGCGACTCGAGGGCCTCCCGGGCGGCCGGGTCGAGGCCGGCGAGCTGGTGGTCGAGCAGCGGCCGCAGGCGGGCCGGGATGACGGTGGCGAGCTCGTCGACCGCCTTCTCCCCGTCGGGCTGGTCGAGCCCGGCGAGCGACTCGATCACCGCCGAGACGTGCAGGGCGTGGCCGCGGGTGCGCTCCCAGAGGGCGTCGGCGACGCGTCCGGCGCCGTCGGGGGCGAGGCCGGGCAGCTGCCCGACGACGAGCCGGCGCACGGCGGCGCGGCCGAGCTCGGGCAGACGCACGTCGCTGACCGCCTCGAACAGCGCGATCTCGGCGTGCGTCGCGCTCCAGCTCGGGTGCGAGACGGCGTCGGGCTCGCGGGCGGCGACGAGCACCACCGTCCCGGCCCGCAGACCGGCCCGTCCGATCGCGCGCAGCGCGGCGAGGGTCGCCGAGTCGGCGAGGTGCGCGTCGTCGAGGGTGATGAGGACGGGCCCGGGCCGCGCGGAGAAGCGCTCCAGCAGCGCACGGCCGGGGGCGGGCTCGCCGGGGTGGACGGGGGCGGCGCCGAGCTCGGCGAGCGCCTCGGCCCAGGCGGACCAGGGCGGCGCGTCGGCGTCGCAGGTCCCGCCACCGACGCACGCCCCGCGCATCCAGGCCTCGCGACGGGCGGCGCGCAGCACCGCGGTCTTGCCGATGCCGGCCTCGCCCGTGACGAGTCGGACGGCGCCGGCGTCGGGGGCCTCGAGCAGGACACGGACCGCGGCGAGCTCCTCCTCGCGGCCGACGAGCGTCGGGCGCGGGTGGCGGCTCGGGACCGGGGCGGTGAGGCGGAGCTGGAGATCCTCGATCTCGGCGCCGGGGGTGACGCCGAGCTCGTCGCGCAGGTGCCGTCGGGTGGCGGTGAGGGTCTCGAGGGCCTCGCTCGTGCGCCCCTGGCGGTGGAGCCCGGACGCGGCGATGACGGCGAGGCGCTCGCGGGAGCGGTCGGCGGCGAGGTCGTCGGCGACGAGGTCGACAGCCTCGGCGGGACGGTCGAGGTCGAGCAGCGCGGCGCCCATGCGCGCGACGAGGCGGACCCGGCGGTCGATGGCGCGGGTCTTCTCGGCTTCGAGTCGCGGGCCCAGTGGCGTGCCGGCGAAGGGCTCGCCGCGCCACGTCTCGAGGGCCCGTCGGCCGCGCTCCATGACGGTCTCGCGCGTCGCCTCGGGGTCGAGGGCGGCCGCGGCGTCGTCGTGGAAGCGGTGGAGGTCGATGGCGTCGCGCGGGAGGTCGAGCCGGTAGGTCTCGCCGATCGGCGGGATCGGCAGCCGCGTGTCCTCGTCGGGCGCCTCCCGGCGCAGTCGGCTGACCAGCACCTGCAGCGCCCCGTCGGGCCGCTCCGGGAGGACCTCGCCCCAGATCTCGTCGATGAGCGACGGCACCGCCACCGTGCCGCGGCACGCCGCCGCGAGCAGTGCCAGCAGCGTTCGCAGGCGCCGCCCCGGCCACCCGACGGCGCCTGACGCGCCTTCGATGCAGACCTCACCCAGCACACGAATACGAACATCGGGGGATGACGACGATGACACCTGACCCCCAGGAAACACTCAGCGTGACGGCGAACGGTGACTCTACGTCCTTCCGGAGCATCGATCCAGGCGAGGTTCGGCCCGGCGACCTACTCTTGGTGACACAGATTCCCGGCGAGCCGCTCGGCCGGCTCATGGAGCGTCTGGACGGCACGCGCTTCTCGCACTCCGGTATCGCGGTGCGTGGACGCGATGTGACTGAGGGCCCCGCCACCCACATCGCCAGCGCCCTCGCCGAGAACCTGCGCCTCGACTTCGGCGGCATCCGCCGCGACCCGTTCTCGGACTTCTGGCCGAGCCGGGACTTCTACATCGTCGCGATGCCGGACGAGCTGCGCTCCCGGGCGCTGAAGTACCTGGAGGGCTACCCGGACGCACCGGGCGACGAGGGGACGTTCTCCTTCGTCAAGCTCGTCAACATCGCAGCCGGGCTGCGGTCGTTCGAGCTCTACGACCGCGACGCCGCGCTGGCGGAACGCCTCTACGGTGCGGCCCGGGACGTGGCGGAGTCGTGGGCGGCATCGAAGGATCACCCGAGCTGGTACTGCGCCGAGCTGGTCGCCAACGCGTACGGGCGGTCGTTCACCCGCGCGGACCTGACGCCGCCGCCATCCCTCGGAGCCCGCGAGGACATCCCGGAGCCGGACGAGCTGCCGTGGGTGGTCGACAAGCTGTTCGACCGCATCGAGCGTCTGGACGGTCGCAACGGCACGGCGGCGCGGCTGCTGACACTCCTGGCCGACGAGGACCGGCCCTTCCTCGTCGATGCCGTCACCGCGATCGCGCAGTCCGGCGGGAAGCTCTTCGGGGAAGTGCTCGACGACCTCGTCGATCGAGTCCTGGACTGGCTGCGCGGCGACGAGGAGCCCGACCCGGAGGAGGAGCCGCGGACACCGGACCCGCTGCTCGACCCGCGGCCGATGCCCGGCCTGCCGGACCCGGACGCGCCGCTGCCCTACGGCCTCGTCACGCCGCGGATGCTGTGGCAGGTGTTCGGGCGGGACTCGCTGTGTCGCGTGCGACAGAGCTCGTCCTAGGTTTCCCCGAAGCGGCCGTGGCTGTCGGGGGTGCTCGCTAGACTCGAACATGTGTTCGACGGCGCGGGGTTCCAGCCGCTGCCCGTCGGCATCGACGAGATGCCGGCCGGGGCAGCGCTGGGGGCTGCGCTGGCGTCGGTCGATCCGGCGCGCGTCTCGCCGTACGACACGATGCGGCTGGTCAGCGCCGAACGACGGCAGCTGTCCCACCAGGAGGCGCGGTTCCACACCGCGGCGCGTGAGGCGGCGCTGGCCGACCCCACCTGCCCCGGCGGCCGGGCCGATCGCGACCTGTCCGAGGCCGGCGACGAGCTCCGGGCCCGGCTCTCGCTGTCGCGGACGGCCATCGCCACGATGCTGACGCTGGCCGACGCCACGGTGTTGCATCCGGAGCTGGGCCGGCGGTGGGCCCAGGGTCGGCTCGACCAGAAGCGGATCGAGCACATCCAGCGGGAGACCCGCGATCTGTCCCGGGAGCACGCCGCGAAGGTGATCGCCCGGGTGCTCCCGGTGGCGGCCGGCATGCCCTATGGCGCGTTGATCGACCGGCTGCACGAGCTCGCGAAGGCGTTCGATCCGGAGTGGGCCGTGCGCCGCGAGGAGAACGCGCGCCGCCAGCGGCGGGTGCGGGCCACGGTGACGGCCGAGGGCACGGTCAACGTCTGCGGGCTCGACCTACCGATCCAGGCGGGCACGCGGATGACCCGCCAGATCAACCGGCTGGCCGCGCGGGTCAAGGCGCTCGGGCATCCCGGGAAGATCGACACTATCCGCGGGGACGTCTTCACCACCCGCTGGGACCCTGCCCTCTCCGGTGCCACCGACGACGAGATCGTGGCGGCCGTCCTCGCCATGGCCGACGAGGACGACCCGCCCGATCGCGAGACCCACGACCCCGCCGACGCGCCGCCGGAGCGGCCGGGTGACGACGCGGCACGGATGCCGACCGGGCCGGAGGGCAGCGGGCGTGGCGACGAGGACGACGCGGCCGGCGGCACGTCGGGTGCGGAGCCGACCGGTGGCGATCCTGCGAGCGGTGCTTTCCTCGACGGCGACAGGGCCGGCGGCGATGCTCCGGCCGACCCGGCCGACGACAGGGACGACCAGCTCGACCTGCTGCCTGTACCCGGTGATGGCGACGGGCCGCCGCCCGACGAGCCCGACGAGCCCGACGAGCCCGAGGAGGCGCCGGTCGTGCGGCGACGCGGGCCCCGACAGTCGCGGTTCGAGGTCCGGGTGCGGCTCTCGACCCTGCTCGGGCGTGACGAGAAGCCCGCGCGGCTGCCGGGATGGGGCACCATTCACGCCGGTCAGGCCCGGGAGCTGGTCGCCGCCCACGCCGACGCCGAGTGGCGGGTGGCGGTCACCGACGAGACCGGCGCACCGGTCGCCGTGCTGATCACCCGCCGCCGGCCCACGACCTGCACCACCACGC
This sequence comes from Actinomycetospora sp. NBRC 106375, assembly GCF_030269665.1. Taxonomy (GTDB): domain Bacteria; phylum Actinomycetota; class Actinomycetes; order Mycobacteriales; family Pseudonocardiaceae; genus Actinomycetospora. Next base: position 19,857 of record NZ_BSTS01000015.1, read on the forward strand.
CGCAGGAGGTCCGTGCGCCCGGCCTACCGCGCGCCGTCGTCGAGATGCACGTCAGTGGGGCAGAGCTCGACCGGTTCCAGCCCGGCGACGATCCGGGGTGGGCCGCGGTGATCACCGATCTTCGGCACCAGCACGCCCTCTGGCGTGCGGCGCGTGCGCCCGTTCCCGACCCGCGTGCCGACACCGACGCGGCAGCCGACACAGCGGAGACGGCAGCGGCGGCGCGGCGACAGCGCGAGGCGATGGCGCGGTTCCCGCACGCGGCGCTCCGACGCTGGCTCGAGACGCGGGACGAGACGTGCGTCTTCCCGTCGTGCCGGTGCTCGGCCGTGAACGCCGAGATCGACCACACCCGGCGCCACGCCGCCCGCGGGCTCACCATCGAGATCAACCTGGGAGCGGTCTGCTTCCACGATCACCTGCTCAAGGAGCAGCCGGGGTGGCACCTCGAGCAGCCCCGACCCGGGTACTTCGAGTGGACCAGTCCCACCGGCCACACGTACGAGCGGGATCCGCAGCCGCTGTTCGACGGACTCCCCGATCCCGATCCACCCGACCCGCCCTCCAGCGACGAGCCGCGGTGGTACGCGACGAACGACCCGATCTGGGACGGCGATCCGTACCCGCGGAAGCCACCGCCGCGCGCCGGTCCGGATCCGGGAGCGAGGCCACCCGCCGCCGACCGCGACGTCACCGACGACGACCCGCCGCCGTTCTGAGACGCGGCAGGGGGCACTCTCCCGCACGCTCGGCTCTTCCCGAGCAGACACCGGGCGCACACGTCGAGCACGTCAGCACGTCAGCACGTCAGCACTGAGCCCCGTGCCCGGCGCCGAGGCCCGAGGCCGGGCCGGGCACCAGCCCGCTGGACGAGGGGTCACTCACCGGATGCATCACGCCAGATCTCGTGGTTCTGACATGCCACACTCAGCGCCGTGACCGGCAGCGTGCCTGCTGACCTGCAGCAGGAGATCACGGCCGGCTTGAGGGCGGCCGGAGCACGGTTCGCGCTCCTGCACGGCAGCCGCGCTGCGGGGACCCACCGTCCCGACTCGGACGTCGACGTCGCCGCCTACTGGGGTGGATCGGCGCCGGCGTCGTTCGAGGTGCTCCTGCCGCCCGACGTCGATCTCCTCGTCCTCGACACCGCGCCCCTGGAGATCGCCGGCCGGATCGCCGTCCACGGCGCACTGCTGTTCGACGACGACCCGCCGGTCAGGGTGCGGTGGACCGCCACGACCCGCAAGATCTACTTCGACGAACTCCCGCGCCTCGAGCGCAGCCGCCGCGAGTTCCTGGAGTCGGTGCGTCGTGGTCGATGAGGTCCGCGTCGAGCGGTTGCTCCGAGCCGTCGCGGACGACCTCGCCTTCCTCCGGATCGAGGCGGGTGCCGACCGAGACCGTCGCGACGACCCGGCCTGGTTACGGGCGATCAAGTACGCCTTCGTGACCGCGATCGAGGCGTGCGTCGATGTCGCCCAGCACCTCTGTGCCTCCGAGGGGTGGGGTCCGCCGGCGACCAACGCGGACGCGATGCTCGTGCTCGGCCGACACGGCGTCCTCGAGTCCGACCTCGCCCGACAGCTCGGGCGAGCGGTGGGCTTCCGCAACGTGCTGGTGCACGCGTACGTCACCGTCGATGGCGCTCTCGTCGTGCGGCGTCTCGAGGATCTCAGCGATCTGGACGGATTCGCGTCTGCTGTCGCGCACTGGATGACCGAGGTCTGACGGACGGTGAAGCGCCTGGTCGTCTGTTGTGACGGGACGTGGAACACGCCCGACGAGGTCGACGAGAACGGCGCCCCCTGCCCCTCGAACATCTCCCGCATCGCCCAGGCCGTCGCGGAGAAGGCCCCGGACGGCACCGCGCAGCGCCTCTTCTACGACAAGGGCGTCGGGACGAACGGACGTCTCGACCGCGTGATCGGCGGGGTGTTCGGGCGCGGCGTCGCCAAGAACGTCCGGGACGCCTACCACTTCCTGGTCGACGTCTACGAGCCCGGCGACGAGATCTTCTTCTTCGGCTTCAGCCGCGGCGCCTTCACGGCGCGCAGCGCCGCGGGATTCGTGCGCAACTGCGGCATCCTGCGCCGCGAGCACGCCTACCGCCTCGACGACGCGTTCGCGCTGTACCGGGCGCGCGACCCGCAGCACCACCCCACCGAGGTCGAGGCCGCGCTGTTCCGGCGGTCGTTCTCCCACGTGACGCGCATCCGCTTCATCGGGGTGTTCGACACCGTCGGCTCCCTCGGGGTCCCCCTGACCGGCCTGCCGCTCACCGATCTCGCCAACCGCCGCTACCGCTTCCACGACACGGCGCTGAGCGGCCAGGTCGACGGTGCGTTCCAGGCGCTCGCGATGCACGAGCGGCGGGGCTCGTTCGTGCCGGCGTTGTGGACCGGCGGTGCGGAGGGCCAGGAGGTCGAGCAGGTCTGGTTCACGGGCGTGCACTCCGACGTCGGCGGCGGCTACAGCGACCACCGGCTCGCCGACATCACACTCGCGTGGATGGCGGCGCGGGCCCGCCGCTACGGCCTGGCCCTGCACCTCCCCGACGACCTCGACCCCGACGCCCTCGGCCGCCGCCACGTCGCGATGGACGGCGTCTACCGGTGGCTGCCGCGCCGGCCGCGGTCACCGGTCGACGGCACGAGCGTCGCGTCGAGCGTCGTCGACCGGCAGCGGCGCTTCCGGGATGCACCACGACCGTTCCGCACGATGCTCGGCGACCCGGCGAGGAGGACGACCGTGGAGCACGTCGGGGGGACGCCGGAAGCCTGACCAGGGTCCATCCGTATCTGCGCTCCGGTCGATGCGTCGGCCGTCGACGCACCTCGCGACCTCGGCACTTCAGCGTTCCCCGAGCATGCCCCGGAGCACGCGGACGAGTGCTTCGGTGCCGGCGGGATCGGTCCTCAGGTCGTACGCCTCCCGCTCGCACAGCGGGCGGAGCACCGGCGGGAGCTGACGTTCGCGCGGCATCGCCGCGCCGTCCACGAGGACGGGGACGACGTCGAGCTCGGCGTCGAGGGCCGACACCAGCTCGCGGCGCACCCAGTCGTCCTCGTCCTCCAGTCGTCGGCGGCCGTCGGCGGTCACGACCTCGAGCCACGACGGGCCGATCACCGCGAGGACGACGGCGGACTCCGCGAGCTCGCGTTCGAGACGACGGGACCAGAGATCCCCGGGGCGCAGGCTCGTGTGGTCGTGGAAGACGCGGTCCGGGAAGGCGACACGGAGGGTCGAGGCCAGCCGGTCGACCGCGGGCCCCGTGTCGCCTCGCCGGTAGCTGACGAACACCGAACCCCGGCGAGGGGCGCGTGGCGGCGGCGCCGGGGCGGGCGGCGGCGGATCGGCCGACACGACCAGCGTGCCGGACGTGCGCGTCACCCTGCCGCCCGCCGCGACGTAGACGAGGCGGTGGACGGCCAGGGTGTGCGGTCCCGGCGTGTCGGCGTACACGGTCACGGAGTGGTCGTGCGTCCGGCCGGGGTCCAGTCGCCGCACCTCGATCGTTCGCGAGCCGCGCACCAACGACACCCCGCGGAGGGGACGGAGATCCAGGCGGATGTCCGAGCACGCAGCCGGGCCGGCGTTGACGAGCCGCACGGTCAGCGCCGAGGGGAGGCCGGCGACGACGCGGTCCGGCTCCACCGAGAACTCGATCACCGAGCGAACCTGCTCAGCCCCGGCAGGGCGAAGCGGTGGTGCTCGCGGCGGCACGACGAGCAGTGCACCGCCCAGCGGCCGCGCGTGGCGTGGCCGAGCACATCCGTGTCCCACAGCACGTACTGGTCGTCCCGGCACATCACCGCCCCGCAGTGGTGGCAGACGGCGTCGACGACCACCTTGCCGTCGGGCCGTTCCTCCCGACCGCAGAAGGTGCACTCCCAGCTCATGATCCACTCCGTCGGAAGGCCGCGTCGACGTGCTCGACCAGCTCGTGCTCGGAGGCCGTCGAGATCTTGCCCTGCCGCGTCGCCCGTTCCAGCAGCGCACGCACCTGGGACACGATGGATCCGGCGTTCTCGGGGTCACCGTCGCCGGGCGGCGACGACGCGGGCTTCTCGAGCACGCCGCGGATGCGACCCCAGAGGTTGCGGTGCTCGTCGAGCACCCTGTCGCGCATCTCGGGCGTGGCGTGGGCGCCACGGACATGCAGCTTCACCCGGGTCACCCCACGGCCCGCGCCCGGCACGGCCGGCTCCTCACCCGTGAGCTGGATGTCGAAGTCGACCGGGTAGACACCGAAGTAGTAACGGCCACCGATGTCCCACGAGCGGGTCAGGCTCGAGGACGTGCCCCCCACCTGCGGCCGGTTCTCCACCGTGCGCTTGACGTAGTAGCCGCCCTCGCTGAGCGCGTCCACGAGGAGCGCCACGGTGTCGTGGTCGGGAACCGTGCCGGGGAACTCGGTGGTGTCCTGGTCGCTCTCGCCCTCCGCCCTGTCCGGGACGGTGCGCATCGTCTGGTAGCGCGCCCCCTCCAGGTTCAGGTCGAGGTCGAGCAGGACGCGTGTGGTCGGCGCGGCGTTGCGGTGCCCGTGCGCGTTCCAGGGGTCCGGTCGCGTCGCGGGGCCCCTGGGCGAGGGGCGGTTCGGCGGGGCCGATCGTCGCCGCCTTGCGGCCCTCGGGGCGCTGCCCGCCGCCGGCGTAGTGCACCGCGGCGCCGGTGAGCCCGGACACCGCGCCGGTGAACCGGGCCTCGACCCGTGCGGTGAGCTCCGCGTCGTGCGGGATCGGGCCGGCCATGCGCAGGGCGAGCGGGATCGTCCCGTACGTCCTGCCCGCGGTGAACTCGTCGACCAGCCTCTTGTCCTGCTCCTGCCCGCGGCGGCGGAACCGGACGTCGACGCCCCGCAGGTTCTCCGGCTCGACCCGGACGTTCCTCCACTCGACCACGCGCGTGCCGGCGTCGTCGCGCCCGATCGTCGCGATCTCGGGATGGGAGGGCTGCTCGATCCGCCCCCAGCTCTCGGGAATCTCGACGCGGACGAGGTCGAGCTTCCTGAGCGCCAGACCGGTCTCGTAGCGCTCCTCGCCGCGCGTACGCCAACCGACATCGAGCTCGAGCGTGCGGCGGACCGAGTCCGGGCCGATCGTCGGCGTCACCCACACGTCCACGGCCCGCGCCGCCCTCTCCGGATCGGGGAGGTACGCCACGGTCACCGGCCACGGGCCGGTGGGCAGGGCCGCCGAGGGCAGCCCCTGGGCCGGGTCCGCGCGGGACGGCACGAGGCTCACCACCCGGTCGCCCGTCACGATCTGCCCCGGCGTCAGGTCGAGCCGCAGCGCCCCGGGCCCCTGGAGCACGACATGACCGACCGCGACGACGTCGGCATCGGCGCCGGCGGCCTTCGCCAGGGCCGCGCCCCCGCCGGATCGGGTCCACGACGCGTCGATCCACACCTCGCCCCGGACGGTCGTCTCCGCGGTCTCGTAGCGCTGGTCGGGATGCAACCGGGCGCGCGTCTCGACCGTCTCCGTCATCCGGACCTTCCGCACATGCGGGTCGGCGGCGACGAACGCCGGGAGACGGCGCCGGCAGCGGCCGGTCGTCCGCGCTCGCGTCAGCCGCGCCCCGACGCGCCCCACGGCGACCGCGCCGAGCACCGCCGCGGGGATGAGGAACGACGAGGCGAAGGCGCCGACCGCCAGCACCCCGGTCGACCCGGCCGCGAGCAGCTCCGCGTCCCACCGGCGATCGAGGGGAAGGCACGTCGGGCAGAGATGGCGATCCTCCGCGCGGGCCTGACGGTCGGCGGCCTCCCAGCCCGGCGCAGGTGACGGCGGTGGCGTGGCCCCGAGCGCGGCGAATGCCGTCGTGGTCGCCCCGGCCACCGGCCCGGTCGTGGGCTTCGGGCGGTCCGACCGCGCGGCGCCGCCGGCGTTCCCGCCGCCCGACGAGCCCGGCGACGACGGGCGCTCATCGTCCTGCTCGTCGTCATCGTCGGCGTCGTCGGCGGGCCGGGCGCCCGGCGGCCTCACCGCATCGGGACGCGAGGCCCCGGACGCGTCCGGGCCGGCCGACGCCGCCCACGCGGTACGCCGGATCCGCGCGGCACGACCGAAGGGGAGCCCACCGACGGGGTCGAGGATCGCGTCGTGCGCGCGGCACAGCCGCGCGCGGCATCCGCTGCAGACGGCCTCGACGGGGCCCGCGAGGCAGACATCGCACCGCGCTTCCCCGGACCGGAGCCGAACCTCGGGGTCCGGTGCGGCGGTCATCGTCGCGACCTCAGCGGGCGGAAGCGCTCGCGGAGGGCGCGGTGGAGCTCGTTCATGCGCCGCATGAGCTGGGCGACGTCGCCGGTGGCCCACCCCCAGACGAACAGCGTGAGGTCCCCGCTGTCGAGCCGGCTCGAGTACTGGTGCTCCGTCCCCTGCTGGGAGCGCCGATGGGTCGCTGCTCGGCGGCCTCGAACGATGACCACGACACCGCTGCTCGTCGCGCCTTCACCGCGGACGCCGCGCAGGGCGGACAGGAGCTCGCCCGGACCGGGCGGGTCGTAGTTCTGCTCCGGCTCGACCTCGAACCCGAGCATCTCGAGCACGGACTTGACGTCCCCGACGCGTCGCTGCTCGGGAACGAGCTCGTCGAAGAAGATGCTCTGGAACGGGGAGAACCGTCGGTGCGCGAACGCGTCGTCGAGGACCACCGTGCAGGTCGAGTGGACGACCGTGCGGCAGACGGGTCGCCGGGGTGGGGCGACCGGTGAGCCGGCCGCGTCGAAGAGTTTCACCTGCGTCCCGGACAGCAGGTAGCCGGGCAGTTCGACCTCGACGTGCACCGCGAGCTCGCGACGGTCGAACAGCTCACCCGGTTGCCCGAGCGCCAGGCGCATGCGTGTCGAGCGGAAACGGTGGCGGCGCGCGTCGTTCCCGCGGTCGTCCTCGTGCTCCTCCTCGACGGCCGTCGGGATGTCGCGCCACTCGACCGAGCGCGTCGGGGCGTGGTGCTGGAACGTCACCCGTCGGCGGGAGAACCGCAGCTCCAGGGAGTCCGGGTCCGCCGAAGTGAGATGGGGGAGCTCGACCGATACCCGTCGGACGACCGGCGGCTCCACCGCTCGCCGGCGCGGCGCGTCCACCGTCACGCAGACCTCGACGGCGAGCTCGAGCTCGCCGCGGAAGGTCGCGTGCTCCATCAGCTTGTGGGCCGCGTCCATGTCGACCTGGCGGAGCTCGTCGAGGTCCAGCACCCTGCGCGCCTCGTCGTCGGTCGTGTCCGGGTCGTCGATCCCGATCTCGCAGGAGACGGGGAAGACGTCCAGGTCCGGCTCGTCGGCCGCGCCCCACGGGCGGTAGTCAACGCGGCCCCGGGCCTCGTGCCGGCCGGTGGCGAGGTCCTCGCCGTGCGGGAACGCCGCCGGGTGGGTGGGCAGGGTGAGAGCCACGGTGTCGTGGTTCTCGCCGAGGGGTGCGGCGGCGGCGAGGTCGGTGTCCTCGTGGTCGGTGACGGCCAGCCGCCCCACGACGACCGCGTCCCGGAAGCGCAACAGCCGGCGTGTGGCCGCGGTCGACCGTGCGACGTGGCGCAGCCGCGGACCGTCGTAGGGCACCTGCCACTCGATGCTCCCCCGCGGCTGCTTCTCGCCCCATACGGTCGAGCGGTGCTCGGAGATCTCTTGGTCGAGGTGGTACTCCTCCTCGACGACCACGCGCCGCGGCTCCGCGTCGACGAAGATCTCGCGTGTGGCCACGGGCTCGGGGTCCGTCCGGCCCCTCGCGGCGGCCGGTCGTTTTCGCAGCATGCTGCGCCCCCCGAGGTGATGACCGGATCCCGAGTCCGAAACTCTCTGTCATCGTCGAGAGCTTCTCCGGGTCCGTCAACGCCGCCATCGGGATGAACGGTCGTCTGATGGCGACGAGCGGTACTACGGCATGACGTTCCGTTGCGCTCCGGCGCGCATCAGCTCCTCCTCACCGTCCTGCGCGTCGACCTGGTCGTTCTCGGCCCAGCAGACCGACGCCAGCGACACGAGCTCCAGCCACGCCAGCGCCACGAGGCCGATCGCGACGGGCGCGCGGGCGACCATCCCGGTCCCCGCGCCGACCAGCACCGACGAGATCAGGACGATCTCCCACCGCGCCCAGCCGCCGGCAAGGGTCGCGGTGGCGCCGGCCGCGAGCAGCCCGACCGCCAGGGCGACGCCGAGACCCGGCGGGATGAACGGCGTGGTGTCGACGAGCCCGACCAGCGCCAGGACCACCGCCAGCGCGATCCCGACATAGCGGAACCGCCGGTCGCGCTCGCTCCACCCGACCGTGCGCTCGGCCGGGCCCGTCGTCGCCGCGCGGTAGGCCGTCACGCACCACACCAGGGCGAGCAGGGCGATGACGCCGCCCGCGGCCGGACGGGTCGCGCCGGGGAAGGCGGGCACGGCGACCAGCGGGACGAGCACGGTCGCGACGCCGCCGAGCGTCATCCAGGTCGCGCGCGACAGCGCCCGCTCGCGGAAGAACCCGTACGCGTCCTGCCACGCCTCCCGCTCGGCGGCATCGCCGAGGTCGAACAGCCCCCACCGCGCGTCCTGTTTCGCGCGCAGGTGCCGCAGGAGTCCGGCGACGACGGCCAGCCCGGCCAGCCCGATCACCGCGCTCGTCCAGAAGAACGGCCGGCCCTCCCCCGGCGCGCCGAGGCCGCCCAGCAGGCCCGCCGTCGCGAACACGGCCGCGGCGACGACCATCGCGCGCACCGCGTTGACGGCCAGCGGCGCGAGGACGACGAGCGGGCGCCCGACCGCGAGCGCCGTCCGCGCCGCGCCGCGTCCCCAGCGGCTCGGCACGGCCCGCACGCCGTTCATCAGCGCCTGCCAGCTCAGGTCGGCGGCGCGGGTGGCGAGGCCGGTGAGGTAGACGGGCCGGAGGTTGCGGAAGCGCTCGGCGCCCTCGGTGGCGGGCAGGCCGCCGTCCGGCCCGGCCGCGAGCTCGCGGTCGACGGAGTCGGCGACGGCCCGTCGCAGACGGTCCAGGGCGCGGTCGTGGTCATCCGTGTCGAGCCCGTCGGACTCCGGGGCCGCGACCAGCTCGGCGGTCACCGCGTCCAGCTGCGCGGAGGTCGGCGGCGTGGCAGCCGCGCCGACGAGCACGTCCACCAGCGTCACCGCGGCGTCGCGGCGCCCCCACCACCAGTCGTTACGGCGCCACCGCGCTGCGAGGAAGCCGCTGAAGTTGGCCGCGCTGTTGCCCGCGAGCTTCGTCGAGGCGGTGAGCAGCTCGGCCGCCGATGGTGCCAGGCGCTCGTCGGCGCGCGGCCCGTCGCCGCGCAGCGTCTCCTCGATCCAGTCGCGGCGGGCGGCGGCCACGAGGTGCGGGAACCGCGTCGGGTCGGGGACCGCGGCGTTGCCGCCGACGACGTGGACGTCGACGAGCGCGCTGGTGGCGGGGACGGCGTCGGCGGCGGTGAACGCGGAGACGATCGTCGGGAGGTCGGTGCCCTCCCCGTCCACCGCGAGGACGGCGTAGCCGTGGAGGCGCCCGGCGACGAGGTCCGGGTCGTCGCGCATGTCCGGGGTGAGGTCGGCGAGCTCCTGGCGCCGACGCTCGAGCGACTCCCAGAGGAGGGCCGTCGCGCGCGGGTCGACGGCGTCGCCCGACGCGACGTAGCGCCCGACCTCGACGAGCACGTCCTCCTCGTTCATCACCCCGTTCTGGACGATCGCGGCGGCCGCGGTCGCCCGGTCGCTCGGGGCGCCGCCGAGCGTCGCGACCGCGGCGCGCAGCCGCGTCGTGGCGAGGTCGGCGGCGGGCGTGCCGTCGGGGAACGACCAGTAGCACGCGAGGAACCCGCGCTCCTGACGCTGCCGGAACACGCGGCACAGCAGCCGCACGCGGTAGAGGTGGCGCTTGATCGCGGCGAGGCGGTCGCCGTCCTTCGGGCGGGCGCGGTCCTGCAGGCGCCGGGTCCAGTCGATGAGCAGGGCGGTCGCGTCGGCGAGCGCGACGACGTCGTGGCAGCGGCTCCCCCGCGCCGCCCCGTCCGCGAACGCCGCGGCCACCCGCGTCTCGTCGAGGTCGACGGCGAGCGCCGGCACGGCCAGCGCGTCGTAGGGCGACCGGAGCTGCGCCTGGGCCGGGGCCCGCAGCAGCTCCAGCGCCCAGCGCGCGTCGGCGCGGTCGCGGATGCGGGCGTACTCCTCGGGGCCCGGCACCTCGAGCTGCGCGGCCGACGCCAGCACGGCAAAGCGGCCGTCGATCGCGCCCTCACGCTCGTTGTGGGTGCGGATCGCGTCGAGCTCGTCGGAGAGCTGCTCGCCGCGGCCCCGGATCGTCGTCACCCGCCGCACGACGGCGACCGCGCCGCCGAAGGCGTTCGGCGGGGTCGTCGGCGAGGCCGGGTCGGGGTCGAGGAACAGCAGCGTGCGGTGGGTGGGGCCGCCCGCGGGCATCGCCTGGATGGCCCGCAGCGCGCGGTCCACGGGGATGTTGTCGAGCACGCCGCCGTCGACGACGTGGTACGGCGGCACCTCACTCTCCCCCGCCCCGGCCGGCCGGTGCGCGCCGAACCACCGCGACATCTCCACCGGCGCGAGATCCCCGCTGCCGGTGGCCGTCGTCGCGTACGGCGGGCTCGTGCTGCGGACCCGGGCCGGCTCGAAGGCGTAGGGGAACGACGACGTCGTGCGGCCCGCGTAGGCGAAGGTCTCGAGCGTCCGGTCGGCGGGCTGCGGGTCGCGCAGGGCGGCGAGGTCGGGCAGGTCGGTCATCGGGTTCTCGGTCGCCGGCCCGAGGGCCGGCGCCGGACGCCGGTCGAGGTGGATGTGCCCGCGGCCGTCGCGCGCGTTCGCCTCCTCGCCCGGGCCGGCGTCGAGCACGGTCGCCGACAGATCGACGCTGACGTTCGTCGCGACGAGCTCCGCGGCGTGCTCGCGGTGCGCGAGCGAGCGCAGGGCCCGGTGCAGCTCGGGCGCGAAGTACCCGTCGCCGGCGAGCAGGGACGACACCTCGCGGTCGAGGAACCGGTGCCCGCGCAGGATCCGCCACAGCCCGCCGATGCCGACCCAGACGCGGTCGAGGTGGTCGATCGTCGTCCCGCGGGTGAGCGCGGTGGCGTAGAGGACGGAGTTCAGCCCACCCGCGCTGGCACCGGCGAGGACGTCGACCTCGACGGCGCCGTAGCCGCACAGCTCGAGCAGCTGCTGATAGGCGTGCCCGCGCTGCCGGGAGATCGCGTCCTGCTCCGCGGGCCGTGCGCCGTCGGCGGGGCGAGGCGGCTCCACGCCCCGGCGGCGCAGCACGTCGATCTCCGCGACGGCGCCGCCGATCCACACCGCGAGGCTGACGCCGCCGCGCATCGCGAGGGCGAGACGCAGCGTGCGCCGCTGCTTCTCGGCCCCCGTACCCTCCATGAGAGGAAGGTAGGCCACGGAGCGCTGCTGTGAATCACTTCACAACGGTATTGTTTCCCGCATTCGAGTGAAGGACGAGGCCGTCGAGGTGGGACGCCGACCTCGTTGGGTAGTGGATCGCTCACGGCTCGACTCGTCGAGGTCGGAACACGCGTGTCGCCCGCACAATGTCTCGGACATCACGCACAGCGAACAGGAACGTCGTTCGGAGAACTGTCGCCGGGGCATCCGCGTCGTTCGACGGGCTGATTGCGTGATGTGGGACTTATCCATTCGGCGCACGCGATGACCTGCAGCGACCAGTTGTGCACGGTGCTGTCGTCACGTGTACAGGAATGCACGGAGAACTGCGCCGTTCGGACTCGTGAGACATCGCGTGGCGTCACTAGCATGGACCCCACGAGTCGCGGGCGAGGCAGCCACTTCCGTCGTCCGGCGGCCGCGGGGGCAGGGGGTTCGGGGTGGCCTTCATCAGCGCAGTGCCCGCCGAAGGTGTCGGGCACGGGGTCGTCGCAGCGCAGTGCCCGCCGAAGGTGTCGGGCACGGGGTCGTCGCTCCGCGTGACGGGGGTGACCCCGTGCCCGACATCGTCCTCGGCGAGGACCACACCGCGGTCGCCGACGCCCTCGCCACCGTCCTGGCCGACGACGAAGGGTGCGTCGTCGCCGTCGCGGGCACCGTCGCGGGCGTCCGGCAGGTCGTCGTCGACCGGCAGCCCGATCTGTTGCTGCTCGACCGGTGGTTCCCCGACGGCGACGGGTTCGCACTGTTGACCGAGCTGGCCGAGGCGGCGCCGGACACGCGGATCCTCGTGATCACCGCCGATGCCGATCCCGGTCTCGCGCATGTGGCGCTCGCGCTCGGGGCGCACGGGTTCGTGCACACGACCCGTGGCGCCTCCGCCCTGCTCGGCGCCATCGGCCGGGCGCTCGCCGGGGAGAAGGTCGTCGAGCTGCCGCCGCGCTGGACCAGCGTGCCGCAACCGCGCGGTCGTCCGGCCCCGACCATCCACCTGACCACCCGCGAGCAGCAGTGCCTCACCCTGCTGGTCCAGGACGTCGGCACGGCGCAGATGGCCGAGGCGCTCGCGGTGAGTGTCACGACGGTCCGCACCCACGTGCAGGCGGTGATGACGAAGCTCGGGGTGCACACGCGGCGGGAGGCCGTGGCCTACGCGGCCCGCCACGGCCTGGTGCCGGACACCGGTGCCGCGCACGACCCTCTCGACCCGACGACGGAGCGGTATGCCTGAGGCCACGGGCCGGCCGTGTCGTCCAGGCCGACCTGCGGCGGAAGGATGATGAGGACGCCGACGCCGGCGCGAGCCGACCACGGCCCGACGACCGCCCCGCGGCGTCCGTACGTGGTGGCGTCCCTGCCGCCCGACGCGCTCGCCGGGGCGACGCGGCTGGTCACCGAGCACACCGACGTCGTGGACAGCGTCACGCCGTGCCTCTACCGGATCGGGCCACACGACGACACCGTCGAGCTCCTGGCCGGGGCGCCGGCGGCCGCCGCAGCGGTGGCCACGCTGCGCGCCGCATCGTGCTCCGTCCTGCCCGGGATCACCGACCGGTTCGGCGACGACCGGTCCGACGTCGTCCCGCGGATGCTGCGCGACCCCCTCCGGACCGCCCGTCACGTCACCGCCGTCGTCGACCTCGTGCGACGCCACGGCTACGCCGGGGTCGAGATCGAGTTCGTCACGGTCCGTCCCGAGGACCGGGACGCCTTCAGCGCCTACGCCGCGGACCTCGCCCAGGCCCTCCACGACACCGGCGCGCGGCTGGCCGTCACCGTCGGCGCCAAGACCCACGACCGCGACGGCGACGAGCACGACGCCGCCCACGACTACGGCGCGCTCGGAGCCGTCGTCGACGAGCTGCGGCTGCGCACCCTCGACTGCCACTGGGCGACCACTCCGCCCGGGCCGGTCGCGCCGGTCGACTGGATCCGTGCCGTCCTGACCTACGCGACCGCCCTCGTCCCGGCCGACAAGATCGTCATGGGTGTCGCGACCACGGGCTACCGGTGGACGGGCGACAGCGGGGCCCCGATCGGCCACCGCGACGCCCTCGCGCTCGCCGACCGTCTCGCGGGGGGCGAGGTGCGCTGGGACCCGCTGAGCGCCGCGCCGTGGTTCGGGCGCCGCGAACCCGGCGGCACGGCGCACGAGGTGTGGTTCGAAGATGCCCGCAGCCTGGCCGCCAAACGGTACGTGGCGGCCGAGGCCGGGGTGCACGGGTTGCTGCTGTGGCTCACCGCGCCACCCGATCCGCGGGTCTGGGGTGAGCTGGCCGGTTCGTGAGTCAGGGGGCCGGCTCGGCGATCAGCTCGGTCAGGTGCCGGTCGATGTGCGGCCTGTCGTCGGGGTTCACGGCGAAGAGCCCGAGGTGCCCGAGGACCTCGTTGACCACCCGCAGCTCCGAGCCCTCGATCTGGGCCTGCTCCGCGGCGCGACGCCGCAGAAGCGTCGAACCCGGGGCGGTGTGCGCGTCGATCCGGGTCAGCCGCAGGATCTCACTCGACGTCGCACAGCCACGGTCGTGAACCAGCGCTGGGGCTCTGCCGACATCCGTCACTCTGGGGGAACGCATGAAGGATCCGCTCGCCGGCCGGGAGCCCGGCCGGGCCCTGCCGCGCGACGCCCGCGTCTTCGTCGCGGGCTCGTCGGGGCTCGTCGGTTCCGCGGTGGTGCGCCACCTGCGGGGCGCCGGCTTCACCGACGTCGTCGGGGTGCGCTCGGCGTAGGTCGACCTGCGCGATCTCGGGGCCACCGTCGGGTTCCTGGAGGACACGCGCCCGGCCGTGGTCGTCGACGCCGCCGCGCGGGTCGGCGGGATCGCGGCCAACGCGGCCGAGCCCGTCGAGTTCCTGCACGACAACCTGCGCATCCAGGCCAACCTGCTCGACGCGTCCCACCGCGTCGGGGTCACCCGGCTGCTGCTGCTCGGCTCGTCGTGCATCTACCCGAAGTTCGCCGAGCAGCCGATCCGCGAGGACTCGCTGCTCACCGGCGCGCTCGAGCCCACCAACGACGCCTACGCGATCGCGAAGATCGCCGGGATCCTGGGCGTGCAGTCCTACCGCCGCGAGTACGGGCGGTCGTGGATCTCGGCGATGCCGACGAACCTCTACGGGCCGGGCGACAACTTCGACCTCGAGAAATCCCACGTGCTGCCGGCGCTGATGCGCAAGTTCCACGAGGCGCGTGTCTCCGGTGCGCCGACGGTGACGGTGTGGGGCACCGGGACGCCGCGCCGCGAGTTCCTCCACGTCGACGACCTCGCCTCGGCGTGCCTGCACCTGCTGGAGACCTACGACGACCCGGCGCCGATCAACATCGGCGTCGGCGAGGACGTCCCGATCGCCGAGCTCGCCGCGCTCGTCGCCCACACGGTCGGGCGACCTGGGGTGGAAAGCCCAGACCACGCCCGAACAACTCGCCCACCTCATGACCGACGCCGACCTGGCCGCCCTTCGGTCGTGAGCTGTCGCGACGCGGTCGGCGCGCCGGCGCGAGGTCCGAACCGGTGACCCTCAACCCCCCGTCCGGCCGGTAACGCAGGAGCCGCCCCGGTGCGACAGTGCGCGTAGAGGTACTCAGACGTTCAACGAGCCCGGGGGTTGCCTGCGATGAGCATTCTCTTGACGGCGGTGGCCGGCGCGACGGCGGGCGCCGCGGCGTGGCTGGCGGCCCCCTTCGTGAGCATGGCCGCGCACGGCACCGTCGACCAGCGGCAGTGGACCACCCGGCACTGAGCGCTTCCGGCAACCGGTCGTCACTCGAACGAGGGAACGTTCTGGTGGGTTGCCGTGATCGGAGTAACGATCCGTGCTCGATCCACGAGAACGGATCATCCGCCGGCGCCGACGCCGGCTCGCAGCTCCGGGGGGTTCACATGGCCAAGCACGCGGCTCCGCAGACCGCCGGCTCGATCGGCGTCACCGCCGGCACCGGGATCATCCGCCCGGTCGCGCTGAGCGCCGAGGCCTACCTCGGGCGGCTCCGCGCCGCGGCCACGACGATCGTGCCGGTCGCCGCGGGACGGCACTCCCGCGCCTGATCACGCCGGGAGGATCGTCCCCGCGGGCTCGATCCCCTGGTGCAGCGGCCCCTCGTCGTTGACGGCGAGCAGCACCGGCACCGAGCCGCTCGTGTCGATCCGGCACACCGCGGCGTCGACGAGGAACATCCGCCAGGCGATGTCGATCCCGACACCGAGCGCCCAGCTGATCGCCGCCTTGATCGGCGAGACGTGGCTGACCACGACCACCTCGCCGGTCGCCGCGTCGGCCGCCAGGTCCGTGCAGGCCGCCGCGACGCGCGCCCGGACCGCGGCGAGCGACTCCCCGCCGGCGGGCACGTGCTCCGGGTCCGACCGCCACGCGCGCCAGGCGTCGCCGTCCAGCGCCGTCATCGGCTGGCCGTCGAGCTCGCCGTAGTCCATCTCCGTCCACCGCGCGTCGACCTCGACGTCGACGTCCGCCCCGAAGAGCGACGCGGTCTCGCGCGCGCGGGCGAGCGGGCTGGAGACGAGCCGGGTGGGCCGCGGCAGACCGGCGGCGAGCGCGCCGGCCTGCCGGCGCCCCGTCTCGGTGAGCGGCGGGTCGGACCGACCGCACATCACCCCGCGGGCGTTGGCCTCACTCTGACCGTGGCGGACGAGGGTGAGCACGTACGCCACGGTAACGGCGCCAGCGAGACCCACCCGCGCGCATTCGGGCGACCCACGGCGTCCACGAGCAGGACGAGGGCGCCCGGCAAGCACGAGATCAGGGCCAGCACGCCGTAGACGACCGAGGTCGCGAGGCCCTGCCCCGGGTCGAGCCCCACGGCGGCGAACGCCACCGCGGCCGCGGCCTCCCGCGGGCCCCAGCCACCGACGGTCAGCGGCACCGACATCGCGAGCAGCGACACCGTGACCAGCGGCAACAGCTGCCCCAGCGGCGCCTCGACGCCGGCGACGCGGGCCGCGAGGACGAACAGCGCGAGCAGCCCGCCGAGCGCGATGAGCGAGAACAGCAGCACGGCGGGCGCGGTGCGCAGCCGCCCGAGACCCTCGCGCACGTCGCCGAGCGCGGCGACCACGGCGGTCCGCACGCGCGCCGCGCGGCGGGCTGTGGCGATCCACACGCCGGCGGCCACGAGCGCCAGGGCGACACCGCCGGCGACGAACCCGAGGCCCGGGCCGACCAGCGAGTGCAGCAGCGCCGGGCGGGCGAACAGCACCGCGAGGCCGACCGCGACCACGACGACCTGCCCGGCCACCCGCTCGATCACCACGGCGCGGGCGCCGCGGGCGTCGCCGGGGCGGTGGTGGCGCACGGCGCGGTGGACGTCGCCGAGGACGCCGGCGGGCAGCAGCGAGTTCAGCAGCGTCGCGCGGTAGGCGTCGGCCGTCGCGGCGCGCAGCGGGAGCGGGAGCCCGACACCGGCGGCGACGACGCACCAGCGGGCGGCGCCGGCGATGGTCGTGACGGCGCCGAGGGCGAGCGCCGCGGCGACGGTCAGCGGGGTGATGCCGCACAGGGCGTCGAGGACCCCGCCCGCGCCGAGGCGCGCGACGAGCAGGGCCGGCAGGCCCAGACCGACGACGAGACGGACCACACCGCCGAGGGTGACGCGTCGGCGGGCGTCGTGGGAGGGCTTTGCGGAAGAGACCGGGTCGTTCTCGGGGCTGGTCCGGGGCCCGGGGACGGCGGGTGCGGTGGTCGGGGGCACGGGGAGCTCGGTCGCGGGGAGCGGCAAGGGAGATCCAGACGGGGAGCGGGGAGCGTGCGGGGAGCGTGCTCGGGGAGGTCTGCGGGGTCAGGGGGTCAGGGGGTCAGGGCATCGCGAGGAGGTCGAGGTGGCCGACGGTGACGCGCAGCCGGCCTTCCTCGGCGGCCTCCAGGCGGCGGGCGAGGTAGGCGTCGGCGTGCCGCGCGAGGTCGGGGTCCTGCGCGGCGGCCGCCGCCACCCAGCCGTGGAGCCAGGCGACGACGAGGTCGACGTCGTCGAGCCCGAGGTGCCAGGGGCTCGACCGGGAGCGGACGTGGGCGCCGTGGCGGGCGAAGGCGTCCTCCGCGGCCGTCGCGGCGTCCGGGCCGAGCAGGCGGCGCCCGCCGACCACCCGCTGCTGGTGGGCGTCGAACGCGGCCGCGACGGGGAGATCGCGGGGCTCGGCCGGCTCGATCCGGACCTGCCCGACCACCGTGAGCGTCAGCAGCGCGGCGCAGCCGGCTCCGACGCACGCGGCGGCGAGCCCGTCGACCTCCTCGGCGGTGAGGACGTCGAGCAGCGCGGAGGCGGTCACGAGGTCGTGGCCGGCGAGGTCCTCGGCGCGCAGCGTGGTGATGTCGACCCGGCGGACCTCGCCGGTGACCGGGGAGCCGTCGCGGGCCGCCGTCGGGAGCCGGTCGTGGGCCTCGGCGAGCAGCGCGGGGTCGCGGTCGGTGAGCACCCAGTGCTGGGGGCCCGGCATCCGCGGCGCCAGCCAGCGCGCCATCGAGCCCGTGCCGGCACCCAGGTCGAGGATGCGGCCCGGGGCGGGGTGCCCGGCCCGGAGGTCCTCGACGAGGTCGATCGCCCGGGCCTCGGCGTCGGCCTTCTCGCGCAGGGCGAGCCAGTCACTCGCCGCCGGGGCCCCGGGGAGGGCGTGCTCCGGCGTGCGGGGGCGGGGTGCGGTGGGCTCGCTGCTCAGCCCGGGGTCGGCGGGGTGTGCAGGTCCGCCAGCACCTGCTGCACCCGTCGCGACGTCTGCGTCCACGCGGCAAGCGTGCATCGTGTGGATCTCGCTGAGAGACGCTGCCCAAAACGGTGCAGGGGTTCGTCGAACCAGCGGCGCAGTGTTACGACGAGCGCGGGAACGTTCTCAGCGGGGACTAAGGTCCCGCCCGCACCGAGGGTCTCCGGAAGACCACCGACCGCACTCGCCACGACGGGGATGCCCCGCGCGCGGGCCTCGGCCACCACCATGCCGTACGTCTCCACCCGCGAGGGCGCGACGAGCAGGTCGGCGTGTCGCCAGGTCTCGTCGAGGTCGACGCCCGCGCGGGGGCCGGGGATACGGAGGCGATCGCCGAGATCGTGGCGGGCGATCGTCGCGCGCAGGTCGGCGACGAAGTCCGGGGCGCGGCCGACGGGGCCGACGAGGTCGCAGGTCCAGGGGTGGTCGCGCAGCTCGGCGAGGGCGGCGACGAGGAGGTCCTGGCCCTTGGTCGGCGTCACGGCGCCGAGGCAGAGCAGCCGGTGCGCGCCGTCGGTGCCGGGAGCGAGCGGGGCGGGGTCGACGCCGGGGGTGGCGACGGCGACGTCGGCGAGGCCGTGGCGCTCCCGCAGGCGGCGGGCGGCCCAGGGGCTGGTGGCGACCACGGCGCCGGCGGCGCGCAGGACGTCCCCCTCCCCGGCGTCGAGGTCGGGCGACTCCTCCCCCAGCGGCAGGTGCACGAGCACGGCGAGGGGGCGCCGGGCGGCGTGGGGGATGACGACGTCCGGCACCCCGCACGCCACGAGCCCGTCGAGGAGCACGGGCCCGTCGCCGTCGGGCAGGACGTCGTCCAGGGCCCGTCGTGCCGTGGCGCCGGGCCGCGGCCACGTCCCCTCGACCTGGGCATCGTGGACCGCCCGGCCGTCCTCCCGCAGCCCGGCGATCACCCGCGCGTCGTAGACGTCGCCGCCGCTGACCAGCGCCGGGTCGGCGACCGGCCTCACGAACGTCAGCGCGCGCACCACCCCAGGATGCCTACGGTGCTGGCGTGAGCCTGCCGCCCCTCACCACCGAGGACCACGTCTGCGAGCCCTGCGGGATGCGCTTCGCGGACCTGTCGATCGAGGGGGCTGCCGAGCTGGTCGCGGCGACGCCGGCGCGGACCCGGGAGGCCGTCGAGGCGCTCGACCCGGCGCGGTGGCACGGGCGCCCGGCGCCGGACGTGTGGTCGGTCGCGGAGTACGTCTGCCACCTGCGCGACGTCGCGATGACCTTCACGATCCGGCTGCACCGCGTCCGCACCGAGGACCGCCCGGCGCTCGAGCCGATGTTCAACGACCTGCGGGCGCGCCGTTTCCGCTACGACGACCACGACGTCGCCGAGGTCCTCGACGAGCTGGACACCGTCACGCCGGGGCTGCTGCGCGAGGTCGCGCGCTACGGCGACGCCGACTGGGACCGCGTGTGCACCCGTCTCCCGCACGAGCAGCGCACCGCCCGCTGGCTCCTGCGCCAGGCCGCCCACGAGGGCGTGCACCACGTCGCGGACATCGCCCCCATGTGAGCAGTTGGCGCCCCTCCCGGGGCGCCAACTGCTCACGTATCGAGGCGGGTCCGGTCGACCTCGAAGTGCACCGTCGACCAGGGGTCGGGGCGGGCGTCGTGCACCTCGACGACCTCGTCGAGGCTGCGCCAGAACGCGAGCGCGCCGGGCACCGAGGCGTTGGTGTGCAGGCAGATGGGGTCGTAGCCCTCGACCACCGCCTGCTCGATCGCGGCGAGGGCCAGCGCCCGCCCGAACCCACCACGCCGGTGCTCCGGGTCCACCCACACGCGGCAGACCTGGCCGGTGACACCCGCGGCGTACCGCGCCGCCAGCCAGTCGGGCAGGTTCTCGGGGGCCGCCCCGCCCGCCTGGACCGAGGCCGTCCCGGCGAGCTCCCCCGCGGCGTCGACGGCCACGAGCAGGGCCCAGCCGGGGCGGTCGAGGTAGGTCGCGGCGAGGTCGTCGACGTCCGCGTGCAGCGCCGGGTCGTAGCCCCCGAGCTCGCGCTCGAGCATCCCGCGCATGTGCCGCTCGATGGCCGGGAGCTGATCGGGACGGGCGAGCGTGACGGTGCACGCAGGGACGGCAACGGCCATGGCCGCAGTGTTGCACAATACTGGCGGTAGGCGATCAATCGATCATGATCGCCCGGTCGGCGGGCGAGCGTCCCGCCCGTCCGTGGGTAGCGTCGCCGGACGTGACCGCGTCGGGGCCGCCACGTCTGCTCGTGGCGTCCCGGGTCGTGCCGGGCCCGCACGAGCCCGCGCTGGCCCCGGGCGCGGTGGTGGTCGATGCCGACGTGATCACCGCGGTCGGCCCGCCGGAGGTCCTCGCTCACCGGTACCCGCATGCCGAGCGCGTCGACCTCCTCGGCGCCACCCTCGTGCCCGGCCTGGTGAACGCGCACGTCCACCTGGCCTTCGAGCCCGAGCGCGACCCCGTCGCCCCGCCCGCCGACCGGCCCACCGCCGACCTCGCCGCGGCCGTCGCCCGCAACGCGCGCCGCCTGCTCGACGAGGGCGTCACCACGGCCCGCGACCTCGGCGACCGGGACGGGGTCGTGGCGGCGTGGCGGACGTCGGGGGCGCTCGGCCCGCGGGTGCTGACCGCCGGCGCGCCGATCACCACCCCGGGCGGGCACTGCTGGTTCCTGGGCGGGGAGGTGTACGGCCCGGGCGACCTGCGGCAGGCGGTGGCCGAGCGCGCCGCCGCGGGCGTCGACTGGATCAAGGTCATGGCCGGCGGCGGGATGCTCACCCCGACCTCGCCGCGGCCGTGGGAGACCCAGTTCTCCGACGACGCCCTCGCCGTGGTGGTCGACGCCGCCCGGGAGGCGGGGCTGCCCGTCGCCGCCCACGCCCACGGCACCGCGACGATGGCGGCCTGCGCCCGCGCCGGCGTCGACACCATCGAGCACGGCGGCTGGCTCAGCGGCCCCGGTGCCTCGCCCGGCGCGGCGCCCGCCACCGATCCCCGGCCGGAGGTGGCGGACGCGATCGCCGCCGCCGGCGCGGTGCTGGTGCCGACGCGGGCGCGAGGCTGGCGGAGCTGGCCGCCCGAGGGCGACCTCGACGGGCTGCTCGCCCGGCTGGCGTGGAACGCCTCCCGCGGCATCCGGATGGTCGTCGGCACCGACGCGGGCGCCGGACCGGGAGTCTTCGACGACGTCGTCGACACCCTGACGCTCTACCGCGCGGCGGGGTGGTCGGACGCCGCGGTGCTGGCGATGGCGACCACCGAGGCGGCGGCGGTGCTCGGGCTCGGCGACCGCGTGGGGCGCCTGGCGCCCGGCTACGCGGCCGACCTGCTCGCCGTCGACGGCGACCCCACCCGCGACGTCGAGGCCCTGCGCCGCCTGCGCCTCGTCGTCGCCGCCGGCCGCGACCACGTCCCTACGTGAGCGAACTTCGGGGCTATGGCCCCGACGTTCGCTCACATAGGGCTCAGCCGGGGGGACCGGGCGGCGGGGTGAGGCGGCCGGACGAGGTCGTCACGGTGACGGTCTGACCCTCGACGCCCCCGCCCAGTGGGTTCTCGCCGATCACCGTGCCCGCGGGCGCGCGGCTGTCGACCGAGTTCGTGGCCACGACGAACCCCGCCTGCTGCAGCTCCTGGCTCGCCTGGGCGCCCGGATCGCCGATCACCGCGGGGATGTCGGTCAGCCGCCCGCCGGTGACGAACCGCTGGTCGGGCGTGGGCAGGGGCTGGACGGGGCTCGCCCCGAGGATCGGCGTCATCGCCCGGTACCAGGTCTGCGCCGGGGTCGTGCCGCCGAACAGGTTGCCCGTCCCGCACGTCGTCGGCGGGCTGCCGGTGCAGATCGGGCGCGGTGACGACGAGTCGTCGAAGGTGATCGCCGCCGCAGACAGGGCCGGCGTCGTGGCGACGAACGCGCCCGACTCCGAGGTCTGCGTGGTGCCGGTCTTGGCGGCGGTCGGGCGGTTCCAGCCGGCGGTGGTCGCGGCGGCGGCCGAGGTGCCGCCGGGCTGGTCGTCCTTGGACAGGCCGGTCATCTCGGTGTCGGCGAGCGGGCCCGGCACCGCCTGCTCGCACACGGCCTCGTTCACCGGCACCGGAGCCCCGGCCGCGTCGGTCACCGAGGAGACGGGGCTGGGCGGGCACCAGACGCCGTGGCTCGCGAGCGTCGCCCCGACGTTGGCGAGCTCCAGCGAGCTCGTCGGCGCGACGCCGAGCGTGAACGACGCCTGGTTCTGCGCCTTCACCGTGTCGGCGATCGACGGCTGGCCCGGGCCGGGTGACTCGGCCAGCGAGCGCATCCCCAGCCGCACCGCCATGTCGACGACGGGCGCGATGCCGGTCGTCTCCTCGAGCTTGACGAACGCCGTGTTCGGCGACTGCGCGAGCGCGTCCTGCAGCGAGAGCTGCGGCGGGTAGTCGCCGTCGTTCGACACCACGAAGCCCGGCGTCAGCGGCGAGGCGTAGCCGTTGGCGGGCACCGGGATGATGTTCGAGATGCCGCCGCCCTGCGCAAGGTACGCGGACGACGTGAAGATCTTGTAGACCGACCCGGCGCCGAGGTTCTCCGGCGTGCCGGGCAGGTCGTAGGTGGTCTGGAGCTGCGAGGCGTCGAGCCCGTAGCCCCGGTTGGCGGCCATCGCCGTGACGTGGTGGGAGCTCGCTCCCGGCGACACGATCGACAGGACGTCCGCGACGTGCGGCTGGGTGGGGGGCACCTCGCCGTCGACCGCGGCCTTCGCCTGGTCCATCGCGGCGCGGTTCATCGTGGTGTGCACCGTGTAGCCGCCGCGGCGCAGCTCGTCGGTGGAGATCCCGCTGCGGGCGAGGTAGTCGAGCACGTAGGAGCAGAAGAACCCGGCGTCGCCGGCGCCGATGCAGCCCTCGGTGAGCCCGTGCAGGGCCGGGTCGACGCCGAGCGGCGCGGCGGTGGCCTGCGCGGCCTGGGCCGGGGTGATGTCGCCCTGCTCGGCCATCTGCTGGATCACGACGTTGCGCCGGCCCGTCGCGGCGGCGGGGTGGCGCACCGGGTCGTACTGCGCGGGGCTCTGCACCATCCCGGCCAACATCGCCGCCTGCGGGACGGTCAGCTTGTCGGCGGTGGTGTCGAAGTACGTGCGGGCCGCGGCCTGGACACCGAACGCCTGGTTCCCGAACGAGACGACGTTGAGGTACCAGGTGAGGATCTGGTCCTTCGAGACGCTGTGGTCGAGCTGCTCGGCGACCTCGGCCTCGCGGAACTTCCGCCCGAGGTTCGGGGCGGTCGCGCGCAGCTGCTCCGCCGGCGTCTGCGCGGCGACGTACTCGTCGTAGTTCTTGACGTACTGCTCGGTGAGGGTCGACGCGCCCTGGGTCGACCCGCCGCTCGAGTTGTTCACCAGCGCCCGCAGCACCCCGCGCGCGTCGAGCCCGGACTCGCCGAAGAACCGCCGGTCCTCGATCGCGACGATGGCCGCCTTCATGGCGAGCGAGATCTGGTTCGACGCCACGGACTGGCGGTTCTGGTCGTAGAGGTACGCGATCGGCGCGCCGGCGTCGTCGGTGATCGTCGTGACCGACGGCATGTCGCCGGTCAGCACCCCGGGCTGTGTCGTCTCCACCCCGCCCACGGCCGACGCGGCGAGCTGCCCGGCGCCCCCGACGAGGGGATAGACCAGACCGGCGACCAGCAGGCCGCCGATCACCGCGATCGCGAGCATGCGCGCCCCGAGCGTCACCGATCTCCGCACGGACGCCGATGATGCGCCTGTCCGGATCGGTCCGCCGTGAGCGGGTGACCTGCAAAAACGCGCAGATCGGACGTCATGGGCGCAGTCCGTCGCAAATCCCCTGCGAGATCCTCGTGACAGCAACCCCGGCGCCTCCCGCGTCCCCGCCGGGCAGCGCCCGCCCAGCGCCCGCCCCCCGTCCCGGCGACGGCGGGGTTGCGTGCGACCGTGCCGGGGAACGCGTTTGCACACCGCGTCGACCCCGACCGACGAGGAGGCACGCCATGGTGGGACGTCACCGTCGCTCCCCTGACACCCGGACGTTCCGTCGCACCACGCTCGCCCCGCTCGGCATGGCCTCCGTGGCCGTGCTGAGCGCCGCGCCGTTCGCGAACGCCGCACCCGCCCCGCAGCAGGCCCAGCCCGCCCAGCCGTCAGCGCATCAGGCCCAGCCCGGCGGTGTCCTCAGCCCCGACGATCCGCCGTGCTCGGACCGCGCCGACATCTGCGTCGACCTCAGCGAGCACCACGCCTGGCTCATGAACGACGGCGAGGCCACGGGCGACCCGATGTCGATCACGTCGGGCACCCCGGACGACCCCACGCCGACGGGCGACTTCACGGTGAACCGCAAGGAGCGCCACCACGTCAGCAAGGAGAGCGGCCGGGACGTCCCGATGCCCTACTCGCTCTTCTTCGACCAGGAGGGCCGGGCGTTCCACACGGGTGACACGGCCCGGAACTCCAACGGCTGCATCCACCTCGACCAGGACGACGCCCGCACGGTGTTCAACGCCCTGCAGGAGGGCAGCCGGGTCGAGATCCGGCGTTAGGCGAGCGTCAGCTCGTAGGACGCCGACGCCACGTGCGACTCGTGCAGCGTCACCGTGATGCCGGCGAGCCCGCCTGCGTGCGGGCCGAGCCGTCCGTCGCGGACCCGCTCGGCCAGGCGGCGCGCGATCACCTGGGCGAGGAACTCCGTCGTGGTGTTCACGCCGGCGAACTCGGGGTGCTCGTCGAGGTTCGTGTAGGTCAGGTCGGCCAGGGCGTCGTGGAGCTGCTCGGTGGCGAGCCCGATGTCGACGACGATGTTGTCGGCGTCGAGCTCGCCACGCCGGAACGTCGCGTCGACGACGAACGTGGCGCCGTGCAGCGCCCGCGCCGGTCCGAAGACCTCGCCACGGAAGCTGTGGGCGATCATGATGTGGTCGCGGACGGTGACGGCGAACATGCCCGCCACTGTGCCCTACGGGCATGTGAGCAGTTCAGAGTGCCCGAGCACGCCGAAGTGCTCACGGGCGCGGAGCGCACGCCGCCGCCACGAGGTCGAGCAGGCGGCCGAGGCGGACGCGGTCCGTCGAGCCCTGGGTCGCCACGAAGATGCCGACGAGCATCGTGACCACGTCGTCGGCGTCGACGTCGCCGCGCAGGTCGCCCGTGCGCGCCCCCGCCGCCAGCAACCGGCCGACCGCGCCGTCGATCGCCTCGCGCGTCTGCGGGGCCGCAACCGTCCCGTCGGCGACCATCGCCCGGAAGGTGTCGGCCATCCCGCGCTTGGTGGTGACGAACTCGGCGTAGCGGTCCATCCAGGCGCGCAGCGCCTCCGCCGGCGCGAGCGTCGCGAGCAGGTCGTCGACGCTCTCGCCGACCGCCGTCAGCTCGGCGCGGTAGACGGCCTCGACCAGCGCCTCGCGGGTCGGGAAGTGGCGGTAGAGCGTGCCGATCCCGACGCCCGCGTCGCGCGCGATCTTCTCCAGCGTCGGGTCGTCACCGGCGGCGAACCCCGCGGCGGCGGCGTGCAGCAGGTTGTCGCGGTTGCGGCGGGCGTCGGCGCGCAGCCGCGGCTCCTCGGCCATCGAAACGGAGGCACCTCCGTTTCCGTGCTAGCGTCGACTCCGTGAGCGGAGGGTCCTCCGCTTTCGACGACCAGTGTGCCACCGCCGAACGGGAGCCGTCATGACCACCACCGACACACGCCCGCACCCCGGTGGGTTCGCGACCCTCGCCGGCCGGTCCGTCGCCCGCGTCGGCTTCGGCGCCATGCAGCTGCGCTGGGCCGACGCCGACGACGAGCCGGTCGCCGTGCTGCGCCGCGCCGTCGAGCTCGGCGTCGACCACCTCGACACCGCCGAGTTCTACGGCGACGGCACCGTCAACCGCCGGATCCGCGCCGCCCTCGCGCCCTACCCCGAGCACCTGGTGCTGGTCACCAAGGTCGGGGCGACGGCGAACCCGGGCGGCGAGATCGAGCTGCGCCTCGCCCAGCGGCCCGAGGAGCTGCGCGCCGAGGTCGAGGCGAACCTGACGACGCTCGGGGTCGACCGCCTCGACGTCGTCAACCTCCGCCGCGCCGACATGCCGCCCGGCCTCATCGCCGAGGGCGACCAGGTCGTGGACCTCGACGACCAGCTCGCCGTGCTCATGGGGATGCGCGACGAGGGCACGATCGGCGCGATCGGGCTGTCGAACGTCTCGGCCGACCAGCTGCGCCGGGCGCTGCCGGCCGGGATCGTCTGCGTGCAGAACGCCTACTCGCTCGTCGACCGCACCACCGAGCCGGTGCTCGACCTCTGCCGCGAGCACGGGATCGCCCGGGTGCCCTACTTCCCGCTGGGCTCGAGCTGGCCGGGGACGCCGAAGGTCACCGACCTGCCCGCGGTGATCTCCGTGGCCGAGCGGCTCGGGGCGACACCCTCGCAGGTCGGGCTCGCCTGGCTGCTGGCGCATGCCCCGGAGACGCTGCTCATCCCCGGCACGCGCAGCGTCGCCCACCTCGAGGAGAACGTCGCCGCGGGCGGTCTCCTGCTCGACGCGGAGGCGATGGCGGAGCTGTCCTAGCCTCCGCCGCAGCACCCGCCGCCGCAGCAGCCCCCGCCCGCAGCCGGGGCCATGGCGGGGCGTGCGGGCGGCGACGCGGTCCGCGCCATGCCGCCGAGCCCGACCGTCGTCAGCAGCTTGACGGTGTCGTCATGACCGGCCGGGCAGTCGGCGGGGTCGCCCGAGGCCTGCATCGGCCGCTCGACCTCGAACGTCGAGGCGCAGGTCCGGCAGCGGAACTCGTAGCGCGGCATGGTCCGCAGCCTAGGCCGGTGCACGGCGTGCACGTGAGCACTTCGGACCGCTTTAGCGATCGAACTGCTCACGTGCGCGGAGCGCACCTCAGTAGTCCACGCGTACCCCGAGGCCCGGGCGCTCGCCGGACGCGAGGGCGGGCAGCACGGCCGGGAGGTCGGCGAAGGCGCAGCTGTCGCTGATCAGGGCGTCGAAGCGCGGGTCGGCGAGCAGGCGCAGGGCCAGGCGCAGGCGGTCGGTCGTGCTCCACCGGGCGCGGCGGGCCGGGGCGACGCGGCCGACCTGGGTGGCGCGCAGGGTCAGGCGCCGGGAGTGGAAGGCCTCGCCGAGCGGCACGCGCGGCGCCCGGTCGCCGAACCACGACATCTCGACGACCTCGCCCTCGTCGCCGAGCAGCTCCAGCGACCGGGCGAGCCCGGCCTCGGTCGTCGAGGCGTGCAGCACGAGGTCGCACTCGCCGGTCGCCGCGTCGGGGGTGGCGAACCCGACGCCGAGCGCCTCGGCCACCGCGGCGCGCGACGGGTCGACGTCGACCAGCTCCACGCGCACACCCGGCATCGTCGCGAGCACCGCGGCCACCGAGGCGCCGACCATCCCCGCGCCGACGACCGCGATCCGGTCGCCGACGCGCGGCGCGGCGTCCCAGAGGGCGTTGACCGCGGTCTCGACCGTGCCGGCCAGCACCGCGCGCGCCGCCGGGACGTCGACCGGGACGTCGACGGCCATGGACGACGGGACCACGAACCGGTCCTGGTGCGGGTGCAGGCTGAACACCGTCCGCCCGGCTCCGGGGCCGGACTCGACCTCCCCGACCGCGAGGTACCCGTAGATCACGGGACCGGGGAAGTCGCCGACCTGGAACGGCGCGCGCATGAGGTCGTACTGGCTCGGCGGGACCTCGCCCCGGAACACCAACGTCTCGGTGCCCCGGCTCACCAGGGAGTGCGACGTGCGCACGACGACGTCGTCGGGACCCGGCTCCGGGAGCGGGACGTCGACGATTCCTGCCCGACCGGGTGATTCGACCCGGAACGCCTGGGCCGTCTCGGTCACGGACCCACCCTCCTCACTCGGCGACGATCAGCGGGCGGCCATGCTGGCAGGTGTGCGACGCCCCGCCCCGATCCTGACCGCCGAGCTCGCCGGCGGCGCGGTGGCGAGCGCGGGGCTGCTCGGCGTGCTCGTCGAGGGCGCCGGGCTCGGGCCGTTCGGTCTGGTGGTGGGCGCCGCGGCCGCCGCGACGCTGGTCGTGGTCCTCCTCGGGGCGGGGGTCGACGCGCTGGGTCCCGCGGGGCGCGTGACGCTGCTGCGCGCCGTGCTCGTCGTCGGGGTCACCGCACTGGTCGCCGACCCCGTCTCGACCCCCGCGCTGGTGGCGCTGGCGGCGGTCGCGCTCGCGCTCGACGGGGTCGACGGCGCGGTCGCCCGGCGCCGGAACGTCGCCTCGGCGTTCGGGGCGCGCTTCGACATGGAGCTCGACGCGTTCCTGCTCCTGGTGCTGTCGCTGCACGTCGCGGGGCAGCTCGGGTCGTGGGTGCTGCTCATCGGGCTCGCGCGCTACCTCTTCGTCGCCGCGGGCGTCGTGCTGCCGTGGCTGCAGGGCGAGCTGACGCCGCTGCGCTCGGGCAAGGTCGTCGCCGCGGCGCAGGGTGTCGTCCTCGTGGTCGCGGCGTCGCAGCTGCTGCCGGTCGTGGTCGCGACCGTGCTCGTGGCGGCGGCCCTCGCCGCGCTGGCCTGGTCGTTCGGCCGCGACGTCGTCCGGTTGTGGCGCACGGCCGACACGCACCCCGTGCGCATCCGGCGCGGGCTGGCCGGCGTGCTCACGCTGCTCGCGGGCGCGCTGGTGCTCCTGGGCCTGCTCATGCCCGGCGACATCGCGCGCCTCGTGCCGCCGTCGGCGCTGCGCGTGCCGTTCGAGGTGCTGGTCGCGCTCGTGGTCGCGGCGCTGGTGCCCGTGTGGCCCCGGCGGGTGCTCGCGTGGGCGGCCGGGCTCGTGCTCGGCACCCTGCTGGTGCTGACGCTGTTCGACCTCGGCTTCTCGGTCGCCATCGCGCGCCCGTTCGACCCCGCGCGCGACGCGGCCCTGCTCGGCAACGCCTACGACTTCGTCGCCGAGACCTCCGGCCCGGCGGTCGGGACCGTCGTGGCGGTGGTCGTCGCCCTGCTCGGGGTCGGGCTCGTCGTGGGGACGGGCGCCGCGGTGGCCCGCCTCGCGCGCGTCGCCGCCGCCCACCGGTCCGGGGCGCTTCGACTGGCCGCCGTGCTGGCCGTCGCGTGGTTCGTGGCGTGGACGCTGTCGGTGCAGCTGGTGCCGGGCGTTCCCGTCGCCTCCCGCGACACCTCGATCCGGGCCGTCGACCGCGCCGTCGAGATCGACGCCGGCGTGCGCGACCAGCAGGCCTTCGAGCGGGAGGCGTCCGTCGACGCCTACCGCGGCGTCCCGCCGGACCGGCTGCTCACCGCGCTGCGCGGCCGCGACGTGGTCATCGCCGTCGTCGAGAGCTACGGCGTGGCCGCGCTCGACGACCCCGGCCTGTCCGGACCCGTCCGCTCCGCGATGGCGCAGGGCCAGCAACGGCTCGACGCCGCGGGCTACGGCGCGCGCACCGGCCTGCTGACCTCGCCCGTCGCCGGCGGCGGCAGCTGGCTCGCGCACGCGACGATGTTCTCCGGGCTGTGGATCGACGGCGAGCAGCGGCACACCGACCTCGTCTCCTCGGACCGCCTCACGCTGACCCGCGCGTTCCAGGAGGGCGGCTGGCGCACCGTCACCGTCCAGCCCGGGACGACGGGGCCCTGGCCGGAGGCGGCGTTCTTCGGCCTCGACCGCTCCTACACCCACGACGACCTGGGCTACCGCGGCCCGCGGTTCAGCTGGTCGCCGATGCCCGACCAGTACGCGCTGTCGGCGTTCGACCGCCTCGAGCCCCGCGGCCCCGGCACCCCGCCGACCATGGCCGAGCTCGTCCTGACCTCGAGCCACGGACCGTGGGCCCCGCTGCCCCGGACCGTCCCGTGGGACCAGGTCGGCGACGGCAGCGTGTTCGGCCCCGAGGAGCCGCAGCACTCGTTCCAGTCGATCTTCACGACGCCCGCGCCACAGGTCCGCGACGACTACCGCCGCAGCATCGAGTACACGCTCTCGACGCTCTACGACTGGGTCGGGCGCCAGGCGGCCGAGGACCCGGCCCGCGCGCCCGTGCTCGTCGTCTTCGGCGACCACCAGGCCTCGCCCGCGGTCACCGGGCCGACGACCGACCGCAACATCCCGGTCTCGGTGGTCAGCCGCGACCCCGCCGTGCTCGACCGGATCGCCTCGTGGGGCTGGTCGCCGGGGCTCGTCCCGGCGCCGAACGCGCCCGTGTGGCCGATGAGCGCCTTCCGCGACCGGTTCCTCGACGCCTACGGGCCGCAGCCGTAACTCAGTCGTCGATCTCCTCGGTCGCGAACCGCCCGGACGCGTAGCTGATGATCGTGCCCTTCTCGGCCGTCGAGAGGAGCCGGGCGAGGGCGTCGCGGCGCTCCGACGCGTCGTCCTCGTGGTCGACGCGGCCGGTGACGTCGATGTTGTCGTGGCGGTGGGTCTCGACCGTGACCATGAACCCGCCGTCGGGGTTGTGCGGCAGGGTCTTGACCGCGACCACCTCCGAGGCGCGGTACCAGTCACCGTCGGCGGCGCGGATCCAGCTGGGCTTGGCCATGCGCCGGATTCTGTCCGCCGTGACGGCCCGGCGTCACGCGCCGGTGACGGGACGCCGCCAGGCCGAGGAGAGCAGGCCGCTCGGGTCCCGCGGCGACAGGCGCGGTGTGCGGGGCGGACGCCCCGACAACACGGCTCCCACCGCGGCGAGCTCGCCCGGCTCGACCCCGAGGGCGGCGAGCATCTCCGCCGCCTGACCCCACGGCCGGGCGAGCAGGGCGGTGAGCAGGCCCGATGAGGTCACGGTGCCGTCGACCGCGGCGCCCGCGAGGACCTCCGCGACGGCCGGGCCGGCGACCGGCCCGCCCCCGTCGTGCGCCACCGGCTCCGACACCGACGACGACGCCACGAGCGACATCGCCGCGCCCGCGGTGGCGGCGGTGACACCCACGACCTCGAGCAGCCCCGCCTCCGGGCCCTCGGCGCGCACCAGCCCGAGCAGCAGGTGCCCGGTGCCGAAGGACCCGTGCCCGCGCTCCTCGGCCTCCCGCCACGCGAGCGCCACGATCCGCTCGGCGTCGTCGGTCACCGTGCGCGGCCGCGGGCGTGGGGCGGGTGCGACGCCGGGGAGCCCGGCGAGCGTGTCGTGGATGGGTGTCGTCATCCCCATGGCCGTTCTGTAGTGCGTCGCGCGGCGCGGGGCGAACAGGCGCGCGGGCACCCGGGCACGTCCGGGTCCGCGACGACACCGCCGGTCATCGCGGGTGACCACGCCCGGGGCCCGCTCGCTCGGGATGTGACGACCGTGGGGGACGGGGTTCGACGTCGCGTGACCCGGGGCTGCGGGGCCGGCGATGCAGCCGCCTGTCCGGCGGATTCGGCACCGACACGCCGGTCGGCGCAAGGATCGCTTCGCTGCGCGGACAGCTCGGATCGGCGGGGCGGGGATCGGGGTGCGGGGAGGCGGGGAGGCGGGGAGGCGGGGACCGAGGGACGCCCTGGGTGCGTGGCAGGCAGCGAAGGCGTCCCTCGCGCCGCGGGTGTGTGGTGGTGGGCGGAGACCGAGGGGTGCCCTGGGGTGTGGCGCCGGGGACCGAGGGACGCCCTGGGTGCGTGGCAGGCAGCGAAGGCGCCCCTCGCGCCATGGGGGTCGCAGCGAGGGCGTCCTTCGCTCCGTCTCGGCGCGCCGACTCTGCGGCCGATGCTTCGGCTTTCGAAGCGTCCGCGGCACCTCAGCACCCCCGCCCCGCCCCCGGACACCATCTCCGGCCGATGCTTCGGTATTCGAAGCGTCTCCCGGACCTCAGCGGCCTCCCCCGCACCGCCGGGCGCCCGCACCGACACCCCGCGGCCGACGCGTCGATGTCCGCGACGCCCCTCAGGACTCGACGGGCTCCCCGACCGCGTGGTCGTAGTACCGCAGCACCCCGCGAGCTCCGTGCACCGCGAACCCCGCGCCCGGGTCGACGGGCTCGGCGGGGGCGGCCGCGACCACGGCGCGCAGGTGCCGGTCCACGAGCGCGTCGAACGCCTCCCAGCGCGCGACGGCGGCGTCGAGGTCCCGGGGGTCGACGTCCGCGTCCGGCGCGAAGTCGCGCTCGGCCACGGCGAGGGCGTCGGCGAGAGCCGCGCGGGCCTGCGGGTCGATGCCCTCGAGGTCGGCGTCGAGGACCAGCCGCACCGCCCAGAAGACGTCGTCGACGTGGTACCCGAGCCAGTGCCGGCGCCGGTGGATCGCACCCAGGTCCGGCCAGCGCTTGCGTGCCGCCTGCCGCGAATGCCCGGTGACCCCGCCCAGGTCGGCGAGGCTCGCCCCGAGCCACACGGCCACCTCGGCCCGCCGGGCGGCCGCCGCGAGGCTCGCGGCGCGGACGTCGGCCTCGACCGCCAGCGCCGACCCGAGGCCGGCGAGGGCGCGGTGCCGCGCCGCGCGCTCGCCGCCCCGGTCGTCCGGCTTCGGGCCCGGGTCGGCGACGTCGACCCGATCGGCGCCCTCGTCCACGGCACGGTCGATCGACAACTTCAGGTTCACACCCCGCAGCGTCGCACATCGTGTCAACCGACGGTTCACACAAGACAGAACGTCACCGTTCCCGGCCGACGGAGGAGGCGATACGCTGAGCGGGTGAGATGAGGCACCGCCGATCTCACGCAGCGCGATCAGCCTGGGGGGTTGAGCATGACGAGCACGATCACCGGCGTCACCGCACCGGCCGCACTGGCCGCCCTGGCCGCCCTGGCAGCACTGCCGTCGCGGCGTGGGATGACACCGGCCGAGGCCCGCGCGGCCCAGGTGCTCGGGATGGCCTGGGAGCCGGCCGAGATCGTCGAGCTCGCGATCGAGTGGGTCGGAGCCGGCCGCGACGCCGCCTCCCTCGTCGACCTCGCCGGGCGCGGCTGGGACGACCCGGCCGTGCCGCTGCTCTGGGACCTCGCGCTCGACGACCTCGGGGCGGCGCACTCGACGCCGCGCACCGCCGATCGTCTCGTATCGGCCTACCTCGCCCGCCGGACCGAGCGCGCCGCCCGCGTCCCCGCCCCGCGCTGCACGTATTGCGGCACCGTCGGAACGGTGGTCACGCCGGCCTGACCTCAGGTCCCCACGAACCCGGTGCGCGGGCCCTCGTCGTGCACGCGCGCGAGCACGACGGCATCGGTGCGCACGGTGGTGCCGTCGCCGAGATCGAGCGTCGGGTGCGACTCGCGTGCCTCCAGGTGGGCCACGATCCGCGCGCGGAGGGACGCGGCCGCGTCGTCGTCGAGGTTGGTGACGGTGTGCTCGTGACCGCTGCGCAGGGCCACGTACAGGCTGGAGCTCATGGGTCCAGCGTGATCCCTCCGGCGGAGGGACGGGGCCGTGTTCGCCGAGGGCAGGACACCGTCCCGGAACCCGGGACCGATCGTCCCGAGTAGTGCGCCGAACGGACCAATGACCCACTAGGGTGATCGTTCGTGGCGAGCGGGGGCTGGACGGGTGCGCCCACGCCACGCCACGCCCGCTGGTGGGTGACGGGCGCCCTCGGCGTCGTCGTGCTGGTCGGGGTGCTCGTCCTCGTCCTGCGCTCGCCGACGTTCCGGGCCACCGCGACGGCCGTGGCGACGCCCGCCGACGTCGCCGGCACGGTCGTCGGCCTCGCCGCGACCGTCCCCGTCCGGTCCGCGGCGGCGCGTGACGCCGGCGTGGACACCGACCGGGCCCCCGACGTCGACGTCACCGCGTCCACCGCCGGGATCGTCACCGTCGCCGCGCCCGGCGACTCCCCCGAACAGGCGCGCGATCTCGCCCGCGCGACCGTCGTCGCGCTCGCCGACACGCAGGGCCGCCTCGACACCGCGCGGCTCCGCGCGGACCTCGCGCCCCTCGACGGGCAGATGCTGGAGCTGACGACGGCGCTGCGCGCGACGCCCCTCGGCGATCCCGCCCGGGGCCCGCTGGAACAGCGCTACGCCGCGCTCGCGACCGCCGTCGCCGAGCGCACCGCCGCCCCCGTGCCCCGGCTGCTGCCCGACGGCGACCCGGTGGTCACGACCGAACGACCGCCGTGGGTCGAGGTGCTGCTGACCGTCCTGGCGGTGGCGGCGCTCGTCGGGGTCGGCCTCCTGGTGGCGCGGGCCCTCCGCGGCGAGCGGGCCGCGCGAGCCCGCCGGGAGCGGACCCTCGCGCTCGCGCGCGTCGACGGTCCGCACGCCGTCGTGCACCCCGGCGACGACGTCCCGGCGGTGCTCACCCGCCTCTACGCCGACGTGGTGCGCGGCCGCGGACCGGTCCTGGTGTTCCAGCTCGCCGATCCGCGGGCGCGCGACGTCGGCCGCGACCTCGTCGAGGCCGCCCGCATCACCGGCGACGTGCTCCCGCGGCGCGACCTGACGGCCGACGGGCGGCACCCCGTGCCCGACGACCGGGACGAGCCGGCGGTCTACACGCTGCGTCGACCCCGCCCCGACGACGACGCGCTGGGCCGGGTGCTGGCGGTGGGCGTGCGGTCCGCGCTCGTCGCCGTCGACACCCGCCGGGCGCTGCCCGCGCGCCTGGCGGACACCGTCTCGGCGCTCGAGGGCGCCGCGGTCGGCGTCCGGGGCGTCGTGGTCTGGCGTGGCCGCTTCCCGCGGGCGCAGACTCCC
The DNA here is from genome assembly GCF_030269665.1 of Actinomycetospora sp. NBRC 106375. Lineage (GTDB taxonomy): Bacteria > Actinomycetota > Actinomycetes > Mycobacteriales > Pseudonocardiaceae > Actinomycetospora. The sequence continues at coordinate 54,463 of NZ_BSTS01000015.1, forward strand.
CCGACCACCCGCGACGCGGCGACCGTCGCCGGTGGCGCTCCCCCACCCGGCTCGCCCGGTTCCGGCGGCGACACCGCCGCCGGCCCCTGACACGGCGCTCCCCCCGCTCCCCCGCACCACCCCCGCAGCCCCCCGTGGCCCTCCGGCCGCCTCCCGACGAGGAGCTCCCGTGTCCGACCAGGACCCGTCCCAGGACCCACCCCACGACCCACTCCACGACCCGGCACCGGGACCCGCCACGCCCCCGGTCGAGGACGGCGCGGTCCTGCGGTCCTGGCACCGCCGCCCGGTGGTGTGGGTGGCTGCGGCGCTGGTCGTGCTCGCGGTCGTGGGGGTGACCGTGACGGTCGGGGTCCGGCAGGCCACGGCCGACACCTCGACGGGCATGCTCCGCATCGCGCACCTGTCCCCGGTGACCCCGTCGGTGGACATGTACGTCACCGGCCCGGACCTCCCGGAGACCCTCGTCGCGCCGGGCGTCGCCTACCGCGGCACGTCGCCGTACCTCACCGAGCCCGCCGGCACGTACACGCTGACCGCGCGCCCGGCGGGCGCGCCGGCGGCCAGCCCGCCCGCGGTCCGGGTGTCGGTGGAGGTGCCGGCCGGCACCGCGCAGACCGCGGCGTTCGTCGACTCCACCGTCTCGGGTGCCCCGGAGCTGCAGGTGCTCGACGACCAGACCGCACCCGCGCCGGCGGGCTCCGCGCAGGTACGCGTCGTGCAGGGCGCCAACGGGGTCGGGGCGCTCGACGTCGACCTCGACGGCGGACCGCCCCTGGCCCGCGACCTGTTCTACGGCTCGACGACGCCGTACGTCACCGTTCCCGCGCGGGCGTGGGAGGTGCGGCTCCGGTCCCGTCTCGGGTCGACCAACCAGACCACGGTGCCGCTGTCGGACACCGGGGTGACGACGCTGTTCGTCGGCCGCGAGCCCGACGGTCAGCTCATCGTGGCGGCCGTCCCGGACGCCGCGACCGTGGCCGGGGTGCCCGCGCCGGGGACGGAGCCGACGACGCTCCCGGCGACCCCGACCCCGCGCCCGACGCCGGACCCGGAGACTCCCCTGCCGACGCCGCCGCGCGTGCCGCCGGTGCCGCGCGGGGGCACCGAGGCGGGCCTCGGCGGGCTGGCGCAGCCGACCCTGCCCTCGGCGATCGGCAACTGGTTCTCGGGCTTCTTCTCCGACGACGACGAGGTGCCGCCCGCACCGCGGATGCCGCTGGCGGCGGCACTGGCCGCGCCCGACGGCCTGCGCCCGACGGCCATGCATATCCCGTCGATCGGGCTCGCCGCGCTCAAGCTCGCCGACCTGCGCATCGATTACCGGGGAGCGCTGCAGGTGCCGACCGACTTCGGGCAGGTCGGCTGGTACACGTCGAGCGCGGTGCCCGGCGACCCCGGACCCGCGGTGTTCGCCGGGCACGTCGACACGCGGCGCGGGCCGGCGGTGTTCGCCCAGCTCGACCGGCTGCGCCCCGGCGACCTCGTCGAGGTCCCCCGCTCGGACGGGGGGACGGCGCGGTTCTCGGTCGACAGCGTCGAGTACTTCCCGAAGGACACGATGCCGAACGACCGCATCTACGGTCCCTCGACGGTGCCGCAGCTCCGTCTCCTGACGTGCGGCGGCCCCTTCGACGAGGGCACGCTGTCGTACCGGGACAACGTCGTCGTCTTCGCGACGCAACGCTGAGCGGAGCGGCGGGATCGAGGAGGGTCACGCGTGGACGCCATCGACGTGCTGGTCGACGCCTTCGCACGGGCGCAGGGAGATCTGACCCGGGCGGTCGACGGGCTGAGCCCCGACGAGCTGGCCTGGCGGCCGGACGGCGAGGCCAACCCGATCGCCTGGCTCGTGTGGCACCTGACCCGCGTGCAGGACGACCACGTCGCCGACCTCGCCGGCACCGAGCAGGTGTGGACCGCCGACGGCTGGGCGCGGCGGTTCGACCTCCCGCTCGACGACGCCTCGATCGGCTACGGGCACACCAGCGAGCAGGTCGCGGCGGTCCGCGTCGACGACCCGTCGCTGCTCACCGGGTACCACGACGCCGTCCACGAGCGCACGGTCGCCTACCTGCGGACCCTGGAGGGCGAGGACCTCGACGAGGTCATCGACGACCGCTGGGACCCGCCGGTGACCCGCGGGGTGCGGCTGGTCAGCGTGGTGGACGACGACATCCAGCACGCCGGCCAGGCCGCCTACCTCGCCGGCCTGGTCCGGCGCCGCCGCTGAGCTTCACCCCGTCGGGCACAGGCAGAACGGGTGGCCGACCGGGTCGATGAGCACGCGCCACCGCTCGCCGGGCTGGTGGTCGGGCACCGTCGCGCCCAGCTCGCGGGCCCGGGCGATCGCGGCGTCGAGGTCGTCGACACCGAGGTCGAGGTGGTAGCGCTTGGTGCCCTCCGGGTCCGGCCAGGGCGGCGGCGTCCAGCCCGGCACGCGACCGAACCCGATCGGCGCGCCCTCGCCGGAGATCATCGCGTACTCGTCCTCGGCGTGGACCGTCGTCCAGCCCAGCAGCGCGCCGTAGAAGGCGGCCTGGGCGCGGGGGTCGGGACCGTCCAGATTGATCATGGCCAGATTGATCGTGTCGAGCGTGGTGGGCATCGCGGCCTCCTGGCCTCGTGCGGGAGCGGACACCGACGACGCTAGGACCTGTTCCTGACAGGTCGCGTCAGGTAGCCGGCGACTTTTCCCGGCCCGCGTCCGACCGGGTCGTCCCCGGTCACCCGACGTGGTGAACCCGGACGTCACGGGCTTCAGGACGGTAACGACCACGAGTCTCCCTGCGACATCGCTCACACAGCGTCCGCATGGCCGCTGGTCGCTAGGCCATTCGGGGGTTGATCATGGGGCACCACCACCGGCGCGACGACGGTCCGGTGACGGTCGTGGCCGCGCCGACGGTGCCGCCCGTGCCGACCGTGCCCCGGCACGCCGCCCGCCCGGTCGCCCTCGACGCCCCGCCCGCGGGGCTCGGCTACCCGGCGCCGACGGCCTACCGCCCGCACCCCGTCACCGGGGTGCCGACGCCGCCCGCGATCCCCGCGCCGGCACGCACGCCCGCCGCACCCCGCCGGTCCGCCCGCCGCTCCGCCGGCACCCGCGCCCCGCTGACCATCGCGGTCGCCGGCGCGGCCATGGCGCTCGTCGGCGTCGGCTCGCAGCTGCCCGACCTCGTCCACGCCGTCGCGACCACGGCCGCGAGCTCGCCGGCTCCCGCCGCGGTGCCGAGCGCCCCCGTCGCCCCGGTGCACGCGCCGGCCGTCGCCCGCCAGTGCGCCGCGGTCGTCGCCGACGCCCTCGACGACACCGTCGCCACCCTCGGCCGCACCCCGAGCGCGCAGTGGACCGGCGTCCTCGACGCGCGCGGCGACGCGCTGGCCGCGACCTACGGCGAGACCTCGCCCGAGCACCGCGCCTTCGAGCGCGGCGCCGACGACATCCTCGCCTGGATGCGCGCCGACACCTCGGAGGACTACGGCGCCGTCACCATGCGCGTCGCCCGCTCCGTCGCCGCGACCTGCGGCGCCTGACCCCATGTGAGCGGAATTCCCGGCTATAGCCGGGAATTTCGCTCACGTACGGGGCGGCGCGGGCGGACGATGCCCACCGCGGCCAGGAGGGCGGAGACGCCGCCGGTGGCGACGGCGACGTGCTGCAGCACGATCGGCAGGAACACCACACCCGTCGAGCCCTCGGAGATCAGGGCGCACCGCATCTCGCGGATGCCCGGCTTGCCGGCCGCCGCGTCGGCGGGCGGCGTGCCGCCGGCCGCGGAGGGGTCGGTGCCCTCCGCCGGCACCGGGTGGGTCGGCGCGTTGTCGGCGGGCGCCGTGTGCGGCGGGGCCGTGTCGGTCACGAGCATCTCGTGGTCCGAGTCGCTCCACGCGTCCTCGAAGGTCGCGCGCGGCACGACGGACACCGCGCCGCTGGGGTCGCCGGGGTCGGCGAGGTAGACGTTCTCGTCGTCGATGCCGGTCACGACCACCGCGTGGTTGGCGTCGGTGCCGCCGTCGGCGGCGTCGTCGTCCTGGTGGTACCAGATCTCGTCGGCGTCGACGTAGGCGATGATGTCGCGGTCCTGGTCGAGCAGGAGCTCGAGGTCCTTGAGGCTCCCGTGCGTCGTCGTCGCGGGGATGCCGTAGCTCTCCAGCAGCGCCTCGCCCTCGGACGAGGTCATCCCCGACGCGTCGTCGGGGCGCCCGTCGCCGTCGGCGTCGGTGGTGGTCAGCCAGCCGTGCGCGACGGCGCGGTCCACGACCTCCTGCTCGCCGACGTTGTGGCCCTGCCACTCGCCCACGACCTGGGCCACCGACGCCGGGACGCAGTAGCCGTTGGTCGACTGCGCGTACCAGTACGACGACGCCTGCGCCGGGTCGCCGTGCATCCCGTCGTCGCGGGCGGCGGAGGCGTCGGCCGGGAGGGCGCCGTCGCGGAAGTTGTCCTCGTGGCGGTACCAGTCGGTCGACCAGCCGCCGGTGATCGGGTGCACCTCGTCGTCGGTGACGAGCCCGTCGCCGTTCGCGTCGGTCCAGCCGAGGTCGAGCACGCCGTCACCGTCGGTGTCAACCGCGGTGACGTCGACGCGCCCGTCGCCGTCGAGATCGGTGAACAGGTCCATGGGCTCGGGGGCGTCCTCGGCGACCATCTCGGTGACGTCGTCCACGGCGCTCTCCCTCGTCGGCGACGCCGCGCCCCTCCGGCACCGGCGTCGGGCCTTCGACGCCGGGGCGGACCGGGATTGTTCCCGGCTCAGGCCTGCGAGATCAGGGCCTCGGTGCGCACGGCGTTGAGGTGCCGCTCACGCGCGGTGCGACGGGCCCGGTCGGCGGCCTGGTTCTGGGCGACGGTGACGCCCAGCAGCGCCCCACCCAGGAAGATCACACCGACGACGACCACGGCCACGATCACGAACATCCGACTCTCTCCTTCGTCCCCCGAGCGCCGGGAACGCCCCGCACTCACGGATCCAGACGGGTGTCGGGCCTTCCGGTTGGCGGTCACGCTGCGTCGGCAACGTCACGACCGCCGACCTGACCGGTGGACGCAACCTCACCGCCGTGACGCGCCCGTGACCGGACACCGGCCCGTAACACCCGCGAGCGCATCCCCACCGGCCGGCCGGGGTAGGCAGTGCCGTGATGGACAGCGAGCCCCGCACGCCTGCCGAGAGGGACCTCGACGCCGAGGAGGGCATGGACCGCCCCGAGCCCACCGACGACACGGCACCCGACGCCGACCCCGACGAGGTCGAGCCGGCGTTCGACATCGACCTGGAGCCCGACGAGCAGGGCACCGCCGAGGCCGGCGAGGAGCCGACCGGCTAGCTCACGAGCACACTCACCAACCCAGCAGCGCCGGGATCCGCTCGCCGACGACCGGCCCCATGGTCCGGCTGTACGTCGCCGAGACGTGGTTGTCGTCGAGGTAGACGAGCACGTTGCCGATCTCGGGCGGGCAGCTCACCGGGCCGCACAGCTCGTTCGAGAGGTCCAGGAACGCCACGTTGCCCGGCACGCCCGGCGTCGACGTCCAGGGCGGATCGTCGGCCAGGAGCTCCGCGCGCGGGATCGCACACTCGTCGGCGCCCCGCCCGTAGGACTCCAGGCACTCCGCGGGCTCGTGGTCGAAGCGCGGGTTGTCGCGCACGGCGAGCACCGGGACGCCGGCCTCGTCGAGGCGCTGCCACCCGGCGACGAACCCGTCGGGGGTCTGCTCGGTCAGCCCGGCCCGGACGTCGCGGGTGGCGCTGACGACCACGGCGTCCGGCGCGTCGGCCGCGAGGTGCTCGATCGCCGCCGCGTTCCAGTCGACGCACGTCGCGTCGGCCGGGTCGGTCTCCGACGTCGTCGCGAACGGGCACCGGGCGCGGACGAGGGTAGTGACCTCCCAGTTCTGCTCGCGGGCGACGGGCTCGAGCGCGGGCAGGAACTGCTGCATGTGGGAGTCGCCCACGACCGTGATCCGCCGCGCCGGCTCCCCCTCGGCACGCACGGGGACGCACTGCTCGAGGACGGGGTGGTCGGGCACCGGGGCGCAGCCGTCGCGGTACTGCGCCCAGTCGTCCTGGACGCGGGCCACCGACGGCTGCACCGGCACGCTCTCCTCGGTGTCAGCGACGTAGTCCGGGCCGAGCGCGACGGCCCCGGGGTGGCGCTGGTCGCCCACCTCCGGGTCCGGACCGGCCGCGACGACCGCCGACCACACACCCAGGGCGGCCAGCGCCGGCGCCAGGCACGCCGCCACGACGAGCGGCGCCCGGACCGGGCCGCCGAGACGCTCGCGGGGCAGGCGGCGCAGCGGCTCCTCGAGGACGTGGTGGGTGCCGACCGCGAGCGCCACCGAGATCGCGACGACCACCAGGCCGCCGGTCACCCCCGCCGTCGCGCTGCCGGTGAGCACGAGCAGGGTGACGAGCACCGGCCAGTGCCAGAGATAGAGCGGGTAGCTGATCCGGCCGAGGTACTGGGCGGTCGCGCCGGTCAGCAGCCGGTCGGCGACGCCCGCGCGCCCGGCCACGATGACCGCGACCGCCGAGAGCACCGGCCACAGCGCGAGGTAGCCGGGGAACGCAGCGCCGACGTCGAGCACCGCGCCGCACGTCACGAGCCCGGCGACACCGAGCACGCCGAGCACCGCGCGCGTCGCCCGGCCGAGCCGGATGCGGTCGGCGACGAGAGCGAGGACGCCGCCGAGCGCGAACTCCCACACGCGGGTGCGGGCGTCGAAGTAGGCGACGGCCTGGTCGGACGCCGTCGCGGCCACGGAGTACGCGAACGACGCGAGGCCGGCGCCGGTGAGGACGACGAGCAAGGCGGCGCGCACGTCGAACCCCCGCCAGCGCGCCCACCGCGCGACGAGCAGCACGAGGACCGGCGCCAGCAGGTAGAACTGCGCCTGGATCGACAGCGACCAGAAGTGCTGGGCGACGCTCGCCGAGCCGTGGTTCGCGTAGTAGTCGACGGCGTCGGCCGCCAGGCGCCAGTTCTCGACGAAGAACGCCGACGCCAGCAGCTCGTGGAGGTTCCGCGTCCACGTCGAGGCCGGCAGGAGCACGGCCGCGACGACCGCGCTCACCGCCAGGACCAGGCCGGCGGTCGGAACGAGGCGCCAGAACAGGCGCGTCCACGTCGCGGCGACCTCGACGCGCCGGCCCCGGATCGCCGTGCGGGAGAGCATCCCGAGCACGAAGAAGCCCGAGAGCAGGAAGAACACGTCGACGCCGCCGGAGACCCGCCCGACCCACACGTGGTAGACGACGACCAGGACGGCCGCGAGTCCCCGCAGACCCTCGATCTCTCCGCGGCGCTCGGTCCGCGAGGTCGCGCCGGAGGTGCCGGACGTGCCGGCCGTGCCGTGGTCGGCGGTCGCGAGCCGGCTCACGTCCCCTGGTCCTCCTCACGATCACGGATCTCCGCGGCCCCCAGCCTCCCCGACGGCCCCGAGCGGGCCGACGGCGGGCAGGTCGCCGGAGAGATCATCCAACCGGGACACTGGTCGGGTGAGCGTGACGCGGCGCCTCGTCGTCTGCTGCGACGGGACCTGGAACACGGCCACCGACCGCACCAACGTCCGGCGGCTCCACGACCGGCTCGCCGCGACCGACGACCAGGTGCCCCGGTACTTCCCCGGCGTCGGCACCGACGGCGGACCCGTCCGGCGGGTGCTCGACGGCGCGCTGGGCCTCGGCCTCGCCGCCCACATCGCCGAGGCCTACCGCTGGCTCGCCGAGACCTTCCGGCCCGGCGACGAGCTGGTGCTGCTCGGGTTCAGCCGCGGCGCGTTCACCGTGCGCAGCCTCGTCGGGATGCTCGCACGCTGCGGGCTCGTCGCCTTCACCGCCGACCAGGACGACGCGGCGCGGGACGCGCTCGTGGCGCGGATCTACGCCGAGGGCTACCGCGCGCGGCACGACCTCGACGGGCTCACCTTCCACCCGGGCTTCGGTCCCGACGACCGCGCGCCCGTCGCGTTCCTCGGCGTGTGGGACACGGTGGGCGCGCTCGGCGTCCCGAAGACCTTCGGGCTGGTGTCGTCGGTGGTCGGCGGCGAGCGCGTCCAGTTCCACGACCTCGAGCTCACCCCCGACGTCCGGCACGCCCGGCAGGCGCTGGCCCTCGAGGAGATGCGCGGACCGTACGTGCCGTCGGTGTGGCGGACGCCGCCCGAGGGCCGGCACGACTCGTTCGCCCAGGTCTGGTTCCCGGGCGGCCACGGTGACGTCGGCGGCGGCAAGCCCGACACCGACCTCTCCGACGGCGCGCTGCGCTGGATGATCGACGAGCTGGACGCGACGGTCGCGCCGCGCTGGGCACCGGACGCCCCGGCCCGCCCGGAGGGCCGTCCGTGCGGCGCGCTGGACGACGGCGTCGGCGGTGTCTGGCGGTTCCTGAGCCCACGACCCCGGTCGGCACCGCACGTCGTCGACGGCGCCGACGACGTCAGCGCCTCCGCCGCCGCCCGCCGCCGCTGCGACCTGACGCCGCCCTACCGCCCCGGGCGTGTGCCGTCCGACGACGGCGAGACCGTCGTGGTCGACGCCGTCGAGCCCTGGGTCGAGACCGGGCTCTACCTGCCGCCCGGCCGCTACGCGCTCGCGGCGTCGGGGTCGTGGCGCGACCACGGCGCCGCCTCGCCGGCGACCGGCGCCTCGCCCTGGCCGGTCACGTCGTGGCCGTCCTACGCGGTCGGGACGGTGCTCGACGGGGTGCGCGCGCTCGTCGAGCGGGTCACGGGCAACCCGCGCGCCGACGTCGTCGGCAGCCGCCGGGTGCCGGAGGCCCGGTGGCTCGAGCTGGTCGCCGCCGTGGCGAACGACGTCGTCGACCTCGACGGCACCGTGCACGAGGGCACGACCGTGCCCATCGGGGCCCGCGGCGAGCGCGGGCTGGCCCTCACCCGCGGCGGCTATCTCTACGCCTTCGCCAACGACGCCTGGACCGGCTACGGCTCCCATCGCGGCGCGGTGACGCTACGGGTCACGCGGCGCGGCTGACCCACCCCGTCCACCCGGTCGGCTCAGCCCCTGCTCCAGCGCACGTCACGGCGAGGTTGTCCCTCGGTCGTGTGAGTTCCGAGATCGGGCCGTTATCGAGTCGTGACATCACTCGTTGGTCGACTCAAGGGAACGCCGCGTCACGTTCCCGGACGTACAGGGTCTGCGACCCCGTGCGTCGACCACGCTTCCCACCCTGACGCGAGAGGTTCCCGAACATGGGCACGCACTCCGCCCGCCGCTCCGGCGGCGCCATGACCACCGTCGCGAGCCGTGGGCTCTTCACCGCCACTGCCGCGTTCGCGCTGGTCGGCGGCAGCGCCGGAATGGCGTTCGCCGGTGAGGCCCCGTCGCACGGGCACGAGAGCTCGAGCGACAGCGACCACGGCAGCGAGCACAAGAGCAGCGAGAACTGCGAGATCCGGATCGTCGACAAGGGCGGCGAGACGGTCGGCCACGTGGCCAACACCGCCACGGGCAACGCGACCGCCTCCACGCTCGAGACCGTCAACGCCGCGAGCAAGCCGGTGCACGACGCCGCCTGCCCGCCGGCCAAGGAGATCCTCGGCGCGGTCGACGGCAGCGTGCCCGGGGCCCACCAGGTCTCGAGCACCGCGCAGTCGACCCTCGACACCGTCGCGGGCTCCCTGCCCGGCGGGTCGGACGGCGGCGACTCCGAGGAGTAGGTCGCACCACACGCACGACCTTCACGGCCCGGGTGGCATCCCCGAAACGCCACCCGGGCCGTGTGCTGTCCGGGGCCGGTCGTGGGGCCGGTCGTTCGGGGCCGGTCGTCCGTCACCGGGGGCGGAACCGCGTCGGCCCCGGCCCGTCGGGGGATCGGGCCGGGGCCGTGCGGCGCTGGGGAGCGGGGTCTTCGTGCGGGTCTTTCCTGCGGGTCTCTCCTGGGGGCGAACGGAGGCCGCCCTCAGCGCACGCTGTGCGTGCGCCGGCTGCGGGTGTTCGCCTCGAGCTGCTGGCGCCAGAGCTCCCAGGTGTCGGGGTCCATCGACTGGCCCGACGGCGGGGTGTGCGGGGCGCGCGGACCGGGCAGCGCGAGCTGGCGCCCGGTGGTGATGGCCGGGAACTGGCCGGTGATCGGCTTCCAGGGCCAGGCGCTGCGGACCGCGCGGGACCGGTGGAAGCCCAGCCCCATGATGAAGCCGAAGATCAGGTGGCCGATCAGCGACAGCGTCAGCGTGACCCAGGTCAGCGGGAACATCATCGTCTGTCCCCGCGGCGCGATCGCGACCGTCCCGATGAGGCCCGCCCACACCGGGAACACCGAGAACGCGACGGCCGCACCCACGACGGCGCGGCGGGACCAGCTCTGCATGCCGACCGCGCAGGCGACGGCGAAGAACGTGATCCCGATGCCGCCGCCGTCGCCGATGTAGCGCCACAGGTAGCCGACCACGGCGCCCGAGGTCAGGTCGTCCGGGTTGCCCGTGATCCAGGTGCCCATGGTCGGGATGAAGTCGGCCCACCAGCCGAAGACGTGCACAGTGGTCAGGCGGAACCCGTCGTAGATCGCGCACCCGACGACGCCCCACCACATGCCGCTCGCGACCACGCGGTCCCCGCCGTGCGGGGCGAGGACGGTCAGCGCGACGATGGCGGTGGCCAGCGGGATCACGAGGATGCCGGCCGAGTACTGCATCTTGATCACGCCGAAGACGTGCGCGGAGATCGCGAGGAGCGGGAGCGCCGCCAGCAGGAGGTGCAGCCCGATCCGCACCAGTCCGGCACCGTCACGGAGCCCGGGGACACTCGTGGCGGCCGGACCCGGCCCCGTGGCGGGGCGCTCCGGTGTGGTCGTCGTGTTCATCGGCGGGAACGCTAGGGATGCGCCCGACCACGCAGGGCGAACCTGAGAAACCCTGAGGGCACCGACGCCCACGCGCCGCCGGGACGCGACGACCGGCCGGGTCGCTCACCCGTTCGGCCTACCTCACGCGACGACCGGGCCGAGGCCCTTTCAGGTCCCGATCCGCGCCGCGGACGCGGCGACGACCCGCACGGGGTGCGCGCCGAGCGGACCCGCGCAACGACTCCCCGGAGACCGGCCCGCCGCCCGTCGGACCGGTCGTCGACGCCGTGCCGACACCGGGCCGTGACCTCGCCGCGACCCGACCCGGACGTTCTGGACAGGGTGGGTGCGGACCCCGGGAACCCGGTTGGCCGCGTGCGCAGGCAGGATGGAGCAGCCATCCGCCGCTACGAGGACGCCGTTCGGCCCAAGGGGTCGCTCGGGAGCACGCTTCGGTCACGGTCGGGTGACAAACTGTTTGTGAACGAGCACGATCCGTACGGCCGCGCGACAGGTGGAGGGCTCACCGGTCCGGACCGACCCGGAGGACGCCCTCGATGACCGACGTGGTGACCCACGCCGACCCCTCGCCCGGCGACGGGCGCCGTCGCGCCCGCGGGCACCGGGCGCAGCGTGGCCTCCGCACGCCGGGTAGCGACCCTTCCGCCCATCGCGCGACAGGTCACCACGGCACGGAGACGCTGTCCAGCGACGGCGGGTCCTCGGCGCGTCACCGCCGGGCCGCGGAGCCGGTCGCGGCCGCCGAGCTCGTCGGGACCGGACGCCACGAGTCACCGGTCGGCCGGCTCGCGTTCGACCCGTCCACCGGCAGCTGGTCGTTCCGGGGGGACGGCGGCAGTGGGGACGGCGGGGACGCCGATGCCCCGACCGTCGAGACCCCGGTGAGCGCCCCGGCGGCCGTCCACCACGCCGCGGGACCACGGACGGGCGGCCACCGCGCCCCCGAGCCGTCCGCCGGCGACGCGTCGCGCACCGCGGGTCCCCGCACGGGCAGCCACCGGGCGCCGGAGACCGCCGAGACGGTCACGTCGACGGCCGCCCCGGTCGCGGTGTCGCCGGCCGGTCCCTGGTCCCCGGGCCCGCGCACCGGTGGCCACCGCGCCGTCGAGCCGCGTCACGGTGGTCACCGGGCGCCGGAGCCGCCGACCGCCGTGCGTGCCGCCCCCGCGGACGCCGCGACGACGACGGTCCGCGCCGCCTCCCACGAGGCCGCGACCACGACCGTCCGCGCCGCCTCCGACGAGACCGCGACCACCGCCGTCCGGGCCGCGGAGACGACGGGCACGAGCGTCGGGCGTTCCCGGGTGCACGGCCACCGGACCGGTCCCGGCACCGGCGCGACGGGCGTGGTCAGCAGCACGGGCGGCGGGCACGGCACGACCGGGCCCTCCCACGCCGCGGCGCGCCGCACGGGCCTGCCGCTGCGGGCGACGATCGGGCTGATCGGCGGGGGCGGGGTGGCCGCGCTCTTCGCGCTGACCTCGATCGGCTCGCCGCTGATCCCGAGCGCCCCGGCCGAGCAGATCCCGACGGCGTCGGCGCCCGCCGGGCTCTACGAGCCCGCGCCCGACGCCGCGACGGCGCCGCCGGCCCTGCCCGTGGCGCCGCCCGCGACCTCGACCGCGCCGGCGGCGCAGGGCCCGGCGCCGGTGATCGGCGCCCTGTTCGACCTCGCCGCGGGGAGCCTGAGCGAGCTGTTCGACAACAGCGGCGACAGCGGTCTCGTCGAGAACGGGAGCAAGCCCCGGATCGTCGACAACCCGGATGCCCCGGGCCGGCAGGCGTGGCAGTTCGCGCTCGGCCCCGGCGGCAAGCGCAGCGAGGTGCTGCCGCAGGGCCCGGGAACGGAACCACGGGACGGCGACGAGCAGTACGTCCGCTACACCGCCCGCCTCTCCGACGACTTCCCGACGAACACCGGCAGCTGGCAGCTCCTGCTGCAGTGGCACCACGCGCTGCCGAGCGGCTCGCCGCCCCTGGCCCTGCAGGTGACGCAGGGCCAGCTGATGATGGTGTCGGGCGGGGACGACATGCGCTCGATCGGCGCGATCGGTCCGGGCGACACGATCGACCTCACGATGCACATCAGGTTCTCCCAGGATCCGTCGCAGAGCTCGGTGACGGTCTGGCGCGGCGGTCAGGCCACCGGTGTCACCGACTGGAGCCCGCGCGCGGGCACGATGAGCACGGCCTCGGCCTACATGAAGATGGGCATGTACCGGGACCCGAACATCCGCCAGGGCGGCTCGGTGCTGGTCACCGACCTGAAGATCGGGCGCGACGCCCGCGGGATCGGCGGCCTCGGGCCGCGTCCGGTCGACTGACCCTCCTCACGCCCCACCGGCACCCGGCGACCTAGCCTGGCTCGATGCCCCACGTCCCCGACCTCGTCGCGGGACACCCGGATGCGGAGCTCGAGCCCCGCCGGTCGGGGCCGCGCCGGATCCTGCGGGTCGCCGGCGCGCTCGTGCCCGTGGTGCTGGCGGCCCTGGTGCTCCTCCCGGACCTGCTCGGCGGCCTCGACCACCACCTGCCCTTCGCGGTGTTCGCCGCCCTGCGGCCCGCGCTCACCGTCGGGGTCGCGGTGGTGGTGCTGGCCGTCGTCGTGGTGCGTCTGGTCCGCCGACGCCGGCCCCGTGGCGCGGCGGGGACCGTCGGCCTCGTGGGGGTCGCGCTCGTCGTCGCCGTGGCCGCGTCCTTCGTCGTGCCGCGGGCGGTGCCCGGCGAGGCGCCGCCGCCGGGCGGGACGCCGCTGACCGTCCTGGAGCTCAACGCCTTCGAGGGCCACGCCGACGTCGGTGCGCTCGCGGCCGTCGTCCGGCGGGAGCGCCCGGACATCGTGGTGCTGCCCGAGGCGGGCGAGCTGTTCCGCTCGCGGATCGCCGCGCTGCTGCCCGACTACCGGTCGTGGACGAACGTCCCGCCCCGGGCGGCCGACGTCCGGGGCATCACCGTGCTGACGGCACCGCGGGCGGGCGACGTCACCGCGCGCACGATCTCGGACGCGCCCGGGTCCCCCACCGACACGCGCTACCCGTGGGCCGAGCTCACCGGCGGCATCCTCGGTCCGGTGCACCTCGGCGCGGTGCACGTCGTGTCGATCGTCCCGGGCTGGATCTCCTACTGGCCCGAGGAACTCGAGCTGCTGTCGCGCTGGTGCTCCCGCGCCGAGGGGCCGGCCCTGGTGGTCGGCGACTTCAACGCGACCCCGGACCACTCCGCCTTCCGGTCGGGCACCCAGGGGTGCACCGACGCCGCGACCGCGCGCGGCGCGAGCCTCACCGGCACCTGGTTCTCCGGCGTGCCGCGGGCCCTCGGCGCCCAGATCGACCACGTCCTGGCCAGCGGCGGCCCGCAGGCCCGCGACGTCTCCGTGATCGACGTCCCCGGCTCCGACCACCGCGCGCTGCTGGTGCGCCTCCGCCTCACGTGAGCAGGTCGAGGTGCCCCAGCACTCCGAAGTGCTCACGAGCCCGCAGCGCACCTCACGACGCGCGGTAGGAGGGCGCCGGGAGGGCGTGGGCGTGCCGGGGGCGCACGGGGCGTCCGTGCAGGTCGTGATGGCCGCCGACGAGCCCGCACCACGAGCACGGCGGGCCGCTCGCCAGCACCACGACCGGCGCGGGGTCGGCCGCCGCGGCGGGAGCTCCCTCGCCGGCGGTCCGGCGGGCGCGGATCGCGCGCAGCAGCCGCCGGACCGCGAACCGCAGGACGCCGATCACCACGACGGCCGCGACCGCGACCAGCGCGAGCCACTTGAACAGGAGCACCGCGCAGAACGCGATGAGCAGGCCGACCACGGCCGTCGTCACGCGCGGGTCAGGCTCCACGCGGGCGAGGGTACGTCGGTCGAGGGACACCGGGCCGTCACATCCACCCCGCGTGTCCCTCCGTGATCATGGACCACTCGGAAGCGCGGCCAGCGCCGACCACGGAACGGTGAGGACCCCGGACACGAGAAAGCCCCGCGGGCCACCGGGTCGGGGGTCCGGTGGCCGCGCGGGGCACAGGGGATGTCGTCGGAGCCCGGATCGCTGTTACACGGCGGACGGAGAATTCCCGTCCGGGATCTCCGGCCAGGAGACGGTGCGGGTCAGGACGCGGACGCCGTCGGGCGTCCGGCCGCCGGCGAGCGACGCCGCCCGCACGCAGAACTCCACCCAGAGCAGGTACTGGATCTGCTTGGCCAGCCCCAGCCGGCTGTAGAGGACGTCGGCCACGACGTCGCCGGCCCGGGCCCAGGTGGTGATCACGAACTCGAGGTCGTCACCGAGGTCGCGGGCGGCGAACTCGATCTGCCCGGCCTCGAGGTGCCCGGTCAGCGTGCCGAGCCGGAACGCGGTCGGCTCCCGGGACAGCACGCGCACCGGCCCGTCCCACGGCCCGGGCATGCGGACCACCAGCTCCTCGCCGACCCGCATCGCCCCGCTCGCCGCGACGTAGTCGAACCGCGCGACGCCCGGCACGACCGCGCGGTTCATGTCCCGCGCGAGGGCGTCGATCAGCTCGGTCGCTCCGCGCTGCGCGCCGACCACCCGGACCCGGAACTCGCGGTGCAGCGCGGGCCCGTGCCCGGCCTCGAGGGGCTGGTCGCGCGGGGTGACGTCGACCAGGCGGGGCGGCAGGTCGCGGTGGTCGCCGACCTCCTCGACGACGTGCACCGCGACGTCCGGGCGCACGCAGCGCCACAGCATCCCGGCGACACCGCGCGGGAGCCGGGTCAGCATCAGCGCCTCGCGCAGCACCTGCCGGGGCCCCGGGACCCAGTGCGAGGTGCCGAGCGAGGGATCCGCGGACTCCATGCCGGTGGCATACCCGCCGGCCCGGCGAGATCACCGCGCGGCGCCCGTGACGGCCCTGACGTCCTCGCTCCCGGCGTCGCCGCCTCGGGCGGGTCTCAGCCGGTGGCGGCGGGCACCCCGGAGCGGCGGCGGGTCTCGCAGTGCTCCTTGAGGTCGCCGGCGAGCGTCTGCAGGTTGTCCTCGACGGTGCGGGCCGTGAGCCGCGCGACCGTGGTGCCCAGCCAGCCCGTGCGCTCGTGGGTCACGACGAGCCGGGTGCGGGCGCTCTCCCCGGCGGGGCTCAACGCGAAGCGCACCCGGGCCGTGCCGCGGACGCCCTCACCGTGCAGGGCGAACCGGTGCCGCCGGGGCTGGAACTCCCCCACCCGCCAGGTGCGCTCGGGCACCCGGGCGACGCGCAGGTGCACGACCCCGCCGAGCGTCAGGGACCCCCCGCCCATGAGCACCGACTCGCGCACCGCGGTGGTCCAGCGCGGCCACCGGTTGACGTCGGTGAGGACCGCCCAGACGTGGTCCGGGCAGGAGTCGATGTCGACCGCGATCTCGCAGCGCATGCCTCGCCTCTCCGATGAGACCTGACCCGCGGCGCACGCTGTGTCGACGGCCGCCCCGACGCCCACCCACGGTAGGCGGCCGTCGGTGCGCAGACCAGCCCGCCCCCGGATGGACGGCTCAGGCGGCCTCGCGCCGGCCGAGGCCGATGCCGGTCAGCCCGGCGCGGCGCAGGGTGGCGGGGTCGAGCAGGTTGCGGGTGTCGATGACGGTGGGCTGCTTCATCACCCCGGCCATCGCCGACCAGTCCAGCTGCCGGAACTGCGGCCACTCGGTGAGCACCACCAGCGCCTCCGCGCCCTGCGCGGCCTCCACCGGGTCCGACACCAGCGGCACCCCGTCGATCATGCCGTCGACCATCCCGGGCACCGTCTTGTCCGGGTTGTTCGGGTCCGCCACCAGCGCCGGGTCGTAGGCCACCAGCTCGGCGCCGGCCTGCCGCAGCAGCGCCGCGATCGCCAGCGCCGGCGAGTCCCGCAGGTCGTCGGTGCCCGCCTTGAACGTCAGCCCCAGCAACCCCAGCCGCACCCGGGTCAGCGACCCCGCCCGCCGCCCGGTCACCGCGTGCCGCACCTTGTCCACGATCCGCTGCCGCTGGCGGGTGTTGGTGTCGATCGTCGCGCGCAGCAACCGGAACTCGAAGTCCGCCGCGTCGGCCACCTGCAACAACGCGTGCGTGTCCTTGGGCAGGCACGACCCGCCCCACCCCGGACCCGGCGACAGGAACGCCTGCCCGATCCGCCGGTCGTAGCCGATCCCCTCGGTCACGTCGGAGATGTCCGCCCCGACCCGCTCGCACAGCTCGGCCATCGCGTTCACGTACGACAGCTTCATCGCCAGGAAGCAGTTCGCCGCGTACTTCATCAGCTCCGCCGACGCCGCGTCGGTCAGCACCGTCGGCGCACCCAGACGCGCGTACAGCGCCGCCACCCGCTCCGCGGCCTCCGCCGCGTCACACCCGACCACGATCCGGTCCGGGTTCAGGAAGTCGTGCACCGCCGAGCCCTCACGCAGGAACTCCGGGTTCGACACCACCGACACATCGGCCCGGTCCAGCAGCTCCGCGGTCCGCGCCGCCGTGCCCACCGGCACCGTCGACTTGTTCACCACCACCGTGCCCGCGGCCAGCAGGTGGCGGGTCTCCTCGACCACCGCCTCCACCGCCCGCAGATCGGCCACCCCGCCCACACCCATCGGCGTCGGCAGACACAGGAACACGATCTCCGCGTCCAGTTCGTCGGGGAAGTCGGTGACCGCGCTCGAGGCCCCCACCACGAACGACAACCGCCCCGCCGACACCTGCTCGGTGACCAGCTCCGCCAGCCCCGGCTCCACGATGTCCACCACACCCCGGCGCAGCCGCTCCACCTTCGCCGCGTCGATGTCCCCGCACACCACCTGGTGACCCAACGACGCCAGACACGCCCCCGTCGTCAGCCCCACATAACCGGTCCCCACCACAGCCACCCGGCGTGTGAACACGGCGATCCCCCTCGGGTCCTCGAGTGTCGGCTCTCGATCGCAACCGGCGCATACGCTGCCAGATCACGCTCCGCGCCCGGGTGACTGGTCCGGCAGCTCACAGGGCGGGCTGACAGGGTGCGCGCCATGGCGCCCGAGCCGGTGGACCTCCGCGGGTCGGAGGAGACGTTGCTGATCACGTTGTTCCTGCGCGAGCGGGACGCGGCGTCGGCACATCCGATCCTCGGCGACCCGTTCGCCGGCCCGGCCCTGGCCCGCGTGGAGTACGGCTCCGGGGCGTGGCAGTGGTTCAGCTCGGACACCGCGACGATCAACGCCCGCGCGAAGTGCCTGGACACCTGGGCCGCGGCGTTCCTCGCCGAGCACCCCGACGGGCAGGTCCTGCACCTCGGCTGCGGCCTGGACAGCCGCCCGCTGCGCCTCGAACGGCCGGCCGGGTCACGCTGGCTCGACGTCGACGTGCCCCGCGTCGCCGACCTGCGCCGCCGGGTCTACGACCTGCCCGACGATGTCGAGACCGTCGCGGCGTCGGTCGGCGACCCCGACTGGTGGGACCGCGTCGACGGCGACCGCCCCACGCTGGCGCTGGCCGAGGGCCTGGTCATGTACCTCACTCCTCCCGAGGTGCACGACGTCGTCGACCGCCTGCTGGCCCGCTGCGCGAGCGGGGTCCTCGCGTTCGACGCGGTGCCGGGCTGGATCGTGCCGGCGTCCAACGCGACGCTCGCGGCGTTCCGGCTCGACGCCCGCTTCCGGTGGGGCTACGACGGCTCCGCGTTCCGCGCCCGGTACCCGCAGCTGCGCGAGCGCGACGACGTCGCGGTCACCGAGCTCGCCGCGGCGGCCACCACCGGCCCGTGGCACGCGCTGTACCGCGCGGTCGACCTCGTGCCCCACCTGCGGGACGCGATGCGGCTGCACCGCTACACGTTCTGACGCCGGTGCCGCGTCAGTGGACGAGCAGCATGAGCGCCATCCCGATCCCGGTGACGGCTTGGCAGCCCAGCTGCACGGCGGAGGAGTCGACGGCGCGACCGAGGCGCGCCGCGGCCCCGGCGGCGCCGGGGCCGACGTCCGCAGCGACGGTGCCCACCGACGACCGCACCACCACGCCGACGGTGATCGCGGAGTGCACGAGCAGGTAGACCGCCAGCGCCGCGCCGAGCGCGGAGAGCGCGAGCGGCGGCGGGCCGGCGTGGGCGCTCATGTCCATGCCGGGCATGTCCGCCATCCCCGCCGTCGACCCGCCGGTCGGGATCATCGCGACGTACATGACGACCATCGCGGCGTTGGAGAGCAGCAGGTGCGTCGGGTGCGCGCCGCAGCGGCCACCCCCGACCGGCGCGCCGAGCGACCGGTCCTGCCGCCGCAGGACGACGAGACGGACGGCCCACGCGCCGCCCACCACGCCGAACGCCACCGCACCCCCCACCGGCGGCACCGCGCCCATCGTCGCCGGCAGCACCATGACCGCCATCCCGAGGCCCATCACCACGTGGTTGGCCTCGGCCGCCGCAGCGACCCCCTCGTGGCGGCCGCGCCGGCGCCAGAGGCTCACGGCGCAGAGCGCGGCCGCGGCGAGGAAGACGGCCGCGAGGAACCCGGCGAGGGGAGCGGGAAGGCTCATCGCGCGTCGGCGAGCAGCCCGTCGAGGACCCCGTTGCGGGAGTCGTCGACGATCACGGCGAGCTGCGCGACGCTCATGCGGATGGCCTGGCCGAAGTCGTCGGTGATGACGACGCGGCGGTCCTCGTCGGCGGCGGGGTCGAGGTAGAGCTCGGGGCAGCCGCAGGAGCACTGGCCGCAGAACGTGGTGACGTGCTGCAGGCCGGCGGTCGGGTCGGTGGTCATCGCGGTCCTCCGTGAGCTGTCGCGGGCGGGGCCGACGGTACGACGCGGAACCTCGCCGCAGCCTTCTCGCCTTGCCGCCCCGAGCGCCTCCGCCGGAAGGACCAGCGTTCTCAGGCGGACGCCCGTTCCTTCTCAGGCAGAGGTCGGAAGGCGCGGCACGGGTCGTCGTGGCGGTGTTCCTCGGGGGCTCCTCGGATCTCCCGTCGGGCGGGGGCCTACCGTCAGGGGCACGGTAGGGACCGCGGACACCGCGACCACCCCCGTTTGTCGGGACGGTCACGGGCGGGAACTCCGGGCCCCGCGGCGACGACGCGGTCTTCCGTCGGGCGCGGCCCGCCCGACGGCACGGACGAGGAGACACCGGTGGACGACGCCAGGATCACCGAGCTGGCGCTGCGGGCCCGTGACGGGCACCGGGACGCCGCCGGGGAGTTCGTGGCCGCCACCCAGCAGCAGGTGTGGCGCCTGCTCGTGCACCTCGCGGACGCTGCGGTCGCCGAGGAGCTCGCCCAGGAGACCTACGAGCGCGCGCTCGGGTCGCTGCGTCGCTACCGGGGCGAGGCGCCCGCCAGGAACTGGCTGCTCTCGATCGCCCGCCGGGTCGCCGCGGACCACCTGCGCCGCCGCGCCCGCCGCCCCGTGAGCCCGGCCGAGCCCGCCGAGGACGACCGCCCCGTCGGCCGCGCGCCGCGCCCGGATCCCGCCGAGTCGGTCGCGGTCCGGGACGCCCTCGACGCGCTCGACGGCGACCGGCGCGAGGCCTTCGTGCTCACCCAGGTCGTGGGCCTGAGCTACGAGGAGGCCGCGGCCGTGTGCGGGTGCCCGATCGGCACCATCCGCTCTCGAGTCGCCCGCGCCCGCGCCGACCTCGTCGACGCCCTCTCCGAGCCGCCCGCGGCCGAGCGCCCTCCTCGCTCCGGGTGACCGGGAACCACACGATCCCCGGCGACGACCAGCACGGCATGGACTGCGACCGGTGCCGGGAGGCGATG
Source organism: Actinomycetospora sp. NBRC 106375 (assembly GCF_030269665.1). Taxonomy (GTDB): domain Bacteria; phylum Actinomycetota; class Actinomycetes; order Mycobacteriales; family Pseudonocardiaceae; genus Actinomycetospora. The sequence goes on from NZ_BSTS01000015.1 coordinate 74,972, forward strand.
TCGGCCGCGCTGGACGGTGAGTCCGACGCCGCCGAGCAGGCCCGCGTCGACGCGCACCTCGACGGCTGCGCGGCGTGCCGGGCGTGGCGGCGCGACGCCGAGACGGTGACGCGGCGCGCCCGCACCGGCGTCGCCGAGCCCGGGCCCGACCTCGTGGCGCTCGTCCTCGACGCCGCCCCGGGCCCGCGGGCGCGGTGGCGGGGGACGGCCGCGCGGGCGGGGCTCGCCGTCGTCGGCGCCGTCCAGGCCGTCCTCGGGCTGACCTCGCTGCTCGGGGCGTCGATGCAGCACGACGCGATGGCCGACTCGATCGTGGTGCTCGGCGCCGGCATGGCCCACGCGACCCACGAGAGCGCGGCGTGGAACCTCGCGCTCGGCGTCGCGTTCCTCGCCGGGGCGCTGTGGACCCGCCACCTCGCCGGCCTGCTGCCCGCGCTCGGCGCCTTCATCGCGGTGCTCGCGGTGCTCAGCGGCATCGACCTGCTCGCAGGGCGCGTCGAACCCGCCCGCGTCGTCTCGCACGTCGTCCTCGTCGTCGGGTTCGTGCTCGGGATCGCCGTGGTCCGCGCCGCCCCGCGCTCCGGTCCCGCGCCGACCCCCGGCGGGCGGTGGTGGGCCCGTGGTGAGGGTCCCGTCGCCCCGCACGGCGCACCGGCGCCCGACGCCGCACGCTGGGAGCGTGAGTCCGACGTCGCGTGAGCACTCGCCCGTCGAGGGCCCGCCAGCTGAGAGTGCGCCGGGTGGGAGCTCGCCGGGTGGGAGCTCGCCGGGTGGAGCGAAGGACGCCCTCGCCGCGTCCGGCGCAGCGAAGGACGCCCTCGCTCCCGGCCGGGCGCGCGTGCTCCTCGCCGGGACGGTCGTGCTCGCCGCGGGGGCCGTCGTCGCCGTCGTGCTCGCCCGCGGCGGCGCGCCGTTCGCCGCGCTCGGGATCGGCGAGCCGTCGGCGACGGTGCGGGTGGTCACGCCGCTGGCGCGGCTCGCGGTGCTGCTCGGCAGCGGCCTGTGCCTCGGCGGGCTGGTCGGCGGGCTGGTCGCGCGGCCCTCGACGGGCGGCGCGCGGGCCCTCGGCGCGCAGGGCTACCGCGCGGTGCGCCTCGCCGGGGCCGCGGCGGGAGTGTGGGCGGTCGGCGCGCTGGTCGCGGCCGCGGGCACGGTGCTCGCGGGTACCGGCGGCGACCCGCGCGTCCTCGTCACCCCGGACGCCTTCCTGGAGGCGGCCGGCGCCCTCGAGGAGCCCGCCGGGTTCCTCGTCGCCGGCGTGACCGCCGCCGTCGTCGCCGTCATGTGCCGGGTGACGCTGTCCTGGCGGACGGCCGCCGGCGCGGTGCCCCTGGCGGCCTTCGCCATCGTGGCGCCCGTGGTCACCGGTGCGGTGGCGAGCGCCGGCGCCGGGCACGACATCGCCACCGACACGGCGACCCTCGGGGCCGTCGCCGCCGCGGTCTGGTTCGGCCTGTCCGCCCTCGAGATGCTCGCGCCGGGACCGGACCGGGCGTGCGCGGCGCGGGCCCGCCCGGTCGCGCTGGTGGCCGCCGCGGTCGCCGTCGTGGGCGCCGCGGTCACCGAGGTGGTCCTCGTCCGCGGGCAGTGGCTCACCGTGCACGGCGTGCTGGCGCTCGTCGCGCTCGCCCTGCTCGTGGTCGCGGTGGTGACGACGTCCCGCGCGCGGGTGCCGGGTCCGACCGTCGCGCTCCCCCTGGTCCTCGCGGCCGGCGCCGGGGCGCTGCTGGCGAGCGAGCCGGCGCCCGCGCTCGCGGCACCGACGACGATCCAGCAGACGCTGCTCGGCTACACCCTCGACCCGCCGACGGTGCTCGGCCTGCTCGGACCCGGGCGCCTCAACGTCCTCTGGGCCGTCGTCGCCGTCACGCTCGCGGGTGCCTACCTCGCCGGCGTACGGCGGCTGCGCGCCCGCGGCGACGCCTGGCCGCCCGGGCGGACGACGGCGTGGCTGCTCGGGTGCGCGCTGCTGGTCTGGTCGACGAGCTCCGGGCTCGGCGCGCACGCGATGGCGACGTTCAGCGTGCACATGGGTGTGCACATGATGCTGTCGATGCTCGTGCCCGTGCTGCTCGTGCTCGGCGGGCCCGTGACGCTCGCGCTGCGGGCGCTGCCGGCCGGGGAGCGCGTGGACGGGCCGCGGGCCTGGCTCGTGTCGCTGGTGGAGGCGCCGTTCCCCCGGCTCCTGACCCACCCGGTCGTCGCGCTCGTGCTGTTCGTCGGGTCGTTCTACGCGTTGTACTTCTCGCCGCTCTACGCGGCGGCGCTGCCCTACCACTGGGCGCACCAGGCGATGTTCGTGCACTTCCTGCTGACCGGCTACCTGTTCTTCTGGCCGATCATCGGGGTCGACCGCGCGCCGCGCCCGCTGCCCCACCTCGGCCGGCTGGCGATGCTGCTGGCGTCGATGCCCTTCCACGCGTTCTTCGGCGTCGCGCTGATGAGCGCGGACACCCTCATCGGCGAGCAGTTCTTCCGTCAGCTCGCCCTGCCGTGGGTGCCGGACCTGCTCGCCGACCAGAGCCTCGCCGGCGGCATCGCCTGGGCCTCGGGCGAGATGCCCCTGCTCGTCGTGCTCATCGCCCTGCTCGTGCAGTGGTCGCGGGCCGACCAGCGCGACGCCGCCCGCCGCGACCGCCACGCCGACCGCGACGGCGACGCCGAGCTCGAGGCGTGGAACGCGATGCTCGCCGACCTCTCCCGCGGGCGCCGATAACCGACCCGCGGGAACCGGGCGGCCCCCTCGGACGACAGGAACAACCGGGCGAGCACACTCGGTGCGTCCCGGACACGAGGAGGATCCCCAGGATGGCCACGCGCTCGAAGCGCCCCACGACAACATCGCAGCGCAGCAAGTCCACCATGCCCACGATCGTCGGCATCGCGGTCGTCGTGCTGGTCGCGGTCGTGGTCATCGGCGGCGTCCTGCTCTCCGGCAACGGCTCGGACAGCTCGGGCGGCCAGGCGATCCCCGTGACGCCCGCCCCGGCGCAGTACCAGACGTCCGTCGCGGGCGGCGTCATCACGGCCGGCGGGCCCGCCCCCCACACCGTGGACGTCTACGAGGACGCCCTCTGCCCGGCCTGCCAGGCCTTCGAGCAGAGCTACGGCGAGCGCATCGCGCAGGGGATCGCGTCCGGGAAGGTGCAGGTCCGCTACCACATGGTGAACCTGCTCGAGCAGCGCTCCAGCCCGCCCGGCTACTCCTCGGCCGCGGGCGGCGCCCTGATGTGCGCCGCCGAGAACAACGCCTTCCCTGCCCTGCACGCGAGCCTCTACGCCGCCCAGCCGACCGAGGGCGGCAAGGCCTACGACACCGGCCAGCTCGTCGACCTCGGCCAGCGCGCCGGCGCCGGCCCGGGCTACGCCGACTGTGTCACCAGCGGCCGGCACGTCGCGGAGGTCAACCAGAACTTCCAGGCGGCCTCGACCGACCCGGCGCTCCAGCGCCAGGGCTCCTTCGGCACGCCGACGATCGTCGTCGACGGCAAGCTCCTCCAGCAGCAGAACACCGGGGACCTCGACACCGCCCTGGGCTGAGCGCGCCCGCCCGTTCCGAGCGAAGGGCCCCTCCGGTCGATCCCGTCGACCGGCGGGACCCTTGCTTCTTGCGGGCGCCGACACGAGTGGCACGTTCCGCAGGTCGGCGAGCGGTTCGATCATGCGCGACGTGCCCCTCGCGACGTCGCGTCGAGCCGGCGCGGGACCCGTCGGAGATCACGAGCACCTCATGCGCGCGGGCCCTGCCCGCGACGTGGACGACGCGCTCCTGATCACCGCGCCACGCACCGCCACCACCCCCGCGCCCGCCCGTTCTGAGCGACGGGCACGTTCGGCAGGCCGGCGAGCGGTTCGATCATGCGCAACGTGCCCCTCGCGCCTCCCCCGTGACCCCGGCAACGCGCCCTACCGGCCCCGCAACCGCATGCTCGACGACACGACGAGGAGCGACGACAGCGCCATCGCCAGTCCCGCGAGCAGCGGGTTCAGCAGGCCGGCGACGGCGAGGGGCACGGCGGCGACGTTGTAGCCGAACGCCCAGCCCAGGTTCACGCGGATCGTGCGGTGGGTGGCGCGGGCGAGCGCGAGGGCCTCGGGGACGGCGGTGAGGTCGTCGCGGACGAGGATCACGTCGGCGGCCTCGAGGGCCACGTCGGTGCCGGTGCCGACGGCGAGGCCCAGGTCGGCGGCGGCGAGCGCGGGGCCGTCGTTGACGCCGTCGCCGACCATCGCCACCACGGCCCCCGACGCGCGCCGTGCCGCGAGGAACGCCAGCTTCCCCTCGGGCAGCACGCCCGCGACGACGTCGTCGATCCCCACGGCGTCGGCGACGGTGCGGGCGGCGCGCTCGTGGTCGCCCGTGAGCAGGACGGGGTGCAGGCCGGCCTGCTTGAGCGCGGCGACGGCCGGGGCGGCGCTGGGCTTGACGTCGTCGGCGAGCACCACCGCGCCCTGTACCGCGTCGTCCCAGCCCACGGCGACCACCGTGTGCCCCGCCTCCTCGGCAGCCGCCCACGCGTCGATCAACGACGACGGCACCCCGGACGCGAACAGGTCCGGGCGGCCCACGGTCACGGTCACCCCGTCGACGACCGCCCGCGCGCCCAGGCCGGGCAGCGCCACGAAGTCGTCGGGCTCGGACGGCACCCCGGACGACAGCTCGGACGCCTCGGCGACGATCGCCGCCGCGATCGCGTGCTCCGAGCCCCGCTCGACCGCCGCCGCGCGCTCCAGGAGCGGCACGGAACCGAGCACCGACACCACGGCCATCCGCCCGGTGGTCAGCGTCCCGGTCTTGTCGAGCACGACGGTGTCGACGCGGCGGCTGGTCTCCAGCGCGTGGTGGCCCTTGAGGAAGATGCCGCGCCGGGCGCCGCGGCCGGACGCGACGACCATCGCCATCGGCGTCGCCAGACCGAGCGCGCAGGGGCACGCGATGACGAGCACGGCCAGGGCCGGCGAGAACGCCCCCGCCACCCCGGCGCCCGCGAGCCACCAGCCCAGCGCCGTCAGCACGGCGAGCACCACGACCGCGGGCACGAACCAGGCGGAGATGCGGTCGACGAGGCGCTGGACGTCGGCCTTGTCGGCGCGGGCCTCGCGCACCAGCCGCACCATGCCGGCCAGGGCGGTGGCCTCGCCGACCGCCGTGGCCTCCACCACCAGGCGCCCCGACGTCGCGACGGTGCCGCCGACCACCGCGTCGCCCACGCCGGCGTCGGACGGCACCGGTTCGCCGGTGAGCATGCTGCGGTCCACCACCGAGGAGCCGCCGACGACCCGCCCGTCGGCCGCGATCTTCTCGCCGGGCCGCACCACGAACCGCATCCCGACCGCGAGCGACGCGACCGGAACGCGCGTCTCGATCCCGTCGTCGGCGAGCACCGCCACGTCGCGCGCCGCCAGCCGCGCCAGCGCGGCCAGCGCGTCCCCCGACGCCCGGCGGGCGCGCCGCTCGACGTAGCGCCCGGCGAGCACGAACGTCGTCACCCCGGCCGCGACCTCGAGGTACACCGGCCCGGACGGGTGCAGCAGGAGCTCCCAGGTGCTCCCGGCCGGCGCCGGCGGCGCCCCGAGCAGCACCGCGCCCAGCGACCACACCGTCGCCGCGACGATCCCGAGCGAGACCAGGGTGTCCATGGACGTCGTCCACTGCCGCAGCCCCGCGAGCGCGCGGCGGTGCAGCGGCCAGGCCGACCACAGGACGACCGGGGCCGCGAGCGCCGCGAGCACCCACGCCCAGCCGGGGAAGCGCAGCGAGGGCACCGCGGTCATCGCCAGGGCCAGGTCGGCGACGGGCACGAACAGCGCGGCGGCCACGACCAGCCGCCGCCACAGGTCGCGCAGCTCGCCGTCGTCCGCGGGCTCGTCGAGCTCCTCCGACGGGGGCCGCGCCGGGCGGGCCGTGTAGCCGAGCCGCCCGACGGTCTCGACGACGGTCGCGGAGGTGATGTCGGGGCCCAGCACCACGCGGGCGCCCTCGCCGGCGAAGTCGACCGACGCGCTCACGCCCTCGAGCCGGTTGAGCCGGCGCTCGATCCGCGCCGCGCACGCCGCGCAGGTCATGCCGCCGATGTCGAGGTCGAGGACGGCGGTCTCCGGGCGGCCGTCGGCGACGGGACCGGCCACCGCGGGGGACGAGGTCACCGCTGGGAACTCCCATCGAAGTCGTCGGAGGACGCGCTACGACCTCCTGTCGTACACCCGCGCACCGGGCGGCGCGCGGCGGACCGTCAGCCCAGCCCCACCAGCCCGGCGGCCCAGGCGGGGAAGGTGGCGACGATCGCGACGACGATCGCCAGGTACCAGGCCGCGAGCCCCCAGCCGTGGCGGCGCAGCCCCGCCGGGGCGCCGCCGAGGAGCCCGGCGCGCAGGTTGTGCACGGTGGTGAACCAGAACATGGCGATGGTCGCGACCCAGGCGACCATGCACCACGGGCAGAGCGCGCCGATCACCACGAGGCTCTGGACGATCAGCCAGTGGATGAGCAGCAGGCCGAGCGTGGTGCCCGCCTGCAGGCTCCACCAGGCCCACCGCGGGAGCGCGACGCCGCCGAGCGCGAGGGCGCCCATCGCCGCGGCGACCGGGAAGGTCAGCAGGCCCAGCACGGGGTTGGGGAACCCGAGTAGCGACGCCTGCCAGGTCTTCATGATCGTGCCGCAGGACAGCACCGGGTCGATGCTGCACGACGGGACGAAGGCCGGGTTCTCCAGCAGGGCGATCTTGTCGAGCAGCAGCACCAGCGCGACCACGGCGCCGACCAGGCCGCCGACGAGCAGCACCGCGCCGGCCGCGCGCGTCGGCGCCGCGACCTCGGCGTCGGGAGCCTCCGGGGCATCGGAGCCCAGGTCGGGGCCCACGGCGGAGCGGGTCTCGGTCAGGTCCACACCCTCATGGTCCCCCTGCCGGGCGGCGGGGGAGACGACGGGGAGGACGTCGGTGGGCTGCCCGCTCACGGGGACAGACGGGGTCGTGGCCATCGCCCGTGCAGGTCGTCGGCGACCCTCCCGGAGTTCCCGGCCGACCACATCACGGCCTCGAGGTGGCGATGGCGTCGACGTAGTCGGCGAGGGTCACCCCGGAGCGATCGGTGCGCAGGTCCTCCTCGAAGGCGAGGAAGAAGGTCGCGAGCCCGCAGTCGCGGGCGTAGCCGGGCGAGCGTCGGACCTGCTCGATCTCGGGGTCGGAGTCCGGGGACCCGCCGGTGGTGTCGGCGGGCGGACCGCCCGCGTTCTCCCCGACCACCGGCAGGCCGGCCCGGGGCCGTCCGGGCGCGCGCGAAGCGTCAGGCGTTCTGCACCCCCAAGGAATCGACCACACAGCCCAACACTCAACTTGTATGCCTCGCGGCCGTTCGGTGGTGGCTCGAGCGTTGAAATCCCTGGTCGAACGGTGGGCGTCCTCCGATCGAGATGCATCGACAGGCCGCACTTTCCGCCCCTTCGGGTGAGGCTCCGAGCGGCGTGTCGTCCCGCGGACGATCACGGGCGTTTCGTGGTGCGGACACACACCCGTCGGCCGGCAGCGTCGGGATCTCCGCGCCCGTCCTAGACTCGGGCCGGGAGGACGTCCCGTCCCGGGACGACGCGGGAGGACCCAGCAGGTGGAACGGCACGCGCCACGAGGCACCCCGTGAGGCCTCGATGACCCAGCCCACGGGACCGGCCGGTCCGTCGTCCGGCGCCACCGGCTCGCCCATGCCGCCGTACTCGGCCCTCGCCCGCGCCCGCGACTGGTGGCAGGCGCGCACGGACGCGCGCGCCGGACTGCCGAGCCTGGAGCCGGGCCGGCCCGTCGGGACGCCGGCGCTGGAGGAGTACCACCAGGACTTCCTCGCCCGCTCCCACCGCGAGCGGGTCCGCCTCGACGTCGAGGTCGCGCCCCTGGCCCAGTCGCGCGCCGCGCTGGCCGCCCGCCTCCCCGCCGCCGAGCACGACCTGGTGCGGGTCCGCGCCCGGCTGGACGCCATCCCGGTGCTGCTGGAGGACGGGCAGCTGGTCGTCCGCCGCGGTGGCGAGGCCGACACCCCCGACGACGTCGTCGCCTCCCGCCGCGCGCGCGAGCACGAGGCCACCCGCCGTCCGCTGGTCGACGAGGCGGGTCGGCTGCACGCCCAGCTCACGCAGATGCGGGTGGAGTACGCCCGGCTCGGCAGCACGATCCGGGCGTGCGAGGTCGTCGGCGCCACCCGCGTCCGGCGGCTGCACGCGCAGGTCATGCGCCGCATCAGCGCCTACGAGCGCCACCTCGTGCGGCGCCACCCCGCGGGCGACCGCATCGGTCCGGCCCTGGCCGCCCAGCACCCGGTCGTGCCCGACTGGGTCGTCGCGGTCGAGACCACGGAGCAGCGTGCGGACGAGCCTGAAACATCCGCGCCCGAGCCCACGATCCCCTCCCCGACCCCGCCGCCCTCGTCCCGCGCGACGACCCCTCAGGAGTAGCCATGGCCACCCGCAGGTTCTGGCCCGGGCGCCGCGCGGACACCGCCCGTCCCCCGACACCGACCGCCCCGTCCGGCGGCGCGGCGCCGCCCGGGACGCCGTTGTCGAGCCTGCCCGGCCTGTCCGGGGCGTCCGGCTCGCCGGAGGAGCACCGGTTCCAGCAGGTCTACGCCGCCGACCGCGTCGGGCCGATGCCCTACCCGAACCAGGCCACGCCCGACGTGAGCGCCGCCCGCGGCCGGGTGCGGACGCTGGTCGGGGAGCTGCTCGACGGCGTCGACGAGGGCACGGGCGCGGCGCTCGACCCCCTCATCGCGTCGTGGGCGTCGGGCTGGCTGTCCCGGATCGACTCGCAGCACGCCGACCACCAGGCCGTCATCGACCGCCTCGTCGGCGGCGCGCGCCAGCAGCTGGCCGACGCGGAGGCCGCCCACGACCGGGACCGCCGCGCGCTCGCCATCGCCCGCCACGACTACGAGGAGGCCCGCGAGCGGCTGAGCGAGCCGGTCGGCTCGCCCGCCGCCGAGGAGCCGCCGGCCGGGCGTCACCGCACGGCCCGCACAGAGCCACCGCCCGAGCCCCCGACCGAGCCCCCCGCCGATCCGCCGACCGGCCCGATGCCGCGCCCCACGGTCGACACCGCTCCCGCCCCCGACCGCGGTGGACCCATGACCACGGACCCGCGCCGATGAGCGCCGGCACCGGCGGCCTGCGGGGGCGGTTCGGACGCGACCGCGACGCCGGGGAGGACCGCGGGCGCGACGACGGTCCCGACCGTTCCGGCGGCCCGCGCCCGCGCTCGTACCGCGACGCGACACTGATGATCAACCGCTCGCGCGAGGACCTCCTCGCGCTCGTGATCATCCTGCTCGCGATCGGCGGCGACATCGCCGCCTTCTACGTCGTCCTCGCGCGGGTCTTCCGCGGCTCGCCCTTCCTCATCGTCATCGGCACGGTCGGCTTCGCCGCGGCCGCGGTCGGGCTCGCCCACCTCGTCGGCCAGGGCCTCGCCCGGCGGCGCTGCGGCGACCCGCGGTCCTCGGTGACGCTCACCGTGCTCGCCGCGCTGACGTGGCTGACCCTCGGCGCGGCCGCCTTCTACACGCGGCTGCTGACCCCGAGCAGCACGTCGTCCGGCGGGTTCGGCTCGGGCTCCGGGGGCGGGTTCGGGTCCGGTGGCTCCGGCGGCGGCGGGTTCGGTTCCGGCGGTGGGGGGTTCGGCTCCGGCTCGGGCGGCGGGGGCTTCGGCGGCTCGTCGTCGGGCGTCGAGCTCTCCGCGCTGCTGCCCGCCCTGCTGTTCGGCGCGCTCTTCCTCGCGAGCGGGATGGCCGCCCTGGTCGCGACGTTCGTGTCGTTCAACCCGGTCGCCTCGGCGCTGCGCCGGGCCGAGAAGCGGATGCAGCAGGCCACCGAGCGCGAGCGGGCCAGCCGCGCGGAGCTCGAGCGCGCCCGCGAGGCGCTGCGCCAGCAGGAGAACGAGCGCGAGCGCGAGGACCAGCGCTGGCGCGCCGCCCGCCAGCAGGTCGTGGCCGAGATGCTCGAGCTGCAGAACTACGCGCGCACGCTCATGGCCTCGAAGAAGGGCAACCCCTCGGTCACCGACGGGCTCACCGGCTCGTCGTTCTACCCCCTCTTCACGCCGGCGAGCGACGTCGTGCCCGGCGAGGAGGCGCCGCCGGAGATGCGCCCGTTCATCCCGACCGCCCCCGACCCCAGCCCGAACGGAGACCATCGTTGATCCCTGCGGCACGCAGCGGAGCGGAGCTGCCGCGTCGAGGGTGGGTCCGCGGGGCGGGCCTGCTCCCCCTCGCCCTCGCCGGCGTGCTCCTGGCGGGGTGCTCGAGCTCCGACGACGCCGCGGGCGGCGGGTTCGCGGGCGGGGGCGGCGGCGCCCTCTCGTGCCCCGTGCCCGTGGGGCCGATGGCCTTCGCGGTCTCCGGGCGCGCGAACAGCCCCTCGCCGGGACTGCCGCAGGCCGTGCAGGACGCGACGGTCTCGGTGCTCTCGCGGTCGGTCGACCAGGACTACCGGCCGCGGATCACGCTGATCGACGTCGACGGGCGGCCCACCACCGCAGGCAGCGACACGTACTCCAGCGACGCCGGCAACGGCATCGCCGCCGAGGACGACCGCACCACCTTCCTCAACGGCTTCGGCGACGCCCTGACCGGTGTGCGCGCGCAGCAGCCCGAGGTCGACGTGCTCAGCGCGCTCGACCTCGCCGGGCGCTCCGCCGGCGGTCAGCGGCCCGGGACGGTCGTGCTCGTCGACTCCGGCCTCTCGACGGTGAACCCGCTGGACTTCCGCCAGCGCGGGCTGCTCGACGCCCCGCCCGCCGAGACCGTCGAGGCGCTGCGCGCCGCGAACGCCCTGCCGGGGCTGCAGGGCGAGACGGTCGTGCTGGCGGGCCTCGGGGACGTCGCCGAGCCGCAGGCGGCGCTGAGCCCCGCCCAGCGCTCGTCGCTGGTCGCCCTGTGGACGGCGATCGCCCGGGCGGGCGGGGCGTCGTGCGTCGCCGTCGTCGACGAGCCGCGCGGCGGCGACGCCCCCGACGACGTCCCGCCGGTGAGCACGGTCGACGTGCCGCCGCCGCCGACGATCACGCCCGGACAGGCCACCGCGCTGCCCGACGACAATTCCGTGGGGTTCCAGCCCGACACCGCCGAGTTCCGCGACCGGAATGCGGCGCGGGCGGTGCTCACCCCGTTCGCGCAGTTCGTGACGGCCGCGCCGAACAATCGGCTCGCCCTCACCGGCACGAGCGCCCGCGCCGGCACCCTCCCGGGCCAGATCGACCTCTCGACACGGCGCGCGGAGGCGGTGAAGTCGCTGCTCGTGGAACTGGGCGCCCCCGCCGACCGGGTCACCACCCGCGGCGTGGGCAGCCAGTTCCCGGGCTACGTCAACGACGTCGGCCCGGACGGCCGCCAGCTGCCTGGTCCGGCCAGCGCGAACCGGACCGTCATCGTGGAGCCGTCCGGGTAACCGGACGGTGACGGACGGTCGACGGACCGCCCGACCGGTATTCCGGGCGAAACGTGGCTGCCATCACAGCACGATGTGGTCACGGAGATCCGGGCTCGTGCACACACGGTCGGAGCAGCCCTGATGGATCGTTCTGCCGATCGCGACACAGTGGCGCTGTATCGATTCTGTCGACCGTACAGCCCCGGGGGGTGGTTCCGGGACGGCGCCGGACTGCCTAGCGTCGTCTCTCCGGAAGCGTCACCGACGTCCGGAGGACACATGACCGCAGCCGCAGACCGGAGCCCCGACACCGCGGCTGGCCTCGACGAGTACACCGAGGCCGACGTTCACCAGGAGTTCGGCGAGAACCCGAACGAAGTCCGAGACACGAACCACTACCAAGAGGAATACATCAAGGGGTTCGTGGACAAGTGGGACGACTACATCGGCTGGGACGACCGGGCCGCCAGTGAGGGCTCGTTCTTCATCGATCAGCTCTCGGCCCGCGGGGTCGAGAAGGTGCTCGACGTCGCCACCGGCACGGGCTTCAACTCGCTCCAGCTCCTGAAGGCCGGCTTCGAGACGGTCTCCGCCGACGGCAGCGCGGAGATGCTCGCGAAGGCGTTCGAGAACGGCCGCCAGCACGGGCACGTGCTGCGAGTGGTCCAGGCGGACTGGCGCTGGCTCAACCGTGACGTCCACGGCGAGTACGACGCGATCATCTGCCTGGGCAATTCCTTCACGCATCTGTTCAACGAGCGCGACCGGCGCAAGGCGTTGGCCGAGTTCTACGCGATGCTGAAGCACGACGGCGTGCTGATCCTCGATCAGCGCAACTACGACGAGATCCTCGACCACGGGTTCTCGTCGAAGCACAAGTACTTCTACTGCGGCGACACGGTGACCGCCGAGCCGGAGTACATCGACGACGGCCTCGCCCGTTTCCGGTACACGTTCCACGACGACGGTTCCGTGTACCACCTCAACATGTTCCCGTTGCGCAAGGACTACGTGCGCCGGCTCATGCGCGAGGTCGGGTTCCAGAAGGTCGACACGTACGGGGACTTCCAGGAGACCTACGGCGACGAGACGCCGGACTTCTGGATCCACGTGGCCGAGAAGACCTACCGACCGGACGATGAATTGACTGAGAGCTACTCGACCGCGGTCCACACCGCGCGCGACTACTACAACTCGACCGACGCCGACACCTTCTACCACGAGGTCTGGGGCGGCGAGGACATCCACGTCGGGCTGTACGACAGCCCCGACGAGGCGATCGCTCCCGCGTCCCAGCGCACGGTCGAGCGGATGGCCCAGGACCTGGGCATCACCGACAAGACCCGCATCCTCGACATGGGTGCCGGCTACGGCGGCTCGGCCCGCTGGCTCGCGAAGACGTTCGGCTGCCACGTCACGTGCCTCAACCTCTCCGAGGTCGAGAACGAGCGGAACCGCGAGAAGAACCGCGCCCAGGGCCTCGACCACCTCGTCGACGTCGTCGACGGGTCGTTCGAGAGCATGCCGGTGCAGGACAACTACTACGACCTCGTCTGGTCGCAGGACGCCTTCCTGCACTCCGGCGAGCGCCGGCAGGTGATCGCCGAGATCGAGCGCGTGCTCACCCCCAAGGGGCAGGTCGTGTTCACCGACCCGATGGCCGACGACAACGCCGACACCTCGGCGCTCTCGCCGATCCTGGCCCGGCTGCACCTCGACACGCTCGGCTCGCCGGGCTTCTACCGCGAGGAGTTCTCGAAGCACGGCTTCAACAACTTCTCGTTCGAGGACCACACCCAGCAGCTCACGACCCACTACGGGCGCGTCCTCGCTGAGCTCGAGGCCGCGGAGCCGAAGTTCAAGGACACGATCTCCGACGAGTACATCTCGAACATGAAGACGGGCCTGAAGAACTGGGTGAACGGCGGCAAGAGCGGCCAGCTCGCCTGGGGCATCTTCCGCATCCGCCGCTGACGCTCCCAGCTCGCCCCGCACGACGCGCACGGGGCCGGTCGGATCTCCTCCGACCGGCCCCGTGCCGTGTCTGCGAAGCCCGGGGTGTTCGAGCAATGCGGCTTTCCTGGCGTCTGACGCCAGAATCGCCACACGCTCGCTGATGCGACACGCCGTCGGGGTGCCAGCCTGGCGTCCACAGGCGGCACGCAGCGAAGCGGAGCCGCCGCGCCGGAGGCGAAACACCCTCGTTCATTGTCAGGACATCCGCCCGCTCGCGGCGTCGAGGGCCGCGGCGAGGGCGTCGGCGACCGCGTCCCGACGCTCGGGGTCGCGGCGCAGGGACCGGGACAGCTCGAGGTGCACGAACGCCGCCCCGGCCCGCGCGGCCGCGCGGCCCTGGACGTTGCGCCGCCCGAGGAGGTCCGCCCAACGCGGGTCGTCGCCGGTGCTGATGCGCTCACCCGCGGCCGCCAGCCCGGCGCGCACGGCGTCGACGAGGGCCCCGTGCGCCGCCGCCCCGGGCGAGAGCACGACGTCGACGTCGCCCCGGTCCGCGAAACCGTGCAGCTGGACCTGCGGGAGCCCTCGCCCCGCGAGGACCGCGGCGATCCGGGCGAACGGGCTGTCCTCGCGGACGACGACGTCGGCGGGGCAGTCGACGCGGTCGGTGGCCGTGCGCGGTGCGCCGGCGATCCGGTGGGCGCCGGCCTGCAGGACCAGCGTGGCGGGACGTCGCTCGTGGACGGCGAATGCGATCCGCTCGGTGTCGAGGTCGGCGTTGGGGTGCGGCACCTCGACCACCGCGTCCGGCGCCACCCCGGGCCGGAACACGAGGACGAGCCACGCGCGCTCGGCCGTCGGGTCCGACGACAGCACGAGCTCGCCGTCGATCTTCTCGGCCGCGAGGCCCAGGCGCTCCCCCGTCCGGCACGCCCGGACGACGTCCGCGGCGGCGAGCGCGTCGGCCAGGTCGGCGAGGTCGTCCACCTCGGCGCCGACGGGCGCCCGGTACGGGCCGCGGCGGCTCATGGCGGCAGCGAGGTCGACGATCCGCGCCGTCACCTCCGCGTCGCCCACCGCCCGGACTCTGCCAGGTGCGGAGCACCGCGATCGTCCGGACGCCGCCAGGCCCGAGACATGAACGGCGCGTTCGCTGCATCGCACGCAGCGAGAGCGCCGTTCGTTCGTCTCCGGGGCCGGGGCGGGCTCAGCGCGCGGGCTGCGGCGGGCCCCAGACCGGCCGCGACCCGGCGACCGGCGTGCCAGGCACGGGCTCGCGCCGGATCGGCGCCCGCCGGCGACCCGAGGACGCCGTCCCGCCCGGGGCCGGCGGCTCCCCCTCGGTGCCGCCGGGCGGCGGCGGGACGGTCGGCGGCGCCGTGAGGGTGCGGGGCTGCGAGGGCGGCGAGACCGCCGTGCGCACGGGTGGCTCCGCGGGCGCCGACGCCGACGGGCCCCGGCCGGGTGCGGGCGGGCCCGACGGCGCCGGCCCGGCCGACGGAGGAGGCACCGGCCCGAGACCAGGACCGGACGCAGCCCCGGCCGGTGGCGCGACGGGACCGCGGGACGGCGCGGGGCCGGGAGTCACGGCAGGCGCCCCGGCCCCCGCGGACGCACGAGGTCCCGCGGGCGCGCCAGGCCCGGTCGGCGGAACGGGGCCGACCAGTGGCACGGCGCCGGCCGACGGCACGGGTCCCGCAGGCGCAGCAGGCCCAGACGGTGCACCGGGGCCCGCCGCAGGCCCCGGCCCGGCCTGAGGTCCGGGCCCCGCCTGGGGCACGGGCCCGGCGCCCGGCGGCGGCACCGGACGCAGGCCCGCGACGCCGGCGTGGGCCGTGGGGGCGGCCGGCGACCCGGGCAGGAGCGTGGTGGTGCTGCCGGGCCCGTCAGGTCCGGCCGGCACCGAGGTCAGGCGCCGGGATCCGAGCACCGAGGTCGGCGCCACGGCGGTGACGGCGTCGTCGCCGGGCGGGGCGGACGGCACCGCGGCGAGGACCGGGGACGACGGTCCGGAAGACGGCACGGCCGCCAACGCGTCCGAGGACGCCGCGAGGGGCCAGGGCTCGCGCACGACGGTGTCGGTGTCGGCACCCCCACTCGGCACCGCCACGGCTCGGTCCGGCTCGGATCCTCGCGCCGGTGCCACCGGACCGGGCGACGCCCCGTGCCGCCCGCCGGCAGAGGACACCCCGCCCCGGGCCACCTCGCCCGGCGACCCGTGCCGCTCCGACGCCTCCGACGCCTCCGACGCACCGTGGCTCCCACGCGGCTCGGCGTCGCCCGGGACGGCATCACCCGCGACCGCGAGCTCCTCGTCGGCCGGGGCCGCGTGCCGTGGACCCAACGCCGGGCGGGCGCCGTCACGCCGCGCGTGGCGCCCGTTCGGCCCGCGAGCTCCTGCTCCGGGGGGTTCGGCCGGTGCTGCCATGCGGACCAGTGTGTCGCGTCCACGCAGCGCGTCCTGTCCGGGGGACCGCTGCTGGGCCGTCGGAGTGGCGGGAGCCCGTGCGGGAGACTCCTCCCGTGACGCCACGCAGCGTGTCAAGCTGGCTACGTTCCGCACCGGGTGACGCTCGTCCCTCCCGGAGCAACGCAGCGCTCACCCCGGACGTCGAATGATCGGGCCCGACGCCGAGGACGCCGCCGACCACCGCCCGACCCCGCCCGACCCCCGCGCGGCCAGCACGCGTCGACCAGGGAAGCTGAGGCCCATGACGTCCGTGTCGTATCCGTCCGGTCCGGAGACCGACATCGAGCTCACCGAGTCGAACCGCCTGCAGTCCCGCCTGCACGACCTCGTGCCCGGCGGGGCGCACACCTACGCGCGCGGCTCGGACCAGTACCCCGAGCACATGACCCCGGTCCTCGAGCGCGGTCGCGGGGCGCGGGTCTGGGACGTGGACGGGAACGAATACGTCGAGTACGGCATGGGGCTGCGCGCCGTGACGCTGGGCCACGCGTACGAGCCGGTGAACGCCGCGGTCCGGGCAGCGCTCGACGACGGCATCAGCTTCTCCCGCCCCCACCGCCTGGAGCTGCAGGCCGCCGAGGACTTCCTGGGCCTCGTGTCGGGCGCGGACATGGTCAAGTTCGCCAAGAACGGGTCCGACGCGACCACCGCCGCGCTGAAGCTGGCCCGCGCGGCCACGGGGCGGGACATGGTCGCCGTGGCCGACCAGCCGTTCTTCTCGACCGACGACTGGTTCATCGGCCACACGCCGATGAACGCCGGCATCCCCGAGACGACGCGCCACGAGACCGTCCGCTTCGCCTACAACGACGTCGCGTCGCTGCGCGCGCTCTTCGACGCCTACCCGGGCCGCATCGCCGCCGTGTTCATGGAGGCCGCCACGGGGCTGCTCGAGCCCGCGCCGGGCTTCCTCGAGGGCGTCCGCGAGCTGTGCACGGCGCAGGGCGCGGTCCTGGTGTTCGACGAGATGATCACCGGGTTCCGCTGGTCGGAGCACGGGGCCCAGGGCGTCTACGGCGTCACGCCGGACCTCTCGACGTGGGGCAAGGCGATGGGCAACGGCTTCCCGGTGTCCGCGCTGGCCGGGCGGCGCGAGCTCATGGAGCTGGGTGGCCTGCGCACGGACCGCGAGCGCGTGTTCCTGCTCTCGACCACCCACGGCCCCGAGACCGCCGGGCTCACCGCGTTCCGGGCCGTCGTCGAGGCCTACCGCCGCGAGGACCCGGTCGCGACGATGCGCCGCCAGGGCACGACGCTCGCCGAGGCCGCCAACGAGGTGATCGCGGCGGCCGGCATGAGCGAGTACGTCGACGTCGCGGGCCACCCGTCGTGCCTGGTGTTCCGCACCCGGGACGCCGAGGGCAGGCCGTCGCAGGAGATGCGCACGGTCTTCCTCGCCGAGCTGCTGCGCCGCGGGGTGCTCGGGCAGTCGTTCGTCATCTCCGCGGCGCACACCGACGCCGACGTCGAGCAGACCGTGGCCGCCGTGGCCGGCGCGCTCCCGGCCTACGAACGGGCGCTGGCCGAGGGCGCCGGGTCGGTGCTCGACGGCCGCCCCGTCGCGCCGGCCCTGCGTCCGATGGCGGCGCCCCGACGGCTCACGTAGGCGACGGCGGTCCCGCGGCGGCCCACCCGGGAGCCGCCGCGGGGAGCGGTCAGGCCATCACCACCGGCACCGCGGCGCCGTCGTAGGCCGCCGCGAGCTCCTCGGGCATCGGCGCGAGGTCGGACGCCCGCACGAAGTCGCGCAGCGTCGTGCCCGTGCACCGGCAGTCGAGGTTCGGCGAGCCCCGCCGCGCCGCCACGTCGTCGATGTCGACGACCCGGAAGTCGATCGAGAAACGGGTGCGCCCCGAGGTGTTCGGCACCGAGGAGTGGAGCTGGTTGCCCGAGAAGACCATCATCCCGCCGACCTCGGGCACGACGCGCACCTGCGGGTCGAGCTCGATCGGCTCCTCGGGGGTGGGCTGGTCGCGGGTGTCGGTGCCGACGTGCTTCGCGGCGTCCTTGCGGCTCGTCCGGTTCCACTCGACGTAGTCGTAGCGGTAGGAGCCGTTCGCGATCCCCTGCGTCATGTACTTCGGGTGGAAGGCCATGACGTTGTCGCTCGTCGCGGGGTAGACCGGCATCCACCAGTTGGTCTGGCACAGGGGCGCGGAGTACCAGGTGTCGCGGTGCGGGTGGAACGCGAACGCGATGCCGGTGGTCAGGTAGTCGTCCGACGTCGACGTGCGCAGCCGCGGCACGTCGAAGTAGGTGCGCTCCAGGTCGCACCCGCGCTCGGAGAGGATCTGCGGGAGCAGCTCCTTGCACCGCGGGTGGTGGATGAACCGCGGCTTGAGCTCGGCGAGCAGCGCCGCGTACTCGTGCACGTCCATGGTGTGCTGCGCGAGCTCGGGATCGAGATCCCCGAACGCCTCCTGCACGAGGTCGCGGGTGAACTCGACGAGCGCGAGCGTGCTGGGTCCCGCCCCGTAGACGAGGACGTCACCGCGGTAGAGGTACGCGCGGCGGGTCGCGTCGTCGAACGGCGGGTTCGACAGCACGTTGGTCATGTCCTACCTCCTCGGCCCCCGGCCTCCCTCCCCCGGCCGCGACATCGGACCTCGCAGGGAGACACCGGATCGGTGGTTCTGCACTGGTGGTGTCGGTCTCGTTCAACGATTCGTTTCTCCATCTGTCACTCGTTCGTGGTAATGCGACAATTCGGACGGGGCATTGTGTGACGATCTCAGTCACGCTCCGCGCACATCACGGGACGATCAAGCGGCTGTCCGCGGGTGCCTCGTAACCTCCTCGCCCGGGAACTCGTCCGGTGACACGCGAGGGGAGCGGCGAGGTGGAGCAGCGGTGGCTGGTGACCGGGGGTGCGGGCTACATCGGCGCGCACACCGTGCGGGCGCTGCGGGCGCGCGGCGACGACGTCGTGGTGCTCGACGACCTCACGAGCGGCCTCGCCGAGCGCGTCGACGACGACGTGCCGCTGGTGCGCGCGACCGTCCTGGACACCGACGCCGTCGCCGGGGCGATCACCGGGCACCGCCTCGACGGCGTCATGCACTTCGCCGCGCGCAAGAGCGTCCCGGAGTCCGTGGCCCACCCGCTCTGGTACTGGCACGAGAACATCGAGGGCCTGCGCTCGGTGCTCGAGGCCGCCACCCGCACCGGCGTCGATCGCGTCGTCTACTCCTCGAGCGCGGCGGTCTACGGCGCGACCTCCGGCGCCGCGGTCGCCGAGGACGCCCCCTGCGCGCCGGTGAACGCCTACGGCAGCACCAAGCTCGCCGGGGAGTGGATGCTCGCCGACGTCCACCGCTCCACCGGCCTGCGCTACGTCGCACTGCGCTACTTCAACGTCGCCGGCGCCCGCGACGCCCGCCTCGCCGACCGCGGGCAGGCCAACCTCGTGCCGATCGCGCTCGACGCCGTCGCCCGCGGCGCGGCGCCGGCGGTGTTCGGCACCGATTACGACACCCCGGACGGCAGCTGCGTGCGCGACTTCGTCCACGTCGACGACCTCGCCGACGCCCACGTCGCCGCGACCGCGCTGCTCGAGGAGCCCGGCGCCGAGACGCTCAACGTCGGCGTCGGGCGCGGCTACTCGGTGCTCGAGGTCGTCGCGGCCATCGCCCGCGCCACCGGCCGGTCCGTTGAGCCCGCGGTGGCCGACCGCCGCCCCGGCGACCCGCCCGCGGTCGTCGCCGACGTCACCCGCATCCGCGAACGCCTCGGCTGGACCGCGACCCGCGACCTCGACGACATCGTCACCAGTGCGCTGCGCGCTCGTGAGCAGTTCGGCACGCTATAGCGCGCCCAGGTGCTCACGTGCGCGGAGCGCACCTGTCCGCGACGGTCGTCGCCAGGCCCACGCCGCGGCGCACCACCGCGCCGGCGAGCTTCGTCGACTTCCGGCCGACCTTGCCCATCAGCTCGCCCAGATCGGTGTGCGGCGTCACGAGGATGCGGCGCATCGCGAACGGCGAGGCGTCCGGACTGGCCAGGCCGGCGCGGGTCGTGATCGCGGCGCGGTAGCCCGCCCGTTCGGCGAAGTCCATCGTCCGCTCGTCGTAGTCACCCTTGTTGCCGTTCGGGTAGGCGAGCAGGTCCACGGTCTGGCCGAGCCCGTCCTCGAGCGCGCGCCGGGAGTCGGTGAGCTCGGCGAGCTGGGTGTCGGGCTCCTCCCGCGCGAGGATGGGGTGCGTCACCGTGTGGGACCCCACGCCGTGCCCCGTGGCGGCCAGGGCGCGGGCGCCGTCCCAGTCGAGGAACAGCGACGGGGAGGCCGCGGGCGCGGAGGGGGCGATGCGGGCGGCGATCGCGTCGACGGCGGCGACGCGGGTGGCCCGGTCGACGAGCTTGAGCTCGCTCTTGAGCGCCTCCTGCGTGGCGTGGCGGGCCTGCGGCGTCGACAGGTCGTGGGTCCGCCCGGCCCACTCGAGGTGGGCGACCTCGGCGCGGTCGAACGCGGCCGCGAGGTCCTCCCACCAGGCGCCCACCTCGCGGCTCAGGATGTCCGAGACCAGGAAGAACGTGCCGTGCACGCCGTGGCGGTCGAGCGCGGGCACCGCCGCGTCGAGCCAGTCCGCGTAGCCGTCGTCGAACGTCAGCGCGACCGACCGCGGCGGCAGCGAGCCGCCCGCGGCGAGGATGTCCACGGCGTCGGAGAGCGGGACCACCGTGGCCAGCCGGTCGAGCAGCGCGAGCTGCCGCTCGAAGCCCCGGCGACCCGTCTCGGGATCGGCCGGCGCGTACGGCGTGGGGTCGATGTTGTGCCAACCCAGCACCAGCAGCCGACGGCTCATGGCGGCCGATCCTAGGAGCCGCCGGTCGCGCGCCCGACGACGGTGCGGCGTCGTCGTGTGTCCGGATCCGCGGCAACGACGGGGGGTGCCCGGACGTCCTAGAACGGGAGGGGAGCGGGAGGACGGCCCTCCTCCGGCCGCTGATAGCTTCGCGCAGCGACCATGTCGACCACCGTCGGTGGTCGGCAGGCGACATGGAGGACCAGGTGATGGAGCGCGGTGAGCACGACATCCGACGGGGAATCGCCCACGGAGGGGAGTGTTGTGACCGGTAGGGCGCTGATCCTCGTCGAGAACCTGTCGGTCCCGGCGGACCGCCGGGTCTGGCAGGAGTGCATGACGCTGCGCGACCACGGCTGGGACGTCGAGGTCATCTGCCCGCAGGGCGACGACCGCGACACCGATCCCGAGGCGGTCGTCGACGGCGTCCACATCCAGCGCTACCCGCTGGACGCCGCGACCGGGGGGCCCGCGGGCTACCTCCGCGAGTACGGGCAGGCGCTCTGGCGGACCTACCGGGCGACGCGCAATGTCCGCCGCCGCGGCCCGATCGACGTCGTGCACCTGTGCAACCCGCCGGACCTGTTCTTCGTCATCGCGCTGGTCCTCAAGCTCGGCGGCACGCGGGTCATCTTCGACCAGCACGACCTGATCCCCGAGCTCTACCTCTCCCGCTTCCGCCCGAAGCGCGACGCCCTGTACTGGGCGATGCGCCTCGTCGAGTTCCTCACCTACCGCACCGCCGACGTCGTCGTCTCGACCAACGAGAGCTACCGCGAGCTCGCTGTGCGGCGCGGGCGCGTGCGTCCCGAGCGCACCTTCACCGTGCGCAGCGCCCCGGCCGGCGAGCGGTTCCACGAGGTGCCCGTCGAGCCCGCACTCCGGCAGGGCAAGAAGCACCTGCTCGCCTACCTCGGCGTCATGGGCCCGCAGGACGGCGTCGACTACGCGGTGCGCGCGCTGGCGCACCTGCGCGCCGAGCACCGCGACGACTGGCACGCCGTGTTCATGGGCAACGGCGACGCGCTCGACGACGTGCGGGCGCTCGCCCACTCGATGGGCCTCGCGGACTGCACCACGTTCACCGGGTGGACGAACACCCCGGACATCCTGCGCTACCTCTCGACGGCGTCGGTCGGGCTCGCCCCCGACCCCCGCAATCCCCTCAACGACCTCTCCACGATGAACAAGATCGTGGAGTACATGGCGATGGGGATCCCGGTCGTCTCGTTCGACCTGCGCGAGTCGCGGGTCTCCGCCGACGAGGCCGCCGTGTACGCGAGCGACAACTCCGAGGAGGAGTTCGCCGGACTGATCTCCGAGCTGCTCGACGACCCCGAGCGCCGCCGGCGCATGGGTGAGATCGGCCGCGACCGGGTCACCGGCCCGCTGTCGTGGAAGCAGTCGGAGCAGGCCCTCGTCGCGGCGTACGACCTCGCCCACAGAGCCCACCGACCCCGGACACGATGACCGCATCCCGACGCCTGCAGGTCCTCGTCGCCGGCTCGTCCGCCCGCACCTACGGCGGCATCCCGGCGATGCAGCGGCTCCTGGAGAAGTGGGTCCCCGACGACGTCGAGCTGCACGTCCACGCGACCTTCACCGAGGGCGGCGCCGCGACGCGGCTGCGCCAGTCGGTGGTCGGCGTCGGCGGCGCGGTCCTGAGCCTGCTGACGCGGCGCATCGACGTCGTGCACGTCAACCTCTCGAAGAAGGCGAGCGTCCTGCGCAAGGGCGTGATCCTCGCGGTGGCGCGCGCCCGCGGCGCCGCGACCGTCGTGCACGCGCACGCCGGGCTCTTCCTCGACTGGTTCGACGGGCTGCCCCGCCCCGCCCAGCGGCTCGTGCGCCGCCTGCTCGTGGCCGACCGCGTGATCGTGCTCAACGAGGAGGTCCGCGACGGCTACGCGCGGCGCCTCGGCGTGCCGGCCGAGCGGATGGTCATGATGACCAACCCCGTCGAGTGGCCGGCGACGGTCCCCGCCCGCGACGGCGACGGCCCGGTGGTCGCGGCGTTCCTCGGTGCCCTGCGCGAGAAGAAGGGCGTCTTCGACATCGTGCGCGCCGTGGCGCTCCTGCCCGCCGAGCAGCGCGAGCGCCTGCGCGTCGTCGCCGCGGGACACGAGGACCCCGCGCCGCTGCGGGCGGCGATCCGCGAGGCCGGCGTCGGCGACGCGATCGAGGTCTCGGGCTACCTGGGGCCCGACGAGCGCGACGCGCTCCTGGCCCGGGCCCAGATCCTGCTGCTGCCCAGCCACGCCGAGGGCCTGCCGATGTCGGTGCTCGAGGCCATGGCCTGGGGGCTGACGCCGGTGGTGACGCCGGTCGGCGGCCTCCCGGCGCTGATCCGTGACGGCGACACCGGCGTGCTGGTGCCCGTCGCCGACGCGGAGGCCCTCGCCACCGCGCTCGGCAAGCTCCTCGTCGACGACACCTGCCGGCACGCGATCGGCGCCCGCGCCCGCGAGGACGTCCGCGGCTACGCCGCCGACGCGTGGGCGGCCCGGCTCGCCGACCTGTGGCGCTCGCTCGCGGGGGTGACGGTGTGAGCGGCATCCGGGCACTGGAACGGCGCGACCTCGACGCCGTCGCCGGGCTCTTCGACCAGGTCATGGGCACCGGCTCGAGCAGCACCACCGAGGTCGCCCGGTACTTCGGGCGGATCCTGCTCGACGACCCGTGGGCCGACCCGGACATCCCGTCGCTGGTGCACGAGACCGGCGACGGGGAGATCGTCGGGTTCATCGGCGCGAGCACGCGGCGGGTGCGCGTCGACGGGCGCGCCGCGCGCGTGGCGGTCAGCAGCAACCTCGTCGTGCGGCCCGACCAGCGCCCCCGCGGCGTCGGCGCGCTGCTCCTGCGCAAGCTCATGGGGGGCCCGCAGGACCTCACCCTCGCCGACCGCTCCAACGACGACTCGCTGCGCATGTGGCGCGAGCTCGGCGGCCAGGAGCTCGTGCACGCCAGCGTCGGCTGGTACCGCGTGCTGCGCCCCGGTCGCGCGGCCGGCGCCCTCATGGACTCCCGCGAGCGCGAGGGCCTGCTGCGCCGCGCCGCGCGCGCCGTCGGCGGCCCGGTGGACGCGCTCGCCGGGCGGGTGCCGCGGCTCGCGACGGAGCCCCCGGAGCCCGCGGGCAGCCGCGAGCCGCTGACGCTCTCGGAGCTGCTCGAGCAGATGAGCAGCATCGGGCGCCGGATGCGGCTCTACCCGGACTACGACGCGGCGTTCCTCAAGTGGGCGTTCGACGAGGTCGACGCCGTGCCCCGCGTCGGGCGGCCGGTCGCGCGCCTCGTGCGCGGCGCGAGCGGCCGCGTGCTGGGCTGGTTCGTCTACGTGCTGCCCCCGGGCGGCGTGGCGCAGGTCCTGCAGGTCGGCGTCCCGGGCAACGACCCGGACCCGGTGATCGACCACCTGTTCCGGTCGGCGTGGGACGAGGGCGCCGCGGTGGTCCACGGCCGTCTCGAGCCCGTGCTGTCCGGCGTCCTGTCCCGACCGGGTGTGATCGTGCGGCGCTCGGCGCGCGCGCTCGTCGCGTCCCAGGACTCCACGGCACTGTCGCTGCTGGGCTCCACGCGTTCGCTGCTGAGCCACCTCGACGGCGAGTGGCTCGTGTCCCACGCCCGCCGTCTGTGACGGGCGACCCCGGGCCCGCCCGGGACGACCGCCGCGTCGTGCCACCATCGACGCGGCCCGAGAAGCCACAGGAGGACGTGCGGGTGGGTGCCAGCGAGGAAGCGGTCGGCGGCTCGGCACGGGGACTGGCCGTCCTCATCGTCTCCCCGGCCCGCGCGGACCTGCTGGAACGTGCCCTCGCGAGCGTCGACAAGTGGCTGCCCGAGGCCCGGGTCCACGTGTGGGACAACCGGGACGCGGCGACGCCGGCGATCGCCGAGCTGGCCGAGCACCGCCGCGACGTCACGTGGACGTTCTGGGACGCCGACCTCGGCCCCGTGACCGCGACCAATCGCCTGATGGCCCAGGCCGGCGACGACGACGCCCTGCTGCTCGACCCTGCGGTCGAGCTCCTCGGTCCGCTGACCGGGGCGCGCGAGGTGCTCGCCGAGCCCGGCGTCGCGGCCGTCTCCCCCGCGGTCGTCGATGCCGACGGCGCGTGGCTGCCGTGGGACGTCGCCCGGCGCCCGCAGACGGTGGTCCGCAACCTCGTCGGCGTCGCCGGATGGTCGGACGCCCTGCGCGGACGCGGCGCGAGCGAGCTCTACGCCACCGCGCCGGACACCGTCGACGGCTACCTGCTGCGGCGCTGCCTGCTGATCTCCCGCGACGCGTGGGACGCGGTCGGGACGTTCGACGAGCGCTTCTTCGACGGCGGCGAGGAGGCGGCCTGGCAGCGCGCCGCGCGGGCGGCCGGGTGGTCGCTGCGCCTGGTGTCCGAGCCCGAGCCGCAGGCCCGCGTGGCCGCCCCCGACGGGCTCCTGCGCCCGGTGGCCGGGGACGTCCCGAGCGACGAGCGCACGGTCCAGCGCCCCGACGACCTGCGGCGCGCGTCCCGCACGATGGTGCTGGGCATCCGCAACAACGGCGGCCGCGGGGCCCTGTTCTCCGCCGGCGCCGCGGTGCTCGACCGCGTCCGGCCCGCTCCGCGCGCCCGGCGGCGGCGCGAGCGGACGGCGGCGGCGCAGCGGTCGGGCGGCCGGCCCGCGATCGTCGTCATCTCGAACGGCCTCGAGCTCGGCGGCGCCGAGCGCCAGCGGGTGATGCTCGCCAACGAGCTGCTCGAGCGCGGCCACCCGGTGACGGTCGTCGCCCTGCAGAAGCTCGGCCCGTACACCGCCGAGCTGGACCCGCGCGTGCGCCTGCTCCTGCAGCCGTGGTGGCAGCCGCTGGTCGACGTCGGGACCGACGAGGCGATCCTCGTCGGCGGCGTCACCAACACCGAGATCGGCTTCGCGCTCGGCTGGCGGGCCCAGGGCCGGCTGCACGGGCAGCGGCGCCTGTGGATGCCGGCGAGCCACGACCCCGCGGAGCTCGACCACGCCACCTACAGCGAGCACCAGGCGCGGGCCCTGCGCTCGGCCGACGCGCTGCTCGTGCTCGCGCGCCAGCACCACGTCGACCTCACCCGGTTCCAGACGCTGACCGACACGGTGATGATCGCGCCCAACGGCATCCCGGCAGCCCCGGAGCGGCCCTACCGGCCCGCGGCCGACGGCGGACCGGTGCGCTTCGGGATGATGACCCGGATCGTCGAGTACAAGAACCCGCTGCTGCTCGCCGAGGCGCTCGACGCCCTCGACCGGCCCGGGGACTGGACGCTCGACATCTTCGGCGAGGGTCCCGACCGCGCCGACCTCGAGCGCCGCACCCCCGAGCACCTGCGCGACCGCGTGCGCTGGCGGGGCCGGGCGTTCGGGCCCGACGAGGCCTTCGAGCAGATGGACGTCCTCTGCGTCCCCAGCGGGTTCGAGGCGTTCCCGCTGGTCATGGTCGAGGCGATGATGCGCGGCGTACCCGTCATGGCGTCGATCTCCGGCGCGGTGCCCGAGATGCTCGACGACGGCCGCGCCGGGATCATGGTCGACCCGCTGACGCGCGAGCGGTGGACCTCCGAGCTGCGGACGGTGATCGACGACCCCGCCGGCACCGCCGCGCTGGCTGCCGCGGGCCGCGAGCGGGCGCTGTCGCACTACACGGTGGCCGCGATGGTGGACGACTACCAGCGCGCCTTCGCCCGCCTGCTCGGCCACCCGATCCCCGGGGCGCCCACCGACCCCGCCCTCGTGCTGTGAGGCGCGCCGTGCCGGACCGCCCCGCGCGCCTGTGCCTCGTGCTCAACGCCGCGCTCGTCGGCGGCGCCGAGGTCGTGCTCCTCGAGATGTTCCGGCACCTCGACCCGGAGAAGGTGCGCCCGGAGCTGGTGTGCCTGCGCGAGGGCGGCACGCTCGCCGACGACTTCCGCGCCTCGGGCTTCGACGTCACGGTCTTCGACCGCCACGGCTGGTCCGACGTGCGGGAGACCGCGAAGCTGTTCACGCACTTCCGGCGCACGCGGCCCGACGTCGTGCTGGTGCCCCACTTCCAGCGCGCCCCGCTCGTGCTCGGGCCGTGGTTCGCGAAGCTCGCCCGGGTGCCGGCGAACGTCATCGCCGTCCACAACATGGACCTCCATCACGTCGGCGACCGGGCGCTGCCGCCCTACGTCGTCGAGACCCTCAAGGTCACCGACGGGCTGGCGCTGCTGGTGCCCAGCCAGAGCGCGTACCTGCGCGAGCACGAGGGCGTCGGCCGGTTCCCGTGGCGTCGGGTCCCCGAGTACGTGGTGCCCAACGGCATCCGGATCCCCGAGCTGCCGACGCCGGCACAGCGCGCGGAGGTGCGCGCGGAGCTCGGGTTCGCCGACGACGACGTGGTCGCGGTCATCGTCGCGCGGATCACGCCGATCAAGGGCCACGACCTCCTGCTGCAGGCCCTCGCGCGCCTGGCGCCGGACCACCCGCGTCTCAAGGTCCTCGTCGTCGGCGAGGGGCCGCTGGCCGGGGAGCGGGCCGCATTGGCCGAGCAGCTCGGTGTGGCCGACCGGGTGGTGTTCACCGGCCTGCGCCGCGACGTCCCGCGCCTGCTCGCCGGTGCCGATCTCGGCGTGCTGCCCTCGAAGCACGAGGGCGTGCCGATGTCGGTGATCGAGCAGATGGCGGCGGGCCTGCCCGTCGTCGCCTCGGCCGTCGGCGGCCTGCCCGACATCATCGGCGACGGCGCGGAGGGCTACCTGCTGCCCGCGGGTGATCTCGACGCACTCGCCCGACGCCTCGGCGAGCTGGCCGGCGACGACGAGCTGCGCCGGTCGTTCGGCAAGGCGGCCCGCTCGCGCGCCGAGCGGGACTTCAGCATCGAGACGACCGCACGCTGCTGCGAACGGATGATCTCCGACCTGCTCTCGCGCTGAGGACAACCGGCAACGGGGCCGGACGTCTCACGGAGGAACGGCGCGGAACCGCACCACGCCCGGCCGCCCGCCGGACGAGACGGGGTGGTCGGTTCGCTACCGTTCGGGGTGCCGTGCAGGCTTGACTCGGGCCTGGAGCAACAGCCCGTCACACTACGATGTGCCGGCGCACCATCCTCGGGCGGCGCGCCGGAGGCGATCGGACGAAAGGCACGTAATGAGCCCGCTCCTGATCCAGTGGGACCGCATCCGCCGCCGGTGGGTGCTGATCCTCGTCATCGGTCTCCTGGCCGCCGGGGGTGCGTTGGGAGCGGCCCTGCTCCAGGGCACGACCTACACCGGGCGCGCCGCGCTGACGATCGTCTCCGTGGACCGTGCGCCCGAGCAGGACACCGTGCTGGCCCAGGGCTACGCCGACTACTTCAACCAGGCGTCGTCTCAGGAAGTTCTCCGCCAGTCGGCCGGAGTGCCGACGACGGTGACCCTCAACGCCCGCATCGCCGCAGCGAGCCCCATCGTCTACGTCGAGGCCACCGCCGACACGGCAGACGTGGCGCAGGATTCCGCCACGAAGATGGCTGTGGCGCTCCGCAATGACGTCAACCAGGGCCTGCAGAGCAACAGCGCCGCGCAGATCCAGCAGCTCACCGGCCAGCTGAACGCGGCGCGGGCACAGAACAACTCCGACGAGGTCGGTCGGCTCCAGGATGCGATCTCGAACCTGCAGAGCGGCACCAACCAGCTCCAGGACCTCCAGCTCAATGCCGGCGTCTCGTCGAACCCGTCGAACGCACTGCGCAATGCGGGCGCCGCGGCACTCGGCGGTGTGCTTCTCGGAGCATTGCTCGCCATCGCGCTGGGCCGATTCGAGAACCGGATCGTCACCCCGAACGAGGTCCGTGATCGCCTCGGGCTTGCGGTGCTCGCGGTCGTGGGCGGTCGCCGCCGCAGCGGTGAGGACGGTCGCGGGCAGCTCCTGCGTTCTCTCACGGGGCTCACCAATCCGTACGGCATGCCCACTCCCGGCGCGCTCGCACTCACCGGGCCGTACACCAGTCGGGCGTCGAAGTCCCGGGTCGCCGTCGCCCTTGCCGGTCTCCGGGCTCTCCAGGGACAGACCACCCTGCTCCTGCAGACGGACCTCGAAGCCGACCCGCTGCCCTCCGAGCTCTCCACGCTCTCCGGTGTCGCCGACTTCCTGGCCGAGCGCGGTGGCAGCCGGGTCGACGGCAAGATCTTCACCAATGGCCGAGCCCTGCTCGTATCCCCTCCGGGAAGCAAGCGGGACGACCTGTTCGCGCTCTTCTCCAAGACGCACGTGCAGCGCCTCGTCACCCAGGGCATCGCGCTCGCCGATCTCGTCATCATCGACGCGCCGCCGGTCGAGTCGGTCGAGGGCCAGGTCGTCTGCGCCGTCGCCGACCGCGCGCTCCTGGTGCTCGAGGAGGGCGAGACCCGCGCCAAGGACGCCTCGTCGGCGCTCGATGCCCTCGGCCGTACGGGCTCGACGGCGTTGGGCGTCGTCCTCGTCCGCAACCCGAACCAGATGGTCGATCCCGGTTTTCTGTCGGAGCGAAATTGGGCTCCGGTGCAACTCCCGGCAGGCCCACCTCCGCCCCGGCCCGTCCCCTCGCCGCAGAGCGGGCCCGGTGGCTCGGGGGGTTCGGGCCCGCGTCCCGGCGGCCAGCAGGTCCCGCCGGCCGATCGCACGGCGCCGATCTCGGCCAAGAAGCTCGAGGAAGCTCGCGAGTCCTTCAGCCGTGAGGGAGTCGTCGGCGGCGTCACCACGACGGCGAGCGCCGCACCGACCGGCGCGGCGAACGGCACGAACGGCTCGCACCGCCCGACTCCCCCGGATCAGGGCGTGCGTGGCGTCAACGGGACGGCGGCTGCGCCGGACGTGAAGGCCTCGGGTGGGGCCGCTCCCGGGCAGCGTTCTGAGAAGGATGAGCCTGTGGCCGGAGGTGGTGCCCTCGGGAACCGCCCGAGCCCGGGCGGCGCGGGTCGGTCCCCGAACGCGTCGTCGGCCGCCCAGGCGCCGGGAGGTGCGGCGCCTGGATCGAAGCCCGCTCCCGGGGGCCAG
The DNA here is from genome assembly GCF_030269665.1 of Actinomycetospora sp. NBRC 106375. Classification (GTDB taxonomy): domain Bacteria; phylum Actinomycetota; class Actinomycetes; order Mycobacteriales; family Pseudonocardiaceae; genus Actinomycetospora. The sequence continues at coordinate 104,593 of NZ_BSTS01000015.1, forward strand.
CAGCCCGGTCCGGACGCCGTCCCCGGACCGTCCGCCCGGGTGGTGCGTCGCACCGGCTCCGAGGGGGTCAAGCCGTCGCCCCAGCCGAAGCCGGGAGGCGAGCCGCCGAACGGCGGCGGCCCCCAGGGGGCACGGCCCGGCGGGGTGAACACGCCGACACCCACCCCGAAGCCATCGCCGGGTACACCCTCACCTTCTGCACCGAAGAAGCCGACGCCGGCAGATGCGGCCTCGCCCGCCGCGGCACCCAAGCCGACGACGAAGCCCGGCACGTCCGGGACCGTTCCGCCCGGCGGCGCTCCGTCGGGTGACAACAGCCCGCCCGCCACGCCGAAGGCGTCCTCGCCCGCTACCACTCCCGGCTCACCCGAGGGCGCCAAGAGGATCGGGACGGCCCGTTTCACCAGCTCACGGCCGGCGGGCGGTAACGGGAACGCCGGGAAGCCGGGACCGGCGCCCCGACCGACGCCCCAACCCACCGGTGCGACTTCGGGCAAGGGTGACCAGCCCAGCAAGCGGTCGGACTCGCTGTCCGCGCCGACCGTGACCATGCGTAGGGAGAAGTGAGCATCCTCCCCCGGGGTCGGCGCGCCGTGACACGAGCCGAGTCCCTCGTGATCGGCGCGGTCTGTCTCGTCGTCATCGGGTTGGCTGCCACTGCGCCCGGGGACGTCGGGACGCTTCTCGCCGGCGCGGCCGTCGGGGCGGTCGTCGCCTACGTCGTGCTCAGCGATCCGCTGCTCGCGTTGTTGCTCGTCCTGGCGGCGTCGTTCTTCCGGCTGGCGCAGAGGGAGATCGTCTCCACCGAGGCCCTCACCCCGGCGGTCATCCTCCTGCTCGTCTCGCTCACCCTCGCGATCGCGCGACATGCCAAGATGCCGCCGAAGCTCGGAGCGGTCGAGTGGCTGATGGCGGTCTATCTGGCCTGGAACATCTTGTCCTGGCTGCTCCCGCACCCCGTCGAGGCGATCGAGCCGGTCACTGGCGCCCCCATCCTTGTCTACCGCTGGATTTATACGGGTGTCCTTCTGCCGTTCCTCGTCTACGTCATCGCGAAAAGCGTGATCGACGACGAGCGGGGTGCGCGGTGGCTCCTCTGGACCACGGTCGCCATGGCGGCGTACTCGTCCTGGGTCAGCATCCTGCAGTTCCACGGTCCGAAGTCGCTGGTGTGGCCGCGTTACATCGTGGATGCCCCGAACTGGGAAGGTCGCGCGAACGGCATCTTCAACCAGCCGGTTGTTAACGGCGTGATCCTCGTGATCGGGTTCGTCGTGTGTCTCTTCCTGGCGAGTAGGCCAGGAGTGAAGCGGTCCGTCCAAGTCGTCCTGTACGGACTCGCGGCCGCGAACGCGTACTCGGTGTACCTGACCCACACCCGTGCGGCGTTGCTGGCTCTGATCGTCGTGCTCGGTATGGGGATCCTGCTCGCCCCCGGGTGGCGTCGCGGATTTGTTGCGTTCACCGTCCTGGGCATGATCGGCGTCGCCGCCAACGCGTCGAGCATCTTCTCGAGCGATCGGTCCGACGGCGGTGTGGGGTCATCGACCGAGGTGTACGACCGCCTCAACCTGATGGCGACGGCGATGCGCGCCATGGGTGAGCACCCGTTCGTCGGCATCGGCCTGGCCCGTTTCCAGTTCTACAACACCGACCACCACGTCGCGTGGTCGCAGGATGTGCCGTGGGATGCCGGCTACGCCATCATCTCCCACGAGAACGAGTTCGGGATCGGCGCGGAGCTCGGCATCCCGGGTGTGTTGATGTGGCTCGCTGTGATCGTGGCGGTCGTCTGGATGCTCTGGCGGGCGATGCGCGAGCTGCCGCGCGACACCTACCTCGGCAGCGCCTTCGCCTTCGTCGGTGCGTCCGCGATGGTGACCATGATCGTCAATGGTCTGACCGTGGACCTCCGCATCCTCGACTTCGCCATGATCCTCCCCTTCATGTTCGCCGGGATGGTCGCCGGTGCCCTCGAGCGCCATCGGGACGACCAGGCGACCCGCCGCCCTCGACCGGGCGTGGTGGGAGGCGGACTGCCGACAGGAATGTCGCTGGACGACCAACAGCGCTGGCTCGACGACCACCCTGCCGGCGAGCCTGCCCGTGCGGCTGCCCGTCCCGTCGCCGCCTCCCCCCATCCGGTCCGGTGAGCGATCACCCCGACCTGTCAGCACTCAACGGGCGGCACCCACACCGGCTCACCGTGAAGGCCGGTGATCACTCCCGACCCGCCCGAGCGGATCGGTCGCCCGGGCGGGTCGTTACCCTGGGGGAAGGCGCCCACCCGGCGGGCGGGCCGGGCGTCAGAGGGTTCCGGTACTCCACGCCCGCGACCTGGGACCGATGAGCTTGCCACCGCCGAACGAGCCGGTCGACGGGCCCCCGGCGGGCGTCCCGTCGTCCGCCGACCCGGGGTCCGCGACGACGACGGCCGTCGCGGACTCCGCCGCAGCGCGGTCATCGGTGCCTGACAGCGAGCACGACCCTTCCCTCGAGGGCCTCGAATCCAAACTGCGACGCGGTGCGTCGTTCGCGGCGGTCGCCCTCGTCTTCACCCAGCTCATCTCGCTGACGCAGACGATCGTCGTGGCGCGCATCCTGAGCCCCGTCGAGATCGGCACGTTCACCTTGGGGACGCTGTTCGCCAACTTCCTCACGACGCTGTCCGACGGGGGAATGAGGGCAGCGCTGATCCAGCGTGAGCGCGAGGTCGAGGACGCCGCGAACACGGCCTTCTGGATCAGTCTGGTGACCGGCACCCTGATGTCGCTCAGCGCCCTGGCCGCCGCGCCTGTCCTCGCGCTGTACTTCGACGATCGTCTCGTCGGACTGATCTGCGCGGCGACGTGCGGGACGCTCCTCATCCACTCTCTGCTCAACGTGCCCGAGGCGTTGATGCAGCGGCGGTTCAACTTCAAGCGGCGCCTGATCGTCGACCCGACGACGGCCGGCACCTTCGCCATCGTCGCCGTCACCGCCGTCCTGTTGGGATTCGGCGTCTGGGGCATGGTCATCGGTCTGTACGCCTCGCAGTTCGCGACGTTGATCGCCTGCTGGGCCCTGGCCAAGTGGCGACCGGGGAGGGGCACGTTCACCTTCCGCATCTGGCGGGAGATGGCCCGCTACGCGGCACCACTGATCTTGTCGAGCATCGTCGAGGACCTCCGCGACCTCGTCCAGCAGGCGCTCGTCGGCCGTCGACTCGACATCGCTTCTGCCGGGCAATACCGCTACGGCCGCCGCATCGGCATCCTCCCGGGCCAGGCCATCATCCAGGTCGCGTCCTACGTCCTCTTCCCCGCGTTCGCGCGCATCGCGTCCGACATCACCCGGTTCAAGCACGGATTCCTCCGTTCGCTCCGGATGTTGTGGGCCGGCTCGGTACCGTTCGCAGCCGTCCTCATCGCGCTCGGGGAACCACTCATCGTCGTCCTCCTCGGCGAGGAGTGGCGACCCGCCGGCCTCTTCGTAGCTGCCATGGCGGGATACGGTCCCGGCACCGCCATGAGCGCGATCGGCTTCGAGTCGATCAAGGGGGCCGGTCAGAGCGCGAAGCTCAACTGGCTGACCGGCATCACCTTGGTGGTGGGCCTCGGCGGCCTCCTCGCCCTCATCCCTCTCGGTCTGCTCGGCGTCGGTCTCGCGGCGTCGATCGAGGGCATCGTCGCCGGTCTCGCCGGATTGATGCTGGCGCGACGCCTCGCGGCGGTGAGCGTGCGGGACCTCGCGACGGTCCTGGTTCCCCCGCTCGTCGCCGCAGCCGTCGCCGGCACCCTCGTGGGGCTCGTGGAACACTGGTTCGTCCATGCCGACGAGCGACCCATCGTCCTGGCACTTCTCCTCCTCGCGGGCGAGGGCCTGCTCCTGCTCGGCATCTTCGTCGGACTTCTCTATCTGATGGCTCCGGAGGCCGTTCGGGAGGTGCGCGACGCCCTCGTGCGGCGCGCGGGCCGCGGAGGAGCCGACGACGGGGACGACGACGGGGACGACGACGGGGCCGCGAGCAGGGGCGGCGATCCCGACGGCCCGCTGCCCGATGCCGGCAGCGGGTTCTACGACGCACCGACCGTCGTGCTCCCGATGTTCGGACTGGACGGGCCCACTGAACAGGTCTACACACCCCTGCGCCGGATCCCGCGCCGGCCCCTTCCCGTCACACCGGACCCGGTCGGCTCCGTGTCGCCGACGACTCCGGTCCCGTCCGCGACCGCACCCGTCCGCACGCCGGGAGACGGATCGGCCACGAGCACTCCCGCCGAGCGTGCCGAGCGATTCGTCAAGGCGGGGCTCGACGCTCCGACGACCGCTCTTCCCCCGAACCCCCGTCCCGGGCCGATCGGATCGGACGCGACCCGGGAGATCCGGGCGTCAGACGTCGCCCCTGACGACGAGCCTCCTGCAGAGAGCCCTCCCAACGGTCGATCCGAGAACGGACGCCCTGAGGAGGAGAGTGGCCCCGCGCGGCGCATCGTGCCGATGGTGCGAGTGCAACCGGCCCGCCGTGACAGCGACCCGGACCGACCCGTTCCTCCCGACCCAGACGAGTAGGACGAAGCGGGCGTCACCGGTCAGCATCCCGAGGGTGCGCCACCGGTGCCATCGGCGAACGGGCCAGCGCAACCCGCCAGCCGCGGGGTGCCGAGAGCGCCTCCGCCGGGCGTGGCCGGCGCGCTGTTCGTCACCACCGCCAGCTTCTTCAGCATGTCGAGCATCTGCTCGGAGCTGATGTTCGGGAACTCGTCGAGAGCGGTGGACTGCACGTCGAACGAGCCGGACGGGGCGCCGCCGGTCTCGTCGACCACGTAGCCTCCGTAGGTCTTGAGGGCCTCGGCGACCTTCCGGACGTCGGGTTCGGTGATCCCGGACAGGTCGGTGTCCGCTGGTAGCGCGAGCAGGGAGCCCATGCGCACCTCGGGGTCCGCGCCGCCGTACTTGCCCTCGTAGCCGGAGTCCGCCTTCACGGCGGGCCAGCGGAAGCCGCCGCCCTCGGTGGAGCAGCTCGTGGTGCAGGGCAGGCTGAACTTGAGCGCGTGCTGGAGTGGCGCGGCCCCCGAGAGCTCGCCCTCCCGGATGGTGCCTCCGATCCCCGACATCCCGGACCCGCCGTGGCAGCCCTCGATCCCGTCCCCGGTCAGCGACTGCGGCTTCCAGCCGTGATCCCACGACGGGTCGCCCCCGGCTTCGAGAGTCATCGGCTGGCCCTGGACCACGGTCATGCGGTCCGGTGTGTCGGCCAGGAGGGTCGAGCAGTTGTTCCAGCTACCGTCCGCGGCGAGCTCCGGGTCGACGAGCACGCGCCCTCCGGGCTCACCATTGAGCTCCCGGGGCGGCGCCTGGGGGTCGACCGAGATGTTCTCCACGTCGGCGTACATGTCACCGAACTTCGCGTCGAACGGCTTGTACTGCGCGCTACGGGCGAGCGGGAGGTTCCAGACGGAGTTCCAGGCGAAGGGGCGCTGGTAGACGTCGCGTGTCGATGAGCCGGACGGCGCCGCCACGGCGGTGCTCGTCGCCGTCACGAGGGGGACGAGCAAGCACACCAAGGGCACGACCAGACGCGCGAGGCGGCTCACGGGAGGGCCGTCCCCGGCGCCGTCACCCGGAGGCCGTCGATGCGTACCGACGTCGCGGGACCGCTGTCGCGGTAGATCCCCTGCTTGAGGTAGTTGGAGTCGCTGGTCATCGACGCGCGACTCGTGCGCGGCACCGTTTGCTGCCCGTTCTCCCATGCTTCGACGAAGCCGGCGTCGTGATCGCGGGAGAACTTCACGTGGAGCGTGTAGTCGACCCACTCTCCGCGACGGACCGGCCCGATCGTGGGCCGAGGCTCACCCTTGAGACCGTCGCCCCCGATGTCGACGGTCCCCTCGTCGCTGATGTTGATGGCGAGAGGCGGGGAGCCGGATCCGGCGTGCCACTGCATCACGATGAACCACACGCCGGTGGGGTTCTGGAAGTCCGCCGGGAACTTCATCGACCACTGGTACCAACGCTCGTCGCCGTCCTTGACGACTGCGCCGCCCGCATCGGACTGCACCTCGGCGCGCTCCCCGCCGCCGAAGTCGGGGACGTCGCCGGGCTTCAGGTCGAACTCCGCGGCATACCGGCCTTGGCGGACGTCGTCCGTGACGATCCGCATCGTTCGGTCGCCCTGCCCGAATCCTCCGCACTCGCCGTTGACGGTCGCCGTCTGGCACGTCGTCCACTGCGCGAAGTTCCCGGTCTCGTAGTCGCCCACGAACACCTCGGGACCCGTGACCGGGATACCGGGCGCGGCTGTCGCCGCCGGCACTCCCCCGACCCCGCCGGCGAGTCCGAGGACGGCCCACCCCAGTGCCACCCCAGCCACGCGCCATCCCCGGCGAACCGAATCCCCAGAGCACACGTCCCCTCGACCGCTTCTCGCCATCGCGTGCCTCTCATCTCACCGCTCATCGCATCACCAGCCGCAGCGGACAACACGAGCAACATTGATCTACCGTTCGGCGCGCAGGATTGACCGCTGATCGAGAGCGCCGCAAGAGCCACGTTCCGGCGACGGGCGGGCCGCTGACGACGGCGGCCGTGGGCAGCATCGGAGATGCGCAGGTCGTGACGGGTGCCCTCAGACCGAAACCTGCTGCTCGCCACACGACTTCGCGATCCCCGGACGGGCTACTTCCATCCGTCCGTGAACGCGCCGACGAGCCCGTCACGGACGGACGGTGCGTGTCTCGCGACCACCGGCGGAAGAGAACGGACGGGAGGTGACACCGACGGCGGGACGGCGGGAGGCTCGCCGCTATAGTCGTGACGGGGCTCCTGCCCCGCCGAACCGACAGGCCAGTCTTGTCTCGGAGAGGACCTGTGACGACATCATCCGGCTCCACCGCAACGTCGGTGGGCACGGCGACGGATGAGGAGCCGATGGGCGACAGGGAGTCGAGCGCATCGACTCCGCTCTTCACGTTCCTGATCCCGGCCTACCGCACGGAGCCCTGGATCAGCGAGACCCTCGATTCGCTGATCGCTCAAACGCGACCCGACTGGGAAGCCGTCGTCGTGGACAACGGCAACGTCGATGCGATGGCCGCCATCGTGGCGCCCTACACGGACGACCCACGAATCCGGCTCATCCGTCAGGAGAACAGTGGGTACGGAGGCGGCATCAACGCCGCGGCCGACGCTGCCCACGGTCGTTGGTTCGTCCCCCTCTGCAGCGACGATCTCGTCGTCGAGAACTACTGCGAGGACATGGCCAAGGCGATCGAGTCGAGCCCCGAGGTCGATGTCCTCAGCCCGGACGCCGAGATGTTCGAGGACGGCACCCTGCGGCTGTTCGCCCAGACCTTCGTCCAGAACTCCGGTGTCGCTCGACGCAACGTTCCCACGGGCGACCTGACGCTCCCCGACATCATGGAGCAGCAGTTCCTGTACTACGGGGGCGCCTTCCGCCGCGAGGCCTGGCGCGGTGTCGGCGGCCATGACTCCGACACGCCACGAGTCGAAGACCTGGACCTCTGGCTGCGCCTCGTGGCCGGTGGCTGGTCGGTCCGCGCGATCCCGGACGTGCTCGGCCGATACCGGGTCCGAGCTGACTCCATGTCCCACGCTCCGGGGAGCGTCGACGTGTTCGAGGACGAGGCGGTCCATGCCTTCACACGGGCCGCCCGTTCCTCGGGGCGCCCCGAGGATCTCGCGGCTCTGGATGTCGCCGTACGTCGGCTGCGCTACGTGTCGTCGATTCGGCGAGCGCGGTGGGCCTTCCTCGACGGCGACATCCCAGCCGCTCGCCAGGCCGCCCGCGCCGCTCTCGCGCAGCGACGCACACCGCGTGCCGCGGCGATCGCCCTCGGCCTTGCCCTCGCGCCCGGCGTCCTCCGTCGTCTCCGGCCGTGGAAGCAGGAGATCACCCGGCGCGTGCTCGACGTCATCGCGGCCCGCAAGTGGGGCCGATCCCACCTCTGAGGCTCAGCGAGGTTCGGGCGAACCTCCGCTGGCGGTCGGGATCCGCTTGACGACGGGGTCGACGACGACCCAGCTCCCGCCGTTCGCCTCGACCTCGGGCATCGTCCGGCGCATCTCGGCGAGCATGTCGGTCACGAACAGCACGACCTCGTCGGGACGGCGTTCGGCGACCGCGGACGGCGGGAGGATCGGCACGGGCACGCCCGGGAACCGCCGGCCCTGCTTGCCCGGCGAGGCGTCCGCGACAGCTGGCAGCAGGTCGGGCCCGATGCCGGCGCGGTTGAGCAACGGCACCGCCCGCGACGCGGCCGCGTAGCCCAGGACCGCGTGCCCGGCGGCGCGGGAGGACTCGAGGTGCGCACGCAGCTCCTCGGCGCTGCGGCCCGCGGCCTCCTCGAGGGCGCCGACCGCGCCGGGATCGGTGACGCCGAGGGCCGCCTCGCGCTCCAGGAGGGCGTCGACGCCGGCCTGGTCGCGCGGGCCGTCGTCGTCGCGGCGACGGGCGGCGAGCAGCACCGTGCCGCCGTAGAGGTCGAACAGGAAGCCGTGGGTGACGTCGAGACCCAGCTCCCCGAGCATCCCGAGGAGCACGGGCGTCGCGTAGTAGGCGAAGTGCCCGTGGCGCAGGGCGTTCCAGCCGCCGTCGCTGACGATCGCGGCGAGCGTGTGGAACTGCAGCAGCAGCACCCCGCCGGGCGCCGTCGCCGCGAAGCGCTCGGCGAGACCCGCCCGCTGGTCGGCGGCGTGCATGAGCCCGAAGCAGTCGATCACCACGTCGGCGGGCTCGTCGGGGCTCTCCTTGAGGCCGGCCGCGCCGAGGAGGTCGAGCCACGAGCCGCCGTGCGGGCTGCCGAACTCGCGCACCGTCCCGCCCTCGGGCAGCAGGCCGGCGGCCTGCACCCGCGCGACGGCGTCCCGTGCCTGGGCGACGAGGGCGTCCGGCTCGGCGCCGCGCGGCTCCTCGGGCGTCGTCGGGTCCTCGGCGAGCTGGGCGAGGCCGCAGCCGGCGCACAGCCACATGCGCAGGGGATGCACCGGGTCGGGGCCCGGGTCGTCGACGGCCGGGAAGTGGTCCGCGGCGGGCTGGTCGCCGAGGTCGAGCACGATCGTGCCGTCGGCGCCGCCGCACCAGCGGCAGGTGGGGTCCGGGACGCGGTGACTCACGCCGCCGATCCTGTCAGGAGCGCTCGCGGCGGGGATGAGAGGCTCCGGGGTGTGGAGGTACGCACAGCAGGCATCGACGGGGTGCGGGTGCTCGTCCCGATGCCGCACCGCGACGACCGGGGACTGTTCACCCGCACGTTCGACACGGCGATCGCCGCGGAGCACGGCATCGACCTGGGCCCGGAGGCACAGGACAGCCAGTCCCGCTCGCGGCAGGGCACGATCCGCGGTATGCACGGGCGCCGGGGCCGCGGCGAGGCGAAGCTGGTCCGCGTGGCGCACGGGGCGGTGCTCGACGTCCTCGTCGACGCCCGACCGGACTCGCCGACGTTCGGGACGGTGGAGTCGTTCCGGCTCGACGACGAGGAGTTCTGGCACCTCTACGTACCGCCGGGCCTGCTGCACGGCTTTCAGGCGTTGTCCGACGTCGCCGACGTCTGCTATCGCATCGATCGCCCTCATACGCCTGGCGAGGATCTCGGCGTGGCGTACGACGATCCGGATCTCGCGATCGCCTGGCCCCAGGAGGTCACGGCGATCTCCGAGCGAGACCTCGGCGCCCCGTCCTGGGCGGACCTCGTCGCGTCCCTCTGAGCTGGAGCTGCTGTGGCTGCGGCGGCAGCCGACGTTGTCACACCTCTCGGTGGTTTGTCGGTCCCGATCACGGGTATCGGCCCCCGTCACGCTCTCTGACCTGCGGATTCGCGTGACATGACAGCACACCCCGTCATGATTCGACTACGCAGCGCTCGCTATGGTCCGGCATCCCACGACCCGACCCCGAGCGAGGCACGATGCGGTTCCTGATCCTCACGTCGCGCCGTATCGAGTCGCGATTGAGTGGCTACGACCTGCGGGTCGCCAACCTGTGCACCTTCCTGCCCGGCGAGGTCCACCTCGTGATCGCGCCGCTCGAGCCTCTCGACCGGGACGCAGGTGGCCTCGATCCCGACGACGTGTTCGACAGCGTCGAGGAGCTCGAGCCGCTCGCGACGGAGCGACGCCTGCTGCGGCGCCACGTCCGGACATCGAACACCCACTACGTCGAGCTCACCCATCCCACCGGGTTCGCTCGTGCGCGCGCGAGGCTGCACGGGATCGTTCGCACACTGGGGATCACTCACGTCGTGGTGTTCGGCGGCGAGGCCGCCGAACTCGCCGCCACCCTGAGTGGACCGGTCCTCGCCCTCGACGTGTGCGACAGCGCCACGCTGACCGCTGAGCGCGCACGCGCCGGCGCGCAGCACCGTCGGTGTGCGCTCGAGCGGCTGCACAGCGTCCTGGACATCGCACGCAAGCGTCGGACCGAACGGCTGTTCGCTCGTCGATTCGATCTCGTCACCACGATCAACGACGCCGACTCGCGCGCGGTGGGCGGCGCGCGGCACCGTGAGGTGCTGACGGTTCCCAATGGCCTCGACGAGGCGTACGTCCGCCCGCTCCCCGCGCCCGGGTCGCGCCGGGGTGTCGTGTTCTGGGGGAACCAGGCATTCGATCCCAACCGCGACGCTCTGCGGTTCTTCGTCGAGGATGTCTACCTGCCAAGGCTCCGGGACTCCGACGTTGAACTCTGCGTGGTCGGGTCCGATCCCCCCGCATGGCTCGAGTCGCTCGCGGCCGATGAGCCATCGATCGTTCTCACCGGCTACGTCGACGACCTCCCTGCCGTCGTCGACCGCTATCCCATCATGATCAACCCGATGCAGACCGGGAGTGGGCTCAAGAACAAGGTCCTCGAGGCCTTCGGGCTCGGGCTCGCCGTCGTCTCCACGACCCTCGGTGTCGAGGCGGTACCTCAGGCCCGCCACGGGGAGCACCTCGTGTGCGCCGACGACGGCGACGAGTTCGCGAGGGCGATCCTGCGTCTCCTCGACGATCCCGGTCTCCGCGAGCGCCTCCGCCGGGCGGCCCACGAGCTCGTCGCGCGTCACTACCGCTGGGAGTCGATCGGGCACCGCTGGAGCAGCCTCATCGCCGGACACCCGTCGCGCGTGCCGGCGCATCGGACGGCGGAGACGGTCGTGCCTGCGGTGCGAACCGCAGGCACGACCCTTCTCGACGGTCAGGCTGGGCGCAGGGCGCCGTCGAGGGTGCCGGCTTCCTGACGGTCCTTGAGGACGGCGAGGCGGGTGAAGCGCCGGTCGAACGCCTCCTGCGTCAGCCCGCGGGCGCGGTACTCGCGGATCAGCTCCTCGGCGCCGTCGGCGACCGACCAGGCGGGCCGGAACTCCGGCAGGAACTTGCCGATCTTCGTGAAGTCGACGCGGTAGGAGCGCGGGTCACCGCCGGTCTCGCCGGTGATGACGAGCTCGGCCTCGGGCACCGCGACCTTCACCGCGTCGGCGATGTCGCGCACCTGCACGTTGTTCTCCGTCGAGCCGACGTTGAACGCCTGCGCGCGCACCGTGTCCGCGGGCGCGGCCAGCGCGGCGACGACGGCCCCGCCGATGTCCTGCGCGTGCGCCAGCGGCCGCCACGGCGTGCCGTCGCTCATGACGAGGATGCGGTTCGACAGCAGGGCGTGGCCGACGAGGTTGTTGAGCACGATGTCGGCGCGCAGGCGCGGCGAGAAGCCGAAGGCCGTCGCGTTGCGCATCGACACCGGCACGAAGTCGGCGTCGGCCATGTCGACGAGGTCGGCCTCGACGCGCACCTTCGACTCGGCGTAGGGGGTCACCGGCTTCATCGGCGCCTCCTCGTCGAGCACGTCCTCGGTGCCCGACGCGCCGTACACCGAGCACGTCGACGCGTAGACGAAGCGCGACACCCCGGCCTCCTTGGCCAGGCGCGCCAGGCGGGTCGAGGCGTGGTGGTTGATGTCGTAGGTGTGCTGGGGCGCCAGCGCGCCGAGCGGGTCGTTCGACAGCGCCGCGAGGTGCACGACGGCGTCGAACCCGGCGAGCTGGTCGACGGTGACGTCGCGCAGGTCGACCGCGAGGGCCGGCGGCTCGGGGGCGGGCAGGTCGCCGAGCACGCAGCCGGCGTACAGGCCCGAGTCGAGCCCGGTGACCTCGTGCCCGGCCGCGGTCAGCAGCGGCGCCATCAGGGTCCCGAGGTAGCCCTGGTGTCCGGTGAGCAGGACGCGCATCGGGGCGGTCCCTCCTTCGTGTGACTCGTAGAGCGTCAGGTCGACGGTACGGGGGCCGCCAGCAGCGCCCGCGTCAGGTGGAACCCCTCGGCGTAGCGCACTCCGGCCTGGACCCCGCGCACCCGCGCGAGGCCCCGGAAGGTCTCCTCGTCGAACCACGCGCGGCCGACCTGGGACGGGTAGGACTCGTGCAGCAGGCGGACCTTGTCGGCCACCACGTCCGGTTCCAGCGGCCACAGCAGCGGGGGCTGGCTCAGGTCCGGCTCGGCTTTGAGGATCTCGTACCCCAGCGCCAGGTGGTCGCGGAACACGGTGGGCACGAGGCGCGCGAGCTCGCGGTGGTCCTGGTGGTCGTCACCGCGGTGGCCGACGAGGACCAGGTCGGGCTCGCAGGTCCGGCGGAACGCCTCGAGCTGCTCCTTGGCCCACTCCCAGTGGGTCGGGAGCCGCCCGTCGGGCATGTCGAGCACGGTGACCTCGAGGTCGGCACCCGGGGTGAACGCCGCCAGCGCCGCCCGCTCCTCGTCCTCGCGATGGGTGCCCCCGCCCGACAGGACGAGGGCCCGGACACGCAGCCCCGGGCGCGCCCGGCACAGGGTCAGCAGCGTGCCGCCCGCCCCGAGGGGGATGTCGTCGCAGTGCGCCGCGAGCAGGACCAGCTCGTCCAGCGACTCGGGGCGCAGCGCGCGCATCACGAGGTGTCGCGCTCGGAGAGCTCCTGGGCGACGAGGCTCTCCAGCGGCGGCCGGTCGATCGCGCGGGCGGCTTTCTCCCACACCATCCACGGCCGGGTGCCGGCCCGGTACGACGCCTCGAGGGCGTTGCGCTCCTTGAGCGTGTCCGCAGGCTGCCAGAAGCCTTCCCACGGATACGAGAGCAGCTTGCCCTCCTTGGCCAGCGTCATCCCGGCGTCGCCGACGAGGTCGCCGTTCTCCGGGATGTAATCGATGACCTCGGGGCGCAGCACGAAGTAGCCCCCGTTCTCCCGGATGTGCATGTCGGTCACCGGGTAGATCGAGTTCACCCGGTCCGAACCGTCGACGTCGACGATGTGGAACACCGCCTGGGGCGGCACCGCCAGCAGCGACGCCGTGGCGTCGCTCGCGCGGAACTTGTCGACCATCGCGTCGAGCGGGGCGTCGGTGAGGACGTCGGCGTAGTTCGCGAGGAACATCTCCTCGCCCTCGACGAGGTGGCGCACCCGCCGCAGCCGCTCGCCGATCGGCGACTCCAGCCCCGTGTGGACGAAGTGGATCGTCCAGTCGGCGATGTCGGAGCTCTGCAGCTCCAGCTCGCCCTCCCGGAGCACGAAGTCGTTCGACTCGGTCTCGCGGTAGTCGAGGAAGTAGTCCTTGATGTGGTGGGCGCCGTAGCCCAGGCACAGGATGAACTCCTTGTGCCCGAAGTGGGCGTAGTAGCGCATGACGTGCCAGATGAGCGGGCGCGGCCCGACCATCTGCATGGGCTTGGGGACGTCGGAGTCGCCGTCGCGCATCCGCATCCCGAATCCGCCGCAGAAGAGGACGACCTTCACGGTTCGAGAACCTTGCCAGAGCCGGGTGCGACCACCTGCAGGGAGGGGATGGGGAAGACGAGCGCCCCGCCCCAGTCTGCGACGTGCGCGAGCTGCGCGGTGATCTCGTCGCGCAGGTTCCACGGCAGCACGAGCACGTAGTCCGGGCGGTCGGCGTCGATCCGCTCCGGCGGGTGGATCGGGATGCGCGTGCCCGGGGTGAACCGGCCGTGCTTGTAGGGGTTGCGGTCGACCGTGTACGCGAGCAGGTCGGGACGGATGCCGCAGTAGTTGAGCAGGGTGTTGCCCTTGCCCGGGGCGCCGTAGCCGACGACGGTCTTCCCGGCGTCCGCAGCGTCCACGAGGAAGCGCACGAGGTCGTTGCGGATCCGCGAGACCTCGCCCGCGAAGCCGGCGTGGCCCTCGACGGTGTCGAGCCCGGCCGCGGCCTCCTCGGCGAGCACGTCGGCGACGGCCTGCGAGGGCTGCTGGCCCAGCTCGGTGGGTCGCGCCCAGCACCGGATCGAGCCGCCGTGCGTCGGCACCAGCTCGACGTCCACCAGCTCCAGGCCGCCCGAGCGCAGCGCCTTCTGCGCCGTGCCGACCGTGTAGTACTGGAAGTGCTCGTGGTAGATCGTGTCGAACTGGCGGTAGCGCACCAGCGTGAGCAGGTGCTGCACCTCGATCGACACCCAGCCGTCGTCGGCCACCATCGCCCGCAGCCCCTGGGTGAAGCCCACGAGGTCGGGGATGTGCGCGTAGACGTTGTTCGCGACGACGAGCGCGGCCGGGCCGTGCTCCTCGCGGACCGCGGCGCCGGTCTCGGGCGAGAGGAACGCGGTCAGCGTCGGCACGCCCTTCTCCCGGGCGGCCTGGCCGACGTTGACGCTGGGCTCGATGCCCACCGCGCGCATGCCGTCGGCGACCACGTGCTGGAGCAGGTAGCCGTCGTTGCTGGCCGCCTCGACCACCAGCGAGTCCGGGCCGAGCCCGGCCCGCTCGGTGGCCGCGGTGACGAAGCGCCGCGCGTGGTCGACCCAGGACGTCGAGAACGACGAGAAGTACGCGTACTCCGTGAACGTCTCGTCCGGGTCGATCAGCGGGGGCAGTTGCACCAGCAGGCACGACCGGCACACCCGGGGGTGCAGCGGGAACGTCTGCTCGGGGGCCTCGAGGCCCTCCGCGGTGAGGAAGAGCTCGCACGGGGGCGTCGCGCCGAGGTCGACGAAGCTGGCCAGGTCGGCCGAGCCGCAGAGCCGGCAGAGAATCTTGTCCAAGGGTCCCGTCTCAGTAGGCGCCGTCCCCGCGGAACACCGCGGAGACCGTCTTCCACATGATCACCAGGTCCATCGCGGGCGACCAGTTCTCCACGTAGCGCAGGTCGAGGCGGACCGACTCCTCCCAGGAGAGGTCCGACCGGCCGCTGACCTGCCAGAGGCCGGTCATGCCCGGGCGCACGAGGAACTTGCGCTTGGCGGCGTCCGTGTAGGCCTCGATCTCGCCGGGCAGCGGCGGGCGCGGGCCGACCAGCGACATCGAGCCGCCGAGGACGTTGAGCAGCTGCGGCAGCTCGTCGAGCGAGTACCGGCGCAGCAGCTGGCCGATGCGGGTGACCCTCGGGTCCCTGCGGAGCTTGAACAGCGGCCCGGAGCCGTCGTTCGTGCCGGCCAGGAGGTTCTCCCGCAGCTTGTCGGCGTCCGGCACCATCGACCGGAACTTGATCATCTTGAAGGTCCGCCCGCGCTGACCGACACGGGTCTGGCGGTAGAACACCGGACCCCCGTCGAGCTTGACGATCAGCGCGATCACCGCGAACACCGGCAGCAGCACGAGCAGGATCGCCGCGGTCGTGATCCGGTCGAACATCAGCTTGAACACCCGCGGGACGCCCGACAGGCGCGGCTCGGTGAGGCGCAGCAGCGGCAGCCCGTCGACGGGCGCGACGTGCAGTCGCGGGCCCGCGACCTCCATGAGGCCCGGGTCGACCACCAGCTCGGAGCCGGTGCCCTCGAGATCCCACGCGAGGCGGTGCAGGCGCTTGGGGCTCCAGCCGGGCGTCGGGGCCACGGCGACCACGCCGTAGCGCCCGCTGCCGACGCTGGTGGACAGGTCGTCGAGGTCGCCGATGACCGGGACGCCGGCCACGTGGCCCTGCCCCTCCTCGCCGAGCCCGGTCGGGGTGCAGGCCCCGATGACGACCCAGCCCATGTGCGGCACGCGGCGGGTGCGCTCGATGAGGTCGCGCACGGCCTGCTCGGTGCCGACGGCGAGCACCGGGAGCATCCCGCGCCCGCGCTTGCGGGCCTGGTGCAGCCAGCGGCGCAACATGTAGCGGCCCGCCATCGCGACGAGCCCGGCGACCGGGAGGACGCCGAACACCCAGGGGCGGACGCCCAGGCGCTCGAAGGCGAGCCCGCCGAGGCCCAGGACGATCGCCGCGGAGACGAACGCCCGGATCAGGCGGCTCCACTCCTCGGCGCCCTGGCCGAGCGTGCGGGGGTCCCAGGCACGGCACGCGACGATCGCCAGCGGCACGACCACCGCGACGATGCCGGCCAGCGTCCACGGATTCGAGCTCCACGGTGCCTCGGTGCCCTCGCCGAAACCGATGAGGGCACCGAGGAGGACGCAGACCGCGAGCGTCGCCATGTCCGAGGCCGCCACCGCGAGCGCGAACTTGCGCTGCCAGCTGGTCGCGACCGCCACGCTGCCCGGCTGCTCCGGGCCCTCGTCCTCCCAGATGCGCACGAACCCCGGCGCCGTGGGCGCTGGTTCGACGAAGACATCGGGCTCCGGGGTCGCCGGCGCGGCGACCGCCATCCCGAGGTCGTCGGCCAGCTCCTCGGCGGGCGTGCGCACATCGTGCTGCTCGCCGAGCTCTGCTCGTCCGTTCGTCACGTCGCCCCCGTCGTGGGTTGCAGGGTGGGGGTCCACCCCTCGCACCTCGTCGGCATGGACAGCCTTCCTCGGACGTGAGACGTCCGAGTCGGCCTCGGGTTGCCCCGAGCCACGGACGTGATCCGGCACCGGCAACACCCCCTCTCCACAACGCGACCGACGGGCGGGAGGTCACGAGCACACGGCGCCGACTGCCCGGACGGGCGACCGGCCCCGCGGCAGGACGCATCCTCCCGTACAGGTCCCGCGAGCCCTGTCGCCGGTGGTCACCCCCATGGCAGCAATGGCGGCGACCAGCCCGGCGGTACCCCTCCGATGATCGTCGCCGGGAGATCGAGATCACGTGCCGAGTGCTCGTCACCGCCGTCCGACGTCGGCTTCACCTCGGCGCTGGGTATCGTCGAATGCGGGGCGCGCACCGTTACGTACGAGGCGTGGTCGAGCGCACCACGCGCGCCCTGGCGTCGACACCGCCCGGCACCCGGTCGATCACCAGGGTTGGAGCCCAGTTTGCGGAGCACCCCCGCCGTCCCGCGTCACATGACACGTCGCGGGCTCGTCGGCTCCGCGGTTGCCGTCGCGCTCGCACTCGGACTCCTCGTCCTCATCAGCGCCGCGCCGGCCCTCGCATCGTCGCCGACGCCGTCGAACAATGCCCCGATCTGGGTCTTGCCGCCCTCCGGCAACCTGTTCTCGGGCTTCTCGCGCAACGACTACGACGAGCAGGACGGGTCGCCGCAACAGGTCCGTTCACCCGACAAGCCGGGACAGGACGCCGTCGAGTTCGACATCCCGGGCGGCGCCCAGCGCTCGGAGATGCAGCCCCGGATTCCCAACCAGGTCGAGGGCGACGTCCAGTACTACACCTATGGGGCGCTGCTCGCGCCCGACTTCCCGACCGACACGAGGACCTGGCAGCTCATCCTGCAGTGGCACCACTTCGCCGACTCGGGATCGCCGCCGGTGGCCGTCGAGGTCCGGGACGGTCGCCTGATGCTCGCGGCGGAAGGAACCGACCTTCAGGACCTCGGTCCCGTAAGCGGTGGCGATCGCGTGGACCTGACCCTGCGGATCGCGTTCTCCCGCGATCCCGACCAGGGAACGGTGGACGTGTGGCGCGACGGCCGCCAGGTCCTGGTGGGCTACCACCCTCCGAGCGGCACGTTGCTCGACAACGCCGACTACCTGAAGGTCGGCATCTATCGCGACACCTCGATCGACGCCCCGGGGAATCTGTGGCTCGACGAGCTACGGGTCGGGCCCACTCTCGCCTCCGTCCAATCGCCGGGCTCGCCATCCGCGGCCATCCCGACCGAGAGCGATCCGACCAGCGGGCCTTCGGGCGGGGGCCGAGGCGGGTCGTCCGAGACGATCCTGTGGGTGGCCGGCGGCCTGCTCCTCGTCGTCGTGCTGTCCACGGCGGGCTCGCTGCACCATCGGCGCCGCAGCCGCAGCTGACTCAACGCCAACGGCGCCAGACCCGCGGCTGAGAAGCGGGCCCTCCTGCGTGGGACCATGGCGGGGTCCCGCGGCAGCGGGCGATCCGCCGTGGTGTAAGGGCAACACCTCGGATTTTGGTTCCGATGATCCTGGTTCGAATCCAGGCGGCGGAGCGGTGCGCCCGGCGGTCGCTCAGTGCTCCGGCGACGACCCCACGCGCGGCAGGACGTCGGTCGGCCTCTCCCGCGGGTCGAACGCCCGCGGGTCCGGGCCCGGATCGTGGACGACGTCCGCGAACGCGTCCACCGCGAGGGCGACGCCGAGCACCACGGCGACCGCGACCCCGAGCGCGCCGAGGGTGTCGGTCGGGTAGTGGATCCCACGCACCACCAGCGAGAGGCCGACCGCGACGACGAGGGCCGCGAGCCCGGCGACCGCGCACAGCCGCAGCGCGCGCGGCAGGGTCGGCAGGCCGAGCACGAGCACCGCGCAGGTCACGGCGATCGAGGCCACCGACGTCGTGTGCCCGCTGGGGAACGCCAGCTCGCCGCCGCGCGTGCGCTCGACCAACGGCTTGAGCACCAGCGACGTCACGACCATCGCCGTCGTCGGACCGGCGAGCACGAGGCCCAGGCCGCGCCCGCGGCGCAGGTACCAGGCCAGCGGCGCCAGCAGCAGGAGCGCGACGACCACCGGGAGCGGGCCGCCGAGCGCGGCGAACCCCCGCGCGAGGGAGTGGGCGATCCCGGGCTGGTCGTCGAGGACCTCGGTGATCCGGGTGTCGGCGCGACCGGCCCCCGAGTCGCCGGCGTACCGCCAGCCGAGCACGGCGGTGATCGCCGCCGCGACGCCGATGGCGATCACCACGCGGCGGCGCACCGCCGCCACCACGAGGGGTGTGCGGCCGTCGGGGACCAGGCCGGACGGACCGGGGGACGAGCCCATGATCGAGCGCGGCATGGGCGGCAAGGATGCCGTACCCCCGGGGTGGGTTCAGCGGCCTCCCCGCGACGGAGGACAGTGACGTCCGACGGTCGGCGCAGCGTCAACGCCGGGGCGCACCGAACCGCCCGATCGTCGGACGCCGGACCCCGACGGGGTCGCGCGGAGCCGGAGGTGGGCGATGCTCCCGGGTCGCACGACGGTCGCGCCCGATCCCGCCGCGCGCCGGGACGAGCTGGTCGGGCGCGCCGGCGCCGCCACGCTCGCCGCCACGCGGGTGCCCGCCCCCGACCCGTGGGGCAGCCTCGCCGTCCTCGACGCCCTGCTCGACGAGGCGCGCGTCCAGGGCGATCCGGGGCTGCACGCCCTGGTGCTGCGGCAGACCCTGGTCGCCCGCGTCCTGCTGGCCGCCGCGCCGGACGGCCCCGCGCTCGACCACGCCGACGAGCGCGGGCTCGACGAGCTGATCGCCCTGAGCGCCGACCACGGCCTGACGCTCTTCGGCGCCGACGCCCAGATGCTCGTGGCGCGCCGCGCGCTGCTCGGCGACGACGAGGACGCCGCGCTCGCGGCGGTCTCGGCGGGCCTGGCGCACCTCGAGGAGCCGGTCCTGACCGACCTCGCCCCGACCGTCGCCGAGCACCACCGCAACGTGTGCTGCTCGCGGCGCCTGGCCGCGAGCACCCTGGTCTCGCTCGGGATGCACGACCTCGCCGAGCCGCTGCTGGAGGAGGCCGGGGCCGGGGACCCGTCCCGGGAGAGCGGCGCCCTCGCCTACGAGCGGGTGCGCCTCGGCGTCTCCTGGGGCCTGCGCCTCGAGCGCGCCGGGCGTCGCGGCCAGGACCGGATGACCGGCGCGGCGGCCGTCGCCCAGGACATGCGCCGCCGGGCCGCGCCGGAGGAGCTGCCGCTGCTGCGGGCGGCGACGGTGCTCGCCCGGACCGCGCCCGGGGTCGCGACGACCGCCGCCGCGCGCCAGGCCTCCCGCCGCGACGCCGAGGCCCTCGCCCGTGGCGACCTCGTCTCGTCCCAGCACGACCGGCTGGTGACGCACCTGGCCGCCGCGCGCGCGCTCGAGCACGCCGGCGACACCGAGGCGGCGGCCGCCCTGCTCACCCGCCTGCGTGCGTGCCCGCCGCGGGGCGAGGCCAGCCTCATGCTCTCGGTGACCCGCGAGCTCGCCCGCCTGAGCGCGCGGCTCTCCGGGCCCGGCGGCGCGCCCTGCAGCGTCGACGCCGCCGTGCGCGACTACGTGGCCGACCTGGAGGAGGAGCTCTGGTCGCTGCACCGCGCCCGCGCGCTCTCCCTGCGGACGCGGCTCGCCCATGAGCGGCTGCGCCGCGAGCACGGACAGGTGGCCGCGCTGGCCCTGGCCGACCCGCTGACCGGTCTGCCCAACCGCCGCGCGCTGGACCGGTGCCTGTCCGAGGCGCTCGGCCCGGCCGTCGCGATGATCGACGTGGACGGCTTCAAGCAGATCAACGACACCGTCTCGCACACCCACGGCGACGAGGTGCTGCGCGGGGTCGCGGCGGCGCTGCGGTCGTCGCTGCGGGCCCCGGACCTGGTCGCCCGCTACGGCGGCGACGAGTTCGTCGTCGTCCTGCCCGACACCGCGGTGGACGACGCCGGCGCGGCGCTCGGGCGGGCCTGCCGCGCCGTCGCGGGGCTCGCGGGCGCCGGGGGCCGGGCGGTGACGCTGTCGGTCGGGGTGGTCGGGGCCCGTCCGGGCGAGCCCGTGGCCGCCGTGCTCGCCCGCGCGGACGCCGCGATGTACGCGGTCAAGCGGGCGGGCGGGAACGCGGTGCTCACGGAGGCCTGACCGAGGGCGGTGCCCGGCGCGCGGGGCCGCCCGGCGCACACCCCGCCGGACCGGCGGCGCAGCGGTCGTAGGATCGGCCCGCGAGCCCCGGACCCGGGGCCGGCCCGCGCACGAGTGGGAGCCAGAAGAGCCGATGCCGCCGAGCCCGACCGCCGTCGTCGTCCTCGCCGCCGGTGAGGGCACCCGGATGAACTCGGCCACCCCGAAGGTCCTGCACCCCGTCGGCGGGCGCACCCTGCTCGGGCACGCCGTGCACGCGGCCGCGGGCACCACGCCGGACCACCTCGTCGTCGTGGTCGGCCACGAGCGCGAGCAGGTCGGCGGCCACGTCCTCGGGCTCGCCGCGGAGGTCGACCGCGAGGTCCTCACCGCGGTGCAGGACCGCCGCCGGGGCACCGGGCACGCCGTCGCGTGCGGCGTCTCCCGGCTGCCGAGCGACCTCACCGGCACCGTGCTCGTCTCCTACGGCGACGTCCCGCTGCTGGACACGGCGACGATGCGCGCGCTGCAGGCCGAGCACGCCGACGGGGACTACGCGGTGACGCTGCTCACCGCCGAGCTCGACGACCCGAGCGGGTACGGCCGCGTCGTCCGGGACGACGACAACCAGGTCGTCGCGATCGTCGAGCACCGTGACGCGGCGCTCGAGCAGCTCGCGATCACCGAGGTGAACTCCGGCGTCTACGCCTTCGACCTCGCCTTCCTCCGCGAGGCGCTCGAGCGCCTCGACACCCACAACGCCCAGGGCGAGCTCTACCTCACCGACGTCGTCGCGACCGCCGCCCGCGAGGGTCGCGGCGTCGGCGCCGTCGAGACCGCGGACCCGTGGCTGGTCTCCGGGGTCAACGACCGCGTGCAGATGTCCGAGCTCGGCGCGGAGCTCAACCGCCGCCTGCTCGAGCGCTGGATGCGCGCCGGCGTCACCGTCGTCGACCCGCGCTCGACCTGGGTGGACGTGGGGGTGCGCCTCGAGCGCGACGTCACGCTGCACCCGGGCACCCAGCTGCACGGGCGGACCGCGGTCGCCGAGGGCGCCACGATCGGACCGGACACCACGCTCACCGACGTCACCGTCGGCGAGCGGGCCGCCGTCGTGCGCACCCACGGGTCGTCGTCGCGGATCGGCCCGGAGACCTCGGTGGGCCCGTTCGCCTACCTGCGACCCGGTGTCGAGCTCGACGCCCGCGGCAAGATCGGGACGTTCGTCGAGGTCAAGAACGCCCGCATCGGCGAGGGCAGCAAGGTCCCGCACCTGACCTACGTCGGCGATGCGACGATCGGCGAGAGCAGCAACATCGGCGCCTCGTCGGTGTTCGTCAACTACGACGGCGTCACCAAGCACCGCACCGTCGTGGGATCGCACGTGCGCACGGGCTCGGACAACACGTTCGTCGCCCCGGTGCAGATCGGCGACGGCGCCTACACCGGCGCCGGCACGGTCGTCCGCGAGGACGTGCCCCCCGGGGCGCTGGCCGTGTCGTCGGGGCCGCACCGCAACATCGAGGGCTGGGTGACCAGGAAGCGCCCGGGCACCGCCGCCGCCCAGGCGGCCGAGGCCGCGCAGAAGGCGGCGGACGCCGACGAGCGAACCACGCAGGAGGACCCGTGACCGTCAGCATGTCGTCGACCCCGAAGAAGAGCCTCATGCTCTTCTCCGGGCGGGCCCACCCGGAGCTCGCGGAGGAGATCGCCAAGGAACTGGACGTGTCGATCACGCCGCAGTCGGCGTACGACTTCGCCAACGGCGAGATCTTCGTCCGCTTCCAGGAATCGGTCCGCGGGTCCGACGCCTTCGTGATCCAGAGCCACACGGCGCCGATCAACCAGTGGATCATGGAGCAGCTCATCATGATCGACGCCCTGAAGCGGGCGTCGGCCAAGCGCATCACGGCGGTCGTGCCGTTCTACGGCTACGCCCGGCAGGACAAGAAGCACCGGGGCCGCGAGCCGATCTCGGCCCGCCTGATCGCGGACATGCTCAAGACCGCCGGCGCGCACCGGATCATGACGATCGACCTGCACACCGACCAGATCCAGGGCTTCTTCGACGGTCCCGTCGACCACCTGCTGGCCAACAAGGTCCTCGCCGAGCACCTGCGCGACACCTACGCCGACCACGACCTCGCCGTCGTCGCGCCCGACTCCGGCCGCGTCCGCGTCGCCGAGAAGTGGGCGGACATGATGGGCGGCGTCCCGCTGGCCTTCATCCACAAGACCCGCGACAAGACGCGCCCCAACGAGGTCGCCGCCAACCGCGTCGTCGGTGACGTCGCCGGGCGCTGCTGCATCCTCGTCGACGACATGATCGACACCGGCGGCACGATCGCCAAGGCCACCGAGGCGCTCCTCAACGACGGGGCCTCCGACGTCGTCATCGCCGCCACCCACGGCGTGCTCTCCGGCCCGGCCGTCGAGCGGCTGTCGACCTGCGGGGCGCGCGAGGTCATCGTCACCAACACACTCCCGATCCCGGACGAGAAGCGCTTCCCGACGCTGACCGTCCTCTCCATCGCCCCGGTGATCGCCCGCGCGGTGCGCGAGGTCTTCGAGGACGGTTCGGTGACGAACCTCTTCGACGGCAACGCCTGACGTCCGTGGGCCTCTGGGCCGAGCACGTCGTCCCGCGCGTCACCGACCTCGCCCTCGGCACCCCGGACGTGCGCGCGCTGCGCGAGCGGGCGCTCGCGCCGGCGCGGGGCGACGTCGTCGAGCTCGGCTTCGGCAGCGGCCCGACGCTGCCCCTCTACCCGGCGGCGGTGACGTCGGTGCGCGCGGTCGAGCCCTCGGCCGTGGCCCGGCGCCTCGCCGCCGAGCGGGTGGCCGCGGCGTCGGTACCCGTGACGTTCGTCGGCCTCGACGGCGCGGACCTCGACCTGCCCGACGCCGCCGCCGACACCGTCGTCAGCACGTTCAGCCTCTGCACCATCCCGGACGCCGACCGTACGCTGCGCGAGGTCCGCCGCGTCCTGCGCCCGGGCGGGCAGCTGCTCTTCCTCGAGCACGGCCTGTCCCCCGATCCGCGCACCGCCCGCTGGCAGCACCGCCTCGACGGTCTCCAGCAGCGCCTCTTCGCGGGGTGTCACCTCGTGCGACCCATCGACGAGCTGGTCCGCAGGGCCGGCCTGAACGTCACGAGCCTGGAGCACGACCGCCTCCGCGGCCCGGGCCCGATGTCGTATCTCTACCTCGGCGTCGCCACGCCCTGATCGCGACGTCGTCGGGGAGATCAGGAGAGCGCTGTGCACCCTCGCGTGCCGCAGGAGGTGGATGACGCGCTCGTGATCTCCACGAGAGCCGTCGCCGCGGAGATCAGCAGGCGGAAAGGCACCCGCGACGGGTCCCGCGAGGTGCCCACGACCTGCTGATCGTCAGCGCGCCCGCCGCGCGAGCATCGCCGCCTGCGGCAACGGCTTCGCCCGCGAGTCCACCTCGGGCGCGCGCACCACCCGCGCGGTGACGTCGAACCCCGCCTCCACCAGCAGGTCCGCGACGGCGTCGGGCTGCAGGCGGCGGAAGTCCAGCGAGACGCGGTGCCCGAACGCCTCGTCGTGGTGCGAGACGTCGTCGCCGACCTGGAACCCCAGCAGCAGGCGCCCGCCCGGTCGCAGGACGCGGCGGAACTCGGCGAGCACCGCCGGCAGCTCGGGACGCGGGACGTGGATGAGGGAGTACCAGGCGACGAGGCCGCCCAGCGAGGCGTCCGCGACGTCGAGGGCCGCCATGTCGCCGACGGCGAACGCGATCCCCGGGTGCTGGCGGCGTGCGAGCGCGACCATCGCCGGCGAGAGGTCGACGCCGCGGATCGCCACCCCGCAGGCGTGCAGGTGCGCGGTGACGCTGCCGGGCCCGCTGCCGGCCTCGAGGACGTCGCCCTCGACGAGCTCCGCGAACGCCCCGAGCACCGCGCGGTCGAGCGCCGAGCCCGCCAGCTCGTCGCGGAACTCCTCGGTGTAGGGCTCGGCGATCGCGTCGTAGCCGTCGCGGGTGGCGCGGCGGTCGGCCGGTTCCGTCACGGCAGCGGACCCTAGGACGGGGCCACGACAGGCCCACCGGTATCGTGGGACCCGCACTTCGGCGAGGGCCGGTGGAGAGCACCGGCCGTGATCGACGCGGTGCGGCCTCTCCCGGTCCCCGGGTCCCGGCCGCGCGCGGCGCGCCGACCCGAGAGCGACACCAGGAGAGACACCATGGCCGACGAGGTCCGCATCGCGGCGGAGACCCGCACCGAGTTCGGCAAGGGCGCGGCCCGTCGCACGCGCCGCGCGGGCAAGGTCCCCGGCGTGCTCTACGGGCACGGCACCGACCCCGTGCACCTCGCGTTCGACACCGTCGAGTTCGCCGCGGCGCTGCGCGAGAACGGGCGCAACGCCCTGCTCACCATCACCGGGCTCGGCGGGCAGCCGCAGCTCGCGCTGACCAAGAGCATCGCCCGCGACCCCATCAAGGGCTTCTTCGAGCACATCGACCTCGTGCTCGTCCGCCGCGGCGAGAAGGTCCAGGTCGACGTCCGCGTGGTGATCGTGGGCGAGGCCGCCTCCGGGACGCTCGTGTTCCAGAACGAGGACACGCTCACCGTCGAGGCCGACGCGACCAACATCCCCGAGGAGATCTCGGTCGTCATCGAGGACGCCGAGATCGGCACGCAGTTCCTCGCCGGCGACATCCGGCTGCCCGACGGCGCCGAGCTGGTCTCCGACCCCGAGCTCCTGGTCGTCAACGTCACCGAGGCGCCGACCGAGGAGGCCATGGAGGAGGAGATCGACACCGAGGGTGCGGGTGTCGAGGAGGACGCCTCCGAGGACGAGGCCGCCGAGACCGGCGAGTCGTCCGAGGCCGCCTCCGGCGACGAGAGCGCCGAGGGCTCGGGCGAGTCCGCCGAGTCCTCCGACGAGAGCTGACCCGACACCCGTGAGCTCCGACGGTGCCCGGCCCGACGGCCCCCTGCTGGTCGTCGGGCTGGGCAACCCGGGTCCCGACTACGAGGGCACCCGGCACAACGTCGGCTTCGTCGTCGCCGACGTCCTCGCGGCCCGCACCGGCAGCCGGTTCTCGCCGCACAAGCGCTCCGGCGCGGACGTGGCCGAGGGCCGGCTCGCCGGCCGCCGCCTCGTGCTCGCGAAGCCCCGCGGCTACATGAACCTCTCGGGCGGCCCGGTCGCCGGCGCCGCCCGCTTCTTCTCGGTGGACCCCACCGACGTGATCGTCGTCCACGACGACCTCGACCTCGAGTTCGGCGTCGTGCGCCTCAAGCGCGGCGGCGGCGAGGGCGGCCACAACGGTCTGCGCTCGATCTCGAAGTCGCTGGGCACGAAGGACTACCTGCGCGTCCGGTTCGGCATCGGGCGCCCGCCCGGTCGCCAGGACCCCGCCGACTACGTGCTCAAGCGCTGGTCGTCGGCCGAGCGCAAGGAGCTCGACGTCTCCGTCGAGCTGGCCGCCGACGCCGTCGAGGCGCTCGCGGCCGAGGGCCTCGAACCGGCGCAGAACCGCTTCCACCGAGCCTGAGGGTGACTCCGAACGGCGGCTGGCCGTCCCGCTGATCGCGGCAGACCCTCCCGGTATGCGTGCGGTGCGCCGCCACCCCCTCGTCACGTTCTTCGTGCTGACCTACGTCATCGCGTGGGCGTTCGTCCCGTTCGGTTCCTTCGGCGCGTTCGCGCCGCTGGTCGCCGCGCTGATCGTGGTGCCGATCAGCCAGGGCCGCGCGGGCCTCGCCGCGCTCGGGCGCCGCATCGTCCTCTGGCGCGTGCGCTGGTGGTGGTGGGCGCTGGCGCTCGCGGTGCCGGTCGCGATCCACGTCCTCGCCGCGATCCTGGGGGATTCGTCCCCGCTGCGGCTCGCGGCGTGGGGCGACGTCCTGCTGGTCTTCCTGCTGCGGCTCGTGAACCCCACCGACGGGGCGTTCGGCGAGGAGCCCGGCTGGCGGGGGTTCGCCCTGCCGGGCCTGCAGTCGCGGCTCTCACCGCTCGCCGCGACGGCGGTGCTCGCGGTGATCGTCACCGTGTGGCACCTGCCGCTGGTCCTGCTCGCCGAGGGCGACCGGGCGACGACGTTGGTGGGCATGATCGTCGGCACGGTGGGCGTGACGTTCTGGTACTCGTGGCTGTTCGACCACGCCGGGGGCAGCGTCCTGCTGGTCGTCGTCGCCCACGCCGTCGAGGGCGCGATCCAGGACGACACCGTCCTCTACTTCACCCTCTGGCTGGCGCTGGCGGTCGTCCTCGTGGTCGTCGACCTGCGGTGGTGGCTGCGGCCCGCTCCGGCGGAGGCGACGACGGCGTTCCCCCCGGCGCCCTCGCCGGCGGTGCGGTGACCCCGGTCAGTCGACCGCGTTCTCCAACCACGCCTCCTCCAGCTGCTCCCGCTCGCTGAGCAGCGCGCGCAGCTGGGCGTCGAGCTCCTGGAGACGGCCGGGCTGGGTCGCCGCGGCGGCGAGCTTCTCGTGGAGCTTCGTCTCCTCGGTCGCGATCCGCTCCAGGCGACGCTCGATCCGCGCGACCTCCTTGCGGGCCGCGCGGCGGTCGGCCTCCCCGCCGCCGGAGGCCGTGGACGCGGACGACGCCGCGATCGACGGCGGCGCGCTCTGACCGGCGCGCCGGCGCAGGTACTCCTCGATGCCGCCCGGCAGGTCGGTGATCTTCCCGTCGCCGAACAGGGCGACCGCGCGGTCGCAGACCCGCTCGGTGAGGTAGCGGTCGTGGCTGACGACGACGAGCGTGCCCGGCCAGCCGTCGAGGAGGTCCTCGAGCTGCTGGAGGGTGTCGACGTCGAGGTCGTTGGTGGGCTCGTCGAGCAGCAGGACGTTCGGCTCGGTCATGAGCAGGCGCACGAGCTGCAGGCGCCGGCGCTCCCCGCCGGAGAGGTCCGACACCGGCGTCCACTGCCGCGACGCCGGGAAGCCGAAGCGCTCGGCGAGCTGTGACGCCGTCTGCTCGTAGCGCCCGATCGTCACCCGCTCCGCGATGTCCTCGACGGCCTGGAGCACGCGGCGGTGCATCGGCAGGGCCAGGTTCTGTCCCGTCGCTCCGCTCGCCTCGGCGAGATCCTGCGACAGGTGGGCCAGGCGCACGGTGGTGCCCTGCACGCGCTGCCCGCCGTCGAGGGCGCGCTCGCCGCCGACCGCGCGCAGCAGCGTCGTCTTGCCCGAGCCGTTGATGCCGACGATGCCGATGCGGTCGCCGGGGCCGATGCGCCACGTCTGTCGGTTCACCAGGGTCCTGCGCTCACCTCCCTCCTGGCCGCCGACCGTCAGCGTCGCGTCCTCCAGCTCGATCACCGTGCGCCCGAGCCGGTGCTTTGCCATGGTCACGAGCTCGACGGTGTCGCGGGGCTCGGGGACGTCGGCGATCAGCGCCTCGGCGGCCTCGACGCGGTAGCGCGGCTTGGACGTGCGCGCCTGCGGCCCGCGCCGCAGCCACGCCAGCTCCTTGCGCGCCAGGTTGCGGCGGCGCTGCTCGGCGGCGTCGGCGAGGCGCGCCCGCTCGGCCCGGGCGAAGATCCAGTCGCCGTAGCCGCCCTCGTACTGCTCGACGTGGCCGTCGACGACCTCCCAGGTGCGCGAGGCGACGGTGTCGAGGAACCAGCGGTCGTGGGTGACGACGACGAGCGCGGTGCGCCGGGCGAGCAGGTGCTCGGCGAGCCAGCCGATGCCCTCGACGTCGAGGTGGTTGGTGGGCTCGTCGAGGACGAGCAGGTCGAGGTCCTGGACCAGGGCCGCGCACAGGGCGATCCGCTGGCGCTCGCCGCCGGAGAGCCCCTCGACCGAGGCGTCGAGGCCCCGGTCGCCGCCGGGGCGCAGGCCCTCCACGACCGCGCGGCTGCGCGGGTCGGCGGCCCACTCGTGGTCGGGGACGGGACCGCCCAGCACGGCCTCGCGGACCGTGTCCCCCGACAGCTGCGTCTGCTGGCTGACCAGCGCCATCCGCAGCCCGCCGACCGGGCTGCGCCGGCCGGTGTCCGGCGCCAGCGTCCCGGCCAGCACCTTCACCAGCGTCGACTTCCCGCCGCCGTTGCGTCCGACGACGCCGATGCGGTCGCCGGTGTCGACGCCGAGCGAGACGCCGTCGAGCACCGGCTTCGGGCCGCCGAAGCCGATCGACACCGACTCGAGGTTGACGAGGTTGGGCACGGTTCCATTCTCCAGAGGGCGCGAACGGGGACTTCGCGCGCGTAGAAGCAGCGGATGCCACGGTCGCTGCCAGAGGGCACAGGGTCAGGCGTAGGCCCCGGGGCCGGGGTCGAACGGACGGGGCGGGGGCGGCGGGCCGGTGCCGCCGTCGGCGTCGACGACCTTGGCCCCGGGGACCGGCCCGTGCGCGACGCGGACCGTCCGGCACACACCGGCGCCCGCGAGCTCGGCGGCGACGCGGACGGCGGCGTCCTGGCCGTCGCACAGGAACACGCACGTGGGCCCGGACCCGGAGACGACACCGGCGAGCGCGCCCGCGTCGACCCCGGCGCGCAGCGTGCGGCGCAGCCCCGGGTCGAGGCTCACCGCGGCGGCCTGCAGGTCGTTGCCCAGCAGCAGGGCCAGCGAGCGCGCCTCCCCCGAGGCCAGCGCCTCGAGCACCGGCTCGACGTCGCCGACGCGCCGCGGCGCCTCGGGGCGGGCGCGCAGCCGGTCGAGCTCGCCGAACACGGTCGGGGTCGCGAGCCCGTGGTCGGCGACGGCCACGACCCAGTGGAACGTGTGGCGCGTCAGCACCGGGACGAGGCGCTCGCCCCGCCCGGTGCCCAGCGCCGTCCCGCCGTGCAGGGCGAACGCGACGTCCGAGCCGACCTCGGCGGCCACCTCCATGAGGTCCTCGCGGCCCAGGTCGAGCCGCCAGAGCCCCGCGGTCGCCAGCAGGGCGCCGGCGGCGTCGGCGCTGCCGCCCGCCATGCCCCCCGCCACCGGGATGGCCTTGCGCAGGGCCACGCGGACGTCGGGGGTGCGGTCGGCCCGCCGGGCGAGGGCCTCGACCGCCCGCCACGCCAGGTTCGTCGTGTCGGTCGGCACGTCGCTGTCGTCGACCCCGTCGACCGCCGTGACCGACACCCCGGGCTCGATGGCGCCGGGGACGGCGGTGCTCACGCTGACCTCGTCGGCGATGCTCAGCGCCTGGAAGACCGTGACCAGGTCGTGGTAGCCGTCCGCGCGGAGATCGCCCACGGCCAGGTGCAGGTTGATCTTGGCCGGGACGCGGACGGTGACCGGCGGTCCGACGGCGGAGAGCACCCGACCAGGGTACGGACCGCGCCCGCCCGCCTTCAGGACGTCGCCTCCCCGGACGCGTCCCCCGCTGCGTCCCCGGCCGCGTCCCCGGCCGCCGCCGCCCGGGCGATCGCCGTGAACGCCGCGACGTCGAGCGACTCGCCCCGCGCGCCCGGGTCGATGCCCGCGGCCCGCAGCACGGCCTCGGCCGCCGGCGCCGATCCCGCCCAGCCGGCGAGGGCCGCCCGCAGCGACTTGCGGCGCTGCGCGAACGCGGCGTCGACGACCGCGAAGACGGCGTCGCGCTCCACGTCGGCGGGCTGCCCCGCGTGCCGGGTGAACGCCACGAGCCCGGAGTCGACGCCGGGCACCGGCCAGAACACCGCGCGCGGCACCGGGCCCGCCCGGCGGGCGTCGGCGTACCAGGCGAGCTTCGCCGACGGCGCCCCGTAGGCCCGCTCCCCCGGCCGCGCGGCGAGCCGCTCGGCGACCTCGGCCTGCACCATGACGAGGCCCCGGCGCAGGGACGGCAGCACGGCGAGCAGGTGCAGCACGACGGGGACGGCAACGTTGTAGGGCAGGTTCGCCACGAGGACGTCCGGCGCGCACGGCAGGTCGCCGGGCTCCAGGCGCACCGCGTCGGCCGTGACGACGCGCAGGTCGGCGCCCGGGGCGCGGTCGGCCGCGGTGCCAGGGAGCCGCCCGGCGAGCACCGGGTCGATCTCCACGGCCACGACCGTCGCCGCGGCTTCGAGCAGCGGCAACGTCAGCGACCCGAGGCCGGGACCGACCTCGAGCACGACGTCCTCCGGACCGACCTCCGCCCGGCGCACGATGCGCCGGACGGTGTTGGCGTCGTGGACGAAGTTCTGGCCCAGCCGCTTGGTCGGGCGCAGATCCAGTTCCGCGGCCAGAGCCCGCACGTCGCCTGCCCCGAACAGGCGCGCCGGACTCGTCACGCGGTCATCGTGGCAAAGAACGGAACTGGTCTAGCGGGACCCGCAGACCGGCCAGGCGCCGTACCCCCCGCGCGAGTCACGGACGCGCTCGGCGACCGCGATCTGCTCCTCGCGCGTGGCCTGGTCGGGACGCGAGGCGTACCGCGAGCCGCCGTAGGCGTTCCAGGTCTTCTTGTCGAACTGCAGGCCGCCGTAGTAGCCGTTGCCCGAGTTGGTCGACCAGTCGCCGGTCGACTCGCACTGGGCGATGCGGTCCCACTTGCCGCGGCCGACCGCCGGGGCCTCGTTCTTGGGCTTGGTGCCGCGGTGGACCACGCCGCCGACGGCCTGGCGCGTCACCTGCGACTCGCCGACCTGCGTCCGCCCGGTCTCGGCGCCGTTGGTGGCGTTGACCGACCAGGTGACGACCTCCTCGCCGGCCTGGCCGGGCTCCTCGACGCGGGTCTCGCCCTGCTCGAGGTCGGGGTCGTCGACGGTGCGCATCGGCGGCGCGACCGGCCGGGTCTCGGTGACCTGGGTGACGGTGTTGCGGGTGACGGTGAGCGTGGCGCCGTTAACGAGGTCACCGGCCACCGTGTCGGTCGGGCTGAGGCCCGCGAGGCCGTTCTGGGCGAGCAGCTCGTTGGCGTTCGCCGCGGTGGTCGTGATCTGCCGCGGGGCGCCGCCGCCGTCGACCAGCGTCACGGCCTTCGGCACGCGCACGTCGAGGTTCATCCCGTTGACGGGGATGTTCGCGCTCATCGGCGCCGAGGTGACGAGGCCGTCGGTCGGGAGACCGAGCTGCGCCAGCGCGTCCGCGACGGTGCGGGCCGTCGTCGAGATCGTCTGCGGGCGCCCGTCGACCATCAGCGCGACGCTGCGCGTGTGGTTGACGACGAGGTGGTCGCCGTCGTGGACCTCGGCGTTGGGCCCGGGCGCGAGCTGGTCGCCCGGGCCGAGCTCGATGTCGCCGCTGTCCAGCGCGCCGGAGACGTCCGAGGAGTAGGTGTGCACGACCTGGTCGACGCCGTCGACCGTGACCGTGACCTCCTTGTCCAGCGCCACGGCCGTGCTGCCGCCGGCCGCGACGGCCAGGAGGGCGACCGCGACGCCGCCCTTGACGGCGTTGGAGCGGCGGCGGGTGTCGCCGCCGAAGCGCTGCGGGTCGTCGAGCGCGGTCAGGCCGGCGGGAGCGGCACCGCGCAGGTCGCCGTGAGGCTCGGCCTCGAGGTCCTGCTCGCCGGTGAACGACTCGAGGTCGTTCCACTCGTCGAGGTCGGAGAGGTCGAGCGGGCCGCTCGTGCCGGGGTCGACCGTCGTCGCCGGGTCGGCGGTGCGCGCGACCGGGAGCGGGCCGGTGATGTCGTCGAACCAGCCCGGCTGCTCGCCGCCGCGGGTGCCGTACGCCGTGTCGTAGCCGAACTCGTGCGCCGCGTCGTAGCCGTAGTCCGGCGCGTAGTCGCCGGCGACGTCGGTCGCGTACCCGTCCTGGGCGTACCAGGCGTCGCCGTAGGTCCCGTACGAGCCGTGCGGGCCGTGCCCGTCGGGCGCCTCGGAGCCGAACCAGGCGCCGTCGGTGATCGGCAGGCCTGCGGTGTCGCTGTCGCCCTCGCCGACGAGGCCGGCGCGGCCGCGGGTCGTGGTGTCCGCGCTCATCGGGCGGCCACCACGGGGACCGGGGAGCAGGTCAATGCGAACAGGGAGCGCACAAGCACAGGAGAGTCCACATCGTTTCGTCCATCCGGGCAGGAACCGGTCCTGGGGAGACCGTCACGTCCTCGTGGCGTCCTCCCTGTGCTGGGGACCTGGGGAAGTCCTCATCACGCGGGCCCTCGGGGGTGGTTCCATCCCGGCGAGTCACAGCACGGTAACGAGTTGGGTATCGCCGCCATCAAGCCGACACGACCGTGTTGCGCCGAACGGCACGCCGGCGACGACGAGCGTGGCTACCCTGCGCTCTCTCGGGCGACAGAGCGTGAAGGTTGAGGGTGTTCGGCGAGTCGATAGGCCCGTCGGGCGTTGTCCGCGGTGGTCGCCGCCAGCCGTTCGGCGGGCTCCTCACGGAGCTCCGCCAGATCGCGCACCGTGTGGGGGACGACGTAGGGCTCGTTCGGCCGACCGCGGTACGGGTGCGGAGTCAGGAACGGGGCGTCGGTCTCGACGAGGACGAGCTCGGCGGGCATCTGCTGCGCCGCTCGTCGCAGCTCGGCGGCGTTCGCGTTGCGGAAGGTCGCCGTGCCCGAGAACGACGCGAACCAGCCCTCGTCGGCGCAGCGGCGCGCCAGCGCGGGCCCGCCGGAGAAGCAGTGGAAGACCGTGGTCGGCGGCGCGCCCTCGGCGGCGAGGACGTCGAGGATCGCGTCGTGGGCGTCGCGGTCGTGGATGACCAGCGGCAGCCCGGTGCGCTTGGCCAGGTCGATGTGCCAGGCGAAGGCCTCGCGCTGGACGTCGAGCGGCGCGCAGTCCTCGCGGCGCGTCGTCCAGTAGTCGTCGAGCCCGGACTCGCCCACGGCGACGACGCGGGGCCGCGCGGTGAGCTCCTCGAGGTCCCGGCGGGCGTCGGGGGTGAGGTCGTTCGAGCGCGTCGGGTGCAGGCCCACCGCGGCGAACACGCGCGGGTCGCCGTCGGCCGCCCATGCCGCCCAGCGTGCGGAGTCGAGGTCGTCGGCCGTGGTGACCACCGCCTCGACCCCGGCGCTGGTGGCGCGGTCGAGGACCTGCGCGAGGACCTCGGGCTCCCGCGCTCCGCAGGCGTCGAGGTGGGTGTGGGCGTCGATACAGTGAACGATCCCCTGGCCGTGCCCGATGGGTTCGGGCACCGGGGGTGGGACGCGGTCCTTACTCACCGCTCTGGATCGGCGCCCACGACGGACCGGTCTCGCCGAGGCTCGGGTCGAGCTTGGCGAACAGCGGGGTCGGCCGGGCCAGCGGCCGGCCCACCGGGATCGGCGTCGACGCCCAGCGGGCCTGCTCGGCGGCGTAGTCGCCGGTGAGCACCGAGTGGCTCGTCCCGAGCTCGCCGGAGGTGCCGGCGTCCTCGCGGTGCGGCTGCTCGGCCCACACGCCCGTGCCGCCGAGGGCCTCGTGGACCTTCTGCGCGGCGTGCGGCAGGAACGGCGTCAGCAGCGTGTTGGCGTCCTGCACCACCTGCAGCGCGGTGTGCAGGATCGTGTCCCGGCGGGCCGGGTCGTCCTTGCGCTTCCACGGCTCCTGGTGCGACAGGTAGGCGTTCGCCTCCCCGACCACCCGCATCGCCTCGGAGATCGCCTGCTTGAACCGCGAGCGGGCCAGGTGGGCTCCGACGGTGTCGAACGCCGCCCGCGACTGCGCGAGCAGCGCCTCGTCGGCCGGGTCCGGCGCGGTCGGCTCGGGCACGGCGCCGACGTTCTTCGCGGCCATCGAGACCGAGCGGTTGACGAGGTTGCCCCACTCGTTGGCCAGCTCGAAGTTCGTGCGCCGCACGAACTCGTCCCACGTGAAGTCGGTGTCCTGGTTCTCCGGCCCGGCCACCGAGATGAAGTAGCGCAGCGCGTCCGGCCCGAACTCGCGCAGGAAGTCGCCGACGTAGATCACCGTGCCGCGGCTGGTGGAGAACTTCGAGCCGCTCATCGTGAGGAACTCGGAGCTGACCACCTCGGTGGGCAGGTTGAGGTGCCCGAAGCCGCCGACCTCGCCGCCGCGGTCGCCCTCGCCGTTGTGCCCGAGCAGGATCGCCGGCCACATCACCGAGTGGAACGTGATGTTGTCCTTGCCCATGAAGTAGAAGGACTGGGCGTCCGGGTCGCACCACCACTGCTTCCAGGCGTCCGGGTCGCCGGTGCGCTGGGCCCACTCGACCGACGCCGACAGGTAGCCGATGACGGCGTCGAACCAGACGTAGAACCGCTTCATCGGGGCGTCGCGCCAGCCGTCGAGCGGGATCCGCACGCCCCAGTCGAGGTCGCGGCTGATCGCGCGGGGCTTGAGGTCCTCGGCGAGGCGGCGGCTGAAGTTCAGGACGTTGGGCCGCCAGTGGGTCCGGGTGTCGAGCCACGACGCGAGGGACTTGGAGAACGCCGGCAGGTCGAACAGCAGGTGCTCGGTCTCGACGAACTGCGGGGTCTCGCCGTTGATGCGCGAGCGCGGGTTGATCAGGTCCGCGGGGTCGAGCTGGTTGCCGCAGTTGTCGCACTGGTCGCCGCGCGCGCTCGGGTACCCGCAGATCGGGCATGTGCCCTCGATGTAGCGGTCGGGCAGCGTGCGGCCCGTCGACGGGCTGACCGCGCCGAGCGTCGTCTCGGTCGCGACGTAGCCGTTGTTCCACAGCGCGCTGAACAGGTCCTGCGTGACGCGGTGGTGGTTGTCGGTGCTCGTGCGCGTGAACAGGTCGTAGGACAGGCCGAGCCCGACGAGGTCGTCCTGGATCACCCGCGAGTAGCGGTCGACGAGCTCGCGGGGCGTCGTGCCCTCGGCGTCGGCTTGCACCTGGATCGGCGTGCCGTGCTCGTCGGTGCCCGAGACCATGAGCACCCGGTTGCCGACCATCCGCTGGTAGCGGGAGAAGACGTCGGAGGGCACACCGAAGCCGGAGACGTGGCCGATGTGCCGCGGGCCGTTGGCGTACGGCCACGCCACGGCGGTCAGCACGGGGATGCTCATGTCCCCATTCTCCGCACGCCCGCCACCGGCTACGGCATCGCCCCGAACTGCCGGTCCCCGGCGTCGCCGAGGCCCGGGACGATGTAGCCGTGCTCGTTCAGCCGCTCGTCGAGGGCGGCGGTGTAGACCGGCACGTCCGGGTGGGTCGCCGCGAGGTGCGCGACGCCCTCGGGCGCGGCGAGCAGGCAGATCGCGGTGACGTCGTCGGCGCCGCGGTCGGCGAGCAGGTCGATCGTGTAGGCCATCGACCCGCCCGTGGCGAGCATCGGGTCGAGCACGAACACGGGCCGGCCCGCGAGGCTCCCCGGCAACGACGCCATGTACGGCGTGGGCTGCAGGGTCTGCTCGTCACGGGCGACGCCGACGAAGCCCATCACGGCCCCGGGCACCTGGGCGTGGGCCGCCTCCGCCATCCCGAGCCCGGCGCGCAGCACGGGCACGAGCACCGGCGGCGTCGCGAGCTCGGCGCCCGTCGTCGCCGCCACCGGCGTGCGGATCGCCACCGGGGCGGTGGCCGCGTCGCGCATCGCCTCGTAGACCACCATCGCGGTCAGCTCCCGCACGGCGGCCCGGAACGCCGGCCGGTCGGTGGTCTCGTCGCGCAGGGTGGTCATGCGGACGTCGACGAACGGGTGGCGCACGACGTGGGGACCCGGCATGGCCGCGGACGCTATCGGGCCGGGTGGCGGGCGACGCGCGGGTCGGGTGATCAGCGCGGCAGCGACTCGGTGAACGCCACGATCGCGCGCCCGAGCTCGGCGCCCGCGTCCTCCTGCAGGAAGTGCCCGGCGTCGGGGATCGTCGGGTGCACCCGGCCGGCCGCGCCGGGGACGTGGTCGCGCAGCACAGGGCCCATGGCGCCGGTGATCGGGTCGGAGTCGGAGAACGCGGTGAGGAACGGGCGGTCGTAGCGCCCGAGCGCTTCCCAGGCGGCCCGGTTCGCGCCGTTCTCGGGATCGTCGGGGCGGGTCGGCACGAGCAGCGGCATCGCCCGCGGCCCGGCCTTGAACGTCTCGTCGGGGAACGGCGCGTCGTACGCCGCCCGGTCGGCGTCGGCGAGACCGCGGGCGCAGCCGGAGGCGACGAGACGGCCGACGTCGAGGATCTCGGCCTTCTCGACCGCACGGCGGAACCCCCACCAGACCTGCGGCATGTCGACGTCGCCGGTCGGGAGGCCGGTGTTGGCGGCCACGACCCCGGCCCAGCGCTCCGGCTCGGCGGCGACCAGCCGCAGGCCGATCAGCCCGCCCCAGTCCTGCCCGACGAGCACCGCGTCGCGCAGCCCGAGCGCGTCCACGGCCTGGCGGGTCCAGGCGACGTGGCGGGCGTAGGAGTGGTCGGCGATCCGCGCGGGCTTGTCGGAGCGGCCGAAGCCGACCAGGTCGACGGCCACCGCCCGCAGGTCGGCCGCCACGAGCGCGTCGACGACGTGCCGGTACAGGTACGACCACGACGGCTCGCCGTGGAGCAGCAGCACGGCGGGCGCGTCCTCGAGGCCTGCGGTGTAGGTCGCGACCCGGATCCCCGGGCCGCCGTCGGGATCGTCGACCTCGACGTAGTCGGGCGCGGACACGACGTCCGGCAGGTCGGCGAAACGGTCGTCCGGGGTCCGCAGCAGCTCCACCCGGGCAGGGTGGCAGTCGGGAGGGATGCGGTGGAACAGGGCCCGGCGGGGTACGGGCAGGTCACGGCGCCCGGCATAAGGTGCGCCGCGCACCCCACCCCCGGTTCGCGGAGGCCGCCCGGCATGGCGCAGGACATCATCCCGATCACGCTGGCGCTCACCGCCGGCGACCTGGTCACGCTGTGGGCACCGCGGTGGCGCCAGGACGGCGACGAGTGGGAGGCGTTCCTCGGCGACGACGAGGCGCTCTTCGCCTTCGCCGACGCCGCCGACCTCGCGGCCTGGGTGGCGGGCGCCGAGGAGTCCGGCCAGGAGCACGACCTCGCCGACCACCCCGCGTGGCCGGTCGTCGTGAAGCTCTCGGTGGACGAGCTGACCCCCGAGGACGTGCAGCGCTACGACGTCGTCGCCGTCCCCGAGCTCGCGGCGGGCGACCCCGACACCTGGACCCTCGACGACCTCGCCGAGGTCGCGGCCATGTGCCGCTCGCTCGCCGACGTCTGCGACCTCGCCGTCATCCACGAGGTGCTCGACGCGACCCCCGCCTTCGCCGCGCTCACCGCCGGGCCGACGGCCTTCGCCGGGCGCGACGGGCAGGCGCTGTGGGCCGAGCTCGCCGAGGTCGTCGACGAGCGGTGGGACGAGGTGGTCGACGCCCTCGACGGCATGGTCACCATCCCGGAGGTCGACGAGGAGCTCGCGGCGCGGCTGCGCGCCACGGCCACCCCGACCGCCGAGGAGTCCGGCGACCTCGATCCCGACGCGGAGGGAGAGCCCGCGGCGCCGGCGGAGAACGCCGAGGGCGACCCCGAGGACGCGCAGGACGTCGCCGACGACCCCCGCGACGCCGTCGACGACGCGCCCGACGATCTCCGCGAGGACACCCGGGGCGAGTCGCTGCGCAGCGACCTCGTCGACGCCGCCGAGGAGCCCGAGGAGGGCTTCTGGGAGGAGGTCGGCATCGACCCGATCGGCATCACCACCACCGACGGCGACGTGATCACGCTGCGCTGCTACCTCGACGACGCCCCGGTCTTCCTCGGCTCCGGGGGGCGCATCGAGACGTTCACCTCGGCCCGCGCGCTGCGCTCCTGGATCGCGGGCGAGGGGTCCGACGGCCACGACCTCGCCGACGTGACCACCTGGGAGGAGGTCGTGTCCGCCGCGACCGGCGGCGACCTCGAGATCGAGGTGGCCCCGGAGAACCGCTACGTGCTCGCGGGGCTCGCCGACGACATCGGCGAGGGGCCCGACGTCGTCGACGCCGAGCAGCTGGAGCTCGCGGTCGAGCTGATGATCGACGCCGCGGACTGGGCCGGCGAGACCCGCACCCGCGAGGCGCTGGCGCCGTCGGAGAGCCTCGGCTGGCTCGTCTCGTTCGTCGTGCGGCCCGACCCGACGCGCCTGACGCCCTCGCCCCCTTTCGACCGCGAGGCCACCGCGTGGCGGGCACTCGAGGACCGTTTCCTGGGGCGGCTGCGGCAGCACTGAACGCCAGGCCACGCATGGTGCCCGTGTGGTGGACACCCGGACGCCCGGCCATCACCCGGATGGGCTGGGCCCGCGGGGGGTGTTTACGCTTCGGCGCTGCCGAGACCGGCCGTCCCCGGGGCCGGAACCGTCGCAGAGAGATGGGCGCCGCGTGATCGACAACAGCCAGACCATGTCCTTCGACCGCATGCGCAGCATGCTGGTGCGGGCGGCGGAGGTCCGGGACAGCGAGCAGCAGCAGATCTTCGACTCGCTCGACGAGATCCACGGTCGCCTGGCGGCGCTCGACAGCCTCGGCGCGATGCGCAAGCGGCTCTCCGAGGTGCCCGACCGCACCGAGATGAGCGTGCTGGCCGAGCGCCTCGACGAGACCGTCGCGAAGCTCGACAGCCAGGAGTCCTCGATCTCCTCGCTCGCGCGGCTCGTCGAGGGCCTCGTCGACCGCGTCGCCGAGCGCCTGGCCACCCCGTTCGCCCAGCTCGACGGCCGCCTCGACGGCGTCTCCGGGCGCTTCGAGGGCGTGGCGGGCCGGATGGACGGTCTCGAGGACCGCATCTCCGGGCTGCACAAGCGCCTCGACGACCTCGACAACAAGCTCGACCGCCACGAGATGCGCCTCGACGGGCTCCCCTCGGCGGTCACCGGCCCGATGCGCGAGCGCGTCGACGCCGTCGACTCCTCCCTGCGCGACCGCCTCGACGACCTCGCCCGCGGCGTCTCCGAGGAGATCACCGGCACCCGCGAGGCCGCCCGCAGCGACGCCACCACCACCCGCTCCGAGACCGCCGAGCAGGTCGGCGAGCTGACCTCCCGGCTCGAGTCCCTCACCGGCCGCCTCGACCAGGTCGGCAGCCGCCTCGACGGCGTCGAGACGGGGCTGAACGACCGCGTCGGCGCCCTGTCCACCTCCGTGGAGAACGGGCTCGACCGCCTCGACGGCACCCTGGTCAGCCGGCCCGACCACGAGGCCGTCGTGGCGCTGGTCCGCCAGGCCAACGAGGAGTCCGAGCGCCGCAACGCCGGCCACCTCGACGAGGCGATGGCGACCTTCGCCGAGATCATCCTCGGCCCGGGCGGCGGGAACTCCGCCCCGATGCCCGCTCCCCGCCCGACCGCCCGCCGCGGCTCGCGCAAGCCCGTCTCGCGTGACAGCCAGGTCAACGGCGCGGAACTGCCGACGGAGAGCTCCGGCGCCGAGGGCTGAGCGCGCCGGGTCGTCAGCGAAGTGCCGTCGCAGACGCTGAGCGTCCGTATCGGTACTTCGATCACCCGGAGAGCTCCGGCGCCGAGGTGAGCGCCACGCCCTCGCGGGAGCGAAGGCCGCCCTGACTGCGCACGACGCAGCGAGGGACGCCTTCGCTCCGTCGCCGGTCCACGGGCCCGGTGGAGCGAGGGACGCCCCGACGGCGTGCCACGCAGCGAAGGACGCCTTCGCTCCCCGGCCGGTGCACCCGAGCGGGCGGCACGGCGGTCGGGAACGGCGCGCGGTGCGGCGTCTAGTGTCGCGCCGGTGCGTTCCCGACGTCGGCTCGCGACGGTGACGGTGCTCCTGGCACTGCTGCTGTGCGCCCTCCCCGGATTTGCGGCCACGGCTGCCGCCGCGCCCGCTCTCCCCGCCGGCGCGGAGTGCCCCGACGGGACCGCGCCCGGCCCGCCGGTCGACGAGTCCGAGGCCCTGCGGCCCGGGCAGACCGAGCCCCCGGCGCTCCCGGTGCCCGACCCGCCCGTCGGCGGGCCCGCGATGGGCACCTGCGGCGACGTCGTCGGCGAGGGCACCCCGGCGGCACCGGCGGTCGGGGTCGTCTCCTACGTGCTCGCGGACCTCGACACCGGCGCCGTCATCGCCGCCCGCAACCCCCACGCCCGGCTGCGCCCGGCGTCGCTGATGAAGACGCTGACCGGGCTGCTCGTGGCTCGCAGGCTCCCGATGGACGAGACGATCACCGGGACGCAGGAGGACGCCGACCAGGAGGGCACGCGGGTCGGCATCGGGCCGGGCGGGCAGTACACGATCCGCCAGGTGTTCGATTCCATGCTCATGGCGTCGGGCAACGACGCGGCGCACGCGCTGGCGGTCCGGCTCACGGGCAGCGTGCCCGCGACGGTCGACCTCATGAACACCACGGCGCACGACCTCGGGGCGCTCGACACCCGCGCCGCGACGCCCTCGGGGCTCGACGGGCCGGGCATGTCGACGTCGGCCTACGACCTCGCGTCGATCTTCCGCGTCGCGATGCGGGAGCAGGCGTTCGCCCAGGCGACGTCGACCACGCGCATCCCGTTCCCCGGCTACGGCGCGAACCCGCCCTTCGAGGTCGTCAACGACAACAAGCTGCTGACCAGCGGCTACCAGGGCTACATCGGCGGGAAGACGGGCTTCACCGACGACGCGCGGCACACGTTCATCGGGGCCG
Source organism: Actinomycetospora sp. NBRC 106375 (assembly GCF_030269665.1). Lineage (GTDB taxonomy): Bacteria > Actinomycetota > Actinomycetes > Mycobacteriales > Pseudonocardiaceae > Actinomycetospora. The sequence goes on from NZ_BSTS01000015.1 coordinate 145,708, forward strand.
CGCAGCGGGGCGGGCACCGGCTGGTGGCCGTCCTCATGCGCGGCGAGCAACGCCCGACGCCGATGTACGAGCAGGCGGCCGCGCTGCTCGACTACGGGTTCGCCCTCACCGACCGCCGGCCCGCCGGCACGCTCACCGACGCGCCGGCCGGCGGCGACGACGCCCAGGTCAGCGTCACCCCGGAGCCCGGCACCGGCGACAGCAGCGACGGCGGGCCGGCGTCCTCGTCCGGCGCGACGTCCTCGTCCTGGGGCACCCCGCTGCTGATCGTGGCCATCGTCGCGGCCGCCGGCGGACTCGTCGCCCTGCGCGCGGCCCGGCGCTGATCGTCCCGGGGGCGCAGGATTGCCCCATGCCCGAACCCCTCGGCGAGGCGTTCACCCGGATCGCGGCCGAGCACCCCGACCGACCCGCGGTCACCGACGACGAGGCGGCACGCAGCGAAGCGGAGCTGCCGCGCCGGAGGCGTGATACAGCCCGCTGGACCTTCGCCGAGCTCGAGGCGCACGCCAACCGGTGGGCGCACGAGCTGGCCGCCCTCGGCACCGGTCCCGGCGACATGGTCTCGATCGCGTTCCCGAACGTCGCCGAGCACTACGCGCTGACGATCGCGGCGTGGAAGCTCGGCGCGGTGCCGCAGCCGGTGTCGCACCGGCTCGCGCCCGCCGAGCTCGCGGCCGTGCTCGACGTGGTGCGCCCACCGGTGGTCGCGGGGCTCGCGCCCGGCACCGACCCGGACCTGGCCCCGTCGGGGACGACCGTCCTGCCGCTCGGGCACCGGCCCGCCGGCCCGGACACCCCGCCGCCGCCCGCCCCGCCGTCACCGGCGTGGAAGGCGCCGACGTCCGGCGGCTCGACGGGCCGTCCCAAGGTCATTGTCGCCGGCGAGCCGGGCACGCTCGAGACCGTCGTCGCCCGCGCGCCCGTCTACGACATCCGCCCGGACGGGACGTTCCTGTGCACGGCGCCGCTGTTCCACAACGCGCCGTACCTGTTCTCGCTGCTCGGGCTCATGACCGGCAACCACGTCGTGCTCATGGGCCGGTTCGACGCCGCCCGGGCCGTGGCGCTCGCGCGGGAGCACGCCGCGACCTGGATCTACGCCGTGCCGACGATGATGGGGCGGATGGTGCGGCTGCCCGACCTGCCGGACCTGCCCGCCCTGCACACGCTGTTCCACATCGGCGCGCCGTGCCCGCCCGCGGTGAAGCGCGCGGTCATCGAGTGGCTCGGCCCGGACCGGGTGCTCGAGGGCTACGCCGCCACCGAGGCCCAGGCCCGCACGACGATCACCGGCCGCGAGTGGCTCGCCCACCCCGGCTCCGTCGGCCGCGTGACCGGCGGCGAGATCGAGGCGCGGACGCCCGACGGGACGCGGCGCTGCGAGGTCGGCGAGGTGGGCGAGCTCTGGCTGCGCCCCGCTCCGGGCGTCACCACCTACCGCTACCTCGGCGCGGACGCCCGCCGCCGCCCCGGCGGCTGGGAGTCCCTCGGCGACATGGGCAGCTTCGACGCCGAGGGCTACCTCTACCTCGCCGACCGGGCGACGGACATGATCGTCGTCGGCGGCCAGAACGTGTACCCGGCCGAGATCGAGGCGGCGATCCTCGAGCACCCGGCGGTCGTCTCGGCCGTCGTCGTCCCGGCGCCCGACGACGACCTCGGCTCCGTGCCCCACGCCGTGATCCAGGTCGACGGCGACGTCACCGACGCCGACCTGGACGCCCACATCGCCGCGCGGCTCTCCTCGGCCAAGCGGCCACGGGCGTGGCGACGCTCGGCCGAGGCGCTGCGCGACGACGCGGGCAAGGTCCGGCGCTCGGCGTACCGCTGACCGGTCAGCGGTACTGCAGGGACCCGTCGTCCAGGTCGGCGGCGGGCAGGGTGTGGCGCTCCTCGGCGTACTCGTGCATGTGCGTCCACGGCGCATGGTCGCCCTGCTTGAACATCTTGTGCTGGCTGCGCATGACGTAGCCGGAGTTGAAGTTCTCCGGGTCCGACCACGGGCGGATCTCCATGTCCGCGTCCTCGGCCCGCAGGGTCGGGGTGACCTGGTGCGCCCCCTGGCTCTCCATCGTCGTGATCAGGCGGCAGATCAGGTCGCTGACGAGGTCGGCCCGCAGCGTCCAGCTGTGCCGGAAGTAGCCGAAGACGTAGGCCATGTTCGGGATGCCCGAGATCATGATCCCGCGCCAGGTCACCTGCTGCGAGACGTCCACGGGCGCGCCGTCGACGGTGAACGGGATGTCGCCGAGGGCGCTGAGGTTGAACCCGGTGGCCGAGACGACGATGTCGGCCTCGAGCTCCTCGCCCGACGACGTGCGGATGCCGGTCTCGGTGAAGGTGTCGATGGTGTCGGTGACCACCGACGCCCGACCCTCGGAGATCGCGGTGAAGATGTCGCCGTCGGGCACCACCGCGATGCGCTGCTGCCAGGGGCGGTACCCCGGGTTGAAGTCCTTCTCGACGTCGTAGCCCTCGGGCAGGTAGGGCCGCATCTCGTCGAGGAGCCAGGTCCGCGCCTCGTCCGGGGTCTCCTGGCACATCCGGGTCAGCTCGTTGAACTGCTCGATGTACGCCCGGCGGAGGATCTCGTGGGTCCAGTCCTCGGGGATGTCGAGGGCGCGCAGCTGGACCGCGAGCTCGTGGGTCTTCGGCACCGCCGCGACGAACGTGGGCGTGCGCTGCAGCATCGTCACGTGCGCGGCCTTCTCGGCCATCGCCGGGACGACGGTCGCCGCCGTCGCCCCGCTGCCGATGACGACGACGCGCTTGCCCTCCCAGTCGAGGTCCTCGGGCCACGTCTGGGGGTGGGCGATGACCCCGCGGAACCGGTCCGTCCCCGGCCACTCGGGGCGGTAGGGGTCCTGGTGGTTGTAGTAGCCCTGGCACATCCACAGGAAGCCGCAGGTCATCTGCAGCGTCTCGTCGGTGTCGTCGCGGTGCACGTCGACGGTCCAGCGCTGCTCGTCCGACGACCAGCTCGCGGCCGTCACCTCGTGCCGGTAGCGGATCGCCGCCTTGAGGTCGTCCTCCTCGATCACCTCGTCGAGGTAGTTGGTGATCTCTCCGGAGGTGGCGATCGACGGGCCGCGCCACGGCTTGTGGGCGTAGCCGTACGTGAACAGGTCCGAGTCCGACCGGGCGCCCGGGAAGCGGTGGGTCCACCACGTCCCGCCGCGGCCGGGCATCTTCTCGAGGATCGCGAAGCTCTTGTCGGGGAAGCGCTCGCGCATGTGGTGTCCGGCGTCGATGCCGGACACGCCGGCGCCGATGACGAGGACGTCGACGTGCTCGTTGCCGTCGGCGCCGCCGCTCCCGTCGGCGCTGGTCGTGGGGCTGCTCTCGGTGATCGTCACGGGTCCTCCTCCGTCACGCGGACACGGTCGGGCTCAGGGCGGGGCGCATCGCCGCGACGGCGTCGTCGACGACCCGGGCGCCCGACGGCGTGGCACCGAGCGTCCAGAGGAAGCCGTGGATCATGCCGTCGTAGCGCTCGGCGGTGACGCTGTTGCCGGCCTCGCGCAGGCGGCGGGCGTAGGCCTCGCCCTCGTCGCGCAGCGGGTCGAACTCGGCGGAGGCGACGAACGCCGGGGGCAGCCCGGAGAGGTCCGGGGCGCGCAGCGGGAACGCGTACGGGTCGTCGGCCGGGTCGGTCGCGCCCAGGTAGTGCGCCCAGAACCACTGCATGGTGGCGCGCCCGAGCAGGTAGCCCTCGCCGTTCTCGGTGATGGACGGGCTGGTCCAGTCGAAGTCGACGACCGGGTAGATCAGCAGCTGGAACGCGATCGCCGGGCCCCCGCGGTCGCGGGCGGCGAGGCTGACCGCGGCGGCGAGGTGGCCCCCGGCCGAGTCGCCGCCGACCGCGAGGCGGGAGGCGTCGACCCCGAGCTCCTCGGCGTGCTCGGCGACCCAGACCGTGGCGGCGTAGCAGTCGTCGAAGGCCGCGGGCTGGACGTGCTCCGGCGCGAGGCGGTAGTCGACGTTGACCACGGTGACGTTCGCGGCGTTCGCGATCTGGCGGCAGGGCCGGTCCACGGTCTCGATGTCGCCGATCACCCAGCCGCCGCCGTGGAAGTAGAGCAGCACGCCGTGGGGCAGGTCGCCGGCCGGCGTGTAGATCCGCACCGGGATGTCGCCGGCCGGCCCCGGGATCGCGCGGTCCTTGACGTCGGCGACGTCCTCGGCCGGGGGCTGCAGGTCGATGAACGCCGCGCAGGCCTGGCGGGCCTGGGGCACGGTCATGCACTCGATCGGCGGCATGCCCGCCTCGACGAGCCCGTCGAGGAGGGTCTTGGCCTCGGGGTGGAGGGGCACCGGTGGCTCCTGTCGGTCGGCGACATGTATCCATCGCAGCGTGACCCCGGCCACACGGTCGGCGCTTGTGCGACGGGGACGAACGACCGCCGCCGACTTGTGCGGGCCTCTGCCGTGTGGACCTCCGCGCGCCGCCGGTCGGTCGCGAACGCTGGTCGCGGTCCGCCCTGACCGTTACCGTCGGACGACGGCCGTCGAGGGCCGCGGGCGCTCGGGTGGTGGTCGAGGGTGGTGGTCGTCCAGCCCTCCCCGTTGCCGACCGGCCCCCCGGACGTCGTCGCCGAGGTCGCGGACGCCCTGACGCCGCGGCGCACCGAGGTCAGCGCCTCGATCACCGACGTGCTCGCCACCCGCATCGACGAGCTCCGGGGCGACCCCGCGCTGCTCGACCTGCTCGCCGCGAGCGTCGAGGGCAACGTCGAGACGATCCTGCACGTCCTGCGTCGCGGCCTCGCCCCGCGCGACGTGGAACCACCCCCGGCGGCGATCGAGTACGCGCGGCGGCTCGCCCAGCGCGACGTGCCTGTCAACGCCCTCGTGCGCGCCTACCGCGTGGGCCAGTCGCACCTCATGGAGTGGGCGTTCGCCGAGGCCACCCGCCGGCCGGGCGACGCGGCCGTCGCGGCGTCCCAGAAGATCGTGCTGGTCGTCATGGACTACGTCGACCACGTCACCCAGCACGTCGTGGCCGCGTACGAGGACGAGCGCGACCGCTGGCGGCAGGGTCGCCACGCGCTGCGGCTGGCGCGGGTGCGCGACGTCCTCGCCGGGCGCACGCCCACCGACCCCGACGAGCGCCTGGCCGTCGAGTCCACGCTCGCCTACCGGTTCGCGCCGGTGCACCTGGCGCTGGTGGTGTGGGTCGACGACCCCACCGAGCCCGGGATCCCCGCGCTCGAGCGGGTGGCGCTGGACCTCGGCGCCGCCCTCGACGCCGTCGGCCGCCCCCTGGTCGTGCCGTGGGACGCGGGCAGCGCGTGGGTCTGGGTGACGCGGCGCGACGACGACGACCCCTCCGGCGAGACGTTGACGCGGGCCGTGACCCGCCACGGCGCGGGGTGGCACGTCGCGGTCGGCTCGCCCGCCGCCGGCCTCGACGGGTTCCGGACGAGCCACGACCAGGCCCGGCGGGCCCGGGAGGTCGCCCTGGCGTCGGGGGCCGGCGCGCCGCCGGCGATCCTGTTCGACGAGGTGGGGGCGGTGGCGCTGCTGTGCGCCGACCGCGACGGCGCGCGGGCCTGGGTGCGTCGCGTCCTGGGGCCGCTCGCCGAGCCGGACCCCGCCGTCGCGCGCCTGCGCGAGACGCTGCGGGTGTTCCTCGCGACCGGCGGCAGCCTCGCCACCACGGCGCGACGGCTGCAGGTGCACCGCAACACGGTGAAGTACCGGGTGGGGCGCGCCGACGAGGTGCGCGGGCGCCCCGTCGGCGGCACCGACACCGACCGCCTCGACGTCGAGCTCGCCCTCCTGGCCTGCGCCTGGCTGGGCTGACCGGCTCCTGCGCCATTGCGTCGGAAACTGCTCACATGGGGTCAGCTCTCCTTGCTGCGCCGGCGCCCCATCCCGAGGCCCAACACGCCGAGGATCGCGCCCGCGCCGAGGAGCCCGGCGGCGGCGCGCGGGCCGGGGGTGCGCCCGACCGTCACCGCGGGCCGCACGATCACCGGCGCCGGCTCGGGCAGCTCCTCGCGCTCGTTCTCCTTCAGCGTCGCCGCCCAGGCGGTGACGAACAGGATGAAGCGCGAGACGAAGTTGGCGAACACGAGCAGACCGATGATCGGCCCGAACGCGGCCCCGGCGGGCGAGCTGGTGACGCTGCCGATGTAGACGGTCATGATCTGCTGGAGGATCACGAACCCGACCGCGGCGAGCAGCGCCGCCCGGGCCGCCGAGCGCAGCGTCACCGGCTCCCGGGGCAGGCGGGCGATGACCCAGAGGAAGACCAGCCAGTTCGCGGCGATCGTGATGACGATGCCGGCGACGACGAACAGGACGTGCGCCCAGCCCGCGTCGCCGAGCCCCAGGAAGTCGAGGATGGTGTTCGACAGCCCGGTGGCGACCGCGGTGACGGCGAACGACAGGCCGAAGGCCAGTCCGAGCCCGACCATCGCGATGAGGTCGCTGCCGTACTTCCTGACGATCGACGGGGGCTCACCGCGCTGGTCCCACTGCTCGGAGAGCGCCTCGCGCAGGTTGCCCATCCACCCGAGCCCGGAGAACAGGGCACCGAGCAGACCGATGATCCCGACGGCGTTGCGCTGGGCGATCGCCTGGTCGATGACGGAGTTGAGCAGGTCGCCCAGCCCGGGAGGGACGGCGGCCGTGATGCTGTTCTGGATCTCGGTGAGCAGCGCCTGGTTGTTCGCGAGCACGAACGCCGCCGCGGCGAACGCGACCATCATGAGCGGGACGAGCGCGAGGATCGAGAAGAAGGTGATCGCGGCGGCGTAGTGGTCGCCGTGCTTCTCGGTGTACCGGGTCGCGGCCCGCACGAGGTGGTCGAGCCACGGGTACTTCGCGCGCAGCTTCTCCAGCTGCGTCGGCTGGTCGGCTCCGGAGCCGTCCGTGTCGGCGGTAGTGCTGGCGGCGCTGGTCATCGCTGCGCTGTCCTCTCGCGGTCCCCGACTGGCCGCGGACCGGGAACGGCCCGCGCGTGGGTCCTAGCTACCCCGCGTGGCTCCGCATCACGCGCCGTTCACGGGCGCTGTCAACCGCCGTCGAGCGCTCGGGCCGCGCCGTACGGACGCGGGTCGAACGTCCCGTTGCGCGCCCGGAACGAGCGCGCCGTGCCGGGCCACAGCAGCGTGAGCCGGCCGCTGGCCTCGTCGACGTACCAGCTGTCGCACCCGCCGCGCAGCCACACGGTGTCCGCGCTCATGGCGTCGATCTCGCGGGTGTAGGCCTCCTCGGCCTCCGCGGTGACCTCCAGCGGGATCCCGGGACGGTCGGCGAGGTGGTCGAGGGCGCCGAGGACGTGGTCGATCTGCGTCTCGATCATGTAGACGGCCGAGTTGTGCCCGAGGCTCGCGTTCGGTCCGTTGACCACGAACATGTTGGGGAAGCCGTGCACCGCGGTCGAGGCGTGCGCGGTCATCCCGTCGGCCCAGCGCTCGGCGAGCAGGCCCACCCGGCCCTCGATGCGCTGGGCGAAGGGCAGCCGCGTGGTCCAGAAGCCGGTCGCGAGGACGAGCGCGTCGAGCGGGTGGTGGGCGCCGGACGCCGCGATCGCCGTCGACTTCTCGACCCGCGCCAGCGCGCTCGGCTCGAGGGTCACGTCGTCGCGCCCGAGCGCCGGGTAGAGGTCGTCGGAGATGACGATGCGCTTGCAGCCGATCTCGTAGTCCGGGCGCAGGCGGGCGCGCAGGTCGGGCTCGGGCACCTGGGCGGCGAGGTGGCCCAGCGCCCGCTCGCGCAGGCGGTCGATGTCGGGGCGCACGCGCCGGCGCGCGGCGATGGCGTGCTCGGCCTCGTCGAACAGCTCCTCGCGCAGGGCCCGCTCGGCGGCGGGGTCGAGGGCGAAGGCACGGCGCTCGTGGTCGGAGTACGCGCGGTCGCCGCGTGGCACCACCCACGGCGGCGTGCGCTGGAAGACGACGAGGTGGCTCGCGGCGCCGGCGAGGGCGGGCACGATCTGCGCGGCCGACGCCCCGGTGCCGACGACCCCGACGCGGCGCCCGGCGAGCTCGGCGGCGCCGTCCCAGCGCGCGGAGTGGAAGACCGGGCCCTCGAAGTCGGACAGCCCCGGGAGCTCGGGGATGCGGGGCTCGGAGAGCCGCCCAGCGGCCACGACGAGGACCTTCGCCCGGTAGGTGCCGGCCGACGTCGCGACCCGCCACCGCGTGCCGTCCCACCGGGCGTGCTGCATCTCGGTGCCCAGGCGCAGGTGAGGGTCGAGGCCCTCGTCGCGGGCGCACTCGCGCAGGTACTCGTGGATCTCCGGCCCGGGTGCGAACACCCGCGACCAGTCGGGCTTGGGGCGGAACGAGTACGAGTACAGGTGCGAGGGGACGTCGCAGGCCACCCCGGGGTAGCGGTTGTCGCGCCACGTGCCGCCGACGCCGTGCGCGCGCTCGAGGAGCACGAACGACTCGCGGCGCCGCCGGGCCAGCCGGACACCGAGACCGATGCCCGCGAACCCGGCGCCGACCACCGCGACGTCGACGTCGACGTGATCAGGCACGACCCGAACCTACGCCGGGGACGTCGGGCTGTCAGAGCACGGCGATCACGCCGAGCGCGAGCCAGAGGCGCGCCCGCCCGGCCTCGCCGTCGATCCGGGCCCCGGCGTCGGAGCGTCGTCCCGCTCGTCGCGGGTGCCTTCGGCGTGTGCGCACTTCCGAGTGCCCGGCACTCCGAAGTGCTCACATGCCGGAGGCACCGCGCAGGACGGCCATCCGGTCGGGGGGCGGATCGCCGTACACGGTGGTGCGCTGGCGGGGCGTGCGGCCGAGGTCGGCGGCGAGCGCCTCGACCTCGCCGAGCGTGAGCTGACGGCCCGCCTCCGCCCCGGCGGCCGGGTCGATCGCGCCGTCGAGGAGCAGCCCGCCCGCGTCGTCGGCACCCCCGCGCAGGACCGCGGTGGTCAGCGCGGGCCCGAGCTTGGGCCACGCCGCCTGGACGTGGTCGATGCGCCCGAACAGCATCAGCCGCGCGACGGCGTACAGCGCTCGCGTCTCCCGCGCGTCGGGCACCGTTCCGGTGCGAGCAATGCGGCTTTCCTGGCGTGTGACGCCAGGATCGCCACATGCTCGCTCGGCGACACGCCGCAGCTCGGGCGGCAGCGCCTCGGGCATCAGCGGCATCGGGATGAACTCGGTGAACCCACCGGTCCGGTCCTGGATCGCGGCGAGCGCGCGCAGGTGCGCGACCTGCTCGGCCGGGGTCTCGACGTGCCCGTAGACCATTGTCGCGGTCGAGCGCAGGCCCACCTCGTGGGCGGTGGTGACGAGCTCGGTCCAGCGGGCGGCGGGGATGTCGGTGCCGCCGGTGAGCAGGGCGCGGATGCCGTCGTCGAGGATGCGGGCGGCCGTGCCGGGGACCGACCCCAGCCCGGCCTCGCGGGCGGCGACGAGGAACTCGCGGGCGCTCAGCCCCAGGCGCGCGGCGGCGTCGGCGACCTCGGCGGGGCGGAACGCGTGCAGGTGGAGCGGCACGCGCCCGGTGATGAGCGCGACGAGGTCGAGCGGGGCGCGGTCGTCGACGTCGGGCGGCAGCGGGCCCTGCACGCAGATCTCGGTGGCGCCGAGGGCCCAGGCCTCGTCGACGAGCTCCGCGGCGTGGGCGGGGTCCCGGACGACGGCGGTGTCGAGGTTGCGGTTCGCGACGAAGGTCAGCTCGTCGCCGACGGCCTCGCGGCGCACCTCGTCGGCGAGCTCGGCGAGGGCCTCGAGCTCCTCGCCGTCCGCGGCGAGCAGCGCGACGTAGTCGTCGTCGGGCAGCCCCGCGGGGTCGGACTCGGCGCGCGCGAGCGGGTTCCGGCCGCTCACCGCGCCGCGGCCGGCTGCCGCGGCCGGGCGAGCCCCTGCTCGTCGGCCAGGGCGATGACGGGGTCGACGAGGTCGGGGTGCAGCCACCGGTTCGGGTCGCGGACGTAGCGCGGGTAGATCGTCAGCCGCGGCGTGAGCGCGAATCCGGCCGCGGCAGTGACGTCCCGCAGCGCGTCCAGCCCGGGCCACGGGCGTTCGGGGTTGACGTGGTCGGGGGTCACGGGCGAGACCCCGCCCCAGTCGTCGATCCCGGCCCGCAGCAGCAGGGCCTGGTCGTCGGCGGCGGACTGGCTGTCGTCGAGGTCGCCGGCGAGGTTCGGCGGCGCCTGGACGCTGACGCCGAGCGGCATGATCAGCCGGGCGACGGCCACGGCCGCGACGAACGCGTCGAACTCGGCGTCGGGCTCGCCGCGCATGGCGGTGTCGGGCTTGGCGCGGAAGTTCTGGACGATGACCTCCTGCAGGTGCCCGCCCCGCTGCGCCGACTCCGCGAGCACGAGCAGCGACTGCGCCCGCTCGGCCCGGTGCTCACCGATGCCGACGAGGATCCCGGAGGTGAAGGGCACCCGTGCGCTCCCGGCGTCGTCGACGACCCGGCGACGCAGGGCGGGCTCCTTGTCCGGCGACCCGAAGTGCGCGCCGCCCGGGCGAGACCACAGCCGCGTGGCCGTCGTCTCCAGCATCATCCCCATCGACGGCGAGACGGACCGGAGCCGCTGGAGCTCGACGAGGTCCATGACGCCGGGGTTGAGGTGCGGGAGCAGGCCGGTCTCGTGGAGCACCGCTTCGGCCGAGTCGTGCACGTGGTCGAGCGTGGTGCCGAGGCCCCGCGCGCCGAGCCAGTCGCGGGCCGCGGACCAGCGCTCCTCGGGGCGGTCGCCGAGGGTGAAGAGCACCTCGGTGCACCCCTGCTCCGCCCCGGCGCGCGCGATGTCGAGGACCTCGTCGCGCTCGAGGTACGCGGCCGGCAGGCGGCCCGGCACCGTCGCGAACGTGCAGTAGTGGCACCGGTCGCGGCACAGGCGCGTGAGCGGGACGAAGACCTTGGGGCTGTAGGTCACGACGCCGGCGCGACCCTCGGTGGCGAGGTGCTCGTCGCGCCGCTGCGCCGCGAGCGCGAGGAGCGCGCCGAGGTCGTCGCCGCGCGCGGCGAGCAGCGTCGTGGCGTCGGCGAGGACGTCGGCACTCCGCGGGTCCCCGGAGAGCAGCGCCGTCCGTCCTAGCGCCGCGCGCACCTCCGCCCGCGTCGGCTGCACCGGCTCCGGGAGCTCGGCCAGCGCCGGCGGCGGGACCGCGGGATCGGGGAGATCGGCGGGAACGACCACGCGCCCGAACCTACGCGCCGCCCGGGCCCGCCGCCCGTGTCGTCGTCGCCCGCCGCTCTCCCTCGGGGTCGGCGTGTTCGAGCGATGCGGCTTTCCTGGCGTCTGACGCCAGGATCGCCACATCCTCGCGAGGACGACGCGCCGAGCCGTGTCAGCCTGGCGTCCACGCTGACGCTCACCGTCAGGAAAGCACCCACGATCACGGAGCGGGCCGGACGCACCTGGTCCAGGGTGTGCGGCGTGGAGGCCCGGAGCCGCGCCCTCGCCGCGCTGTGCGTCACCGAGATCGTGAGCTGGGGCGTCCTCTACTACGCGTTCCCGGTCCTGGTGACGTCCATCAGCGCCGACACCGGGTGGTCGGTCGGCGCGGCCACCGGAGCGTTCTCGGTCGGCGCGCTCGTCTCGGCCGGCGCCGGGATCGCCGTCGGCCGACTCATCGACCGGCGCGGGCCGCGGCTGGTGATGACCACCGGGTCCGTCGTCGGCGTCCTCGCCGTCCTGGCGATCGCCGCCGCGCCGAACCTGCCGCTGTTCTACGCGGCGTGGGCGCTGGCGGGACTCGGGCAGTCGGCGACGCTGTACCCGCCGGCGTTCGCGGCGCTGACCGGCTGGTACGGCGACCAGCGCGTGCGAGCGCTGACGACCCTGACGCTCGTCGCCGGGTTCGCGAGCACGGTGTTCGCGCCGCTGACCGCCGCCCTGGTCGGTCCTCTGGGCTGGCGCGGGACGTTCGGGGTCCTCGCCGTCGTGCTCGCGCTCGTCACGGTGCCGCTGCACGCCCTCGCGCTCACCCCGCGGTGGCGCCCTGCCGAGAACGTCGACCGCGAGTCGGCCGACCGTGAGCACGCGTCCGAGGTGCTGCGCAGTCCCCGTTTCGTGGTGGTCGCGGCCGTGATGACGCTCAGCGCCTTCGCGCTCTACGGCGCGACCATCAACCTGGTGCCGCTGCTCGAGGGCCGCGGGCTCGACCTCCGCCTCGCCGCCCTGGCGCTCGGGCTCACCGGGGCCGGGCAGGTGCTCGGGCGCCTGACGTTCGTCCCGCTGGTGCGGCGGTCGACGCCGCGGACCCGCCTGGTGGCGGTCCTGGTGCTCGGTGCCGCCGGCGTCATCGCGCTGGCCCTGGTCCCCGGCCCGGCGCCGCTGCTCATCGCGCTCGCGGTCGTCGCGGGCGCCGGGCGCGGACTGCACACGCTCCTGCAGGCCTCGACCGTCTCCGACCGCTGGGGGACCCGCGCGTTCGGGCGGATCAACGGCGTCTTCTCCGCCCCGGTGACCCTCGCCGTCGCCCTGGCACCGGCCGGCGGCGTCGCCGTGGCGGCGGTGCTCGGCGGCTTCCCGGCCGCGTTCCTCGTGCTGGGGCTGGCGACGCTCGTCGCGGCCGGCGTCGGGCTCGTCAGCTGATCTGCAGGAACGACATCGGACGCCCGTCCCGGGCCCGGTCGCCGGTGCCGGACGTGACGACGAGGGTGACGTCGACGGGTCCGACCGGGCGGCCGCGCCGGCTGTAGACGAGGCACGTCGTGCTCGGCGACGCCTCGGACACCCCGCCCCGGCACCGGGCGGTCGGGGTCTCGACCGGCCCGTACCCGAACCCCCCGCCCGCCGCGTCGGCCCGGCGCAGGGACCGGCAGATCGGGTCGGTGCCGCCCGCGCACCTCATGGTCAGCTGCGTGGCGACCTCGCGGTCGAGCTCCGTCGCGGTGTAGGCCCGGACCACGCCGCCGCCGGAGGGTCCGTGGCTGCCCAGCACGACCGCGACGATCACCACGAACACCGCCACGAGCGGCAGCCCGACCAGGAGGACCACGAGACGTCCCATCGAGGGCGGGCCGGTCTCGGCACGAACGGTCGTCACGGCCGACAGTGTCACGTTCCGTCACCGCTGTCGGAAAGATGCTCACTCCGACGGCCTAGGACCCGAGCGGGTGGATTTCCTGACGTTGAGTGTCAGCGTGGCCGCCAGGCCGACACGCCGACGGCGTGTCGGCGCACCGAGGATGTGGCGATCCTGGCCTCACACGCCAGGAAAGCCGCATTGCTCGAACACCCCGGGCCTCAGTCGCCGTCGCTGATCTCGGGTGCGCCGAACGCCGCCCACAGCCGGTCGCGGGTCATCGGGAGGCGGTAGGGGCGGACGCCGGTGGCGTCGCGGATCGCGTTGGCCAGGGCCGGGGCGACGGGGTTGTAGGGCGACTCGCTCATCGACTTCGCCCCGAACGGGCCGTGGGGGTCCGACGTGTCCGCGAAGAACACCTCGGTGCGCGGCACGTCGGCGTACTGCGGCAGGTGGTAGTCGCGCAGGACGCGGGTGACGACGCGGCCGGCGTCGTCGAGCCGGATCTCCTCGTAGAGCGCCGTGCCGATCGCCTGCGCGACGCCGCCCTCGACCTGCGCCCGGCACTGCTGCGGGTTGACGACGACGCCGGCGTCGGCGGCCTGCACCGAGCGCAGGATGCGCACCTCGCCCGAGCGGACGTCCACCGCGACGCGCACCGCGTGCACGTTGAACGCCACCGACCGCGGGGTGCCGTCGTGGCGCCCGACCGACGGCTCGCCGCCGACCAGCACCGCGAGCTCCCCCAGGTCCACGCGGAGACCCGCCGCCGTCACCCCCTCCGCCCCGAGCCGGCACTCACCCACGTCCGCCCCGAGCCGCGCGGCCGCCGCCCGCAGCACCCGCGAAGCGAGACCGGCCGCCGCCCGCGCCACCGCCGTCCCGGCGACGACGGTGCCCGTCGACCCGAACGCCCCGGTGTCGACGCCGACCGCGTCGGTGTCGCCGGCGACCGCCCGCACCTGGTCCAGGCGGCACCCCAAGGTCGTCGCCGCGATCTGGGCGTGGGTGGTCGCGCTGCCGTTGCCGAACTCCGCGGTGCCCGTGCGCAGCCGGTACGTCCCGTCGGGCGCGAGCGCCAGCGAGGCCTCGGCGTGGTGCCCCCGCGGCGGGATCGTCGCGATCATGGTCGCGGCCGTCCCCGTCCCCACCCGCCAGTGCTCCCCCGGCGGCGGCGCGTCCCCGTCACGCGCGACCGCGGCCTGCGCGAGGTCGAGGCACTCGATCAGGCCGTCGGACCCGAACTCCAGGTCGTCGGGGTGCTCCCCCGGGTCGTGCGACGCGACGAACGGCTCGCCCGGCCGCACGACGCAACGGCGGCGCAGCTCGAACGGGTCGAGACCCAGCTCGCGGGCGAGGTCGTCGAGCGCCGACTCGATCGCGAACTGCACCTGGCCCAGCCCGTACCCGCGGAACGCCCCGGACGGCGGGGTGGTGGTGTAGACGGCCTCGGCGTCGACGCGCTTGTTCGCGCACCGGTAGAGCGCCATCGACTCGTGGCAGCCGTGGAACATCACGCCCGGCGAGTGGTTGCCGTAGGCGCCCGCGTCGGACAGGACGTCGATCGCCAGCGCCGTCAACGAGCCGTCGGGGCGCGCCGCCGCCGTCACCGCGACGCGCATCGGGTGCCGGGTCGGCGTCGCGGTCAGCGACTCGGTGCGGGTGAGCTCCCACTGCACCGGCCGCCCGGTGCGCAGGACGGCGAGCCCGACCAGGTCCTCGGTGAGCATCTCCTGCTTCGAGCCGAACCCGCCGCCGACCCGGCCGGTGCTCACCCGGACCCGCTCGCGGGGCAGGTCCAGCAGCCGGGCCAGCTCGTCGCGCACCAGGAACGGCACCTGGCTCGACGTGCGCACGACCAGCCGCCCGGACGCGTCGAGCTCGCCCCGCGACCCGTGGGTCTCCAGCGACGTGGGGGCCACCCGCCCGGTGTGCCAGGTGCCGGAGACGACGGCGCCGCCGGCCGCCCGCGCCTCCACCGCGCCCGCGACGACGTCGCCCACCCCGTCGTGCAGCGCGGCGACGACGTTGTGCGCCGCGTCCGCGATCCGGCTCTCCGGCCCCTTGTCCCCGTGGATCGGCGCCGAGGTCCGGGCCGCCTCGGCGTCCAGCACGGGCGTCAGGACCTCGTAGCGCACCTCCAGGGCGCGCACGCCCTCCTCGGCCGCCGCGAGGGTCTCCCCGATGACGGCCGCGACCCGCTGACCGTGGAAGCGCACGACGGTGTCGAGCATGCGGGTGTCGTCGGGGTCGTCGAGCCGGTCGTCGTGGCGCGCGGTCGAGTACAGGACGTCCGGGACGTCGGCGGCCGTCAGGACGGCGAGGACGCCGGGGACGGCGCGGGCCGCCTCCGTGTCGACCGCCAGGACCCGCGCGTGCGCGTGCGGGCTGCGCAGCACCGCGAGGTGCGCGAGGTCCGGCGGGGCCGCGACGTCGAAGGTGTACCGCGCGGAGCCGGTGACGACGTCCTCGGTCGCCGGCGCCCGCACCGACTCGCCGACACGGCCGTCGGGCTTGGTCGTGGTCGCGGCGTCGAGGGCGCTGTCGATCGCGCGGTAGCCCGTGCAGCGGCAGAGGTTGCCCTGCAGGCCGCGCCGCCGGTCCGCGCCCGGCGCGAGCGTCGCGGCCGTGACGATCATGCCCGGCGTGCAGAAGCCGCACTGGAAGCCGGCGGCCTCGGCGAACGCGCGCGCCACGGGGTGCGGCTGGTCCGGGGTGCCGAGCCCCGCGACGGTCGTGACGGCCGCGTCCGCGGCGCGCACGGCCGGGTAGAGGCACGAGTGCACCGGGGTGCCGTCGACGAGCACCGAGCACGCGCCGCAGTCACCGGCGTCGCAGCCCTTCTTGACCTCGACGTGCCCGGTCTCGCGCAGCAGCGTGCGCAGGCACTGCCCGGGACGCGGGGCGGCGTCGACCGGCTCGCCGTTGACCTTCACGTGAGCTCCTCGACGATCTCCCGCGCGAGGCGCCGGGTCATCGCGCGCCGCCAGGCCGGGGTGCCGTGCGGGTCGTCGAACCAGGGCCCGTCCGCCTCGAGCCCGAGCACGGCGGCGTCGAGCTCGGCGGTGTCCGGGGCGGCCGGGAACCGCAGCACCGCGGGGCGGGCGCGGGCGGCGGTGACGGCGAGGGTGACCGCGCCGTCACCGTCGATCCGTCCCCCGAGCAGCGCCGCCGAGCGCCCGAGCGGCGCGAGGGAGGCCTTGCGCAGGGCGGTGCGGGACCGCAGCGCCGACGACGGCAGCTCCACCGCCCGCAGCACGTCGCCCGCGGCGAGGAGGGTCCGCCGGTCGCCGACGACCAGGTCGGCGACGGGCAGCCGGGTCTCCCCGCCCGTGGCGGGCCAGACGACGGCGGTCGCGTCGAGGGTGACCGCGAGCGTGGTCATCGGGCCCGCGGGCAGCGCGAGGGCGATGTTGCCGCCGACCGTGGCCACGTTCCACACCTTGTGCGAGCCGACCAGCGCCTCGGCGCACCCCTGCACGAGCGGGTGCGGGAGCTGCTCCACCAGCTGCGCGATCGTGGCCGTCGCGGCGACCGTGACTCCCGCGGGCGTCGTGCTCACCGCCGGCCAGGGCAGCGTCGTGAGGTCGACCAGCGTGCGCAGGTGGGGCTGCGGCACGGAGAAGAGCCAGGTCCCGCCGGCGAGCAGGGCGTCGGTGGGCGACGCGGCCGGCATCGCCGCGGCGCGGGCCCGCAGCGCCGCGTCGTCGGCGGGGCGCTCGAGGGCCTCGACGGTGAGGAGGTCCATGTCGTGACTCAGTAGGCCACGCGGTCGGACTTCGCCAGCCAGGCCTCGAAAGGATGGGCCCGCGTCGGCAGGTCGAGGGTCTCGACGGGTGTCGCCCACGTGGCGCGGTCGCGGGCGAACAGCTCGTAGAACTCACGGTCGTCGAACCCGCCGCGCGCCGCGTCGTGGCGGTCGGCGGCGTAGACGACCCGGTCGACGCGCGCCCACAGCGCGGCGGACACGCACAGCGGGCACGGCTCGCACGACGCGTAGAGCGTGGCGCCCGCGAGGGAGAAGTCGCCGCGGACCCGGCACGCGTCGCGGATCGCGACGACCTCCGCGTGCGCGGTCGGGTCGAGGTCGCGGGTGACGCGGTTCTGCCCGCGGGCGAGCACGACCCCGTCGGCGACGACGACCGCGCCGAACGGCCCGCCGCCCTCGGCGACGTTCGTCGACGCGAGGTCGACCGCGTGGGACAGCCAGGTGGCGTCGTCGCTCATGGGCACGCCTCTCGGTGGTGATCGGGAGCGGTGACGGTCGGCGTGCGCTGGCGACCGGTACCGAACGTAGCCGCCCGCGGCCCCGCCGCGCGCCCGGTTCGTCGTGTTCCTGCGCGCGTGCCCGTCCGCGTCAAGCAGGCGGCACCACGCGGTTGCGTGGGTGTCACGCCGTCGGGTCACGGTCGGGGGCGATCGACAGCGATCGATTCCGCCCCCGCGACCGGGAGGGTGACCGTGAGCACGACCGAAGCGCCGTCCGAGAAGACCGTCCACCCCGTCGACGAGGTGCTGCCCCTGCCGCGCCTGCTCGTCCTGGGCCTGCAGCACCTGTTCATCATGTACGCGGGCGCCATCGCGGTGCCGCTGATCGTCGGCCCGGCGGTCGGGCTCGACGAGTCCGACATCGCGATCCTCGTCAGCGCCGACCTGCTGGTCTGCGGGATCGCCTCGATCATCCAGTCGGTCGGGATCAGCCGGATCCTCGGCGTGCGGCTGCCGGTGGTCGCCGGCGCGACGTTCACCGTGCTCAACCCGATGATCATCATCGCCAACGCGTACGGCGGGCGGGACGGCCTGCCCTACGTCTACGGCGCGATGATCATCTCGGGCATCTTCGCGCTGCTCATCGCCAAGCCGTTCTCGATGATCATCCGGTTCTTCCCGCCGCTGGTCACGGGCACCGTCATCGCGATGATCGGCCTGTCGCTGATCGGGGCCAACATCGGGCTGATCGCGGGCGACACGACGTCGACGTTCACCGCCGAGATCCCCGTGCTGAACGCGCAGGGCCAGCCGTTCCTGGACGCCGACGGCGAGGTCGCGATGATGACCAACCCGGACTCCGGGCAGGTCTCGCACATCGTGCTGGCCGCGGTGGTCGTGCTGCTCATCGTCGTGATCGCGCGCTTCTTCCGCGGCTTCATCGGGCAGACCTCGGTGCTGCTCGCGATCATCATCGGCACGGTCGTCGCGATCCCGATGGGCCTCGTGGACTTCTCCGACGTCGCGACCAGCGGCTGGTTCGGCATCGCTGCCCCGTTCCACTTCGGGCCCCCGAAGTTCGCGGCGGCGGCGATCATCTCGATGTGCATCGTCATGCTCGTGACCTATGTCGAGTCGACCGCGGACATGCTCGCGGTCGGCGAGATGGTCGGACGTGACCTCAGCCCGAACGACCTGGCCCGCGGTCTCGCCGTCGACGGGCTCTCGGCGTTCCTCGCGGGGTTCATGAACTCGTTCCCCGACACCGCCTACGCCGAGAACGTCGGCCTGATCTCGATGACGAACGTGCGCAGCCGCTGGGTGGTCACCGTGTGCGGGATCGGGCTGGTGGTCCTGGGGCTCGTGCCGAAGGTCGGCGCGGTCGTCGCGGCCCTCCCCGGTCCGGTGGTCGGCGGCGCGGCGACGGTGATGTTCGCGATGGTCACCGCGGTCGGCATCCAGACGCTGCACAAGGTGCGCTTCGGCGGGCCGGACAACCACAACCTGCTGATCATCGCGGTGTCGTTCTCGATCGGCCTGATCCCGACGATCCAGCCGGACTTCTACCAGCACTTCCCCGCGGACTTCCAGGTGATCTTCGGATCGAGCATCACCTCGACGGTCATCGTCGTCTTCCTGCTGAACCTGCTGTTCAACCACTGGCTCCCGCACCTGCCGCGCCGCCAGGGCGCGCTGGAGACGGCCGTCGAGCACGGCGCGGTGACCGGCGCCGGCACGGGCGACCGCTCCGACCCCGACTGAGGTCCGGGGTGTTCGAGCAATGCGGCTTTCCTGGCACGTGACGCCAGGATCGCCACATGCTCGCCTGCCCGACACGCCGGGCTCAGGAGCGCGCCTGCATCCGCGTCGCCGCGGCGTGGTGCCGGCGGAGGATCTCCTCGGTGTCCGCGTGCACGAGTGCGCCGTCGCGCACCACCGCCCGCCCGGCCACGACCGTGTGCCGGGCGGCCGTGGGCCCGCAGCGCAGCCAGGCGGCGACGGGGTCGGCGAGCGCGCCGGAGAACGCGACGCCGGTCTGCGGCCACACGGCGAGGTCGGCCGCCGCCCCGGGCACCAGCGCGCCGATCTCCCCGTCGCGGCCGAGGCACCGGGCGCCGTCGCGGGTGGCCATCGTCAGTACCTGGCGCGCCGACATCCCCGTCGGCCCGCCGCGGACCCGGCCGAGCATCAGCGCGTGCCGCGACTCGACCCACAGCGAGGCCATGTCGTTCGACGCCGAACCGTCAACGCCGAGCCCGACCGGGCTGCCGGCCGCGCGGAGGTCGGTCACCGGGCAGATCCGCGCGTTGCCGAGCACGGAGTTCGACGACGGGCAGTGGGCGACGCCGACCCCGGCGGCGCCGAGCCGGGCGATCTCGGCGTCGTCGGGGAAGACGCAGTGCGCGACCCACGACCGGTCGGTGAGCCAGCCGACCTCGTCGAACTGGTCGATCGGGCGGCGGCCGAAGGTCTCGAGGCAGTAGGTGTCCTCGTCGGCGTCCTCGGCGAGGTGGGTGTGCAGGCGGACGTCGAGGCGCTCGGCGAGCTCGGCCGTCGCCGCCATCAGTTCCGGGGTGACGCTGAACGGCGAGCACGGCGCCAGGGCCACCCGGACCATCGCCTCTGGCGACGGGTCGTGGAAGGCGGCGACGAGGCGTTCGGAGTCGGCGAGCACCGCGTCGTCGTCCTGCACCACCGAGTCCGGGGGCAGCCCGCCGTCCTTCACCGAGCGGGTCATCGAGCCGCGCGTCGGGTGGAAGCGCAGCCCGACCTCCCCGGCGGCCCGGATCTCCGCCGCCCACAGGTCGCCGGCGCCACGCGGGGCGACGTAGAGGTGGTCGGTGGACGTCGTGCACCCCGAGAGCGCGAGCTCGGCGAGCCCGACCCGCGCGGCGAGGTACGCCGCCTCCTCGTCGAGCCCCGCCCAGACCGGGTAGAGGCCGGTGAGCCACTCGAAGAGCGTCCCGTCGGTGACCAGGCACCGGGTGAGGTTCTGGTAGAGGTGGTGATGGGTGTTGACCAACCCCGGCGTCACGAGGCAGCCGGACGCGTCGAGGACGTCGGCGGCGGCGGGCTCGGGTCCGGTGCCGACCTCGGCGACCACGCCGTCGCGCACGGCCACCCAGGCCCCGGCGAGCTCGGTGCCGGCGTCGTCGCACGTCGCGACGAGCGTCGCGCCCCGGACGAGCAGGTCGACGGGCTGTGCAGCGGTCATGATCGGACGCTAGTGCGTTGACCATGAACGTTGACCGGTTTCGCGACACGCCGTCGTAGGTTCACCGCTGCTGCGCTGGAGCAAGATCTCATTGTCGGTGTCGGCCGCAGGTCGGGACCGGGAGTGGGAGCGCGAT
>NZ_BSTS01000016.1 GCF_030269665.1 Actinomycetospora sp. NBRC 106375
GACCCCGACCCGCTGCCTGACCAGCATCTTGACCTGGTCACTCTGGCGACGACGCCACCAAGCCCGAGCCCGCGCATGCCACTACCGCACCCGAGCCGGACGACTACAACTCAGGCTGTAGTACTAGGCTCGCCGCGACGATCACACGCGCGGGGGAGACGACCACATGGGCGACCGGCTGATCTTCCAGTTGGGCACCAACAACTGGCAGCGCGACGGCGAGTTCGCCCCGGGCTCGGGGATCCTCCACGAGGCCCACCACCGCGCGTACAACGAACTGCCCGGGGTGCGCGACTACTCGATGTACCCGTCGCGGGTGCAGCGGACCCGGGCGGGCGAGGACGACGTGCGGGTGTTCGCCCTCGAGCACGACATCCCGATCTGCGAGTCGATCTCGCCGGTCTCGAGCTACCGCTGGCACGCGATGGATCCCGACGAGGTCGCCGCCTACCGGGCGCGGCTGACCGCCGAGGTGACCGCGTTCATCGACGACGTCGAGGCCGCCAGCGGCGAGCAGTTCACGCTGGCCATCGCCCACCACGCGTTCATGAACGCCGTGGTGATGCGCGACGTCATCCGCGCGCGGGTCGCCGCCGGCCGCCCCCGGATCCCGCTGCTGGACTTCGCGCACGGCACCGAGCTGAAGATGTACGTCCAGGAGCAGCGCGGCGACAACCCGGCCGAGTTCCCGTGGCGGTTCCTGCCGTTCATCCAGCAAGAGAAGATCTTCGACTGGTCGGCGGGCCCCGAGCACGGCGTGGACGTCGTCGCGGCGATCTCCTCGGAGCAGATCGACGCGTTCTCGTCGGTGTTCCCGGAGTTCCCGCGCGAGCGCATCGTGCTGTCCCACAACGGCTACAACCAGCAGGCCTTCCACCCCGCGCCGGAGCTCTACGCCGACCGCGAGCGGGCGCTGGCGGGCTTCACGACGCAGCCGCCCGCCGGCTCCGACCGCTCGCCCGAACCGGTGGCGCCCGAGGGCGGGTTCGACGCCGTCGTCGCGTTCGTCGGGAAGTTCGCCGACTGGAAGCGCCTCGACGCGCTGCTGCGGGCCGCCGCGTCCTACGAGCGCGGGGAGCGGCGGGTGCTGACGCTGGTGGCGGGCTCGGGCCCGGTCGAGGAGCAGGTGCGGATGCACGACCTCGCCGCCGAGCTCGGTCTCGAGCGGACCTACTTCCTCGGGCCACGCCAGCAGGAGGAGCTCGCGACGATCTTCGCCTGCGCCGACGTGGGCGTCTTCCCGTCGTACCGGGAGCCGTTCGGGCTCGTGTTCCTCGAGTGCATGGCATGCGGGACGCCGGTGATCGGCGCCGACTCCGGCGGGCCGCGGGACTTCGTCACCGACGCGGTCGGGACGCTGGTGCCCGAGACCGACGACCGGCAGGCGCTCGCGGACTCCCTGACCGCCGCGGTGAACCGGTCGCTGGACGAGGGCTGGAAGCAGACCAAGGGCCCGGAGGCGGCCCGCTACGCACGCGAGGGCTTCAGCGTCGTCAAGCAGGTGTCGGACCTGCTCACCGAGGTGGACCGGCTCACCGCGGGCTAGATCTGGGTGTAGCGGTCGACCAGCGCCGAGGTCGCGACCATGGTGGTGAGCCGCGCGACGCCGGGGACCCGGGCCAGGGTGCGGCGCAGCAGGACGTCGAGGGCCGCGACGTCGGCCAGGTCGACGCGGATCAGGTAGTCGACGTCGCCGGTGACGTGGTGGCAGCTGACCAGGCCGTCGAGGTCGACGATGTGCCGCTCGAACCGGCCGACCGTGTTGGCGGTGTGGTCGACGAGCGTCACCGACAGGTGCACGACCAGCGCGCGGTCGACGGCCTCGGGGTCGAGCACCGCCCGGTAGCCGCGCACGACCTGCTCGGTCTCGAGGCGCCGCAGCCGACGCTGCGCCGATGACGGCGAGATCGACACGGCCTCCGCGAGGTCCGCGAGGCTCGACCGCCCGTGGTCGGCGAGGTGGTCGAGAATCCGGCGGTCGAGGCGGTCCAGCGACGGTTGGGCGGATCGTGCACGCTTCGGCGCGGTCATGACGACATCATGCGCTGCATCGGCGATCGACTCCGTAGATCGCCCGACATCGCCCGCGCCTCCGGGCGCAACGTGGAGGCATGACGAGGCGGATGGCTCTGGCGGCGATGGTGATCGCCGGCGCGGGCTGGGGTGCGGTGTTCATCGCGCCCGAGCTGGCGCCGCTCGCGCCTGCGCTGCTGCTGGCGATGGGTCGGTTCGTGGCCTTCGGGGCGGTGTCGCTGCCCCAGGTGCGACGGGTGCTGCGGGCGGACGTCCCGTGGGCCCGCGTCGTGGCGCACGCCCTCACGGGCTCGGTCGTCTACTACGGCCTCGTCGCCCTCGCCGTCCGCCTGGCCGGCCCGACCATCGCCGTCGCGACGATCGGCATCGTGCCCGTGGTCATGGCGCTGATCTCCGCCCGGCACCGGGGGCGCGCGGGCCTGGTGGCCCTCGCGCCGGCGCTCGTGCTGGTCGGTGTCGGGCAGGTGCTCGTGCACACCACCCCGACCCCGGGCCCGGGTGGGTGGTCCGCGCTGGTCGGCACGGCGCTCGCGCTCGTCGCGGTCGCCTCCTGGAGCTGGTACGGGCTCGACTCGCACCGTCTGCTGCACGACCGCCCCGACCTCGGCCCGGTGCTCGCGGGCGCCCAGGGGCTGGCCGCCGGCGTGCTGGCCCTGCCGATCGGCGCCTGGCTCGTCGCGACCCAGGGCGTGCCCGCCGAGCCGGTGCGCGCGCTGCTCGTCGTGCTCTTCCTCGGCCTCGTGTCGTCGTGGCTCGCGGTGCGCCTGTGGCACGCCGCGGCCGCGCGGCTCTCGCCGGTGCTCGTCAGCCAGCTGATGGCGCTGGAGACCGCGTGGGGCTTCGTGTTCGCCGCGGTGCACGCCGGCGCGATCCCCGGCCCGCTGGCCCTGCTCGGCGAGGTGGCCCTCGTCGCGGGCGTCGCGCTCGCCGTCGTGACCGACGGGCACCGGGAGCGGCGGGCGGAGCGGGCGCAGCGGGCGGACGGGGCTCGCGAGGACGATCAGCCTGGCGTCCACGCTGACACCGAACGTCAGGAATTCCCCCGCGGTCACGAGCCGGTACCCGGCTCGTCGGCGAGCACCGCCCGCGCCGCACGCAGTGCGGCGTCGCGGATGCGGGAGGTGCGCGCGTCCTCGGAGGTCGCGTGCGCGACCGCCTCGAGCAGCGCGCACACCTCGAACCCGGCGTAGTCGCCGGCGAGACCGGCGTAGCGGCCGAGCGCGACCCGCCGGCGCAGCACCGCCGCGGCGCGGTCGATGGTCTCGGCGTCGAGCCGCGCGCGGGCGCGGCGATGGTCGGCGTGGGTGGTCACGGCGGCTCCCCTCGGGCAGGACGGACGCTGCGCCGCGGGGGAAGCGCGACACCGACCAGTGTGCCCGCGACCCCCGACAACGGCGCCCGTTCGAGGTCGGCGGGCGGGGGAGGAGCGAGGGCGTCCCTGGCTGCGTGCGAGGCAGCGAGGGTGACCCTCGCTCCTCCCGAGTCCAGGCGACCGGCGCGGCTCCGAAGGGAGCGAGGGCGTCCCTGGCTGCGTGCGATGCAGCGAGGGTGACCCTCGCTCCCACCACCGAGGCAAGGAGGCGCGTCGCGGGGCTCAGGCCGCCGGCCAGCGCACCACCAGCCGCGTCCCGCCGTCCGGCGACGTCGTGGCCCGGGTCGTCCCGTCGCGGCCCGCCACCAGCCGGGCGACCAGGGCCAGGCCCAGGCCGCTGCCGTCCCCGGCCTCCGGCCGCAGGCGGGTGAAGCGGTCGAACACCCGGTCGCGGTCCTCCGGTGCGATGCCCGGCCCGTCGTCGTCGACGAGCAGCCGCACCCACCGGCCCGCCGGGACCACCGACACGTGCACCACCGTGGCGGCATGACGCCGGGCGTTGGCGAGCACGTTGTCCAGCACGATCGCGACCTCCGCGGGCGTCGCGGCGACCGCCACCGGCATCGGCGCCCACAGCGTGGTCGCTATCGCCGTGTCGTCGGGCAGGCGGGCGAGCGCCTCGCCGACCGCGTCGACGAGATCCACCGACCGGGCCGGCACCCGCTCGCCCGCGTCGGCGCGCGCCAGCGCGAGCAGGTCCGCGACCAGCGCCGACAGCCGTTCGGCCTCCCGGGCGACGGATCGCCAGGTCTCCTCGCCGCCCGCCCGGTCGGGGTGTGCGACGGCCACGTCGGCCTGGGCGCGCAGGGCGGCGATGGGGGAGCGCAGCTCGTGGGCCGACTCGCTGGTGAAGCGCTCGAGGCGGGCCACCGCGTCGTCACGTCGGGCGAGCAGGGCGTTGATCTCCACGGCGAGAGCGGCGAGCTCGTCGCGGGCGGGCGGGACCGGCAGGCGCTCGCCGGGCGGGAGCGAGGCGGCCGCGGCGCGCATCCGGTCCACCGGGCGCAGCGCCACCCGGGTCGCGACCCACGCGGCGGCGCCGACCCCCACGGCGCCGAGCAGGGCCGTGACCACGAGCCCGCGGGCCGCGTCGGCGAACAGGGCGGCGACGCCGTCCAGGTCCCGCGACGCGAGGACAAGGCGCGGGGACCCGTCGGGCGCCGGGACCGGCACGGCGACCCAGCGCCGGGGCCCGGGATCGCCGACGGCCACGACGGGCTCCCCGGCGGCGAGGCGCCGCACGGCGTCGGGCCCCACCGGTCCCGGCCCCCGCCCGTCGACCGGGGCGCCCGCGACGTCGACGACCCGCACGTCGCCCGGCACCGCGGTCCCGGCGGCCACCGCCCGGGCGGCCTCGGCGGCGCGGTCGGTGAGGGCGGCGTCCCCGCTCGAGACCAGCGCGGAGAACAGCAGCCCGCCCGCCACCCGCCCCAGCGCGAGCAGGGCGACGACCGCGACCACCCCGACGACGAGCGTGATCCGCGTCCGCAGGCTGCGCCGCGTCCACCAGCCGCGGACCGACGGGCTCACGCTCCGGCGCCCAGCCGGTAGCCGCGGCCCCGCTCGGTGCGCACGAGGTCGCCGGCCCCGACCGCCGCGAGCTTGCGACGCAGGTAGCCGACGTACACCTCGACGACGTTGCGGCTCGCCGACCCGCCCCCGCCCCAGACCGCGGTGAGCAGCTCGTCCTTCGTCAGCGCGGCGTCCGGGCGCAGCGCGAGCGCGTGGAGCACGTCGAACTCGCGCGCCGACAGCTCGACCTCACGGCCGTCCCAGCTCACCGAGCGCGTCGCGGGGTCCAGGCTCAGCGCGCCGCGCACGATCCGGGCGGTCGCCGGACCCGAGCGTCGCAGCAGCGCCCGCAGCTGGGCCACGAGCACGACGAAGGAGAACGGCTTGACCAGGTAGCCGTCCGCGCCGAGGTCGAGACCGTCGGCCTGGTCGACCTCGCCGTCCTTCGCCGAGAGCAGCAGCACGGGGGTGGTGACCGCTTCGGCGCGCAGCGCCTCGAGCACCCGGTAGCCCGACAGGCCCGGCAGCATGATGTCGAGGACGACGGCGTCGTAGGCGCCGGTCGCCGCCTCGCGCAGGCCCTCGTCGCCGTGGGCGACGGCGTGCACCTCCATGCCCTCGGCGCCCAGCCCGCGGGTCAGGGCGTCGCGCACCCCGGGCTCGTCGTCGACCACCAGCACCCGCGGCACGCCCTCGACGGTAGGGCGTTCCGCGGCGACGGACACTGAGACCGTCTCAGCGGGCCGCGTCCATGATGGAGCCATGGGACGCAGGAGCTGGGTCGGGGCAGGGCTGGGGGCGGCGCTCGTGGGGGCCGTCGGCGTGGGTCTGCTCGTCGCCCCCGCCGGTGCGGCGGCCGCACCCCCGCTGCCGCCGGTCAGTCCGGAGGACCTCGTCTCGTCGGTGATGACGGCGCGGCCGGGCGCGTTCGCCGGCGAGGTCGACGTCGACAACGCCCTCGGTCTGCCGGCCGTCCCCGGGGTCCCGCAGCTCGCGAACGGCACCTCGACGATCCGGGTGTGGTCCGGCGGCGAGGGACGCGGCCGGGTCGCGATCCCGTCGGGCGACAGCGAGCGCACGCTCGTCTCGGACGGGACGACGCGCTGGTCGTACGACTCCCGCGACCGCACGGCGACCCGCGCGCCCGCCGGCGGCGGCCGCGGCGGGCCGCCGGGCGACGCCGGGGCCCAGGACCCGACGGCCGCGGCGACGCAGGCCGTGGCCACGCTGCGCCAGTCGAGCACGGTCACGGTCGACGGCACGGCCGAGGTCGCGGGGCGGGCGGCCTACCAGCTCGTCCTGACGCCGCTGCCCACCGAGCGCACGCTGCTGCGGGAGGTCCGCGTCGCGGTCGACGCCGAGACGCGCCAGCCCCTGGAGCTCACCGTCCTCGCCCAGGGCTCCGGGGAGCCCGCGCTGCAGGTCGGCTTCTCGCAGATCACCTACGGCCCGCAGGACCCGGCGCTGTTCACCTTCACGCCGCCGCCGGGCACGACGGTGCGGGGAGCGCCCGGCCCTGACGGCCAGCACCGCGACGGGCAGCGGCCGGGCGGCGACGGGCAGCGGCCCACCCGCGTCGGCGACGGCTGGGACACGGTCCTGATCGGCCGGGCGCCCCAGCCCCAGCAGGGCCAGCAGCGTCCCGACGGCGCGCCGGACCTCTCGACGCTGGGCACGCCGGTCAGCGGGCCCTGGGGCGCCGGCCGCGTGATCACCACGGCGGTCGCCACGGTGATCGTCACCGACGACGGCCGGATCGCCGCGGGCGCCGTGCCGCAGCAGGTGCTCACCGAGGCCCTCGCCCGGTGACGGCGGCGACCTCGGCCCCGCAGCCGGTGACGGCGGCGCCGGGCGATGCGGTGGCGGCGCGGGTCCGCGGGCTGCGCAAGACCTTCGGCGCGACCGTCGCGATCGACGACGTCGATCTCGACGTCCCCGCCGGGGCGGTGCTCGGGATGCTCGGGCCGAACGGGTCGGGCAAGACCACGCTCATCCGGATGCTGCTCGGGCTGACCCGCCCGACCGCCGGGACGGTCGAGCTCCTCGGGCACACCGGATGGGACCTCGCGGCCGCCCTGCCCGACGTCGGGGCGCTCGTCGAGGGCCCCGGCTTCCACCCGTTCCTCACCGGGCGCGACAACCTGCTGCGCTGCGCGGCCGCCGAGCCCCGCCTGGTCGGCGACGCGCGCGGTCCCGTCGACGCGGCCCTCGAGCGGGTCGGGCTCGCGGACGCCGCGCGGCGGCGCTACCGCGGTTACTCGCTGGGCATGAAGCAGCGCCTCGGGCTCGCCGCCGCGCTGCTGGTCCCCCGGCGCCTGGTCGTGCTCGACGAGCCGACCAACGGGCTCGACCCGGCCGGCACCCGCGACGTCCGGCGGGTCGTCGCCGAGCTGCGGGACGCCGGGGCCACGGTGCTGCTCTCCTCGCACCTGCTCGCCGAGGTCGAGGCGGTCTGCAGCCACGTCGCGGTGCTGCAGACCGGCACGCTGCTCGTCGCCGGCGAGCTCGCCGCCCTGCTCGACGCCGACGCCGGCGGGCTGGTCGTCAGCACCCCCGACGTCGACGACGCGATCGCCGCACTGCGGGCCGCCGGGGCACCGGCGCACCGCGCGGAGGGCGGGGTCGCCGTCCCGCCCGGGCCGCTGGAGGCGCCGCAGATCGTGGCGGCCCTCGTCGGGGCCGGGGTCGCGGTGTGGGAGGTCCACCGCCGACGTGCCCACCTCGAGGAGCTGTTCGCCCGGCTGACCGAGGAGGACGCGTGACGACGGTCGAGCAGGCCCGCACCACGGCGCCGTTCGGCAGGCTGGCCGCCGCCGAGGTCCGCTGGGTCCTGCGCCGTCCCCGCACGCTGGTCCTGTTCGCGCTCCTGGCGCTGGTCCCCGTGGCGATCGGGGTGGGTATCGCGCTGACCGGCGGCCCGGGCGGGGGCGACCGGGACGGCCCGGGCCTGGTGGCGGCCGTGGCGGGCAACGGCCTGGTGCTCCCGATCGCGGCGCTCTCGCTCGCCCTCGCGCTGCTGCTGCCCCTCACCGTGGCCACCGCGGCCGCCGACGCGCTGGCCGGCGAGGCCGCGCACAGCACGCTGCGCGGGCTGCTGCTGGCACCCGTCGGGCGGACGCGGCTCGTCGCGATGAAGGGCGTCGGGGTGCTCACGGTCGCGGTCGTCGCCGTCCTCGCCGTCGCCGTCGTCGGCGTGGTGACGGGATGGATCGTGGTCGGCGGGCCGAGCGGCACGATGATCACCTTGTCCGGCACCACGCTCGGGCTCGGCGAGGCGCTCGGCCGGGTGGCGCTCGTGGCCGGGTGGACGATCGTCCAGCTCCTCGCGGTCGCGGCGGTCGCCCTCGCGGTCTCGGCGTTCACCGAGCACCCGCTCGTCGTGCTCGCCGCGGTCCTCGGCGGGCTGATCGTCTTCGGTGTCCTCGCCGCGATCCCGTCGCTGGAGTGGCTCCAGCCCCTCCTGCTGACCTCGGGCTGGGGCGCGGGCACCGACGCCCTGCGCGATCCGCTGCCTCTCGACGGGCTCGCCTCGAGCACGCTGCGCGCGCTGGTCTACCTCGTCCTCGGCGCCGCGGTCACCGTGTGGCGGATGCGACGGCGCGACGGATAGGGCCCGCCCGTCAGGCGAAGGCGTCGCGGTGGTCGTGCGCCCACTGCGCGAAGGTCCGCCCGGGCCGGCCCAGGATCGGGGTCACGTCGTGGACCGGCTGGGGCACCCCGTCCGCGGGCGCCCACAGGTGCAGCAGCGAGTCGGCGACCCACGCCGGGGCGTACCGGCTCATCCGCTCGCGGTACTCGTCCTCCGCGAGGCCCACGACCTCCACGTCGCGGCCGACCTCGGCTGCGATGGTGGCCACCTGGTCCCGGAACGACAGCGACGCCGGCCCCGAGAGGGTCGGCGCGGTGCCGCGCACGGCCCCGCCGGCCAGGGCCGCCACCGCGACGTCGGCGATGTCCGCCTCGTGGATCGGGGTGACGTGGCTGTCGGGGTAGGGCAGCTCGACGACGCCGGCGCGCACGCCCGCGGCCCAGTCGAGGGTGTTCGCCGCGAAGGCCCCGGGCCGCAGCAGCGTCGCGGTCAGGTCGGCGTCGACGAGGGGCTTCTCGGCCTCCCGGTGCATCTCGCCGATCCGGTCGGCGGGGTCGTGGTGGGTGCTCGACATCGACGACAGCAGCACCACGTGCTCGACACCGGCCGCGTCCGCGGCGTCGGCGAGACCGGACGTGTCGCCCTGCGCGTAGAGGAGCACCTGCTCGACGCCGTCGAGCGCGGGCACCAGCGTGGCGGGGTCGGTGAGGTCCACCGCGACGGGCTCCACTCCGGGCGGCAGGTCGAGCCGGCTCGCGTCGCGGCCCGCGCCGCGGATGTCCCCGGCGGGGACCCCGGTCGCGAGCAGGGCGTCGATGACGGCGCGGCCGACGCGGCCGCGGGCTCCGGTCACCAGGATCACGGGTACCTCCTTGACGAACGTCGTTCGTGACGAACACCGTACGCCACGAACACCGATCGTCAAGCTAGGGTGGTGGCCGTGCCCGCGAGCCCCCGCACCCGCCCCGCGAAGTCCGCGCTGAGCCGCGAGGCCGTCGTGGCGGCGGCGCTCGCGGTCGTCGACGAGGTCGGGGTCGACGCCGCGAGCATGCGGCGGGTCGCCGCGGCGCTGGACACGGGCCCGGCGTCGCTCTACGTCTACGTCGCCGACCGGCGCGAGCTCATGGAGGCCGCGCACGACCTCGCGCTGGCCGGGGTGGAGCTGCCGACCGCGGGCGACTGGCGCGACCGCCTCGAGCAGCTGGTCGCGCGGGTCGTCGCGGCGCTCGCGGAGCACGGCGATCTCGCCATGGCGGCCATCGCCGCCGTACCGCTGGGGCCGCACTTCCTGCGGATCACCGAGGAGATGCTGCGCCTCCTGCGCGAGGGCGGGATCGCCGATCCCGCGTGCGCCTGGGCGGTCGACCTGCTCGTGCAGTACGTCGCCTCCTCGGCGCTCGAGCAGGGCCCGTGGAACCGCGCGCAGCGCGAGATCGCCGACCCGGCGCGGGCCACCGTCGAGGCGATGGGTGCCGACTTCGCCGGCCGGATCGACGCCGTCTACGCGGGCCTCGACCCGGAGGCGTTCCCGGCGATCACCGCGCTCCGCCCGCTGCTGACCACGGGCGGCGGGGACGAGCGTGACGCGTGGAAGCTGCGCGTCGTCGTCGACGGCCTCCTCGCCCAGGGGTAGACGCGCGGGCCGTCCGAGCCACGCTCATCATGGGCGCCATGACGCTGCTGGCTGCGCTGCTCGACGGGGCCCTCGACGAGCCCGAGGCGATCCGGGTCGGCGACACCACGATGTCCGGTCCCGAGCTGCTCGGCGCCGCGGCGGTCGTGGCCGACCAGATCGCCGAGCGGCCCGACGAGGGCCCGGTCGCGGTGCTCGCCGAGCCGACGGCGCAGACGGTCGTGGCGATGGTCGGCGGCCTGCTCGCCGGCGCGCCCGTCGTCCCCGTCCCGCCGGACACCGGACCCGGCGAGCGCGGCCACGTCCTGGCGGACTCGGGTGCCTCGTTGTGGATCGGGGAGCGGCCGCCGGAGATCACGCTCCCGGTCCGCAAGGTCGACCTGACCCGCCGCAGCGGCGACGTCGCCCGCGAGGCCCCGCACGACGGCCCGGCCCTCGTGCTCTACACCTCGGGCACGACCGGACCGCCCAAGGGCGTGCTCCTGTCCCGGGCGGCGATGGCCGCGGGGCTCGACGGTCTCGCCGACGCGTGGGAGTGGACGCCCGGGGACACGCTCGCGCACGGCCTGCCGTTGTTCCACGTCCACGGGCTCGTGCTCGGGGTGTTCGGGGCGTTGCGGGTCGGGTCGCACCTCGTGCACGTCGGGCGCCCGAGGCCCGAGGCGTACGCCGCCGCCGTCCGCGACCACGGCGCCAGCCTGCTCTTCGGCGTCCCGACGGTGTGGTCGCGCGTCGCCGCCGACCCCGACGCCGCCGCCGTGCTGCGCTCGGCCCGGCTGCTCGTCTCCGGCAGCGCGCCCCTGCCGGTCCCGGTGTTCGAGAAGATGCGCGAGCTCACCGGGCAGGCGCCGATCGAGCGCTACGGCATGAGCGAAACGATGATCACCGTGTCGGTGCGGGCCGACGGCGAGCGCCGCCCGGGCTGGGTCGGCGTCCCCGTCGCGGGGTTCGAGACCCGCCTGGCGTCGACGGACGAGGAGACCGAGGGCGAGCTCCTCCCGCACGACGGCGAGACCATCGGCGAGCTGCAGGTGCGGGGGCCGGGCCTGTTCTCGGGCTACCTCGGGCGCCCGGAGGCGACTGCCGCGACGTGGACCGACGACGGCTGGTTCCGCACCGGCGACGCCGCGGTGATCGACGCCGGCGGCTACCACCGCATCGTCGGCCGGCGCAGCGTCGACCTCATCAAGACCGGCGGCTACCGGGTCGGGGCGGGCGAGATCGAGACCGCGCTGCTCGAGCAC
This sequence comes from Actinomycetospora sp. NBRC 106375, assembly GCF_030269665.1. Classification (GTDB taxonomy): domain Bacteria; phylum Actinomycetota; class Actinomycetes; order Mycobacteriales; family Pseudonocardiaceae; genus Actinomycetospora. Next base: position 11,385 of record NZ_BSTS01000016.1, read on the forward strand.
GGCGGCATCAGCGAGGCGGCGGTGGTCGGCGAGCCCGACGACGACCTGGGCCAGCGGATCGTCGCCCACGTGGTCGTCAGCGGCGCGGCCGTCGATCCCGACGAGATCATCGCCTTCGTCGCCGAACGCCTCTCGGTGCACAAGCGCCCCCGCGAGGTCCGCGTCGTCGACGCCCTGCCCCGCAACGCCATGGGCAAGGTGCAGAAGGCGCGCCTCTAGCCGCCGGTTTCGCAGCGAACGGGTATCTCGCTGCCTCTATGCGTCCGAACTCCCCGTTCGTGCCCTCTCGCCGTCGGTGACCGAGTACCGACGTACTCATGACCTTCCCTTTGCCTTCGCCGATCCTCGGGTGAGATCACCCGGCTCCGGCGTCGAAGGGACCCATCCGTGAGCGAGACGACCGCACCTGCGGAGGAGGGAACGGCCCCCGGCAGCGCGGAGACCGTCGAGCCGGCGCCGGGGTACTGGTGCGCCGACCACCTCCAGGCGTGCCCGCCGCTGTGCCCGACGCTGATCGGGTGGCGGGAGACGCACGGGCTCCCCGACGACTGGCAGCCCGGCGGGGACGACGGGACGGATCCGTGGCAGTGGCACCCCCGGGACAGCCCGCACTGCTGGGAACCGGTGCACAACCCGTGCGGCTACCACCCTGAGTACCAGCCCGACTGCTGGCACCCGGACGGCAACCCGGACGGCTACCACCCGGACTACAACCCGGACTGCTGGCACCCCGACTACAACCCCTACGGCTGGCATCCCGAGGTGCAGCCGTACTGCTACCACCCGACCGCACAGCCCTACGGCTGGCACCCGATCGCCCAGCCCTACGGGTGGCACCCCGTCTTCTCCCCGTGTGGTTACGACCCGCACGTCAACCCGGGCGGCTACCACCCCGTGGAGAACCCCGACGGCGACGCCGACCCCGACGGCCCGTACATGCCCGACGATGCGACCGGGACCGAGCCGCCCTCACCGGAGCCGGAACCCGAGCCGGAGCCGGAGCCGCGGTCGATCGAGGACATCGAGAGCGAGCTCGCCGAGCAGCTGGCGATCGCGGAGCGAGCACGGTCGTACGGGCTCGACTCGCTCGGCGAGGAGACCGAGACCCGGATCCGCGAGCTGGAAGCGGAGCGGCAGGAGGCGCAGGACCGCCAGGCGGCGACCCCGGAAGCGATCCGCGCGGACCTCGACCACCGTCTGGAGGGGCTGGAGCAGGACCGGCGGGTCGCGTCCGACCTCGGGGACGAGGACGCGGTCCGGGCGATCGACGACCGCATCCGCGAGCTGGAGGACCGGGCTCGGGAGCTGGGGCCCCCGGCCGACCCGGCGGACCCGGCCGATCCCGACCCGGCCGATCCCGACCCGGCGGATCCCGACCCGGCGGATCCCGACCCGGCGGAGCCGGAGGACCGGGCGGGCACGGAGGAGGAGACCCCGGAAGAGATCATCGAACGGCTCCACCGGGAAGGCAGCGGCGAGCCCGAGGCAGGAGCCGAGCCCGAAACCGAGCCCGAGCCCGAGCCCGACGCCGAGCCCGATGTCGACGACGCGGCGTCCCAGGTCGAGTTCGCCGGCACGCGCAGCACACCGTCCGAGGACGCGGAGGCCGATCGGAGCGCCGACGACGACACCGCGGGCGACACCGCCGAGGACACGGCTCGCGACACCGACGCTGCCGAGGAGGCCCAGCCCGCGGAGCGCGAGTCCTCCGCGAGCGAGGCCACCGCCAGCAGCGCGGACGACAGCGGCGGCGACTCCGGCGGTGGCTCCGACGGCGACGACTCCGGCGGGGACGACGGAGGCTCGCTCACCGGCTGACATCGACCGCGGCGGCCCCGCCCATGTGAGCCAACTTCGGTGCTGTAGCACCGAAGTTCGCTCACGTCGGACGGCGAGCGCGCAGGACCGCGTCGGACAGGAAGGCGGGGCGGCCGTCGGGCTGGACGCCGGTGCGGGCGCGGCGCTCGGCGACCTCGATGGTCCAGCCGTCCAGGGCGTCGCCGAGCTCGGCGACCAGCTGCTCGGCCGTCGCGAAGAACTCCGGCGGGTGGTGGTGGGCGAACTCCTCGGGCATGCCCTCCGGGTCGTGCCCGACGAGCAGCAGCCGCCCGCCGGGTGCCACGGCTCCGGCGAGCCCGGCGAAGATCGTCGGGCGCACCGCGGTCCACAGCTGCATGAAGTGCGCGGTGACGAGGTCGTAGGAGCCGGGGACGTCGTCGTGGAGGAGGTCGACCACGGTCGTCGTCACCCGGTCCGCGACGCCGTCGGCCGCGGCGCGGGCCTCCACCCGGGAGAGCCCGACCTCCGACACGTCGATCGCCGTGACGTGCCAGCCGCGGGTGGCGAGCCAGACCGCGTCGCCGCCTTCACCGCTGCCGACGTCGAGCGCGGTACCCGGCGTCAGCCCCGCGGCCTCCTGCACCAGCACGGCGTTGGGCTCGCCGCTCCAGAGCTTCTCGCTCGTGCGGTAGCGCTCGTCCCAGAACGCGGCGGTGAACTGGTCGTGGGTGCTCATGCGAGCGCTCCTTCCCGGTGGCGTGCGACGGCGCGGGCGATGTCGTCCTCGACGAGGTCGGCGTTGATGCGCGCCCCCGCGAGGGTGCCCTCGGCCGCGGCGGCGACGACCTGCGCCGACAGGTTGCCGACGTTGCCCGCCACCCACACCCCGGGCACGGCTGTCTGTCCGCTGATGTCGACGGTCGCGACGTATCGCCCGAGGGGGTTGTCGAGGACCTCGACACCGAGATCCTCCAGCACCGCGCTGCGGGCGACGAAGCGCGGTCCGACCACGAGGGTCTGGCGCGCCACGACCCGGCCGTCGACCAGGCGCGCGCCGACCAGGCGGCCGTCCGCGATCTCCAGCGCGGTCACCTCCTCCTCGATCACCGCGACGTCGAGCGCCGCGAGCTGCTCGGCCTCCGCGTCGGTCAGCGCCGGAGCGTGGTGGCGCAGGTAGACGAGGTCGTCGGTGAGCTGCGAGAAGAGCTTCACCTGGTGCAGGGCGTTCGGCCCGGTGCCGAGCACCGCGATCGCCCGGTCGCGGACCTCCCACCCGTGGCAGTACGGGCAGTGGATCACGTCGTGACCCCAGAGCTCGCGGACGCCGGGGACGTCGGGCAGCTCGTCGACCAGGCCGGTGGCGACGAGCAGGCGGCGCGCGCGCAGGGTCGTGCCGTCGTCGGTGTCGACGGCGAACAGGTCGCCCTCGCGACGGGCGGCGACGGCCGTGCCGGATCGGATGCGCCCGCCGTACGACTCGACCTCCGCGCGCCCCAGGCGCACGAGCTCGGCGGGCGGCAGGCCGTCACGGGTGAGGAACGCGTGCACGCCGTCGGCCGGCGCGTTGCGGGGCTCGCCGGCGTCGAGCACGAGCACGTCGCGGCGGGAACGGGCGAGGGTCAGCGCACCGGACAGGCCGGCCGCACCGCCCCCGAGGACGAGGACGTCGAGGGGTTCTGGTGACATGCCACGAGCCTGCTCCGGCCGCCACCACGCGGCGAGGATTCTTGCCAGAATGGCAAGCATGGACGACGTCCTCGAGGGCCTCGGGGTCCGGCTGGCCACCCGGCGGAAGCGAGCAGGCCTCGGGCTCGCCGAGCTGTCCGCGTCGACCGGCATCTCGATCAGCACGCTCTCCCGCCTCGAGACCGGCGGGCGGCGCGCCACCCTCGAGCTGCTGCTGCCCCTGGCCACGGTCTACGGCACCGGGCTCGACGAGCTCGTCGGCCTGCGCGAGAGCGCCCCGGCCCGCGACGAGCCGGTGTCGCGCACCGCGGACACCGTCATGTACCGGCTCTCGCGCAGCCCCGGCCAGCCCGCCGCGTACAAGTTCGTCTTCTCGCCCGCCCGCAGCCGGCCGCCGGACGACCTGCCGACCCACCTCGGCTGGGAGTGGGTCTACGTCCTCGCCGGCCGCCTCCGTGTGATCAACGGCGACGACGACCTCCTGCTGCGCCCCGGCGAGGCCACCGAGATCGACACCCGCCGCCCCCACTGGCTGGGCAGCACCGGCGACGGCCCGGTCGAGGTGCTCGCGCTCTTCGGGCGCCAGGGCGAGCGCGTGCACATGCGGGGAACGCGAACGGGGACTTCGCGCGCCTAGAAGCAGCGAGCGCCACGTTCGCTGCAACCCCGAGGGCGCCTTCTCGAACGATTCCGGTCGCTCGCGGTGGTGGTCTGTCGCACGGAGCGAAACCGGTCGGGGCTGACCGCTCTACGATCCCGCGCATGGCATCGGGCACCACGGATCTGGACGAGGCCCCCGACGAGCTGACCCTGGCGGCCGAGTTCGAGACCCCGACGCGCGAGCAGTGGCGCGAGCTGGTCGCGGGGGTCCTGGCGAAGTCGGGCCGCGAGGTGTCGCCGGACGAGGCCGAGGCGGCGCTGGCCACGGTCACCGACGACGGCATCGCGATCGGCGCGCTCTACGCCGCCGAGGACGCACCGCCGGCCGCGACCGGGGTGCCCGGCCTGTCGCCGTTCGTGCGCGGCGCGCGGCCGGAGGGCCAGGTCGCCGAGGGATGGCTGGTCCGCCAGCGCCACGCGTTCGCCGCCGACACGGACGCCGCCGACGCCCACGACGTCCTCATGGCCGAGCTCGAGGGCGGGGTCTCGTCGCTCTGGCTGGTGCTCGGCGACGCCGGCGGCCCGCCCGTGGCGGCCCTCGACGGCCTGCTCGAGGGCGTGTTCGTCGACCTCGCCCCGATCGCGCTCGAGGCCGGCCGCGACACCCCCGAGGCCGCCGCGGCGCTCCTGAAGATCGCGGAGCAGGCCGGGTCCGGCGCGATCCCCGGGTCGCTCGGCTACGACCCGGTCCTCGACCGCGCCCAGGGTGGGGCGGCGCTCGAGCAGGGGTACACCGACGCCCTGGTCGAGCACAGCCGGACCGCCGCGCAGCACCACCCGCAGCTGCGCACCGTCGTCGCCGACGGGCTGCCCTACCACCGCGCGGGCGGCAGCGACGCCCAGGAGCTGGGCGCGGCGCTCGCCGCCGGGGTCCACGCCGTGCGCCTGCTGACCGAGGCCGGCCTCGGCACCGACGAGGCCTTCGCGAGGATCGAGTTCCGCTTCGCCGCCACCGCCGACCAGTTCGCCACCCTCGCCAAGCTCCGGGCCGCACGCCGCTGCTGGGACCGCATCGGCGAGGTCAGCGGCGCCTCCGAGCAGGCGCGGGGGATGGTCCAGCACGCGGTCACGTCGCCGGCGATGATCACGAAGCGCGACCCCTGGGTGAACATGCTGCGCACGACGGTCGCCGCCGTCGGTGCCGGGCTGGGCGGGGCCGACGCGGTCACCGTCCTGCCGTTCGACAGCGAGCTCGGCCGCCCCGACGAGGCCGCCCGCCGGCTCGCGCGCAACACCCAGGCGCTGCTGCTCGAGGAGTCGCACCTCGCGCACGTGATCGACCCGGCCGGGGGCTCCTGGTACGTCGAGTCGCTCACCGACGCGCTGGCGCACGCCGGGTGGGACCAGTTCACGCGCATCGAGCGCGACGGCGGGATCGCCGCCGCCCTCGACGGGGGCAGCCTCGCCGCCCGGCTCGAGGAGACGTGGGAGCAGCGCTCGCGGCGCCTGGCACACCGCCGGGACCCGATCACCGGCGTCAGCGAGTTCCCGAACCTCGCCGAGGAGCTCCCCCGCCGCGACCCACGCCCGGACACCGACCACGAGGGCGGCCTGCCGCGCCGGCGCTATGCGGAGGTCTTCGAGACGCTGCGCGACCGCGCGGACGCGGTCGCGAGTCGACCGACCGTCTTCGTCGCCTCGATCGGCACGCTCGCCGAGTACACCGCGCGCGTCTCGTTCGCCGCGAACCTGTTCGGCGCCGGCGGCATCGCCACCACCGACGGCCCCGGCGGCACCGACCCGCAGGAGATCGCCGCGGCCTTCCGCGAGGCCGGGACGTCGGTCGCGGTGATCGCGTCGTCGGACAGGAACTACGACCAGCACGCCGCCGACGTCGCGGCCGCCCTGCGCGAGGCGGGGGCGAGCCGCATCCTGCTGGCGGGGACGAAGGACGTCGACGGCATCGACGGCACCCTCTACGCCGGGTGCGACGCCGCCGCCGTCCTGCAGGACACCCTCGACGCCCTGGAGGTCCGATGAGCATCCCGAACTTCGGCGACGTCGAGCTCGGCACGCCCGAGGGTCCGTCGGGCGACTGGGAGGCCGCGCTCGAGGCGGCGACCGGCAAGGGCGCCGAGGACCTCGTGTGGGAGACACCGGAGGGCATCGGCGTCAAGCCGCTCTACACCGACGCCGACCTCGAGGGCCTCGACTTCCTGCGGACCTACCCGGGCATCACGCCGTTCCTGCGCGGGCCCTACCCGACGATGTACGTGACGCAGCCATGGACGGTGCGCCAGTACGCCGGGTTCTCGACCGCCGCGGAGTCGAACGCCTTCTACCGCCGCAACCTCGCCGCCGGGCAGAAGGGACTCTCGGTCGCGTTCGACCTGCCCACCCACCGCGGCTACGACTCCGACAACCCCCGGGTCTCCGGCGACGTCGGCATGGCCGGGGTGTCGATCGACTCGATCCTCGACATGCGCCAGCTGTTCGACGGGATCCCGCTGGACCGCATGTCGGTGTCGATGACCATGAACGGGGCCGTGCTCCCGGTGATGGCGCTCTACGTGGCCGCCGCCGAGGAACAGGGGGTGTCGCCGGAGCAGCTGGCCGGGACCATCCAGAACGACATCCTCAAGGAGTTCATGGTCCGCAACACCTACATCTACCCGCCCAAGCCGTCGATGCAGATCATCTCGGACATCTTCAGCTACACCTCGGAGAAGATGCCGAAGTTCAACTCGATCTCCATCTCCGGCTACCACATCCAGGAGGCCGGCGCGTCCGCCGACCTGGAACTGGCCTACACGCTGGCCGACGGGGTGGAGTACCTGCGGGCCGGGAGCAACGCCGGGCTGGACGTGGACAGGTTCGCGCCGCGCCTGTCGTTCTTCTGGGGCATCGGCATGAACTACTTCATGGAGATCGCCAAGCTCCGCGCCGCGCGGCTGCTGTGGGCGAAGCTCGTGTCGTCGTTCGGCGCGACCAACCCCAAGTCGCTGTCCCTGCGCACGCACAGCCAGACGTCCGGCTGGTCGCTGACCGCCCAGGACGTCTACAACAACGTCGTCCGCACCTGCGTCGAGGCGATGGCCGCGACCCAGGGCCACACGCAGTCGCTGCACACCAACGCCCTGGACGAGGCCCTGGCGCTGCCGACCGACTTCTCCGCCCGCATCGCCCGCAACACCCAGCTGCTGCTGCAGCAGGAGTCGGGCACGACGCGCACCGTGGACCCGTGGGGCGGCTCGGCGTACGTCGAGCGGCTGACCCAGGAGCTGGCGCAGCGGGCGTGGGCCCACATTCAAGAGGTCGAGTCCACCGGCGGCATGGCCCAGGCGATCGACGAGGGCCTGCCCAAGATGCGCATCGAGGAGGCCGCCGCGCGCACGCAGGCGCGGATCGACTCCGGCCGCCAGCCGCTGATCGGCGTCAACAAGTACCCGCTGACCTCGGGCGAGGACGTCGACGTCCTCAAGGTCGACAACGCCGACGTGCTGCGCCAGCAGGTGGAGCGGCTGAAGGAGCTCCGCGCCGACCGGGACGACGACGCCGTCCGCTCGTCGCTGGAGGCCCTGACGAACGCCGCCCGCGCCGCGTCGGAGGGGACCCGAGGCAACGACCTCGACAGCAACCTCCTCAAGCTCGCCATCGACGCCGCGCGGGCCAAGGCGAGCGTCGGCGAGATCTCCGACGCGCTCGAGGAGGTCTACGGCCGGCACCGCTCGGACGTCCGGACGATCTCCGGTGTCTACCGTGACGAGGTGGGCGAGAACTCGGCGGTGGAGAACGCGCGCGCGGCGGCGCAGCGCTTCGAGGAGGCCGAGGGCCGCCGCCCGCGCATCCTCGTCGCGAAGATGGGCCAGGACGGGCACGACCGCGGCCAGAAGGTCATCGCCACCGCGTTCGCCGACCTCGGCTTCGACGTCGACGTGGGCCCGCTGTTCCAGACGCCCGGCGAGGTCGCGCGGCAGGCGGTCGAGTCGGACGTGCACGTCGTCGGCGTCTCGTCGCTCGCGGCCGGCCACCTCTCGCTGGTTCCGGCCTTGCGCGACGAGCTGAAGGAAGCGGGTGCCGAGGAGATCCTCATCGTCGCCGGCGGCGTCATCCCGCCCGGGGACCACGAGGAGCTGCTCGCCAACGGCGCCGCCGCGATCTTCGGGCCGGGCACGGTGATCGCCGACGCCGCGACCCAGCTGCTGGAGACCCTCGCGAAGCGCCTGGGGCACGCGAAGTCCTGACTTGACCAGGTCTGACCAGATAGACTGCCGTCGTGGCCGACCAGGTGAACGTCTACGAGGCGAAGACGCAGCTCTCGAAGCTGCTCGAACGCGTCGAGGCGGGCGAGGAGATCGTCATCGCCCGCAACGGGCGGCCGGTCGCGCGGTTGGTGCCGTCGCAGCGGAGCGGTCAGCAGGAGCCGCGACGGCTCGGCGGACTCGAAGGAAAGATCTTCTACTCTGGCGACATCAATGACGGCGACGACGAGATCGAGGCGCTGTTCTATGCCGAGCCCATCGAGCCGCCCGGCCTCTCTGAATGAGATTGCTCCTCGACACCCACGTGGTTCTGTGGTCGGTGGAGGCGCCGCAACGACTCGGTCCAGCCGTGCGTGCTGATCTCTCCGATCGCTCTCACGAGGTCCTGGTCTCGGTCGTCTCGCTGTGGGAGCTCGCCACGAAGCGCGCGATCGGGAAGCTGCAGGTCGATGTCTCCGAGATGGTGGAGGAACTGCGTTCACAGGACATCGACCTCCTTCCTGTCCGCCCGGAGCACGCCCGGACTGTCGCCGACCTCCCCCTCCACCACCGCGACCCGTTCGACCGGATGCTCGTGGCGCAGGCTCGCCACGAGGGCCTCACGCTGGTCACGGCCGACCGGCGACTCGAGGCCTACTCCGTGGCGGTCCTGCGTGCGGACGCGTGAGGAGGGAGATTCCGTGAGCGACATCGACCTGGAGCCCTACGTCGAGGGCGTCCGGTCCGGGTCGCGGCTCTGGATCGGCCGGGCGATCACGCTCGTCGAGTCGACGCGCCCCGACCACCGCGACGCCGCACAGGAGCTGCTCGTCGAGCTGCTGCCGCACGCGGGTGGCGCGCGGCGGATCGGCATCTCCGGGGTGCCCGGAGTGGGGAAGTCGACGTTCATCGGCGCCCTGGGCTCGACGCTGACGGCGTCGGGGTCGAAGGTCGCGGTGCTCGCCGTCGATCCGTCGTCCACCCGCAGCGGCGGCTCGATCCTCGGCGACAAGACCCGCATGGACGAGCTGGCGACCGACGACGACGCCTTCATCCGACCCTCCCCGACGGCCGGGACGCTGGGCGGGGTCGCCAAGGCGACGCGCGAGACCATGGTCGTGATGGAGGCGGCGGGCTACGACGTCGTCATCGTCGAGACGGTCGGCGTCGGCCAGTCGGAGACCACCGTCGCGCAGATGGTCGACTCGTTCCTCTTCCTGACGCTCGCGCGCACCGGCGACTCCCTGCAGGGCATCAAGCGCGGCATCCTCGAGATCGCCGACGTCATCGCCGTGAACAAGGCGGACGGCCCGCACGCCCGCGAGGCGAAGCGGGCGGCGCGCGAGCTCGGGCAGGCGCTGGCGATGCTCCGCGGGGAGCGGGAGACGTGGAAGGTCCCGGTGCTGACGTGCAGCGCCGCGGAGCGGACGGGTCTCGACGACGTGTGGTCGGCGCTCGTGCGGCACCAGGAGCACCTCGAGGCCGAGGGCGGCCTGGCCGGGAAGCGCGCCCGCCAGCAGGTCGACTGGACCTGGCAGATGGTGCGCGACCGCCTGCTCGGCCGGCTGCAGGACCACCCGGCGGTCAAGGGGATGCGCGGCGAGCTGGAGCACGAGGTCGAGGCGGGGGAGCTGACCCCGGCGCTGGCGGCCGACCGGATTCTCGGAGCGTTCCTCGACGGTGTTTGATGAGTATTGGCTTATATAAGCCGGTCTCGTAGGTTCTCGGGCATGGACGTCCAGTACGAGGTCACCGCCACCCGCCGTGTCGTCGGCACCCGCACGCTCGCGGCCGGGGAGGCGGCCGTCGTCACCCTGAGCCGCGCGTTCCCCACCGACGTCGACGACCTGTGGTCCGCGTGCACCGAGGCCGACCGCATCGCCCGCTGGTTCCTCCCGGTCAGCGGCGAGCTGCGCCTGGGCGGGCGCTACCAGCTCGAGGGCAACGCGGGTGGCGAGGTTACCGCCTGCGACCCGCCGCGCGGCTTCGACGCCACCTGGGAGTTCGGCGGCGGGGTGAGCTGGATCGAGGTGCGGCTGACGCCCGAGGGCGCCGACGGCGCGCGCTTCACTCTCGCCCACATCGCGCACGTCGACGACGACCACTGGCGCACCTACGGCCCGGGCGCCGCGGGGATCGGCTGGGACCTCGGGCTGCTCGGGCTGGGGCGCCACCTCGGGTCGGGCGCCGGCGTCACGCCGGAGGACGCCGAGGCGTGGTCGGCGTCCGACGAGGGACGGGACTTCATCACGCGGTCGGGGCGGGCGTGGGCCGCGGCGAGCGCCGCGTCGGGCCTGGACGCCGCCGACGCCGAGGCCCGGGCGGACCGGACGATCGCGTTCTACACCGGCGCGGAGGTCTGAGACGGTCGCGGGACGGGTCAGCCGAGCTCGCGCAGGGCCGCGAGGACGACGTCCGGCGCCTCTTCGGGCAGGAAGTGCCCGGCGTCGACGGGGCCGCCGCGGACGTCGTCGGCCCACTGCCGCCACACCGCGAGCGGGTCGTACCAGGCCTCGACCGCGCCCGTCGCGCTCCAGAGCACGTGCACGGGACAGCGCAGGTTCCCGGCGCCCCGGTCGGCCTCGTCGTGCTCGACGTCCGCGGTCGCCGCCGCGCGGTACTGCGCGCAGATCGCATGCACGCGCCCGGGGTCGCGGAACGTCGCCGCGTAGCGCTCGCGCAGCCACGGCGGGAAGGCGGCGGGGTCGTCGGACCAGGAGTCGAGCATGTGGTCGACGAGGACGTCCGGGGCGCCGAGCACGAGGCGCTCGGCGACGGGCTCGGGGGCCGCGAGCATCGACCAGACCCAGTAGCCCAGCGCGAACTCGCGGTCGGCGCGGGCGAACGCCTCCGCGGTGGGGACGACGTCGAGCACGGCGAGCGCCGTCACGTGGTCGGGGTGGTCGAGGGCCAGGCGGTAGGCGCAGCGGGCGCCTCGGTCGTGGCCGGCGACGGCGAAGCGCTCGTGGCCCAGCGCCCGCATGACGGCGAGCTGCTCGGCGGCGAGCGAGCGCATGCTGTGGTCGTCGCCCGTCCCGACGCCGCTGCCGCCGTAACCCCGCAGGTCGGTGACGACGACGGTGTGGTCGGCGGCGAGCGCGGGCGCGACGTCACGCCACATCAGGTGGGTCTCCGGGATGCCGTGCAGGAGCAGCAGCGGGGGCCCGGTGCCGCCCACGCGGCCGTGGATCGTCGTGCCGCCGACGGTCACGTCGACGACGTCGAAGCCGGGAAAGAGGGACACGCGCGACCTCCTCCGGTGGACGAGGCCAGGAGGAGCTCTCCGGGACGCGGCGTCCAGCACGCCCGCCCGTGACCTTACGGGAGCGGGGCGTTGACAGGGTTCTCGGCGCGTCCCGACCCTGGTCGCACGCCGCCGCGTCACCCCAGGGGCGGTCGGACCCCCGGGAGGTCGTGCCGATGTCCTCCGTCGCGCCCACCGCCGACTGGGTCGATCCGCCGGCCATGCTGCGGGACCCCTACGAGACCTACGCGCGGTTGCGCGCGCTCGGGCCGGTGGTCCGGGTGCCGGCGATGGGGCGCTACCTCGTCACCGGGTCCGCGGCCTGCCGGGCCGTCGAGGCCGACCAGGCCACCTACTCGGCCGACGTCAGCGGCGGCGGCGCGACGATGGCCCGGGCGCTCGGCGCGAAGCCGATGTTGCGCAAGGACGACCCGGAGCACGCGGTGGAGCGGGCCCCGGTCAACGCGGGCCTGCGCGCGAAGAGCGTCCGCGCCGCCTGGGCGCCGCGGTTCGAGCACAACGCGCGGACGCAGCTCGACGTCCTGCGCGGGCAGGGGCCCGAGCGCGCCGAGCTGAACCGCGACTACGCCGCACCCGTGGCCGCGCGGAACCTCGTCGACCTGCTCGGGCTGCCCGAGGCCACGCCCGAGGCGATGGAGCGCTGGTCGCACGCCTTCATCGCGGGGATCGGCAACCTGCACGACGACCCGGACATCTGGGCGCGCTGCGACGCCGCGCAGCGGGAGGTCGACGACCACCTCGACGCGCTGCTCCCGCAGCTGCGGCGCCATCCCGACGCCTCGATGACGTCGGCGCTGGTCACCAGCGGGCTCCCCGAGCCCGCGGTGCGCGCGAACGTGAAGCTGACGATCTCCGGGGGCATGAACGAGCCCCAGCACATGATCACCAACATGGTCTGGGCGCTGAGCCGGCATCCCGAGCAGCGCGACCGCGTCCTCGCCGATCCGTCGCTCTGGCCGGTGGTGTTCGACGAGGCGCTGCGGTGGCTCCCGCCGATCGGGATGTACCCGCGGGAGACGACGCGCGCGACCGTCCTCGACGGCGTCGCGCTGCCGGGCGGCGCGATCCTCGGCGTCGTGATCGGCGCGGCCAACCGCGATCCCGCCGCGTTCGACCGTCCCGAGCACTTCGACATCGCCCGGACGCGGCGCGCGCACCTCGGGTTCGGGAGCGGGGTGCACCTCTGCGTCGGCCACTGGGCGGCGCGCATCGCGATCGGCGAGATCGCCGTCCCGCGGCTCTACGACGCCCTGCCCGGCCTGCGGACCGACACCCGCCGCGACGAGGCGTGGTTCGGCTGGGTGTTCCGGGGCCTGACCGACCTCCCCGTCACCTGGGACTAGTTGCTGATCGCGGGCGCCGCGCCGACGAAGCGGTCGTCGGTGAGCTGGTCGACGAGGAACGCGGCGACGTCGGTGCGCGCCATCGGCGTCCCGACGCGGTCGCGGCCGAGGAACCCGGCGCGCAACGTGCCGTTCGAGGGGATGTCGATCGGTGCGGTCATGCGCGCGAGCGTCCAGTCCAGGTCCGACGTCGTGACGACCTCGCTCATGCCCTGGACCTCGCGCAGCGCCCCCGGGATGAGCAGGCCGATCCCGACGGGGACGAGGCGGTCGAACAGGCTCGGGCGGTCGCGCGGGTCGGGGACGCTGACGGTGGCGAGCGCGATCAGGCGGCGCACCCCGGACTCGTGCATCGCGTCCACGATGGTCCGCGTCGCCGCCGTGAGCGGGCCGCTGCGCAGGAACGGGTCGATCGGCGGGCCGAGCGCGCTGATCACCGCGTCGGCACCGTCGACGGCCTTGCGGATCGCGGGCGCGTCGTCGAGCTCGGCGACGATCACCTCGAGGTCGTCGTCGGTGACCTCGAGCTTGTCGGGCGAGCGGACGAGCACGGTGACGTGGTGCCCGGTCGCGAGCAGCTGCCGCACCACGTGCCGGCCGATCTTGCCCGTGCCCCCGAACACCGTGACGTCCATCCGGCCGGATACCCCGCGTGCGGGCACCCGGTCCGTGGCGGCGCTCACGTCTCCGCTGCCCATGTGAGCGAACTTCGGGGCTATAGGCCCGAAGTTCGCTCACGTACCGGTGCGGACCCCGCGGGAGAGGGTCGGCCAGAGCGCGTCGGGGCCGCCGGCGGCGAGCGTGCGACCGAGGTCGGTGGCCCAGGCCCGCTCGCCGCCCCACTCGTCGCGCCAGGACCACAGCCGGCGGGTGAGCACGCCGAGCGCGAACTCGCGGGTCACGCCCATCGCGCCGGTGGCCTGGTGCGCGGCGGCGGCGACGAGCCCCGCCGCCTCGGACGCGACGGCGGCCGCCGCGGCGACGTCGAGGGCGTCGGGTTCGCCCTCCCCGGCGCCCACGGCGGCCGACCGGGCGGCCATCGCGGCCATCTCGGTCTGCTCGGCGATGCGCACGAGGTGGTCGGCCACGGCCGGGAACCGCGACACCGGGCGGCCGAACTGCACCCGCTCGCCGGTGTAGGTCACGGTCACCTCGAGGACCCGGCGGGCCGCCCCGGCGATCAGGGCGGCGCGGGCCAGGGCCCCGCGCCGCGCCAGCAGCTCGCGGGTGTCCGGCGGGACGGACGCGATCGCCTCGGGGACGACGCCGTCGAGGTCGACGGACTCCCGGGGCTCGCCGGCGAGGTTGTGGCCGGGGGCGATCCGCGTCGTGGTCGGGTCGACCAGCGCCACCACGGCCCCGTCGGGACCGTCGGCCAGCACGGCGATCCGGGTCGCCGCGGACGCCCACGCCACGCGGGCGAGCTGGCCGCTCAGCGCGCCGCCGGTCAGGGTCACCGCGCCCGTGCCCGTCGTCAGCGGCCCGTCGGGGAGAGGGAGGCCGGCGGCGGCGAGGAGGCGCCCGGCGAGCAGGCCCGTCTCGGCGAGCGGGACGGGCGCCGCGGCCGCACCGGCCGCCTCGAGCACCGAGCACGCCTCGGCCACCGAGCCGCCCGCGCCCCCGGCGGCCTCGGGCACCCCGACCGTCGTGAAGCCCCCGGCGTGCAGCGGCTCCCAGACGGTCGCGGCCCAGCCGTCGCGCTCGGCGGCCTCGAGGATCTCGGGCGTGACGCGATCGGTGAGCAGGTCGGCGACGGCGTCACGGACCTCGGCCAGATCGTTCGTCGCCGTCATCAGGACCCCTTCGTGAGCGCCTTGGCCGCGATCCCGCGCAGCACCTCGGTCGTGCCGCCGCGCAGCGTCCACGTCGGTGCGTTCAGCACGCACTCGGCGAGCAGCCGGTCGAACATCGTCGGGCCGTCGGGGTCGATCTCCCCGCCCGCCGCGTCGCGGAGCGCCTCGACCACCTGCTGCTCGAACGTGGTGCCGATGTCCTTGACCAGCGAGGCCTCGACGGCGGGCGCCTCGCCCTGGTCGAGCGAGCGCGCGACGGCCAGGGACAGCTGGCGGATCGTCCAGAGCTGGGCGCCGATCCGCCCGATCGCGGCGGCGCGGGCGTCGTCGGGATCCCGGCCGTAGACGTCGACGAACGCGCGGTAGAGCCCGAGGATCGACAGGTAACGGTCCGGCCCCGAGCGCTCGTGCGCGAGCTCGGCTGTCACCTGCGCCCAGCCCTGCCCGACCTCGCCGAGCACGCGCTCGTCGGGCACGAACACGCCGTCGAGCACGACCTCGTTGACATGCTCCTCACCGTCGATCAGCGGGATCGGGGAGACGTGCACGTCCTCGTCGGCGAGGTCGACGATGAGCTGCGAGAGGCCCGCGTGCCGGTCGCCGGCCTCGGCCTGGGGCGTGGTCCGGCACAGCATCGCGGCGAAGTGGTTGAGGTGCGCGTTCGTCGTCCACACCTTGGTGCCGGACGCGCGCCATCCGCCCTCGACGGGGGTCGCGGTCGTGCGCACCGAGGCGAGGTCGGAGCCGGCGTCGGGCTCGCTCATGCCGAGCGAGAACCAGCACTCGCCGGCGGCGATCCGCGGCAGGAACCACTCCCGCTGCTCCTCGGTGCCGAAGCGCAGGAAGGCGGGCGCGGACTGGCGCTCGGCGATCCAGTGGGCGGCGATCGGGGCGCCGGCGGCCAGCAGCTCCTCGATGACGACGAACCGGCGCACCGTGCTCGCGCCGGCGCCGCCGTAGCGCGTCGGGATCGACATGCCGACCCAGCCGCGCTGCGCGAGCGTGCGGGTGAACTCCGGGTCGTGGCGGCCGCCGAGGCCCAGACCGGGGCGGAAGTCCGGCGGGAGGGTCTCGGCCAGGAAGCCGCGGACCTCGTCGCGCAGCTTCTCCTCGTCGGCGGACAGGGCCGTGGGTTCGAAGATCACTGGGTCCCCCTGCGTCGCTGGCTCCACATCTGGGTGGCGCGTTCGAACTCCACCGCCGCGTCCCACGGCAGGCCCGGCGGCCCGGTCTCGGTGCGGAACGAGCGGACGGCCTCGCGGGCGAGGTCGGGGTCCTTCGCCGGGACGGCGGCCAGCGCGAGGGCGGTGTCCTCGACCTCGGCGTCGTCGACCGCGCGCCACGCCAGGCCCAGCTCGGCGGCGCGCGTGCCGTCGATCTCCTCGCCGAACAGGCCCAGCGCCGACGCCGCCTCGCGCCCGGCGGTGCGGTGCGCGATCGTGAAGAAGCCGCCGCCGGGGTGCAGGCCGATGCGCAGGAACCCCGCGATCAGGCGCGCGTTGCGGGCGACCACCCGCAGGTCGGTGGCCAGCATGAGGTTGAGGCCCGCCCCGACCGCGGCGCCGCGGACGGCGGCGATCGTCGGGACCGCGAGCGTGCCGACGCGGCGGAAGGCGCCGTAGACCGCGCCGGTGTCGCGGAACGCGCCGTCCTCGGCCTGGTCGGCGCCGGGGTTCCAGGTGCGGCGGTCGGCGCCGCTGCAGAACGTCCCGGCGGCGCCGCGGACCACGGCCGCGCCGACGCCGCGGTCGGCGTCGACGGTGTCGCACGCGTCGGCGAGCTCGCGGCCCATCGCCGGCGTGAGGCCGTTGCGGACCTCGGGCGCGTCGACGGTCAGCACCGCGACGCCCTCGCTGATCTCGAGACCGATGCTGCCCACTATCTCTCCGTCCTCAGCACGTCGACGGCGACGGCGTGTCGCGGATCCGAGCGTGTGGCGATCCTGGCCTCAGACGCCAGGAAAGCCGCATTGCTCGAACTCCCGGGCGGCAGGAGGACCAACGGGTTGACCTCCAGTTCGCCGAGCCCGGGGACGGTGGCCGCCCGGGAGATGCGCACGACCGCGTCGACGGCCGCGTCGAGGTCCACCCCGGGCGCCCCGCGGAGGCCGGCGAGCAGCGGCCAGCAGCGCAGCGAGCGGAGCAGGGCCCGTGCGGTTGCCTCGTCGACCGGGGCGAGGGCGTGCGCGACGTCGTGGTGGACCTCGGTCGCCGTGCCACCGTGCCCCACCGTGAGCACCGGGGGCCAGCCCTCGCGCCCGCCGTCGACGGCGACGAGCAGTTCGACCCCGGACGGGACCTGCTCCTGGACGAGCACCCCGGTGACGCCGGGCAGGCCGGTGAGCTCGGCGTGCACGGCGGCGGCGTCGTCGCTCCGGACGCCGAGGCGCACCGCGCCGGCCTCGGTCTTGTGGTCGAGTCCCTCGGCCTTGAGGACGGCGAGACCGCCGAGCTCGTCCACCGCGGCGGTGACGTCGGGCGAGCGCGACGACCGCGGCCGCGCGACCCCCAGCGCGTCGAGCAGCGCCCAGCCGTCGCCGGGCACGGGGTCGCGGGCGTCGGCGGGAGCCGGGCCCGGCGCGGGCTCCCGGGCGACGGCGTCGAGGACACGGACCGCGAGCGTGATCGAGGAGAACACCGGGATGCCCGCATCGCGGAGCACGGTGCGCGCCGGTCCGGTGCCGTCCTCGCCGGCCATCCAGGCCACGGCGACGGGCGGGGCGTCGGGACCCTGCTCGGCGACGGTCGCGACCAGGTCGCGGGCGAGCGCGGTGGCGGTGTCGCCGACGAGCATGGTCAGCAGCACGAGCACCGCGTCCACGGCGCCGTCCGCGCGCACGAGCCCGCAGACCTCCCCGAAGCCCCCGCCGACGTTGAACAGCTGGGCCGTGACGTCCACCGGGTTGCCGACCGCGCCGAACGCCGGGACGAGGCGGGTGAGCTTCTCCTGGGTCTCGGCGGTCAGCTCCGGGACCTCGAGCCCGGCCTCACTGGCCCGGTCGGCGGCGAGGATGCCCGCGCCGCCGGAGCTGGTCACCAGCCCGAGGCGCCGCCCCGCCGGTGCGCGACGCCCGCGGAGCAGGACGGCCGCGGCGAGCAGCTCCTCGACGTCGTCGACGAGCACGACGCCGTGGCGGCGGGACACGAGCGTGAACGCGGTGTCGTCGCCGAGCATCGCCCCGGTGTGCGAGACCGCCGCCCGTCGGCCCGGCGCCGAGCGCCCGGAGCGCAGCACCACCAGTGCGGTCCCGTGCGCGGCGGCCTCGGCGGCGAGCGCGGCGTAGTCGTCCGGGTCGGGCAGCGACTCCGCGTAGACCGTGAGGACGTCGACCGCGGGGTCGGCGACGAGGTGGCGGCCGACCTCGGTGAGGCCCACGTCGGCCTCGTTGCCGGTGGAGACCCAGGCGGTGAGGTCGAGCCCGCGCTCGGCGGCCGCGTCGAGCACCGAGCCACCGATCGCCCCGCTCTGGCCGACGTAGGCGATGCCGCTCGAGCCGGTCAGCGGGCGCTCGCCGGCGCTGGTGAACGTCGCGAACAGGCGGCTGCGGGCGTCGTAGATCCCCTGGCAGTTCGGGCCGAGGACGCGGGTGCCCGCGGCCCGGGCGGCCACGACGAGCTCGTCCTGGAGCGCGCGGCCCTCCGGGCCCACCTCGGCGAAGCCCGACGCGAACACGATCACCAGGGCCGCCCCGGCGGCGCCGGCCTCGGTGACCGCGGCGACCGCGCGCTCCGCGGGCACCAGGGCGAGCACGAGGTCGACCCCGCCCGGGATGTCGGCCAGCGACGCGGCGCACGGGACGCCGCCCAGCTCGGCGTACTTGGGGTTGACGGGGTGCACGGCGCCCGTGAAGCCGCGCTCGACGAGCCAGCGCAGCGGGCGGGCCATCGGGTTGTCCGCGCGGCCCGTGGCGCCGACGAGGGCCACCGAGCGCGGCGCCAGGACGCGTGCCCAGTCGGTGGGCGCCGGTGCATCCGTCACGACCCGAACCTAGGTCGGCGGGTCGGCGAGACACAACCGATCGAACATCATTTGGTATCCAATCCCCGCGACGGCGGGACGGAACTCCCGCGGCACGCGTGCGCCACTACGCTCGGCGCCCGGGGGTGGTGCGCCGTGACCGGGACCGACGTCGAGCCCGCGCGCCGGGCGACCAGCGTCCAGCGCGCCGTGTCGGAGATCCGCCGGATGCTGCGCTCGCGCGAGCTCGTGCCCGGCCAGCAGGTGCGCCAGGAGACCCTGGCCGCGCGGCTCGGGGTCAGCCGCATCCCGGTGCGCGAGGCGCTCAAGACGCTCGAGGCCGAGGGCGTCATGCGCCACGAGCCGCACGTCGGCTACGCCGTGGCCCGGCTCAACGCCGACGAGCTCGCGCAGGTCTACCTCATGCGCCGCGCGCTCGAGACCGAAGTGCTCCGCGCCCTGCCCCGGCTCACCGGCGACCAGCTCCGCCACCTCACGACCCTCAACGAGGCGATCACCGAGCAGGTCGAGAACGTCGACGTCGCCGGCATCGTCGCGGCCAACGTGGCCTTCCACTTCGCCATGTTCCGGCTCTCCGGCCTCGACCTGGTGGTCGACGAGATCGACCGGCTCTGGCGGCGCAGCGAGCCCTACCGCACGGTGCACCTCTACGACTCCGCCGGGCGTGCCCGCGTCGTCCGCGAGCACCGCAAGATGATCACCGCGCTGCGGCGGGGAGACAACGCCGCGGTGGTCGCGCTGATGGACGCCCACCGCGAGGTGACGGTGGCCGACCTCCACGCGGCGCTCGGCCTCCCGCCCCACGCGTAGCCGAGATCGTATCCAATCTTCTCTGGACTTCCGCCGTGTGACCCACCTAACCTCCGCCGGGTGACGGCGTGACGACGCGCGGTCACGGGGAGGAACCCATGACCACCGAGCAGGACCGCCCGGACGCGCCCGTCGGCACGGCGACCGCCGCGCCGCCGGAGTACACGCCGGGCGACCGGCGGCGGATCCTCGGCGCCGCCTGCCTGGGCTGGGGCATGGAGTACTTCGACTTCATGCTCCCGACGCTGCTCGCCGGCGCGATCATGAAGTTCTACGGCGTCTCGGCCGGGGTGTTCGGTGTCGCGATCGCGGGCCAGCTCGTCGGCTCCGCGATCGGCGGCGTGCTCTTCGGCTGGCTCGGCGACCGCTACGGGCGCCGGCGCACGCTGATCTGGTCGATCCTCATCTACTCCGTCGCCACCGGGCTCGTGTTCCTCGCGCCGAACTTCGCCGTCTTCCTCGTGCTGCGGATCCTCGCAGGCGTCGGCACGGGCGGCGAGTGGGCGGTCGGGTTCGCCTGGCTCAACGAGGCGTGGGCGCCGAAGCGCCGCGGGCTCGGCGGCGGCCTGGTGCAGGCGTCGCTGTGGCCGGCCTACGCGCTCGCGGTGCTCGTCGCCCAGGTCGTGGTCGACTGGCGGTGGGCGTTCCTGGTCGGCGTCGTGCCCGCCCTGGCGTGCGTGTGGATCCGCTACGCGTGCCGGGAGTCGCGCCAGTGGGAGGAGCTCCAGGCGCGCAAGGCGGCGGGGCTGCTCACCGAGGCCACCGCGGCGAAGGCCAACCGGTCGACGTGGCGTCAGTTGGTGTCCCGGGACTCGCTGCCGATCGTGCTCGTCGGCCTCGTCGTCGCCTTCGGTGCGCAGTGGGTGCCCTACACCGCGACGGCGTGGATGCCCTCGATGCTCAAGAGCGACCTCGGCTTCGACGCGGGCTCGGCGAGCCTCGTGCTCTACATCGCGTCCGCGGTGTCGTTCGTCGGCTTCATCCTCGCGGGCTGGCTCTCGGACCGCTGGGGTCGCCGGCCGGTGTTCGTCGCGTTCGCGGCCCTGCAGACCGTGACGTTCGCGGTGATGCTCGCCCTCGCCCTCGGCGGCACCGGCCTCGGGAACTTCGTCTGGCTCTACCTCGCCTCGAGCCTGTTCCTCGGCTACTTCGGCATCTTCGGGGTCTGGTTCGGCGAGCTGTTCCCGACGCGCATCCGCTCGCTCGGCTCGGCGTCGGCCTACAACATCGGCCGGGGCCTCTCGGGCATCGGGACGATCATCGGCGGCGTCGTCGCGACGAGCGCGGGCTACGGGATCGCCGTCGGCATCGCCGTCGTGGGCGCCGCGATCGTCACCGTCGCCGCCCTGTTCCTGCGCGACCGCGCCGGCCGCGTCATCACCGCCGACGAGTGAGGGAGACCGGCACCGTGCCCGAGCCGCACTACGAGGTCCTGGGTCCGCTGGGCCCGCGCACCGTCGGCGAGGTCGCCGAGCACGAGCGCCCGGCGTCGCTGGCCGGCCGCCGCGTCGCGTACCTGTGGGACGAGCTGTTCCGCGGCCCCGAGATGTTCGAGGTGATCTCCGAGGTCGCCAGGGAACGCCACGGCGACGTCGCGTTCGTCGGCTGGGAGGAGTTCGGCAACTTCCACGCCTCCGCGGCCGAGGAGCGCCGGGTGCTCGAGGCCCTGCCCGAGCTGCTGCGCGCCCACCGCGTCGACCTCGTCGTCGCCGCGGTGGGCGCTTGAGGCTCCTGCATGCCTGCCGTGATGCGGGCAGCGGCAACCGCCGAGCGCGCCGGGGTCCCGGCGACCGCGATCGGCGGCGCGGGGTTCGAGGGCATGGGACGCGCCGTCGGGAAGTCCCTCGGTGTGGGGCACGTGCCGATCGTCAGCTACCCGGGCGTGATCCTCACCGACCCCACCGAGGTGTTCCGGACCAAGATGCGCGAGCAGGTGGCCCCGGCGGTGGTCGACGCGCTCGTGGCGGGGGACGGCGCGCGGGAGCAGGCCGGCACGCGGTCGTCGTCGGGCGACGCGCCGGCCACGGAGCCCGTCGAGCACGGGGCCACCGAGATCGTCGCCCGCGGCGAACTCGAGGAGATCACCGACCACTTCGAGGCCCGCGGCTGGACCGACGGCCTGCCGGTCGTGCCGCCGACCCCGGAGCGCGTCGCGGCGTTCCTCGCGCACACCGGCCGGGACCCCGACGACTCCCTCGGTGAGCTCGCCCCCGACCTGCGCCGGGCCACGGTGCGCAGCGTCGCGGTCAACGGGGTCATGGCCGGCTGCCGTCCCGAGGACATGCCGGTGCTGGTCGCGATCGTCGCGTGCGTCGCCGACCCGGTCTTCCGGGTGCAGGACGCCGGGTCGACGCCCGGCTGGGAGTCCCTCGTGGTGCTCTCGGGCCCGGTCGTCGAGCGGCTCGGGTTCCACAGCGGCACCGGTGCGATGCGGGTCGGGCGGCGGGCGAACACCGCGGTCGGACGGTTCCTGCGGCTCTATCTCCGCAACGTCGCCGGCCTGCGCATCCCGCCCGGGGAGACCGACCAGGGCGCGATCGCGTCGACGTTCCACGTCGCCCTCGCCGAGGACGACGCCGCCGTGCGGGCGCTGGGCTGGCCGTCGTTCCGGGCCGACCGCGGCTTCGCCGACGGCGACAGCGTCGTCACCGTCCAGAGCGTCGTCGCCGTCAGCGCACCGATCTACTCCGGCGGCGAGTCCGCCGCGGACCACCTCGACGCGCTGACGACGATCTTCGGCAACGCGATCGGGCCGTGGGCCTACACCGGCCTCGAGTTCGGCGCCTTCCACCCGCTGCTCGTGCTCGGGCCGGCCGTGGCCCGGGCGCTCGCGGGCTTCGGGGTCGACAAGGACGCGCTGCGGGCGCACCTCGCCGAGCACATGCGGGTGCCGGTGCGCCAGCTCCAGGCCTGTGCCTGGAACGTCGGCTCGACGAGCTTCGACCTCGACGCCGCCGTCGCGGCCGGCGAGCTCGACGAGCGCTACGCGGGCACCGACCCGGACCGTCTCGTGCCGATGGTGCCGCGCGCGGGCGACATCGGGATCGTGCTCGCGGGCAACCCGAGCCGGAACCAGTCGCGCGGCTTCGTGCAGAACCACGTCCAGGGCGTGCCGGTGAGCCGGCGGATCGAGGAGGACCCGCAGTGACAGCCGTGACGACCGACTGGGACGTGGCCGTAGTGGGCGCCGGTATCGCCGGCCTCACCGCCGCGCGCGCGTGCGCCGAGCGCGGGCTGCGGGTGGTGGCCCACGACGCGCTCGCCCCCGGCGGGCAGCTGATCAACCTCGGGACGCTCGCCGACTGGCCCGGCCCGGCGACGACCGGCCCGGACCTCATGAGCGCGCTGCTCACCGACGTCATGGAACGCGGCGTCGAGATCGCCTACGGCGAGGTCACCGGCCTGCGCACCGACCCGCTCACCGTCGACGCCGCCGAGGGGCCGGCGTCGGCGCGGGCGGTCGTCGTCGCCACCGGCCGGGGCCCCGGGCGCCTCGACGTCCCGGACGCCGAGGGCTGGGAGGGCCGCGGGCTCTCCCACTGCGCCACCTGCGACGGGCCGCTGCACGCCGGGCGCGAGGTGGTGGTCGTCGGCGACGACGAATGGACCGCCCACGAGGCGCTCGAGCTCGCCGGGATCGCGAAGCGGGTCACGGTGGTGAGCGCGTCGCCGACCTGGCCGGCGGCGCTCGACCGCCGGCTCACCGACGCGGTGGACGTGCGCCGCGGGACGGTCGCGTCCCTCGCGGGCGAGGGCACCCTCGCCGCCGTGCATCTCGCCGACTCCGACGTGCTCGAGGCCTCCGGGATCTTCGTCTACACCCACGCCGAGCCCCGCACGGCGCTGCTCGACGGGCTGCCCGCCGGCGCGCCGGTGTGGTCGGCAGGCGACGTCACCGGCGCCGACCGCCACCTGCTCACCGCCGCCGCGGACGGCCTGCGCGCCGGCCACGCCGTCGTCGCCCACCTCGAGGAGAGCTGATGCGCATCGTCGACCCGACGTCCGGGGCAACGTCCGAGGACACGACCGTCGCCGCGGCGGCGGGGACCACGCCGGCCGGAGCTGTATCCGGCCTTCGGCGCGGCAGCTCCGCTGCGCTGCGTGCCGCCCTGTGCGGCCTGTCCAACTCCAAGCCCGGCGCCCACGACCTCCTCGACGCGATCGGGCGGCGCCTGGCCGACGAGCACGGGCTCGGCCCGAACGGCCTGGAGGCGAAGCCGAGCGCCGCGGTCGGCGCCGACCCGGCGCTGCTCGACCACCTCGCCGCGCAGTACCGGCTCGCCGTCGTCGCCATCGGCGATTGAGGCTCGTGCTCGTCGTGGAGTCTCCACGACTCGCTCGAGCTCGAGCGCCGCGGCGTGCGCTCGATCCTCGTGGTGACCTCGTCGTTCCTGCCGCTGGTCACCGCCCAGGCGAAGGCGCGCCGTGCCGACCCGCGGCTCGTCGTCGTCGACCACCCGATCGGCGGGCTCTCGCCGGCGGAGTTCGCCGGACGCTCCGACGCCGCGTACGCCGGGGTCGTCGCCGAGCTGCGGTCGATGGGGGAGCTCGCACCATGACGGGAGACGAAGCGGAGCCGGAGCTCGACCCATGACCTCTGACGTGATCGACCTGCCCGACGTCGACGACGCCTGGGCGTGGGCGGCGGCCTGCGAGGAGCGCGGGTGGGGCGACGGGCTGCCGACGGTCCCGCCGACCGAGGAGCGGGTGGCGGCGATGCTGGCGGCGACGCCCACCGCGGTCGACCTCGGGCCCCTGCCGCCGCGCGGTGTCACGCCGACCCCGCGCTCGGTCGCGGCGAACGCGGTGATGGCCGGGTGCCGGCCCGCGGACATGCCGGTGCTGCTCGCCGCGCTCGCCGCGGTGCAGGACGAGGCCTACAACCTGCACGGCACGCTCGCGACGACTCACCCGTGCGCGCCGATGGTGATGGTCTCCGGTCCGGCGCGCGCCGCGCTGGGGTTCAACGCCGGGGGCAACTGCCTCGGGCAGGGCACGCGCGCCAACGCCGTGGTCGGCCGGGCGCTGTCGCTGGTGCTGCTGCACGTCGGCGGGGCGACCCCGGGCGTCCTCGACCGCAGCACCCAGGGTTCGCCGGCGAAGTACACGTTCTGCTTCGCCGAGTCCGACGAGTCGCCCTGGCCGTCCTCCGCGGTGCGGCGCGGGTTCGGTGCCGAGCAGAGTGTCGTGTCCGTCATGGCCGCCGAGCCGCCGCACAACGTCAACGACCACGGCAGCACCACCGGCGCGGAGATCCTGCTGACGATCGCCGGGACGATGGCCCAGCCGGGGTCGAACAACGTCTACGTCCGGGGCCCGCACCTGCTGCTGCTCGGTCCGGAGCACGCCGCGACGCTGCACCGTGACGGCTGGACGCCCGACAGCATCCGCGCGCACCTCTGGGAGCACGCCCGCATCCCCGTCGACCACGTCTCGGACGGCAACCGGCGGCAGTTCGTCGAGTGGGGCGTCGAGCCCGACGGCGACGCGTACACCGTCAGCGACGCGCCGGGGAACCTGCACATCGCCGTGGCGGGCGGCGCGGGGAAGCACTCGGCGTGGATACCGTCGTTCGGGGGGACGGAGCTGGTGTCGCGGGTCGTGCCGGGGTGAGCGACGAGGAGGACGTCGGTGACGGGCTACCGGTCGTGGCGCCGACCCCGGCGCGGGTCGCGGCGATGCTGGGGTCCACCCCGGACCCGGACGACGTGCTCGGTCTCGTGCCGCCGCTGTTCGGGGAGCTGACACCGCGCGGCGCGGCCACCGCGTGCGTGCTCGCCGGCGCCCCGGTCGGTGCGCTGCCCGTGGTCGTCGCCGCCGCCCGGGCCGCGCTGGCGTCCGAGCTGAACCTGCTCGGCGTGGCCACGACGACGGGGACGCCGGCGGTCGCGCTCGTCGTCGCCGGGCCCGTCGCCGACCGGCTCGGTCTGACCCACGGCACCGGCCTGCTCGGGCCCGGCCCGCACACCAACGGCTCGGTCGGCCGCGCGCTCGCGCTCACCCTCGCGACCGCCGGCGGCGTCCGGCCCGGCGAGACGACGATGGCCACGACGGCCCAGCCGGCCCGCTACACCTGCTGCCTCGTCGAGGACCCCGCCGGGCCGTGGGGCACGCTCGCCGCCCGCCGGGGCGCCGGCGCGGGGGACGCCGTCACCGTGGTCCCGGTCGGCGGCACGGCGGAGGTGCTGCCCCGCGACGACCTCGCCGACCCGGACGCCCTGCTCGTGCCGCTGGGCGACGCCCTCGCCGGCGCGGTCCTCGCGGCCGGCGACCTCACCCGGGGCCGCACGATGACCCAGGTGCTCGTGCTCCCGCCCGAGGTCGCGACCCGGCTGGCGCCGTCCCTGCCGACCGACGACGACCTCACCGCGGCGCTGCGGGACCGGGGCGACGCGGCGCTGCGGGCCCGCACCGGCCGCGAGGACCTGGGCGTGGCCGCCGAGATCGCCCCGGTCGTTGCCGGCGGCCCCGGCGTCAAGATGCTCCATCTGCCCGGCTGGATCGGCGGCAGCCAGGCGGTCACCGTGCCCATGTGAGCGAAATTCCCGGCTATAGCCGGGAATTTCGCTCACATACGGGTCAGGCGCGGGCCGCCGGGTCGCGGGCGGGGACGACGACGGTGGCGGCGGTGTGGGCGGGGGCGCCGCGGACGCTGACCCGGTCGACCACCTGGAAGTCCGCGCGCCAGTCGGTCGGCGTGACGGTGCTGCGGACGTAGCCCCGCCGGCGGTCGAGCACCGTGATGTGCGGGTTCTCGGCGAGCAGCGCCGCGTCGCCGGGCTCGCGGGCGCGGCCGTCGCCCCCGGAGCTGATCGAGGTGGTCACGAGCTCGGTCGCGACGACCGGGGACGCCGGGTCGCTCGGGTCGGCGTGCAGGGCGCACGCGTGGTGGGCGTGCACGTCGCCGGTGACGATCACCGGGTTGGACGTGCCCGCCGCGATGAGGTGGTCGCGCAGGGCGTCGCGCTCGACCGCGCAGTCGTCCCACGAGTCCTCGTCGAGACCCACCGCCGCGCCCGCGGTGAGGTCGCGCGGGGAGAAGAACACCTGCTGGGCGAGCACGTTCCAGCGTGCGGTCGGGCCGGCGAGCCCGTGCCACAGCCAGGCGCGCTGCTCGGCGCCGAGCATCGTGCGCGACGGGTCGCGCGGGTGCTCCGGGTCCTGGTCGCTGCGGTACTGGCGGGTGTCGAGCAGGTGGACGTCGAGCAGGTCGCCGAACGTGAGCCGGCGGTGCATGCGCATGGCCGGCCCGTCGGGTCGCTGGGTCCGGCGCAGCGGCATGTGCTCCCAGAACGCCCGGAACGCGCCGGCGCGCCGGGCCCGGAACACCGCCGGGTCGTTGTCGGGCTCGTCGTCGACCTGGGAGACGTCGGCGGCCCAGTTGTTCTCGACGTCGTGGTCGTCGAGCGTGATCGCCCACGGGAACGCGGCGTGCGCGGCCTGCAGATCGGGGTCGGTGCGGTACTGGCCGTGGCGCACGCGGTAGTCGGTGAGGGTGCTGACCTCGCGGTTCGGCAGGTGGGCCCGCCCCGGCACGCCGGTCGACGCGCTCTCGTAGATGTAGTCGCCGAGGAACGCGACGAGGTCGAGGTCGTCGCGGGCCATCGCGGCGTAGGCGGTGTAGAAGCCGTCGGGACGGCACTGGCAGCTCGCCGTCGCCATCGCGAACCGGTCGACCCGCGCCCCGGGCGCCGGGGCCGTACGCGTCCGCCCGACCGGGCTGATCTGCGGACCGGCGCGGAAGCGGTACCAGTGGTCGGCGGCCGGGTGCAGTCCCGACACCTCGACGTGCACCGCGTGCGCCTCCTCGGGCCGCGCGACGGCTGTGCCCCGGGCGACCACCCGGCGGAACGCGGCGTCCTCGGCCACCTGCCAGTCGACGAGGACGGGACGCCGGCTCATCCCGCCGCGCCCGTCCGGGGCCACCGGGTCGGGGGCCAGCCGTGTCCAGAGCACGACACCGTCGGGGACCGGGTCGCCCGACGCCACGCCGAGGGTGAACACCGCCGGCGCCGCGGGGTCGACGGCGTCGGCGGCCGCGACCCAGGGAGCGCCGAGGACCACCGCCGTGCTCGTGAGGGCCGCCGCGCCGCCCAGGAAGGTCCGGCGCGTCACCCTCGCGGGGTCGCTCACGGGCAGTCCTCCGTCCGGGCTCAGACGGGGGCGCCGGCGGGCCGGCGTCGCATCCCCCGCCCCACCAACGCATGACCCGGTGTCACCGGTTCGGACGTTCCGTGACCGGACTTCCGCGCACGGTCACCGGTCGGCGGCCGCAGCGGAGCGGAGCTGCCGCGCCGGAGGCGCGTCACGGCGATGCCGCCGCACAGCGGACACACAGGAACCACCCAGCCGGGACCTGTGGGTGGCTGGGAGGGTGCTGTGTCATGAACGCCGCGACCCGTGCCGACCTGCGGCGTCCGGACGGGACACCGGTCCGGGCGCTGGTCGTCGACGACGAACCCACGCTCGCCGAGCTGCTGTCGATGGCCCTGCGCTACGAGGGCTGGGACGTGCGCAGCGCTTCCGACGGGCTGGGTGCCGTACGCCAGGGCCGCGACTTCCGCCCCGACGTCGTGGTGCTCGACGTGATGCTCCCCGACATCGACGGGTTCGAGGTGCTGCGCCGGCTGCGCGCCGAGAGCCCCGAGGTCCCGGTGCTGTTCCTGACCGCGCGCGACGCCGTCGAGGACCGGGTCGCCGGCATCACCGCAGGCGGCGACGACTACGTCACCAAGCCGTTCAGCCTCGAGGAGGTCGTCGCCCGGCTGCGCGGACTGCTGCGCCGGGCCGCGGTCGCGACCGCGGTGCGCGGCGACGCCACCCTCGCCGTCGGGGACCTCACGCTCGACGAGGACAGCCACGAGGTCGTCCGCGGCGGCGAGCAGGTCGAGCTGACGGCCACCGAGTTCGAGCTGCTGCGCTTCCTCATGCGCAACCCGCGCCGGGTGCTGTCGAAGGCACAGATCCTCGACCGCGTCTGGAACTACGACTTCGGCGGCCAGTCGAACATCGTCGAGCTCTACATCTCCTACCTGCGCAAGAAGATCGACGCGGGCCGCGCGCCGATGATCCACACCGTCCGGGGCGCCGGCTACGTCCTCAAGCCGGCCGCCGAATGATCATGCCCCAGGTCGATGTGCGTGGCCCCGCCCGGCGCGCGCTGCGGCGCGTGCCGTCGCTGCAGAGCCGGCTGGTGCTGACGACCGTGCTGCTGCTGACCGTCGTCTTCCTCGTCGTCGGCGTGGGCGCGGCGCTGTCCCTGCGCGGCTACCTCTACCGCCAGCTCGACGACCAGGTCACCGAGGTGGCCCGCTTCCGCAGCAACCCGCCGCAGGGCGACCCGGACCGGCGCCCGCCCCCGCCCGACGCGGGCGGCGGCTTCGTCGGCGGCGGCCCCGACCGGCCGGCCAACACCCTCGAGGTCACCGTCGACGACGGGCGGATCGTGCGGGCGGTGCTGCTCGGTCGGCCGGGCACGAGCACGCCGGTGCCGGTCGAGGAGGTGGCGCCGGCGATCGCGACGACGCCGGGCCAGCGCCCCCAGACGCTCGACCTCGACGGGCTCGGCAGCTTCCGGCTCGCGGCCGCGCAGGGCGACGACGGGACGGTCACGGTGATCGGGCTGTCGACCGACGCGCTCGAGAACACCGTCGACGAGCTGGTGCTCCGCGAAGCGATCATCTTCGGGATCGGCGTCGTGCTCGCGGGCGTCACGGCGGCGTTCACCACGCGGCTGACCCTGCGCCCGCTGCACCGGATGTCCGCCACCGCCCGGCGGGTCTCGGAGCTGCCGCTCTCGTCGGGGGAGGTGGAGCTCGCCGAGCGGGTGCCCGACGCCGACGCCGACCCGCGCTCGGAGGTCGGCCAGGTCGGGGTGGCGCTCAACCGGATGCTCGGGCACGTCGGCGCCGCGCTGGCCGCCCGCCAGGACAGCGAGACCCGGCTGCGGCGCTTCGTGGCCGACGCGAGCCACGAGCTGCGCACCCCCCTGGCCGCGATCCGCGGCTACAACGAGCTCGCCGCCCGCCGCACCGGCGAGCTCCCGGACGAGGTCGCGGGCCTGCTCGACCGCATGGGCTCGCAGACCGAGCGGATGACGGCGCTGGTCGAGGACCTCCTGCTGCTCGCCCGCCTCGACGCCGGTCGCCCGCTGGCCCGCGAGCCGGTGGACCTCGCCCGTCTCGTCGTCGACGCCGTCACCGACGCGCACGTCGCCGCGGCCGGGCACCGGTGGTCGATCGACCTGCCCGGCGACGACTCCGTGGACGACTCCGTGGAGATCGACCGCGCCCCGCTCGAGGTGATCGGCGACCCCGAGCGGCTGCACCAGGTGCTCGCGAACCTGCTCGCCAACGCCCGCACCCACACCCCGCCCGGCACCCTGGTCACCGTCACGCTGCGGCCCACGACCGGCGAGGACGGGCGGGCGGTGGTGCGCCTCGACGTCGTCGACGACGGGCCCGGCATCCCGCCCGACCTCCTGCCGCACGTCGCCGAGCGCTTCGCCCGCGGCGACACCGGGCGCGCCCGCGCCACCGGCAGCACCGGCCTCGGGCTCTCGATCGTCTCGGCCGTCGTCGCCGAGCACGGCGGCACGCTGCGGATCACCAGCCGGCCGGGCGAGACGCGGTTCACGGTGGACCTCCCGGCCGCGAGCAGGACGGCCGACGGTGCTGACCTCGGTCCGGGGCTCGGCCTATCCTCCCGGCCATGACCCAGCCGGCGCCCCACGAGCAGGGAGACGACGACCAGGGAGCCTCGGCCGAGCGCCTCCCGGCGCCACCCGACCCGCCGCCGATCCGGGCCTCCGACGCCGAGCGCGAGCAGGTGGCCGAGGTCGTGCGGCAGGCGGTGTCGGACGGCCGGCTCACGATCGTCGAGGGTGACGAGCGGCTGCGTGACGTCTACGCCGCGCGGTTCCGTCGCGACCTCACGCCCGTGACCGCCGACCTCGGGCCCGTGCCGTCGGGGGAGACCGCCCCGGCGCGGCGCCCGCTCGGCCGCCTCGACCGGCCCTCGTCGACCACGTCGGTGGCGGTCCTGTCCGGGGTGCAGAAGCGGGGGGACTGGACGCCGGGGCACACCCACCGCGTCCTCGCGTTCTGGGGCGGCGCGGACCTGACCTTCCGCGACGCCCGCCTCGACGACGCCGGTCTGGTGATCGGCGCGATCGCGATCATGGGCGGCGTCAACCTGGACCTGCGCGGCATCCCCGCCGGCGTCGAGGTCACCGTCCAGGCCGTGGCGATCATGGGCGGCGTCGACGTCACGGTGGACCCGGAGACCACGGTCGTCGAGGACGGATTCGGCTTCATGGGCGCGTTCGACGACGGCTCGGGTCCGCCGCGCGGCAGCGACGGGCCCCGCGTGCGCGTCACGGGCCTGGCCTTCATGGGCGGGGTGTCGGTGTCGCGCAAGCCGCTCGCGCTCGACGGCCGCGACGACCCCGACCAGCTCGAGCGCTGAGGCCTACTTCTCCAGCAGCCGGTCGAGCTTCTCCTCGATCCGCGCCATCCGCTCGCCGAGCTCGGTGAGCGTCCGGAACGCCGTCGCGTCGGTGTTGAGGAGCGCGTCGAGCCCCGACATGCGCACCGGCGACCCGGCCACGCGCGAGGGGTGCCGCTCGGGCTCGAGCACGGCCGCGTGCAGCTCGGTGACGCGGAAGTCCAGCCACGACAGCAGGTCGCCGACGTCCATGGTGCGCCCGAAGCGGGTGCGCACCCGCTGGTGCAGGACGTCCCCTGGTCCCACCCCGCCGTGCGTGGTGCGGTGGGTCCGGTGCCGGTGGTGGTCGTCGCCGTCGAAGAGCTCGGAGACGAAGCCGTCCTGTTCCTCGTGGTGGTGGTGCACGTGGTGCTCCACCGGCGGGGGCGGAGGCGGTGGAGGTCCGGGTGGTGGTCCGGGTGGCGGCGGCTGGCCCCAGGGCTCGGTCACGATCGTCACTCTATGTGAGCGGCAGCCGGTGATCGAGAGGTCCGGACGGGTGAGAAGTAGGGCTGTCCCGCGCTCCGGGTAGGGCGCACGTGATCGTCGGGTGCGGCGGTGCCGCGGAGGCTTCTCGGTGCCCGGCCGCAGCGGTCGGGCCCGACCCGCCGAGGAGCTCCGACGATGCGCACGACCCCCCAGCCCACCCGCCCCCTCGGTGCGCCCGGTGGCCGGCAGTCGGCCCGCGTCGCCGCCGGTACCGCCGCCTCGGCGCGGGGCGTCGGTCGTGACGTCGGGGGTGACGCGGACGCGCGGGGCCGGGCGGATCGCCACGTGGGCCGTGGCCGCGGTCGCGACCGTCGTCGTCGGCGGGGCGATCGGCGGTGCCGTGGCCCTCGCGTCGAACAGCTCCTCGACGCCCGACGGCACCCAGGGGCCGATGGTGTGCGGGCCGACCGCCGCGATCGCCGCGTCCGGGTGCGCGCGGCCCGTGTCGGTCGACGGGGCGGGACCCGTGTCGGGGCCCGACGGTGGCGCGGGTGGCCCCGGCGGCGGCGTGCCCGGTGCGGGCGGCGGTGATGCGGTCGTGAGCGGCGGTTCCGTGGCGGGCGGTGGCTCCGGCCCGGGTGGCGGCGCCGGTCAGCCGGCGACGCCCGGCGGGCACGCGGAGCCCGTGACAGGCCGTTACAACTACGACGGCACGATCCTGCTGTCCGACGGGCGCGTCGTCGGGGCCGACGGTGTGGAGCGTGCGCCCGCGACGGCCCTGCCCGCCGGCGCCCACCGGGGTCCCGACGGCTCGATCGTCCTGGCCGACGGCACGGTCCGGAACGCCGACGGCACCCCGCGGACGGCGATCGTGATCCCGCCGAGCACCGTCTCCACGCCCTACGGCGGCGACGTCGCGGTCCCCGGCTTCACGATCAACCCCGACGGCACCGTGACGCCGGCCAACCCCGACCTGCGGGTCGTCTTCAACTACGACGGCACGGCCACGCTCATCACCCCGGGCGGGCACGTCGACGTCTGGCGCGAGGACGGCACCTTCGCGTCCCGCTACGACGCGAAGCCGGGCGAGACCGTCAACGACGACGGCTCGATCACCCGCGCGGACGGCACCGTCGCGAACCCCGACGGAGCCACGAGCCGCGAGCCGGTGCACCTGCCCGGCGGCGTCGCCGTCGACCCCACGCACCCCCACCCCGCGGCCCCGGAGCACGGGACCGGGACGACGACGGGCACCGACCCGGCGGACCCGACGGACCCGGCCGACGGGACCGTCGTCACCGAGCACGGCCCGACGCCCGATTCGGACGCCGGGCACCACGACCACGGCACGGCGACCGGGACGGACACAGGCACCTCGTCCGACACGGGCGCGGGCAGCGGGACCACCTCCGGCGCGGGCACCGGGTCGAGCAGCGGTCACTGACCCCGGGTGCCGCCTCCCCGGCGAGGTGTCGCCGCCCGGCTCCGCGGCCTACTGGCTGGTATCCCTCGCCAGGCGAGTGATACCAGCCAGTAACCGCCGGGGCACGGGACTCAGCGCTCGAAACGCTTCGCGACGTCGTCGGCGATCCCCGCCACGGCCCGCGCCGCGGTGCCGGCAGCCTCGCCGGCCTTCTCGCGGGCGGCGTCGGCGACCTCGCTCGCCGTCTCCCCGGCCCGCTCCGCGGCGACACCGAGCTTGTCCGACACGGACCCGGTCTCGATCGTCGCGTCCGGGCCGGGCGTCACGATGGTCTCCTCGCCGCTGTCGAACCGGACGCGGTAGGGCGGCCCGTCCTCGCCGAGCACGGCCACCACGGTGCCGACGCGGTCGGGGACGTCGGTGGTGTTGGCGTGCAGGCGGATGCGGTCGCCGACGGACGCGCTCACAGGGGTTCCTCCTCCTCGGACGGTGTCGTCGGGCAGGTACCCGGAACGAGCGAAGGGCACCTTCGCTCGATCTCCTCGATCGAAGGTGCCCTTCGCTCAGAACGGGCCGTGCGTCAGCCGGCGGCGACCGGCGCGGCCTCGGTCGGGGTCTCGGCGACCCCGAACGTCAGCTCGCCGTCCGCGACGTCGACCGTGACCGTCTGCCCGCCGTGCAGTTCGTCGCCGAGCAGCATCGACGAGAGCCGGTTGCCGACCTGGCGCTGGATGGTCCGGCGCAGCGGCCGGGCCCCGAACTCGGGCTGGAAGCCCAGCTCGGCCAGGCGGTCGACGGCGGCCTCGGTGATCGCGAACCCGATGTCCTGCGCGTCGAGGCGCTCGCGCGTCTCGTCGAGGATCAGGTCGGTGATCCGCCGCAGCTGCTCCTCGTCGAGCCGCTGGAAGACGATGACCTCGTCGATCCGGTTGAGGAACTCGGGCCGGAACGACTCCCGCAGCCGCGGCATCAGCCGCTCCTGCAGGGACTGCGCCGGGTCGACGTTCGACGGGGCGAAGCCGAGCGCCTGCGTGTTCGTGGTGATCAGCTCCGACCCCACGTTGCTGGTCATGATCAGCACCGTGTTGCGGAAGTCGACCGTGCGGCCCTGCGAGTCGGTCAGCCGCCCGTCGTCCAGCACCTGCAGCAGCGTGTTGAAGACGTCCGGGTGGGCCTTCTCCATCTCGTCGAGCAGCACCACCGAGTACGGCCGGCGGCGGATCTCCTCGGTGAGCTGGCCGGCCTCGCCGTACCCGACGTAGCCGGGGGGCGACCCGATCAGTCGCGACACGGTGTGCCGCTCGGAGTACTCGCTCATGTCGACGCGGACCATGCGGTCCTCGTCGCCGAACATCGTCGCGGCCAGGGCCTTGGCGAGCTCGGTCTTGCCGACGCCGGTCGGGCCGAGGAACAGGAAGCTGCCGATCGGCCGGTCCGGGTCGTCGAGCCCGGCCCGCGAGCGGCGGACGGCCTCGGCGATCGCGCGGACCGCGTCGTCCTGGCCGACGACCCGCTCGTGCAGCTGCTCTTCGAGCTTGAGCAGGCGGTCCCGCTCGGTCTCGGTGAGCTGGCTGACCGGGATGCCCGTCGAGCGCGCGACGATCTCGGCGATGTCGGAGACCGTCACCTCGAGCACGGCCGGGTGGTCCGACCGCCGGTCGGTGCGGGCCTGCTCGAGCCGGCTCTGCGTCTGCGTGATCTCGTCGCGCAGCGCGCCGGCGCGCTCGTAGTCCTCGTCGGCGACGGCCTGGTCCTTGTCGCGGGTCAGCGACTCGAGCTTGCGCTCGAGCTCGCGCGAGTCGGTGTGCGGGCCCTTGGCCTGCAGCCGCTTGCGCGCCCCGGACTGGTCGACGAGGTCGATCGCCTTGTCGGGCAGGAACCGGTCGGTGACGTAGCGCTCGGAGAGCTCCGCCGCCGCGGTCAGCGCCTCGTCGGTGAACCGCACCTGGTGGTGCGCCTCGTACCGGTCGCGCAGCCCGTGCAGGATCGCGATCGTGTCCGCGACCGACGGCTCGGGCACCATCACCGGCTGGAAGCGGCGCTCGAGCGCGGCGTCCTTCTCGATCGACTGCCGGTACTCGTCGAGCGTCGTCGCGCCGACGATGTGCAGCTCGCCGCGGGCCAGGGCCGGCTTGAGGATGTTGCCGGCGTCCATGCCGCCCTCCGACGAGCCGCCGGCACCGACCATGGTGTGCAGCTCGTCGATGAAGACGATCAGCTCCTGCGAGTGCTCGCGGATCTCGGCGACCAGCTTGGTCATCCGCTCCTCGAAGTCACCCCGGTAGCGGGTGCCCGCGACCATGCCCGACAGGTCGAGCTGGACGATGCGCTTGCCCTCGAGCTGCTCGGGGACGTCGCCGGACACGATGCGCTGGGCGATGCCCTCGACGACCGCGGTCTTGCCGACGCCCGCCTCGCCGATGAGGACGGGGTTGTTCTTGGTGCGGCGCGAGAGGACCTCGATGGTCTGGTCGACCTCGTCCTCACGCCCCACGACCGGGTCCAGCTCGCCGGCCCGCGCCTTGGCGGTCAGGTCGACGCCGAACTGGTCGACGGTCGGGGTGTCGGAGTCGGCGGCCTGGCCGCCGGCACCGCCCCCGGCGCCGCCGCCGCTCGGGCGCTGCCCGCCGGACGCGGCGGAGCGCTGCAGCGACTGCGGGGTGACGCCCTGGGCGCCGAGCGCGCGGCCCACCGGGCTGTCGTTGTTCGCGGCCAGCGCGAGCACGATGTGCTCGGGGCCGATGTAGCTCGAGCCGAGGGCTCGGGAGATCTGGTGCGCGTCGAGCAGGGTGCGCTTCGCCGTCGGGGTGAGCGACGGGGCCTCCGTGCGCTCCTCGCCGCGGGGCAGCTGCTCGTCGGCGGTGCGCGCCAGCGCGTCGACGTCGGCGCCGGCACCGGAGAGCAGCTGGCGCAGCGGCGGCACCTGCGTCACGACGAGCAGCAGGTGCCACGCGTCGAGGTCGGGGTTGCCCCGCTCGGCGGCCTGTTGCGCTGCGGCACCGACGAGCTGACGCGCCGGCTCGGTCATGAGCTGGGTGATGTCGATGCGCTGGACACCGCGCGGGGACGCTCCGCCCAGGAAGCTCGCGAGGAAGTCGTCGAACGGGCCGGACCCGGGACCACCGGGCCCGAAGGCGCTGGTCATGTAGCTCCTCATCAGGGTCTAGCAGAAGTTCGAGCCGGCGGTGATGCCGGCACTGACCTGGTCAGCAACATCAGCCGGACATTCATTCCTGAGTCAGGTGGACTCATGTCACACCGTGGGGGGTGAGTCACCGTGGCTCAAGTCGAGGGCTACCCGCGTCACGGCGTCGCCACCCCTGCGCGTGGGAAGCCTGGCCGCATGAGCACCGCGACCGTCACCGCCCGCGAGGTCCACCTCGTCCGCCGCCCCCACGGCATGCCCGAGCCCGACGACTTCGCGCTGGTCGACCGCGACCTCGGCGAGGCCGGGGACGGCGAGGTCCTGGTGGCCGTCCACGACTTCTCCGTCGACCCCTACATGCGGGGACGGATGAACGACGTCCCGTCCTACGTCGCCCCGTTCGCGCTGGACGAGCCGATGGACGGGCGGGCGGTCGGCGAGGTGATCGCGAGCAACAGCGGCGACGTCGCGGCGGGCGACATCGTGGTGTGCAACCTCGCCTGGCGCACCCACGGCATCGCGCCCGCGAAGCAGGTGCAGAAGGTCGCCCCGCCCGACGGCGTGAGCCACCGCGCCTACCTCGGCGTGCTCGGCGTGCCCGGCCTCACCGCCTGGGTCGGGCTGCTGGACAAGGCGTCGTTCCGCGAGGGCGACGCCGTGTTGGTCTCCGGGGCAGCCGGGGCGGTCGGCAGCCTCGTGGGCCAGCTCGCGAAGCTCAAGGGCGCCTCGCGTGTCGTCGGCAGTGCGGGGAGCGCCGAGAAGGTCTCCTGGCTCACGGGCGAGCTCGGCTACGACGCGGCGTTCAACTACAAGGACGGCCCGGTCGTCGACCAGCTCCGCGCGGCCATGCCCGACGGCCTCGACGTCTACTTCGACAACGTCGGCGCCGACCACCTCGAGGCCGCGATCGCCTGCGCCCACGACTTCGCCCGTGTGGCCGCGTGCGGGGCGATCGCGCACTACAACGACACCGACGAGGACCCGACCCCCGGGCCGAGCAACCTCTTCCAGATCGTCAAGAAGCGCCTGCGCATCGAGGGCTTCATCGTCACCGACTCGATCGACCGGATGCGGCCGTTCCTCGAGGAGGTCACGCCCTGGGTCGCCGACGGTCGGGTGACGTTCGCCGAGACCGTCGTCGAGGGCATCGACCACGCCGTCGAGGCGTTCCGCGGCATGCTCCGCGGTGAGAACACCGGGAAGATGATCGTCTCGGTGTAGCGCACTGTTTCGGGGCACGGCGGCGTCGGGGAGCCGAAGCCATGCGAGCACTCACGTGGCAGGGCCCCGGCGACGTCCGCGTCGAGACCGTGCCGGACCCGACCATCCAGGCGCCGACCGACGCGGTCATCCGGGTCACGAGCAGCGCGATCTGCGGGTCCGACCTGCACCTCTACGAGGTCCTCGGGCCGTTCCTCGCCCAGGGCGACATCCTCGGCCACGAGCCGATGGGCGTCGTCGAGGAGGTCGGCTCCGAGACCGGTGACCTGCAGGTGGGCGACCGCGTCGTCGTCCCCTTCACCATCTCCTGCGGGCACTGCTGGATGTGCGAGCGCCAGTGGTTCGCGGCCTGTGAGACGACCCAGAACCGCGACCAGGGGATGGGCGCGTCGCTGTTCGGCTTCACGAAGCTCTACGGGCAGGTCGCGGGCGGGCAGGCCGAGTACCTGCGCGTCCCCCAGGCGCAGTTCGGGCCGATCAAGGTCCCGGACGGCCCGGCCGACGAGCGCTTCCTCTACCTCTCCGACGTGCTGCCGACCGCGTGGCAGGGCGTCGAGTACGCGCGCGTCCCCGACGGCGGCAGCGTCGCGGTCTTCGGGCTCGGCCCGATCGGGCAGATGGCCGCCCGGATCGCCCGCCACCGCGGCTACCGGGCCATCGCCGTCGACAGCGTGCCGGAGCGCCTCGCCATGGCCCGCCGGCACGGCATCGAGGTGATCGACTCCGGCCGCGTCGACGACGTCACCGCCGCGATCCGCGACCTCACCGACGGCCGGGGCACCGACTCCGCGATCGACGCCGTCGGCATGGAGGCCCACGGCGGCTCCGCGATCCCGGAGATCGCGCAGAAGGTCGTCAACAGGCTCCCGGACGCGATCTCCGCGCCGATCATGCAGGTCGCGGGCGTCGACCGCACCGCCGCGCTCGTCGGGGCCGTCGACGCGGTGCGCCGCGCCGGCGTCGTCTCGCTCTCGGGCGTCTACGGCGGGACCGCCGACCCGATCAACATGCTGAAGATCTTCGACAAGGGCATCTCGCTGCAGATGGGCCAGGCCCACGTGAAGCGCTGGATCCCCGAGATCCTGCCGCTGCTCACCGAGGACGACCCGCTCGGCGTGCACGACCTGGAGACCCACCGCCTGCCGCTCGAGTCCGCGGCGCACGGATACGAGATCTTCCAGAAGAAGCAGGACGAGTGCATCAAGGTCGTGCTCGCGCCCTGAGGTGCGCTCCGCGCTCGTGAGCAGTTCGGAGTGCTCAGGCACTCCGAACTGCTCACATGCGCGTCAGCGCACCCGCAGGTCGAACGAGACGAAGTCGCGGCTCGACGGCGTCTCGTAGTGCGTCGGGGCGACCTGCTCGTCCGGGAAGAGGCGGAACGCGGGCGGGTGGGGCCCGCCGGTCGGGCGGAACCAGGAGCCCGAGACCCAGTTCGGGTTGATGTCGAGCTCCATGCCGCGCACGACGCCGGCGGAGCGGAGCAGGTCGCCGAGCGTGCACACCGACAGCGCCGGCCCGCCGACGTAGACCTCCGCGCCGTCGGCGGTGACCCCGAACGCGGAGCGGTGGATGAACGCGGCCTGCCCGACCGTGGAGCCCCACTCGGCGGTCCCGCCGGTGGCGCAGGTCGGGTTCACCGCGCCGTCGTCGACAAGCATCACGAGGTTCTGCCGCACGGCGGCGACGTCGGGACCGGAACGGACCTCGTCGCCCCAGGTCCCGACGTCGGCCGATCCGTCCGCGCGGATCACGAGGCTCGCCGCCCCGGGCACCAGCGGCCGGGCCGCGCGGCCCTCGGCGAACCAGCCGCCGTGGCTGTCGCCCTGCAGCCGGAAGCCGGCGGAGAACGCGGCGACGACGCTGCGCTGCTCGGCCGACGCGATCACGTCGGGGGTGCGCCAGGCGCCGCCGGGGTCCTCCGAACCCGGGTGCAGGACGCCGCGGACGAGGCCCGGGTCCATCCACAGCACGCCCGCGACGAGCGAGGTGTGGGCCGCGTCGGGGCGGACCGAGGCCACGCGCACCGCGTCGCCGTGCGGTGTCGTGACGACGGTCTGCCACTGCCCCTCGCCCGGCAGCGGCGCGAGTCCCGCCGGCGGCGGCAGGCGCGGCGGCACCGG
This sequence comes from Actinomycetospora sp. NBRC 106375, assembly GCF_030269665.1. Lineage (GTDB taxonomy): Bacteria > Actinomycetota > Actinomycetes > Mycobacteriales > Pseudonocardiaceae > Actinomycetospora. Next base: position 50,702 of record NZ_BSTS01000016.1, read on the forward strand.
ACGGGTCCCGGCGCGCAGCGTCCCGGTGCCGTCCGCGCGCGGGATGCCGCCGGGCGGTTCCCCGCCCACCGGCGGCGGGTGCGCGTCGTACTCCCGGGCCTCCAGCCACGTCACCACCCCGCCGAGCCCGTGGTCCCGCCCCCACTCCGCGAGGCGCGCCGCGACCCCGTCGCTACCGGGCCGCGTCAGGGCGTGCGCGAGCGACGGGGCGGTGACCGCCGCGAGCACGAGCACCAGGACGAGCAGGACCGCCGCGACCCGGCCCAGGACGCGGAGCACCGGGCGCGGACGGGCGTGCCGCCGACGTGCCGGAGCGGGCGCGGGGTCGGCGAGGGGCACGGGTACCGAGGCTCACCGCGTCCCGGTGAGCGCCCGGTGTGGGCGTCCGGTCCGTGCCGGACGTCCCGTCCCGGGGGCCTCGCTGGGAAACGAACGGAGCTCTCGCTGCCTCGGAAGCAGCGAGAGCGCCGTTCGTTCGTCCACCGCTGGCGCAGACGGCGCAACAGTGGGGTCCGGGTGGCCGTGACTCGTTCGGACTGCCTCTGGGCGTCACGAACCGACCGCCCGGCGATCGCACGACGTCCGGCGCTCAAGGCGGACCCGGCCCCACACGGGAGGGGCGACGTCGTCTGCGTCACCGCGACGCCTCGACGAGGCCCCGTCAACGATCATGCCGAGGCGACGGCACTCACTCGTTCGGGCGGTCCGGGTGTCGCCGATCCTCACGTTCCGCCGATCTCGGGGCCGGATCCCCGGCGGTGGTGTCGTCCCGACGGTGCACCGGGACCTGGCTAGCTTTCACTCCGAGATCACGCGAGGACCGGGGGAGGGGATGTGGCGGCAGGTTCGATGCTGGACCGGTCGGGCACGACCGCGGAGACCCGCGTCCGCTCGCTGGTCGTCGACGAGATCGTCCGTGTTCCCGACGCCGACGAGGTCGTCGACCGCGGCCGCCACCGCTTCGGGGGCGAGGAGGCCAAGGAGCGGGCCCGCCGCCGCGAGCGCACGCTGAGCGTCGTCGCGGGCGCGCTCGTGGTCCTCGCGCTGCTGGCCGCCGCCGTCGTGCTCCTCGACCTGCGGGCGGCGCCGGCGCGGGCCGTGAACAAGGCGCAGCTGGCTCTCGGCGCCGAACTGACGCGGACCTGGGCCGCGCCCGGCCCCGACCCCGCGCTCGCGCGCGACGAGAGCCCGCTGAGCGAGCTGCCCGGCGACGTCCCCGCGAGCGCCGCCGCGAGCCTCGCCGTCCCCGGCGCGGCGGTCGCCCCGGTGCTCCAGCTGAGCGCGCCCCGGCTGGGCCGGATGTGGACGGTCGCCCGCGGGGTCTCGCCGGCCGCGCTGGCGGCGGGCCCCGGGCTCTACCCGGGGATGGCGCCGATCGGAACGCCCGGCAACACCGCGATCGCCGGGCGCCGGCTGCCCGCCCTGTTCGGGGACCTGCCCCGCCTCCTGCCGGGCGACGAGCTCGCGGTCCGGACCCGGACCACGGAGCTCACCTACCGGGTCCTGACCAGCGAGGTCGTCCTGCCGACCGACCTGGGCATCCTCGACTCGCGCCCCGTCGACCGCCGGCCGCAGGGCACGTCGACGCTGACGCTGACGACCCCGACGACCGTGGCCGACGAGGACCGCCGGTTCGTGGTCTACGCCGAGCTCACGGGCAGCCGGCCCCGCTAGCTCACGCCTCGCGGAGGGTGAGCAGGAGGTGGTCGCGGCCCTTCGGGCTCACCAGCTTCGCGTCCCAGCCGCCGTCGGCCGCGGCCGTGTGGAACCACGCCGTCGACGGCGCGCGGACCGGGGCCTTGAACACGACGTCGACGGTGAACGCGGGCCCGTACCGGCCGGCGAGGGCGGCCAGCGCGCGGGCCTTGGTCCACATGCCGTGGGCGATGGTGCCGGGCATCCCGAACGCCTTCGCCGCGAGGCCGTTGACGTGGATGGGGTTCACGTCGCCGGACACCGCGGCGTAGCGCCTGCCGATGTCGCCGGGGACGGTCCAGACCGCGTGCGGGAGGCGACCGACGTGCGGGTCGGGCTCCGGCGGCGCGCTGGGCTGGTCGCCGTCCGGGGCCGTGGCGCCGCGCACGAAGTAGGTGCTGCGCGAGCCCCAGATCTCCGCGCCGTCACCGTCGGTGACCGCCGTGACGAGGTCGACCTGCGCGCCCTTGGGGTGCGCGGCGAGGCGCTCGGCGTGCACGGCGACGCGCAGGGGCTCACCGACCAGCGGCGGCCGCACCTGGGTGATGACGTTGCGCAGGTGCACCATCCCCGGGGCGGGCAGGGGGAACTCGCGGTCGGTCATCAGCCGCATCTGCAGGGGGAACGCCAGCATGTGCGGGTAGGTCGGCGGCACGTCGCCGCCGACGGCGAACCCGCAGACGTGGTCGTAGTCGGCGACGAGCGAGGCGTCGATGCGCACCCCGGCGAGCTCCAGCTGCCGGTCGGGCAGGGTCTGCCCGCCCGACCGGGCCGTGAGCAGCGCGCGCCCGTAGAGCACGCCGAGGGTGGGCGACGCGTCGAGGGTCTCGGTGCCCATTCCTACGCCCCCAGGAAGTTCTGGCCGTCGACGCGCAGCACCTGCCCGTTGACCGCGTACGAGGCGCCCTGCGCGAACCAGGCGATCGTCTCGGCGACGTCGACCGGCAGCCCGCCCTGCGTCATCGACGAGAGCCGGCGGCCGGCCTCGCGGGTGCCGACGGGCATCGCGGCGGTCATCGCCGTCTCGATGAAGCCCGGCGCGACGGCGTTGATCGTCGCGTCCTTCTCGACGAGCAGCGGGGCGGTCGCGTCGACCATGCCGATGACGCCCGCCTTCGAGGCGCCGTACGCGGTCTGGCCGCGGTTACCGGCGATGCCGGCCATCGACGAGACGGTGACGATGCGCCCCCCGCGGTGGAACACGTCCGACGCCAGCAGCGCGTCGTTGATCGCGAGCTGGGCGTTGAGGTTGACGTCGATGACCGAGTTCCAGCGGTCGCGGTCCTGGTTGGCGAGCAGCTTGTCGCGGGTGATGCCCGCGTTGTGCACGACGATGTCCAGGCCGCCGTGGCGTCCGGCGTGGTCGAGCAGCGTCGCCGGCGCGTGGTCGGCGGTGATGTCGAGCTGCAGCGCGCTGCCGCCGACGTCGTTGGCCGTGCGGGCGAGCGCGTCGCCCGCGGCCGGAACGTCGACGCAGATCACCGTCGCGCCGTCACGGCGCAGCGTCTTCGCGACGGTCGCGCCGATGCCCCGCGCGGCACCGGTGACGACGGCGGTGCGCCCGGCGAGCGGCCTGTCCCAGTCGACGCCCTGGCTGGAGCCCGAGAACCCGGGCACCGTGCCGACGTCGAGGCGCTGGCCGTCGACGAAGGCAGAGCGCGAGGACAGGAAGAAGCGCAGCGTCGACTCGAGGTCGTTCTCCGCACCGTCGGCGACGTGGAGCAGGTTGACCGTCGCCCCGTAGCGGGCCTCCTTGCCCGCCGAGCGCACGAGGCCCTCGAGGGACCGGCGGGCCGCGCGCACGGCCGGGGACGTGGCCTCGCCCGGCACGTCGCCGATCACGAGGATGCGCCCGGACGGGCCGATGCGGCGCATCACCGGGGTCAGGAAGGCCTGCACCTCGGCGAGGTCGGACGGCGACGACAGGCCGGTCGCGTCGACGATGCCGGCGGCGACCTTGGACGTGGAGCTGCCGCCGCCGATGGCCGCGTGCGGGTCGTCGTGGACCTCGACGCCGACGTCGGTCAGCAGCGAGCGCACGACCTTGGCGACGCGGCCGTCGGCGGTCGCCGTGCCGAGCAGCGCGGCACCGGAGAGCAGCGGCTGCCCGGGCTCGTAGCGGCGCAGCCGCGGGACGGGCGGCAGGCCGACGGTGCCGGCGATCGACCTGCCGACACCGGAGTTGACGAAGTCGGAGTACCAGTCGTTGCTCATGTCTCAGGCCTCCAGGATCGCGACGACGCCCTGGCCGCCGGCCGCGCAGATCGAGATGAGGCCCCGGACTGTGTCCGATCCTTCCTGGGCCGACTTCTCCGCCAGCAGCTTCGCCAGGGTCGGGACGATGCGGGCGCCGGTGGCCGCGAACGGGTGGCCGGTGGCCAGCGACGACCCGGCGACGTTCAGCTTCGACTTGTCGAACGTGCCCAGCGGCCCGTCGAGGCCGAGGCGCTCCTTGCAGAACTTCGGGTCCTCCCACGCCGCGAACGTCGCGAGGATCGTCGAGGCGAACGCCTCGTGGAACTCGTAGAAGTCGAAGTCCTGCAGCGTGAGGCCCTGGCGCTCGAGCAGGCGCGGCACGGCGTAGGTCGGGGCCATGAGCAGGCCCTCGTCGCCGTGCACGTAGTCGACGGCGGCGGTCTCGGCGTCGACGAAGTGCGCGAGTACCGGCAGGTTGCGCTCGGCGGCCCACTCGTCGCTGGCCAGCAGGACGGTCGCGGCGCCGTCGGTGAGCGGGGTGGAGTTGGCCGCGGTCATCGTGGCCTCGGAGTCGGGGTAGCCCTTGGGCCGGAACACCGGCTTCAGCTTGGCCAGGCCCTCGAGGGTCGAGTCGGCGCGCAGGTTGTTGTCCTTCGTCAGCCCCAGGTAGGGCGTCATGAGGTCGTCGAAGAACCCGCGGTCGTAGGCCTCGGCCAGGTGGCGGTGGCTGGCCACCGTGATCTCGTCCTGCGCGGTGCGGCTGATGCCCCAGGCGGCGGCGGTCTGGGCGGCGTGCTCGCCCATCGCCATGCCGGTGCGCGGCTCCCGGTTCGCCGGGATCTCGGGGACGATCTGCCCGGGCCGCAGGCCACCGAGGGCCTTGAGCACGCCCGCGGTCGACTTCGCGCGGTTGGCCGCGAGCAGCACGCGGCGCAGGTCGTCGTTCACCTCGATCGGGGCGTCGCTGGTGGTGTCGACGCCCGACGCGACACCGCTCTCGATCTGGCCGAGCGCGATCTTGTTGGCGACCTGGAGCGTGGTCTGCAGGCTGGTGCCGCACGCCTGCTGGAGGTCGTAGGTCGGCGTCGCGGCCGACAGGCGGCTGCCGAGCACGGCCTCGCGGGTGAGGTTGAAGTCCCGGCTGTGCTTGAGCACGGCGCCGGAGACGACCTCGCCGAGGCGCTCGCCGGCCAGCCCGAACCGCGCGACGAGGCCGTCGAGCGCGGAGGTGAGCATGTCCTGGTTGGACGCCCGGGCGTAGGCGCCGTTGGAGCGGGCGAAGGGGATCCGGTTGGCACCGACGATCGCCGCGCGGCGGGGCAGTGGTGATGCGGAGGGCACGATTCCTCCCGATGTCGCAGGATGGCGGGGGTCCGCTGGGCGAAGGCCGCGGCGTGAGATGCGCTGCGGAGCCGTGGTTACCCGAAAGTATCAGGTACCGTCGGTAACGTGAGCCGCCGTTCCACACATCACTCCGACGCGGGCCGGGGGTCCGGGCCGGGTGTCGGCCGGGACGGCGAGCGCGATGGTGCGTCCGGGTCCCGGCCTCGCCGCGATCGGCGGTCGAGCCGCTGGGACGAGCACCGTCGGGCCCGGCGCCACGAGCTGACGGCGGCCACGATCGTGGCGATCCGCGCGCACGGCGCTGACGTCGGCATGAGCCAGGTGGCGGCGCAGGCGCGGACGAGCAAGACCGTCGTGTACCGCCACTTCGCCGACAAGAACGACCTCTACCTGGCGGTCTGCGACTGGGTGGCCGCCGTGCTCGTCGGCCAGCTGCAGGGCGCGATGCGCGACGCGGCCGAGAACCCCCGCCGCACGCTCGTGGCCGGCATCGACGCCTACCTCGGGCTGATCGAGGCCGATCCCGAGGTCTACCGCTACGTCATGCGCCCCCCGAAGCTGGACAGGCCGGAGAACGAGGACCCCGTCTCCGACCTGTGCACGGTCATCGGCGACCACATCGCAGAGATCATCTCCACCGAGCTGCGCCGTCAGAACCGCGACGCCGCCCCGGCCCAGACGTGGGGTCACGCCCTCGTCGGCATGGTCCGCGCCGCGGGCGACCAGTGGCTGGCCAACCGCCCCGAGCTGGACCGCGAGGGACTCGCCGAGCAACTCGCCGACCTCGCCTGGTCGGGTCTGTCTCGCACGGTGACGCCCGCCGCGGCGTCCTCCGCCTCCTGACGGGGCACCCGGTGATCACTTTCCGCTCCTGACGGAGGATTCCGTGACCACCCGTTCGTCCGACGTCACCGACGTCACCCCCGCCACCGTCGCGGCCGTGCAGCGCACCCTCGACGGCCGCTGGCATGCCCTCCGCGACGAGATCCGCGCCCGCGACGACTTCGCCACGCTGCGCGTCGACCCGGGCACCGACGTCGAGAGCTACCGCGCCGCGATCGGGGAGATGCTCGCCCGCCTCGCCGACGACGGGCACGCCGTGCACGGCTTCCCGACGGCGGTCGGCGGGCGTGGCGACATCGGCGGGTCGGTGGTGTCGTTCGAGATGCTGGCCTTCGCGGACCTGTCGCTGCAGGTCAAGAGCGGGGTGCAGTGGGGTCTGTTCGGCGGGGCGATCCAGGCGCTGGGCAACGCCGAGCAGCACCAGCGGTACCTGCCCGCCGTCATGGACCTCTCGCTCCCCGGCTGCTTCGCGATGACCGAGACCGGCCACGGCTCGGACGTCCAGTCGGTGCACACCACCGCGACCTACGACGCGGCCACCGGCGAGTTCGTCGTCGACACCCCGACCGAGTCGGCCCGCAAGGACTACATCGGCAACGCCGCCCGCGACGGGCGGATAGCGGCGGTGTTCGTGCAGCTCTACAGCCGGGACGAACGCCACGGCGTGCACGCCGTGCTCGTGCCGCTGCGGGACCCCGACGGCACCGTGCTGCCCGGCGTCGAGATCACTGACGACGGGCACAAGGAGGGCCTCAACGGCGTCGACAACGGGCGCCTGGCCTTCCACGGCGTCCGGGTCCCGCGCGAGAACCTGCTCGACCGCTACGGCACCGTCGCCGAGGACGGCACGTACTCGAGCTCGATCGAGAGCGAGAACCGGCGGTTCTTCACGATGCTCGGCGCCCTCGTGCGCGGACGCGTGAGCGTCTCGGGCAGCGCGGTCGGCGCGGCGTCGCTGGCCCAGACGATCGCCGTGCGCTACGGCGAGGCCCGCCGGCAGTTCGCGGCGCCGGGCAGCGACGACGAGATCGCGGTGCTCGACTACCTCGCCCACCAGCGCAAGCTGCTGCCCGGGCTGGCGCGGACCTACGCGCTGCGGTTCGCGCAGAACGAGCTCGTCGAGATGCTCCACGACATCCAGACCACCCGCGAGGCCGGCGGCGACGTCGACGAGAAGCGCCAGCGGGAGCTCGAGTCGCGGGCGGCGGGCACCAAGGCGCTGACCACCTGGCACGCCACCGCCACCATCCAGGCCTGCCGCGAGGCGTGCGGCGGGCAGGGCTACCTGTCGGAGAACCGGCTGGGCCAGCTGCGCGCCGACACCGACGTCTTCACGACCTTCGAGGGCGACAACACCGTCCTGCTCCAGCTCGTCGCCAAGGGCCTGATCTCGGGCTACGCCGACGACTTCGGCCACCTCGACACGCTGGGCACCGTGCGGTTCGTCGCCGACCAGGTGCTCGACACCGTCGCCGAGCGCACCTCGCTGCGCCAGCTCACCGAGCGGCTGCGGGCCGTGGCGCCCGGGCGCGACGAGGACGACGTGCTCGACCGCTCGTGGCAGGTCAAGCTCCTCGACGACCGCGAGGAGCACACCCTCGACTCGCTCGTGCGCCGCCTGCGTCGCGCCCGCGAGAAGGGGATCAGCGCCGAGCGCCAGTTCGCGATCTTCAACAACGCCCAGGACCACCTCCTGCGCGCCGCCCGCAGCCACCTCGACGGCCTCGTGCTGGACGCCTTCGTGCGGGCGATCGACGCGTGCGTCGACCCGTCGGCGCAGCGGCTCCTGGGCCAGGTGTGCGACCTCTACGCCCTGTCCCTGATCGAGGAGGACAAGGGCTGGTTCCTCGAGCACGGGCGCATGTCCGCCGCGCGCGCCAAGGCCGTCACCGCCGAGGTCAACCGCCTCTGCCAGGCCCTGCGCCCCCACGCCCGGGCGCTCGTCGACGCCTTCGGCATCCCGGAGAGCTGGATCGGCGCCCCCATCGCCACCGGCGCCGAGACCCGCCGCCAGGACGAGGCCCGCGCCCACGCCGCCTCCCTGCGCTGACCCGGATCGAGCACGGGTGTTCGAGCAATGCGGCTTTCCTGGCGTCTGACGCCAGGATCGCCACATGCTCGCTCGCGGGACACGCCGGCGGAGTTGCCAGCCTGGCGTCCACGGGCGGCACGGAGCGGAGCGGAGCTGCCGCGCCGGAGGCGGACGACCGCGTCCAGCGTCAGGAAATCCGCCCGCTCGATGGACGTCCTGTTCGGTGGACTCCGACCGGAACGGGTACCGGTGGCACGATGGCCGCCCCCGGCGGCGGGCCGGACGTTCGAAGGCGAGAGGACTGTCACGTGAGCACTCCGGGCGAGGGCTACGGCCAGCAGGGACAGGGCTACGGCCAGCAGCCGGGCTACGGGCAGCAGCAGTACGGCGAGCCCGCGTACGCCGGGCCCGACGGCGCGGCACCGGGCTGGGGTCAGCCGGCCGGCGGGCCGCCGCCCGCCCCGAAGAACGGCATGGGCGTCGCGGCCGTCATCTTCGGGATCCTCGCGGTCCTGTCGTTCTTGATCGTGTGGGTGCCGTTCCTCGGCATCCTCACGATCGTCCTGGGACTCCTCGCGATCATCTTCGGGATCGTCGGCCGTCGGCGAGCGCGAGCCCTCCGTGCCACGAACGGCGGCGCCGCCATGGCGGGCCTCGTTCTCGGCTGGATCACGCTGATCATCGGCATCATCGTCCAGGTGCTCGTGGTCATCTTCGCCGTCGCGTTCCTGAACTTCGGCGGCGGGAACTCGATCCAGCAGTTCCAGGACTGCATCTCGAACGCGTCGAACCAGCCGAACCCGGCGGCGGTGCAGCAGGCGGCCGAGCAGTGCGGCCAGCAGTTCGGGCAGCAGCTCCCGGGCAGCACGCAGCCCGAGGGCGACGGCGGCTGACCCACGTCACGCACGACGACGGCCCCCGCACCGGAGCTGGTGCGGGGGCCGTCGTGTGTCGAAGGTGTCCGGACCGGGCGATGAGCCGCCTCGCGGCGCGTGGCACACCAGGGCTTCAGCCGAACGATCGTCCCTGGCGGCTCTTTGTTATTGAGACCCGGGGGCACATGGCGCCCGGCCCGGACACCCCATTGAACCGCATGGGGGCCCGCCGTGTTCCCGGGTGGGGGTCGTGAGAGATCGCACTCAGCGGGAGACGACGGCGAGGGCGTCGGTGACGGGGCGCAGCGCGCCCGCGGGGCTGCTGACGACCGCGAGGTCCTCGCCGCGGCCGCGTCGCACCATGGTCGTCGAGCCCCCGCCGTCGAGCGATGCGGCGACCGGGGCGCCGAGGTCGGTGACCAGGCGCCCGAGCTCGGCGAGGGTGGTGCCGATGCTCGCGTCCTGGCGCCCGTCGACCGTGACGAGCCAGAGCCGCCGCCCGTCGGCGGCGAGGCCGACCGCGGTGCGCGGCGCGCGCTCGGAGTCCTGCAGGCCGGGCAGGACGCGCCCGTCGCGGGCCAGGGGCAGGGCGCCGAGGGCCTCGCGCAGCGGCGGTGCCCCGACGGTGTCGAGCCCGTAGTCGACCGACACCGCCGACCCCACGGGCAGGCCCCGCAGCGCCGCCGCGCCCCGGTCGCGCCCGACCAGCGCCACCGTCCCGGCGGGCAGGCGTCCCGTCCCCGGCGGCCCGACCGCGACGACGCGGCCCCGCGCCACCCGGACCTCGACGGCGTCGGGACTGCACGGGGCGTCGGCGTCCGTGTCGCTGCCGCACACCGCGCGGTGACGGGCCACGTCGCCCCACGCCGGATCGAAGACCCCGACGCCGTCCACCGGCACCGCGTACCCGTCGAGGCCGGCGAGCGGGATCGACCGGCCCCGCCCGGCGACCCGCCCGCGGAACGTCGAGCGCGCGAGGTGCGCGCGGCCCGCGGCGTCGACGCCCACCACCGTGTCCGAGGGCTCGCCCGGTGGGTGCGGCGGGGCGGGTCGGCGGCCCACGGGCACCCCGGAGGCGCGCGGGCGGCCGTCCACGACCTCGACGCCGACCGGCGCGCCGGTGCCGCCCTCGTCGAAGAAGCCGCCGTTGACCGCCGCGATCGCGTCGCCCCGCCCCGCCAGCTCGGGAACCGGCGCGACGGCGGCCACGGCCGGCGGCGTCAGGAGGGCCACGCGCACGGCCGGCGAGGCGAGGTCGACCTCGACGACGTCACCGCGCACCGGGCCGCCGCGCGGGTCGGGGATCGTCGTCGTGAACTCCCGGTACGTCGTCCCGGGCAGGTCCGGCGCCCCGCGGGGGTCGAGCAGGGCGTCGAGCACCCGCCCGTCCCCGGGTGGCACCGGTGGCGGCGGGGCGGCGGCCCCCAGCGTCAACACCCCGACCAGGGCGAGCACGAGCGCGGCCCGGCCAGAGCCCACACCTGCCTCCCCGCGCCCGACGTCCCCGGCACGCCGACGGGTGACCGGACGAGCCTCAGGGGTGCCGGATCACCGCCGGAGGTCGACACTCCGGAGGCGGGGCCACCGTGACCGGTCGGGTGAGGAGCCGGTCAAAACGGACAAGAACGGCGGAATCGCCCGAGGTCGGTATCGTCACAGCGGGGAACCCTCGCGGAGGGGCATCCGTTGGCGGACCGCGAGTGCTTGGTAAAGCGACGGCAAAGCGGTGGAGGAGCAGGCGTGACGGTCCCCTTCTGGGTCTGGGCGGCCACGGTCGGTGGGATCGCCGTCCTCGTGGCCATCGACATCTGGCACGCCCGCTCGCCGCACGAGGTCAGCTTCCGCGAGGCCACCCTCTGGTCGGTCATCTACATCGTCGTCGCCGTGCTGTTCGGGCTCGGGGTCTTGATCGTCGGCGGAACCCAGTCGGGCACCGAGTACTTCGCCGGGTACCTGGTCGAGAAGAGCCTCTCGGTCGACAACCTCTTCATCTTCGCGGTGATCCTCGGCCAGTTCGCCGTGCCGAAGCGCCACCAGCAGAAGGTGCTGCTCTGGGGTGTCATCGGCGCCCTGGTGATGCGCGCGATCTTCATCGCGATCGGCGCCGCGGTGATCTCGGCGTTCGCGTTCGTCTTCGTCATCTTCGGGGCGTTCCTGCTGTACACGGCGTGGACGCTGATCCGCCAGCACGGTGCGGAGCCGAAGGACATGCACGACAACCGGGCGGTCAGGCTCGTCCGCCGGTTCGTCACCGTGCACGAGGACGCGGGCGACCACGAGGGTCACTCCGACGACGGCAAGCTGCAGGCGCGTGTCAACGGCAAGTGGGGCGTGACGCCGCTCTTCATCGTCGTCGCGGTGATCCTCTCGGTGGACCTCGTGTTCGCCCTCGACTCGATCCCGGCGATCTTCGGCATCACGCAGAACGCGTACATCGTCTTCACCGCCAACGCGTTCGCGCTGCTCGGCCTGCGGGCGCTGTACTTCCTGCTCGTCGGCCTGCTCGACCGCCTCGTGCACCTGTCCTACGGCCTGGCGTTCATCCTCGCCTTCATCGGCGTCAAGCTGATCCTTCTCTATCTGCACGAGGACGTCTCGACCTCGATCCCCGAGGTGCCGACCTGGCTCTCGCTGGTCGTCATCGTCGTGACGCTGGCGGTGGTGACGGTGACGAGCCTGCGGGCGACCCGCAAGGCCCCGGACGACGCCCCCGAGGCGACGCCCGAGCTCGAGACCGGCGCGCAGGACGCGTCGCCGGAGCCGCCCGCCTCCGGCAGCACCGAGCAGGAGTCGCGCTCCTCGTCCTAGGGTCGGGTCATGGCCGACCGGGACCGGGACGAGGCAGGGCGGGCGCGCAACGCGCGTCCCCGCGACGCGTCCGGCCGCCCGCTCCCGCGGAGGGCCACGGGGGTCACGCGCCCCGACGAGGAGGAGGACCTCACGCCCGACGAGGCGTTCGCCCGGGCACAGGCCCTGCTCGACGACGACCGCCCGTTCGACGCGCACGACGTCCTCGAGGGGCGGTGGAAAGCCGCGCCGGAGGAGGAGAAGCTCCTCTGGAAGGGCCTCGCCCAGCTCGCGGTCGGCCTCACCCACGAGCAGCGCGGCAACGCGCGCGGCGCGTCGGCCCTGCTGCGGCGCGGCGCGGCGACCGTGAGCGAGGCGCCCGACGCCGCCGCCCGCTACGGCGTCGACCCGACGGCGCTCTCCGGCTGGGCGACCGCCCGCGAGGCGTCGGGCCCCAGCGCTCCGGGTCTGGTGCTGCGCACGTGAGCACGTCGAGGTGCCGGAGCACTCCGAGGTGCTCACGAGCCCGAAGGGCACACTGCTCGACGTGACCACGCCGGGCCTGTTCGACGCCGTGCTCGCCCGCGGCGGTGCGCGGGACGCGACGAGCGACCGGGCGTGGGTGCGGGCGCTGCTCGACGTCGAGGCCGCCCTCGCCGCGGCCGCCGCGGACGTCGGCACGCTCGACCGCGACGACGCCGACGCCATCGCGGCGGCCTGCGAGCAGGCACCCGATCCCGGCGAGCTCGGCGAGGCCGCCGCGGCGTCGGGGAACCCCGTGGTGCCGCTGGTCGCCCAGCTCCGTCAGCGACTCGAGGGGTCCGCCGCCTCCGGGGTCCACCGCGGCGCCACCAGCCAGGACGTGCAGGACACCGCGGCGATGCTGGTGGCCCGCGACGCGGTCGGCGTCGTCGTCACCGATCTCCGCGCCGCCGCCGACGCCACGGCCGCTCTCGCCGCGGCCCACCGCGACCGCCCCGCGGCCGGCCGGACCCTGCTGCAGCAGGCCGCCCCGATCACCGCCGGGCTGCGGGCCGCGGGCTGGACGGCCGGTCTGGACGCGGCGGCCGAGGCGCTCGACGCCTGGCGCCCGGCCGTGCAGCTCGGCGGCGCGGTCGGGAACCTCGCCGCGTTCGACGGTCACGGACGGGCGGTCCGCGCCGCGCTCGCCCGGCGGCTCGGTCTCGTCGAGCCGGTGCTCGCCTGGCACACCGAGCGCGGGCGCGTCGCCGAGCTCGCCGGCCTCCTCGGCCGTGCCGGCGCCGCGACCGGGTCCGTCGCCACCGACCTCGTGCTGCTCGCGCAGACCGAGGTCGGGGAGGTGCGCGAGGACGTCCCGGGCCGCGGCGGGTCGTCGACCCTGCCCCACAAGCGCAACCCGGTCGCGGCGGTCTCCGCGCGGGCGGCCGCGATCGCCGCGCCGGGCCTCGTCGCCTCGGTGCTCACGGCGGCGTCGCTGCACGAGCACGAGCGCGCGGCCGGCCCGTGGCACGCCGAGTGGCGCCCGCTCACCGAGCTGCTGCGCACCGTCGGCTCCGGCGCGTCCTGGCTGGCCGACGCCCTGACACACCTCGCCGTCGACCCGGAGCGCATCGCCGCGTCCCTCGACGTCACCGGCGGCCTGCTGCTCGCCGAGCAGGCCACCACCGGGCTGCGCGGGCGGCTGGGTCACGCGTCGGCGAAGGACCTGGTCACGACGGCTGCGGCGACGGCACAGGACGAGCGCCGCCCGTTCGCCGACGTGCTCACCGAGGCCCTCGCGGGCCTCGACGACCCGCCCGACGACCCCGCCGCCGAGGTCGCGGCGCTGCTCGACCCGGCGGGCGCGATCGGCGAGGCGCCCGCCCTCGTCGACGATCTCCTCTCGTCCCGCGCTCGGAAAGGACCGTCGTGAGCCCGCACCCCTCGACCCGGCACTGGGACCCGGACGGCGAGGACGTCCGCCGCGCGGTCCTGGGCGACGAGCACGTCGACCGCGCCGTCGCCGCCACCGACGACGTCACCGCCGACTTCCAGGACTTCATCACCCGGTACGCCTGGGGCGGCATCTGGACCCGGCCGGGCCTGCCCCGCCGGGACCGCAGCATCGTGACGCTCTCGGTGCTCGCCGCCCTGCACCACGACGGCGAGCTCGGGCTGCACGTGCGCGCCGCCCGCCGCAACGGCCTGACCCGCCAGGAGATCCAGGAGGTCCTGCTCCAGGTCGGCGTCTACGCCGGCGTGCCGGCGGCCAACCGGGCGTTCGCGGTGGCGCAGCGGGTCCTCGCCGAGCTGGGGGAGGAGGACGACCCCGAGGACGGCCACCCGACCTGACCGCGCCACGCTGGTCGGCGGTGCGCGCCGTTACCGTGGGCAGTTCAGTACGGTCGCCGCGGCGACGACCACGACGGGCGGGGGCGATGGAGCGCGCGGGAACGGCGGCACGGCCGCGACGGCACGGGTTCCGGCGCGCGGCGCTGGCGGGCGCGGTCGCGGGGCTGGCGCTGCTGGCCGGCGCCTGCTCGTCCGGGCCGACGCTCGAGACCCCGCCGATCCCGACCTTCCCGGGCCCGGGCGCCGCGCCGGCGACCAGCGCGCCGCCGCCCCGCAACAGCATCCTGCCCACCGAGTGCGACCAGGTGCTGGCGTCCGACCAGCTGCCGAACTACCTCGGGCTGCCGTTGGGCACCGTGCGCGTCACCGCCCTGCGCGACGTCCCGGCTCCCTCGGTCGGCCGCGTCGAGCGCGTCACCTGCAACTACACCTCGCTCGGTGGCCCGGGCGCCCCGCCGCCCAACACCCTCGTGCTCAAGGTGCTGACCAGTGGCTACACCTCCCCGGAGGCCGCCGCGGCGCAGTCCCGGGTGAACCGCGACGCCCAGGCGAGCTCCGGCGTGCCCGCCCAGCCGGTGCCGTTCGGTGCCGCCGAGGCCGTGTACTACCCCGACCCCGAGGGCCCCGTCCTCGTCGTCGTGTACGGCCGGGTGACGGCCAGCTTCACGCTCACCCCCGACCGTCCGGTGCCGGTGGACCAGGCGCAGCCGGTGCTCACCGACCTGGCGCTCCGCGCTTTGCCGGTGCTCGTCCCGCAGGCCGGGCAGTAGCCCGCGCCGGTCGGGTGATCACGGCCCGGCGCCCCGGACGGCGTCGGCGAACGCCGCCGGGTGGGTGGCCGCGGCCAGGTGCCCGCCGGGGAAGGTGACGAGCGGGCAGCCCGTCCGATCGGCGAGCGCGACCGCGCAGCGGTGGGGCAGCTCGCCCGCCGAGTCCGCGCCGGCCGCGGCGACGAGGCCCGGGACCGCCGGCGAGGGCGCCCGGGTCGGCGTCGCTGGTGAGGGCGGGCACGAGCAGGTCGCCGAGGAACGACGCGACGTCGCGGTCGGTCTCCCCGGTGTCCGGGGCCACCGGTGGGGGATCGGTGCCCCGCACCAGCGCATCGAGCCGCACCATCCCGGCTGCTGCGCCGCCGGCGCGGAAGGCGGCGCGCACGTCCTCGACGTCGTCGCGGAGGTCCTCGGGGAGCAGCCGGACGAGCGGCGGCTCGTGGGCGATCACGTCCGTCACCAGGTCCGGGCGGGCGCGGGCGAGCGTCAGCGCCACGATGGCGCCGCCGCTGCACCCGACGAGACGGGCGGGGCCGGCCCCGAGCGCGTCGAGCAGGGCGGCGACGTCGCCGGCCAGCGCCGCGGGCGTGAGGTCGCCGTGGTCGAGGCGCTCGCTGTCGCCGAAGCCGCGCGGGTCGGAGGTGAGGACCGTGTGGTCGGTCGCCAGCGCGCCGGCCAGCGCGGCGTACCCGGCGCGCGTCACCGGCGCGCCCACCAGGACCAGGAGCGGCCCGGAGCCCCGCAGCTCGTAGGGGACCGTCCCGCCGGGCACGTTGAGCCGGTGCACGGCGACGCCCGGATCTCCCGCACCGATGTCCCCGCCTGGCACGGCTCCGCCCTCCTCGTCCGGTTCCGGCGGACCCTAGGTCTCCGGGCCCGATGACGTCACAGCGATTTCGGCAGGACCGGCGCTTACGATAGTTGCCCGAACCTAAAGATCGCGGAGGCGACGTGACGAGCACGCTGGGGGACGGGCGCCCGTCCCCGTCGGTGGCGCCGGCGGTGGCGCACCTCGGTCCGCGGTACAAGTGGATCGCGCTGACCAACACGACGCTCGGCGTGCTGATCGTGACGATCAACATGTCGATCCTGCTGATCGCGCTGCCGGACATCTTCCGCGGCATCGCGCTCGACCCGCTGCAGCCGCAGAACATCAGCTACCTGCTGTGGCTGATCATGGGCTACCTCGTGGTGACCGCGGTCCTCGTCGTCACCTTCGGCCGCGTCGGCGACATGTTCGGGCGCACCCGGATGTACACGCTCGGGTTCGCGGTGTTCACCGTGTTCTCGATCCTGCTGGCCGTCACCTGGCTGCAGGGCGACGCGGGCGCGATCTGGCTGATCACGATGCGCGTGCTGCAGGGCATCGGCGGCGCGCTGCTGCTCGCGAACTCGACGGCGATCCTCACCGACGCGTTCCCGTCCCACCAGCGCGGCCTCGCTCTGGGCATCAACTCGATCGCCGCCATCGCGGGCTCGTTCCTCGGCCTGATCATCGGCGGCGTGCTCGCCCCGGTCGCGTGGCACCTGGTGTTCATCGTGTCCGTGCCGATCGGCATCGGCGGCACGATCTGGGCCTGGTTCAAGCTCGAGGAGACCAGCGAGCGCCACGAGGGCCGCATCGACTGGTGGGGCAACATCACCTTCGCCGTCGGCCTCGTCGCGGTGCTCATGGGCATCACGTACGGGATCCAGCCCTACGGCGGGCACGTCATGGGCTGGACAAGCCCGACCGTGCTCGTCTGCCTCATCGGCGGTGTCGTGGTCCTCGCGGTCTTCGTGGCGGTCGAGCGGCGCGTCGCGCACCCGATGTTCCACCTGTCGCTGTTCGGCATCCGCTCGTTCACCGCGGGGAACATCGCCAACCTGCTCTCCGCGCTCGGGCGCGGCGGCCTGCAGTTCATCCTCATCATCTGGCTGCAGGGCATCTGGCTGCCCCGCCACGGCTACGACTACGAGTCGACGCCCCTGTGGGCCGGCATCTACATGGTCCCGCTGACCATCGGCTTCCTCATCGCCGGACCGGTCTCGGGCTACCTCTCCGACCGCCACGGCGCCCGCTGGTACGCCGCGGGCGGCATGCTCGTGGCCGCTGCGAGCTTCCTCGCCATGGGGTTCCTGCCGGTCGACTTCCCCTATCCGCTGTTCGCGGTGCTCCTCGCCGTCAACGGCCTCGCGATGGGGCTGTTCTCCTCGCCCAACCGGGCCTCGATCATGAACAGCGTCCCGGCCCGCCAGCGCGGCGCGGCCGCGGGGATGACCGCGACGTTCATGAACGGCGCGACGGTGCTCTCGATCGGCATCTTCTTCTCGATGCTGATCCTCGGGCTCGCGTCGACGCTGCCCACGGCGCTCTTCGGCGGGCTCACCGGCCAGGGCGTCCCGGCCGATGTCGCGGGCCGCATCGCCGAGCTCCCGCCGGTGAGCACGCTGTTCGCCGCGCTGCTGGGCTACAACCCGATCGAGACGCTGCTCGGTCCCGGCGTGCTGGCCCAGGTCGGCCCGCAACAGGCGGAGTTCCTCACCGGCCGCAGCTTCTTCCCCCAGCTCATCTCCGGCCCGTTCGCCGACGGTCTGTTCCTCGCGCTCGGCTTCGCCGCGGTCTGCTGCCTGGTGGCCGCGATCGCCTCGTTGTTCGACAGCGCGAAGCCCTCGCTGGAGCAGGCCGAGGCGCTCGGGGAGGAGCTGGGGCGCGAGGAGGACGAGGTCCGGCCGGTCGCCGCTCCGGCCCCCGGTCCCGGTGCCGCGCCGGTCGCCGGCGGGCGTCCCGTCGCCGTGGCCGGGCGCATCCTGGCGCCCGACGAGGCGCCGGCCGCGGCCGTGCTGACGCTCGTCGACGACCGCGGCCACGAGGCCGACCGCGCCGAGACCGACGCGGCGGGCCGCTTCACCCTCAGCGCCGACGGGCGCTCGGGCGACTACCTGGTGATCGCGACGCCGCGCGGGCGCGGCACGGCGGCCCCGGCCGCCACCCGCGTCACCGTCAACGGCTCGCCGGTGCACGTGGACGTCGTGCTGCAGGAGCGTGCGGCCCTGCCGCGCTGAGGCGAGCGGTCGTGTGGGGACCCCCACTCGGACGTCTTCGGTAATCCGATGGCAAAGAAGCGCTGCCACCGTCGGAGCGCGTGACCGGCTTCGACGAACCCGAGCGCCGCCCGCGCACGCTGAGCGCCGTGACGATCCTGCTCACCGCCGCGGCGGGGGCGATCGACGTGGTGACCTACTTCGCCTTCAACCAGGTCTTCGCCAGCACGATGACCGGCAACCTGGTGCTCCTCGGTCTCGGGCTGGGCCAGGGGGACTGGACGCAGATCGCCGACAACATCTGCGCGATCGGCGGGTACTGCGGCGGGCTGATCGCCGGCACGGTGTTCTGCGGGCTCGCGATGCGGCGCTGGCCCTGGCGCAACGCGGTGGGCGCGACGCTGACCTTCGAGCTCGCGCTGCTGCTCCTGCTGGGCGCGTTCTGGTACGGCGTCGATGACGACAGCCCGCTCGTGCAGTGGAAGGTCGTCGTGCTCGTCGTCGGTGCCGGGCTCGCGATGGGCGTGCAGGCCGCCGCCGTGCGCTACGTCGGGCCGGCGGGAACGCCGACGAGCTTCATGTCCGGGACGATCACGAACTGGGTCTCGAGCCTCGTCGAGCTGCACAAGCCGTTCCGATGGAACTGGAACTCCCCGCTGCGCCTGCTCGCGGTGATCGTCGCGGCGGCCGGCAACGCCGTCGTCCAGCGCTTCGCCCCGGACTGGTCGTTCGTGGCGCCCGTCGTGCTCGTGGCGATCGCGATCGTGCTGATGGCGGTCGTGACCCGGGCCAACAGCGGCGGGCTGACCGTCGGCGCGCCCCAGTTCGACCCGGACCCGCGCGCGGAGGTGCCCGACGCCGAGGTCGAGGAGGAGGACGCCGTCGGCGGCGCCGGACCCGTCCACGGGCGCGTGGTGGGCCTGGACGGCGACGCCCGCCCGGCCGTCCTGACCCTGGTCTCCGGCGGCGGCGAGCAGGTCGACCGCGTGCACACCGAGGTCGACGGCAGCTACCGCCTGGACCCGGGCGAGTCGGGGGACTTCATGCTGATCTGCACCCCGCACCGCATGGGTGGCGGCGCCGCGCGCCCCCGCGCCGTGCTGATCTCGGTCGACGGCCGCCCGGTCGTGCACGACCTCGTCCTCGGCGCCGCCCCGGGCGAGGCGGGCCACCACCGGGCGCCGACCTGACTCGCCCTCGTGAGTAGTTGCGGCCCCTATGGGGGCCCCGACTGCTCACATGGGTCAGGCCGCGCGGACCGCCTCGATGTCGATCTCGATCCGCAGGGTCCGGCCGACCGCGAAGATGCCCGCGATCACCGACTGGTTCCAGCGGATGTCGAAGTCGTCGCGGGAGAGCTGGGTCGTCGCGCTGAAGCCGGCGCGCTCGCCGCCCCAGAGGTCGGGCCCGGCGCCGTGGTAGACGACGTCGAGGTCGACGGTGTTTCGCACGCCCTTGAGCTCGAGGTCGCCGGTCATCGTCCAGTGGTCGGGGGTGTGGCCCGTGATCGCCGTGGACGTGAAGTCGATGCGCGGGAACGCGACGACGTCGAGGAAGTCGCCGGCGCGCAGGTGCGCGTCGCGCGTGTCGTCGTCGGTGTCGACGCTGGACGGGTCGATGGAGGCGTGGACGCGGCTGCCCGCCAGGTCGGCACCCATCTCGATGGACCCGGTGAACTGGCGCAGGCGCCCGTGCACCTTGGTGATCCCGAGGTGGAACGCCGAGGCGGCGATCCGCGAGTGCACGGGGTCGATGTCCCAGCGCCCGGGTGCGGGCAGGCTCAGGGCGCCGGTGCGGGTGAGCACGACGCGACCGAGGTCGCCGGAGCCGGCGAGCGGACGGGCCGCCGGGGTGTGGCCGACCGCCGAGGTGATCACGGTCGACGGCCCCTCGGGGAGCCCGTCGACGAGGAACGTACCGTCGCCGCCGACCGTCGCGCCGCCGATCTGGGTGCCGGCGGCGTCGATGACGGTGACGACCGCGAACGGCACGGGCCACCCGTCGCTGGTGACCGCGGCGCCCCGCACCCAGCCACCACCACGTGCGCCGGGAGCTGTCGGGGCCGTCCGCTCCCCGGCGCTCACCAGCGCTCGCCGCCGGTCTGGGGGGCCTCGGTGACGTCGTCGGTGTCGAGGTGGTGGACGTGCCGCCCGCCGAAGCCGTTGCCGTTGCCCGCGGCCGCGCCGTCGTCGCCGCGCGGGGCGTCGGGACGCGCCGGGGTGCCACCCGAGCCGGCCCCGTCCACCGCCGGCGGCATCAGGCTGAGCACGACGTCCGACGGGTGCCCGGGGCCGATCTCGATCTCCGAGGCCACCGGCGCGTAGCCGCTCGCGGTGATCGTGTAGATGCCGTGGGCCACGTCGTCGAAGCGGAACGAGCCGTCCTCGCCGGTGACGCGCGAGCCGACGACGTGCCCGTCCTCGCTGACCAGCGTCGCCAGCGCCTCGGCCACGGGACGCCCGGCGCCCGCCGAGCGCACCGTCCCGGAGAGCTGGGTCCGCGTCGCCAGCGCGACGTCGTGGGTGACGTGCCCCTCGCCCGGCACGCGCACCGTCTCGGCGACGGGCGCCAGGCGCGGGGCGGCGGCGGTGAGCGTGTAGGTGCCCTCGGTGAGGTCGGAGAAGCGGTAGGCGCCGTCGCCGCCCGAGCGCGTCACCGCGACGACGGTGCCGCGCACGTCGGTGAGCGTCAGCACGACGTCGCCCCACCCGCTGACGCCACTGGCATCACTGCCGCCGTTGGTGCCGCCGCCGTGGCGCACGCCGACCGTGCCGCCGAGGGTGGCGCCGCCGCCGGTGAGCCCGACGTCGTGGCGCAGCGGGCGGTCGGCGACCGCGACGAGCGAGGCCGTCGGCTGGTGCGTCGACGAGGCGCAGATGACCAGGTACGTCCCGCCCGTCGGCGGCACGAGCTGGTAGTGCCCGCCCTCGTCGGCGGAGGCGCGGTCGAGCTGGTCGCCGGAGAGGTCGCACAGCGTCAGCGCCGCGCCGGGCACGGGCGCGCCGTCACCCCGGGTGACCCGACCGAAGATCATGATCGGTTCCTGTCCGTCCACCGACGTCCACCTCTCTGGCAACGCACCATCGCACTCGAGCGGGCCGGCGACCCGTCGACACCATCGTCCTCCGGCCACTCCCGCGACGCCCGGGCACGGTCCCTCCACCGACGAGGGATTCCGTTCCGGACACGCACGGGATTTGCTTGGATAGTACAAGCATCATCTCGCGCCGGCTCGTCGGTGATCGGATGGCGGGCGCCCGCCGACCGCGCCACGCTGGGGGCATGCCCGAGCTCCCGTCCGACTTCCCGGCCCTGCCGCAGCCCGCCCTCGACCTCGACCCGGACCGGCGCGCGGTGGCGGACTTCTACGACTACGCCGACCTGCTCACCGACGAGGAGACGGCGACGCTGCGGCGCCTGCGGTCCTATCTCGCGCAGGACGTCGCGCCGCTGGTCGAGAACGCCTGGGAGCGCGCCGAGTTCCCGATGCAGCTGGTCAAGGGCTTCGCGGAGCTCGACCTCGCCGGGCTGCCCTACGGTCTCGGCACCGCGACCGACGAGCCCGCCCGCCGGCTCTTCCTCGGGTTCCTGCACGCCGAGATCGCGCGGGTCGACCCGTCGGTGAACAGCTTCTTCGGCATCCACACCGGCCTCGCGATGGGCTCGATCTGGGCCGGCGGGACCTCCGAGCAGCGGCAGCGCTGGCTGCCGTCGATGGCGCGGATGGAGACGATCGGCGCCTTCGGGCTCACCGAGCCGCACGGCGGGTCCGACGTCGCGGGCGGGATGGAGACCACCGCGCGCCGCGACGGGGACCACTGGGTGCTCGACGGCGACAAGCGCTGGATCGGCAACGCGACCTTCGCCGACGTGGTCGTCATCTGGGCGCGCGACCTCGAGACCGGCGAGGTGCGCGGGTTCGTCGTCCCGCGCGAGACCGAGGGCATGACGATCGCCAAGATCGAGGGCAAGACGGCGCTGCGCATCGTCCAGAACGCCGACATCGCGCTGCGCGGCGTGCGCGTCCCCGACGACCACCGCCTCGCGGGCGGCACGGGCACGTTCGCCGACGCGGGCGGGGTCCTGCGGGTCACCCGCGGCAACGCCTCCTGGGGCGCGACCGGCACGCAGATGGGCGCCTACGAGCTCGCGCTGTCCTACGCCGGGCAGCGGGAGCAGTTCGGCCGCCCGATCGCCGGGTTCCAGCTCATGCAGGACCTGCTCGTCTCGATGCTCGGCAACGTCACCGCGTCGCTGGGGATGGCCGTGCGCAACGCCCAGCTCCTGGACGCGGGACGGGGCTCCGACGCCCACTCGGCGCTGGCCAAGGAGTTCTGCGCGAGCCGCATGCGCGAGACCGTGGCCTGGGCCCGCCAGCTCGTCGGCGGCAACGGGGTGATCCTCGGCAACGGTGTCGCGCGCTACTTCGCCGACGCCGAGGCCCTCTACTCCTTCGAGGGCACGCGGGAGATGAACACGCTGATCGTGGGGAAGGCGGTCACCGGCCAGAGCGCGTTCGTACGCTGAGGGTGATGTCGACGGATCGCGCCGCCCGGTGACCGGCCACCCGACGGTGGCCGTCGCCCTCGCGCTCTGCTCGGTCGTCGCCTACGCGTTCTCGGCGGCGCTGCAGCGCCGGGAGACCGCGCGGGCCGCGGAGCCCGTCGAGTCGGCGGGCGGCTGGGGGTTCTTCCGGTCCCTGCTGCGCCGCCGGTGGTGGTGGGCCGGGGTCGCCTGCATGGTCGCGGGCGCGGTGATCCACATCGGCGCGCTCGGCTTCGGGTCGATCACGCTGGTCCAGCCGATCGGCGTGACGACGCTGATCCTCGCGCTGCCGCTCGACTCGTGGCTCGAGAAGCGGCGCATCCGCGCCGGCGAGTGGGTGGGCGCCGTCGTGCTGGTCGCGGGTCTGGTCGGGCTGCTGACGCTCGCGGCGCACGGCCCGCCGTCGCGGACCCCGCCGGCGCCGGTCGTGCTCGGGGCGATCGCCGTGATCGCGGTGACCGCTCTGGTGCTCGCCGCCGCCGGGGCCCGCGGGCGCCCGATCGTGCGGGCCGTGGTCCGCGCGGCGGCGTCCGGCCTGTGCGCCGGCGCGACGTCCGGGCTGGTGCGGCTGATCATCCGGCTCATCGCCGACGGCCGCTCGCCCGCCCTGATCGCGACGGTGGTCGTCGCGGCGCTCGTGCTGCCGGTGGCCTCGATCCTGCTGGTGCAGACCGCGTTCCGGGACGGCGGCCTCGACGCCGGGCTGGCCACCCAGATCACCGCCGACCAGGCCGCCGCGGCCGCGATCGGGATCGTGGTGCTCGGCGAGCGCTACACCCTCGGCGCGGCCGGGGCCGCGCTGGCGTCGGTCAGCGCGGTCGTCGCGCTGGTCGGACTGGTGACGCTGATCCGCGCCGGGCCGACCCCCGAGCAGCGGGCCGCCCTGGCGTCGCCTACCGCAGCACCAGCACCAGGCCGGTGACCAGCGCCAGCACCGCCACCGCGCCGCCGAGCACCGGCACGGCACGATCGGCGGCGAGCGGTGAGGGCAGCGGGCTGCGGCTCAGGCGCACGGTCCGGCGCCGTCCGTAGAGGGCGACGACGACGGCGAGCACGGCGGCCGCGCCGGCGAGCACCAGGGCCGGCCAGGAGCCCTCGTGCGTCACCTCGCGGACCGCCAGCAGCAGCGCGTTCGCCCCGACGCCCAGCGAGGTCCGGCTCCACGCGAGGCCGGTGCGCTCGGCCTGCAGGCCGGCGTCCGACGGGGACGCGCTCACGCCCCGCCCCGCAGGACGACGAGGGCGAGCCCGAAGAGCGCCAGCACGACGAGTCCGGCGGCGAGCACCCACGGCAGGCGCTGGCGGGGCAGCGGACGTCCGCGGCGGATCGCGAACTCGACCCCGCGCCAGCGCAGGACCCCGCCCGCGGCCGTCACGACCGCGAGCGCCACGAGGAAGGCGCCGAGGACGCCGCGCATGCCGGGCACCGCGAACTCGGGCAGCAGCTGCACCACGGCCACCCCGGCGGCGAGCAGCGACAGGGAGGTGCGCAGCCACGCGAGGAACGTGCGCTCGTTGGCGAGCGTGAAGCGGTAGTCCGGCTCGTGCTCCTCGTCGGTCTCGTGCCCGTCGGAGGCCTCGGCCACGGACGACTCCCTCCCGCGTGCGGACGTGACCTGCGCATGCTGCCGGGTGGGGACCGGCTCCGGGCCGGGCGCCTCGGATCGGGCCCCACGGATCCGGCCGTCGGGTCACCCCTGGGCGGACCGGACCGCGTGCAGCGTCACCCGGGCCCAGGCGTTGTTGACGTAGCCCTTCGGGTTCCAGACCTCCGCGGGGTCGGCGGGCTGGACCCCGGCCGCCGAGTCCCACGCCCGCGCGACCACCCGCGTCGACCCGGGCGGCAGGTCGAGCACGGCCGACCAGAGCCGCCAGCTCCAGCGGCTCGCCTGCGGCGCGAGGTCGGCCTCGGCCCACGTGGCGCCGTCGTCGGTGGAGACGTCGACGCGCACCACCGTCCGGTCGCCCCCGGCCAGGGCGTAGCCGGTCACGGCGACCGGTCCCGCGGGGACCTCCGCGCCGTCCGCGGGGGCGAGGACGTCGGCGTTCACCGCGATCGCCCCGAGCGCGATCCCGCGGCCGCGTCCGGGCGTGGCGTCGGCGGGCAGGAGGCGGTAGGCGACGGCCTGGTAGTGGCCGTCCGAGGGCCGGTCGCGGACGGTGACCCGCTCGAGCCACTTCACGCTGCGCGCGCCGATCCAGCCGGGGACGACGACCCGCACCGGGGCGCCGTGCGCGGCCGGCAGCGGGGCGTCGTTCATCGACCAGGCGAGCAGGCGAGCAGCACCTCGGGGGCCAGGGCCTTCTCCAGCGGCACCGACACCGCGTAGGGCTCCGGCTGGTCCGGTTCGGCGGAGACGTCGGCGCCGGTGAACGCGACGTCGGTGGCGGCCGGCTCGACGCCCGACTCCCGCAGCACGTCGGCGAGCCGCACGCCGGACCACCGCGCGGTCCCGGTGGCGCCGGGGCCCCACGGGGTCTCGCCGGGCAGGTCGGCGACCTCCGTCAGGCCGGCCCGGCGGTTGCCCGCGCACTGCAGGGTCACGACCTCGGCGTGCTCCGTGAACCGCACGCGGAGCTCGTCGAGCGTCCACGTCGCCGGGCGCCCGACGAGCCCGTCCGCGCGCAGCGACCAGGTCGCGGGGTCGATGCGGGGGCGCTCGACGGCGTGGTTGCGGTGGTAGAAGACCTCGACGGGGGTCAGATCCCGGCCCGCGAGCGCCGTCCGCGGCGGCTCCGCGTTGTACGGCCGCGACGAGTGGACCGTCATGTCGGCGGGCTCGGTGGACACGGTCCTCCCCGGGGTCGACGACACGCGGTGAGTGCCCGGCGGGGTCGGTTGATCCGACCGGGTGGACCTCGGTGTCGGGCCTGTGACAGGTCCTCGCGCACGGGCCGATCAAGATCGATATCGGCGGCGTCGGGAGCCCGGTGTGCCCAGGTCAGCCGGGGTGGGAAACCCGGTCCACCGGGTGCCGGACACCCCGACGGGCAGCTCGGGCGGAGTCGTAGGGTGCCGCGCATGACGCAGACGCCGATCTACGAGGAAGTCCGCCGGGCGTTCGGCCGCGCCGACCGTGGCCTCGAGAGGCGGACGTTCCGCGAGGCGTCGAGCGGGGCCGAGGAACGCCCCTCCCGCCCCGTGATGCTGCGCGGCAACGGCGGTCGGCACCGGCGCTCCGGCGACTGACCACCCGACCCTCGCCGTGCTGCTCGCGGGCCCGGACCACGGCACCTCCGGGGCGTGGGGCATGGTGGTGCCCGGTTCCGTCCCTGACGACGGGGCCGGTCGCCGAGGTCAGCGAGGGCAGTCATGAGCGAGCAACCCGGGCCCGCGGGGCCGCCCGGGCCCGGACGCGGGCGGCACTCCGCGCCCGGTCCGGACGCCGACGCCCCGGCTCCTGACGCCCCCCGCCACGCCGGCGAGCCCGACCGTGCCGGTCGCCCGCCCGCGCCGCCCTCGCAGCCGGCGCCGCCGTCGCCGCCGTCGCCACCATCACCGCCGCCGACGTCGCCCGCCGGACCGGGCGGCCCACCGCGTCACGCCGGTCCCGGGCCCGGCGGGCCGCCGAACCCCCAGGGTCCGCCACCGGGACCGCCGCCCCCGGGAGCCGGCCGTCCCGGTCCGGGCGGCCCGGGCGCTCCGGGACCCGCTCGCCCCGGCCCGCCGCCCGTCGTCGCCCCCGGCTACGGACCCGGCGGTCCTGGAGGCCCGGGGGGTCCTGGGGCCCCGGGAGGCCCGCCGCCGGGCCGCCCCGGTCCGCAGGGGCGGGGTCCGGCGCGACCCGAGGGCGACCCGTCCGGCCCGCGTCCCGGCGAGTCCCCGACCCGCGCCGTCCGACCCGGCGAGGACGAGCTCACCAGCCACCGGGCCGACGCCGCGGGGGACGGACAGGCCCCGGCGTCCGGCCTGTCGATGGTCAAGGTCACCGGGCAGGCCGCCGCGGCCACGACCACCGCGGCCGTCGGCTCGTTCATCGGCGGCGCGGGCGGCACCGTGATCGGCGCCGGGATCGCTGCCATCGTCACGACGATCGGCGACGCCTTCTACCAGCGCTCGATCGAGCGGACGCGCGACACCGTCCGGCGCCGGCTGCGCTCCGGGCGGCGTGACGGCGAGGACGGCGAGGACGGCGCCGAGCCACCGCGCGAACCGGCGACCGTGCTCGCGGGCACCGGCGCGGACCGGCCCGGTGCCGGCACGAGCGTCATGGCGAGCCGGCCCCGGGGCGGCGCGCCGGCCCCCGACGACCAGCCGACCGTCGTGCTCGGCGCCGACGGCCCCACGCGGGTCACCCCGGCGGCGGGCGGCGGTCCGGGCGGCGACGACCCGACGCGCGTCACGCCCGCGCCCGCGACGCAGGCGATGGGCGCCGAGGACCCGACGCGGGTCACGGGCGCGCCGGCCACGCAGGCGATGGGCGGCGGTCCGGGTGCCGACGACCCGACCCGCGCCGTCGGCCCGGGCACGCGGGTCCTGTCCGGGCCCGAGGACGACGAGACCGTCGTGCACCGCGCTCCGGGTGGCCCCGGCGGGCCCGACGACCCGGACGACCCCGACGGCGAGCCGGCGCGTCCGACGCCCTGGCGGCGCTACGGCATCCTCGCGGCGACCGCGCTGCTGATCTTCCTCATCGCGATGCTGGCGATCACGGGCATCGAGCGGGTCAAGGGGTCGCCGCTCTCGGGCGGCGAGTCGGGGACCAGTGTCGGCGCCGTGTTCGGGACGGCCGCACCCGAGACCACGACGAGCGGCGCGCCCGAGACCACGACCAGCGCGCCGGCCGAGGGCGGGGAGACGACCACGTCGGAGAGCCGCACGACGACCTCGCGCACCTCGGAGTCGAGGGAGACGACCACCACGGGCGCGCCGCGCCTGGTGCCCTCGGGGCTGCTGCCGGGTAACTGAGGGCTCGTGCGCACCGACTTCGAGCCCGACGCCCTCGGCGCCGTGGGCTTCTACAAGTTCCTGACCTCGGTGATCGTCCCGCGGGCGATCGCGTGGGTCGTGACGCGCTCGGCCGACGGGACCGACAACCTCGCGCCGCACTCGTTCTTCACGGTCGCGAGCACCGACCCGCCGATCGTGCAGTTCACGTCGGTCGGCGAGAAGGACTCGCTGCGCAACGTTCAGGCCACCGGCGAGTTCACGGTGTGCCTGACGCCCGAGCCGCTGCTCGAGACGATCAACGCGACCGCGACCGACTTCCCGTCGCACGAGAGCGAGATCGACGCGACCGGGGTGACCCGGGAGCCGTCGCGGTGCATCGCGACGCCGCGGATCGCGGAGTCACCGGTCGCCCTCGAGTGCCGTCTCGAGCAGGCGATGCCGGTGGGCAACTGCCACCTCGTGCTCGGGCGGGTCGTGCACGCCGTCGTCTCCGACGACGCGCTGGTCGACGGCCGCCCCGACGTGCAGCGCCTCGCGCCGCTCGCCCGCCTGGGCGGCAACCAGTGGTCGACGATCGGCGAGGTGCTCGACACCCCCCGCATCCGCTACGCCGACTGGCCCGGTCACTTCTCCGGGGCGTCGTCCAGCAGCTGAGCGGCCTTCTCGGCGTCGGCGAGGGCTAGCAGACGCCCGCGCGGGTCGGCGACGAGGCGGCGCGTGGTGTGGTCGAGCAGGCCCATGACGCCCGTGATCGTCGCGGCGACGACGTCACCGCGCCGCAGCTCCGTGTCCATCCGGAACGTCTTGCCCTCCCCGAAGCGCAGGTCGAGCGTGATCTCGACCTCGTCGCCGGCCCGGAGCTCGGCGAGGAAGCGGACCGTCGTCTCGAGGATGATCGGCCCGATGCCGGCGGCGGTCAGGTCGGCGATGCCCACCCCCAGCGCGCGGAGGCTCTCCGTGCGCCCGTGCTCGCCGTACTGGTGGTACACCGCGTGGTTCACGTGGCCGTTGGCGTCGCACTCGTAGCCGCGCACCGTCACCGTCGTCGAGAACACGCCCGTCTCCCGTCGCCGCCCTGCCGTGATCATCGCGATCGTGACAGGCTGCGCGCGTGCGCATCGGGATGGGGCTGAACTACAGCGGCGGGTTCGAGGAGACGGTGGCGGAGCTCGCCGAGCACGAGGCGGCCGGGCTCGACATCGCGTTCGTGCCCGAGGCCTACAGCTTCGACGCGGTGAGCCAGCTCGGCTTCATCGCCGCGCGCACGAGCCGGCTCGAGATCGCGTCGGGCATCCTGCAGATCTACACCCGCACCCCGTCGCTCACGGCCATGACCGCCGCCGGGCTCGACTACGTCTCGGGCGGGCGCTTCACGCTCGGCATCGGGGCGTCGGGACCGCAGGTCATCGAGGGCTTCCACGGGGTGCGCTACGACGCGCCGCTCGGGCGCACGCGCGAGATCGTCGACATCTGCCGGCAGGTGTGGCGCCGCGAGAAGGTGCAGCACTCCGGCCGGTACTACAACGTCCCGCTGCCCGCCGACCAGGGCACCGGGCTCGGCAAGCCGTTGAAGATCATCAACCACCCGGTGCGCGACCGGATCCCGATCGTCCTGGCCGCGATCGGGCCCAAGAACGTCGCCCTCACCGCCGAGATCGCCGAGGGCTGGCTGCCGATCCTGTTCGTGCCCGAGCGGGCCCACGAGGTGTGGGGCGAGTCGCTGGCGGCCGGGAAGGCGAAGCGCGACCCGTCGCTCGGCGAGCTGCAGACCTACCTGCAGGCGTCGCTGTGCATCACCGAGGACACGGACGTCGCGCAGCAGATGCTCGACGGCATGCGCCCGTTCGTCGCGCTCTACGTCGGCGGCATGGGCGCGAAGGGCAAGAACTTCTACAACGAGCTCGCCCAGCGCTACGGCTACGAGGCCGAGGCCGAGAAGGTCCAGGACCTCTACCTCGACGGCAAGAAGGACGAGGCCGCCGCGGCGGTGCCCGAGGACCTGGTCAAGGCGATGTCGCTGATCGGGCCCCGCTCCTACGTCGCCGAGCGCCTGCAGGCCTTCGCGGGCGCGGGCGTCACGACGATCAACGTCACGCCCCTCGCGGGGACACCCGCGGAGCGGGTGTCGTTGGTGGGGCAGGTCAAGGAACTCGCCGCCGATCTGTAGGGGTGCCCCGATGCGTGTGTTCGCCGACGTCGATGAGCTGCGTGCTGCCGTGGGGGAGGACCTCGGCACGAGCGAGTGGGTGACCGTCGACCAGCGCCGCGTCGACATCTTCGCCGACGCCACCGACGACCATCAGTGGATCCACGTCGACCCCGAGGCCGCCGAGAAGGGGCCGTTCGGGCGCACCGTCGCCCACGGGTTCCTCACCGTCGCCCTCATGCCCAAGTTCGGGTGGGACACCTTCGAGGTGAAGGGCGTCTCGATGACGGTGAACTACGGGCTCAACAAGGTGCGCTTCCCCGCACCGGTGCCGGTCCCCAGCCGTGTGCGAGGTCACTGCCGTCTGGTGGACGTCACCGACGTCCCGAACGGCGTGCAGGCGACGATCGGGGGGACGGTGGAGATCGAGGGGTGGCCGAAGCCGGCGTGCGTCGCCGAGGTCATCCTCCGGTACGCGCTCTAGCACTCGAGGAGGTCGGCCGTGGCCGATGCGGTGATCTGCGAGCCCCTGCGCACCCCGGTGGGGGGTTTCGGGGGCGCGTTGCGCGACGTGGCGCCCCAGACGCTGGCGGCGACGGTGATCCGGGAGCTGGTGTCGCGCACCGGCATCACCGCCGACCAGGTCGACGACGTGGCGTTCGGGCACTGCTACCCGACGATGGACGCGCCGGCGATCGGCCGGGTGGCGGCGCTGGACGCGGGCCTCGAGGTGACGGTGCCGGGCATCCAGGTCGACCGGCGCTGCGGCTCGGGGCTGCAGGCGGTGCTGTACGCGGCGATGGCGGTGCAGACCGGCGGGGCGTCGCTGGTGCTGGCCGGGGGCGCGGAGTCGATGTCGGGCGCGACCTACTACTCGCAGGCGCCGCGGTGGGGCACCAAGGCCGGCGGGTTCGAGTTCAAGGACGCGCTGGCCGAGGGCCGGGTGCACGCCGGCGGGGTGAACCACCCGGTGTGGGGCGGGATGATCGAGACCGCGGAGAACGTCCGCGAGCGGTACTCGATCCCGCGGGAGGAGCAGGACCGGTTGGCGGTGCGCAGCCACGAGAAGGCGACCGCGGCGGTGAAGGACGGCCGGTTCGCCGACGAGCTGGTGGCGGTGACGGTGCCCGGGCGCAAGTCCGACACGATCGTCGACGCCGACGAGCACATCCGGCCGGACGCGTCGCTGGAGTCGCTGGAGAAGCTGCGCCCGATCCGGGGCAAGCAGGACCCGGCGGCGACGGTGACCGCGGGCAACGCGTCGGGGCAGAACGACGGCGCGGCGGTGTGCATCGTGACCACGCCGGAGAAGGCCGCGGAGCTGGGGCTGCGGCCGCTGGCGCGGCTGGTGTCGTGGGGCCTGGCCGGTGTCGGTCCGGAGGTGATGGGGATCGGGCCGGTGCCCGCGACCTCCGCTGCTCTCGACCGGGCCGGGCTCTCGCTCTCGGACATCGATGTGATCGAGCTGAACGAGGCGTTCGCCGCCCAGGCGCTCGGGGTCGGGCGCGAGTGGGGGATCGACCTGGTCACCGACGAGCGGGTGAACCCGAACGGTTCGGGGATCTCGCTGGGCCACCCGGTCGGCGCCACCGGCGTGCGGATCCTGGCGACGATGCTGCGCGAGATGGACCGCCGCGAGGCCCGCTACGGCCTGGAGACCATGTGCATCGGCGGCGGCCAGGGCCTCGCCGCCGTCTTCGAGCGGCTCGCCTGAGTGTCAGCGAAGTGCCGTCACGGACGCTGAGCGTCTGTATCCGTACTTCGATCACCGCGGTGCGCGGGGCAGACGCGGGGTCCGAGCGGCGGCAGTGATCGAAGTCCCGTTGCGGACGCTGAGCGTCTGCAACGGCACTTCGCTGACAAACCCGCTACCTGCCCTGCCAGCGGGGTTCGCGTTTCTCGCGGGCGGCGGCCGTGCCCTCGGCGGCATCCTCGGTCGCGCCGGCCACGCGCCGCATCGTCTCGCCGAACCGGATCGCCTCGGTCTGGGGCAGGTCGTCCGCGCGGCGCGCCATCTCCTTGATCGCGCGCTGGGCCAGCGGCGCACCGGCGAGCAGACGGTCGGCGAGGGCTCGGGCCTCGCTCATCAGGTCGTCGTGCGGCACCACCCGCGAGACCAGACCCATCTCGCGGGCCCGCTCGGCGTCGACGCGCTCGCCGGTCAGCAGGAGCTCCATCGCCGGCTGCCACCCGATGCGCTGGGGGAGCCGGAGCGCGCCGACGATCGTCGGGATGCCCAGGCGCACCTCGGGGAAGCCGAACGTCGCCCGGTCGCTGGCGATCACGAGGTCGCACCACGTCACCAGCGTCAGCCCGTAGCCCAGGCAGTGGCCGTTCACCGCGGCGACGACCGGCTTGAAGATCTCCCAGCCGCTCTCGAACGAGTTCACCGTCGGGCGCTCCCAGAACGAGCCGGGGAACTCGCCGGCCGGGTTGCCCTCGCCGCCCGCGTCCGCGCCCACGCAGAACGCCCGTCCCGCGCCGGTGACGATGCCTACCCAGGCCTCGTCGTCGGCGCGGAACCGGTCGAACGCCTCGTTGAGCCCCTCGCGCATCGCGCCGTCGATGGCGTTGAGCTTCTCGGGGCGGTCGTAGGTGATCGTCGCGACGTGCCCGTCGCGCTCGTAGGTGACGCGCTCGCTCTCCACGGTCCGACACCGTAGGGCGGGCGCCGTTCCGGTGACGGGCGCCCGTCGCCCGTCCATCCGCTCGAAGGTGCCCTTCGCTCGACAACCCGCGGCGTGCCCCAGCGGCACCACACGGGCGAACCGGGCGGTCCCGGACGGCGCGCCGGCACCCCCGGCGCGACGATCGCGGATGTGACGCGCTCGAAGGGATGACCGAGTGGCGGTCGGACGACCCCAGGTGCATGCTTGTACCCAGCAACCGATTGTACGGAGCATGCAATGGATTCCTCGCGGCTCCCGGCCCCGCCGCCGGGTGCGGACGACCGCTGGTTCGTGTCCGACCGTCTCGGGCACCAGCTGATCCGTGTCATGCGGGCCATGGAGCGGGCGAAGGCGGCCAAGTCCGTCGGCGTCGACGGCGTCGAGAGGGCGGCCTACGTCCTGCTCGCCCGCCTCGTCCTCGAGGGTCCGCGACGGTCGAACGCGCTGGCCGAGTCGGTGCATTCCGACCCGTCCACCGTCAGCCGCCAGGTCGCCGGGCTCGTCCGGGCCGGGCTCGTCGAGCGCCGCCCGGACCCCGAGGACGGCCGCGCCACCCTGCTCGCGCCCACCGCCGAGGGCCTGCGTGTCTTCCAGGCCAACCGCGACCGCCGGAACCGCCAGATCAGCGCCATGACCGAGCACTGGGACGAGGCCGACCGCACGCGGCTCGTCGAGCTGCTCGAGCGCCTGGCCGGCGACATCGAGCACCAGCACGCCACCACCACCCCCGCCCCGCCGTCGGCCGCCGTGAGCGGCCAGGAGGCCTCATGAGTTCGCCCGCCGTCGCCGCAGCTCCCCCGGCGGCCGCCCCCACCCCGAACAGCATCGGCTTCACCCACCGGCAGATCCTCGTGATCCTCTCGGGCCTGATGCTGGGGATGTTCCTGGCCGCCCTCGACCAGAACATCGTCTCCACCTCGATCCGCACCATCGCCGACGACCTGCAGGGCCTCAACCTGCAGGCGTGGGCCACGACGGCGTACCTGATCACTGCGACGATCTCGACCCCGCTCTACGGCAAGCTCTCGGACCAGTACGGGCGCAAGCCGTTCTTCCTCTTCGCGATCGGCACCTTCGTCCTCGGCTCGGTGCTCTGCACGATCTCGACGTCGATGTACGAGCTCGCGGCGTTCCGCGCCGTGCAGGGCCTCGGCGCCGGCGGCCTCATGTCGCTGGCCCTGACGATCATCGGTGACATCGTCCCGCCGCGGGAGCGCGCCCGCTACCAGGGCTTCTTCCTCGCGGTGTTCGGCACGGCGAGCGTCATCGGCCCGGTGGTCGGCGGGTTCCTCGCCGGCCAGAGCGAGATCCTCGGCATCACCGGCTGGCGCTGGGTCTTCCTCGTCAACGTCCCGATCGGCATCGTCGCCTTCGCGGTCGTCATGCGGGTGCTCAACCTCCCGCACACCCGCCGTGAGCACCGCATCGACTTCCGGGGCGCGGTCGCCCTCGCCGTCGCCCTCGTGCCGCTGCTGATCATCGCCGAGCAGGGCCGCGAGTGGGGCTGGGGCTCCGTCTCGGCGATCGTCTGCTACGTCATCGGCGCCGTCGGCCTCGTCGCGTTCTACCTGGCCGAGCGGTCCTACGGCGAGGACGCGCTGCTGCCGCTGCGGCTCTTCCGCAACGGCGTGTTCAGCCTGACGTCGATCATCGCGGTGATCACCGGCATCGGCATGTTCGGCGGCATCGCGATCGTCCCGCAGTACCTGCAGATCGTCACCGGCGCGACCCCCACCGAGGCCGGCCTGCAGATGATCCCGCTGGTCGGCGGGATCATGACCGCCTCGATCATCTCGGGCCAGCTCACCAGCCGGACCGGCCGCTACAAGATCTTCCCGGTGATCGGCCTCGGGCTGATGACCGTCGGCATGCTGCTGTTCCATTTCCTCCTGCACGCCGACACCCCGTACTGGGAGATCGCCGTGCTGATGGTCGTGTTCGGCCTCGGGCTCGGGAACTGCATGCAGACCCTCGTGCTCGCGGTACAGAACGCGGTGCCGGCCAAGGACATGGGTGTCGCGACGGCGTCGGCCACGTTCTTCCGGCAGATGGGCGGCACGCTCGGCGTGGCGGTCTTCCTCTCGGTGCTGTTCTCCACCGTCGGCGACAAGATCCGCGAGGCCTTCACCCAGATCGCCCCGACGCCCGCGTTCCAGGCGGCCGTGGCCGACCCGACGATCGCGGCGAACCCGGCCAACCAGGTCGCGCTGAACCCGGCCGCCGGCGCGGTCCAGGTGGCGCAGGACTCCTCGGTGCTGCAGCGGATGGACGGGCGGCTCGCCGAGCCGTTCCTCGTCGGGTTCTCGAACGCGATGGACCTGGTCTTCCTCATCGCCGCGTGCATCATCGTCGTCGGCTTCGTGCTCGTGCTGTTCCTGCGGGAGGTCCCGCTGCGCACCCAGTCGGGCATCCAGGCCCGCGACGCCGAGGACACGAGCACGCCGACCGGCGCGGCCGTCGGCGGCGCCACCGCCGGCGCGGCCGCGCACAACACGGTCAACGACGCGCCGCCCGTGCCCGCCGCCGACGGCGCGCGGTCCGGCGCGCACGGTCTGGCGGCGTCGACCGTCCCGATGGCCCCGATGCCCGCCGCCGCGCCCGGCCCCGCGTGGCAGGCCCGGCGGCCGGAGCCGGCCTGGGGCCCGCCGAGCACGGCCGACGCCGTCCGGCAGCCCGTCCGGCAGCCCGTCCGGCAGCCCCTGCGGCCCAGCCCGGCGCCGCGGGGGGCGGCCGGGCCGACGGTCCACGGCCGGGTCTCCGGCGTCGGTGGCAGCCCGGTCACGGCCGACGACGAGGTGACGGTGTCGTTGCACGGTCTGGACGGCGCGCCGCTGCAGCGCACCGGCCTCGACCCGGACGGGGCGTTCGCCCTGCAGGCGCCGGCCTCGGGCACCTACGTGCTCATCGCCAGCTCGCCGCGACGGCGCCCGTTCGCCGAGCTCGTGAGCGTCGACGGCGTGCCTGTGCGTCGCGACGTCGCCCTGGCCCGGGTGGCGACGCTCGGCGGGCGGGTCGCGGAGGCCGACGGCACCCCCGTCGCCGGCGCGACCGTCACGGTCACCGACCCCGGCGGCGGTGTCGTCGCCGTGCGGCGCAGCGACGCCGACGGCGCCTGGGAGAGCGGGGAGTGCGAGCCGGGCAGCTACACGGTCACGGTGCTCGCGCCCGGCCGGTCGCCGCAGGCCGCCCGGGTCGTGGTCGGCGAGGACGGCGCCCGCCAGGACGTGACGGTGCCGCCTGCCCGGTACTCGCTCTCCGGGGCCGTGCGCGGGACCGGGGGGACGCCGGTGCCCGAGTCGCTGGTGGTGCTCGTGGGCCGTGACGGCGCGGTGGTCGCCTCGGCGGTCACCGGCCCGGACGGGCGGTTCCGTCTCGACGGCATCACCCCCGGGCGGCACATGCTCACCGCGAGCGGCTTCGCGCCGGTCACCGAGCAGGTCGTCGTCGACGGCACCGGACGCGACCTGGAGCTGACGGTGACCCCGCCCCGCCCGGCCACGCGCGAGGACGCCGACGGCGCGGGCGGACGCCACGAGGCGCCGGCCCACGAGGCGCTGACGCGCTGACGTCGAGGTGGGCGCTGCGGGTCGTCCCGACGACCCGCAGCCTCACCCGGTCGGCCGGCCCCTCAGTGCCCGGCCTTCTCGCCGCGCTTCTTCGAGGCCTCGATCTCGTGCTCGGCGTCGGCGCGCCCGACCCACTGCGCGCCCTCGACGCTCTTGCCGGGCTCGAGGTCCTTGTAGACCTCGAAGAAGTGCTGGATCTCGAGGCGGTCGTACTCCGAGAGGTGGTGGATGTCCCGGAGGTGCTCCTGGCGCGGGTCGCCCGCCGGGACGCAGAGCACCTTGTCGTCGCCGCCGGCCTCGTCGGTCATGCGGAACATGCCGATGGCGCGGGCGGACACCACGCAGCCCGGGAACGTCGGCTCCTGGATGAGGACCAGCGCGTCGAGCGGGTCGCCGTCCTGCCCGAGGGTGTTCTCGATGTAGCCGTAGTCGGCCGGGTACTGCGTGGCCGTGAAGAGGGTCCGGTCCAGGCGCAGCCGTCCGGAGGTGTGGTCCATCTCGTACTTGTTGCGGACCCCCTTGGGGATCTCGATCAGCAC
Organism: Actinomycetospora sp. NBRC 106375; assembly: GCF_030269665.1. Taxonomy (GTDB): domain Bacteria; phylum Actinomycetota; class Actinomycetes; order Mycobacteriales; family Pseudonocardiaceae; genus Actinomycetospora. The sequence goes on from NZ_BSTS01000016.1 coordinate 86,936, forward strand.
GTCGAACTCCACGGTGCCGTTCACCGCTCCCTGTCTCGCTCGCTCGTCGGGGTCCCGCCGGACCGTGCGACCGTGCACGCCGGCGGCCCCGTGGGCCGGCCGAGAACCCTCGACCGGCCTCTAGTGTGGAGCACCGGCCGGGGTGACCCGGCACACGACGGCGGTGACCTCTCCCTCGTCCGGGTGAGGTGAACGGCAGGTGAGGAGGGGGTCCGCACCGTGAGCGGCGACGGTCAGCGCACGGACACCGGGTCGTCGTCCGCTGTTCGCCGGTGGACGCGCCGGGTGCTCGTGGTCGCCGTGGTCCTCGTCCTGATCGGCGGCCTCGGCGTCGGGCTCTCGCTCACCGCGCCGTCGGCGGCCCGCGCCGTCGGCCTGCCCACCTGGCTCGTCGGCGGCGCCGCCGCGGACCCGCCCGACCCCGCGACGCCCCGGCTGCAGCTCGCGGCGGCCGGCGCCGACGCGCCCGTGCCGACGCAGGACGGGCTCGCCACCGCCCTCGACGCCCGCGCCGCCGCGCTGGGCGACCTCACCGGCGCCGTCGTCGACCCCGCCACGAACACCACGCTCTGGCAGCGCAAGCCCGACGAGGGCCAGGTCCCGGCGTCGGTGACCAAGGTGCTCACCACGTCCGCCGCGCTGCTGCGGCTCGACCCGACGATGCGGTGGACGACGAGCGTGGTCGCCGGGCCGACGCCGGACTCGGTCGTGTTGGTCGGCGGCGGCGACCCCACGCTCTCGTCGCTACCCGCGCCCCAGCAGTCGGTCTACCCCGACGCCGCGCGCCTCGACGACCTCGTCGCCGCGGTGGACGCCGCCCGTGCCGGGCAGCCGCCGGTGCGGCACGTCTACGTCGACGTCTCGCGCTACGAGAACGGCGGCGGCAACGGGCAGGCGGCCGGCTGGGACCCCGTCGACATCGCCGGCGGCAACTTCGCGCCGATCGTCCCCGTGATGCTCGACGGCGGCCGGGTCGACCCGACCGCCGTGGACGGCTCCCGCGTCGCCACCCCCGCCTCCGTCGCCGCCCGCGAGCTCGGCGTCCGCCTCACCCGCGGCGGGACGGCGCCGACCGTGACGATCGGGAACGCGCCGCCCGGGGCGCCGGTGCTCGGCGAGGTCCGGTCGCCGCCGGTCACCGAGCTCGTGCGCACCGCCCTGCAGAACTCCGACAACGTGCTCGCCGAGGCGCTGGGCCGCGAGGTCGCGCGGACGGTCGGGGAGCCGACGACGTTCGAGGGCGCTGCCCGGGCCGTGACGCGGGTGCTGAACGACGCGCGGATCCCCACCACCGGCGTCGCGCTCTCCGACACCAGCGGGCTCTCGGTGAACGACCGCATCCCGGCCGGCGTCCTGGCGAACGTCCTGGCGCCCGCCGCGGCGCCGACCGGCCCCGACCCGCGCACCGCGACCCTGCGGCCCCTGCTCGACGGGCTGCCCGTGGCCGGGGGTGGCGGCACCCTCGCCGAGCGCTACCTCCCGGGCTCGGCGTCCGCCGACGGCCGGGGCTGGGTCCGGGCCAAGACCGGCACGCTCACCGCGGCCAACGCGCTGGCCGGCATCGTCGGCACCGAGGACGGGCGCACGCTCGTGTTCGCCTTCATGAGCAACGGCGCCGCACCGGGCACCGCGCCGCCGGGGCTCGACGCCCTGGCCACCTCGCTGCACGAGTGCGGGTGCCGCTGAGCGCCCGCTCACCACACGTACGGTGGAGTGGTGGCCGTCGAAGTGACTTCCGCCGCCCCCCGTGGCGCGGGCATGCCCGTCGACTGGGACCTCGCCGCCGGCACCGGGGCCCGCCTCGTGCCCGCCGGGCCCGCGGTCACCCCCGCGCAGGCCGCCACCGAGGTGGCCCGCCTGCGCGACGGCGCCCGGGTCTCCGAGCAGCACGTCCGCGCCCTCACCGGGCTCGGCGCCGGGCTGCCGGTGCCGGAGGCGGACGTCGTCGACCGGCCCGACTGGATCCGCTCCGCGGTCGACGGGATCGCCGCGCTGCTCGACGACGCGCCCGTGCCCCGCCCGCCGGACGGCCTCGTCGGCGACGCCGTCGGCCGCGTCACGCGCTCGGCCGCCGGCATCCAGATGGGCACGCTGCTGGCGTTCCTCGGCAGCCGGGTGCTCGGCCAGTACGACCCGTTCGGCGGCCCCGAACGCGCGGGCCGTCTCCTGCTCGTCGCGCCCAACGTCGTGGCCGCGCGGCAGGCGCTGGACGTCGACGCCGACGACTTCGCGCTGTGGGTCTGCCTGCACGAGGCCACCCACCGGCTCCAGTTCACCGCCGTGCCCTGGCTGCGCGACCACTTCCGCACCGAGGTGGCCGCCTTCGCCGGCGGGTTCGACCGCTCGGCCTCCGGCGCGGTCGACCGCCTGCCCGAGATCGTCAAGGCCGTGCGCCGCGACCCGCCGCGCGACGGGCTGGCGCTGGTCGAGATGTTCCAGGGCGCCGAGCAGCGGGCCGTGCTCGACCGCCTGCTCGCCCTGACCACGCTGCTCGAGGGCCACGCGGAGCACGTCATGGACGCGGTCGGGCCAGCCGTCGTCCCGACGGTCGCCACCATCCGCGCGCGCTTCACCACCCGGCGCCGCGGCGGGAGCGTCCTCGACCGCCTGCTGCGCACGCTGCTCGGCGTCGACGCGAAGATCCGCCAGTACGAGCAGGGGCGCGTGTTCGTCGACCACGTCGTCGACCAGGTCGGACTGTCCGGCCTCAACGCCGTGTGGACCGCGCCGGAGACGCTGCCGCTGCGCGCCGAGATCACCGACCCGGACGCCTGGCTGCGCCGCGTCCACGCCTGACCCGAGCCGGCCCGTGCGCGCGCCCGACCCCGTCGCCGAGGTTCGCCGGGCGGTGCGCGAGGTCCTGGTCGATGCAGCGAACGGGTATCTCGCTGCTTCTAGGCGTACGAAGTCCCCGTTGATCATCGCCTGTTCCGGCGGCGCGGACTCCCTCGCGCTGGCCGCGGCAGCGGTACACGTCGCGGACGGCCCGGTGCACGGGGTCGTCGTCGACCACCGGCTCCAGGACGGTTCGGGGGAGCGGGCGGAGCGGGCGGCGGCGCAGCTGCGGGATCTCGGCGCGGCGTCCGCGGACGTCGTCGGCGTCGACGTCGGGACCGACGGCGGGCCGGAGGCCGCGGCCCGGACGGCGCGCTACGACGCCCTGCGCGCGGCGTCGCGGGCGCGTGACGACGCCCCGGTGCTGCTCGGACACACCCTCGACGACCAGGCCGAGACCGTGCTCCTGGGTCTGGGCCGCGGGTCGGGCGCGCGGTCGCTGGCCGGGATGGCGGCGTGGGACCCGCCGTGGTGCCGCCCGCTGCTCGGCGTCCGTCGCGCGACGACGCGGGCCGCGTGCGCCGCCGCGCACCTCACCCCGTGGGACGACCCCCACAACGAGGACCCACGGTTCACGCGGGTGCGGCTGCGCCGCGAGGTGCTGCCCCTGTTGGAGGAGGTCCTCGCCGGCGGTGTCGCGCCCGCGCTGGCCCGCACCGCGGCGCAGCTGGCCGACGACGACGCCGCGCTCTCGGCGCTCGCGAGCGTGCGCCTGGACACACTGGTCGACGCCGCGGGCGGGCTCGACGCCGTCGCGCTCGTCACGGATCCGCCCGCGATCCGGCGTCGCGTGCTGCGGGCGTGGCTGGTGGGACGTGGGGTGCCGGAATTGTCCGATGCCCACCTGCGCGCCGTGGACGGGCTCGTCGCCGCCTGGCGGGGGCAGGGCGCTCCGCCACTTCCCGGCGGGTTGGAGGTCGTCCGGGCGCATGGGAAGCTGCACACGCTCCGGGCCCGCGGCCCGGCGCGACCCCTGCCACCCCACCGGTGAGGAGCACCGCAACGGTGTACGACGGCGACATCGCGTCCGTACTGATCACCGAGGAGCAGCTCCAGGGCAAGATCGCCGAGCTCGCCGCGCAGATCGCCGACGACTACGGCGAGAGCGACCAGGACCTCGTCCTCGTCGGCGTCCTCAAGGGCGCGGTGATGTTCATGACGGACCTCGCCCGCCGGCTCCCGATGCCCACGCAGCTCGAGTTCATGGCGGTGAGCTCGTACGGGTCGTCGACGTCGTCCTCGGGGGTCGTGCGCATCCTCAAGGACCTCGACCGCGACATCTCCGGACGTCGCGTGCTCATCGTCGAGGACATCATCGACTCCGGACTCACCCTGTCCTGGCTGCGCAAGAACCTGGAGTCGCGCGGGCCGGCCTCCCTCGAGGTCGTCACGCTCCTGCGCAAGCCCGAGGCGGCCAAGCTCGACGTGGACGTCGCCTACGTCGGCTTCGACATCCCGAACGAGTTCGTCGTCGGCTTCGGCCTCGACTACGCCGAGCGTTACCGCGACCTGCCCTACATCGGGACGCTCGACCCGCGCGTCTACGCGTGATCACTGAACGATCACTCATCTGACACGGCCCCGGGCGCAGCGGCCGAGTGAGGTGCCGCTACCGTCCGCCACATGGCCGGTGCGCGTCGCTCTCTGTGGCTCGTCAACGGGCTGATCGTGCTGGTCGTGCTGCTCGCGGCCGGTGGGACGGTGTACGCCCTGACGGGCAGCGGCGGCACCGCCGACCAAGGGCTGCGCACGACCCCGGTGGGACGCGGCACGGTCACCCAGACCGTGACGGCCTCCGGTGCGGTCACCAGCGCGCGCGGCTCCACGCTGAACTTCGCGAGCAGCGGTCGGGTCGAGGACGTCCGTGTCAAGCTCGGCGACACCGTCACGGCGGGCGAGATCGTCGCGACCCTCGATCCGGAGTACGCCGACGCCAACCTCGACGCCGCCCGGGCGCAGCGGGATTCCGCGCGCCAGCAGTTGGCCGATGCGCGCGAGGCGCGGGACAACCCGACGACGACCGCCGCAACCCAGGCGCCGGCCGCGGGGGCGCAGGCGGGAGGGACGACGGGCACGGCGACGGGGAACCAGCCGGGTGCCGTCACGCAGCCTGGAGCGGCGCAGCCTGCCCAGCCGGCCGCGCCGGCACAGCCGGGCCAGGCGCAGCCTGCACCAGGCCAGTCCCAGCCGCACCCGGCCCAACAACAGCCCCAGCAACAGGGCGCGCCGCTCGTCGAGATCAACAGGTTCTCCTCCGGCGCGGCCGCCCAGCCCCAGGCCGCCGATCCCACGCCGACGCCCACGCCCGGAGCCGGCTCCGGATCGACGGGCACGAGCGGCGGTTCCGCGGGCGCGGGTGGCGGCGCCGCGACGACGCCCGAGGGCCAGGTGGCCTCCGCCGAGGCGTCGCTCGCGCAAGCCGAGGCGTCGGTCATCCAGGCCGAGCAGTCGGCGGAGAACCTCGAGCTCTCGTCGCCGCAGGACGGCACGGTGGTCAGTCTCGACATCGGTCCGGGGCAGCTGGTGCCCGCCGGCGGCACGACGAGCAGTTCGACGACGTCGGGCAACCCGACCGGCGGCACGCTCCCCGACGGCACCGCCGCGGGCGGGGGCGCCGCCGCCTCGAGCGGCGCGAGCGGCGGCTCCGCGGCGTCGTCCGGTGCGGCCGCGGGCGGCGGCTCGGGCGCGGCGTCGGGCGGCGGGACGACCGTCACCGGCACGCCGACGACGCCCGCCGCGATGACTGTGCTCGACCTCTCGTCGCTGCAGATCCGCGCCGACGTGCCCGAGCTCGACGTGGGGCGCCTCGCCGCCGGCCAGGCGGTGGCCGTGTCGGTCAACGCGCTGCCGGGGCAGTCGCTCCCGGGTGTCGTGAGCAGCGTCGACCTCCTGCCCGGGACGGGGACGTCCGTGCAGTACGGCACGAACGTCGCCCTCACGGGGCTCCCGCCGAACCTCCGTCCCGGGATGTCGGCGAGCGTGGCGGTCGACGTGGCCCAGGCTCCGAACGTGCTGTTCCTGCCGTCGGCGGCCATCACGCCGACCGGCGGCGCGGGCGCGACGTCGGGCACCGTGCAGGTCCTCGGTCCCGACGGCGTCCCCCAGGCCCGGACGGTCGGGCTGGGCCTGAGCTCGGACACCACCACGGAGATCCGCTCCGGGCTCGCGCCCGGCGAGCTCGTCGTGCTGCCCGGCGCGACCGCGGAGATCGTCCCGGGGCAGGGCCCGCCGGGCCAGCAGCGCAACGGCGGCAACGGCGGCAACGGCGGCGGGAACCGCTCCGGGGGCGGCGGCGGCGGATGACGTCGCCCGACGAGTCGGGCCCCGGGGCAGGCCAGACCCTCGCGGTGGAGCACGTCATCGACGTCCGCGGTCTCTCCAAGGTCTACGGCGAGGGCGACACCGCGGTCCACGCACTCCGGGACGTCGACCTCACCGTGCGGCGCGGCGAGTACGTCGCCGTGATCGGGCAGTCCGGGTCGGGGAAGTCGACGCTGCTCAACATGCTCGGCTGCCTCGATGCGCCGAGCTCGGGGCGCTACCTGCTCGAGGGCCTCGACGTCGCGTACCTCGACGAGCGCCAGCAGGCCGTGCTCCGGAACCGCCAGATCGGCTTCATCTTCCAGGCGTTCAACCTCATCCCGCGCACGAACGCGCTGGCCCAGGTCGAGCTGCCCCTCGTGTACGCGGGGGTCGGGCGACGGGTCCGGCGGGAGCGGGCGGAGGCGGCGCTCGCGCTGGTCGGGCTCTCCGAGCGCGCCGACCACCGCCCCAACCAGCTCTCCGGCGGCCAGCAGCAGCGGGTGGCGGTGGCACGGGCCCTCGTCACCGGCCCGGCGCTGCTGCTCGCGGACGAACCCACCGGCAACCTCGACTCGACGAGCACCGGCGACGTCCTGGCCCTCTTCGACCGCCTGCACGCGGCCGGGCGCACGATCGTGCTGATCACCCACGACGACGAGGTCGCGGCGCGGGCCGAGCGCGTCGTCGTCGTCACCGACGGGCGGCTGCACGAGGTCGGGGTCCCCGGGTGAGCCTCGTCGAGATCGTCCGCTTCGCGCTGCGCGGACTGTGGGCCAACCGGCTGCGCTCGCTGCTGACGATGCTCGGGATCATCATCGGGATCGCGGCCGTCATCCTGCTGACCGCGCTGGGCAACGGGGCCTCGCAGTACATCCAGAGCCAGATCGCGGGCCTCGGCGCCAACAGCATCACCGTCCTCCCGCGCCAGCCCCCGCAGAGCGCCGGCACCGACGGGCGGCCGCTCACGACCGCCGACGTGGACGCGCTCTCCGACCCCCAGGGCGCGCCGGACATCGCATCGGTCTCCGGCGTCGTCACCTCGTCGGTGACGGTGGACGCGGGCCGGGCGAGCAGCGGCGCGACGATCGTCGGTAGCACCCCGTCGTACTTCCCGGGCGCCAACGTTCAGATCGCCACGGGCCGCGCCTACACCGAGGCCGACGTCGCGGCCGGGCGCAAGGTCGCGCTGCTGGGCGCCACCGTCGTCGAGGACCTCTTCGGCGTGGGTGCCGACCCCGTCGGCCGCACGGTGCTCGTGAACGGCGTGCCGTTCGACGTCATCGGGACGCTGGTCCCGTCCGGTAACGGGGGCGGGCTCTCGAACCCGGACGAGAACGTGCTCACGCCGCTGACCGCGGTCCAGGGATCGCTCACGGGGTTCGGCGACCTCAGCCAGATCGTGGTCCAGGCCCGCTCCACGGAGGGGCAGGCCGCCGCCGAGACCGAGGTCAACTCGATCCTCGACCGCCGGCACGGGATCGACAACGCGGACGACCGGGACTACCAGGTGATCAGCGCCCGGCAGCTCGCCGACGTCCTCGACCAGACCCTCGGGGCCTTCACCCTGCTGCTCGCCGCGATCGCGGCGATCTCGCTGGTGGTCGGGGGCATCGGGATCACGAACATCATGCTCGTGTCGGTCACCGAACGGACCCGCGAGATCGGCATCCGGAAGGCCCTCGGCGCCCCGCCGTCGGCGATCCTCGGCCAGTTCCTCGTCGAGTCGATCATCCTCAGCCTCGTCGGTGGCGCGATCGGTGTCGCCGTCGGCTACGCCGGCACGCTCGTGCCGCTCGGTGACTTCCGCCCCGTCGTGCTGCCCTCCGCCGTCGTCGCCGCGGTCGCCGTGTCGGCGGCCATCGGCATCTTCTTCGGCGCCTACCCCGCCCGCCGGGCCGCACGGCTGCGGCCCATCGACGCCCTGCGTCGCGAGTGAGCCCCGCGACCTCGGGAGGACCCGTGAACCAGCCCAGCGACGCCGACGGCAGCGACGCGACGTCCGCCGCCGACGCCCCGGACGCCCAGCCCACCCGCGAGCAGCCGGCGGCGTCGTCGACGGGCTCATCCGGGACAGAGGCGCCCGGCAACCCGTCGTCCGGCACCCCGTCATCGGGGAGCGCGTCGTCCGGCACCGCCTCGTCCGGTGCCGCGTCGTCGTCGCCGGAGTCCGACGGAGCGGTGACCGACCGCTTCCCGGTGCCCCCGCCCCCGGCCCGGCGGTCGGCGCCCGCACCGTCGCCCCGACCCTCCGCGCCCGACGGGCCGCGCACCTCGCAGGACCGTGCCGCGGAGGTCCTCGACCGCCCCGTGGACGACATGGACCTCGCGACGCGCCTGCGCCGTCCCGGCCTCGCGCGCTCGACCCGGATCCTGCTGCTCGTGCTCGGCGCCGTCGCGTGCCTCGCGATCGGGACGTTCATCGGCCGGGCGACGGCCCCGGACACCGGCCCGGGCTCCGTGCCCGACGTCCTCGGCGTCGTCGAGTCCGTCCAGCCCACGGGCGGCGGCTTCCCGATCGTCACGGTGCGCGCGGGGGACGGCACCCAGTCGGTGCTGCGGACGACGGCGGGCACCGACGTCGCCGTGCCCCGCCCCGGCGGGCCCGCGGGGTTGCGTCCCGGCCAGCAGGTCACCGTGCACGCCGAGCGTGGCGCCGACGGCGCGGTCACCGCCGTGCGCGTCGACGTCCCGGCGGGCTCCTGACGCCTCGCCGTCGGGGGAGCGGGGGACGCCTGACTGCGCCAGACGCAGCGAAGGCGCCCCTCGCTCCGGACGACCCACGGCGCCGCCGCCCCGCCCGAGCACGCCGCGCCGCGAGAAGCACGTTCCGCATGATCGACGGGCTCCGCAGCCTGCGGAACGTGCCCCTCGCGCGCCCCGCGGCGTCCCTCGCGGCGGTGATCCGTCCGAGATGGTGGATTTCCTGATGTCTGATGTCGGCGTCTCGCCTCCGGCGCCGCAGCTCCGCTCCAGCTGCGTGCCGCGGGTGTCCGCCACGCTGATCCACCCCGGCGCGCCCCGTCCCCGCTAACCTGCCCCCGTGGCCGACCAGGGTGCTGCTGCAGAGATCGCCGCCGGGTACGCGACCGAGGCGGGTGCGCTCGAACTGGGGACCGTCGTGATCGACGGCGCCGTCGATCCGACCGCCCGGGTGCGCATCCCGTTCGCGACGCTCAACCGCCACGGGCTGGTGGCCGGCGCGACGGGGACCGGGAAGACGAAGACGCTGCAGAACCTCGCCGAGCAGTGCTCGGCGCACGGTGTCCCGGTGCTGCTCGCCGACATCAAGGGCGACCTGTCCGGGCTCGCTCGCGAGGGCGAGAAGAACGACCGCGTCACCCAGCGCGCCACCGACACCGGCGACGACTGGGCGCCGACCGCCTACCCCGTGCAGTTCCTCTCGCTCGGCGCGGGGATCGGCATCCCCGTGCGGGCGACGATCACCGGGTTCGGGCCGATCCTGCTGTCGAAGGTGCTGGGGCTCAACGAGACCCAGGAGTCGACGCTCGGCCTGATCTTCCACTGGGCCGACCAGCAGGGGCTGGCGCTGCTCGACACCAAGGACCTGCGCTCGGTGATCCAGCACCTGCTCTCCGACGAGGGCAAGGAGGCGCTCAAGGGCATCGGCGGGGTCTCGACGTCGACGGCGGGCGTCATCCTGCGGGCGCTGGTCAATCTCGAGGCGCGCGGCGGCGACGAGTTCTTCGGCGAGCCCGAGTTCGACCCCGCCGACCTGCTGACCGTCGAGCCCGACGGCAAGGGCCGCGTGACGCTGCTGGAGCTCGCCGACCAGCAGGCCGACCCGATGCTCTACTCGACGTTCCTCATGTGGCTGCTCGCCGAGCTCTTCGAGGACCTCCCCGAGGCCGGCGACATCGAGAAGCCGAAGCTCGTCTTCTTCTTCGACGAGGCGCACCTGCTCTTCAGCGACGCCTCGAAGGCGTTCCTCGACCGCATCGAGCAGACGGTCAAGCTCATCCGGTCCAAGGGCGTCGGTGTCTTCTTCTGCACCCAGCAGCCCACCGACGTCCCCAACGACGTGCTCTCCCAGCTCGGCGCGCGGGTGCAGCACGCGCTGCGGGCGTTCACGCCGGACGACCAGAAGGCGCTGACGCGCACCGCGCGCACCTACCCCAAGAGCGCCGTGTACGACATCGAGACCTCGCTGACGTCGCTGGGCACCGGCGAGGCGATCGTCACCGTGCTGTCCGAGCGCGGCGCCCCGACGCCGGTGGCCTGGACCCGGGTGCGCGCACCGCGCTCGCTGATGGCCGCGATCGGCGAGCCGGCCGTCACCGACGCCGCGAAGGCGTCGCCGCTGTGGCCGAAGTACGGCGAGGCGGTCGACCGCGAGTCGGCCTACGAGAAGCTCTCGGCGTCGACCGGCGCGTCGAGCGCCCCGGCGCCCGCCGAGCCCCTGCCCCCGGGCCAGCCCCCGCAGGAGGCGCCGCCGCAGGCCCCGCCGCCCGCGCAGGACGAGGAGCCGGGGTTCATCGAGAAGACGATGAAGAGCTCGTGGTTCCAGTCGGTCGTGCGGACGGTCGCCCGCGAGGCGACCCAGGAGATCACCCGGGGCATGTTCGGGACGGCCCGCCGCCGGCGCTGAACGCCCACCCGGGCCGGCGGGTTCCGCGGCGGCCCGTGGCGGGAACCGCTGTCGCGGCACCGGGGTACATTGAGCAGATCAGGGCCCCACGGACGTCCGTGCGTGCGCGGACCCCGAGCCGAGACGACTGACACCGACCGCAGGGTCCACCCGGGGAGGGTCGAGGGCCGCCTGGAGGCCGCAACCGCATGGACCGCAAGCGCCTTCTCCGCAATCCACTCATCTGGATCGTGGTGTTCTTCCTGGTCTACCTCGGCATCTCGTCGCTGCTCAGCGACACCCGCGGGTACACCGAGGCCCCGACGTCGCTCGCCCTGCAGCAGGTCGAGGCCCACAACGCGTCCGAGATCACGATCGAGGACAAGGAGCAGCGCCTCCGCCTGACGCTGACCAACCCCGTGCAGGTCCCCGGGGTCGAGGGCTCCCAGCCGACGACGACCAACCAGATCTACGCGCAGTACCCCGCGGCGGCGACCGACCAGGTGTTCACGCTGGTCCGGGAGAACCCGGCGACGTCCGGCTTCGACACCCGCGTCACGCAGGACTCGATCCTCACCCAGATGTTGATCTACCTGATCCCGCTGGGTCTGGTGCTCCTGCTGCTGTTCTGGATGATGAACTCCCAGGGCGGGGGCAACCGCGTCCTGTCCTTCGGCAAGTCCAAGGCCAAGCAGCTCAACAAGGACATGCCGAAGACCACCTTCGCCGACGTCGCGGGAGCGAACGAGGCGGTGGAGGAGCTCTACGAGATCAAGGACTTCCTCCAGAACCCGACGCGCTACCAGCAGCTCGGCGCGAAGATCCCCAAGGGCGTCCTGCTCTACGGCCCGCCCGGCACCGGCAAGACGCTGCTGGCCCGCGCGGTCGCCGGCGAGGCGGGCGTGCCGTTCTACACGATCTCCGGGTCGGACTTCGTCGAGATGTTCGTCGGCGTCGGTGCCTCCCGCGTGCGCGACCTGTTCGAGCAGGCGAAGCAGAACTCCCCGTGCATCGTGTTCGTCGACGAGATCGACGCCGTCGGCCGCCACCGCGGCGCCGGCATGGGCGGCGGCCACGACGAGCGCGAGCAGACGCTCAACCAGCTGCTCGTCGAGATGGACGGCTTCGACTCCCGCGGCGGGATCATCCTCATCGCGGCCACCAACCGGCCGGACATCCTCGACCCCGCGCTGCTGCGCCCCGGCCGGTTCGACCGCCAGATCCCGGTCGCGGCGCCCGACCTCGCGGGCCGGCGCGCGATCCTCGCGGTCCACTCAGCGGGCAAGCCCCTGGCCCCGGACGCCGACCTCGACGGCCTCGCCAAGCGCACCGTCGGGTTCTCCGGCGCCGACCTCGCGAACGTCATCAACGAGGCCGCACTGCTCACCGCGCGGCTGAGTCAGCAGCAGATCAACGGGTCGTCGCTCGAGGAGTCGGTCGACCGCGTGATCGGCGGCCCGGCCCGCAAGAGCCGCATCATCTCCGAGCAGGAGAAGAAGGTCGCGGCGTACCACGAGGCGGGCCACGCGCTGGCCGCGTGGGCGATGCCCGACATCGAGCCCGTCTACAAGGTCACGATCCTGCCGCGCGGGCGCACCGGCGGGCACGCCCTCGTCGTCCCCGAGGACGACAAGGAGCTCATGACGCGCTCCGAGATGATCGCCCGCCTGGTGTTCGCCATGGGCGGACGGTCGGCCGAGGAGCTCGTGTTCCACGAGCCCACCACCGGCGCGTCCTCGGACATCGAGCAGGCGACGAAGATCGCCCGCGCGATGGTCACCGAGTACGGCATGAGCGCGAAGCTCGGCGCCGTGAAGTACGGCCAGGAGCAGGGCGAGCCCTTCCTCGGCCGCACCGCGGGGCGTCAGGCGGACTACTCGCTCGAGGTGGCCCACGAGATCGACGAGGAGGTGCGCAAGCTCATCGAGGCCGCGCACACCGAGGCGTGGGACATCCTCAACACCCACCGCGACGCGCTCGACGCCCTGACCGGCGAGCTCATCGAGCACGAGACGCTGCAGCGCCGCGACCTCGAGCGCGTCTTCGCGTCGGTCACCAAGCGGCCGCGGATCACGGCGTTCAACGACTTCGGCGAGCGCCTGCCCTCCGACCGGCCGCCGATCAAGACGCGGCGCGAGCTGGCCACCGAGCGCGGCGAGCCCTGGCCGCCGCCCGGCGAGCAGGACGACCGCACCCCCGCGGGCTCGGTCTCGGGCAACGGGCACGCCAGCAACGGCTCCTACGGGGCGCACTCGGCGAGCAACGGGCACGGCACCGAGGCGGGCGCCGGCTACGGCAGCGGCCCGGGCCACGACGTCGGGGCGCCGACGCCGCCGCAGGGCACGCCGACCACCGGCATCCCTGACGTCTACCGGACGGGCGCCAACGGACGTCGCGGCGCCTCGGGCGCGGCGGGGAGCGCGGGCGACGGCGGCGACAAGCCCTCGTCGGTGGCGCCGAACTACGGTGCCCCGCCCGGGTGGACCCCGGCCACGGTCCCGCACGGCACCACCTGGAACCCGGGCGGCGCGGGCCGCTCCGGCGGGCCGTCCCCGTACGGATCGGGGTCGGAGGCGTCCGGCTGGTCGTCCGGCTCGTCACGCTCGCCTGGCGAGAGCGGTGCCAACCCGTACGGTGACCCGGATGGCCGAACCCGGGAGGGCCGGTCGGACGGCTGGCCCAGCCCGAGCTGGGGTCACGACGGTTCCGACGGCACGTCCGGCTCCTCGGGCTCCGAGGGGCGCGACACCTCGCGCGGTCAGGGCTGAGAGAGCCGGCGCGCGCGCCGGCCGGGTGGAGGAAGACCGCGAGGGAGACGTGACGACCAGTCAGGACCAGGACGCGCCACACGGAGCCGGACCGTCGCTGCGCAACGGCGACGCGGACGGCCGCCGGGGACGCCCGACCGACAGCGGTGGCGGGCCGGTCGGGGTGGCGCTCGCCCCGGGTTGGGAGGGCTTCGACGCGCCCCGCGCCGAGGCCGCGGTGCGCGAGCTGCTCATCGCGATCGGGGAGGACCCGGACCGTGAGGGCCTGCGCGACACCCCGGCCCGCGTGGCGCGCTCGTACCAGGAGCTGTTCGCGGGGCTGGGGACCGACCCGGCCGAGGTGCTGGAGCGCACGTTCGACGAGGGACACGAGGAGCTCGTGCTCGTCCGCGACATCCCGATGTTCTCGATGTGCGAGCACCACCTGCTGCCCTTCCACGGCGTCGCCCACGTGGCCTACATCCCGGGGCCGAAGGGTTTCGTCACGGGGCTGAGCAAGCTCGCCCGGCTCGTCGACCTCTACGCCCGCCGGCCCCAGGTCCAGGAGCGGCTGACCAGCCAGATCGCGGACGCCCTCGCCGAGCGCCTCGACACCCGCGGCGCGCTCGTCGTGATCGACGCCGAGCACCAGTGCATGTCCGCGCGCGGGGTGCGCAAGCCCGGCGCGCGCACCACGACGTCCGCGGTGCGGGGGATCCTCAAGTCGTCGGCCAGCACGCGGGCGGAGGCCCTCAACCTCATCCGGAGCGGCTGACGTGGGTGCCCCCACCGGGCCCGACCAGCCGCGGGCCCACGGTCTGCCCGACCCCGGGCGCTGCGTCGTCATGGGCGTGCTCAACGTGACCCCGGACTCCTTCTCCGACGGCGGCCGGTGGCTGGACCGCGACCACGCGGTGGCGCACGGGATCGGCCTCGCCCGGCGCGGCGCGGACCTGGTCGACGTCGGCGGGGAGTCCACCCGCCCGGGCGCGCAGCGCGTCGACGCCGACACCGAGATCGCGCGCGTGGTCCCGGTGATCCGCGACCTCGCGCAGGACGGCGTGCGGGTCAGCGTGGACACCACGCGTGCGGCCGTCGCCGCCGCGGCCGTCGAGGCCGGCGCCACCATGATCAACGACGTGTCCGGCGGGCTGGCCGACCCGCACATGGCGCGCACGGTCGCCGAGGCCGGCGTGCCGTGGGTGATCATGCACTGGCGGGGCCCCAGCGACCGGATGACCGAGCTCGCGTCGTACGAGGACGTCGTCGGCGAGGTCCGCGCCGAGATGGTCGAGCAGGTCGACCGCGCGGTGCTCGCGGGGGTCGACCCGTCCCTGCTCGTGCTCGACCCGGGTCTCGGGTTCGCCAAGACCGCGGCGCACAACTGGCAGCTGCTGCGCAAGCTGTCGGTGTTCACCGCGCTCGGCTTCCCGGTGCTGGTCGGGGCGTCGCGCAAGCGGTTCCTGGGCGCGCTGCTCGCCGACGACGACGGCACGCCGCGCCCGCCCGACGGGCGCGAGGTCGCGACCGCCGCCGTCTCCGCGCTCGCCGCCGCCGCCGGCGCGTGGGGCGTGCGGGTGCACGAGGTCGGTCCGTCGCTGGACGCGGTCGCGGTCGCCACCGCGTGGTCCTGGGGCACCTCGAAGGCGGAGATCGAGCCGTGAGCCCGCTCGCCGACCGCATCGCGCTGCGCGGCCTGCGCGTGCGAGGCCACCACGGCGTGTTCGACCACGAGCGCCGCGACGGCCAGGACTTCGTGCTCGACCTGGTGCTGGAGCTGGACCTCGCCGCGGCCGGCGCGTCCGACGACCTCGCCGACACCGTCGACTACGGCGCGCTCGCCGACACCGCCGCCGCGGTGGTCGCCGGCCCGCCGCGCCGCCTCATCGAGGCCGTCGCCGCCGAGGTCGCGGCGCGGGTGCTCTCCGACGCGCGGGTGGTCGCGGTCGAGGTGACGCTGCACAAGCCCCAGGCCCCCATCGCCGTGCCGTTCGACGACGTGGCGGTGGTGGTGCGCCGGGAGCGGGGACGTCCATGAGGTCCCGATCGTGAGCCGGGCCGTCCTCTCGCTGGGCTCCAACGTCGGCGACCGGGCCGCGAACCTGCGCGGTGCGCTGGCGACGCTGCGGGCGGCCGGGGCGCGGGTCGTCGCCGTCTCGCCGGTCTACGCCACCGCGCCGTGGGGCGGCGTCGAGCAGGACGACTTCCTCAACGCGGTGGTCGTCGTCGAGGACCCGGCGTCGCGACCGCGCGACTGGCTCACACGCGCCCGCGCCGCCGAGAGCCGCGCCGGGCGCACCCGCGACGTCCGCTGGGGTCCGCGCACCCTCGACGTCGACGTCCTCGACGTCGACGGCACCATCAGCGCCGACCCCGAGCTGACCCTGCCCCATCCCCGGGCCCACGAGCGGGCGTTCGTGCTCGTGCCCTGGCTCGACGTCGAGCCCGACGCGGCCGTCGCCGGGCGCGGGCCCGTGCGTGACCTGCTCGCGGCCCTGCCCGCGTCCGAGCGCGACGGCGTCCGGCGCGACGCGACGGAGCTGTCGGGATGAGGACGTCCACCAGCCCCTCGCTCCTGGTCGTGGCCGCGGTCGCCGCCGGGCTGGCCGTGAACATCCTGCTCCAGGCCGCGTACGGCGACCTCCCGCCGCTGCCCCTGCTCGCCGGTCTGACGCCGCTCGTCCTCGGGATCGCCGAGCTGGTGCTGGCGGTCGTCCTGCGCGCCCGGATCCGGCACCGGCGGGGAGCGCGGCCGGTCGACGCGCTCGCGACGGCGCGCGCGGTGGCGCTCGCGAAGGCGTCGTCGCTGGCCGGGTCACTGGTCGGCGGCGCGTGGCTGGGCGTCCTGGCCTACGTGTTCCCGCTGCGCGACAGCGTGGACGCCGCGGCGGCGGACACGGGGAGCGCGATCGTCGGCGTCGTCGGGTCCGCGGTGCTCGTCGGGGCCGGGCTCTGGCTCGAGCACTGCCTGCGCACGCCCGACGAGCCCGGCGACGACCCCGACCGCCCGCCGCGACGGTCCTGACCGGGGCACCGGCCGGGGCGGACCCGGCCGCTATCCTGCAGCGATGAGCACCCCGGACGGGGGACGCGCGGACGTCGGCCCCGACCGCCGCCGCGTCGTGCTGCTGGGCACCGCGGTGGTGCTCGCGCTCCTCGCCGGGGTCGCCGTGGTGCTCGCCGACGACGCCCGCTGGCTGCGCCTGGGCATCGTCGCCGCGCTCTGGACCGTCGTGCTCGTGGTGGTCGCCCTCGCTCGACGTGTGCGCTCCGAGGCCGCCGTCGCCGCCGAGGCGGAGGACGTGGCGGCGGAGCTGGCCGCGGCCGAGGAGGACGCCGAGGAACGGGTTGAGGCCCTGCGCCGCGAGCACGACGAGCGCCTCGCCCGCGAGGTCGCGGCCCGCGAGGAGGCCGAGCACATCGCGGAGAGGGCCCGCGAGGACGTCGCCGGCCTGCGCGAGGAGCTCGACCGGGTGCGCGTCCACGCCGACGCGGTGACGCTCCAGGCCGGCGTGCCCGTCGTCGCGCCGCAGCCGCGGGGCGCGCGCCTGCGGGTCGTGGGCGACTCCGGCCCGCAGCCCCGGGTCCCCGCCGCACCCGCGATGCCCGTGATGCCCGCGTCCGCCGCGGTGCCGCCGCCTGCCCCGGTCCGCCCGGTCGCCCCGTTGGCGGACCCCTTCCCCGCGCCCCGCTCCGGCGGCCCCGACTCGGGCCCTGCCGGCCGCCCCCTGCGCCCCGCCGGTCCGCCCCCGGAGGCTCCGCTCGCCGCGGACCCGTCGGTGCTCGCCGCGGGGTCGTTCCTCGACCAGTACGTCCGCTCGGCCGGGTACGAGCCCGTCCCCGAGCCCCCTGCGCGGCGCGATCTCCCGCCCGAGCTGCCGGCCGAGCGTTCCGACGAGCGCCGGGCCCGCCGCGCCGCCCCGCGGCCCGGCGAAGCCGCCACCTCCGGCGGCCGCACCGTCGCCGAGCTCCTCGCGGCGCACGCCGCGGCGGGCGGCACCGGTGGGCGTCGCCGCCGCGAGCCCTGATCACGGCGCGCACGAGCACGGACGGGGCGTCCGGGGGCGATCCGGGGCACGGCGGGCGGGCCGCGCCGCGGAAGGGCCGTTACCCTCCCGCAGGGTGATCGCCCCTCCCGTCCGCCTGGCGCCCCAGCAGCGCCGGACGCTCGTGTGGCCGGTCGTCGGCCTGATCGTCCTCGGCATCTGCGGCCTCGTGACCGTCGGACTCGCGAGCTCGGAGATCGGCGTCGTCGGGGTCGTCATCGGCGTCGTCCTGGCCCTCCTGCCGGTCGCCCCGGTGGTCGCGGCCTTCCTCTGGATCGACCGCTTCGAGCCCGAGCCGCCGCGCCTGCTCCTCGCGGCGTTCCTGTGGGGCGCCGGGTTCTCGGCGCTGGTCGCCGTCGTCATCAACTCGAGCGCGATCATCGCCGCCGAGCTGCTCCTCGGGCGCGGGCAGGGCGACGTGGTCGGTGCGGTGATCTCGGCGCCGCTGGTCGAGGAGTTCGTGAAGGGCGCGTTCGTCGTCGGGCTGCTGCTGGTCCGGCGCCGGGAGTTCGACGGGATCGTCGACGGCGTCGTCTACGCGGGCATCACCGCGGCGGGCTTCGCCTTCACCGAGAACATCATCTACTTCGGGCGCGCCTTCACCGAGGCCGAGGGCGCGGTGGGGCCCGCGGTGCTCGCGACGTTCGTGCTGCGCGGCGTGCTCTCCCCGTTCGCGCACCCGCTCTTCACCGCGATGACCGGCATCGGGGTGGGCATCGCGTCGCAGACCCGCTCGCGGGTGGTCGGCACGGCCGCGGTGCTCGGCGGCTACGTGCTCGCGGTGATCCTGCACGCGCTGTGGAACTCCTCGACGCAGCTCGGCGCCGGGTTCTTCGGCATCTACGTGCTGATCATGCTGCCGCTGTTCGCCGGGATGATCGGGCTCGTCGTGTGGCAACGACGACGGGAGGCCGACGTGCTCGCCCGCCAGATGCCCGGGTTCGCCGCCGCGGGCTGGATCGCGCCGAGCGAGGTGCCGCTCCTCTCGAGCCTCGCCGGGCGCCGGCGCTGGCGCTCGGCGGTCAACCGCCGGGCCGGGGCCGTCGCCGCCCGGGCGGTCGAGGACTACCAGCACGCCGTCACCGAGCTCGCGTTCCTGCGCGCCCGCGCCGAACGCGGTGCGCTGCCGCCCCGCGCCGACTGGCATGCCGAGCTGCTCGACAACGTCGTGCGCACCCGCCTGGCCGCGGTCAACGCGCCGGGCGTCCAGGGCCCCACCGGCGCCCCGCCGCCCCCACACGGCGCCCCGCCGCCGTCCTGGCCCGGCGGCCCGCCCCGCCCGCCGGCGGTCTGATCGGCGCCCGGGCGTGGGAGCGAGGGACGCCCTCGCTGCGCCCGACGCAGTGAAGGACGCCCTCGCTCCCGCGGGCGCCGACCTGGGCTGCGGAGCGAGGGACGCCCTCGCTGCGCCCGACGCAGTGAAGGACACCCTCGCTCCCGCGGGCGCCGACCTGGGCTGCGGCGCGAGGGACGCCCTCGCTGCGCCCCACGCAGTGAAGGACGCCCTCGCTCCACGACCCCGCCCACCGCGCCCACCGCGCCCCGACACCCGGCGCCGACGACCCGCTCACGGTCGGTGCCCAGCAGGCGTGAACCCGCTCACCGCGGGCTCCGCGCGACGCGGGGACGGTTACCGTGGGCGGCAGTGATCGTCCGGTACCCGCGGGAGCGGGACGGGAACGAGCCGAACGAGTGAGGTGGCGCGTGGGCACCGACGCCGGCGAGGACGCCGGGCGGTGGGAAGGGGCCGGAGCCGGCCCGTCACCCACCCCTCGGGAAGGCTCACGGCTCGCGGTCGGGGTGGTCTCCGCGGGCCGGGTGGGCGCCGTGCTCGGCGCCGCGCTCGCGAACGCCGGGCACACGGTCGTCGCCGCTTCCGCGGTCTCCCGCGCCTCCCGCGCCCGCGCCGAGGAGCTGCTGCCCGGCGCCGAGATCCTCCCGCCCGACGAGGTCGTGCGCCGCGCCGACCTCGCGCTGCTCGCGGTCCCGGACGACGTCCTGCCCGGCCTGGTCCGGGGGCTCGCCGCGTCGGACTGCCTGCGTCCGGGCCAGATCGTGGTGCACACGTGCGGCGCCGAGGGCGTCGGCGTGCTCGCGCCCGCCGCGGAGCACGACGTCCTGCCGATCGCGCTGCACCCGGCGATGACGATCACCGGGCGCGCCGAGGACGTCACTCGCCTCGCCGGCGCCTGCGTCGGCATCACCGCCCCGGAGGGCCTCAGCGAGGACGCCGACGCCGCCTGGCTCGTCGGCGAGGCGCTGGTCGTGGAGATGGGCGCCGAGCCCGTCCGCGTCCCCGAGGCCGCCCGCCCGCTGTACCACGCGGCGCTCGCGCACGGGGCGAACCACCTGACGACGCTGGTCCGCGAGGCCGCCGACCTGCTGTCCGGCGCGGGCATCGAGTCCGCCGAGCGCGTGCTCGCCCCGCTGCTGTCCGCGGCGCTCGACAACGCCCTGCGCCACGGCGACCGCGCGCTCACCGGGCCGGTGGTGCGCGGCGACGCCGGCACGGTGGCGACACACTTGCGCCACCTCGACGAGCGCGCCCCCGAGGCCGCCCCGCTCTACCGGGCCCTCGCCCGGCGCACCGCCGAGCGCGCCCGCGCCGGCGGGCTGCTCGACCCCGCCGCCGCGCAGGACGTGGTGTCCGCCCTCGCCGAGAGGCCCCGCCCGTGACCCGACCGTCCAGCCTGCGCACGAACCTCGTGAGCCGGCCGCGCCCGCAGTACACGGCCGACGACCTCACCGTGCACCGCGACCCCACCGCCCTGCGTCGCGTCACGAAGGCGCTGCGGGGCGGCGGCCGGCGCGTCACGCTCGTCCCGACCATGGGCGCCCTGCACGAGGGCCACCGCGAACTCATGCGCCGTGCCCGCACCATCCCCGGATCGACGACGGTCGTCTCGATCTTCGTGAACCCGCGCCAGTTCGGTCCGGACGAGGACTTCGACCGCTACCCCCGGGCCTTCGAGGGCGACCTCGAGATGTGCCGCGAGGAGGGCGTCGAGCTGGTCTTCGCGCCCGAGGTCGACGCCATGTACCCGGAGGGCTTCAGCACCTCGATCGACCCTGGTCCGCTGGGGGCCGAGCTCGAGGGCGCGGTCCGCCCCGGGCACTTCGCCGGCATGCTGACCGTGGTCAACAAGCTCTTCGCGATCGTCGTGCCCGACGTGGCCTTCTTCGGCGAGAAGGACTACCAGCAGCTGACGCTGATCCGCCGCATGGTGCGCGACCTCGACATCGACGTCCACGTCGTGGGCGTGCCGACGGTCCGCGAGGAGGGCGGGCTCGCGCTGTCGAGCCGCAACGCCTACCTCGCCGACGACGACCGCCGCGCCGCGGTCGCGCTCTCGGCGGCGCTCTCGGCAGGCCAGCACGCCGGCGAGCAGGGTCCGGCGGCCGTGCTCGAGGCCGCGCGGGCCGTGCTCGCCACGGAGCCGAGCCTGCAGCTCGACTACCTCGAGCTGCGCGACGTGGACCTCGGTCCCACCCCCGACATCGGCCCCGCGCGCCTGCTCGTCGCGGCCCGGGCCGGCACCACCCGCCTGATCGACAACGCCGCCGTGTCCGTCGTGAGGAGAGTCTGACGTGCAGCGCACGATGCTGAAGTCCAAGATCCACCGCGCGACGGTGACCGACGCGAACCTGCACTACGTCGGCTCGGTGACCGTCGACGAGGACCTCATGCGGGCCGCCGACCTCCTGCCCGGCGAGCAGGTGGCCATCGTCGACGTCACCAACGGCGCCCGCCTCGAGACCTACGTGATCACCGGCGCGGCCGGCTCCGGCGTCATCGGGATCAACGGCGCCGCGGCGCACCTCGTCTCGCCCGGCGACCTCGTCATCCTCATCTCCTACGGGGTCATGGACGACGCCGAGGCCCGCGCGTACCAGCCGCGCGTGGTCTTCGTCGACGACCGCAACCGCGTCCTCGACCGCGGCGCCGACCCGACGCACGTCCCCGACGACGCACCCGCGACGTCGCTGCTGCGCCCGGGCACGGACGCCCAGGGAGCGCGCCCGGCCCGTCACCGCGAGCCCGCCGCCGGACCGGCCATGACGACGGTCGGCGCCGGGCTCGCCAGCACCGCCGGGAGCCACCGCGGTTCGGCGGCCCGCCGCGCCGCCGAACCGCGGGCGGGGGAGCGCCGCCGGGACTCCTCGGAGACCACCGACGCCCGCCGCCTCGACGCGTTGCTGTCCACGGACAACTGAGCGCCCGGGCAGAGCGAGACCATCCGTGCTGCTCTGCGTCGACGTCGGCAACACCCAGACCGCGCTCGCGCTCTACCCCGACGACGGCGACGGCCCCGCGGTCTGGGACGCGCGCCTGCGCACCGAGCCGCGGGCGACGGGCGACGAGATGGCGCTGCTCGTCCGCGGGCTGCTGGGGGCGCGCGTCGCCGACGTGACGGCCGTGGCGGCGCTCTCGACGGTGCCGGTGCTGCTGCGCGAGCTGCGCGGGATGGTCACGCGGCACTTCGCGGGCCTCGACCACCTCCTGGTCGAGCCAGGGGTGCGGACCGGCGTCCCGCTGCTGGTGGACAACCCCAAGGAGGTCGGCGCCGACCGCGTGGTGCAGGCGCTCGCGGCCCACGAGCGCGTCGGCGGGCCCTGCGTCGTGGTCACGTTCGGGACGTCGACGACGGTGGACGCGGTCTCGGTGCGCGGGGAGTTCCTCGGCGGCGCGATCGCCGCGGGCGTCGGCGTCTCGGCGGAGGCGCTCGCGGTGCGCGCAGCCGCGCTGCGGCCGGTGGAACTGGTCGTGCCGCGCTCCGTGCTCGGGCGCAACACCGTCGAGAGCATGCAGGCCGGGCTCGTGATCGGCGCGGCGGCGCAGGTCGACGGTCTGGTCTCCCGGGTGAGCCGCGAGATCACGGCACGGGATCCGGAGGGCCGCAGCCCGGTCGCGGTCGTCGCGTCGGGCGGCTTCGCGCCCGTCGTCGTCGAGGAGTGCACGACGATCACCGACCACGTGCCGGACCTGACGCTGCTCGGCCTGCGCTCGGTGCACCGGCGCCGCACGGAGCGCCGCGACGACCGCGCCGCGAAGCGGGCCGCCCGGCCGTCCTGACGCGCCGGACGGCGGCCTACTGGCTGGTATCCCTCGCCACGCGAGGGATACCAGCCAGTAGCCGCCACAGCGAGGCGACGGCGGCGGGCGAGCCCCGGGTCAGCGCACCGGCACGTCGAGCTCGTCGCGCCGCGGGTCGCCGTCGGGCAGCAACCGGCGCAGGCGCACGACCAGGTCGGGGTCGGACCCGGCGGTCCCGCTCTGGGCGAGGGCCCACAGCGCCTCGGCGTCGCCGCGGCGCAGGACGGCCCCGCGGACGGCGACCTCGAGGTGGTCGCGCTCCACGCGGACGTCCGGGGCGTCGGAGGCGGGCAGCAGGGCCCCGCGGCGCAGGATGTGCGGCGCCGGCACCTTGCCCTCCCGCAGGGCGGCGCGGACGTCGAGGAAATCGGCGTCGACGCGGGCGCGCAACCGGTAGGGCTGGGCGCTGATGATCGAGCAGCCGAGGGAGCTGCGCAGGCGGTGCACCTCGGAGCGCACCGTGACGGGGTTGCCGGCGTCGCCGTAGAGCGCGGAGGCGAGACGGTCGGCGGTGAGGCCGTCGGGGTGCAGGGCCAGCAGCGTCAGGATCTCGGCGTGGCGCAGGCTCAGACGCACGGGCCGGCCGTCGAGCCGCGCCACCGGGCGCTCGGCGCCCAGGAACGGCAGGGCGAGCGTCGGGCGTGACGACGTCCGCGGGGCGAGGCGCAGGAGCCAGCCCTCGGCCAGCGGCTCGAGGACGCCCTCGCCGCGCTCGCCGAGGTCGACGCGGTCGCCGTCCCCGGGGATCGCGACCCGCTCGGGCAGCCAGCCGGTCGGCTCCGCGGCGAGCACGCGCCCGCCCGGGGCGAGCAGCGCGCCTGGCTCGCCGCGCAGGCCGTCGAGGTGGGGCCGGTTGCGGGCCCGCAGCCGCTCGTCGCGCTCGACGACACGGGCGTGCAGGTGCACCTCGGCGAGCTCCGCGGCCGCCTTGACCAGCGCGAGCGTGCTCGGGTGGAAGGTCTGCAGGGGGCCGGTGAGGTCGATGGCGGCGACGACCTCGCCGGAGTCCGGGTCGTGGATCGGGGCCGCCGCGCAGGTCCACGAGTGGTACAGCCGCACGAGGTGCTCGGCGGAGTGGATCTGCACCGCCCGCCCGGACGCCAGCGCCGTCCCCATCGCGTTGGTGCCGATGGAGTCCTCGCTCCAGCGCGTGCCCTCCACGAGCTCGCACGCGTCGCCGCGGCGCAGGACGTCGGTGTTCCCCTCGCGCCAGAGGATGTGTCCGCGCGCGTCGGTCACGATCATCATGTGCACGGCCTCGTCGGCCACGTCGAGCAGCGTGCGCCGCAGCAGCGGCAGCACCGGCGCCAGCAGGTGCCCGCCGCGCACGTCCGCCAGCTCGTCGCTCTGGAACACGTGGCGCGGGCGCCCGTGGTCCGGGTCGACGTGGGCATCGAGCGAGCGCTGCCAGGAAGCCGATACGAGGTCGCGGGGCGAGCCCGGGCTCGCGGTGCCGGACAGGACCGCGTCACGGATGCGTTCGAGCAGGTGCGCACGCTCGACCGGGTCCGACGGTTCGAGCGGGGTCGACAGCGTGCCGGGAACGGTCAGGCGGGTGGTCCCGCGCGCGCCACGCTGGCTCTCCGGCATCGGCGCCCCCTGCGCTGGACGTGGCGGCCTGCGGGTGCCGTCACGGCACCGATCCTGCCCGCCCGGTCGTCGGGAGGACCCCTCCCGACGAATGGTGCTGCATCCCCTCCGCTTAGGCAACCCTTCATCAAAACCTCGGACGCGGATCCTTGACAAGAGAAACGCCGCAGATGCGTTGCAACGCCGGTGCAACCCTGGCGCACCTAGTGTCCGCGGTCACGTGGTCCCACTCACGTAATCCCATGATGTGGAGGGAAATCACCGATGGCCATCTACGCGGCTCCGGGGTCGGCGGACAGCGTCGTCTCGTTCAAGCCCCGCTACGACCACTACATCGGCGGCGAGTACGTCGCGCCGGCGAAGGGTCAGTACTTCGAGAACCCGACCCCGCAGACGGGCCAGACGTTCACCGAGGTGGCCCGCGGCACGGCCGACGACATCGAGAAGGCCCTCGACGCGGCCGAGGCTGCCGCACCGGCCTGGGGCAAGACCTCCGTCGGCGAGCGCGCCAACATCCTGAACAAGATGGCGGACCGCATCGAGGCCAACCTCGAGAAGATCGCGGTCGCCGAGAGCTGGGAGAACGGCAAGGCGGTCCGCGAGACCCTCGTCGCCGACATCCCACTGGCGATCGACCACCTGCGCTACTTCTCGGGGGCGATCCGCGCGCAGGAGGGTCACCTCTCGCAGATCGACGAGGACACGATCGCGTACCACTTCCACGAGCCCCTGGGCGTGGTCGGTCAGATCATCCCGTGGAACTTCCCGATCCTCATGGCGATCTGGAAGCTGGCCCCGGCCCTCGCCGCCGGCAACGCGGTCGTCCTCAAGCCGGCCGAGCAGACCCCGGCCTCCATCCACGTGCTGATGGACGTGGTCGGCGACCTGCTCCCGGCCGGCGTCCTCAACATCGTCAACGGCTTCGGCGTCGAGGCGGGCAAGCCGCTCGCGTCGTCCCCGCGCATCCGCAAGATTGCCTTCACCGGCGAGACCACGACCGGTCGCCTGATCTCCCAGTACGCCTCGGAGAACCTCATCCCGGTCACGCTCGAGCTCGGCGGCAAGAGCCCGAACATCTTCTTCGACGACGTCGCCGCGCAGCAGGACGCGTTCTACGACAAGGCGCTCGAGGGCTTCGCGATGTTCGCCCTCAACCAGGGCGAGGTCTGCACCTGCCCGTCGCGTGCCCTCGTCCAGGGCGGCATCTACGACGACTTCGTGCAGCAGGGCGTCAAGCGCGCCGAGCAGGTCAAGACCGGCAACCCGCTCGACACCGAGACGATGATGGGCGCGCAGGCCTCGAACGACCAGCTCGAGAAGATCCTCTCCTACATCGACATCGGACGTCAGGAGGGCGCGAAGGTCCTCACCGGCGGCGAGCGCGCCGACCTCGGCGGCGACCTCTCGGGCGGCTACTACGTCCAGCCGACCGTGTTCGAGGGCACCAACTCGATGCGGATCTTCCAGGAGGAGATCTTCGGCCCGGTGCTGTCGGTGGCGCGCTTCAACGACTACGACGACGCCATGAAGCAGGCCAACGACACGCTCTACGGCCTCGGCGCCGGGGTGTGGTCCCGTGACACCAACACCGCCTACCGCGCGGGCCGCGACATCCAGGCCGGCCGGGTGTGGGTGAACAACTACCACGCCTACCCGGCCCACGCGGCCTTCGGCGGCTACAAGCAGTCCGGCATCGGCCGCGAGAACCACAAGATGAT
Source organism: Actinomycetospora sp. NBRC 106375 (assembly GCF_030269665.1). GTDB lineage: Bacteria > Actinomycetota > Actinomycetes > Mycobacteriales > Pseudonocardiaceae > Actinomycetospora. The sequence continues at coordinate 112,855 of NZ_BSTS01000016.1, forward strand.
GCTGGACCACTACCAGCAGACCAAGAACGTCCTGCAGAGCTACTCGAACAATGCGCTGGGATTCTTCTGATCCTCCCGCGGGTTCCCCACCAGGAGGAGGTGGTCACCATGACCCAGATCAGCACGAGCACCGACGTCACCGAGCAGGTGCCGGAGGTGCCGGGGTCGGGGACGGGTCGCGTCGCCCTGTCGCCGCAGGCCTCCGAGCTCCTGGTGCAGCTCACCGACATCCACGGCCCGCTGATGTTCCACCAGTCCGGCGGGTGCTGCGACGGCAGCGCCCCGATGTGCTACCCGGACGGGGACTTCAAGATCGGGGGCCAGGACGTGCACCTCGGTGACCTCGTGGTGGAGGGCCTGGAGAAGCCGATCGGCTTCTACATGTCCGCCTCGCAGTTCGAGTACTGGAAGCACACGCACATCACCGTCGACGTGGTGAAGGGCCGCGGCAGCGGATTCTCGGTGGAGGCCCCCGAGGGCGTCCGCTTCATCATCCGCTCGCGGCTGTTCACCGACGAGGAGATGCGCGACCTGGGTGACCTGTAGCGCTCACCCGAGCACGATCGAGGGGCGCCCCCGCTGCGCAGCACGCAGCGAGGGCGCCCCTCGCACGTTCGGCCCCCTCCCGACGAAGGAGTTCGACGATGAGCACCCCGTCCACGACCCTGCGCGAGCTGACCGGCCTGCCCGCGTCGCCCGCCTCCCTGCGCGAGTCCGCGCTGGTGATGATCGACCTCCAGAACACGTACACCCGCGGCGTGATGGCCCTCGAGAACGTCGAGCCCGCCATCGACGAGGCGGCGGGGCTCCTCGACCGCGCGCGCAGCGCCGGGATCCCGATCGTCCACGTCCAGCACGACGCGGGCGCCGGCACGCCCTACGACGTCCGCGACGAGATCGGCGCGATCGTCGACCGCGTGGCCCCGCGCGACGGCGAGCACCGCATCGTCAAGAACTTCCCGAACTCCTTCGTCGGCACCGACCTCGACGAGTACCTGCGCGGCGTCGACGCCACCAACCTCGTGCTCGCGGGCTTCATGACACACATGTGTGTGAACTCCACGGCCCGTGGCGCCTTCAACGCGGGATTCGCGCCCTCGGTGGTCGCGGCGGCCACCGCGACCCGCGCGCTGCCGGGTCCGGACGGCGCAGTTCCGGCGTCCTCCCTGCAGAGTGCCAGCCTCGCCGGGATCGCGGACATGTTCGCCGTCGTCGTTCCGGACGCCAAGGGCATCCCGGACTGACCCGCAATTTTCGTCGACGAAGTCCCGGTCGTCGGCGAGGACGCGCGACGCACATCACTCGACAAACTCCCGTTCCCGGAAATAGGGTCCGGCCGACCATTTCGGGTCGGGCTTCGGAGGTCGTGGTGGCGCAGAAAGTCGTGGTTTCCCTCGTCGACGACCTGGACGCATCGGAGGCCGACGAGACCGTCGAGTTCGGCCTCGACGGCGCCACCTACGAGATCGATCTCTCCGAGGCGAACGCCGCAGCCCTCCGCGACGGCCTGGCCGATTTCGTCGCCCACGCCCGGCGCAGCGGCGGCCGCCGGAGATCCGCCCCCGCGGCGTCGGCGAGCAGCCCCCGGCGCGGCGGCGGCCGCGCGGCGGTCGACCGCGAGCAGAACCAGGCCATCCGCGAGTGGGCGCGCAAGCAGGGCATGACCGTCTCCGAGCGCGGTCGCATCCCCAGCGAGGTCTCCGAGGCCTACCACAAGGCCCACTGACCGGCGCTCCGCTCCAGGCAGGCCCCGGGCAGGCCCCGGTCAGGCGCCGGTCGCGTAGGCGAGGAGCGCGGGCCGGTCGATCGTCGCGGCCCGCCCGCCCGGATGGACCACCAGGAGGCGACGCTCCGCGAGCGTGCGCAGGGCCGTGTTGAGGGTCTGACGGGCGATCCCGAGACGCTGGGCCAGCAGCGTCTGGGGCCCGCCGAAGTCGACGTGCCCTCCGGGGCCGGCGAGCTCGAGCAGGAGGTCGGCCAGCCGCCGGGTGACCGGCAGGAACGCGCGTCCGAGCGTCGCGCGGTTCTGGAGACGCACTATCCGCACGAGGTCGGAGAGCAGGGCGAGCAGCGTGTCGGGGCTGGTGCGCAGGGCCCGGATCGCGGGTCCCGCCGGCACCGCGAGCACGGTGGTGTCGCGCACCGCCACGGCGTCCTCGGTCCGCGGGCCCGGCCGCAGCACCTCGAAGTAGCCGAAGGCGTGCCCCTCGGCGGCGACCCCGACGTCGACGACGTCGCCCCCCGGCGAGACGGCCCGCGACACCACGCTGCCGCGGAGCAGGACGAACAGCGCGTCGCCGACGTCGCCCGTGCTGAACACCGCCTCCCCGGCCCCGTACCGGCGCCCGACCGCGGCGTCGGCGAGCGCGCCGAGCGCCGCGGGCTCGAGTCCCTGCAGCTGCGGGCACGCCGCGAGGGCCGCGCGGACCCCGGCCTGACCGTTCCGTACCGGCGCCTGCGCGTCCGCCGTCACCGCCACCCCCGGATCCCCTCGGACCACCCCGCCGGAAGATCACTCGTCCGGCCCAGCACCGCTGTCACCGCGACGACTGCCCGTCGATCATGACCTTCTCGGCGTTCCGCGTCGACGTCCGCGTCGGATCCGCGACAGCCGTCGACCTCCCAGGATGTCCGGCGGCCCCGTGACGGGTCGGTGAGCGTCTCCCGGTTCGCCGGTGGCGAACGGATGGACGGGATGAGGCGAACGTCTCCCGTGGTTGGAACCCACATGACCCCGTTCTCGACGAGCCGGGGACACGATCGGGCCTGTCCTCCGGTGGCGCCCGTCACGGTGGTGCAACCGTCGTCATCCCGTGGCGTCACGCGCGACGACTAGGATGTCCGTACGGTGCTCTGCGAGTCTGGGGCATCGTGGGGGTCCCGATCTGGCATCGGGCACTTGCCAAGGGACCACCGCGGTCGTCACCACGAGGGCGGCCACGGTGGAGGACCGCCGGCGCAGCAGTCAGGAGTGACGAATGTTCGAGAGGTTCACCGACCGCGCGAGGCGGGTGGTCGTCCTGGCCCAAGAAGAGGCCCGGATGCTCAACCACAACTACATCGGGACCGAGCACATCCTGCTCGGGCTGATCCACGAGGGCGAGGGCGTCGCGGCCAAGGCCCTCGAGTCGCTGGGCATCGCTCTCGAGGGCGTGCGCCAGCAGGTCGAGGAGATCATCGGCCAGGGTCAGCAGGCCCCCAGTGGACACATCCCGTTCACCCCGCGCGCCAAGAAGGTGCTGGAGCTGTCGCTGCGCGAGGCGCTGCAGCTCGGGCACAACTACATCGGCACCGAGCACATCCTGCTCGGGCTGATCCGCGAGGGTGAGGGCGTCGCCGCGCAGGTGCTCGTCAAGCTCGGCGCGGACCTCAACCGTGTGCGGCAGCAGGTGCTGCAGCTGCTCTCGGGCTACCAGGGCAAGGAGCCCGCGGAGTCCGGCAGCCAGCGCGGCGAGGGCACCCCCTCGTCCTCCCTGGTGCTCGACCAGTTCGGTCGCAACCTCACCCAGTCGGCCCGCGAGGGCAAGCTGGACCCGGTCATCGGCCGGGAGAAGGAGATCGAGCGGGTCATGCAGGTCCTGTCCCGCAGGACCAAGAACAACCCGGTGCTCATCGGCGAGCCCGGCGTCGGCAAGACCGCCGTCGTCGAGGGCCTCGGCCAGGCCATCGTCAAGGGCGAGGTGCCCGAGACGCTGAAGGACAAGCAGCTCTACACCCTCGACCTCGGGTCGCTGGTGGCGGGCTCGCGCTACCGCGGTGACTTCGAGGAGCGCCTCAAGAAGGTCCTCAAGGAGATCCGCACCCGCGGCGACATCATCCTGTTCATCGACGAGCTCCACACGCTCGTCGGCGCGGGTGCCGCCGAGGGCGCGATCGACGCCGCGTCGATCCTCAAGCCGATGCTGGCCCGCGGCGAGCTGCAGACCATCGGCGCGACCACGCTCGACGAGTACCGCAAGCACGTCGAGAAGGACGCCGCGCTCGAGCGCCGCTTCCAGCCGATCCAGGTGGGGGAGCCCTCGGTGGCCCACTCCATCGAGATCCTCAAGGGGCTGCGCGACCGCTACGAGGCGCACCACCGCGTCTCCATCACGGACCCGGCGCTGGTCGCGGCGGCCACCCTGGCCGACCGCTACATCAACGACCGCTTCCTGCCGGACAAGGCCATCGACCTCATCGACGAGGCCGGCGCCCGCATGCGCATCCGCCGCATGACCGCGCCGCCGGACCTGCGCGAGTTCGACGAGAAGATCGCCGACGTCCGTCGCGAGAAGGAGTCCGCGATCGACGCGCAGGACTTCGAGAAGGCGGCGCGCCTGCGCGACGAGGAGAAGACCCTCATCGGGCAGAAGTCCGAGCGCGAGAAGCAGTGGAAGTCCGGTGACCTCGACGTCGTCGCGGAGGTCGACGACGAGCAGATCGCCGAGGTGCTGGCCAACTGGACCGGCATCCCGGTGTTCAAGCTGACCGAGGAGGAGACCACCCGTCTCCTGCGCATGGAGGACGAGCTCCACAAGCGCATCATCGGGCAGGAGGACGCGGTCAAGGCCGTGTCCCAGTCCATGCGCCGCACCCGCGCCGGCCTCAAGGACCCGAAGCGTCCCTCGGGCTCGTTCATCTTCGCCGGTCCCTCGGGTGTCGGGAAGACGGAGCTCACCAAGGCGCTCGCGGAGTTCCTGTTCGGCGACGACGACGCGCTCGTCCAGATCGACATGGGCGAGTTCCACGACCGCTACACCGCCTCGCGGCTCTTCGGCGCGCCCCCCGGGTACGTCGGCTACGAGGAGGGCGGCCAGCTCACCGAGAAGGTGCGCCGCAAGCCGTTCTCGGTGGTCCTCTTCGACGAGATCGAGAAGGCCCACTCCGAGGTCTACAACACGCTCCTGCAGGTGCTCGAGGACGGCCGCCTGACCGACGGTCAGGGCCGCATCGTCGACTTCAAGAACACGGTCATCGTGTTCACGTCGAACCTCGGTACGCAGGACATCTCGAAGGCGGTCGGCCTCGGTTTCCAGTCCGGTCAGGACTCGGGATCGAACTACGAGCGCATGAAGAACAAGGTGACGGACGAGCTCAAGAAGCACTTCCGCCCCGAGTTCCTCAACCGCATCGACGACATCATCGTGTTCCACCAGCTGCGCGAGGACGAGATCGTGCAGATGGTCGACCTGATGATCGGCCGCACCGAGAAGCAGCTCCAGAACAAGGACATGTCCCTGGAGCTCACCGACAACGCCAAGAAGCTGCTCGCCCAGCGCGGTTTCGACCCCGTGCTCGGTGCCCGGCCGCTGCGCCGCACCATCCAGCGCGAGATCGAGGACCAGCTCTCCGAGAAGATCCTCTTCGGCGAGGTCGAGTCCGGCCAGATCGTCCTGGTCGACGTCGAGGGCTGGGAGCCCGAGACCGACGACAACGGGGTCACCAAGCAGGCCCCGGAGTCGGCGACCTTCACCTTCCGCGGTGAGGCCAAGCCGACCCCGGTGCCGGACACCCCCGAGGTCGCCGCGGCGGAGTAACCCCGCCCGGTCCCCGTCACCCCGGAGCCCCGGTCCCCGTTCGCGGGGGCCGGGGCTCCGGCGTGTGCGGGGGTTTGTCAGCGAAGTGCCGTCGCGGACACTCAGCGTCCGTATCGGTACTTCGATCACCCGGCGAGGGCCGGTCCGGGCCCGTACAGGACGCGGGCTGGCGGCAGTGCGGCGGCGACGGCGAGGTGGGCCAGGAGGTCCTCGTGGAGCCCCCGCGGGTCGTCCGTTCGCTGGCGGGGGCGCGAACCGAGCACGTGCAACCCGACTGCGCGGAGCCTGCGCTGGCGCGCCAACGTCTCTCGCACCTGCTCGGGGGTCGCGAGATGGTGTTCCACTGAGTCGATCTCCCAGACGAACCCGAACTCCTTGACGAGGCCGTCCACGGTGGCCAGGAAGTGTCCGTTCTCGTCGTACACGCTGACGTTCCACTCCATCGGCGGGAGGTCGTCGAACGCCTCCCAGAAGTCGCGTGCGGTGAACTCGGCGGGCGAGAGCACGCCGGCACCAGCGGCCTCGAGCACGCGTCGAGGCGCGGCGCTGCCCTTCCGCGGCCCGAGCTCCAGCTCGAGCCAGAGCTCGTCGAGCACGACCATCGCGCGTTGGACGGCTTCGGTGACGACGGCGGCAATCTCCTCGTGGTCCTTGAGGCGCCTGATGTGGTCGACGATGCATCGCGGTAGCGGCGCCACCGGCAGTCCGTCGCGGAGGCGCGGACGCGGAAGCCGGACGGTCCGTTCGAACCGCGCCCGACCAGTGCTGAGGGCCCTGTGCTCGAGCGGGATGAGGACGTGATCGAAGGCCGGATCGCCCCCGCGGCGGAGGCCGTGGTGCCGCGCCCCGCTCAGACCGGTCAGCATCGCGCTCTCGCCGCCGCGGACGAGTGCGGCGGTCTCGTGCTGCAGCGGTGTCGGGGTGCCATTCGTTAGCATCAGGGTCGCAGGCAGCAGCAGTGTCCACGGGCCGTCCTGCTGGGTTCGCCGGTACACCGTCCGCTCGGGGACGCCGAGCCGCACGAGCTCGCGCGCCGAGAGGATGCCGTTCCAGCTGGCTGCCTGGAGGGCGTCAGCGTCCGTCGCCCAATCCCCGCGTCGCACCATGACGGCGATCGTGGGCCGAGAACGGGCGTACGCGTGAGCGGCTCGGATGTCGCCTGTGGACAGGCTGGCGGGGTGTGGAGAGACGCGCCTCGTGCCGAAGCCGCCACGGCTCCGATCGGGTCAACGAGGTCTGCGGTCGGCCCACGCAGAGCGGACTCACCGATGACGAGTGACCGGGGAGGTGCCGTGCCCATGATCGAAGTACCGATACGGACGCTGAGCGTCTGCAACGGCACTTCGCTGACACAACCTCAGCCGCTGTAGAGCCCGGCGAGGGCGGCGGCGACGCCGGCCATCTGCTCGCGGAGGGCCACGGGGGCGAGGACCTCGACGTCGGCGCCGAGGGTGAGGAGCTCGGAGCGGGCGTGGGCGAGGGACTCGATCGGGATCACGGCGCGGGTCCAGCCGTCGGCGTCGGTGGGCCAGCTGCCCTCGGCGAGCGCGCGGGCGGTGTGCGGGCGCAGGACGGCCGGGGCCAGCTCCATCGCGCGCGGGGACAGGCGCACGGTGGCCTCGGCCTGGTACAGCGCGTCGGTGAGCTCCTGGGTGCGCTGGTGCCAGTACTTCCAGAGGTCGAAGCCCTCGGGGCGGTCGAAGCGCACGTCGAGGGTCTCGAGGTCGAGGATGCGCGCGATCCGGTACGTGCGCGGCTCGGCGTCGCTGTCGCCGGAGGAAACGGCGACGAGGTACCAGGTCCCCGCCTTGAGCACGAGGCCGAGGGGTTCGAGCTCGCGCTCCACCTCGGGCTCGCGCCCGCCGGTGGCCCAGCGCCGGTAGCGCACGCGCACCACGCGCTGGTTCCACACCGCGTCGGCGACCCCGGTGAGGGTGGGGACGTGGTCGGCCTCGCGGAACCAGCCGGGGGCGTCGAGGTGGAAGCGCTCGGCGATGCGGCCGGCGCGGTCGGACAGCTCGCCGGGCAGTGCCGCCTGCACCTTGAGCTGCGCTGCCGCCAGCACGCGCCCCAGGCCGAGCTCGGCCGCCGCGTCCGGCATCCCGGACAGTGCGAGCGCGTCGGCCTCGTCGGCCGTCATCCCGGTGAGGTGGGTCCGGTAGCCCTCCAGCAGCGAGTAGCCGCCCTCGGGGCCGCGGTCGGCGTACACGGGCACGCCCGAGGCCGACAGCGCGTCCATGTCGCGGTAGATCGTGCGGATCGAGACCTCGAGCTCGTCGGCGAGCTCCCGCGCGGTCAGGCGACCACGGCTCTGCAACAGGAGCAGCACGGAGAGGAGGCGGCTGGCGCGCACACGTCAGTGGTACCCCATGGCTGACAGGAGCTGTCAGGCACGTCCCCCGTCCGGGCTCACGGTTTCGCCCACCTGCTGTTGCGGCGGCGACGGCTGGAGCTCGTCGGGGATGCCGTCGGCGTCCTCGTCGCGCAGCAACGGGTCGCCCATGCCGGCGCGTGCCGCCTCCAGCTGTGCGGCCAGCGCGACCCCGAGGAGCAGCGCGACGCCGGTGACGGTGGCCCACAGCAGCAGCGCCATGATCCCGGCGAGCGGCCCGTAGGTGTCGCTGAAGTCGCCGGAGACCGCGACGTAGAGCGCGACACCGCCCGACGCGGCGAGCCAGAGCACCACGGTCAGCCCGGCGCCGAGCGCGAGCCACGAGAGTCCCGGCTGGTGGCGCCGCGGGGAGTACCGGAACAGCACCGTCACCGCGACGACGAGCGCCGCGAGGCCCACCGGCCAGCGCAGGACGTCGAACACCGTCTCGGCGACGTCACCCCAGCGGTAGACGTCCTCCACGGCGTCGCCGAGCGGGCCGCCCGCGATGATCAGCACGAGGCCCACGCCGAGCGCGGTCCCGGCCGTCAGCGTCAGGACCGCGGCGCGCAGGTACTTGCGCACGAACGGCCGGTCCCGCTCGGTGCCGTAGATCCGGTTGGTGCCGCGCTCGAGCTGGGCGATCGCGCTGGTCATCGCCAGGAACGCGGTGATCAGCCCGAACGCGACGGCGAACTCGCCGACGTTCTCACTGCGGGAGTCCGCCGCTTCACCGTCCTCCTCGGGCAGCTCCGCCGGACCGCGGGCGACGACGTCGGCGAGCAGCTGGTCGCCCGCGCCCGGGGACACGGCCACGACCGTCCGCGCGACGACCTGCGCGACCGACTCCGCGCCCACCGCCGTCGCGAGCCCGCTGCCGGCGATCACGAGCGGGACGATCGCGAGCGCGAGCTGCAGCGCGAACCCCCGCGCGTGGCTGAAGCCGTCGCCGTAGCGGAAGCGCAGCAGGGCGTCGCGCAACAGCGTGCGCAGCCCGACGCGCCGCGCGGTGTGCCACGCGTCGTCGGCCTGCAGCGCGTCCCCGTCCATGTCCGTGGTGACGGGCACCGCGCGCACCGAGCTCACGAGAGCCATCATCGCGGAAAGAACCTGACCGCACGTGTCAGCCACGGTGCGGCAGGCTGCTCCCATGGTGGAGACGCTGACCCGCGAGCAGGTCCTGGCGCACCGCATCGCCGCCCAGGGGCTGCACCGCGACCGCCCGCTCGACGCGCTGTTCTCACTGGGGCTCCAGGACTCGGGACCGACGGCACGGCTGGCGCTCGCCGCCCGCACCGACGGCGAGGTCGATCCCGTGGCGCGCGGGCTCGTCGACGGCTGGACGCACCGCGGCGCCCCGCACCACCACCCGCCGGCCGAGCGCAACGCCGTCGCCGCGGCGGCCCGGCCGTTCGACGACGCCGACGCGGCCGCGCGCCTGAACTGGAGCGGACCCGAGCAGCGTCGGGTCGGCATCCCCGCCCGCGAGTCGATCGACCGCGCCGCCGACGCCCTCGCCGAGGTGGTGACCGAGCCGATGACCAAGGGCACCGCGAGCGGCGCCGTGACGAAGCTGCTCCCCGACGTCCTGCTCCGCGACTGCCGGGGCTGCGCGACCGTCCACGTCAACGAGCAGCTCTTCCGGCTCTCGGCGTTCCCGGTCGGTGTCGGCCTCGACCCGACCGGCAGGACGCTCCTGCTCACCCCGCCACCCGCCGGCTGGGAGCGTCCCGTCGACGGCGACCCGGCCCGCGCCGCCCGGCTGGTGCTCGACTACCTGCGCGTCCTCGGTCCCGCCGGTCCACGGGAGGTCGCCGACTTCGTGGGGACGACCCCCACCATCTTCGCGCCGGCCTGGGACGCGGCGTTGCCGGAGCTCGCGGAGGTCGACGTGGAGGGGCGGCGTGCGTGGCTGCCCGCCGACGACCTCGACGCCGCGCTCGGCGCGCCCGACCCCGACGTCGTCCGCCTCCTCCCGCCGCTCGACCCGATGCTCCAGGCCCGCGACCGCGAGATCCACGCGCCGGACGAGTCGCTGCGCAAGGACCTGTACAAGATCATCGGCAACCCTGGCGCGATCCTCGCCGACGGCGAGATCGTCGGCACCTGGCGGCCGAAGGCGTCCGGGAAGAAGCTGACCCTCGAGCTCGCGCTCATGATGCCTCTGGCGTCCGACGTCCGGGCCCGCCTCGACGACGAGGCCGAACGCGTCGCCGCCGCCCGCGGTCTGACGCTCGCCGGCCTCACGGGGGTGTGAGCGCGCCGGGTCCCGCAGCGAACGGGTATCTCGCTGCTTCTCCGCGCGCGAGGTCCCCGTTGATCACCGAACGTCGGAAGTCGAGGTCGCCGCGCACGGAGATCAGGAGCGTCGCCGTGCACCTCGTGGCGCCGTGTCGGTGCACGGCGGCGCTCGTGATCACCCGAGACCGGGCGAGCGGCCGCGCGTCATGGCGCCGGCAGGGCCGCGTCGATCGCCTCCAGCGTCGCGCGCGCCCCGGACGCCAGGGACACCCCGCGCCCGTGACGGATCTCCGGCTCGCGGACGTTGATCCGGATCAGGGCGCCGGAGGCGGCGGAGGCGAGCTCGGCGTGACGGCGCACGGTGGGGACGGCGGTGCCGGCGCCGAGCTCGACGACGACGAGGCGGGCCGCGGCGAGGCTCCGGAGCCAGGCCCGGTGCGCGGCCGTCCGCTCGCCGTGGTGCCCGGGCACCCAGGCGCCGTCGCCGAACATGAGGATGTTCGGCCGCGCGACCCGACCGCACCGCGGGCACGTCGGCAGGGGAGGGCGGGCGCGCATGGTGTCCTCGTCGATGACGACGTCGACGTCGTCCGCGGGCCACGTGCCCTCGTGGCAGGGCGCCGTGCACTGCAGGGTGCCGATCGCGCCGTGGCACTCCACGACGTCGTCGTCGGCGAACCCGGCGACCTGGAACGCGCCGTCGACGTTGGACGTGAACACCTGCGTCGGCCACCGGTCGGCCCAGCGCCGCAGGACGGCGAACCCGGCGTGCGGCACCGTGCGGCGGTACAGCGCGAGGCGGTGGCCGTAGAAGCCCCAGGCGAGCTCGGGGTCGGCGTCGAAGTGCTCCGGGTCGGCGATCTCCTCGAAGCGCAGCCCGAGCCGCCGGTAGGGCGGGTACGCGCGCCAGAAGCCCTCGGGCCCCCGGAAGTCGGGCAGCCCGGAGTCGACGCCCATCCCCGCCCCGGCGCAGACCAGCAGCGCCTCGGCGCCGGCGAGCGCCTCCGCCGCGGCGGCGACGCCCGCCGGGTCGGGATCGCTCAGGAGCCGGACCCCTCCACACGCAGGACCAGCTCGAACTCCAGGAGGTCGGCGCCCGACGACACCGGCTGCTTGCGCTCACCGGCGTGCGCGGCGGCCGCGGCGCCCCCGTCCCGCCACGCGGCGAAGGCCTCCTCGGACTCCCACTTCGTGTAGACGAAGTACCGGTCGTCACCGGAGGTGGGGCGCAGCAGCTCGTAGCCGAGGAACCCGGGGGTGTCCTTGATCGCGTCGCCGCGGGCGGCGAAGCGCTTCTCCAGCTCGGGCCCGTTGCCCTCGGGGACCTTGATGGCGTTGATCTTCACGACGGCCATGGGACTCAGGGTACGTCGCCGGCCTCGCCCGGCAGCGCGAAGCGGCCGTCCGCGAGCTGCTCGACGAGCCCGTCGACGAGCAGCGAGTCGAGGCACCGGGAGCGTTGGGCCGGGTCGGTGAGCCAGGCGGCCTCGAGGGCCTCGGCGGTCACCGGTCCTGGGGCGCCCCGCAGGACGTCGAGCAGCCGCCCGCGCACCTGCCGGTCCGTCCCGGCCCAGGTCTGCGCCTTGCGGATGGGCCCGTCCCACGCCGGACGGCCGAGCCGTTGCCAGGCGCAGCGGTCGGCGACAGGGCAGTCGGCGCACCGGGGGCCGCGCGCGACGCAGATCGTCGCGCCCAGCTCCATCAACGCCGCCGACATGGTCGCCGCGTCGTTCGTCCGGGTCGAGCTCCGCTCCGCTTCGTCTCCCGTCTCGTCGGCCGGCAGCAGCGCCTCGACGTCGGCCAGGTCCCGCGCGGCCGCGGCACCCGGCTCCGCGCGCCCGTGCACGGCGCGGGCGACGACGCGGCGGACGTTCGTGTCGACGACGGGGACGCGACGGCCGTGGGCGAACGCCGCGACGGCCCGCGCGGTGTAGGTGCCGACGCCGGGCAGGGACTCGAGCGTCTCCACGTCCTCGGGCACGACGTCGTCGTGCTCGGACGTGATCGCCTGCGCCGCCGCGTGCAGGCGCAGCGCCCGGCGGGGGTAGCCGAGCTTGCCCCAGGCCCGCAGCACGTCCGAGGCCGGCGCCGCGGCCATCGCCGACGGGCGGGGCCAGCGCTCGAGCCACGCCCGCCACGGCTCCTCGACCCGCGCCACGGGCGTCTGCTGCAGCATGATCTCCGAGACCAGGACGCCCCAGGCCGTGGTCCCCGGTCGGCGCCACGGCAGGTCGCGGGCGTGGGCGCGGAACCAGGGCACGAGGACGTCGGCGAGCGTCCCGGGCCGTGCGGTCGGTGTGGACCCCGGCGTGGTGGTGGCGGCCATCGACCGTCGATCCTGCCCCGCGCACCCGCCGTCGCCACCGTCGGGTGAAACGGACCGACGACCGCGTGGTGGTCGGTTGCGCGGAGCGAGCGCGATCCTACTTTCCGTGACGTGTGGGAGCCGGCCGGACCGCTTCCGCCGTCGGTCTACTGGCGGCGGCGCTGCGTCGCGCTCGGCGTGGTCGTCGCGGTGCTCGGCGGGATCGTCTGGGCCGTCGTCGGGCTCGCCGGCGGCGGCGAGCCGGACCCCGCGACGGTCGAGGCCCGCGCCCGCGCGGCGGCGATGGCGAGCCAGCAGACCTCGACGCCTCCGACACCGCCTCCGGGCTCGGGGCCGGGCAGCGAGTCGGGACCGATCGCGGCCGCGTTGCCGTCCGTGATCCCGCCCGGCGGGGCCCCGGCCCTCACCCCGGGGCCGGACGGCGCCCTCTTCGTGCCCCCGGGCGGCGACGGCTTCCGGAACTTCCTGCCCCCAGGTGTGCCGGCGGGCTCCTCGGGGCCCCTGCTCGGGCCCGCCGTGACCTCGCCGACGCCCCCGGCCTCAGAGACCCCGCCGTCCGCGACCACGAACCCGACCACGAACCCGACCACGACCACCACCGAGCAGCCCACCCCCGCGAGCGCACCGGCACCGGGACCCTGCGCCGACGGCGACCTGCGGGTCACCGCCCGGACCGACGCCCCGAGCTACGCCGCCGGCCGCAAGCCGGTGCTGAGCCTCGTCGTCACCAACACCGGCACCGCCCCCTGCGTCCGTGACCTCGACGCCGCCAAGCAGGCCGTGGCCGTGGTCAAGCGGCCCGGCGACGGGCTGTGGGGTAGCAACGACTGCTCGCCGGGCGACACCGACGACGTCCGCACCCTCGCGCCCGGCGAGGAGGCGGTGTTCTCGGTGCACTGGTCGGGCAAGACGTCGCAGCCGGGCTGTCGCGGCGAGCGGACCGCGGTGCCGCCCGGTACCTACCAGCTGCTCGCGCGCCTCGACGGGATCGTGAGCGACCCGGTGACCTTCACCCTTGAGGGCTGAAGTCCGCGTCGACCCCGACGAGGCCGGTGCGCATCAGCGCGCCGTGGAGGTCGTCGGCGACCGCCGCCGTGAGCCCCTTCGGGGTACGGGCGTCCCCCGGCGGCACGATCGCCCGGCTGATGCCGAGCCGTCCGGCCTCGGCGAGCCGGCGCTCGAGGGCCACCACCCGGCGGAGCTCGCCGCCGAGCCCGACCTCGCCGATCGCGACCAGCCCGGAGCGCACGGGCTGGTTGTGGAACGCCGAGGTGACTGCGATGGCCACCGCGAGGTCCGCGGACGGCTCGCGCAGCTTCATGCCGCCGACGGTGGCGACGAAGACGTCCTTGTCGTGCAGGCGCAGCCCGCAGCGCTCCTGCAGCACCGCGAGGATCTTGGCCACGCGGCCGCTGTCGAGGTCCGACACCACGCGACGCGGCGGGGTGTCGTTGGCCCGGGTGGCGACGAGCGCCTGCACCTCGGCCATCAGCGGGCGTTTGCCCTCCATCGCGACCGTGACCGCCTGCCCGGCGACGGTGCGCTCGAGCCCGCCGGTGAACAGCCCCGACGGGTCGGTGACCTCGGTGATGCCGCCGTCGTTCATCTCGAAGCAGCCGACCTCGTCGGTGGCGCCGAACCGGTTCTTCAGGCCGCGCACCATCCGCAGCGTGGAGTGCCGGTCGCCCTCGAACGACAGCACGACGTCCACGAGGTGCTCGAGGGTGCGCGGCCCGGCGACCGCGCCGTCCTTGGTGACGTGCCCGATGAGCACGACGGGCAGGTCGCGCTGCTTGGCGAGGGCGACGAGCGCGCTGGTGACCGTGCGGACCTGGGAGACACCGCCCGGCGAGCCCTCCGCGGTGGCCGTGCCGACCGTCTGCACCGAGTCGACCACGAGCAGCTCGGGGTCGACGGCCTCGACGTGCGCGGCGACCTCCTCGAGATCGCCGGTGGCCGACAGGAACAGGTGCGGAGCGAGCCCTCCGGTGCGCTCGGCGCGCAGCCGGACCTGGCCGGCCGACTCCTCGCCCGTGACGTACAGCACGGTCGCGCCGGCGCGGGCCCGCTGCGCGGCCACCTCGAGCAGCAGCGTGGACTTGCCCACCCCGGGCTCGCCCGCCAGCAGCACGACGACCCCGGGCACCAGGCCCCCGCCGAGCACCCGGTCGAGCTCGGCGACGCCGGTGGGCCGCGCCTTCGCCGTCTCCAGGCCGACCTCGCCGATCAGCCGGACGGGGCTCGAGGGGCGGGCGGCCGGGGCGGGCGCGACCCCGGGCCGGCCGGTGCGGCCCGCGGACGGCAGGTCCGGCGACTCCTCGACGGTGCCCCACCCGCCGCAGTCGGGACAGCGCCCGACCCACTTGGCGGCGGCGTGACCGCACGCGGTGCACTCGAAGCGGCTGGCGCGGGCTCGGGACGGCACGGACGGAACGGTAGGCCCGACCCCCGACAGCGCCGGCGGCGACGCGGCGGGACTACCCGACCGCGGGCTCGGAGGCGGCGACGATCAGCGGCACGGTGACCGCGCCGGCCCGCTCGAACGTGAAGGTGACGGCGTACGTCGGCCCGGAGGCGATCGTCTGGGTGACCCCGGTGAGCACGACGCGCGCCGTGCCCGACTGGCGGGTGTCGAGGTTGGCGGGGCCGACCGGGCCGGGCTCGTTGCCGACCATCCGGACCGCGTTGCTGCCGGGGACGACGGTCGCGCCCTCCTGGCGGACGCCGAGCGCGTACGGCGTCGAGACCGAGACCAGGCGGTCGGCCGTCGGGCCCTCGTTGATGATCGTGCCGCGCAGCGGCACCTCGCCGCCGGACGGCACGTTCTGCGCCTCACCGGCGTCGATGGAGAGGTCGCGCAGCACGATCGCGCCCACCTGGCCGGTCGCGCCGTCGGCCTGGGAGACCACCGTGTCGGTCTGCGTGACGCTGCCGGCGCTGCATCCGGCGAGGGCGAGGGCCGCGGTCAACAGGGTCGCGACGACGAACCCCGGGCGGGGCCCGCGCGGGCGGCGGCTCATGATCGCAGGCGTCCTCTCGCAGGGGGGCAGTCTCTCGACGGGGCAGCGACACCTTAGTACCAGCGGCGGGTCCCGGCCCCGCGGGAGCGTGCGCTCACCTCGGCGAGCACGGCGCACGGTGACTTGTCAAGTCCCTGACCTGCGAAGACGGCGGGATCCCCTGCGATGCCCGTGCGTCGGACGTGTTAACCTCGTAGAGGCGAAAGGGGCTCGGGACACATGGTTTTCAAGGTCGGCGAGACCGTCGTCTACCCGCACCACGGTGCCGCTCTCATCGAGGCCATCGAGACCAGGACGATCAAGGGCGAGGAGAAGAAGTACCTCGTTCTCAAGGTTGCTCAGGGCGACCTGACCGTCCGGGTCCCCGCGGACAACGCCGAGATCGTCGGCGTCCGCGACGTGGTGGGCCAGGAGGGGCTGGACCGGGTGTTCGAGGTGCTGCGCGCGCCGCACACCGAGGAGCCGACGAACTGGTCGCGCCGGTACAAGGCGAATCTCGAGAAGCTCGCGTCGGGTGACGTGAACAAGGTGGCGGAGGTCGTCCGCGATCTCTGGCGCCGCGAGAAGGACCGCGGCCTGTCCGCGGGTGAGAAGCGCATGCTGGCGAAGGCGCGCCAGATCCTGGTCAGCGAGCTGGCGCTCGCGGAGGGCACCGACGAGGTGGCCGCCGAGTCGCTGCTGGACCAGGTGCTGGCGTCCTGAGCCACGCTCGATGACCGCGGGGACGCGGTGACCGTCGCGGCGATCGTGCCCGCGGCGGGACGTGGTGAACGGCTCGGTCTCGGCCGGCCGAAGGCACTGGCCGTCGTGGGTGGGCTGACGTTGGTGGCCCGCGCCGTGGACGGCCTGGTCGAGGGCGGCGTGGACGTCGTCGTGGTCGTCGCCCCACCGGGCGGCGAGGACGAGTTCCGCGCCGCGCTCGACCACCGCCGAGCGACGGTCGTGCCCGGCGCCGACGACCGTGTCGGCTCGGTGGCGGCCGCCCTCGGGGCGGTGCCCCGCGACGCGGAGGTCGTGCTCGTGCACGATGCCGCCCGCTGTCTGTGCCCGCCGGAGGTCGTGCGCGCGGTGATCGACGCGGTCCGAGCGGGCCATCGCGCCGTCGTCCCGGCCACCCCCGTCGCGGACACCCTCAAGCGCACCGGGCCCGCCGGAGTGGTGATCGCCACGGTCGACCGCACCGGCCTCGCCGCCGTGCAGACGCCCCAGGGCTTCGACCCGGCGACCCTCCGCGCCGCCCACGAGCACGCCCGCTCCGGGCGCGACGCCGGGGGACCGGTCACCGCCACCGACGACGCCGGGCTCGCGGAGGAGATCGGGGTGAGCGTCGCGACCGTGCCCGGCGACCCGCGCGCCTTCAAGGTCACCACCCCGCTCGACCTCGCGATGGCCGAGGCGCTGGTCGCGGCCGCGACGGCGGGGGCGTCGTGAGGACGGGAGACGGCGCGGCGTGGAGCTCGACCTCGTGAGGGTGGGCATCGGCACCGACGTGCACCCGCTGCGTCCCGGCGTGCCGTGCTGGGTGGCCGGGCTGCTGTGGGAGGGCGTCGACGGCTGCGCGGGGCACTCCGACGGTGACGTCGCCGCGCACGCCCTCTGCGACGCGGTCCTCTCCGCCGCCGGGCTGGGCGACGTCGGTGCCGTGTTCGGCACCGGACGACCCGAGTGGTCCGGCGCCTCCGGGGCGCGGCTGCTCGGCGAGGTCCGGACGCTGGTCGGAGCGGAGGGCTGGGTCCTGGGCAACGCGGCGGTGCAGGTGATCGGGAACGCCCCGAAGATCGGCACCCGGCGCGCCGAGGCGCAGGCGGTGCTCTCCGAGGCCCTCGGCGGCCCGGTCGCGGTGTCGGGGACGACCTCGGACGGCCTCGGGCTCACCGGCCGCGGCGAGGGCCTGGCGGCGGTCGCGACGGCGCTGCTCCGGCCGGCCTGACTTCTCCCGAACGGCACCCACCGCCGCCGCGCGCTTCCTACGATCCGCGCGAGGGGAGGTGCCGGGTGTTCGAGACGCACTGGTCGTCGAAGTCCCATCAGGAGATCTTCGACTCGCTGGCCTCCGGCGGGCCCGACGGCTTCCGCGACACCGGCGGCACGTGGCAGCGCCTCGCCGACCGCATGGTCGCCGTCACCGACGCGGTCGAGCGCGCCAACCGCACCCTCGGCGCGACCTGGCACGGCGTGGCGGCCACCGAGGCCGACCAGCGCCTGCAGCCGCTGCGCCCGTGGGTCGACGAGGCCCGCGACGCGGCCGCGCGGGTCAACACGGCCGGCCAGGACCAGGCGGTGCGCCTGTCGGAGACCCAGGCGCGCGTCCCGGCGCCGCAGTTCTCCTCGATGTGGGACGCCGGGGTCAACGGGTTCCTCGACGGGTCGTCGCTCCTCGGCACCGTGCGTCCGGTGGCCGAGACGGTCGCTCCGGTGCCGCTCGGCGGCGCCGACGCCGTCTACCAGATGGTCCAGCAGCAGCGCGCTCAGGAGGACGCGCAGCGGGCCATGACGGAGTACCAGGACGCGAGTCGCGGGCCCATGCAGACGCTGCCCGCGTTCGCCGGTCCGGGCGGGGCCCCGATCGACCCGGGCAGCCCGCCGGCCGGCCAGGGCCAGGTGCCCGGTGGGGGCGCTGCGCCGGGCCAGGGCGGGGGTTCTGGCGGAGGCGGTGGTGCGGGTGTGCCCGGCGGTCTGCCGGGCGGTCTGCCGGGCGGTGCCGGTGCGGTCCCCGGGGTGCCGCGTGTCCCGGCCGGTGGTGGCGGGTCGGGCGGTGCCGGGGGCGGTGGCGCCGGGGGTGCGGGACCCGGGAGCGGTGGTGCCGGGGGTGCGGGAGCCGGGAGCGGTGGCCCCGGAGGTGCGGGTGCCGGGACGGGTGGCGCCGGGGGCGCGGGAGCCGGCGGCGGCGTGCCGTCGTCCTCGCCCGCCGCGGGCGTCCCGACGGCGCCGGGCGTGCCGGGGTCCGGCGGTCGGGGTGTGCCGGGGTCGGCCGGCGTGCCGGGTGCCGCCGGCGGGAGCGCGGGCGGCGTCGTCCCGCCCGTCGCCGGTGTGCCGGGGAGTGTCGGGACGCCGGGGGGTGCCGGGGGACGGTCGGTGCCGGGGGCGTCGACGGGCGGAGGTCGGTCGCCCGGCCTCCCGGGTGTCCCCGGGTCGACGGGCTCGGGTGGCGCCGGGTCAACGGGCTCGGGCGGCTCCGGCGGCGCGCCCGGTGAGGCTGGCCGGGCCGGCGGAGTCAGCGGCGGCGTCCCCGGGTCGCGGCTGCCGGGCGCGGCGGTCGGGGTGGGCGAGGGTGCCGGCGGCGGCGTCGGCGCCGGTGGGCGTGCCGGCGGCGGCCTCGGTGGGTCGACGGGCGAGCCGGGCGCCCGGGCCGGTGGTGCCGGTGGTGCTCTCGGCGAGGCCACCGCCGCGCGCGCCGCCGGGGCCGCGGCGGCCGAGGGACGTGCCGGTGCCGTCCCGATGATCCCGCCCGCCGGCATGGCGGGCGGCCCGGGCGCGGACGGGCGCCGGCAGCGACCCGACTACCTCGCCGAGGACGACCCCGACGCCATCGCCGGGGTGCTGCCGGCGACGGCCCCGCCGGTGATCGGCGAATGAGCCGCCGGTGAGGGCGATGACGCTCGGTGCGGGGTTCGTCGGGGCCCGGCTCGACGTCGGCCAGTACGTCGCGCTCTGGCGCGCGCTCGGGCTCGGGACGCGCCCGCCGACGCTCTCCGTCCTCGACCACGGCGACACGTACGCCGAGCGCGACGCCCTCGACGCCGCGGCCTGGCGGCGTCTCGCCGCGCAGGGGCTGCTCGACGCCCGCGGGGCACCCGATCCGGGGCTCGCCGACGCGCTCGGGGTGCTCGACCGGCCCGCCGTCGAGCTGGACGTGGTGGTGCAGCGTGACGGCGCGCCTCCGCGCACCGGCGTGGTCGCGGCGCGCGGCACCCTCGGCGTCGTCGCCCGGCTCGACGGCGACGGGCTGCTCCTGGAGCCGGCCGATCCCCACGACCTCGCCGGCTCCCTGCTGGCCCGCCTGCCCGACGCCCGCGCAGCGCCGGGCGTCGGGATGTCACTGCCCGCCGCCGCCCTGTTCGGCCGGGGCCGCACGCTCGACGAGCGCGCCCACCGGCTGCGCCGGGCCGGCGTGCCCGCCCACCACGTCGACCGCCTGAGGGCCCTGTGGGCGACGACGCCGACCGGCGCCCTGACGTTCGGCTGCGCGGCCCGCGACGGCGACGGCGTGTCCCGCCGCGGCCCGCGCACGGTCACCGTCCTCGACACTGCCGTCGGACGGGTGGCCTGGGGCCTCGACGCGTCGGGCCGGCACGTCCTCGTGCTGCCCCTCGACCGCCCGCGCCTGCGGGCCGCCCTGGCGGACCTCCTCGACGAGCACGCCCGGGCGGTGACCCCGGGCGATCAGCCCGACGGGTGCGCCGCGGACTCCGCCGCGAGACGGGCGCCGCGGTCGAGCAGGTAGCGGGCACGAGTCGCGGCGTGATCAGTCTCGGGTCGGGTCGTGGTGGGGGTCGGTGGCGCCGGACCGCGGGAGTCGCTGCCGATCCTTCGGTTTCCGAAGGATTTCGCGGGGAGTCGAGGGTCGGATCCGTTGTGGGGGTCGGTGGCGCCGGACCGCGGGAGTCGCTGCCGATCCCTTCGATTTCCGAAGCACTTTCCCCGGAGTCGCGGGGTCGACCCACCGCCGCGTGCCCGGGCCGTCAGCCCCGCAGCACCGCCCGTACGGCCGCGGGGGCGTCGGAGGGCCGGTGCAGGGGCACCGAACGCCCGCCGCCGGCCGCGGCCAGCCGGGCGCACGAGACACGGGCCTCGTCGTCGTCGACCGTCACGAGTGTGTGGATGCGCGCCGAGCCCGAGCCGCCGGCGACCGGCGCCGGGTCCTCGCCCTCGTTCCACGCGCCGTCGGTGAGCACGAGGACGTCGGCGTGCGGGACGCGGGCCGCCGCGGCCTGGGCGAGCGCGGTGCGCAGGCCGAGCGCGAGGTCGGTGGTCGAGCCGCCGCGCAGGTCGAGCAGCGAGTCGAGCACCGCCGAGGCCGGCGCGGGGGAGTGCAGGTGGCGCAGCACCACGGCGCGCGACCAGAACGCGATCACCGCGATCTCGTCGTCGGAGCGCAGGCCGGCCGCGAGCGCGCCCGCGGTCGTCACCGCCGTCGACAACGGCTTCCCCGCGACCGATCCGGAGGCGTCGACGAGCAGCACGATCGCGCGGCCCGGGGAGCGCCAGCCGCGCCAGCGCAGGTCCTCGGCGCGGATCGGGCGGTGCACCAGCGACCGTTCCAGCGTGGCGTCCAGGTCGAGGTCGAGCCCCTCGCCCGCGACGGTCGCGAGCCGGCTCGAGCCTCGCCGCTCGGTCTCGCCCGCCCGGGCCGGCGGCACGAGGAGGCGCACCGCGAGGCGCCGGGCGGCGGCGCGCAGCAGCGGGTCGGTGGCGCGGGCGAGGTCCGCGAGCAGGTCGACGGTCGCGTCCGGGTCCTCGTCGTAGGCCCCGGACACGGCCGCCTCGTCGAGGACGCCGACCGTCGGGCTGACCTGCTGGAGCTCGTCGCCGTGGCGTCGCGACAGGTCGGCGCGGGTCTCGGTGCGCCGGGCCTGGTCGCGCAGCAGCTGCTCGACCTCCTTCGGGTCGGACACCACGCGCGGCGGGGCCCCGGGCGAGCGCCCCGACTCGGGCGGGGCGCCGCCGGGGCTCAGGCTTTTCCCGGGTCCCCGTCCGCGGAGCCGGTCGACTCGTCCGCGGGCGCGCTGGCCGCCCACAGCTCGGCGACGACGTCCTCGACCGTGCGCGTCGACCCCTCGAGGAGCTGGACGCGCCCGGTGAGCGCGGCCAGGGCGGCGTCGGTGCCGGTGGTCTCGGCCGCGGGCGCGAGCCGGCCCGCGAGCGGCACGGAGCGCAGCTCGGCCAGCGACGCCGCGACGGCGACGAGGTCGAGCGCGCCGCGCACCGAGGACCCCAGCCGCAGGTCGGGGTGCTCGCGGGTGGCGCGGGCCGCGCGCACCGCGCGCTCCACGAACCCGGCGTCCACGGGGCTGTGGTCGCGCCGGACGATCGCGGTCTCCTCGTCGGCGCTCTGGTGGGCGAAGCCGACGCGGCAAGAGCGGTCGTAGAGCGCCGGCGTGATCCGTCCGGTGCCGACGGCGTCCGACGGGTTCATGGCCGCGACGAGGCGGAAGCTCGGCGCGGCGTCGACGATCCCGAGCCGCGGGACGTGCAGGCGTCGCTCGGAGAGCACGCCGAGCAGCACGTTCAGCGTCTCCTCGGGGACGCGGTTGAGCTCCTCGACGTAGAGCAGGGCGCCGGAGGTCAGCGCCCGGACGAGGGGCCCCGGCACGAAGTTGTCGGGCCGGTAGTCCTCGGTGAGGACACGCGAGGGGTCGTGGTGGCCGACGAGCCGGGCCGGCGAGAGCTCGGCGTTGCCCTCGACCAGCTCGAGGCCGACGCCCGCGCCCTCGGCGAGCGCGCGCAGCAGCGTCGTCTTGCCGGTGCCGGGCGGGCCCTCGAGCAGGACGCTGCGCCCGGCGGCCAGCGCCGCGGCGATGACCTCGGACTCGCGGACGCGCCCGACCACCCGGGCCCGTGCCGCGTCGATCATGTCGCGAACGGGCAGGCGGCCGGCGGTGGGCAGAGCGGGGGCGGCCCCGGCGTCGTCGGGGGACACGCAGCGCAGCGGGGCTGGGCCGTCGTGCTCTCCGGACACCGGGGCCGCGGAACCGTTCGTCACTGGTGGTCGGCTACCTCAGTCGAAGACGACGACGCCGCGGATGTTCTTGCCGGCGTGCATGTCCTCGTAGCCCTGGGCGACCTCGTCGAGCTTGTACTTCTTGGTGACCAGCTCGTCGAGCTTGAGCTTGCCGGCGTTGTAGAGGCCCAGCATCTTGGGGATGTCGGCCTTCGGGTTCGAGGAGCCGAACAGCGAGCCCTTGAGCTTCTTCTCGAACAGGGTCAGCTCGCCGATCGGGATCGGCACGCCGATCTCGGTGATGTCGCCCAGGCCGGTGACCACGACGGTGCCCTGCTTGCGGATCGAGGCGAAGGCGTTGCCGACGTGCTCGGGCTTGGTGATGCCGATGGTGACCAGCGAGACGTCGGCGCCCTGGCCGTTGGTGTAGCCCTTGGCGATCTCGGTGGCCTCCTCGATCGTCTCGACGGCCTCGGTGGCGCCGAGCTCGAGGGCCTTCTCGCGCTTGAACGCGACCGGGTCGACGGCGATGACGTTGGCGGCGCCGGCGTGCGCGGCGCCCTGCACGGCGTTGGCGCCGATGCCGCCGATGCCCTGGATGATCACGGTGTCACCGGGCTGCACGTCGCCGGTGTTCACCGCGGTGCCCCAGCCGGTGCCGACCGAGCAGCCCAGCAGGCAGGTGGTCTCGAGGTTGGTGTCCTGCGCGACCTTGATCGCCGAGTCGACCGCGACGGTCGTGTACTCCGAGAAGGTCGAGATGCCGCACATCTGGCCGACGTTGGTGCCGTCCTCGAGGTGCAGGCGGGTGGAGTCCTCGGTCCAGCGGGTGCCGGCGAGCAGGCCCGCGCCGAGGTCGCAGAGGTTCGAGTGCCCGGTGGCGCACCAGCGGCACTGCCCACAGGCGGGGAGGAACGAGAAGAGGACCTTGTCGCCGACCTCGAAGCCCTTGGTGTTCGGCCCGACCGACTCGACGATGCCGCCGCCCTCGTGCCCGCCGGCGAACGGGTAGGTGCCGACCGGGATGTCACCGGTGGCGATGTGGTCGTCGGAGTGGCACAGACCCGAGGCGACCATCTTCACCCGGATCTCGTCCTGACGCGGGTCGTCCACCTCCACCGTCGCCGTCTCGTACTTGCCCGGGGCCTGACGGACGAGAGATGTCCGGCACGTGATGGACAACGCTGACCACTCCTCGCGTAGCGAAACCGTCGAATGACGAGCGCGACTCTATGTCCCCCCTCACACGTTGGGAAGGGGGTTACCGAACGATCGGTCGGTCGGACGCGCTCGCTGCGCCATGGGTCGCCAGGGGCCCGGGGGTGGGCCCGTAGGATCCGGGCGGTGAGCCTGCACCTGTACGACACCGCACGACGCGAGCTGCGGGAGTTCCGTCCGCAGCACGCCGGCACGGCGTCGATGTACGTGTGTGGGGCCACCGTGCAGGGCGTCCCGCACGTCGGCCACGTCCGCTCCGGTCTCGACTTCGACGTGGTGCGGCGCTGGCTCGCGCACAGCGGGTACGACGTGCTGCTCGTCCGCAACGTCACCGACATCGACGACAAGATCCTGGCGAAGGCCGCGGCCGCCGGGCGTCCGTGGTGGGAGTGGGCCGCGACGCACGAGCGCGCCTTCGCCGCCGCCTACGACGCGCTGGGGTGCCTGCCGCCCTCGGTGGAGCCGCGCGCGACCGGCCACATCACCGAGATGGTCGAACTGATCCAGCGTCTGATCGACCGCGGGCACGCCTACGCCGTGGACGGCGACGTCTACTTCGCGGTGGGCACGTGGCCGTCGTACGGCGAGCTCTCCGGCCAGCGGGTCGAGGAGATGGAGCAGGGCGAGGGCGCGGACCTGCGCGGCAAGCGCGACGCGCGCGACTTCACGCTCTGGAAGGCGGCCAAGCCCGGCGAGCCGGACTGGCCGACCCCGTGGGGGCGTGGCCGTCCCGGCTGGCACCTCGAGTGCTCCGCGATGTCCACGCACTACCTCGGCCCGCGCTTCGACATCCACGGCGGCGGGCTCGACCTCGTCTTCCCGCACCACGAGAACGAGCTGGCCCAGTCCCGCGCCGCCGGCGACGGGTTCGCCGAGTACTGGCTGCACAACGCCTGGGTGACGATGGCCGGGGCGAAGATGTCGAAGTCGCTCGGCAACACCCTCACCATCCCCGCCGTGCTCTCGCGCGTGCGGCCGGTGGAGCTGCGCTACTACCTCGTCGCGCCGCACTACCGCTCGACGCTGGAGTACTCCGAGGACGCGCTGGCCGAGGCCGCCGCCGCGTACCACCGCATCGAGACCTTCGTGCACCGCGTGCACGACCGGGTCGGCGCGGTCGAGGTCGGGCGCATCAGCGACGCGTTCGCCGCCGCGCTCGACGACGACGTGGCGACGCCCGCGGCGCTCGCCGAGGTGCACGAGACCGTCCGCGCCGGCAACGCCGCGCTCGACGCCGGCCGGCGGGACGAGGCGCTCGCGGACGCCGCCGCGGTGCGGGCGATGACCGGGGTCCTCGGCCTCGACCCCGTCGTGTGGGCGGAGTCGTCGGCGAGCGGCGGGGCCGGGGACGCGGCCCGCGAGGCGCTGTCGGCGCTGGTCGGGTCGCTGCTGGACCAGCGCACGCGGGCCCGAGCCGAGCGCGACTTCGCCCGCGCCGACGCCCTGCGCGACGAGCTCACGGCGGCCGGCGTCACCGTCGAGGACACCGCCGACGGACCCACCTGGACCCTCAAGGACGGTGCGTAGCCGAACATGGCCGGCAACTCCCGGCGCCCCGGCGCCCGGCGCAACCCGGGGTCGAAGAAGGGGCCGACGAAGGGCTCGGGCGGCAAGGGGCGGTCGAGCCTCGAGGGCAAGGGTCCGACCCCGCCCGCCGACAAGCGCCCGAACCACAAGTCCTACCGCGCGGGCGGCGCGGCGGCGGCTCCCCGCAAGCCCGCCGGCGACGACCGGGGCGCGGCGCGCCGTTCCCCGGCCCGTCGCGAGGACCCCGACGGCCCGCAGACCGTCCTCGGGCGCAACCCGGTGGTCGAGAGCCTGCGCGCCCATAGCCCCGCCACCGCGCTCTACGTCGCCCAGAACATCGAGATCGACGACCGCGTCCGCGAGGCGATCAAGATGGCGTCCGAGCGCGGCGTCTCGGTGCTCGAGGTGCCGCGCGGCGACGTCGACAAGATGGCCGACGGCGCCGTGCACCAGGGCCTCGCGCTCGCCGTGCCGGCCTTCCAGTACCGCCACCCCGACGACCTGCTCGAGGAGGCCCGCCAGCGCGCCCACCTCGACCGCGTCGAACCGCTGCTCGTGGCGCTCGACGGGGTGACCGACCCGCGCAACCTCGGCGCCGTCCTGCGATCGGCCGCGGCGTTCGGGGCCCACGGGGTGCTGCTGCCCCTGCGCCGGTCGGTCGGTGTGACCCCGGTGGCCTGGCGGACCTCCGCGGGCGCCGCCGCCCGCGTGCCCGTCGGCCGCGCGACGAACCTCAGCCGCACCCTGACGGCCTGGCTCGACGAGGGCCTCGTCGCCGTCGGGCTGGACGGGGACGCGGCGACCGACATCGACCACCTCGACGACGTCGCCGGCCCCGACGCCGCCCGCGGCCCGCTCGTGGTCGTCGTCGGGTCGGAGGGCAAAGGCCTCTCCCGCCTCGTCGGCGAGACCTGCACGGGCACCGTGTCGATCCCGATGGCGGGCGACGTGGAATCGCTGAACGCCTCCGTCGCGGCCGGCGTGGCGCTCGCGGAAGTGGCGAGGCGCCGGCGCGCGTGAGGTGTTGCAGCGAACGCCCTATCGGCGTGCTCAACTGGATGTTCGCTGCTTCTACGCGCGCAAAGTCCGCGTTGATCACCGGGACCGGGCGCGGCGGGGCTCCTCGGGGCGCGCCCGCGTGGAGATCACGAGCGCGCTGTGCACCCCGGCGGCGCAGCGGGCGTGGATGACGCGCTCCTGATCTCCGGCGCGCCTGCGGGCGCGTTCCGGCGACGGGCGCCCCTCGCCCGTCTACCCGAGCGACGGGGCCCTTCGCTCGGACTCCGCCGGCGCCGACGGCGCCGGCGCGTTCCCGGTCGGCACGGCGAGGTCCGTCGACGCCTCGCGGCCGCGCAGGACCCGGGAGTCGATCACCTGCCAGCGCCCGGCCTCGTCGCCCGCGCGTTCCAGCGCCGCGCCCGAGGCGACGACGCCGCCGTCGACCTCCTTGGCGGCCTCGGTCAGTCGCGCCGCCTCGTTCACCGGGTCGCCGATCACCGTGTACTCGTAGCGTCGCGTGTCGCCGATGTTCCCGGCGACGGCCTCGCCCGCGGAGACGCCGACGCCGGCGGCGATGTCCTCGAGCTCGGCGTCGATGCGCCGCGCGAGCTCGCGTCCCGCGCGCAGGGCGCAGCCGGCGGCGTCGGGGAGCGCGGTGGGGGCGCCGAAGACGGCCAGTGCGGCGTCGCCCTCGAACTTGTTGATCCAGCCGTCGTG
Source organism: Actinomycetospora sp. NBRC 106375 (assembly GCF_030269665.1). GTDB lineage: Bacteria > Actinomycetota > Actinomycetes > Mycobacteriales > Pseudonocardiaceae > Actinomycetospora. The sequence goes on from NZ_BSTS01000016.1 coordinate 139,451, forward strand.
CTGCTCGACGACGTCGATGACGACCGCGAAGAAGGCGTTGAGCGTCTCGACGACCTCGTGCGGGGGCCTCGTCGCGGCGAGGCGGGTGGAGCCGACGAGGTCGACGAACAGCACCGCGACCTCGCGGACCTCGCCGCCCAGCTCGACGTCGTTCTCGAGCGCGGTGCGGGCGACGTCCTCGCCGACGTGGCGGCCGAACAGGTCGCGCACGCGCTCCCGCTCGCGCAGCCCGCCGACCATGGTGTTGAAGCCGGCCTGCAGCAGGCCGAGCTCGGTGGTGTCGAAGACGGTGACCTCGGCGTCGTAGTCGCCCTCCTCGACGCGGCGCTGGGCGCGGCGCACGGCGATCACCGGGGCCGCGGTCGAGTTCGCCGTGAGCACGGTGACGAGGAACCCCACGACGAGCGCGACGCCCCCGAGCACGAGGACGACGAGGGCGAGCCGGTCGGTCGAGTAGCCGCCGAAGACGAGCGACGCCGCGGCCGCGAGCAGCACGCCGACCAGCGGCACGGCGGTGCCCAGCGCCCACGACCCGACCGCGCGCAGCGCGACGCCGGGCAGGATGCGGTCGTTCGGTGGCCGGTCGTTGAGAACGCGCGCGACCTCGCGGCGCAGGACGCGCTCGACGAGGCGGGCCGTCACGGCCACCGTGGCGACCCCGCCGAGCGCGACCGTCACCCCGACCGAGAGCCCGAGCCGCGGGCTGGACGGGAGGTTGAGCGCCACGAACAGGGCGAGCGCGGCCGCCCACAGCACCGACTGGACGGTCGCGAGGCGCAGCGGTCCGCGCAGCACCACGCGCCGCACGCGCTTGCGGTGGCGACGCACGGCGGCCTCGGTCGCGTCCGGTCCGGGCGGCGGGGGGATGCGCATCCGCGCGTGCCCCCAGACCACCCCGACGAGCACGGCGACGACGAGGTAGCCGGCGAAGGCGACGAGGTTGCGCAGCAGCGCGCCGGGGTCGTCCTCGACGAGCGTGCCGAGCGGCAGCACCCAGGCGGCCAGGACGAGCACGACCCCGGCGCCGACGACGTTCGGGATGACGACGACGAACACCAGCACGAGCCGCGTGACGGCGCGCAGGCCGCAGTCCTCCGGTGAGTCGGACGCCGTCGTCGGCGGCGCTGCGGCCATGCGCGGACCCTAGCGTCGGCCCTCGCCCGTTCGGCGCAACGACCGACGCAGGTCACTCAGCCGGTCGCGAGTGCCGTCCGCGTCACGCGCCGCCGCGTCCGCACCGCCCCGAGGGCCCGGCACACCACGTAGATCGCGAACGCGATCGACGCGACGAACGGGCTGATGGGCAGCCCGGCCCCGAGCGAGAGGAGGATGCCGCCGATCACCGCGACCTCGGCGAAGACGACCGCGAGCACCGTGGCCAGGGTCGGCGAGGCCGTGACCTGCGCGGCGGCCGCACCCGGGGTGATGAGCAGGCACAGCACGAGCAGGGCGCCGACGATCTGCACGCCGAGCGCGACCGTGACGCCGAGCAGGACCGCGAACACGATCGACAGCGCGCGCACCGGCACCCCGCGGGCCGCGGCCATGTCCGGGTCGAGGCTCGCGAACAGCAGGGGGCGCCGGACCACCGCGAGCACGCCGAGCACGACGACGCCGACGACCGTCAGCGTGAGCACGTCGCCGGTGTCCACCCCGACGATCTGCCCGACGAGCAGGCCGAACTTGTTCGCCGACCGCCCCGTGTAGAGCGCCTGGAACAGCACGCCGAGCCCGAGCCCGAACGAGAGCAGCACGCCGATCACCGAGTCGCGCTCGCGCTGCGCCCGCCCGAGCGCCCCGAACAGCAGCGCGACGAGCACCGCACCCACCAGGGCGCCCCAGCCGATCGCGTCGGTGCCGAACACGAGCAGCGCCCCGGCGCCGCCGGCGAACGCCAGCTCGGCGGTGCCGTGCACCGAGAACGCCATGCCCCGCCCGACGACGAGCGGGCCGAGCAGCCCGGCGAGCACCGCCAGCACCACGCCCGCGATCAGCGCGTTGCGGACGAAGTCGAGCGCCAGCAGGTCCCACGTCGTCGTCACGGGCCGCCCCCGGTGTGCACGAGACGGTCCTCCGCCCCGACGACGACGATGCGGTCGCGCACGCGGACGACGTCGACGTCGGTGCGGTAGAGCTCCGAGAGCGTCTCCGACGTCATCACCTCGTCGGGCGTGCCGATGCGGAAGCGCCCGTCGACGAGGTAGAGCACGCGGTCGGTGACGGGCAGGACCGGGTTGAGCTCGTGGGTCACGAAGACGATCGCGGTGCCGTGCTCGCGCCGGCGGCGCTCGAGCAGCTCGACGACCGTGCGCTGGCGGGCGAGGTCGAGCGAGTGCAGCGGCTCGTCGGCGAGCAGCAGGTCGGGGTCCCCGACGAGCGCCTGGGCGACCCGCAGCCGCTGCTGCTCGCCGCCCGAGAGCCGCCCCACCGGGGCGTCGGCGAGATCCAGCGCGTCCACCTGCAGCAGCGCCTCCCGCACCTGGCGGGTCCGCTCGGCACGCCCGCCCCGGCGCAGGCCGAAGCGGTGCCCGTCGAGGCCGAGCCCGACGAGGTCGCGCCCGCGCAGCGGCGTCAACGGGTCGACGCTCGTCTGCTGCGGGACGTACCCCACGGTGGCGCTCCCGCGCGACGGCGGGCGGCCGTCGACCTCGCAGGTGCCCGCCGCGAGCGGCAGCAGCCCCAGCAGGACCGCGAGCAGCGTCGTCTTGCCCGAGCCGTTGGGCCCCAGGACCGTGACGAACTCGCCGGGCGCGACGTCGAGGTCGAGGCCGGTCCACAGCGTGCTGCCCCCGCGGCGCACCTCGGCGCCGGCCAAGCGGATCGACGGCGTGCTCACGGACAGAACCTCATGCTCCTCATGCTGGCGCACCCAGCGCCCTGGCGAGCGCGGTGCGGGTCCCGTCCACCCAGGTCAGGTAGTCCTGGCCGGCGGGCAGGGTCTCGGTCACGTCGACCACCGGCACGCCCGCGCCGGTGGCGGCGGTGCGGAGCTGCTCGGTGATCGGGGTCTCGGTCTGCGGATTGAACACCAGCGCGTTCACCCCGCGTGTCCCCACCAGGGTGCCGACCTCGGCGACGACGCCCGCCGGCGGGTCGGTCTCGTTCTCGATCGCCTCGCTGAAGGCCGGGGGCGTCGCGTCGGCGACGCCCGCCGTGGCGAGCAGGTAGTGCGCGATCGGCTCGGTCGCGAAGACGCGGGAGCCCGGGCGGGACTGTCCGATCGCCGCGAGGCGGGCCGCCTCGTCGTCGACCCGCGCGGTGAAGGCGGCCCCGCGCTCACGCAGCGCCCCGGCCTGGGCCGGCTCGAGGGCGCTCAGGCGCTCCACGACCTGGTTGACGACGCCCGTGACCGCGGTCGGGTCGAACCAGACGTGCTCGTTCTCCTCGGCCTGGTCGCCGCGCAGGGCGAAGGCCTCGATCGAGCGGGAGCGCAGCTGCGGGTCGCTGTCGAGGGTCTGGGTGACCCACTCGTCGTAGCCCCCGCCGTTGAACACGACCAGGTCCGCGCCGGTGATCGCGGCGGCGTCGGTCGGGGTGCTCTCGTAGGAGTGCGGGTCGGCGGCGGGGTCCTGGATGATCGAGCGGACCTCGACGCCGGGCCCGGCGATCGCGCTGACGACCGATCCCCAGACGTTCGTCGTGGCCACCACCTGCAGCGTCCGCCCCTCGGCCGGCGCCGGGGCGGCGGAGTCACCGGACCCCGAGCACCCGGCGACGAGCAGCAGTGCGCCCAGGACGGCGGCGACGAGACCCGCCGGACGGCGGACGGGACGGGGAACGGCGGGCACGGGGCGGCTCCTGGTCGGGGTGGAGGGCTGTGTCGACCGCAAACGATAACGGTTATCGATAGCGATTGACACCGTCAGGTTCGTCCGAGCAGGTCACACCCATCGCAAACGGACGCCGTTCCGTCGCCCGGAGTGGCCCTAGATCGAAACAGTCGATACCGTCGGGCGGTGGCAGAGGCACTCGAGGGGCGCCGGTCGCGGCGCACCGCCACGCTGGCCTCGCTGGCGGCGGAACTGGGCGTGTCGCGGACGACCGTGTCCAACGCCTACAACCGCCCCGACCAGCTCTCGCCGGCCCTGCGGCGCCGCGTGCTCGACACCGCGCGCCGTCTCGGCTACCCCGGACCGGACCCCGTCGCCCGCTCGCTGCGCACCCGCAAGGCCGGCGCCGTGGGCCTGCTGCTCACCGAGGCCCTGTCGTACGCCTTCCGCGACCCGGTGGCCGTGCAGTTCCTCGAGGGCCTCGCGCTCGCCTGCGAGGACAACGGCTCGGGCCTGCTGCTCGTCCCGGTCAGCCCCGAGGCCGACGACCCCGGCGCCGTCGCCCGCGCCGGTGTCGACGGGTTCGTCGTGTACTCGATGCCCGACGACGACGACAACTTCCACGCCGTGCTGGAGCGCCCGGTGCCGGTGGTCGTGTGCGACCAGCCCACCGCCGTCTCCGACGTCGACCGCGTCGGCATCGACGACCACGCCGCGATGGTCGACATGGCCCGCCACCTCGCGAGCCTCGGCCACCGCCGGGTGGGCGTGCTCTGCATGCGCCTCTCGACCGAGCGCAACGACGGGTTCGCGAGCCCCCAGCGCCAGGAGCGCGCCCGCTACGAGGTGCAGCGACGCCGCCTGGCCGGGCTGCGCGAGGGGTTCGCCGAGTCCGGCGTCGACTGGACGACGGTGCCCGTCGTCGAGCGCTACGACCACAGCGAGTCCGCCGGCGCGTCCGCCTGCGAGCAGCTGCTGGCCCAGCACGACGTCACCGCCATCGCCTGCACCTCGGACATCCTCGCGCTCGGCGCGCTGCGCCACGCCCGCGAGGCCGGCCGCGTCGTGCCCGACGAGCTGACCGTGACGGGCTTCGACGGCGTCCCGGCCGCGGAGCGCGCCGAGCTGACGACGATCCGCCAGCCCACCCTGGACAAGGGCCGCGCGGCCGGCGAGCTGCTGCTCGACCGCGGCGACCGCCAGCGCTCCCGCACGCTCCTGCTCCCGACCGAGCTGCTGGCCCGGGCGACGTCGGGGCCGGCCCGGGAGGGGTAGACGCCAGGGGCCAGCCCTCGGGGCCGGACCCCGAGGGCTAGACCCCGAGGGCGTCCAGGAAGCCCGCCGCCCAGCGCTCCACGTCGTGCTCCAGGACCTGATCGTGCAACCGGGTCATGCGGCGCCGGGCCTCGTCGGGGTCCTGGCGGGCCGCGGCGACGATCGCGTCGGCGACGCCGTCGAGGTCGTGGGGGTTGACGAGGAACGCGCCGTCGCCCAGCTCGTCGGCGGCGCCCGTGAACTCGGAGAGCACCAGCGCGCCGTCGCCGTCGGAGCGGCAGGCGATGTACTCCTTGGCCACGAGGTTCATGCCGTCGCGGTAGGGCGTCACGAGCATGACGTCGGCGGCGCGGTAGAAGGCGACGAGCTCCTCGCGCGGCGTCGACTGGTGCACGTAGTGCACGACGGGCCGCCCGACCGCGGCGTACGCGCCGTTGATCCGGCCGACGGTGAGCTCGATGTCGTCGCGCATCTCGGCGTAGTGCTCGACACGCTCGCGGCTGGGCGTCGCCACCTGCACGAGCACGGTCTCGGCGGGGTCGAGGCGGCCCTGCTCGAGGACCTCGGCGAACGCCTGGAGCCGTACGTCGATGCCCTTGGTGTAGTCGAGGCGGTCGACGCCGAGCAGGACCGTGCGGGGGTCGCCGAGCTCGTGGCGCAGGGCCTCGGCGCGCTTCGCGGTGTCCGGGTCGCGCGCCGTCTCGTCGAGCCGGGAGGCGTCCACGGAGATCGGGTGGGCGGCGACGGTGATCGCGCGCCCGTCCGCCGCGGTGAGCCGGCCGTCGTCGTCCGTCGCGTCGGTGAGGCGGGTGGCGACGTGACGGAAGTTCTGCGCGCCGCCCTCGGTCTGGAAGCCGACGACGTCGGCGCCGAGCAGGCCCTCGACCACCGGACGCCGCCACGGCAGCTGGGCGAACAGCTCCGCGGGCGGGAACGGGATGTGCAGGAAGAAGCCGATGCGCAGGTCGGGGCGTCGCTCGCGCAGCAGCTGCGGGACGAGCTGGAGCTGGTAGTCCTGCACCCAGACCGTGGCCCCCTCGGCGGCCGCCGCTGCCGCTGCGTCCGCGAAGCGCTCGTTGACCGTCCGGTAGGCCTCCCACCAGGAGCGTTCGAACCGGGGCGTGGCGACGACGTCGTGGTAGAGCGGCCACAGGGTCGCGTTGGCGAAGCCCTCGTAGTACGCCGCGACCTCGTCCGCGGTGATCGGCACCGGGCGGACCTCCAGGCCGTCGTCGTCGAACGCCTCGGGCGCGGCGTCCGGGCGACCCGGCCAGCCGACCCATGCGCCGCCGCGGGCGCGCAGGGTCGGCTCCAGCGCGGTGACCAGCCCGCCCGGGCTGCGGTGCCACGCGCCGTCGGCGTCGAGGTCGAAGGGCAACCGGTTGGCGACCACCAGCAGGTCAGAAGACCCGGGGGCGTCCTCGGCGTGCGTCACGTGCTCGCTCCTCCGCGGTGACTCCGGGCAGCAGGCGGCGGATCAGCCGCTGCAAGGGCCAGCCGACCTGCTCCCCGACCGAGACCCCGGCCGCGAGGGCGAGACCGAAGGTCAGGGCCAGCAGGATCGTCACCGCTCCCTGGGCGACGCTGCCGTACGCGAGCTGCGAGAACCCGCGGTACATCGTCAGACCGGGCAGGAGCGGCGTGATCCCGGCGATCACCAGCACCAACGGGGGTGTACCCAGGATGCGGGGCAGGATCATCGCGACGAGCCCCAGCGCCGCCGCGGCGAGGGCGGCGGCGACGACCTCACCGGCGCCGAGGATCCCGAGCAGCGCGTAGCCGCCCCAGGCCACGGCCCCGGCGAGCGCCGCCAGCGGCAGCGAGCGCCACGGGGCGTACGCGGAGAGGGCGAACAGCATCCCGGCCGCGGCGGCCGCGAACAGCGCCAGCGGGTCCAGCGTCGGCGCCGGCCCCGGCGGGACGACGGCCGCGTACGCCCCCGCGTCCGTGCCCAGCACCGTGCCGACGAGCTTGATGCTGACGACGACGCCGACCAGCAGCCCCGCCGACGCGATCACCACCTCGACGGCCCGCCCGGCCGCGGTCAGCGGGAAGCCCGTGATCGCGTCCTGCACCAGGCCCACCAGCGAGAGCCCCGAGAGCAGCACCACGATCCCGGCGGCGATGACGAACACCGGCGAGTCGTCGAGCGCGCCGGTCGACGCGAGCGAGGTCGCGCCCAGGGTCACGATGGCCGCGCCGACCATCTGCTGAAAGAACAGCGGCACCCGGCGGCGTCCCAGCCAGCGGGCCGCGGCCCAGATGACGCCGGTGGCCAGCACCGACAGCAGCGCGACGGTCGCCCCACCGCCGATGAGGAACGCGACCGCGCCGGCGAACAGCGACCGCGCGAGACCCGCGACGAAGCGCGGGTACGGGTGCGGCGCCCGCACCGCGTGGCGCAGCCGGGTGGTGGCCTCCTCGACCGGCAGGGGCTCCTCGGTGTCGACCACCGCGGTGATGAGCTCGTCGATCTCGGTGAGACGCGTGTAGTCCTGGGTCCGGTAGCGGACGTTGCGCATGGTCGTCACCGGACCGGCCTCGTTGCCGCGGTGACAGCACATGGTGATCGTCGAGAACGCGATGTCGACGTCGCACGTCGGGAGGCCGTAGGCGCTCGCGATGTTGAGCATCGTGTCGTACGCGACGGCCGCCCCGGCCCCGGTGGCGAGCTGGACCTCGCCGATCCGCAGCGCGAGGTCGAGCACCCGCAGCACGAGCGTGTCGTCGGCGACCTGCGGGCCGGTGACCGCGGGGAGCAGGTTGTCCCGCACGGTCGGGGCGTCGATCGCCCGGCTCAGATCGGGTGTGACGGGGAACTGTCGGCGGAGCGAGCCACGGGCTCGCTGGGCCACCCCCACCGGCGGACCTTCCTCTCCCTGCTCGCCGGAGTGCTCGGGCCGCGGACGGGGCACACCGGGAATCTTCATCCAGCACCTGCCCTGACGTGTGGTGGACGACGGTGGTTGTCGGAGCCCGGGCGTGCGCCATGTCCCACCCGATCGCACGTGCCCGGGGCTCGCGCCGGGCTCCCCGCGGGCCGGCGCGGTCCCACAGTGCCAAAGCGGGGCCGCGGGGTCATCCGCGGCGATCGTTCCGGGCGATGACGGCTCTGCCAGGACGTGGTTTGTCCGGTTGTGGGTGTACGGCGATGTTGCGCGGAGATCAGGAGAGCGTGGTGCACGTTCGCGGACGCTTGAGCTCAGGGGGTGGTCGCAACACCGGTGGTTGGTGGGGCGGAGAGTAGTTGGTCGATGGCTCGGGCGGGGCAGCGCCAGTCGAGGGTCTTGCGGGGTCGGCCGTTGAGTTCGGCGGCGACGGC
>NZ_BSTS01000017.1 GCF_030269665.1 Actinomycetospora sp. NBRC 106375
GCCTGCCGAAGCACCTCGACGAGAAGGTCGCGAAGGTCCACGTCGAGGCGCTGGGCGCCGAGCTGACCAAGCTCACGAAGGACCAGGCCGAGTACATCGGCGTGGACGTCGAGGGCCCGTACAAGCCGGAGCACTACCGCTACTAGTCAGCCGCGGCAAGCGGATGCGGTCGTCAGCGGCTCCTTCGTCGCCGCTGCCCACCGATCCGCGCCGCGCGCCGATGGTCGCGTGACGTACTGACCGAAGGGCACCTTCGCTCGATCCCGTCGAGCGAGGGTGCCTTTCGCTCGTTCCGGGCGGCGTGGTCCGCCCGGCCCGGTGGAGATCAGGAGCGCTCTGTGCACCTCCTCGGCGCCCCGAGGTGCGTGGTGCGCTCCTGATCTCCGCGAGCGCGAGCGGTCGCGCGCGGACGCCGTCCCCACGACCGAGGCCCGTTCCGGCGACGGCGCCCCACGCCCGTCTCGTCGAGCGAAGGTGCCCTTCGCTCGGACCGCACGGGGCCGCCGCATAGGGTTCCGTCGTGGGCGCGATGGTGGCCGTCGAGGGGCTCGACGGGGCGGGGAAGGCGACGCTGGTCGCGGCGCTCGCGGACGCTGCCCGCCGCCGGGGCGCGACGGTCGCGACGCACGCGTTCCCGCGCTACGACGCCGACGTGCACGCCGGCCTGGCCGGCGAGGCGCTGCACGGTCGGCACGGCGACCTCCGCGATTCGGTGCACGCCATGGCGGTCCTGTTCGCCCTCGACCGTGCGGGCGCCGCCGAGGACCTGCGCACCGCGCGCGCCACCCACGACCTCGTGCTCGTCGACCGCTACGTCGCCTCCAACGCGGCCTACGGCGCCGCCCGGTGCGGCGAGGACGTCGACGGCGCGTTCGTGGCCTGGGTCCGCGCGCTGGAGGTGGAGCGGTTCGGGGTGCCGGCGCCGGACGCGCAGGTGCTCGTGCGGGTCCCGGGGGAGCTCGCCGCGCGGCGTGTCCGCGACCGCGCCGCGGCCGACCCGACGCGTACTCCGGACGGGTACGAGTCCGACGCGGCGCTGCAGGCGCGATGTGCGGATCTGTACGACCAGCTCGTCGATCGGACATGGCTGGCGCCCTGGGCGGTCGTCGACGCGGGCGAGGGGCACGAAGCACTCACCCGGACGGCGGAGTCGCTGGTGGCGGAACGCCTGATCAGCGGCCTGTCCGGCGACATTGCCCCCGGATCGTCGGTGAGAAGTGACACCATTGAGACATGAGCTCGCGAATCCTCGTGGTCGACGACGATGCCTCGCTGGCGGAGATGCTGACGATCGTCCTCGAGGGCGAGGGCTTCGAGACGACGGTCGTCGGCGACGGCTCCTCCGCGCTGCCCGCCCTGCGCGAGAACTCGCCGGACCTCGTCCTGCTGGATCTCATGCTCCCGGGGATGAACGGCATCGACGTGTGCCGGGCGATCCGGGCGGAGTCCGGGGTGCCGGTGGTCATGCTGACCGCCAAGACCGACACGGTCGACGTGGTGCTGGGGCTGGAGTCCGGCGCCGACGACTACGTGGTCAAGCCGTTCAAGCCCAAGGAGCTGGTGGCGCGCATCCGGGCGCGGCTGCGCCAGTTCCCGTCCGAGCCCGCCGAGCAGATGCAGGTCGGCGACGTGACGATCGACGTCCCGGCGCACCAGGTGCGTCGCGACGGGCGCACGATCCCGCTCACGCCGCTGGAGTTCGACCTGCTGGTGGCGCTCGCCCGCAAGCCGCGGCAGGTGTTCACCCGCGAGGTGCTGCTCGAGCAGGTGTGGGGCTACCGCCACGCGGCGGACACGCGGCTGGTCAACGTGCACGTCCAGCGGCTGCGCTCGAAGGTGGAGGTCGACCCGGAGCACCCCGAGGTCGTGCTGACCGTCCGCGGGGTGGGGTACAAGGCCGGCCCACCCTGATCCGGAGGAGCCCGCCGTGACGGGCCTGGTCACGGGCCTGCGCCTTCGCCTCGACCGGTTCGTCGCCGAGCGGACCGGCCAGGTCCGCGTGCTGTGGCGACGCTCCATGCAGTTGCGCGTGGTGCTCTCGACGCTCGCGATGTCGATCGTCGTGGTGGCGGTGCTCGGGCTCGTGCTGCAGACCCAGATCGCCGACCGGCTCGTCCAGGGCAAGGAGCAGGCGGCACTCATCCAGGCCGACATCTCCCGCCAGGCCCTCGAGCGCGACCTCGCCCGCATCGACCCCGACCGCGACGGCGCCCAGGCCGTGCTCGACGACGTCCTCGACCGCCTGTCCACGAGCGGGCAGGACGCCGAGGCGCGCGGCAACGACCCGGCCAGCGACGCCGGCGCGTTCGACGCCGTGCTCATCGCGGGCTCGGACACCGTCGGCGCGGTCCCCGGTGCCCTGCCGACCGTGCCGGACGGGCGCAACGTCGAGGTCAGCGCCGGGCCGGCCCAGGTCATCCCGCCCCAGCTGCGCGCCCCGGTGCTGCAGGGCTTCCTCGCCACGAAGTACCTGACCGTGGCGTCGTCGGGCCAGGCGGCGCCGGTCCCGACGCTCGTCGTCGGCCAGCCGGTGCGCACCGCCGGGCGGAACCTGCAGCTCTACCTGCTCTTCCCGCTGTCGGCCGAGCAGCGCACCCTCGCTCTGGTCCAGAGCACGCTCGCCCTCGCGGCCGGAGTGCTGCTCGTGCTGCTGGCGGGCATCTCGTCGGTGGTGACGCGCCAGGTCGTGCGGCCGGTGCGCCAGGCCGCCGACGTCGCCGAACGCTTCGCCGACGGCCACCTCGACGAACGGATGCCGGTGCACGGCGACGACGAGGTCGCACGCCTCGCGGAGTCGTACAACGAGATGGCGGCGAGCATCCAGTCGCAGATCCGCCAGCTCGAGGAGTTCGGGGCGCTGCAGCGTCGGTTCACCTCCGACGTCAGCCACGAGCTGCGCACGCCGCTGACCACCGTGCGGATGGCCGCCGAGGTGCTGCACGCCCAGGTCGACCCCGGCGACGCGATGGCGACGCGGTCGGCGCAGCTGCTGGTCGACGAGCTCGACCGCTTCGAGGGCCTGCTCGGCGACCTCCTGGAGATCAGCCGTCTCGACGCCGGCATGGCGGAGCTGGGCCTCGACCTCGTCGACGTCGGCGCGGTCGTGCGCCGGGCCGCGGAGACCGTGCGCCACCTCGTCGAGGAGACCGGGACGCCGCTGCTGCTCGACCTGGGTGACCAGGACGGCGAGCAGGTGCTCGCCGAGGTCGACCCGCGGCGGGTCGAGCGCATCCTGCGCAACCTGCTCGCGAACGCCATCGACCACGGCGAGGGCCGGCCGATCGAGGTGCGCCTGGCCGCGGACGACGGCGCGCTGGCGGTCGTCGTGCGCGACCACGGCGTCGGCCTCAAGCCCGGCGAGGCCGGGCTCGTGTTCAACCGGTTCTGGCGTGCCGACCCGTCGCGCCAGCGTCGCAGCGGCGGCACCGGGCTCGGCCTGGCGATCAGCCTCGAGGACGCCCGGCTGCACGGCGGCTGGCTGCAGGCCTGGGGCGAGGTCGACCGCGGCGCGGTGTTCCGCCTGACCCTCCCGCTGCGCCACGGCGAGCGCCTGCGCACCAGCCCCCTGCCCCTGCTGCCCGTCGCCGCGGCGCCCGCGGCCGCGGAACCCGGCATCCGCGACGGCGCGGCCACCGCCGGGACCGCGATGCCGCCCCTGGCCGAGGACGCCGACGAGACCGACGAGGCGGAGGGAGCCACGAGAGCCGACGAGATCGACGACCTGGACCGGGTCCACGACCTCGAGGACCTCGAGGGTCTCGACGACCTCGAGGGTCTGGACGATCTCGACGCGGTGGACGATCTCGACGCGGTGGACGATCTCGACGCGGTGGACGATCTCGACGCGGTGGACGATCTCGACGCGGTGGACGACGTGGACGGTGTCGACGCCCACCGCGGAGCCGACCGCGACACGGCGGACGGCCGCGCCACGCCCGGCGAACGCGCGACGGCCGACGACCTCGACACGACCGACGGCCGCGCCACGACCGATGTCCGCGACACCGCCGGCGGCGACGACGCGACCGACGAGCGCGACACCGCCGGTGCGTCCGGCCGCCGCTCCGGCACGGACGTCCCGGCGCCGTCGCCGCCGTCCGATCCCGGCTCGTCGGTGGTCCGGTGACGCGCCCCCGGACGATCGGGCGGCTGCTGCCGGCACTGCTGCTGGCGCTCGTGCTGGGCGCCGGGTGCGCGTCGGTGCCCGGGTCGTCGGACGTCACCGTGCTGCGCCGGGTCGGCGACGCCGCCGAGCCGACCGCCCCGCCCGGTCCGGCGCGCAACGCGGGCCCGCTGGAGACCGTGCGCGGGTGGGTCCTGGCGTCCGGCGCGACGGCCGAGCGCCACCAGGCCGCCCGCGCCTTCCTCACGCCCGCCGCGGCCGGCACGTGGGACGACGGCGCGGCCCCGATCGTCGTCAACGACCAGGTGGACACGGTGTTCACGGACCGCCCGGTCCCTGCCGGCGAGTCGACCGTGCGGATCCGCGCGACCGCGCTCGGCGTGCTCACCCCGGAGGGCGTCTTCGTGGCCGGCGTCCGTCAGGTCGAGATCGACGTGGGCCTCACCGAGCAGAACGGCCAGTGGCGCATCTCGTCGCTGCCGACCGGGACGATCGTGCGGCGCTCCGACCTGCGGGCCAGCACCCGTCCGGTGCGCACCTGGTTCCTCGACCCCCAGCACGACGCCCCCGTCTCCGACCCCCGCTACCTCGCGACCAGCCCGGCGCGGTCGGTGCCCACGCGCGCGCTGCAGTACCTGTTCGCGGGGCCGTCGGAGTCGCTGGCCGGCGCCGCGGTCAGCGCCCTGCCGGTCGGCACCACGCTGCGCTCCGACGTCACGACCACCGCGGAGGGCGCCGCGGTGGTCGACCTGTCCCGGACCGGGGCCCTCGACGACCCGCGACGCCGCGAGATCGCCCAGCAGGTGACGCTGACCCTGGCCGGGATCGGCGTCTCGCGGGTGCGCCTGCTCGTCGACGGCGCGCCGTTGCTGCCCGCGACGCCCGAGGTCAACGTCACCGACGCGCTGGCGGGGCTCCCGCCGGAGGTCGCGACGCGCCCCGACCTGCCGCTCGACCCGGTCGTGGGCGGGCCGGAGGAGTCCGACGTCCCCGTGCTCGTCGCCGACGACGGGGCCCTGCGGCTGCTCTCGGGCGAGCCCGCGGGCGGGCCGGCCGGACGCGGCACCTACCGCGCGGTCTCCGCGTCGGCGAGCGACGAGGGCGAGGTGGCGGTGGTGGCCGAGGACGGGGGCGCCACCGACCCGTCCGCGCGGCGGGCCCGCCTGCTCACCGGCCCCGGCGGCTCGGAGCTCACGCCGAGCGGGATCGAGGGACGCTCGATCGCGCGTCCGTCGTGGACCCCGGACGGCACCGAGGTCTGGTCGGTGGTCGACTCGACGACCGTCGTCCGCGCCGTCCGCGAGCGTCCCGGGAGCCCGGTGCGTCCCCAGGCCGTGGACGCCTCCGGGCTCGCCGCCGCCGGGGTCGCCGCGCCGCCGGGGTCGCCGGGGACGCTGTCCGCGCTGCGCGTCTCGCCGGACGGGGCGCGGGCCGCGATCGTCGCCGGGGGTCGGGTCCTGGTGGCCGCGATCGCCCGCGACGGTGTCGGCGGGGCGCGCCTGGGCTCGGTCACGGAGCTGCGTCCCGGGGCCCTCGACCAGGTCCTCGACGTCGGCTGGACGCGCACCGACCAGCTCGTCGCGGTCGGCAACCGGGCCGACCGCCCGGTGACGCTCGTGTCGGTCGACGGCCTCGACCTCGAGTCGCTCCCGACCACCAACCTGACCCCTCCGGTGACCGCCGTCGCCGCCCGCCCGGGCCGCCCGCTGGTGGTGGCCGACCAGGGCGGCACCTGGACCCTGCCCCTCGGTGGGGGGAGCGCCTCCGGCGGCGACGTGTGGCAGGCCGTGTCCGGTTTCGGCTCCGGGACGGTGCCGGCGTACCCCGGCTGACCCGACCCGCCGACCCGACCCGCTGACCCGACCCGCTGGCCCGACCCGCTGGCCCGAAACCCCCGACCCGGCCCGACCCGCTGGGCCGTCCGCCGTCCCCATCCGCCGGATGCGTCCCCAGGGTCCGGGGCCGGTCCTGGCCCCGCCGAGGTCCGCGGCGTGAGGCTGGGCGCGTGCACCCGCGTCACCGTCTCGGTCCCGCGTTCCTCGCCCTGGCCGACCTGCTCCTGCCCGCCCCGTGCGCGGGGTGCGGCGAGGCGGGCGAGCGCTGGTGCGGACGCTGTCGCGACCGCTGGCGGAGCCCGGGGCTCCTCGACCTGCCGGGGCTCCCGCCGGTCCTGGCGCTCGCGCCCTACGCGGGCAGCGCGCGCGCGGTGCTCCTGTCCTACAAGGAGCGCGGGCGCCGCGAGCTCGCCCGTCCGCTCGCGGGTCTGGTCGCCGCGGCGCTGCGCGAGGGCGAGGTCCCGCCGGCCGCGCTCGTGCCCGCACCCTCCCGGCCGGCGGCGGCCCGGGCACGCGGGGGCGACCACGTGCTGCGCCTCGCGCGGGCGGTGGTGGCGAGGTCCGGGACCTCGGGCGCCGAGGTGCCCGCCGACGGGTCGAGCCCCGCGGCGCCGCGTCTCCCGTGCGTGTCCCGCGCGCTCGCACTGGGTCGGCGCGCCGCGGACGCCGTGGGCCTCGACGCCGCGGCCCGGGCGGACAACCTCGCGCGCCACCTGCGCCTGCGTCCCCGGGGCCTGCCGCCGCCCGGCTGCGCGGTGGCGCTGCTCGACGACGTCCTGACGACCGGGGCGACCGCGCGGGCCGCGACCGCGCTGCTCGCCGCCGCGGGCCGGCCGGTGGACGTGGTCGTGGTGCTCACCGTGGCCGACCCCCGGGCGCGCACCTCACTCGTCCGGGTGGGGAGTCGCCTGCCGGGTGGGTCTCACCCGCGCGGAGTCCGTGACGGCCGGTGACCGATCCGGTCGGGTGTCGTCCGAGGGACGCCATCGGGCAGATCGGACCTACCGCGGGAACGGTCGGAGTCACTACGGTGACGCCCACATCCTGAGTCGGTGAACGACAGGAGGCGCGAACGTCGCAGTTCACGCGGTCTGGCTCCCGGCGAGGACATGGACGCCCTCCACCGGTGCACCGGGCCGCGCAACGTGTCCCCCAACCGGGAGGTCGTCAATGGAGATCGTTCTCTGTGGACGCAACGTCGAGGTCCCCGATCACTTCCGCGAGCACACGGCCGACAAGCTGGCCCGGCTCGAGCGCTACGACTACAAGATCATGAGGCTGGAGGTCCAGCTCTCCCACGAGCCGAACCCCCGCCGGTCGAAGAACTGTCAGCGCGTCGAGATCACGGGCCGTGGACGCGGCCCCGTCGTCCGCGGCGAGGGCTGTTCCGCCGACTTCTACTGCGCGCTCGACCAGGCCGTGGCCCGTCTCGAGGCCCGTCTGCGCCGCGCGCACGACCGTCGTCGCGTGAGCCACGGCCGGCGCGTGCCGGTGTCGGTGGCGCGGGCACTCGGGGGGATCGCGTCCCCGGAGACGCCGACCGAGTCCGCGGCCGCCGCCGCGACCGATCTGCTCGAGCGGGAGCTCGCCGAGCAGCCGTGGTCGGTGGACGTCCCCGCGGCCCGCGAACCCGCCGAGGACACCGACGAGTACCTCCCGGGCCAGATCGTGCGGCACAAGGAGCACGACGCGATCCCGATGACGGTGGACGACGCCCTCTCCCAGATGGAGCTCGTCGGCCACGACTTCTTCCTGTTCTCCGACAAGGCCACCGGGCGCCCGAGCGTCGTGTACCGCCGCCACGGCTACGCGTACGGCGTCATCGCCCTGGTCTGATCCGTTCTCGTGCCTCCCTCGCGGGAGGGGCACGCACGCGCGCACAGGGCCCGTCCCCCGAGCACCTACGATGGGGGCGGGCCCGTGCCGGTGCGCGACGCCGGACGGCCCATCCGTGGCGCCGACGAAGCACGAGCGAGGTCACCACCGTGGTCCTGAACCGACTGTTGCGCGCCGGCGAGACGCGCACGGTCAAGCGCCTCGGCAAGATCGCGGACTACGTCGACACGTTCGCCGACGAGACCGCGGAGCTCAGCGACGCCGAGCTGCAGGCCAAGACCGACGAGTTCCGCGAGCGCTACGCCGACGGCGAGTCGCTCGACGACCTCCTGCCCGAGGCGTTCGCCGTCGTGCGCGAGGCCGCCAACCGCACCCTGGGCCAGTTCCACTACCCGGTGCAGCTCATGGGCGGTGCGGCGCTGCACGAGGGCAACGTCGCCGAGATGCGCACCGGCGAGGGCAAGACCCTGGTCTCGACGCTGCCGGCCTACCTCAACGCGATCGCCCAGGAGGGCGTCCACGTCGTCACGGTGAACGACTACCTGGCGCAGCGCGACTCGCAGTGGATGGGTCGTGTGCACCGCTTCCTCGGCCTCGAGGTCGGCGCCATCTACTCGGGGATGCCGCAGGAGGAGCGCCGGGCGGCGTACCAGGCGGACATCACCTACGGCACGAACAACGAGTTCGGGTTCGACTTCCTGCGCGACAACATGGCCTGGTCGAAGGCCGAGTGCGTGCAGCGCGGGCACTCGTTCGCGATCGTCGACGAGGTCGACTCGATCCTCATCGACGAGGCCCGCACGCCGCTGATCATCTCGGGTCCCGCCGAGCAGAGCGCCCGCTGGTACACCGAGTTCGCCCGCCTCGCCCCGAAGATGACGCGCGACGTCCACTACGAGGTCGACGAGCGCAAGAAGACCATCGGTGTCACCGAGGAGGGCGTCTCCTTCATCGAGGACCAGCTCGGCATCGAGAACCTCTACGAGGCCGCGAACACCCCGCTCGTGGGCTACCTGAACAACGCCGTCAAGGTCAAGGAGCTCTTCCTCCGCGACAAGGACTACATCGTCCGTGACGGCGAGGTCCTCATCGTCGACGAGTTCACCGGCCGTGTGCTCGTCGGGCGCCGCTACAACGAGGGCCTGCACCAGGCGATCGAGGCCAAGGAAGGCGTCGAGATCAAGGCCGAGAACCAGACGCTGGCCACGATCACGCTCCAGAACTACTTCCGCCTCTACGAGAAGCTCGCCGGGATGACCGGTACCGCCCAGACCGAGGCGGCGGAGCTGTCGAAGACCTACAAGCTCGGCGTGGTCACGATCCCCACCAACAAGGATCCCCAGCGCCTCGACCAGCCCGACCTCGTCTACAAGACCGAGCCGGCCAAGTTCGAGGCCGTGGCCGACGACGTCGCCGAGCACTTCGAGCGCGGCCAGCCGGTGCTGATCGGCACCACGAGCGTCGAGCGCTCCGAGTACCTCGCGAAGCTGCTCACCGAACGGGGCGTGACGCACTCGGTGCTCAACGCCAAGTTCCACGAGCAGGAGGCGCAGATCATCGCCGAGGCCGGCCGGCGCGGCGCGATCACGGTGGCCACCAACATGGCCGGCCGCGGCACCGACATCGTGCTCGGCGGCAACCCCGACTTCATCGCCGACCAGCGCCTGCGCGCCCAGGGTCTCGACCCGGTGGAGTCGCGCGAGGACTACGAGGCGGCGTGGGACGACACGCTCGCCGAGGTCAAGAGCGAGGTCGAGCGGGAGGCCGAGGAGGTCAAGAAGGCCGGCGGCCTCTACGTCCTCGGCACCGAGCGCCACGAGTCGCGCCGCATCGACAACCAGCTGCGCGGCCGCTCCGGCCGCCAGGGCGACCCGGGCGAGTCGCGGTTCTACCTCTCTCTGGGCGACGAGCTCATGCGGCGGTTCAACGGCGCCATGGTCGAGTCGATCATGACCCGGTTCAACCTCCCCGAGGACATGCCCATCGAGGCCAAGATGGTCTCCCGGGCCATCCGCAGCGCCCAGACGCAGGTCGAGCAGCAGAACTTCGAGGCCCGCAAGGACATCCTCGAGTACGACGAGGTGATGAACCAGCAGCGCACGGTGATCTACGCCGAGCGCCACCGCGTCCTCGAGGGCGAGAACCTCTCCGAGCAGGTCCAGAACATGATCGTCGACGTGGTCACCGCCTACGTCGACGGCGCCACGAGCGAGGGCTACAGCGAGGACTGGGACCTCGACAAGCTCTGGACCGGGCTGGGGCAGCTCTACCCCGTCGGGGTCTCGTGGGAGGAGATCCTCGAGGAGCACGACGACGTCGACCGCGACTACCTGGTCGAGGTGCTCACCGAGGACGCCCTCGAGTCCTACGCCCGCCGCGAGGACGAGATCGACCGCATCGCGCCCGAGGGCGGGATGCGCGAGCTCGAGCGGCAGGTCGTCCTCTCGGTGCTCGACCGCAAGTGGCGCGAGCACCTCTACGAGATGGACTACCTCAAGCAGGGCATCGGCCTGCGTGCGATGGCCCAGCGCGATCCCAAGATCGAGTACAAGCGCGAGGGCTACGAGATGTTCACCTCCATGATGGAGGGCATCCGCGAGGAGTCCGTCGCGTTCCTGTTCAACCTCACCATCCAGGTCGAGGAGCAGGCCCCTGTCGACGCCGTGCCGGGCGCCAACCCGACCACGGACACCAGCGTCCAGGCGGCCATCCGCCCGGACACCCCGGACCCGCGCCAGACCCCGAGCACCTCGGGCGCCGCGCCGCTGCCGGTCGACCCGCGCCTCGCGAGCGCGCCCACCGGGGCGATCCCGGTCGGACGACGCGCGGCCGGCGCCCCGCCGGCCGGCCCGGGATCCCCGGCTCCGGGCGCTCCCGGGGCCCCGGCGGGCCCGCCCGGATCGGTGCCGCCCGCCGCCACGCCGCCCGCGGCGGCCGCTGCCCAGGCCGCCCAGGCCGCCCCGGGGGGCCAGGCACCGCAGGCGCCCCAGGTGCCGACGGGCCGCAGCGGCCGGGGACGGCCCGGCCGCGGACCGGCGCCCGGCTCACAGCGCCCCCGCGGTGGCCGGGACGGCCGCGCCGGTCAGCGGGACGGTCAGCGGACCGGCCGTGACGGCCAGCGGGGGGCGGCGCACGCGCAGGAGCCCGACCTCGGCCCCACCACCGCCGCCGGCCCCGCGCTCTCCCAGCTGGGCAAGGACGCGCTGCCCGACGCGTTCCGCGGCGCGGGCCTCGGCGGCCGGCGCCCGCAGGAGCTGAACTACAGCGGTCCGGACGAGGACGGCCACGCCGCGCGGCACGCCGCCGACGGCAACGGCTCGGGCAACGGCGCCGGTGGCGGCCGCGCCGCCCGGGCCAACCCGCAGCAGGCCCGTCGCTCCGACACCCCGTCGCGCAACTCGCCCTGCCCGTGCGGCTCGGGACGCAAGTACAAGCAGTGCCACGGGGCGCCGCCCCGCGGACCCGCCTGACCCGCCTGCTCCGGCTGCGCCGCCGGCTCCGACTGCGCCGCCGGCTCCGGCTGCACCGCCTGCTCCGGCTGCACCGCCTGCACCACCTGCACCACCTGCACCACCGCCCGCGTCACCCCGGGCACAGCGCCACCACGCGCCACCGCCCGGGGTCGGCCGGGCCGTCGTCGGCGCGTTCGAGTCGGGCGGCCAGCGCCCGCACGCGATCGCGTCCGTGGACGACGGCGGACACCTCCACCGCGCGCGGGCCCAGCGCGCAGACCCGCAGGCCGCGGAGGTTCGCCGCGGCGGGTCCCGAGGACGGCGTCCGCGCGGTCGCCCGGCCCCGGGCGCCCGGCGGGCGGGCGGCCCGGGCCAGCGTCTGCAACGCCGGCCCGCTGAGCAGGGCGTCCAGGTGCCCGGGCGGGCGGCGGCCGGCGAGCACGTCCGCGACGGCGCCGAGCAGCCGGGCCGCGACCGGACGCAGCGCGGCGGCGAGCCGGTCGAGGTCCTCCTGGTCCCGGTGGGGGTCGAGGTCCGGCGCCGCCGCGGTGACGGCGGCCGGCGGGGCAGCGGGCAGGACCTCGGCCAGCGGACGCACCCGCGGCGCGGGGACGTCGCCGACCCGGCGGGCCCGGGCGGGCACAGGGGACGGCGCGGTGGCGGTGGCCGTGGCGGTGGTGCTCACGACGTGACCTCCCGGGCAGGCTGCGGACGCGCACGCGACGCGTCCTGCGAGCGGGAGCCGGGGGAGGACCGGTCCGCGGGGACGGCGCCGAGCGTAGGCGAGCCGTCCGACAGCCGTGGGGCGTTCCGCGCTACTGCTGCCGGCGGGCCAGCTCGAAGCAGGCGACCGTGGCCGCGCAGGCGGCGTTGAGCGACTCCACCCCGTCGGCCAGGGGGATCGTCACCGTGCCGTGGAGCTCGGCGCGCACGTCGTCGGTGATCCCGTCGGTCTCACCGCCGACCACGAGCGCGACCCGCCCGGGCAGCTCGGCGTCGAACAACGTGGTCCCACCGGAGCCGTCCAGCCCCAGCAGCACGAACCCCGCCTCGGCCAGGGCCGCCAGGCCGTCGGCGGCCGTGCGGGCGCGCAGCACGGGGGCGTGGAAGGCGATGCCGGCCGAGGCCTTCACCACGAGCGGGTCGATCGACGGCGCCCCGCGGCGGGGCAGCAGGACGCCCTCGAGCCCGGCGCCGGTCGCCGAGCGCAGGATCATGCCGACGTTCGCGGGGTTGGTCAGGCCGTCGAGCACGAGCACCCGGGCGTCGGCGGCATCGGGCAGCTCCTCGAGGAAGTGCTCCACGGTGCGCATCCGCGGGGCGACGACGTCGGCGAGCACCCCCTGGTCCTGCCGCCCGTTGCCCGCCAGCACCTTGACCCGCTGCGCCGACGCCCGCTGCAGCGTCAGCCCGCGGGCCCGCGCGGCCTCGGTGAAGGTCCGCACCGCGTCGCGGTCGACGCCGTCGGCGAGCACGACCTTGTCGACGGTCAGCTCCGGGTCGCCGAGCGCCTCGAGCACCGGCTTGCGCCCGTACACCGTCACGAAGGCGTCCTTGGGTGACACCGGCCGTGAGCTGGGTGAGGGCGACATCACGACCAGCCTGGCAGACGCCCCGACGCCCGGCCCGGCACCCGGCCCTGTGCGACGATCGCGCCCATGCCGGACCGCCTGTCGGCGCTGGACGCCTCCTTCCTCTACATGGACCAGCCGACGACCCCGATGCACGTGGGGAGCGTGTCCGTCTTCCGCAAGCCGCGGAACGGCTTCGACTACGACGGCCTCGTCGACCTCATCTCCAGCCGCATCGGCCTGGTGCCCCGCTACCGCCAGAAGATCCGCGAGGTACCCGGCCGCATGGCCCGGCCGGTGTGGATCGACGACGTCGACTTCGACGTCACCTACCACGTGCGCCGTTCCGCGCTGCCCGCGCCGGGCACCGAGCGGGCGCTGTGCGAGCTCGTCGCCCGGCTGATGTCCCGCCCGCTCGACCACACCCGTCCGTTGTGGGAGATGTACCTGGTCGACGGGCTGTCCGGCGGGCGGGTCGCCCTCGTCACGAAGACCCACCAGGCGATGGTCGACGGGGTCGCGTCGATCGACATCGGCCAGGTCGTGCTCGACGACACCGCCTCCGGCGCCCCGGCCAACGAGGAGGAGTGGATCGCCCGCCAGGAGCCGTCGGCCTGGCGTCTGGTCTACGACGCCGTCGGCGAGGCGGTGGCGCGGCCCGGCAACGCCGTCGAGGCGGCCCGTGACGCCGTGCGCGACGCGGCCGACACCGTCACCAAGGTCGCGGGCGTGGCCGGCGGGCTGTTCTCCGCCGTGCGCACCGCGGTGCGGCCCGCCCCGGTGAGCCCGCTGAACGTGCCGATCTCCACCCAGCGGCGCTTCTCGATGGCCCGCACCGACCTCGAGGACTACCGCGCGGTGCGGCGCGCCCACGGCGGGACGATCAACGACGTCGTGCTGGCCGTCATCGCCGGGGCGCTGCGCAACTGGCTGCTCTCCCGCGGGGCGTCGGTGTCCCCGACGACGACGATGCGCGCGATGGTGCCGCTGTCGGTGCGCGGGGACGCCGAGACGACGGGCTCGCTCGCCGGCGCCGGGCTGCTCGGCAACCAGATCGCGTCGTTCCTCGTCGACCTGCCCGTCGGCGAGCCGAACCCCGTCCTGCGGATGCACCACGTGGCGCACGCGATGCGGGAGCACAAGGAGTCGGGCCAGTCGGTGGGGGCGAACGCGCTGGTGCGGGTCGGCGGGTTCGCGCCCCCGACGCTGCACGCGCTGGGCGCCCGGGCGGCGAACGGGTTCGCCCGCCGGCTGTTCAACCTCGTCGTCTCCAACGTCCCCGGCCCGCAGCACGCCCTCTACGCGGCCGGCGCGAAGATGCTCGAGATGTACCCCGTCGTGCCGCTGGCGAAGGGGCAGTCGCTGGCCGTGGGTCTGACGTCGTACGACGGCGGGGTGTTCTACGGGTTCAACGCCGACCGCGACTCGATGGCCGACGTCGACGAGCTCGGCGAGCTGATCGCGGAGTCGCTGGCGGAGCTGCGCGCGACGGTGCCGCGGTGAGCGCTCCCGTGGCGGCCCCGTGAGCTTCGGTCTCGTCCTCGGGACGGGCGGGCAGCTGGGCTACGCCTGGACCGTCGCGGCGCTGACCACCTGGGAGCAGGCGACGGGAAGGGACGCGCGGGAGGCCGACGCGCTGGTCGGGACGTCGGCGGGCTCGGTCGTCGCGGCGGCGCTGGCCAGCGGGGTCCCGGCCTCCGACATGCTCGCCCAGCTGCTCGATCCCCCGCCGGCGCCGTCCCGCCCGCGGGGTGCGCCGCGCTCGACCGCCCGTCGCGGGCTGCCGCCGGTGCCGCGGGTCGGTCCGGGGTCGTTGCGGCTGCTGGGTGAGATCGCCCGGCGTCCCCGCCGCTTCCCCCCGCTGGCGTTCGGGGCGGCGCTGCTGCCGACCGGGCGCGGCGACACCACCGGCCTGCGGCGGTGGGCGACGAAGTGGGCGAGCGAGACCTGGCCCGAGTACCCGCAGGTGCGGATCGTCGCGATGGACTACGACACCGGCGCCCGCGTGCCCTTCGGTCGCCCCGGCGCGCCGACCGCGTCGATGGCCGAGGCGGCGACGGCGTCGTGCGCGGTGCCGGGGTGGTTCTCGCCGGTGGAGATCGGCGGGCACCGCTACGTCGACGGCGGGGTCTGCTCGGCGACGTCGGCCGACCTGCTGCTCGACCCCGACATGCCCCCCGTGGACGAGGCGCTCGTCCTCGTCCCCCTGGCCCGGACGGGGCCGACACCGGCGGTGTGGTCGGATCCCGTCGCGGCCACCGACGGGTGGCTGCGCGGGCTGATCGGAGGGCGCTCCGGCTACGAGGTCACGCGCGTGCGCGAGGCGGGCGTCGCCGTCACCGAGCACGCCCCGGACCCCGAGGACCGGGCCGTGACCGGCTGGAACGTCATGGACCCCCGCAAGCAGGCCGAGGTCGCCGAGGTCGCGCTGCGGACGACGGCGGCCCGCTGGCGGCGGGAGAGAACGGGAGAGCGGTGAGGATCTACGTCCCGGCCACCGTGGCCGGTCTGCGCAGGCTGCTCGACACCGAGCAGCTGCAGCCCCTGTCGGGCACCGCGTTCGCGCTCACCCCGCGGTTGCGCGAGGCGTACGTCGCGGGCGACGACGAGGAGCTCGAGTACGTGGCGATGTCCGAGGCGGCCCGCGCGTCGCTGCGCCTGCTCGCGACCGAGCTCGCCGACGATCCCGGGGCCCCGCCGCGTCGCGCGGTCGTCAGCGCGGACGTCGACGACGTGACGCTGCGTCCCGACCTCGACGACGCCGTCGTGCGCGTCGGCGGCCCGGTGCCGATCTCGCGGCTCGCCGCCGTCCACCTCGACCTGGAGGAGGCGGGGGACGCGGTGCGGGCGGCCGCGGCCGTGGTGGACGCGGCCGATCTCGGCGACCCCGACGCCGAGTTCACGCTCGGCGAGGCCGAGGACCACGAGCTCGCCTGGTACGGCGTCCAGGAACTGCCGTTCGTGCTGGAGCTCCTGTAGTCGCGTCTCATACCTGAGGGGGAGACGGATCCGGTCCCTCGGACCGATTCGGATGTCGGACGGGGTCCCTAGCGTCGTCGGACATGAGCCACGCGCCGATCTCCGTTCCCGCGTCCGCCGGTGCGACGCCCGAGGCGCCCTCCGTCCGGCCCACCGGCAGGGAGCCGGGGGTGGCCTCCACGGCGGGGTCCGGTGCGGCCCCTTCCGTCCCCGCGGCGCGGCGGCCGCACTCCGGCGGTCGGGCCGAAGCCTCCGATCGCGCAGCGGTGAGCGGGGCCCGGGGCCGTCGCGTGCGGCAGGGTGCCGGGCGCCGTCTGGCGTACGGCCTCGGGCTGCTCCCGGCCGCGGCCGGCGAGCTGGTGGGGGTCGCGGTGAGCGGCCCGCTGGGCGGGGTCGACACCGCGCGGCGACATCTCGCGTGCGGGGGTGTCACGTCCGATCTCGACGATCGTGCGCCCGGCCCGCGGGTCCTGCTCCACGGCGTGCTCAGCGCCGTCCTGGGCGGGCTGTTCTGGTGGCTGGCGTGGATGGCGCTGCTGGCCACCGCGCGCGGCCCGTTCTACGGGTTCGTCGTCGCGGGGCCGTACGACGATGCCTGGGGCGGCCCGAACCTCGTGGGCGCGTGGGCCGCGCACGCGTGGGTGTGGGTCGGGACGCTGGTGGTGCTCGCGGTGGTCTGGTGGGCGCTGGGCGCGCTGCAGATCCGTCTCACCGAGCACCTGCTCGGTGGTCGCCGCCGCCCCTGGGTCGTGCCGGTGACGGTGCCGGTGGTCCTGGGTTTCGGGCTGCTCGTCGCGGCGTGGGTGCAGCAGATCTGAGGGGGTTCTCGGGAACGGCACCGGGTTGTCGGGGGGCGGCGCTAGAGTCGAACACGTGTTCGACACAGCGTTCCAGGAGGTGCCGGCGGGGCTCGAGGAGACCCCCGCAGGCGCCGCGCTGAGTGCTGTTCTCGAGCGGCTCGATCCCGAGCGCGTCAGCCCCTACGACACGATGCGCGTGCTGGCCGCGCAGCGCCGCCAGCTGGCCCACCAGCAGGCCCGGTTCCACGTCTGCGCCCGCGAGGCCGCGCTCGCCGACCCGTCGGAGCCCGGCGGCCGCGCCGAGCGGGACGACCAGGAAGGCGACGAGCTGCGGCTCGTGCTGACGGCCTCGCGCACCGCGGTGTCCCGGATCCTCGACCTCGCCGACGCCGCGGCCCGTCACCCGAGGCTGGGCGCGGCATGGGAAGCCGGGGAGATCGACGAGCAACGGGTGGCGATCCTGGTGCGCTGGACCGCGGCCCTCTCCGCGGAGCACGCCGCCGCGGTGATCGATCGCCTGGTCGGCGAGGCCGCCGGGCTCACGCCGTCCCGCCTGATCGACCGCATCCAGACGCTGGCCAAGCACCTCGACACGGAGTGGGCGGAGAAGATCTACCGGGCGCACCGTCGCCAGCGTCGGGTCGTGGCCCGCTGTACCGACGCCGGCACCGTCAACCTCTCCGCGCTCGACCTGCCGTTCGAGGGCGGGGTGCGTTCCGCGCGGCGGCTCAACGCCCTCGCCGCCCGGGCCCAGGCGTCCGGACGGACGGGACTGATCGACACCATCCGCGCCGACGTCATCCTCGCCGCGTTCCACCCCGACAACGAGGGTGCCTCCGACGCCGAGATCGTGGCGGCCGTCGTCGCGATGGCCGAGGACGACGACCCCCAGCCCCGTCGCACGCCCGAGCCCGCCGACGCGCCCCCGGAGGACGCGCCCGGCGAGAGCGCGCCTGCAGACGACGCGGCGGGTGGCGGCGCGGCGGGTGGCGGCGCGGCCGGTGGCGGCTCGGTCGGTGACGACGCAGCCGGTGGTGGGGATGACGACGCAGCCGGTGGTGGGGATGGTGACGAGGCCGCCGGCGACGGCGCGGTGGGTGACGAGCCCGTCGACGACGAGCCGGCCGCGACGCAGGGCACGGGTCCTGACGAGACCGGTGCCCGCGACCCCGGTGGTGCGGGGCAGCGGCGGCCGACGCGGCAGTCGCGGTTCGAGCTGCGGGTGGGGCTGGGCACGCTGCTCGAGCTCGACGAGCGGCCCGCGCGCATGCCGGGGTGGGGTGTGATCACCGCCGGGGTGGCCCGCGAGCTCGCCGCGGCGTACGCCGACGCCGAGTGGCGGGTCGTGGTGAGCGACGACGAGGGCGTGCTCGTCGCCGCTCTGGTGACCCGCCGCCGTCCCTCGTCTACGGGCACGACGCCGCAGGAGCCCGCCGTCCCGGGCGCTCCGCGACCCGTGGTCGAGCTCCACGTCACCGAGGCCTTCCTCGACTCCCTCCATCCCGCCGATCACCCGGAGTGGGCGCGACTGCTCGTCGACCTGGAGCACCAGCTCGCCCAGTGGCGCACCGCCCGCGCGGAGGACGACGCCGCCCGCGATGCCGAGGAACGCGCCGCCCGTGAGGCCGAGGGACGCGCGCGGCACGGGCGTACGGCCCGCGACGACGCGCGGCCGGACCCGTTCGCAGGACCGCTGGATGCCCTCCGGTGGTCGCAGAAGGCGGTGCGCCGGCGGGCCCGGGCGCGGGAGGCGCTCGCCCGCTTCCCGTCCGCCGCGCTGCGGCGATGGATCACGTCGCGCGACCGGTCGTGCGTGTTCCCCACCTGCGGGACCTCGGCCCTCGAGGCGGAGATCGACCACACCCTCGCGGTCGTGGATCGCGGGCTCACGGTCGACAGGAACCTCGGCCCCGCGTGCGGTCATGACCACGACCTCAAGGACCAGGGCTGGACGCTGACCCAACCGCGACCCGGCTGGTTCCTCTGGCTCAGCCCGAGCGGGCACACGTACGAACGACCACCCCGACCCGTCCTGGACGATCTCCCCGACTGCGCCCCGCCCGCCGTGCGCTCGAGCGCGGAGCCGGACGAGTACGCGACCGACGGCCCGGTCTGGGCCACCGAACACCGGCGTCACCGAAGGCCGCCGGGCACAGCCTCGCCCACCGGGACCGCGAGGGTCTCGCGCGCCGGCACGGCGGGAGAGGCACCGGGCCGGCCGCCGCCGGACGACCCGGACCCGCCACCGTTCTGACACTCGCTCTCGGCCCGGTACCGGCCGAGCGCGCCGATGGCGGGTGACCCGGATCTCCGGCCCGCGCGAGCCCCCGGCGAGCCCCGCGCCTCACGAGTACCGCAGCGAGCCGTCCTCCAGATCGACGTCGGGGAGGACGTGCTGTTCCTCGTCGTGCTCGAGCATGTGGTTCCACGGCGGGCGGTCGCCCTGGCGGTAGAGCAGGTGCAGGGAGCGCGTGATGTAGCCGGGTTGAAGTTCGCCGGGTCCGACCACGGCAGCAGCGCCATGTCGGCGTCCTGCGCGCGCAGGGTCGGGGTCACCGTGGTCGCACCGCGCTCGCGCAGGTGGGCGAGCAGGCGACAGACGACGTCGGCGACGAGATCCACCCGCAGCGTCCAGCTGTGGCGCAGGTAGCCGAACACGTAGGCCATGTTCGGCACCCCGGAGAGCATCAGCCCGCGCCAGGTGACGCGGTCGGCGACGTCGACCGGCTCGCCGTCCACGCTCAGGGCGACGTCGCCGAACACCGCGAGGTTGAAGCCGGTGGCGCTCACGACGACGTCGGCCGGCAGCTCCTCGCCGGAGCGCAGCCGGATGCCGTGCTCGGTGAAGGTCTCGACGGTGTCGGTGACGATGGAGGCCTTCTTCTCGCGCAGGGCGGCGAAGAGGTCGCCGTCCGGGACGATGCAGACCCGTTGCTGCCACGGCCGGTAGCGCGGCGTGAGGTGCTGCTCGACGTCGAAGTCCTCCGGGAGCAGGGGCCGCACGTTCTCCAGCAGGTAGTCGTGCACGAGCTGCGGGTCCTCCAGCGCCGTGCGCGCCAGCCACTGGGTCTGGCTGACGAACTGGCGGCGCAGGATCTCCGAGGTCCACGCGCGGGGGATGTCGAGGGCCTCGAGCGTCGTCCCGAGCTCGGTGACCGTCGGCTTCGCGATGTAGTACGACGGCGAGCGCTGCAGCATCGTCACGTGCGCGGCCTGCTCGGCGATCGCCGGGATCAGCGTCGCGGCGGTCGACCCCGAGCCGATGACCACGACCCGCCGGCCGGTGAGGTCGAGGTCCTCGGGCCAGCTCATCGGGTGGACGATCCGGCCGGCGAAGCGCTCGGTGCCCGGCCACTCGGGCCGGTAGGGGTCGCCGTGGCGGTAGTAGCCCGCGCACATCCAGAGGAAGCCGGTGGTGAAGCGCAGGTCCTCGCCCGTGTCGTCCCGGGTGACGTCGACGGTCCAGCACCGGTCCGCGCTCGACCAGTGGGCCGCGGTCACGCGGTGCCGCGGGCGCAGGTGCGGACCGAGACCGTCCTCGGCGACGACCTCGTCGAGATAGCGGAGGATCTTGTCGCCGGACGCGATCGACGGACCGTGCCACGGCTTGAACCGGTAGGCGTAGGTGTAGAGGTCGCTGTCGGAGCGCACACCCGGGAAGCGCTGGGTCCACCAGGTGCCGCCGTGCCGCTCCTGGGCGTCGAGCACGACGACGCTGTGGTCTCCGAAGTGTTCCCGCAGGTGGTGCGCCGCCCCGATCCCGGACACGCCGGCTCCGACGATCAGGACGTCGACGTGCCCGGCCTCGCTCCTGCTCCCGTCGCCCATGGCGCGGACCTCCTGTCGCCACGCCCAATGTAGGAACGCCCGCGGCACCGCACCATGGCCGCCCGGGACGGAAAGGCGCCGGTCAGAGGTCCCGCGTCCACGTGCCCAGTCGACGGGCGACGGCGTAGAGCTCGTCGATCTCGTCGTCGGCGAGCTCGGTGGGCAGCCCGGTGATCCGGCGGGGCAGGTTCGCGGGCGTCGCGACGAGCACACCCTGCGGCCGCTCCCGGCCCGGCGCGACGGCCACGGACGCGGCGACCACGGCGAGCGCCGCGGTGACGGGTGGGACCCCGCCGCCGTCCCGCGCGGCGGCGAGCAGACGACCGACCCGCTCGGCCTCCGCCCGGGCGCGCGACACGACGTCGACGACCTTGCCGTCGACGGCCAGCCGGTCGTCCTCGACGGACACGACGCCGGCGTGCTGCAGGACCTCGACGGTGACCACCCCCGGCGGCCCGACCAGGACGTGGTCGAGATCGCGGCGCGGGCTCGCCGGGACGCCGTGCAGGACGCGCCACGGCGGGCGGCGCCGGGTGAGCCGCTCCCACGGGCCGGGCTCGGTGAGGCCGCGCAGAGCCTCGGCGAGTCGGACCTCGGCCGCGCCCCCGATCTCTGCGGTGCCGGTGTCCCCGGCCGCGGGACGGGCCGCCGAGTCGTCGGCCGCTCCGTCGGCCACCGGCACGCCCTCCGGCGGCGTCCGTACCACCGGGAGCCAGCGCGCGAGCTCGGGCACGCCCGGCCGCGGCGCGTACCAGCGTCGGGCCCGCCGGTCCCACAGCGCGCCCGCGGCCTTGGCGTCGTCCTTCTCCGCGTACGGCACGTCGAGCCACGGCTGCTGCTCGCGCACCATGGCGACCCCCTCCGGACCCGCCGGCAGCCTCGCACGTCCCCCCGACACCGACGAGGGTCAGCTCGCGACCGGCACCGGCCCGTCGGGCTGGGCGGGCATGCCCTTGCGCCACGCCGTCCACGACTGCATCCGCCCGGCGCGCGGGCGGAAGAGCCAGGGCCACGGATGGACGACCGCGGGCGCGAGCTCCTCCCGGAGCCGCCGGAACCCCGGCACCGGCGCGAACGTCACCGCGAGGCGGCGCCCGGTGAGCTCCTCGACGACGCGCCCGCGACGGATCTCCACGGGGCGGCGGGTCGCGAGGTCGGCGAGGGTCTCGGCGAGGAACACCAGGCGCTTGCCGGAGAGCATCAGCCGGCGCAGCAGCGGCTCGTCGAAGCAGAAGACCGCGGGCACGTCCGGGTGCGCCGCCAGGGCGGGGTCCGCGTCGCCCAGCGACTCCGCGGTCAGCCAGACGGCGTCGACGACCTCCTCGACAGCTTCGGAGCCGGAGCCGACCAGCGGCGAGGACGGCCCCGCCGTCACGTCGGGGTCGGGGTCCCCGCGCAGCAGGTCGGAGACCGTGACGCGGGTGGTGCGCTGGTCGGGCGGCCAGCCCTGCACCGGGCAGGCGTCGCGCAGCGCGCACTCGCGGCAGAGCTGGGGCGCCCGCTTCTGGACCTGCCAGCGCGAGAAACCGTACGCCTTCCCCGAGCCGGCACCGGTCGTCCACTGCCAGTTGAGGCGGTTGGCGGCGCGGGAGCCGTCGAGGAGGTGGGTGAAGAATTCCTCCTCGCCGTCCCGCCACCGGGCCCCGGCCCGGACGGTCCACTGGCTCGCCAGCCACATCCGCGTCTGGTTCACCAGCCACCCGTCGGTGTGCAGCTCGCCCACCGTCGCGTCCATGCAGCGCATGTCCCGCGGCCAGGGCTCGTCCCACGGCTCGGACGGCTGCGGCGGCGTCGCCCGCAGCTCGTCGCGCAGGGCCGGGTGCCCGTCGCGGCCGAAGCGGGCGTAGAGGTGGCGGGTGAACTCCTGCCAGGTCAGCTCGTCGCGGTACTTGCGACGGTCGTTCGACGGTGCGTCCGCGACGTGCGCCCAGAGCGTGGGCAGGTCCACGAGGTTGTAGCGGACGTAGGGCGACATCCGCGACGCCCCGCGGCGCTCGACCGGCCAGACCTCGTTGCGCCGGCCCGCGTAGCGCGTGACGTCGAGCGCGGCGAGCGCGGCGTCGGCGGCGGTCTGGCCGCCGCGGAAGGACGGGGACGCGGCCGGGGTGTCGCAGACGAGGTCGGCGAGGTGCTCCCGCACGAACGCGACCGCGGCGTCGGGGCCCGGACCGGGCACGGGGAGCTCCACCGACCGGGCGTACCCGCTCGTGGGCAATAGTGCGCACATGACCGGACCCGACATCGCGCACCTCCTCGACGCCGCCCGTGCCGACGGGCGCCGGCGGCTCCTGGGGATCGTCGGCGGCCCCGGAGCGGGCAAGTCCACCCTCGTCGCGGCGCTCGCCGGGCCGGAGGTGGCCGTCGTCGGGATGGACGGCTGGCACCTCGCGAACGCCGTGCTCGACCGGCTCGGGCGCCGTGACCGCAAGGGCGCCCCGGACACGTTCGACGCCGCGGGCTACGTCGCCTTCCTCGAGCGCGCCCGGTCCCGCGCGGCGACCGTGTGGGCCCCGGAGTTCCGCCGCGAGATCGAGGAGCCGATCGCGGGCGCGCTCGAGGTCCCGCCGGACGCGCTCGTCCTGGTGACCGAGGGCAACTACCTGCTCATGGACGAGGCCCCGTGGGACGGCGTCCGGGCGCTGCTCGACGAGGTGTGGTTCCTCGCCCCCGACGAGGACGAGCGCCGCGCGCGCCTCGTCGCCCGCCACGAGCGCCACGGCCGCAGCCACGCCGAGGCCGTCGCCCGCGCCGACGGCAGCGACGCCGCCAACGCCCGGATGATCGCCGCTACCGCCCATCGCGCCGACCGGATCATCAGCTATTGATTGTCGATAGAAAACGCGCGATCCTCGATCGCATGCCTCGAGTCGAGCGCGTGGTGATCCCGCTCCGGATCTGCCTGGTCGTGCTGTTCGCGGTCCTGGTCGTCTTCCAGACGCTGTCGTTCCCGGGCCAGTTCGCGGCGAGGGCGGCGGAGTCCCCGCAGTTCGCGCCCCTGCGGTGGCCGGCGACCGCGCTCGCGGCGTTCTGGCTGCTCTGCGCCGAGGTGGTCATCGTCGCGACCTGGGCGCTGCTCTCCCGCGTCCGGGCCGACCGCATCTTCACGACCTCGTCCCTGGTGTGGGTCGACGTGATCGTCGGCGCGATCGCGGCGGCGTGGGTCGTGCTCGTGGGCGTGGTCGCGTGGGTGGGGTCCGTCGCCGACGAGGAGCGGGGCCCGGTGATGCTGCTGCTCCTGGTGCCGACGCTCGTGGTCGCCGTGGTCGGGCTGCTCATGGTGGTGATGCGCGCGCTGCTGCGGGCCGCGACCACCCTGCGCACGGACATGGACGCGGTCATCTGATGCCGATCGTCGTGCGGATCGACGTGCAGCTCGCCCGGCACAAGATGAGCGTGGGGGAGTTCGCCGAGCGCGTCGGGCTCACGCCCGCGAACGTCGCCGTGCTCAAGAACGGGCGGGCGAAGGCGGTGCGCTTCAGCACCCTCGAGGCGATGTGCCGGGTGCTCGACTGTCAGCCCGGCGACCTCCTGGAGTGGACCGAGGACTGACGGGCGTCGTGCTCGCGCTGCCAGGTGGTCAGCAGGGTGCCGTAGCGCTCGAGCACGGCCGCGCGCATGTCCGGATCGGTCCGCGGCACGGGCTCGATGAAGATCTGGTCGAGGTCGGTGAAGCGCTCGCGCAGCTCGTCGTCGAGCCGGACGCAGGCACGCTCGAGGTCGGCGGCGGACAGGGCGTCGACGAAGTCGACCCGCGCGCAGAGCAGGACGCTGTCGGTGCCGGTGAGCATCGACTGCAGGTCGACGACGGCCTCGATCTCGGGCGCGTCGGCGAGGTGGTCGAACACCGCGTGCATGACGCGGGGCTCGGCGGACCGGCCGATCAGCAGGTTCTTGTTGGTGCGGCCGAGGGCGTAGGCGACGAAGACCAGCAGCACACCGATCATCACCGAGGCGATGCCGTCCCAGACCGACGATCCGGTGAGCTGGTGCAGGCCCACGCCGAGCGCGGCGAACACGAGGCCGACCAGCGCCGCGGAGTCCTCGAACAGGACGCTCTTGACCGTCGGGTCGTCGGAGAGCCGCAGGTAGCGGTACAGCGGGAGCCGCAGCTCGCGCTTCTCCCGCCACACCTGGCGCACGGCCTGCTGCCACGACGTGCCCTCGATGACGAACGACAGCGCCAGCACGGCGTACGCGACCCACGCGTACTGCTCCTCCGCCGGGTCGGGCGCCCGCTCGACGATCGTCTCGATGCCCTCGAGGATCGAGTAGGCGGCGCCGGTGATGAACACCGAGACCGCGGCGATCATTGCCCAGAAGAAGCGCTCCTTGCCGTATCCGAACGGGTGCGTGCGGTCGGGCCGGCGACCCGAGCGGCGCAGGGCCGTGAAGAGGAAGACCTCGGTGGTCGTGTCCGCCACCGAGTGCGCCGCCTCGGCGAGCATCGCCGACGAGCCGGTGAGCAGCCCCGCGATCAGCTTGAGGACGCCCACCAGCACGTTCGAGGCCAGCGCGAGCAGGACGGTGAGCGTCGACTCGCCGCCACCGGAGACGTCCCCGTCGCCCGACCCGTTCGCCACACACCGGTCCTACCCGAGAACGCTCCGGACCACAGCACGGGCCCGGTGTGATCACGCGGAGGTCGACGACCCCGCGGCGGCGTCGTGCTCCCGCTGCCAGTTGGTGAGCAGGTCCCCGTAGCGCTCCAGCACCGCGCGGCGCACCGCCGGGTCGCCGCGGGGCACCGGTTCGACGAACACCTCGTGGACGTCGCTGAAGCGCGACCGCAGCTCCTCGTCGAGCCGGACGCAGGTCCGCTCGACGTCGTCGGCGCCGAGCTCGTCCACGAAGTCGACGCGGGCGCACACGAGGATGCTGTCGGCGCCGGTGAGCATCGACTTCAGGTCGACGACGGCGACGACCTCGGGGGCGTCCGCGAGGTGGTCGAACACCGCGCGCATCACCCGCGGTTCGGCCGAGCGGCCGACCAGGAGGTGCTTGTTCGTGCGCCCGAGCACGTAGGCGACACCGGCGAGCAGGAGACCGATCAGCACCGACGCGATCCCGTCCCAGAGCGACGAACCGGTGAGCTGGTGCAGGACGACGCCGACCGCGGCGAGGAGCAGGCCCAGCAGGGCGGCGGTGTCCTCGAACAGCACGCTCAGCGACGTGGGGTCGTCGGACAGGCGCACGTACTGCCGCAGCGACAGGTCCAGCGCCCGCTTCTCACACCACACCTGCCGGACGGCCTGCTGCCACGAGACGCCCTCGATGACCGCGGAGAGACCGAGCACCGCGTAGGCGACCCAGGCGTACTGCTCCTCGGCGGGGTCCGGCGCCTGCTCGACGATCGTGGCGACGCCCTCGT
The DNA here is from genome assembly GCF_030269665.1 of Actinomycetospora sp. NBRC 106375. GTDB lineage: Bacteria > Actinomycetota > Actinomycetes > Mycobacteriales > Pseudonocardiaceae > Actinomycetospora. Next base: position 25,793 of record NZ_BSTS01000017.1, read on the forward strand.
ACACCGAGTACGCGGCGCCGGTGACGAAGACCGAGACCGCCGCGAGCATCGACCAGAAGAAGCGCTCCTTGCCGTAGCCGAAGGGGTGGCGGCGGTCGGGCCTCTTGGCCGAGCGCCGCAGCGCGGTGAACAGGAATCCCTCGGTCGTGCAGTCCGCGGCCGAGTGGGCTCGCACCGCAGGACAGGACAGCGCACCTTAGGTCGACCCGATGTCAGCTCTCCCACGACGGAACGCGCAGCGCCGTCAGGACCCGCCGCAGTGCGTCCAATCGGCCGTGCGACAGCCGGCCCGCGGCGACCTCCGCGTCGAGCGCGCACTCCGGGTCGGCCGGGGGGCCGAGGTGGGTGCAGCCGCGCGGGCAGTCCTCGATAGCGGCGGCCAGGTCGCCGAAGGCGGCGACGACGTCGTCGGCGGCGATGTGCGCGAGCCCGAACGAGCGGATGCCCGGCGTGTCCACGACCCATCCCGTGTGGTCCGGCAGCGCCAGCGCCACCGCCGACGTGGAGGTGTGCCGGCCCTTCCCGACCCCCGACACCTCGCCGACGGCCCGGTCGGCGTCCGGCACGAGCACGTTGACCAGCGTCGACTTCCCGACCCCGGAGTGCCCGACGAGCGCCGTGACCCGCCCCTCGACGACCTCGCGCAGCCCCGTCGGGTCCTCGTCGGCGCGGGTGACGACGACGGGCAGGTCGAGGTCGGCGTAGTTCGCGGCGAACTCCGCCGGGTCGGCGAGGTCGGCCTTCGTCAGGCACAGCACGGGGTCGAGCCCGCCGGCGTAGGCGGCCACGAGCGCCCGGTCGACGAAGCCGGTGCGCGGGGTCGGGTCGGCGACCGCGGTGACGATCACGAGGTGCGACGCGTTGGCGACGACCACCCGCTCGTAGGGGTCCGTGTCGTCGGCGGTGCGGCGTAGGACGCTGGTCCGCTCGTCGACCCGCACGATCCGCGCGAGGGCGTCCTCGCCGCCGGAGACGTCGCCGACCAGCCCCACCCGGTCGCCCACGACGACCGGCGTGCGCCCCAGCTCCCGCGCCCGCATGGCGACGATGCGGCGCGCGGGGTCGTCGTCGGGCGCGCAGGTCCACCGGCCGCGGTCGACGCCGACGACCATCGCCGCGGTGGCGTCGGCGTGCTCGGGGCGGCGCTTGCTGCGCGGGCGCGTCCCCTTGCCCGGGCGGACGCGGACGTCGGACTCGTCGAGCCGCGAGGTCTCCCCGCGGCCGCCGCCGCGCGCTCCGCTCGGCACCCCGCCGGCTCCCTAGACCCCGACCCCGGCGCGCACGAGGGCGGGCCAGTCGGTCGCGAAGTCGGGGAGGGTCTTGGTGGTGGCGGCGACGTCGTCGACGGCGACGCCGGGCACGACGAGACCGACGATCGCGCCGGCCGTCGCCATCCGGTGGTCGGCGTACGCACCCCACGGCCGGGTCGGCGCGGTGAGGGGCGCCGGCGCGATCTCCAGCCCGTCCGCGGTCTCGGTGACGCGCGCCCCGACGGTGCCGAGCTCGGCGGCGAGGGCGGCCAGGCGGTCGGTCTCGTGGCCGCGGATGTGGGCGACGCCGCGCAGCCGCGACGTCGCCCCGTCCCGCGCCGCGACGGCGGCGAGCGCGGCGACGGTCGGGGTGAGCTCGCTGATCTCGCCGAGGTCGACGTCCACGCCGTCGAGCCGCTCGGGCCCGTCGACCGTGAGCCCCTCCGCATCGAGGGTCACCCGCGCGCCGAAGGCCTCCAGCACGCGCCGGACCGCGGCGCCGGGCTGGAGGTCGGTGTCCGGCCAGCCCGCGACCGTCACCGACCCGCCGGTGGCGAGCGCCGCGGCCAGGTAGACCGCCGCACCCGACAGGTCGGGCTCGACGTCGAGCACGGTCGGCGCCGTGACGGGGCCCGGGGCGACGTGCCAGCGATCCGGCGCCTCGACGACGGGGACCCCGGCCGCCCGGAGCATCGCCACGGTCATCGCGACGTGCGGCAGCGACGGGACGCCGCGCTCGCCGGCGTGGGTGACGGTGACGCCCTCGGCGTAGCGGGCGCCGGAGAGCAGCAGGCCGCTGACGAACTGGCTGGACGCGGACGCGTCGACGGTGACCTCCCCGCCGCGCGGGTGCGGCCCGCCGGCGACGGTCAGCGGCAGCGCCTCGCCGGTGACGTCGACGCCGAGCCCGCGCAGGCCGGCGACGATCCCGCCCATGGGGCGCTCGCGGGCCCGCGGGTCGCCGTCGAGGACGACCTCGCCGTCGGCCAGCGCGGCCATCGGCGGGACGAAGCGCATCACGGTGCCCGCGAGCCCGCAGTCGACGTGCCCGCCGCGGAAGGTCGCCGGGGCGGTGATCTCCAGGTCGACCGTGCCGGCACGGCCGTCGGCCGTCGTCACCGTCGCCCCGAGGGACGCCAGGGCGCCGGCCATCAGCGTCGTGTCCCGCGACCGGGCCGCGCCGCGGACGTGGCGGGTGACGCCGTCGGCGCCCAGCGCGGCGAGGACCAGCGCGCGGTTCGTCACCGACTTGGAGCCGGGCACCGACACCGTGCCGCGCACGGGCCCGTCGGCCGTCGGTGCCGCCCAGGGCTGATCGCTCATGGGGCCATCTTCTCGCGCTCGGCCCCGGGTGTGTCGGTGCCCGGTGGGATGATGGCGCCATGTGCGGCCGCTACAGCCAGGCCAAGGATCCGGCCACCCTCGCCGAGGAGTTCGACGCCGTCGACGCCACCGACGGCGCGTGGCCCGGGCCCGAGTACAACGTCGCGCCCACCGAGACCGTGATCGGCGTGGTCGACCGGCATCCGCGCGACGACGACGGGAAGGCCGACCCCCAGCGCCTCGAGCGCAGCCTGCGGGCCATGCGGTGGGGCCTCGTGCCGGGCTGGGCCGACGACCCGAAGGTCGGCAACCGCATGATCAACGCGCGGTCCGACTCGCTGACCAGCAAGCCCGCCTTCCGCCGCGCGGTGAAGGGCCGCCGCTGCCTGCTCCCGGCCGACGGCTGGTTCGAGTGGCAGCGCGACGGGCCCGGCGGGCGCAAGGTGCCGTACTTCATCACGCTGCCCGGCGGGAAGTCGCTCGCCTTCGCCGGCCTGTGGGAGACCTGGCGGCCGAAGGACGCCGCGAAGGGCGCGTCGCCCCTGATCAGCACCACGGTCGTCACCGTCGACGCCGCCGGGCCGCTCACGGCGATCCACCACCGCATGCCGCTGGTGCTGCCCGCCGAGCGGTGGCAGGCCTGGCTCGACCCGGACAACGACGACCCGACCGACCTGCTCGAGCCCCCGCCGCCCGAGCTGCTGACGGCGTTCGAGCTGCGCCAGGTGTCCACCAAGGTCAACAACGTGAAGAACCACGGGCCCGAGCTGATCGAGGAGACCCACGACGAGCCCGAGCAGCAGGGTCTCGACCTCGACCTCGAGGCCGACGTCCCCGCCACCCAGTGACCACCCGGTGACCACCGACGAGCTCGAGGTCCCGACGCCGCACGGGCCCGCCCGGGTGGCGCTGCGGACGCCGGCCCGCTGCCTCGGGCTGCTCGTGCTCGGCCACGGCGCCGGCGGGGGCATCGAGGCACCGGACCTGCTCGCCGCCGCGGAGGCGGCCGGGCTCCTCGCGGTGGCCCGCGTCCTGCAGCCCTACCGGGTCGCCGGCCGCAAGGCGCCGGCGCCCGCCGCCCAGCTCGACGAGGCCTGGGCGTCCGTGCTCGCCGCGCTCACCGAGCGCTTCCCGGACACCCCGCAGATCCACGGCGGTCGGTCGTCCGGGGCGCGCGTCGCGTGCCGCGGCGCGGTCGTCGCCGACCCGGCGCCGATCGGCGTGCTGACGCTGGCGTTCCCGCTGCTCGCGCCGGCCCGGAGGGACGGCACGCGCCCCGACCGCGGCCCGGAGATCGACGCCGTCGACGCCGCGGGCATCCCGGTGCTCGCGGTGTCGGGGGAGAACGACCGCTTCGGCGTCCCGACCCCGGGGCGGCACCGCGAGGTCGTCACGGTGCGGGGCGACCACTCGCTGAGGGCGAGGGGACCGATCCGCGAGGCCGTCGGGCCCTGGCTGGACATGCTCCTCCCCGCGCGCCGGGACCGGCCCGGCCCCGTCGCGTGACCCTCAGCCCGGACGGAACGCCCGGGTCGCGACGGCGTGCAGGGCGGTCCGGCGCCGCGCGTGCTCGTCGTCCGGGTCGGCCGTCGACGCCGCGATCACCGTCGCCGCCGGTGACCAGCTCATCGACAGCGAGATCACCATCGAGTAGACGTCGCGCGGCGCGAGCTCGGGGTCGACCAGCCCGTCGGCCTGGGCGGCGCGGACCGCGTCGAGCTTCGCGGCGACGTCCTCCGCGGCCGTGGTGAGCAGGTCGCCCGTGGGCACCCGCTCCAGCCGCGCCCAGGTCGCGAGGAGGACCACCGAGGGCCGCTCGAGGTAGGCGTCGTAGAGCCGGACCGCGTAGCCGGCCAGGTCGGTCGCGTCGAACGGCACGAGGTCGACGATCAGCGACAGGTGCTCGGCGAACACGGCGTCGAACAGGCCGTCCTTCGACGTGAACCACGCGTAGATCTGCGCCTTGTTGGCCTCGGCGGCATCGGCGATGCGGTCGACGCGCGCCCCCGCGATCCCGTACCGCGAGAACTCCGCGGTCGCGGCGTCGAGCAGGCGGCGCCGGGTCGCCGCACCGTCCTTGGGCACCGGCGCATCATAACCAACTGGTCGGTTACGTGTTACGGTCAGAGGTAACCAACCAGTTGGTTCTGACCGAGGAGGTCCGATCGTGCACCAGGTGACCGGATGGGCCGCCGCGACGCCGGGCGCCGCCCCGCAGCCGTGGACCATCGACCGGCGCGACCCGCGGCCGCAGGACGTCGTCGTCCGCATCACGCACTGCGGGGTGTGCGCGACCGACCGGCACGCCCTCGCGAACGGTGACCCCGCCGCCTTCCCGCTGGTCGCGGGGCACGAGATGACGGGGGTCGTCGCGGCGGTGGGCGACGACGTCGACGACCTCTCCGCGGGCGACCGGGTCGCCGTCGGGAACATCATCGACTCGTGCCGCACGTGCACCGCCTGCCGCGCCGGGCGGGAGAACGACTGCGAGGCGTTCCCGACGCTGACCTACGGCGGCGAGGACCGGGTCTCCGGCGGCGTCACCCAGGGCGGCTTCTCCACCGAGATCGTCGTCGACCGCTACTTCGTCTACCCCCTGCCCGCCGGGCTCGACCCCGCCGGCGCGGCGCCGCTGCTCTGCGCCGGGATCACCACCTGGTCCCCGCTGCGCCGCCTCGGCGCGGGCGCGGGGACGACGGTCGGCGTGGTCGGGGTCGGCGGCCTCGGGCACCTCGCGATCAAGTTCTCCCACGCGCTGGGCGCCGAGACGGTCGCCCTCACCACCAGCGCGGCCAAGGCCGACGCCGCGAAGGCCCTGGGCGCCGACGACATCGTCGTCACCCGCGACCCCGACGCGCTGGCCCGCCAGAAGCGGCGCTTCGACCTGCTCCTCGACACCACCGGCCACCCGCTCGACCTCGCGCCCTACCTGGACGCGCTCGCGGTCGACGGCGCCTACGTGCTGGCGGGCATCCCGCCGGCCCGCCTCGACATCGACCCGATGAGCCTGGTCGTCGGCGAGAAGAAGATCGTCGGCACGGGCAGCGGCGGCGTGCCCGCCACCCGCGAGATGCTCGACGTCGCCGCCGAGCACGGGATCGTCGCCGACGTGGAGGTGGTGGCCCCCGACCGTCTCGGTGCGGCGCTGGACCGGCTCGGGCGCGGGGACGTGCGGTTCCGGTTCGTCGTGGAGACGGCCTAAGCGCCGATCTCGGCGAGTTCCCCGCGGGTGACGGTGACGAGGTCGTCGGGGGCCAGTTCCAGCTGCAGCCCCCGGCGGCCGGCCGAGCAGTAGACCGTCGCGTGCTCGGCGACCGAGAGGTCGATCACGACGTCCAGCGCCTGCCGGGTGCCCAGCGGGGCGATGCCGCCGACGACGTAGCCGGTGAGCCGCTGGGCGCGGGTGGCGTCGGCCATGACGGCGCGCTTCCCGCCGCGGGCGGCGGCCAGCGCCTTGAGGTCGAGCGTCCCGGCGACCGGCACCATCGCGAGCACCGGCGCGCCGTCCACCTCCGCGACCAGCGTCTTCAGCACCCGGTGCGGGTCGAGGCCCAGGGCCTCGGCCGCCTCGGTGCCATAGGAGACGGAGCGAAGCGGAGCTCGATCATGAGAGGCCGCGGTGCCCGGGGCGGTGTAGGGGTGGGTGCTGTAGGCGACGCCGGCCGCGTCCAGCGCGGCCGTCGCCGGGGTCGCGCGACCGGCCACGGGTGGGGAGCCCACCAGAACCCCGTCACGGCCGGCAACCGGGAATCCCGGACCCCCCGCTGGCGTTCCCTCGATACGCCGCGCGATCACGATCGTCCTCGCGCGGCAGGACGAGGAGAGGTGCGATGCCAGCAATGGTGACGGAGCCCGTCAGGGACGTCGGGATCGAGGCCGGGGTCGACCTGGCGTCGCTCGTCCCGGCCACCGGGACGCGGGTGACGTCGTCGGCGATGCGGGGTGGCTCCCCGCGCGGCCGGGTAGTCTCCGCGGGATCCGACGATGTCGCGCTCGCGGTGCGCGAGCGGCGTGGAGGGAGCCTCGTGGCCGACGGTGCGAGCGCGGCGAGCGATCGGGCCGACCAGCCCGAAGAGCGCCAGGAGGTGCGACCGGCACCGGCGGACGGTGCGGTGGACCTCGCGACCGAGACGCCGGAGGAGCGCGCCGCGCGCTTCGAGCGGGACGCGATGCCGCTGGTCGACCAGCTGTACGCGGCGGCCCTGCGCATGACGCGCAACCCGGCCGACGCCGAGGACCTGGTGCAGGAGACGGTGCTCAAGGCGTACTCGTCGTTCGCCTCGTTCACGCCCGGCACGAACCTCAAGGCGTGGATGTACCGCATCCTCACCAACTCCTACATCAACACCTACCGCAAGCGGCAGCGGCAGCCCCAGCAGTCGCCCACCGAGGAGATCACCGACTGGCAGCTCGCCCAGGCCGGTGAGCACAGCTCGTCGGGCCTCCCGTCGGCCGAGGCCGAGGCGCTGGAGAACCTGCCGGACAACGACATCCGCGACGCGCTGTCGAGCCTGCCGGACGACTTCCGGATGGCGGTGTACCTCGCCGACGTCGAGGGCTTCGCCTACAAGGAGATCGCCGACATCATGGGCACGCCGATCGGCACCGTGATGTCGCGGCTGCACCGCGGCCGCCGCCAGCTGCGGGAGGCGCTCACCGACACCGCCCGCGACCGCGGGTTCCTGCGCGACGGGGACACCCGCGTGACGACCGGAGAGGGGGCCGCGCGATGAGCTGCGGAGAGCCCCACGAGACCGACTGCTCGGAGGTCCTCGCCGAGGTCTGGCTGCTGCTCGACCACGAGTGCCAGCCCGAGCGCGACGCCCAGCTGCGCCGCCACCTCGACGAGTGCGGCCCCTGCCTGGCCCGCTACGGGCTCGAGGAGAAGGTCAAGACCCTGCTGGGCCGCAGCTGCCGCGGCGAGCACGCCCCGGCCGAGCTCCACGAGCGTCTCCGCGAGCAGATCCGCGCGACGGTGCTCGAGCAGGCGCAGGTCACCGTCGAGCGCGGCCCCGCCGGCACGGTCGTCGAGGTCAACCAGACCCGCGTGGAGTCCTGGCGCCGCTGAGCGCGCCCCAACGCGCCGCCCACCACGACGACGGGCCCGTCCGCAGCGTGCGGACGGGCCCGTCGTGTGTCCGGGGCAGGCGCCCAGGCGCTCAGGCGTGGGGGCGCTTGCCGTGGTTGCTGCTCTTCTTCTTGCGGTCCCGCTTCTGGCGCGCGCGCTTCGACATGCGTCCATCGTCGCACGTCGGGGGCGCCTGACCGGCACAGTGGTGGAATCACAGTGGTTGGATGAGGCCCGTGGGGAACCGCGGCCGGCCGACCTCGACGCTGTCGAACCTCCTGGCCACCCACACCACGCTCTCCGGGTCGGCGGTGGCGCACCTGCAGCGCGTGGTCGCCGAGTGGCAGCTGCTGGCCGACCTCTCGTTCGCCGACTTCCTGCTCTGGATCCCGGTGACGGGCGGTGACCTGGCCGGGAAGTTCGTCTGCGTCGCGCAGAGCCGCCCGACGACGACGGCGACCGCCCACCCCGAGGACATGGTCGGCACCGTGGCTGCGGCGAGCCAGCACGCCCAGCTCGACCGGGCGCTGCAGGACTCGACCCTGCGGCGCGAGGACCAGCCGCGCTGGCACCGGGGCCGGTCGGTGCGCCGCGAGGTCGTGCCGGTGCGAGCGCCCACCAGCCGGGAGGACTCGGGCACGGGCGACGTGATCGCCGTCCTCGGTCGCGACACGAACCTCGCCGCGCCCCGGGTGCCGAGCACGCTGGAGATCTCGTACCTCGCGGTGGCCTCCGACCTGTGCCAGATGGTCGCGGACGGGACGTTCCCCACCGCCGCCGGCCGCGACGAGGGCCGCTCGTCGCCCCGGGTGGGCGACGGGCTGGTGCGCATCAGCTCCACCGGCCGGGTGCTCTACGCGAGCCCGAACGCCGCCTCGGCCTTCCACCGCCTGGGGTGGAGCGACGAGCTGGTGGGCGTCGACCTCGCGACGGTCGTGCGCGACGTCGCCGACGACGCCTTCGAGGGCACCGAGGCCGCCGAGCACGTGCGCGGGGCGCTGGCGGGGACGCCGTCCCAGCGCGCCGAGCTGGAGGGCCACGGCGCGACGGCCGTGCTGCGGGCGCTGCCGCTGCACCCGCGCGGGCTGCCGTCCGGCGCGCTGGTGCTCGTCCGGGACGTCACCGACGTCCGCCGCCGCGACCGGGCGCTGCTGAGCAAGGACGCCACGATCCGCGAGATCCACCACCGCGTGAAGAACAACCTGCAGACGGTCGCGGCGCTCCTGCGCCTGCAGGCCCGCCGCACGCCCCACAACGAGGCGCAGGAGGCGCTCACGGAGTCGGTGCGCCGCGTCGCGTCGATCGCCCTGGTGCACGAGGCGCTGGCGGCGTCGGTGGACGAGAAGGTGGACATCGACGAGGTCCTCGACCGCGTGCTGCCGATGATGAACGACCTCGCGCGGCCCGGGGCCCGCGTCGCCATGAGCCGTCAGGGCGAGGTCGGCGTGCTGCCGGCGGTGATGGCGACACCGCTGGTCATGGTGCTCACCGAGCTCGTCGCGAACGCCCTCGAGCACGGGTTCGCCGAGCGGGCGTCGGGCTCGGTGGTGATCGCCGCGAAGCGCACCGCCGCGGTGCTCGAGGTGGAGGTCCGCGACGACGGTCGCGGACTGCCCGAGACGTTCTCGCTGGAGCGGGCCACGGGCCTGGGTCTGCAGATCGTGCGGACGCTCGTCGACTCGGAGCTGGACGGCAGCCTGAGCATGCGCCCGGCGGAGTCCGAGGGCACCCGGGCCGTCCTGCGGGTGCCGCTGCAGCACCGCGGCCGCTGAGCGCCCCCCCCGCGGGCCGCCGGGCGCGCCGGGGAGCCCCGGACGCACGAGGGCCCCGGCACCGTCTTCGGGGGACGGGACCGGGGCCCTCGGGTCTCGCGGGTGGTCGATCCGCACCCACCGGGTCGGACGCGTGGGGAGCGAGCGTCCGGCGGGGTGCTGCGGACCGGGTCGGCGCCTTGGGGGAGCGTGGGAGCGCGGCGCCGGGTAGGGGCCCTCAGAGCGCGGTGTGCACCTCGGGCCGGATGCCGTGGCGCTTGAGCGCGCGGCGCTCGTCCTCGCTCGCACCGCCCCAGACGCCCGCGTCCTGGCCCGACTCGAGCGCCCACTTCAGGCACTCGGTCATGGCCGGGCAGCGCCGGCAGACGCTTTTCGCGCGAGCGATCTGGGAGAGCGCGGGGCCGCTCGTGCCGACGGGGAAGAACAGTTCCGGGTCCTCGTCGCGGCAAGCAGCGTCGTTCCGCCAGTCCATCGTTCTGATCTCCTCGGTGGGTGCGCTTCGGGGCGCGCACCGGTCGTGGTCGTCGTCTTCTCGACGTGTCCCGGGCCCCACCGTCGGGGCCCGCGACCTGGCACGGAGACCGGGGACGGCGACCCGCACCGCGTGGTGGTGTCGCTGTCCCCCGACTCCCGCCCGTTGTTCTCCATTTCGAGAACAACGGACCCGTCCGGTCCGGAACACCGGCCCGGGGGCCCGTGCGTCCTTCCCGGTATTCGCGGGGGATGCGACTCAATCTGCAGGACACGACCGACGAGATCGAGTGCCAAGCGGCTCGACGGGCGAACTCGGTCGGTGAGTGGAATGGCGCGCACCGTCATGACCGCCCGGCTGCGACGAGCGACGATTCACGCACGACGAACCGTCCACCCGTCCGAGGGGCCACGACGAGCGGTCGGCACGTGGGCTCGATTCAGATGCCCGCCCGTCGCATGTCCCGCCGGTCGGGTTTCACGCCGACTTCACACGGAACCTCGCGCGCACCGTCGGGACACGTCCTACACGACCACCCGCAACGCCTCCGGGACCGACACGAACTCGACGTCGCTGCGCTGTCCGAGGTGGTCGCCGTCGACCTGGAGGTTCACCGGCTCGTTGCTCGTGATCCGCAGGGCGGGGACGTCGTCGCGCCGCACGACGGACTTCAGGCCGGCGGCGCCGTCGCGGCGCAGCACCTGGTGCACGAGGCGCAGGATCGTCGGCAGCCCCAGCGAGCGCAGGGCGAAGACGCCGAGGCCGCCGTCGAACGAGCAGCCGGGGTTGGTGCGCACCGGCCGCGCGCCGAGGTAGGTCCACGGGTCGGTGTTCGACACGATCGCGAGCCGGACGCCCTCGACCGGCTCCTCGCCCGCGAGCTCGACGGTGAGGTCCGGCGGGTCGACCCGGGCGCGCGACCAGCGGCGGATCGACGTGGCCACGTAGCGGGCCGGGGTGGCGTCGTGACCGCGGCCCCGGGCGCGCTCCATCGAGGCGATGACGTCGGCGTCCCAGCCCAGCCCCGCGTTGAAGCTGAACCACCGCTCGTCGGCGCGGCCGAGGCCCACCGTGCGCGAGCGGCCCTCGTGCAGCGCGCCCAGCAGCGTGTGGGTGGCCTCGAGCGGCTCGCGCGGGACGCCGAGGGCGCGGGCGAACACGTTGGCCGACCCGCCGGGCACCACGCCGAGCGCGGGGACGTGCTCCCCGGGCCCGTCGGCGAGCAGCCCGTTGAGGGCCTCGTTCACCGTGCCGTCGCCGCCGAGCACGACGACGAGGTCGACGGCCTCGGACCGCGCGCGGGCGGCGAGCTCGGCGGCGTGGCCGCGGTAGCGGGTCGCGACGACGTCGAGCTTGATCTCGCTCGCGAGCGCGTGCGCGATGACGTCCTGACCGGCCGCCGTCGTCGTGGTGGCCGAGGGGTTGGCCACGAGCAGCGCACGCACGGCGCTCACCGTAGACGGCACGTCCCCTCCGTCCGGGGGGTGCGGGGTCGGGATGTCGCCGATCTCTCCGCCGTGCCTACGCTGGGTGTCGTGATGCCCCGTTCCGTGCGCCTGGCCGCACTCGGTGTGATCGCCGAGGGCGTCGTCGGCGTCGTCGTCGCGGTGCTCCTCGCCCTCGGCGGCGTGACGTTCTCCGTGTGGGGGTTCGTGGCCCTCCTGGGTCTCGCGGTCGGCGCCGCGGGCGTCGCCCTGGTCACCGGGACGCGCGGGGCCCGCGGGCCGTCGCTGGTCGCCCAGCTGTTCGTGCTCGGATGCGGGTTCTACGCCGCCGTGCCCTCCCATCGCCCGGACTGGGGCGTGCCGGTGATGGTCCTCGCCGCCGTGGTGCTCTACGGACTGCTCTGCGCGCCCACCCGCGCGTGGGCGGACGCGGAGGACGGGGAGGACGCCGAGGACGGCGACGGCGTGCGCCACTGAACTACGGTGGCGGGCGTGCCGATGAACGTCCTGCACCGCAGGCTCTGCCGGTCGGCCGGGTGGGCCGAGCGGATGCACCAGCAGGTCCTGCCGTGGGCCCTCGAGGACGTCGACCTCGGCGGCGACGTCCTCGAGATCGGTCCCGGCTACGGGGTCACCACGCGCTGGCTCGTCGAGCGCGCGGGCTCGCTGACCGCGGCCGAGGTGGACCGGCGGCTCGCGAAGGACCTCGGCGCCGAGATGGGGCACCGGGTCGAGGTGCGCGCGGCCGACGGCGCGGCCCTGCCGTTCGCCGACGCCAGCTTCGACACCGTCGTCTGCTTCACGGTGCTCCACCACGTGCCCTCGCCCGACCACCAGGACCGGCTGTTCGCCGAGGCCGCCCGCGTGCTGCGCCCCGGCGGCACGTTCGCCGGGTCGGACAGCCGCCGCAGCCTGCGGTTCCGGCTCCTGCACGTCGGCGACACGATGGTCGTCGTCGATCCTCGGACGTTGCCCGACCGCCTGCACGGCGCCGGGTTCGGCGACGCCACCACCGACGCCGGCGAGCGCTCGTTCCGGTTCCGCGCCCGCCGGTAGCAGTCCTCTGGTGCCGCTGCGCTAGTGCCGGTCCGCCGGTGGCGGGGGCGGTTCCACCAGCCCGCCGGGGGCGTTGAGCAGGTCGATGCGCGGCACGCCGCGCTCGTGGCCCAGCACCGTCACCGATGCGGCGTCGAACGCGAACCCGACCCCGGCCGAGGGCTCGAGGGAAAGGTAGCGGGCGATGAGCACCCGACCGGCGTGGCCGTGGCCCACGAGCACGAGGTCGCGCTCGGCGATGACCCGCTCGGCGTCGGCGAGCACGCGGTCGAGGCGGGCGGCCACCTGCGCGCCGGTCTCGCCGCCCGGGCAGGGGTGGCTCCACACGGTCCAGCCCGGCACGTCCTCGCGGATCTCCGGGGTGGTGCGGCCCTCGTAGTCGCCGTAGTCCCACTCGACCAGGTCGTCGCGGACGGCGTCCGGCGCGAGACCGGCCAGCCGCGCCGTGTCCTGCGCGCGGCGGCGGGGGCTCGTCCACACGACGGGGGGCGGCACGTCCCCGCGCAGGGTGACGAGCAGCCGGCCGGCGATCCGGGCCGCGTCCTCGCCCGTCGGCGTCAGCGGCAGGTCGGTGCGGCTCGTGTGGCGTCCGTCGCGGGACCACTCGGTCTCGCCGTGACGCAGGACGTAGATGCGTCCGCGGGGTGTGGCGCTCACGGCGTCCTCCCTACCCGCTCCCGACCCGGAACACCGGCTCCCGCACGACGACGCGCCCGCCCCCGCGTGGCGGGGACGGGCGCGTCGGGGTCTCGCGGACCGACCGAGCGGGCGCTCAGCCCTTCTTGGTCTCCCAGAAGATGTCCGAGATCTCGGCGATGTAGTCGAGCACCTGCTGACCGGACTTCGGGTCCATGGACGACTTCGCGCCGCCCTCACCGCCGCCCGCGGCCTTGGTGGCCTTGTTGAACAGCTCGTGGAGCTGCGGGTACTTCTCGAAGTGCGGCGGCTTGAAGTAGTCGGTCCAGAGCACCCACAGGTGGTGCTTGACGAGGTCGGCGCGCTCCTCCTTGATCTGGATCGCGCGGGCGCGGAACGCCGGGTCCTCGTTGCCCTGGTACTTCTCCTGGATCGCCTTGACCGACTCGGCCTCGATCCGGGCCTGAGCCGGGTCGTAGACGCCACAGGGGAGGTCGCAGTGTGCGGTGGCCTCCAGACGCGGACGGAGGACGCTGGAGAGCAGTCCCATCTCGCCTCCCTCTTCCTCATGGGGAATGGTGATCGTTCCGACGTCAGGGAACGTACCCCTGTCACCGGCCCACGACACGTGAGGCGCTGCCCGTGAGGACCCCTCGTGAGCTGCTGGTCACCCTCTGGCGGCAGCGCCCACGCCGCGTGCTCGTCCGGGGCGGGTCGATGGCGCCGACGCTGCGGGACGGCGACGTCGTCGTGGCCCGCCCCGGGGCGGCGGTGCGCCCGGGGGAGCCGGCGCTGGTGCGGTGGCCGTCGCGGCCCGGGCAGCTCTCGGTGAAGCGGGCGGCCCTGGAGACCGACGAGGGCTGGTTCGCCGTCGGGGACGCCCCGGCGGCGTCGACGGATTCACGGACGCTCGGGCCCGCCGAGGTCCTCGGCCCGGTGCGGTGGCGCCTGTGGCCCCGTCCGGGGCGTCTACGGGCCCGCTGAGGGCGCCGAGCCCGCGGTGCCCGCCAGGGCCTCGCGACGGGCCACGCACGCCTCCCAGGTGGGCAGCGCGCCCGCGGCGCGGGCCTGCGCGAGCGTCGGCGCGGCCGCGTCCTTCTCGGAGAGCACCAGGTCCTCGCGGGCGCACCCGCGCGTCCAGGGCAGGTCGAGGTCCGGGTCGAGGGCCGCGACGCCGTGCTCGGCGGCCGGCTCGTACTCCCGCGAGCAGAGGTAGGTGGCGACGGTGCCGTCGGCGAGGGCGAGGAAGGCGTGCCCGAGGCCCTCGGCGACGTAGACCGCCTGCTGCGCCTCGCCGTCGAGGCGCACCGCGTCCCACGTGCCGAACGTCGGCGACCCGACGCGCAGGTCGACGACGGGGGAACACCGGCGGGTCGAAGAGCCACGAGCCCGGCACGCCCAGTTCCCGCACCTGCACGGCGGCCGACCCTAGACCTCCCGGACGCGTGACCCGACCCGCGACCGGCCCGGTGACGGGCGCGACCCCACCTGCCGCAGACACGGGACGGGGTGGCGCGCGAGGATTCGCCGGTAGACCGGGCGCAGGTGACCCTCGACCCGGGCCGCGCGCCCACCATCCGCGCCGACGGCCCTCCGGCCCCCGCCGACCGCGGGAGGCCGGTCGAGACGTCCCGCCCCGGGTACCCCACTCGTCCCCTGCCCGATCCGCTTGGAGTCCCCGTGAGCGACGTCCCCGATCCCACCCAGCCCTCCCTCGACGGTCGTGACATCTCCGAGGAGGAGGTCTTCACCGCGCACGAGGGGGGCAAGCTCTCGATCGCGCCGACGGTCGGGCTCGCCGGCCGCCGCGACCTCGCCATCGCGTACACGCCGGGCGTGGCCAAGGTCAGCCGGGCGATCGCCGACGACAAGGCGCTGACTGCCCGCTACACGTGGACCCACCGCCTCGTCGCGGTCGTGTCCGACGGCACCGCCGTCCTCGGGCTCGGCGACATCGGCCCCCGGGCCTCGCTGCCGGTGATGGAGGGCAAGTCGGCGCTGTTCAAGGCGTTCGCCGACCTCGACTCGATCCCGCTGGTGCTCGAGACCACCGACGTCGACGAGATCGTCGAGACCCTCGTGCACCTGCGTCCGAGCTTCGGCGCGGTCAACCTCGAGGACATCGCCGCGCCGCGCTGCTTCGAGATCGAGCGCCGGCTCGTCGAGGCGCTCGACTGCCCGGTGATGCACGACGACCAGCACGGCACCGCGATCGTCGTGCTCGCCGCGTTGCGCAACGCCGCCCGGGTGCTCGGCCGCGACCTCGCCGCGCTGAAGGTCGTCGTCAGCGGCGCCGGCGCCTCCGGCGTCGCCTGCGCCAAGATCCTGCTCTCGGCGGGTGCCTCGGACGTCGTCGTCCTCGACTCCCGCGGGGTCATCCACTCCGGCCGCGAGGGGATGAACGTCGAGAAGATGTCCCTGGCCGAGCAGACCAACCCGCGCGGCGTGCGCGGCGACCTCGCGGCCGCGACGGCCGGCGCCGACGTGTTCCTCGGGCTCTCCGGCTCCACCGTCCCCGAGTCGGTCATCGCCTCGATGGCCGAGGGCGGGATCGTCTTCGCGCTCTCCAACCCCGACCCGGAGATCGACCCCTCGGTCGCGCGCAAGCACGCGGCGGTCGTCGCCACCGGGCGCAGCGACTACCCGAACCAGATCAACAACGTGCTCGCCTTCCCCGGGGTGTTCGCGGGCGCCCTCGACGCCGCCGCGCGGCGGATCACCGAGGCCATGAAGCTCGCCGCCGCCGAGGCGATCGCGGACATCGCCGCCGGCGACGAGGAGTTCGGCGTCGACCACATCGTCCCGTCCGCCCTCGACGACCGGGTGGCGTCCGCGGTGGCCGCGGCCGTGGCGCGGGCGGCGTCCGAGGAGGGCGTGGTCCGCCGCCACGTGGCCGAGGTGGCAGCCGAGGGACACGGTCACTGAGCGGCCCCGCGCGCGACACGATCCGGTCGTCCACGATCGGGTTCCCCGGCCCCTCGGGACGGGTACCGACCGGTGGCAGCACCCTCGTCCGCGGGTCGTGTCGCTCGCCCGGAGGATCACGGATCCTCCGTTCGGCGGTGGCGGAGCGTTCATGGTCGCTGGGGGACCGCTCGTGGCGCAGAGATCCCACCGACGGTAGGGCGCTGATCCGCACGTGGGTGACGAGGCGGCCCATCGGCCGAGTGGTTCTGGGCCGGTCGCCGTTCGTCGTGGACTCCGTCCGCTTCGGCGCGTCGACCGGTCGGTGACCTCAAGGTCCATCGTCCGTGTCGTGCAGGCGACCGCGTCCGAGGACGCGGTCGCCGCGCCGGGTCCCCCCACGGGGTGATCCCCCCGGACCCCCATCGGTTCTTCTTCGTTGCCTGAGACAGAGACGGACACCGCGTTCCCGATCGGAGGAACGTGCGGATCCGAGGGCGAGGGGGAGATACGTGAGCAGTGCCGTGCCGGTGCCGGGCTCGCGGGGCCTCGCCGTCGTCCGGGCGACGACGGCGTCCCGCCGGGCCGAGGCGCGCACGACGTTGCCCACGGGCGACACCGGCACCGACGTGCCGCCCACCGCGCCCGGCACCCCGGGAGGCCCGCCGCTCCCGGCCGGCGCGGCACTGCGCCACGACGGCCGCGGGCGCATCGTCGAGGTGCGCGAGCCCGTGGCCCGGATGGTCGACCCGACCGGCGGCCTCGACCCGCGCAGCATGCTCGGCAGGCCCCTGGGCGAGCTGCTCGTCGGCCTCGGGCCCGTCGAGCCGGCCGCCGGGCCGGACGGGCTCCTCGCGGCCCGGCTGCGCCGGGTGGCCGCCGCGCCGCTGCCGGTGCGGGTCGTCGCGTGGCCGGACGCCGTCGGCGGCGCGGTGCTCGTCCTGGTGCCGGACGCCCCCGAGACGGCGGCGGTGCCGTCGGCGCCGACCGCACCGTCCGCGCCGTCCGCGCCGGCGGGCCCCGCGGCGTCGTCCCCGACGGCCGCCGACGTCGAGCGGATCGCGGGTCTGGGCCACTGGGAGGTCGACCTCGCCACCGGCTCCGCCTGGCTCTCGCCGGCGCTCGCGGACCTGCTCGGGGTCGACCCGCACGCCACCCGGCGCGCCGACGGCCTCGTGGCCGCGCTGCACCCCGACGACCGCGGCAGCCTGCTGAGCGGGTGGAAAGCCCTGGTCAGCGACGGCGCCCCGCTCGACGACGAGGTGCGCCTCGGCGACGGCAGCGGGCGCATCCTGCAGCTGCACGCCGCGCTGCGCGCCGGGGGCTCGGTGCTCGGCACCGCCGCCGACGTGACCGCCCGCCGGCAGGCCGAGGAGCGGCTGCGCGCCTCCACCCAGCGCTTCACCGATCTGCTCGCCGTCGCGCCGGTCGGGATCGCGATGTTCGACGACGACGAGCGGCTGGTCGACGCGAACCAGTCGCTGTGCCGGCTGCTCGGCCACGGGCTCGAGTCGTTGCGCCGGCGACGCGCCGACGAGCTGCTCGACCTCGACGCCGAGGCGGCCGCCGGCGTGGGGCCCGCGACGCCGCTGCTCGCGCGCCCGGCGGGGTCGGCGGGCTCGGTGAGCTGGTCGTGCTCGCCGCGGGCCCTGCGCACCCGCGAGCGCGGCGCGGACGGCGCGGACGCGGCGGCGGTGTGGTGCGAGCTGCACGTCTCGGTGTCGGTGCACGACGACGGCGGCGTCACCCACCTCGTGGTGTTCACCGACGTCACCGACGCGCGCCGGGTCGAGGCGAGCCTGCGCCACCAGGCCATGCACGACGAGCTGACCGGCCTGCCCAACCGCCGCGCGCTGACGACCACCGTGTCGCGGCTGCTCTCGGGCCCGACGGCCCGGCGCGTCGGGGTCCTGTTCTGCGACCTCGACAACTTCAAGCGCGTCAACGACTCGCTCGGCCACGACGCGGGCGACGAGCTGCTCGTCGAGCTGGCCGCGCGGCTGCGCGAGCGCCTCCCGGACGGGTGCGCGGCGTCGCGCAGCGCGGGCGACGAGTTCGTCGTCGTGTGCGCCGACGTCGACCTGCACGGCGGGCTGGACGCGCTGTCCGCGACGGTCGCCGGCATCCTGCGCACGGCCATCCCGGTGCACGGCCAGCTCGTGCGGATCTCGGCGACGGTCGGGGCGGCGGTCGGCGCGACGATCGGGGTGGGGGCCGCGGGCGACCTCCCCGACCCGTCGCACGTCGACGTCGACCCGGTCGGCGACCCGGTCGCCCAGGTGCTGCGCCAGGAGCGCGCCACCGAGCTCGCCGGCCTCGAGCCCGCCCCGTCGCACCCGGGCACCGGCGACCTCATGCGCTTCGCCGACGCGGCGCTGTTCGAGGCCAAGAGCGGCGGCAGCGGCCGGTTCGCCCTCGCCGACGAGGCGATCATGAAGGGCGCCGACGAGGCGCTGCGGATGGAGACCCAGCTGCGCGAGGCCATGGTCAACGACGAGCTGGTGCTGCACTTCCAGCCCGTCGTCGGCCCCGACGGCCGGGTGCAGACCGCCGAGGCGCTCGTGCGCTGGCAGCACCCCGAGCAGGGCCTGATCTTCCCGGACAAGTTCCTGCCGGTCGCCGAGGCCGCCGAGCTGATGGGCGACCTCGACCGCTGGGTCCTGCGCACCGCGGTGCGCGAGGCGGCGGTGTGGCCGGCGTCGGGTCCCGACGGGATCGTGCCCTCGGTGGCGGTCAACCTCGCGGGCCTGCTGCCCGGTGACCCGGACTTCCTCGACACCGTGCGCGAGGCCGTCGCCGACGCCGGGCTGCCGTGGGACCGCCTGGTCCTCGAGCTCGTCGAGACCTGCCTGGCCGACCTGCCCGCGACCACGCTGCGCGAGATGAACGAGCTCATCGCGGCGGGCGTGCGCTTCGCGGTCGACGACTTCGGTACCGGCTACTCGTCGCTCTCGCGCCTGACCGGCCTGCCCGCGCAGATCGTCAAGCTCGACCGCGGGTTCGTGCGCGGGGTGGCCACCGGCGAGTCGGACCGCGCCGTCGCCCGCGCCGTCGTCGACCTCACCGCCGCGATCGGGCAGGTGTGCGTGGCCGAGGGGGTCGAGGACGCCGACCAGTTCGCGGTCCTGCGCGACCTCGGCGTCCACGCCTACCAGGGCTGGCTGTTCGCCCGCGCCATGCCGGCGGAGAAGTTCACCGAGCTCCTGCGCCGCGGCCCGCTGACCCCCGAGGACCGCGCGGCCGGCTGATCTCCCGGACGTGTCAGCGGTGGGCCACCGCGGACATCGAGTGTCCGCAACGCCACACGCTCGACGGTGATCGGTCGCGGCTGTCGGGGGGTGCGGCTAGATTCTCGCGACGACTCGGTGGCCACGCCTGTGCCACCGGCGGATCCGGGGGCGCCACGTGATCGAGTTCCGGGACGTGGGCAAGCGGTTCGCCGACGGCACCGTCGGCCTGGAGTCGCTGTCGCTGACCGCCCGCGAGGGCGAGATCACCGTGCTGGTGGGTCCGTCGGGCTGCGGCAAGACGACGTCGCTGCGCACCGTCAACCGCATGGTGGAGCCGACGTCGGGCTCCGTGCACCTCGCGGGCCAGGACGTCGCCGAGGCCGACCCGGCGCTGCTGCGCCGCGGCATCGGCTACGTCATCCAGCAGGCGGGCCTGTTCCCGCACCGCCGCGTGATCGACAACGTGGCGACGGTGCCGGTCCTGCAGGGGCTCCCGCGCCGCGAGGCCAGGGCCCGGGCGGCGGAGGTGCTCGAGCGCGTCGGGCTCGACGGCGCCATGGCCCAGCGGTGGCCCGCGCAGCTCTCGGGGGGCCAGCAGCAGCGCGTCGGCGTCGCGCGGGCGCTGGCCGGCGACGCGCCCGTGCTGCTGATGGACGAGCCGTTCTCGGCGGTCGACCCCGTGGTGCGCGTGGAGCTGCAGGACGAGCTGCTGCGCCTGCAGGCCGACCTCGGCAAGACCATCCTGTTCGTCACCCACGACATCGACGAGGCCATCCGCCTGGGCGACCGCGTCGCGGTGCTGCGCGTGGGCGGGCGCCTCGCGCAGTTCGCGCCGCCCGACGAGCTGCTCGCGGCCCCGGTGGACGACTTCGTGTCCGGCTTCGTGGGCCGCGACCGCGGCTACCGCCGCCTCGGGTTCGTGCCGGCCACGGCGCTGCGGCTGGTCGACCTGCCCACGCGCGCCGACGAGAACGGCTCCTCCGGGGTGCCGGGGGAGTGGACGGTGCTGCTCGACGGCGCCGAGCGCCCGGCCGCCTGGCTGGGCCCCGACGGCGCGCGCCACGACCTCGGCTCGGTGTACGTCACCGACGGCGCCGACGCCGCGTCCGACGGCGCGGGCACGCTGCGCGGCGCGCTCGACGCGGCGCTGAGTTCGCCGGCGGGCCGGGGGGTCGCCGTCGACGGCGCGGGCCGCTACCGGGGCGGGGTCGACACCGACGACGTGCTGGCGCTGCTCGACCGGGGCGCCCCGTGAGGGCCTTCGGGTACGAGATCGACGAGCTCGTCGTGGACCACGTGCTGCTGGCCGTCGTCCCGGTGCTGCTCGGGCTGGTGATCGCGCTGCCGCTGGGCTGGTGGGCCCACCGATCGCGGGGCGCGCGCCGGGTGCTCGTGCCGTTGTCCGGCGCGCTTTACACGATCCCGTCCCTCGCCCTCATCGTGTTCATCCCGGTGCTGCTGGCCACGCCGATCCTCAGCCCCCTCAACGTTCTGGTGACGCTGACGATCTACGCGGTGGCGCTGCTCGTGCGCAGCGTCGCCGAGGCGCTCGACTCCGTGTCCGACACGGTCACCACGGCGGCGGTCGCCGTCGGGTACCGCCCGACGGGCCTCCTGCTCGGTGTGCAGCTCCCGCTCGCGGTGCCGGTGCTCACCGCCGGGGTGCGGGTCGCGTCGGTCACGACGTTCTCGATGGTCACGGTGGGCGCCCTCGTCGGGGTGCAGTCCCTGGGCACGCTGATGACCGACGGGTTCCAGCAGGACTACACGGCCATGGTCGTCACCGGCATCGTCGGCTCGATCGCGCTCGCGTTCGTCTTCGACGCCCTGTGGCTCGGGCTCGGACGGTCCCTCACGCCGTGGTCGCGCGCCCGGGCGGGGGTGTAGGCGGTGCTCGGACGTCTCCTGGACTGGTTCACCGCTCCCGCGCAGTGGAGCAGCGGCACCGGCATCCCGACCCGCGTGCTCGAGCACCTCGGCTACACCCTGCTGGCCGTCGTCATCGCCGCGGTGATCGCCCTGCCGCTCGGCGCGCTCATCGGGCACACCCGCCGCGGCGGGCTCGCCGTCGTCGGCGTGGCCAACGGCCTGCGCGCGGTCCCCGAGATCGGCGTGCTCGTGCTGTTCGTCCTCCTGCTCGGGCTGGGCCTGCTGCCGCCGACGCTCGCGCTCGTCCTGCTCGCGGTCCCGCCGATGCTCGCCGGCGCGTACTCCGGGGTCGCCGGGGCCGACGCCGGCGCGGTCGACGCCGCGCGCGGCATGGGCATGCGCGAGCACCAGATCCTGCTGCAGGTCGAGGTGCCCGCCGCCGTGCCGCTGGTGCTCGGCGGGGTGCGCTTCGCGACGCTGCAGGTGGTGGCCACCGCGACCATCGCCGCCTACGTCGGCCTGGGCGGGCTCGGGCGCTACATCATCGACGGCTTCTCGGTGCGCGACTACCCGCAGGTGCTCGGCGGCGCCCTCGTCGTTGCCGTGCTGTCGATCGTCGTCGAGCTCGTCCTGCAGGGCCTGGGGCGGCTCGTCACGCCCGGCCCCGGCCGCGTCCGGATCACGAGCCCCTTCGCGCCCGCCGACCCCCCGACCTCCCGCCCCGTCCCGTCCTGAGAGAGGCCCGACCGATGATCCGATCTTCGCGTGCGTTGCTCCTGGCGGCGATCGCCGCCGTGGGTGTCCTCCTCGCCGGGTGCGGCGGGGGCTCCGACCCCCTGGCCACCCAGCCCGCCGCGCCGTCGGCGCCGGGCACGGTCCGCATCGGGTCGGCGAACTTCACCGAGAACCGCCTCATCGCGGAGATCTACGCGACCGCGCTCGAGGCGAAGGGCGTCGCCGTCGAGCGCCGCTTCGGCATCGGCAGCCGCGAGACCTACTACCCGGCCGTCGAGCGCGGCGAGATCGACCTCGTGCCCGACTACACGGGCAACCTGCTGCAGTTCCTCGACCCGCAGACCACGGCCACCGCGTCGGACCAGGTCTACCAGCAGCTCACCACCAAGCTGCCGCCCCAGCTCCAGCTGCTCCCGCAGAGCGCCGCGGAGGACAAGGACGCCGTCGTCGTCACCCGCGCGTTCGCGACGCAGAACAACCTCGCGTCGATCGAGGACCTCACCCGGCTCTGCCCGACGGTCGCGTTCGGGGGGCCGCCGGAGTTCCAGCAGCGCGCCTACGGCATCCCCGGCCTCCAGCGCCTCTACGGCTGCACGTTCCGCGAGTTCCGCGCCCTCGACGCCGGCGGGCCCCTGACCGTCGCCGCCCTGCGCGACGGCACCGTCCAGGCCGCCGACCTGTTCACCACCGACGCCTCGATCCCGGAGAACGACTTCGTCGTCCTCGCCGACCCGCGCTCGAACTTCGCGGCGCAGAACGTCGTGCCGCTGATCAACCGCGGCAAGGCGGGCGACCCGCGCGTCACCGAGACGCTGAACCAGATCTCGGCGAAGCTCGACACGGCCCAGCTCACCGCGCTCAACGCCCGCCTCGCCGGCCCGGACCGTCCGGACCCGGCCCAGGTCGCCCGCGACTGGCTGAACTCGGCCGGGGTCCGGTAGCCGCGGGGGCACGCCGACCCTGTGCCAGGGTGGTCGGCGTGCCCCGTCGCGTCCCCGTGGTGCTGGTCGCCGGTCACCTCGGTGCCGGGAAGTCGACGCTGGTCAACCACCTGCTGCGCCACGCCGACGGGGTCCGGATCGGCGTCGTCGTCAATGACTTCGGCGCCATCGGGATCGACGCGATGCTCGTGGCCGGCCAGGCCAGCGCGGTGACCTCGCTGGCCGACGGCTGCCTGTGCTGCACCACGGACGCGAACGGCCTCGCCGCGCTGCTCGCCGAGCTCACCGCACCCGCGGCCCGCCTCGACCTCGTCGTGGTGGAGGCCAGCGGGATCGCGGAGCCCCGCGAGCTGGTGCGCCTCCTGCTCGACGCGATCGCGGGCGACGCGCGGCACGCGGAGTACGGCGGGCTGGTGGCGGTCGTGGACGCCGCCGACGGCCGGACCGACGACGCGGTCCGCCTCGCCGACCTCGTGGTGGTCAACCAGGTCGACCGCGTCGACGACCCCACGGCGCTGCTGACGTCGGTGCGCGCGGTCGCCGCGGGCCCGGCGCTCCCGGTGGTCCGCGGTGCCGTCGACCCGGCGCTGCTCGTCGACCCGCCGGCCCGTCGCGCCCCGCGGCGGACCGGCCAGCTGTCGTTCGACGTGCTGCTGCGGGAGGACGCGGCGGGCGCCCACACCCACGCGAACTGGGACAGCGTCGCGGTCGACCGGGACGCCCCCCTGGACCCGGCGCGGTTCGCCGCGTTCCTCGAGGCGGGCCCGGCCGGCGTGTTCCGGAGCAAGGGCGTGGTCCGGTTCCCCGGCGCCGCCCCGTTCGTCGTGCAGACGGTCGGGACGGCGATCCGGGTGCGGCCGGCGCCCCGCTCCGCCGCCGTCGCGGGCGCCCGCCTGGTGTTCCTCGGCGTCGGCCTGGACGCCGGAGCGCTGCACGCGGCGCTCGACGCCTGTGCCGCCGACCCCGCGGCGCCCGAACCGTCGCTGCTGCCGGTGCTGCGCTACGAGGAGTCGGACCGGGTCGACGCGGGCTGAGGGTCGGCGCTCAGGACGCCCGGGCCTCGTCGCGCGGGGTCAGCACGAACCCCTCGTAGTCGGCGTCCGCGACCCCGGCGAGCTGCTCCCGGTACGCGGCGTGCCCGGCCATGTAGAACATCACGGCGTTCTTCTTGCCCGGGATGTTCGCCCCGAAGATCCACGACTCGGCCTGCGGGAACAGCGTCATGTCGGCGATCTCCCGGCACGTCTGCGTCCACCGGTCCTCGGCGTCCTGGGTGGGCTCGACCGTCGCGGACCCCGACTCCTCGGTCCGCCGGACCAGGTCGCCGATCCACTCGACCTGGGCCTCGATGCTCGGCGGCAGGTTGGTGAACGGCCCGTTCGGCCCGAGGATCATGAACATGTTCGGGAAGTCGGCCACCGAGACGCCCAGGAAGCTGGTCGGCCCCTCGGTCCAGTGCTCGTCGATGTGCCGCCCGCCGCGCCCGCGCAGGTCCATCGCGCGGTAGTTGCCGTCGACGGCGTCGAACCCGGTGGCGAGCACGAGGACGTCGAGCTCGTGCTCGACCCCGTCCGCGGTGCGCACGCCGTGCGGCGTGATCCGCTCGATCGGGTTCTCCTGGAGCGAGACCAGCGTGACGTCGTCCCGGTTGAAGATCTCGTAGTAGCCCTCGTTGCACAACGGGCGCTTGGCGTAGAGGTCGCTGGGCGTGAGCTTGCGGGCCGTCTCCGGGTCGTCGACCGTCTCGGCGATCTTCGAGCGGATGAACGCGGCGGCCGCGGCGTTGGCGTCCGGGTCGCTGGCGATGTCGCAGAACGTCCCGAACATGAACCGGAAGCCGTTGCCCTTGTCCCAGTTCTCCTGGAACACCCGCTCGCGCTCCTCGGCCGAGACGTCCATCGCGTGGACGGTGCTCTCCTCGAACCCGAACGCCACGATCGAGCCGCGCACCTGCTCCCAGATGGCGTGGAAGTCCTCCTTGGTCCGCGCGACCTCGTCGGCACCGACCGGACCGTTGCCCGACGGGACGACGTACTGCGCCGAGCGCTGGAACACGGTCAGGTGCTCGGCCATCGGGGCGGCGGCCACGATGAACTGGGTCCCGGTCGAGCCGGTGCCGATCACGCCGACCCGCCGGCCGCGGATGTCGAGGTCGTCGGGCCAGGCGTTGGTGTGCACGAGGCGCCCGGCGAACTCGTCGAGCCCGGGGATGTCGGGGACGTTGCTCTTCGCGAGCAGCCCGAGCGCCGTCACGAGGTAGCGGCACGTGAGCCGCTCGCCGGCGGCGGTCGTCACGTGCCAGAGGTCGTCCTCCTCGTCGAACGCCGCGCCGGTGACCTCCGTAGAGAGCTGGATGTCGCGGGCGAGGTCGAAGCGCTCGACGACGTGCTCGAGGTAGGCGAGGACGTCGGGCTGGTCGAGGTAGCGCGTGCTCCAGTCCCACTCCTGCAGGAGGTCGGTGTCGAAGGAGTAGCGGTAGACGAAGCCCTCGGTGTCGGATTTCGCGCCCGGATACCGGTTGAAGTACCAGGTGCCCCCGACGCCGCCGCCCTTCTCGAGGACGCGGGTGCGCAGGCCGAGCCGGTCGCGCAGCGTGTGCAGCATGTAGATGCCGCCGAATCCGGCGCCGATGACGATCGCGTCGAGGTCCGGGGTGACGGTGGTGCTCATGGCGGGATCCCTTCCGGGGGTCAGCGGCGGTACCAGGCGGCGATGGCGGCGATCTCGTCGTCGGCCTCGGACGCGACGCCGGCCATGAACGGGAAGACGTGCTGCATGTCGTCGACCACGGAGAGCGTCACGTCGACACCGGCCGCCTCGGCGCGCGCGGCGCACCGCACCGCGTCGTCGCGCAGCGTCTCGGCGTTCCCCGCGTTGAGGTACAGCGGCGGGAGCCCGGCGAGGTCGGCGTGCAGCGGGTTGGCGAGCGGCGTGCGCGGGTGGATCCGGCCCTCGGCGAGGACGCCCGCGATCATGCTCTCGAGCAGGGGCACCGTGACCAGCGCGTCGGTGGCCGCGTTCGTCACCAGGCTCTCGCCGGTGTTCTCCATGTCCAGCCAGGGGGAGAACGCGATCACCCGCCCGGGCAGCGGGGCGCCCTGCTCGCGCAGCGCGAGCGGGATCGCGATGGCGAGATTGCCCCCCGCGGAGTCGCCGATGGTCGTGATGTCCTCGGGGCGGACACCCCGGTCGACGAGCGCGCGGAAGACGGCGACGCCGTCCTCGACCTGTGCCGGGTGCGGGTGCTCCGGGGCGCGCCGGTAGTCGAGCACGAATGCCGTCACGCCGAGCGCCTTGGCGACGTGGCCGGCGAGCTTGCGGTGGCTCGACGCCGAGCCGACGGCGAACCCGCCGCCGTGCGTGTAGAGCAGGACCTGGGTGCGGTCCGCGCCGAGCGGGAGGGTCCAGATACCGGGGACCCCGCCGATCGTCTCCTCCGCGTAGGTCACGTCCTCGGGCTCGCGGGTGGCCTGGTGCCACTCGTCGAAGACGCTGCGGAACAGGCGCGTCGTCAGGTCGGGCGTCGACGTGATGATCTCGGTCCAGTCGGCGTAGAGCGTCCGCAGGGTGTCCGCCCCGGCCGACCCGGGGCCGGCGGTCGGGGTCGGTGTGCTCGTCTCCGTCATGGCGTGCCTCCTCGCACTCGCACCTCGACACCGGACCCTTCCCCCGGGCGCGGGGCGTGCGGCTGTTCCGATCCGGAACAGCCCCGGCGCGCGGAACTCGGCGCGACGATCTGGCGCCGTTCTGTGACGTGGGGCACTGTGGGAGCGGGTCTGTGCCGCGGGGGGCCGACCGACGGGCGGGACGATGCATCGGGACGAGGGCCGGCCGACGATGTCGTCGGCCGAGATGGTGCGCACGCGGCGCAGCCGCGAGGCGCTGCTCGACCACGGCGTCCTCGTCGCGCCCCCGGGCCGGGCCGGCGTGCCGTCGGTGATCGAGACGAGCTGGCGGCGGTGCGTGGGCGAGGGCGTGCCGGTGGACCCGGCGCACATCCCCTACCGCGAGCCGGACGAGGCCGCCGACGCGCTGTCCCGCGCCGCCGCGCCCGTCCTGGAGCGGCTGCGGCACAGCTTCGCCGACGTGCCCGTCGCGATGGTGCTCTCCGACGAGACGGGCCGGATCGTGGTCCGGCACGCCGAGGAGCGCCGCCAGCGCACGGCCATGGACCGCGCGAGCGCCGTCGAGGGCTCCGACTTCTCCGAGCACGCGGTCGGCACCAACGGCCTCGGTACGGTGCTCGTCGAGCGCCGCGCGGTCCTCGTGCGCGGCCCGGAGCACTACAACCCGCGGCTCGACGACCTCACGTGCGCCGGCACCCCGATCATCGAGCCCTGGACCGGCCGGATGCTCGGCGGGTTCTCGCTGGCCTGCGCGGTGCGCGACGTGCACCCTCTCATAACCGCGATGACCTCCGACATCGGGCGCCAGATCGAGCAGCGCCTCGTCGACGAGGCCGGCGAGCGGCGCCGCCGCCTCGTGCGCTCCTACCTCACGGTCGACGGCGCCGCCGACGGGGCGTTCGTGGTCGACGAGGAGACGTTGCTGGCCAACCGCCGCGGTCTCGTCCACACCGGCCCGGACCTGCACCCGCTGCTGTGGCGGTTCCTCCTCGAGCGGGCTCCGGGACGCCCCTGCCGGATGGCGGTCCCGCTGCCCGACGGGGTCCGGGACGCGCTCGTCGAGCCGATCCACGACCGCGGGCGGGTCGCGTTCAGCGTGCGGCTGCTGCCGGAGCGTCCGGCGGGGCCCGCAGCCCTTCCCGCAGCCCTTCCCGCAGCCCTCCCCGCGCCACCGTCGCCGGTGTCGTTGCACCACGTTCCGGACGTGGACCGTGAGCTGCGCGCGGCGCTGCGCCACGGCGAGCGGATCGCGGTCGCCGGCCCCGCGGGGTCGGGGAAGGCGCACACGGCCCGGGGCGTCCTGGGCGTCGACGGCGCCGGGGATCCCGCCGTCGTCGACCCCGCCCACGACCCGGCCTGGTGGATGGGCGCCCAGGCGGCGGCGGTCGCCGGGCGCGGTGTGGTCGTGCGGCGCGTGCACGCCGTCGCCGACGACGACCTCGGCCTGCTCACCGCGATCGGCGAGGCAGGCGGGCCGCTCGCGCTCACCCTGGACGCCGACCGGGCGAGCGACGCGGTCCTGGGCGTGGTCCGCCGGCTCGCCACGGTCGTCCGGCTCCCGTCGCTCGCGGGGAGCCGTGCGCACCTCCCGGCGCTCGTGCGGTCGATGCTGGCCGGGCTCGACGAGCCCGAGCGCTCGACCCGCCTGGCCCCGGCGAGCTGGGACGTGCTCGCGGCCTGGCCCTGGCCCGGCGACGTCGCCGAGCTGCGCACCACCGTGGTCGCCCTCGCGCGACGGGCCCGCGGCGGCGTGGTGGAGCCCGACGACCTGCCCGCGGAGATCCGGGCGCGCGGCCGTACGCCGGGCCTGCTGGAGCGCGCCGAGCGGGACGCCGTCGTCGGAGCCCTGCGCGACGCCGGTGGCAACCGCAGCCACGCCGCCCGCGCGCTCGGGATCGGGCGCACCACCCTCTACCGCAAGATGCGCGAGTTCGGACTCGCGTGACCGGCGCGCGCCCGGGCTTCGCGGAACGAACGGCGCTCTCGCTGCTTCCGAGGCAGCGAGAGCGCCGGTCATTCGTCGGGGGGCGGCGTAGATGGAGCAGCGCGCCCGCCCGGACGAACCAGCTCGCCCGGACACGCGAGATCAGGGGCACGTCGTGCACCCCCGGCGCGCCGGCGAGGTGCACGACGCGCTCGTGATCACCGACAGGGCCCGGTCAGGAACCCGGCGAGCACCCCCGCTCGCCGGTCCCTACTCCTCGTCGGCGTCGTCGCGGGCGAGGAACGTCGCGAACCGGTCGGCGGCGCCGGCGTGCTCGGGGTGGGCGTCGACGAAGGCGCGGAGGCGGTCGGCCAGCCAGGACAGGCTGACCTCCTCCTCGCCCCGTCGGTCCTCGAGCTCCTCGATCCCGCGGTCGGTGAAGTACATCGCTAGTCGGCGAGCGCCTCGGCGATGAGCGCCTTCTGCTCCACCTCGTGCACCTTCGCGACGCCCGCGGCCGGGGCGGCCATGCGGCGCCGGGAGATGCGCGTGAGGCTCGGCAGCCGGCCGTTCATCCGCTCCGGCAGCCACAGACCCAGGAACGGCCAGGCGCCCTGGTTCGCCGGCTCCTCTTGCACCCAGCGGACGTCGTTGGTCGCGTTGGGGTACCGGTCGAGGACGGCCGTGAGCTCGTCGGTGGCCAGCGGGTAGAGCTGCTCCATCCGCACGATCGCGGTGTCGTGGGTGCGGCCCGCCTTGTCGCGCGCGGCGACCAGCTCGTAGTAGATCTTGCCGGCGCAGAGGAGCACGCGCCGCACGCCGTCGGCGCCGTGCTCGGCGAACGTCGGGTCGTCGAGGATCGGCCGGTAGCCGCCCGACGTGAACTCCTCCACCGGGCTGACCGCGGCCTTGTTGCGCAGCATCGACTTCGGGGTGAAGACGACCAGCGGGCGGCGCACGCCGTCGGTGGCGTGCCGGCGCAGCAGGTGGAAGTAGTTCGACGGGCTCGACGGCAGGGCCACCGTCATCGACCCCTCGGCGCACAGCTGCAGGAAGCGCTCGATGCGCCCCGAGGTGTGGTCAGGCCCCTGACCCTCGTGGCCGTGCGGCAGCATGAGCACGACGTCCGAGGTCTGGCCCCACTTCGCCTCACCGGACGAGATGAACTCGTCGATGATCGACTGGGCGCCGTTGACGAAGTCGCCGAACTGCGCCTCCCACATGACCAGCGCGTTCTGGTTGGCCACCGAGTAGCCGTACTCGAACCCGACCGCGGCGAACTCCGAGAGCGCCGAGTCGTAGGGCATGAACTTGCCCTGGTCGGAGGTCAGGTGGCGCAGCGGCACGTACTCGGTGCCGTCGTGCCGGTCGATGATCACCGAGTGGCGCTGCACGAACGTGCCGCGCCGGGAGTCCTGCCCCGACAGGCGCACCAGCTTGCCGTCGATGAGCAGCGACCCCCACGCCAGCAGCTCCGCGTAGGCCCAGTCGATGCCCTCCTCGGTGTCGATCGCCGCGGCCTTGCCGCGCCGCTCGAGCACCGGCTTGACGCGCGGGTGCACCGCGAAGCCCTCGGGCAGCTCGCTGTAGGCGTGCGCGATCCGCTGGATGACGTCGAGCGGCACCGACGTCTGCAGGGAGTTCGGCACCGCCTGCTCGTACTCGACCGACGGGCTGGGCCCGGGGTCGGCCTTCTCGAGCTCGCGGACCTCGTTGAAGACGTGCTCGAGCTGGCTGCCGTAGTCGCGCAGCGCGTGCTCGGCCTCCTCGAGCGAGATGTCGCCGCGCCCGATGAGCGACTCGGTGTAGGTCTTGCGCACCGACCGCTTGGCGTCGATGACGTCGTACATCTCGGGCTGGGTCATCGAGGGGTCGTCGCCCTCGTTGTGGCCCCGGCGCCGGTAGCAGATCATGTCGATCACGACGTCGGAGTTCCAGCGCTCGCGGAACTCCACCGCCAGCCGCGCGACCCAGACGCAGGCCTCGGGGTCGTCGCCGTTCACGTGGAAGACCGGTGCGTCGATCATCTTCGCGACGTCGGTGCAGTACTGCGACGAGCGCGTGTGCTCCGGGGCGGTGGTGAAGCCGACCTGGTTGTTGACGACGACGTGCACGGTGCCGCCGGTGCGGTAGCCGCGCAGCAGCGCGAGGTTCAGCGTCTCGGCGACCACGCCCTGACCCGCGAACGCGGCGTCGCCGTGCATGGTCACCGGCAGGACCGTGAAGCCGTCGGGGCCCTTGTCCAGGATGTCCTGCTTGGCGCGCACGATGCCCTGCAGCACCGGGTTGACGGCCTCGAGGTGCGAGGGGTTCGACGTCAGCGACACCGTGGTCTCGCCGTCGCCGAACATCCGGAAGAACTTGCCCTCGGCGCCGAGGTGGTACTTCACGTCGCCGGAGCCGTGCGCCTGGCCGGGGTCGAGGTTGCCCTCGAACTCGCGGAAGATCTGCGAGACCGGCTTGCCGACGATGTTCGCGAGCACGTTGAGCCGCCCGCGGTGGGGCATGCCGATGACGACCTCGTCCAGCTCGTGCGCCGCCGCGGTGTCGAGCACCGCGTCGAGCAGCGGGATGACGGTCTCGGCGCCCTCGAGCGAGAAGCGCTTCTGCCCGACGTACTTGGTCTGCAGGAACGCCTCGAACGCCTCGGCGGCGTTGAGCTTGGACAGGATGTACTTCTGCTCGGCGACCGGCACCTTCTCGTGCGGGCGCTCGATGCGCTCCTGCAGCCAGTCGCGCCTGTCCGGGTCGAGGATGTGCATGTACTCGACGCCGACCGTGCGGCAGTACGAGTCGCGCAGGACGCCGAGGACGTCGCGCAGCTTCATGGTCCGGGACCCGGCGAACCCGTCGACCGGGAACTCGCGGTCGAGGTCCCACAGCGTGAGCCCGTGCGACGCGATGTCCAGGTCGGGGTGCTTGCGCTGGGGGTGCGACAACGGGTCGGTGTCGGCCATGAGGTGGCCGCGCGTGCGGTACGCGTCGATCAGCTCGATGATCCGCGCGGTGCGGTCGATCGTCGAGGACGGCAGGTCCTGGCGCCAGCGGATCGGCTCGTACGGGATCCGCAGCGACGCGAAGATCTCGTCGTAGAAGCCGTCCTCGCCGAGCACCAGGTGGTGGATGCGGCGCAGGAAGTCGCCGGACTCGGCGCCCTGGATGATCCGGTGGTCGTACGTGGACGTCAGCGTGATGATCTTGCTGATGCCCATGTCGGCGAGCTTCTCCTCGCTCGCCCCCTGGAACTCCGCGGGGTACTCCATGGCCCCGACGCCCACGATCGTGCCCTGGCCCACCGTCAGGCGCGGCACCGAGTGGTTGGTGCCGATCGTGCCCGGGTTGGTCAGCGAGATCGTGACGCCGGCGAAGTCCTCGCTGGTCAGCGAGCCCGTGCGGGCCTTGCGCACCATGTCCTCGTAGGCGGCCCAGAACTGCGCGAAGCTCATGTTCTCGGTGCCCTTGAGGGCCACGACGACGAGCGAGCGGGAGCCGTCCTTGCCCGGCAGGTCCATCGCCAGGCCGAGGTTGACGTGACCGGGGTCGACGACGGCGGGCTTGCCGTTGGAGTCCTCGCCGAAGTGCCGGTTCATGTTCGGGAAGTCCGCGAGGGCGCGCACCATCGCGTAGCCGAGCAGGTGGGTGAACGACACCTTCCCGCCGCGCGTACGCCGCAGGTGGTTGTTGATCACGATGCGGTTGTCCGCCAGGAGCTTGGCGGGCACCGCACGCACGCTCGTCGCCGTCGGCAGCTGCAGCGACGCCGTCATGTTCTTGGCGATCGCGTTCTGCGCCCCGCGCAGCGGCTTCGTGGTCTCGGCGCTCTCCGCGCCCGAGCCGGGCTGCGCGGACTTCGCCGGGCTCGTGGTGCCCGCGGCCGGCTTGCCGGCGCCGTCGCCGGACTGCCCGGACGCCGCCGACGAGGGCGTGCCCGCCGGGGCCGACGTGCTCGTGGACGCGGACGTGCTGGTGGACGGCGTCGACCCGGTCGGCGCGGGCTTCTCCGGGGCCTTCTCGGCCGGTGCGTCGGTGGTGGCGCGCGCGGCCTGCGCCTCGCCGTTGCCGGCGGACGTGCCCTGGCTCCGTGGCGTCGCGGCCTCGGCCGAGAGCCCGGCGGTGCCGTTGACGGCGTTGCCGGCGCTCGCGTGCGCACCGGCCTCGTCGGGCGCCGCGGTGTCCGGGCTGTAGTCGGCGAAGAAGTCGTGCCACGCCGTGTCGACGGAGGAGGGATCGGCGAGGTAGCGCTGGTACATCTCGTCGACCAGCCACTCGTTGGGTCCGAACTGGGCGGTCGGGCTACTACTCGACACGACTCGAAATCGCCTCAATCAGTCGTCGCGGTGGCGTCGGAAGCGTGTCCAGATTAGCGCTTGACAGGGCGCAGGGTTGATGCCGTGTCGTGTACTGCACCGGTCCATGACCCAGGTCCGCCCGGAGTGCTGTGACCTACGGCATTCACGGGTGCGCGGTGCGTCACGTGGACGTCGACGCGGCGCCGCGTCCGCCGCTCGGCCGCCGTCGCGGGACCGGACGGGCGTGGGGGTTACTGGCTGGTATCCCTCGCCTGGCGAGGGATACCAGCCAGTAACCGGGGGCGGTGCGGCGACGAGGGCGGGCCCCGGCGCGGTCGGCGGTGGCGCGCCGAGGACCCCGCGGCGGCCGACGGCCGGAGCGCGCGGTCGGCGGTGTGGCGGCGCGGCTGGGCGGCGCGGTCGGGCGGCGCGGTCGGGCGGCGCCGTCAGCCGGCCCGGGCGAGGTCGTCGTCCGCGTCCGTGTCCGGGTCGGCGAGACCGCCGTCGCCCACGGCGTCGTCGACCGTGCCCGCGCCGGCGCGCCAGAGCCGCGCGTAGGCCCCGTCGCGCGCCAGCAGCTCGCCGTGGCCGCCCTCCTCGAGGATCCGCCCGCCGTCGATGACGACGATGTGGTCGGCGCGTGACGCGGTGGCCAGCCGGTGGGCCACGACGAACGTGGTGCGCGGCGCCGACAGCTTCTCCCCGGCCGCGAGGACCGCGCTCTCCGTGGACGGGTCGAGCGCCGCCGTGGCCTCGTCGAGCAGCAGCAGGCGCGGGTCGACGAGCTCGGCGCG
The DNA here is from genome assembly GCF_030269665.1 of Actinomycetospora sp. NBRC 106375. GTDB lineage: Bacteria > Actinomycetota > Actinomycetes > Mycobacteriales > Pseudonocardiaceae > Actinomycetospora. Next base: position 59,127 of record NZ_BSTS01000017.1, read on the forward strand.
GGCCAGGGCGACGAGCTGGCGCTGCCCCGCGGACAGGCCGCCGCCGCGCTCGCCGATCGGCTGGCGGAACGCCGCGGGCAGCGACGCGATCATCTCCAGCGCGCCGACGTCGCGCGCCGCCTGCTCGATGCGCGCCGGGGTGGCGTCGGGGGCGCCGTAGGCGATGTTCGAGGCGACGTCGCCGACGAACAGGTGCGCCTCCTGCGGCACGACGCCGAGGCGCCGGTGCAGCGTGGGGAGGTCGTGCTCGCGGATGTCCACGCCGTCGATCAGGACGCTGCCGTCGGTGGCGTCGTAGAACCGGGCGACGAGCTTGACCACCGTCGACTTGCCCGCGCCGGTGGCGCCGACCAGCGCGACGGTGCGCCCGGCCGGGACCTTCAGGGAGAAGTCCGACAGGGCCGGGGTGGTGGCGCCCGCGTAGGAGAAGCCGACGTCGCGCAGCTCGACCTCGCCGCGCAGGTCGTCGAGCACCACCGGGTGCTCGGGCGCCGGCACCGACGTCGGCGTGCGCAGCAGCTCGCCGATGCGGGTGAGCCCGATGCGCGCCTGCTGGTAGCCGTCGAACACCTGCGAGAGCTGCTGCACCGGGCCGAAGAACATCGCGAGGTAGAGCAGGAAGGCGGCGAGGACGCCGGGGGACAGGCCGCCCGTGGCGACCCGCGCGGCGCCGACGCCGAGCACCGCGGCCTGCGCGAGGTCGGAGAGCATCGCGGCGAACGGGAAGTACGTCGCGATCATGCGCTGGGCGCGGAGGCGGGCGCGGCGGTAGGCGTCGCTGTTGTCGGCGAACGTCGCGGCCGAGATCGCCTCGTGGGTGTGCGCCTGCGCGACCCGCAGCCCTGCGACGTTCTCCTGCAGGTCGGCGTTGACGACGCTGACGCGCTCGCGGGCCTCTGCGTAGGCGATCGACGACATCCGCCGGAAGATCACCGTCGCCACGATCAGCACGGGCATGACGGCGAGCGAGACCAGCGCCAGCTCGAGGTCGGTGACCAGCAGCGCCACGGCGACGCCGACGATCGTCAGGACCGCGACCACGGCCTGCGCGAGCCCGGTCTGCAGGAACGACGACAGCGCGTCGACGTCCGTGGTCATCCGGGTCATGATCCGGCCGCCCAGCTCGCGCTCGTAGAAGTCGAGCCCGAGGCGCTGGAGGTGGGCGAAGCTGCGCGTGCGCAGCAGGAACAGCCGGCCCTCGCCGACCCGCGCGGTGAGCACCGTCTGCGCGGCGACCACCAGCCAGTCGACGGCCACGACGACGAGGCCGAGCCCGACGGCGAGCCACAGGACGTCCAGCGAACCACCCTGGATGCCGCCGTCGACGGCCAGGCGCGCGAGCGACGGGAACGCGACGGTGGCGGCCGCGTCGAGCGCCACGAACAGCACCACCAGCGCGAGCGCCCAGCGCACGGGACGCAGCAGGCCCGCGAGGCGGAAGCGCGGGTCGGGGGCTGTCGGGTCCTCGCCGTGGAGGTCGGGCTCCTCGGTCGCCGGCGGCAGCCGGTCGAGCGCCTCGCGCATGTCGGCGGGCGCCGTGCCGTCGAGCCCGCCGCCGAGCGCCGCCGAGCCCGGGGCGACCGTGGTGGGCGCGGGCGGGGGCGCGGGCCGGTCCGGATCGGGGGCGTCGGGCCAGAGGGCCGTCGTGATGCCGCTCTCGTGGCGCGCCTCGTCGTCCGGCTCGGGCACCCGGCCCTGCTCGTCGATCTCCTCGCTCGGCCCGGCGAGGAGCTCGTTGAACAGCCGGCAGCGGCCCTCGAGCTCCGCGCGCGTGCCGACGTCGACGACGCGGCCGCCGTCGAGCACGGCGATCCGGTCCGCGAGCGTCAGTGTGGAGCGCCGGTGGGCGATGACCAGCGTCGTGCGCACCGCCGTGACCGCGCGCAGCGTCTCGCCGATCGCGGCCTCGGTGGTGGCGTCGACCGCGGAGGTGGCGTCGTCGAGGACGAGCACCCGGGGGTCGTAGAGCAGGGCCCGGGCCAGGGCGACGCGCTGGCGCTGGCCGCCGGACAGCGTCAGCCCACGCTCGCCGACGCGGGTGTCGTAGCCGTCGGGCAGCTCGGCGATGAAGCCGTCGGCCTGCGCGGCGACGGCGGCGGCGCGGATCTGCTCCTCGCTGGCGTCGGGACAGCCGTAGGCGATGTTGGCCCGGACCGTGTCGGAGAAGAGGAACGCCTCCTCGAACACGACGCCGACCGCGTGCCGCAGCGACTCCAGCCGCACGTCGCGCACGTCGACCGCCTCGCCGGGCGGGCCGAGGCGCAGCGCGCCGCCCTGCACGTCGTAGAACCGCGGCGCGAGCAGCGCCACGGTCGACTTGCCCGACCCCGCCGTGCCGACGAGCGCGACCGTCTCGCCGGGCGCGATGGTCAGCGACAGCCCGTCGAGCACCGGCTCGCTGCGCGCGTAGCCGAAGCGCACGTCGTCGAGCTCGACGCCCAGCGGGCCGTCCGGGACGGCGCGGGCGCCGGGCGCGTCCACGATCTCGGGCTGGGAGTCGATGAGCTCGTAGACGCGCTCGACACCGGCGCGGGCGAGCTGCCCCATGACGACGAGACCGGCGACGAGGCGCGCCGGGCCGACGAGGGCGGCGATGTAGGACGTGAACGCGATGAACGTGCCCAGCGAGATCTGCCCGCTGAGCGCCATCGCCCCGCCGAGCGCGAACACCCCGAGCTGCCCGAGCGTGGGCAGCGCCGAGAGCGTCGGCGTCAGGCGGGCGTTGAGCCACGCGGCGCGCAGGCGCTCGGCGTAGAGCCGCCGCGCCGCCTCGCGCAGCCGGGAGACCTCCCGGGCCTCCTGCCCGAAGCCCTTGACCACCCGGACGCCGGTGACGGTCTCCTCGACGTGCTGGGCGACCTCGGCGGCGCGCTGGCTGGCCGACCACGTCGCGGGGAACAGCCGCCGGCGCATCCGGCCGGTGAAGACGACGCCGACCGGGAGCACGATCATCGCCACGACCGTGAGCAGCGGCGAGAGCCACAGCATGATCGCCACCGAGACCACGAGCTGGCCGAGCGTGCCCGCCACCAGCGGCACCATGCCGAGCAGGCCCTGGACCTGCTGCAGGTCGGAGTTCGCGCGCGAGACCACCTGCCCGGTGCGCAGCGCGTCCTGCTTCGGCCCGTCCAGGCGCGACACCGAGCCGAACACGCGCCGCCGCAGGTCGTGCTGGACCCCGAGCGAGAGCCGTCCGCCGAGGTAGCGGCGCAGGAACGCGGCGCCGAACCGGACCACCGCGATCGCGGCCATGGCGGCGACGAGCCCGGTGAGCCCCGCGGTGGACCCGGCGACGGCACGGTCGACCGCCGTGCCGATGAGCAGCGGGCCGACGGCCTCGAGGCTGACGCCGAGCACCGAGGCCGTGAGCGCCGCGACGGTGAGCGCGCGGTGGCGCCAGCAGTCCCGCGCGAGGCGGCGCATCCAGCGACGGGTCGGGTCGGTGCGGTCGGTGCGGTCGGGCTGATCGCGCTCCGTGGTGCCCTCCGGGGTGTGGTGGTGGGGGTGACGGCGGCGTGAGCCGGGGCCGCGTCCACTCCAATCTAGGACGGCTCCCCGACAGCCCGCCGGATCACGCCGGAGGTGGTGATCGACATGTCGCCGGGCCCGGGCGTGACGTCCCCGCGCGGCCGTGGTGAGATGTCGGCGTGCGGCACTTCTTCCTCGGCCCCCTCTGGGAGAGCCGTCGTGCGCACCTGTTCGACCAGTGGTGTCCCCGGGTCTGACGAGACGACCGTCGCGGCCGCCCGGCCGTGACGTCCCCTCGCCCGCGCACCGCACCCCTCCCAGGAACCGGCCCCGAGGCCTGCCGCGTGCGTGCGCGGACGCCCGTTCCGGAGGACGAATCCCGTGACCGCCCTGGTCGACCACCTCACGCACGACCGAGCCATTCCCGACCGCGCCACCCCCGACAGCGCGCCGCGGTCCCCCTTCACCCGCCCCCGATCCCGACGCGCCGACCGCCGCCGCTGGCAGGACGGCCCGACGTCCGCGAGCCTCGCCGACCTGGTCGCCCTCACCCGCGAGGTCGCCGCCGAGGTCGACGCCGGCGGCCACACCGTCGAGGTCGACCCCGTGCACCGGTGGTCGCGGCGCCTGCACGCCGACGAGCACCTCGACGTGTGGCTCATCTCCTGGGCCACCGACCAGGCCGCGGAGCTGCACGACCACGGCGGGTCGCTCGGCGCGCTGACCGTCGTGCGCGGCGCGCTGACCGAGTGGCGCTGGAGCGCGGGCAGCGAGGACGACGGCACCTGCCCCGCCGAGGAGGTGCCCGCCCGCGGCCCGGGCCTGCGCCGCCGGGTGCTCGACCCGGGCCGCAGCGTCGCCTTCGGGCTCGGGCACGTGCACGACGTCAGCAACCGCGCCGCCGACACCGCGGTCAGCGTGCACGCGTACTCGCCGCCGCTGTCGGCGATGTCGTACTACGGCGTCGAGGGCGGGGTGCTGCGCCGCGTGCGCTCCGAGCTGGTCGCGCCCGGACAGTCGCCGGAGTGAGATGATCTCCGCATGAGCGCCGTCGACACGCTGCTCGCCCGGGCCCGGGACCGTCTCGCGCGGCTGGGCCCGAGCGAGGCCGCCGCGGCCGTCGAGGACGGCGCGCTGCTCGTCGACATCCGGCCGGGTTGGCAGCGTCTCGCCGAGGGCACGGTGCCCGGCGCGCTGGTCATCGAGCGCAACCACCTCGAGTGGCGCCTCGACCCGACCTGCGAGGCCCGCATCGCCGAGGCGACCGACCACGACCGGCGGTGGATCGTGCTCTGCTCCGAGGGCTACACGTCCTCGCTGGCCGCCGCCGCCCTGCAGGAGATCGGCCTGCACCGCGCCACCGACGTCGTCGGCGGCTTCCGGGCGTGGGCCGCGGTCGGGCTCCCCACCGCGCCGGGCTCCGACGCGCCCCCGGACTACGCGGTGTCCGCCCGCGGGCACTGAGGAGCCCGTCCGGACCACGCGACCACCCCGTCGGGCCGCACGAGCATCGGCCGGGGTCCGGGCACGGTCGTGGTCCGGTCGGGGTCGGACTCGGGGTCGGGCACCGGCACCGTCCCGTCGGTGACCAGGGTGAACCGGCCGTCGCGGGCGACCTCGGCGAGCCGGCGGCCGTCGTCGAGCCGTACCTCGGGGGCGAGGCGCCCGACCAGCGGGTCGTCCTCCCAACCGGGGAGCGGTGCGTGGACGTCGGGCCCGGCGAGCAGCGCGGCGGCGGCGTTGACGCCGGCGCGGGTGTCAAGCAGCTGCCCCGCGAACCGGCGGAGCGCGATCGTCTTCGGGTCGGGGCGCATCAGCGCGACCTGGGCGAGGGTGAGCTCCAGGACCTCGGCGCCCGCCGGTCGCCGCTCCGGGTCGTAGGTGTCGAGCAGCGCGTCGCCGGACCATTCGTGCACCACCGCGGCGAGCTTCCAGCCCAGGTTCATCGCGTCGGACAGGCCCAGCCCGAGCCCCTGCCCGCCGAACGGCGGGTGCACGTGGGCGGCGTCGCCGGCGAGCAGCACCCGTCCGGCCCGGTAGGCCGACGCCTGCCGCGCGTTGTCGGTCCAGCGGGTGGCGCTGTGCACCGCGGTGACACGGACCCGGGTGCCGGTGACCCGGCGCAGCGACTTCTCCAGCTCCTCGGCCGTGACGGGGACGTCGCGGTCCGGGGGCGGGCCGTCGAACTCGACGGTGAGGATCCGTCCGGGCGCCGGGCCGACGCACCAGACGCCCTCGGGGCCGTGGTGCCAGCCGGGCTCCAGGTCGTCCGCCTCGGCGAGGTCGACCAGCGCCTGGCGCCCGGTGATCTCCGGGTCGGTGCCGGGGAAGCCGATCCCGGCAGCCCTCCGCACGACGCTGCGCCCGCCGTCGGCCCCCACGAGCCAGCGCGCCCGCACGGTGCCCCCGGCGTCGTCGTGCACCGTGACGCCCTCGTCGTCGGCGTCGACCCCGGTCACGGCGACCCCGCGGCGCACCGGCACACCGAGCTCGGCCGCCCGGTCGCGCAGGATCGTCTCCAGCTCGTGCTGGGGGATCGCGACCATGAACGGGAGCGGGCCCGTGTCGGGCCCATCGGACCCGTCGGGGACGTCCATGAGGTCGAGCCGCAGCGGGAACGCGGCGATGTGGCCGCCGGTGGGCGGGGCCGGGCCGGCGCGGCAGGCGCACGAACTGCGCCATCGCCCGCTCCTGGACCGCGAGCGCCGCGTCGAGCAGGCCCCGGCGGTCCAGGGCGTGCACGGCGGAGCGCACGATCGCCCCCGCCTTGATCGTCGTGTCGGGCTCGGTCCGGCGTTCGACGACGGCCACGTCGACGCCCGCGAGCGCGAGCTCCGCCGCGACCAGGAGCCCGACCGGGCCGCCCCCGGCGACGAGGACGTCGTGCTGCGGCCGTGTCGTGCCGTCGCCTCGACGAGCCGGGATGGCGGTGCGATCAGGGCGGGTCTCGGAGGGCACGACCTTAAATTAGGTCGCACCTATGAAGAGGTCAAGCCCAAAACTGTTACCGTGCCGCCGTGACCTCGCCGGGACCCGGGCTGCGGGAGCGCAAGAAGAAGGCGACGCGCGACCACATCGCCGCCGTCGCGACGCGGCTGTTCGCCGTCCAGGGGTTCGAGGCGACGACGATCGCGCAGATCGCGGCGGCGGCCGAGGTCGCGAAGATGACGGTGACGAACTACTTCCCGCTCAAGGAGGACCTGCTCTTCGACCGCGCGCCCGAGATCATCGCCATGCTCGCCGACGCCGTGACCGCCCGGGCGCCCGGCACCGCGGCGCAGGACGCCGTCCGCGCCGAGTACCGCGCCCGGCTCGCCGCCCGGTGGCCGGCGCTGGCCATCGTGGGCCCGCAGTTCTTCGGCACCGTCGACGCGAGCCCGGCGCTGCGCACCCGGGAGCGCGCGATGTTCGCCGAGCAGGAGGACGCCCTGGCCGCGGTGCTGGTGGCCGAGGCCGGCGGGGACTCCGACGCCGCGGTGGCCGCCCGGATCGAGGCGGCGCGGCTGTCCGGGATCGTCCGGGTGCTCTACTTCGAGGCCCGTCGCCGGACGCTCGCGGGCGAGGACACCGAGCACGTCGTGGCCGCGATGGACCGGGCGGAGGCGCGGGCGTTCGGTGCCGAACCGGGGTGAGTGCTGCCAGGATCGGGGTATGGCGGACTCCTCGCAGACGTGGATCACCGAACTGACGCCGCTGTCGTTCCTGCGCCGCTCGGCGGACGTCTATCCGGACAAGACCGCGATCGTCCACGGCACCGAGCGGATCTCCTACGCGCAGTTCGCCGCGGCGGCCCAGCGCCTCGCGCGTGGGCTGCGGGTGAGCGGTGTCGCGCCCGGGGACCGGGTCGCCTGCCTGCTCCCCAATGTGCCCCCGATGCTCGTCGCCCACTTCGGGGTGCCGCTGGCGGGTGCGGTGCTGGTCGCGGTGAACACGCGCCTGTCCGGCGAGGAGGTGCGGTACATCCTCGACCACGCGCAGGCGACCGTGCTGGTCGTCGACTCGGCGCTGCGCGGCACGGTCGAGCCGATCGCCGACTCGCTGGAGACGGTCCGCGAGATCGTCACCCTCGTCGACCCGCAGGGCCCGGACGCCGGGACGTCGGTCGACGGCGCGACGTGGGACGACCTGCTGGCGCGGGGCGACGAGGGCGACGACCTGCCGTGGGCGGTGGACGACGAGCGCTCGACGATCAGCATCAACTACACGTCGGGCACCACCGGGCGCCCCAAGGGCGTGCAGTACCACCACCGCGGCGCGTACCTGAACTCCTTCGGCGAGATCGTGCACTCGTACCACGACCCGTCGAGCGTCTACCTGTGGACGTTGCCGATGTTCCACTGCAACGGCTGGTGCACCCCGTGGGCCGTCACGGCGATCGGCGGCACGCACGTGTGCCTGCGCGAGGTGCGCGGTGACCGCATCTGGGAGCTGATCGGCGAGCACCGGGTCACCCACCTCAACGGCGCTCCGACCGTCGTCACGACGATCATGAACGCGGCCGAGGCGCGCACCCTCGACTACGCGCTCGTGGTCACCACCGCGGGCGCCCCGCCGAGCCCGACGACCATCCTCGAGATGGAGAAGATGGGCTTCCGGATCGTGCACGTCTACGGGCTCACCGAGACCTACGGGCCGTACTCGGTGTGCCAGTGGCAGGAGGACTGGCGCGCGCTGGAGGAGCACGAGCGGGCGAGGCTGCAGGCGCGCCAGGGCGTCGGGATGCTGCAGACCGAGCCGCTGCGGGTGGTCGAGGTCCTGGGCGAGGACGTGACCGACTGGGCGTCGGTGCAGCTCGTGGACGTGCCGCGGGACGGCGAGACGATGGGCGAGATCGTCATGCAGGGCAACAACGTCATGTCCGGCTACTTCCGCGACCCGGACGCGACGGCCAAGGCGTTCGCCGGCGGCTGGTACCACTCCGGCGACCTCGGCGTGATGCACCCCGACGGCTACGTCGAGCTGCGCGACCGCGCCAAGGACGTCGTCATCTCCGGCGGCGAGAACATCTCCACGGTCGAGGTCGAGCAGGCCGTGCTGTCCCACCCCGCGGTGCTCGAGGCCGCCGTGGTCGGGGTGCCCGACGAGAAGTGGGGCGAGCGCCCGAAGGCCTTCGTCATCCTGCGCTCCGGTCGGTCGGCGGAGCCCGACGAGATCATCGAGCACGTCAGGGGCGCCATCGCGCGCTACAAGGCGCCCCGCGACGTCGAGATCGTCGACGAGCTCCCCAAGACCTCGACCGGGAAGATCCAGAAGTTCGAGCTCCGCGCGAAGGAGTGGGGCGAGGGCACCACGCGCATCCGCGGCTGAGGTGTGTCAGCGAAGTGCCGTCACAGACGCTGAGCGTCCGTATCGGTACTTCGATCACCGAGGTGGGCCGCCGCTCGTCGCGCGGGCTCGTCACGCGGTCGCGCCGCGCGCATGAGGGGACCCGGTGACGGGAACCGCTCCCCGACGGCGGAGGATGTCCGCCGCTGCCGTGACGAGGAGCGAGGACGCGTGAGCGAGCAGTTCGTGGACCCGACCGAGGCCGCCGTCGAGAACGACACGACGGACCTGGGCGACGAGCCGTCGGTCGTCCTGGACGAGGACCGTCTGGACGCCGACCCGCTCGAGGACGGCATGGACGCCCCCGAGGGCTACAGCCGCGACGTCCGTCTCGGCGGCACGCAGGAGTGGGAGACCGAGGACGCCACGATCGACGAGCGCCTCCCGCAGGAGGAGCCCGACGTCGGCGAGGAGGAGGCCCCCGGCCGGCCGGTGGCCGCCACCCCGATCGACGACCTCGACGAGTCGATCGACGATCCGGCCAACGCCGTCGACGGCGTCGGGGGCGGGGCGGTGCTCGACGCGCAGGGCAGCGACGGGGTCGCCGCCGACGAGCAGCTCGCCGAGGCCGGTCGCGAGGTCGAGCTCGGGCTGTCCTCGGCGAACGGCGACGCCGAGCCCACGGGCCTGCCGGCCGACGACGCGATCGGCGAGGTCGCCGCCATCGATCGCGAGCCGGGGACCGCCGAGGAGGAGGCGCTGCGCGTGGAGCAGGAGAACTGAGCGCCGCGGAGACGGCGCGCCGGGTCGCGTCGCAGCCCGGGGCGCTGGCCGCGGGGGCGGTGGTGGCCGTCCTCGTGGTGCTGCTGGTCGGCGCGCTGCTCGCTGGCTGGCGCCCGTTCACGGCCGAGCCCGACGTCCTGAGCTACGGGCCCGACGGCGACCTCGGGCAGTTCACGCTGTTCGAGGGCCAGTGCGCGCGCGGCCGGCTCGCGGCAGGCCCCGGGTTCGGCGCGGACGCCGACGCGCAGTGCGGCAACCCGCACGACGTCGAGGTGGTCGCGGCGACCTCACCGGTCGGGGAGGGCCGCCCGGTGTCCTACCCGGGCGAGGCCGCCCTGGCCGACTTCGGGCGCTCGTACTGCGCGCTCTACCAGGACTCCGACCTGCTGGTGCCCACCGCCAGCGGCGTCGACCGCGGCGACCTCCACATGACGGCCGTCATCCCGAGCCGGGCCGCGTTCGCCGACCCGCGGTCGGCCGGTGGCACGTCCGGAGGACGGCAGGTCAGTTGCGTCATCTCGCGTGACGACGGAGAGCAACTGACCGATCGCTTCTCGGTGATCTGACCTGAACGGACCAGTCACTCGGGGCACCTGAGGTATTGCCCTGTGTGAGTGTGATCGCGAACATAGTCCGGCATGAGCACACTCCCGGCCGGAGCCGACCGTCGGGCGCTCAAGCGCCGTGCGGTCGTCGCGAGCACCGTCGGCACCACGATCGAGTGGTACGACTTCTTCCTGTACAACACCGCCGCCGCGCTGGTGTTCGGGCCGCTGTTCTTCGACAGCGCCGGAGCGGGCGGTGTCCTCGCCGCGTTCTCCACCCAGTTCGTCGGGTTCGCGGCCCGGCCGATCGGCGCCGCGATCTTCGGCCACTACGGCGACCGGATCGGACGCAAGTACAGCCTCGTGGCGACCCTGCTCCTGATGGGTGGCGCGACGGTGCTCATCGGCTGTCTGCCGACCTACGCGTCCATCGGCGTCTGGGCCCCCATCCTGCTCACCCTGCTGCGGGTGCTGCAGGGCATCGGCGTCGGTGGTGAGTGGGGCGGCTCGGTGCTCATGGCCATGGAGTGGGGCCACCGCCGCCAGCGGGGCCTCATGGCCTCGTGGCCACAGGTCGGGGTCCCTCTCGGTCTCGCGTCGGGCACCGCGGTGGTCTACTTCTTCGCCGGCCCCGGCTTCCTCGACGGCGGCTGGCGCGTGCCCTTCATCGCCAGCATCATCCTCATCGGCGTCGGGCTCTGGGTCCGGCTGAGTGTGCTCGAGTCCCCGGCGTTCGCGCAGATCAAGACGTCGGGCAAGGTGGCCAAGCTGCCCTTGGCGGAGACGCTGCGCACCCAGTGGCGCGATGTGCTCAAGGCGATGTTCGTGCGCACGGCGGAGCAGGCGCCCTTCTACATCTTCACGTCGTTCGTGTTGGCCTACGGCACGCGCCAGCTGGACCTCGACCGCCAGCAACTCCTGCTGTACCTCATCGTCGCGGCGTGTATCGGCATCATCAGCGTCCCGTTCTTCGGGTGGCTCTCCGATGTCCTCGGCAGACGGTTGGTCTACGGCGTCGGGGCCGTGCTGACGGGCCTCTATGCCTTCCCGTACTTCGCGCTGCTCAACACGGCCGTGGGCGGCCTGATCCTGCTCGGGATCATCCTGGGCCTGGTCTTCCACGACATGATGTACGGGCCGCAGGCCGCGCTGATCTCGGAGAGCTTCGGTACCGGCATCCGTTACACGGGCGCGGGCCTGGGATACCAGCTCGCGTCCATCACCGCGGGCGGCCCGGCGCCCCTGATCGCGACCGCGATCCTGGCCGGGACCGGCTCCACCACGTGGATCTCCATCTACATCATCATCTGCGCGGTGATCACGCTGGTGGCCCTGTCGATGATGCATCCCCGCCCGCCCGAGGCCGACGAGGCCGACGAGGCCTCCGAGGAGCACGCGGGCCAGGACACCATCCGCAACGCCTCCCAGGCGTGAGGGCATCCTGGGACGGGTGCCGATCCGTCCGCTGACCCCCGAGGCCCTCGCCGACGAGCTCGTCGCGGCGATCGACCGTGCCGCGACGGGCCGCGTCCGGGTGCTCGTCGACGGCGCGCCGCCGGCACGTCCCGACGTGCTCGCCGACGCGCTGGTCGATCCGCTGCGGCTGCGCTCGCGGCCCGTCGTGCGGGTCTCGGCGTGGGACTACCTGCGCCCGGCGTCGGTGCGCCTCGAGCGGGGGCGCACCGACCCGGACGCGTTCTACGACGACTGGCTCGACGCCGGCGCGCTCGTGCGGGAGGTCCTCGCACCGGTCGAACCCGGCGGCAGCGGGCAGGTGCTGCCCCGCTTCTGGGACGTCGACGTCGATCGCGCCGTGCGCGCCGAGCGGATCGCGCTGCCGGAGTCCGGTGTCGTCGTGGTCGACGGCCCGCTGCTCCTCGGGCGGGGCCTGCCGGCCGACCTGACCGTGCACCTCGCGCTCTCGGCCACCGTGCTGCAGCGCCGCACCCCGGCCGACGAGGCCTGGACCCTGCCCGCCTACGCCCGCTACGAGGACGAGGTCGACCCCGTCGCCGTCGCCGACCTCGTCGTCCGCGCCGACCACCCCGACCGCCCGGCCCTCCAGACCGCCTGAGGCCGAGGTCCGGGGTGGGCGTGAGCGTGGCGTCCACGCTGACGACCACCGTCAGGAAACCCCCCGGATCACCGGGTCCTCGGTGGACCGGGGCGTGCACCGGCGCCGGGGGTGTGCGACGCCCGGGGTGTACGAGCAATGCGGCTTTCCTGGCACGTGACGCCAGGATCGCCACACGCTCGCCGGCGCGACACGCCGAGACGGGGTCGACGGGGAGCGAGCATCGCCGCACGACGCGCGAGAAGCACGTTCGGCAGGTCGCGAACCCTCTCGATCATGTGCACCATGCTTCTCGCGGCCGGCTGTCCGGGGCCGGCGAGCCGCGGGCCTCGCCGGACGACGCGAGTGGCACGTTCGGCAGGTCGCGAAACCTCTCGATCATGTTCCACGTGCTTCTCGCGACCGGCGCACTGGCCCGCAGGCCCCCACGAAAGATCACGGGCGCGTCATCGACGCCGATCCGCGCACGGCCGTGCACCACGCGCTCCTGATCACCGGGGACGGCGCCGCCGAGCACCCACCCACTCAGGCGCTCGCCCGCCGCCGCTCCCGGAGCGCGAACCCCGGATACCCCGCGTCCGCTTCGGCGTCGCACATCTCCCGGTACCGCGCGAAGCCACCGGCGTAGGGCAGGAAGACGCGCGGCTTGCCCGGCACGTTCGCGCCCAGGTACCAGGAGCTCGCCGCCTGCGGGAGCAGCGTCGCGTCCGCCGCCTCGCGCACGTGCTCGGCCCACCGCTCCTGGGCCTGCGGCGTCGGCTCGGCGTCGAGGTCTCGCGCCCGCAGGTGCGCGACGAGGTCGGCGATCCAGTCGACGTGCTGCTCGATGGAGGTCGGCATGTTCGTCAGCACCGACGGGCTGCCCGGTCCCGTGATCGTGAACAGGTTCGGGAACCCGGCAACACCGAGCCCGAGGTACGTCGCGGCGCCCTCGGCCCACGCGTCGGTGAGCGCGACCCCGTCGCGCCCGCGGATCCCGAGCCGCAGCAACGGCCCGGACAGCGCGTCGAAGCCGGTGGCGAAGACCAGCACGTCGAGCCCGTGCTCCGCACCGGACGCGAGGCGCACCCCGTCCGGCGTGATCTCCGCGACGGGGTCGGCCCGCACGTCGACCAGCGTCACGTTCGACCGGTTGTAGGTCTCGAAGTACTCGGTGTCGATCGGCGGGCGCTTGGTCGCGAAGGGGTGGTCGCGCGGGAGCAGCGTCTCGGCGACCTCGGGATCGCGCACCGTCGATCGGATCTTCGAACGGATGAACTCGGAGGCCTGGTCGTTGACGGCGGGGTCGGTGAGCACCTCGCGCACCGCGGCACGGAAGCGCAGCCCGCCGCGCTCCCAGGCCCGCTCGAACAGGTCGCGGCGTTCGCCGGCGGGCAGGGCCAGCGTGTCGACGTCGCTGACGACGAACGGGTGCCCGTTCGTCGAGGCCTGCTGGACCGCGCGGATCGCCGGGTAGTCGGCCTTGTACCCCGCCGCCTCGGAGGCCGACAGCGGCGCGTTGCGCGCGGGGATCGAGAAGTTCGCCGTCCGCTGGAACACCGTCAGGTGCCCGGCCGACGCCGCGAGCACGGGGATCGCCTGGATACCGGTCGACCCGGTGCCGAGGACGCCGACCCGCTGCCCCGTGACGTCGACACCCTCGTGCGGCCACTGCCCGGTGTGGTGCCAGGTCCCGGCGAATGACTCCAGCCCCGGGATGTCCGGGACGTTCGCCGACGACAGGCAGCCGACCGCGGTGACCAGCCACCGGCACGTCCACCGCGTGCCGTCCGCGGTGTCGACCACCCACCGGTCGCCGTCCCACTCCGCCGCGACGACGCGGGTCGAGAACGAGAAGGACCGCCGCAGGTCGAACCGGTCGGCCACGTGCTCGAGATAGGAGAGGATCTCCGCCTGCCCCGGGTAGCGCTCGGACCACTCCCACTCCTGCTCCAGCTCCCGGGAGAAGGAGTAGCAGTAGTAGTAGCTCTCGGAGTCGCACCGCGCGCCGGGATACCGGTTCCAGTACCAGGTGCCGCCGACGTCGTCGGCCGCCTCGAGCCCGTGAACGGAGATCCCGAGCCCGCGCAGCCGGTGGATCGTGTAGAGCCCGGCGAAGCCGGCCCCGATGACGAGGACCTCGGGATCGTTGCCCATGCTCACGAGTCTCGGTCGGCGGCCGCGTCGGGGCAACCGTGTGCCTCCCGGTAGCGCGCCCACACCTCGGGTCGCAGCCGACCCCGGTCCGGCACGTCGATGCCCTGGTCGCGCGCCCACGCGCGGACCTCGGCGGTGGACGGCTCGGGTGCCGTCCCCGCCGGGAGCTCCGGGTCCGCGCCGGGGAGGCGGGCACCGATGGCGTGCTCGTCGCGGGCCCACGCCAGCGCGGCGGCGAGATAGCGGTAGGTCCACTCCTCGGCCAGCGGCCGCGTCTCGGCGAAGACGATCGGGACGGTGGGCCACCGCACCTGCAGCTCCGCCAGGGAGTCGGCGACCTGCGCGGGCCGGACGTGCCGCTGCGCGAACACCTGCGACCACCGGTCCTCGACGACGACGGCCGCGCGGGGGAGCGCCGCGAGCTCGCCCAGGGCGAAGCGCAGCCGCCCGTTCGCGACGCTGGAGACGAGGTCCGACAGCGACTTGCGCTCGACGGACGCCACGAGCGTCCCGTCGAGGACGACCCCGTAGTCGCCGGCCGGGAGGGTGCGCCGGACGACGCGGGTCTGCTGGGAGGAGAACCTGTACGGGTAGCGCTCGTGGGCGTCGACGACGATCTCGAGGTCGTCCGTGCCCGACGCGCGCGCCGTCGGCGTCCGGACCTGCGGCCGCGCCTGCTTGCGCGTGCGCGGGGACTGCCAGAACACCATGTCGCGCCCGCGACCGCGCGTGTAGACGATCTGGGACCGGTTCTCGCGGGTGCGGTCGAGCACGACGTCGATGGCGGCGCCGCGCCGGGCGCAGGAGCGCAACGGGGTCCGTTCGACCACGTCGGGGTCGGCCGGCCACTCCTCGGGGTCGGCCGGGTGGCAGTACAGCGCCTTGGTGCGCGGCCACGTGTCCGAGGTGCGGAACACCAGGCCGTCGCCGAGCGGCAGCCAGAGCAGATACCCCAGCGACGACCCCGGATCGGGGTTCCGGGCGATGACCAGCTCCGCCACGGCGGCCACCCTAGCGGCGCAGCCCGCAGCCGGGGTTGAGCGTGCCCTCCGGGTCGAGGGCCGCCCGGACCCGCCGGACGACGTCGAGCGCAACGGGGTCGCCGAGGTCGGCGAGGTGTCCGGCCTTGGCGCGTCCGACGCCGTGCTCGCCGGAGATCGCGCCACCCAGTGCGACGCCGGCGGCGAGGACGTCGTGCAGCGTCGCGGCCAGGCGCGCGGGGTCGGGCTGGAACACGGCGAGGTGCACGTTGCCGTCGCCCGCGTGGCCGCAGCCCAGCACCCGGGCGCCGTGCGCGTCGCCGGCGGCGCGGGCGCGGGCCAGGAACGTCGCCATGGCCGAGCGCGGCACGACCAGGTCGACGATCTCGTCGGCGCCCGCGGCCTTGACCGCCCAGAACGCCCGCTCCCGCGCCTCGACGAGCCGCCGCGCCGACCCGGCGGCCAGGTCGAAGACGTCGGCGGCGCCGGCCACGCCGAGCAGCTCCGCGAGCTCCTCGGCGTCCTCGTCGACCCGCTCCTGGCGCCGGCCGGCGAGCTCGATCAGGAGGTGGTCGGCGTCGACGAGCCCGTCGGGCAGGCCCAGCGTGAGGTCGGCGGCGTCGCAGACCGCCCGCATCGTCGGGCCGTCGAGGTACTCGCACACCGAGGGCGCGAGCCCGGACGCCAGCACCTGCCCGACGGCGGCGGTCACCGCCTCGGCCGAGCGGAACGGGGCCAGCACCGTGCGCCGTGCGGGCAGCTGCGGGTGGAGCCGGACGACGACCTCGGTGACCAGCGCCAGCGTGCCCTCCGAGCCGATCAGCAGCTGGGTGAGGTCGTAGCCCGACGAGACCTTCACCAGCCGCCCCCCGGTGCGGGCGACCGACCCGTCGGCGAGCACCGCCTCCAGCCCGAGCACGTGCGCGCGGGTGACGCCGTAGCGCACGGCGCGCATCCCGCCCGCGTTCGTCGCGACCGTGCCGCCGACCGACGCGGAGAGCTCGCCGGGGTGCACGGGGTAGGTCAGCCCGTGCTCGCCCGCGGCCGCGTCGAGGTCTCCGAGCGTGACGCCGGGCTGGACGACGGCCACGGCGTCGACCGGGTCGAGCTGGATGACGCGGTCCATCCGCGCGAACGACACGAGCACGGCACCGTCGTCGGGCGTCGCGGCGCCGGACAGGCCCGTGCCGGCCCCGCGCGCGGTCACGCTCGCCCCGGCCGCCCGCGCGACCCGGACGACGGCCGCGACCTCGTCGCGGCCCGCGGGCCACACCACGTACGCGGGCTTGCCGGCGGGGACGCCGAGCGCCTCGTCGCGGCAGAGGTCCGCGACCCTCGGGTCGTCGCCCGCCACCACGTGCTCGGCGCCGACCGCGTCGACGAGGTCGTGAAGCATTCGGAGAGATGTAGCACGAACCGCTACGCTCCGGACCACTTGCAGAATGCAATCAGAAAGAGGTGCGGCGATGGGTCGGCTGATCTACTCGATGATGACCACGCTCGACGGCTACACCGCCGACGCCGAGGGCGAGTTCGGCTGGGGCATCACCGAGGACCTGGAGCTCCACCGGGCCATGGAGGAGTCCGTCCGCGACGTCGGCACCTTCCTCTACGGGCGGCGGATGTACGAGACGATGGTCTTCTGGGAGACCGCCCACGAGCTGCCGGACGAGCCGCCGGAGATGGCGGAGTTCGCCCGCACCTGGCAGGCAGCCGACAAGATCGTCTACTCCCGGACGCTCGAGGCCGTCTCGAGCGCGCGGACGCGGATCGAGCGGGAGTTCGACGCCGACGCCGTGAAGGTGCTCAAGGAGGCCGGCGACGTCACCGTCGACGGCCCGGGGCTCGCGTCGGCGGCGCTCGCGGCCGGCCTGGTCGACGAGATCGCGCCGGTGGTGCTCCCGGTCGTCGTCGGCGGCGGGACGCGCTTCGTCCCCGACGGCCTGCGCCTGTCCCTCGACCTCATCGGCGAGCGCCGGTTCGCGAGCGGCGCGGTGCACCTGCGCTACCGGGTGCGCGACTAGCGCGGCGGGTGGGTCGTCGTCACGCCGGTGAGCACGAGGTCGATCCCCGCGAGGAACTGCTCGCGGTCGTCGTGCTCGCGCATCTGGTCGGCGACGGTGCGGGTGAACGCGTAGTCCTCGGGGTCGAGCTCCTCCCACGTGGTCGACACCGTGCCGAGGAACGCCTCGCGGTCGACGTCGGGGCCGAGGATCCGGGCGTTCGCGGCGTTCTGCGCGGCGGCGCCGAGGATGTACTGCACGATCACCGACGCCACCGTGAACCACTCCCGCTGCGGCACGCCCAGGGCGCGGACCTGCCGGCCGACGCTCTCGAAGATGCGCGGCGTGGTCGCCTGCCAGGAGCTGGCGGAGAGCTGCCCGGCGACCCAGGGATGCTCGTCGATCGCGTCGAACAGGCCGAGGGCGACCGCGCGGACGGCGTCCTGCGGGGACGCCGCCGAGGGCTCGTCGGTCAGCGCGGCGTCCACCACCGCGTCCGTCGCGGCGGCCAGCAGTTCGTCCTTGTTCGCGACGTGCCAGTAGATCGCGCCGGGGCCGGTCGCGAGCCGCTGCGAGAGGGCCCGGAACGTCAGCCCGCCCTCGCCGGCGGCGTCCAGCAGCTCCACCGCCGCGTCCACGATGCGTGCGCGGGTCAGCGCCTCCGATCGTCGTGCCATGCCTCATCTTGACATCTCTGGAGCGGCGTTCCAATCTTAGTTCTGGAACGATATTCCAGAGAGGGTAATCACCATGACCACCACCCACGTCACGATCATCGGCGCCGGCCTCGGCGGGCTCGTCCTGGCCCGCGTCCTGCACGTCCACGGCGTCGGGGTCACGGTCTACGAGGCCGAACCCTCGCCGACGTCCCGCGCCCAGGGCGGGATGCTCGACATCCACGCCGAGAACGGCCAGCCCGCCCTCGAGGCCGCCGGCCTCACCGAGCCGTTCCGCGCGCTCGTCCTCGAGGGCCGCGAGGCCATGCGCGTCCTGGAGCCGGACGGCACCGTGCTGCTCGACGTCGCCGACGAGGGGGAGGGCGGGCGCCCGGAGGTGCAGCGCGCCGAGCTGCGCCGCCTCCTGCTCGACTCCCTGCCGGCGGGTGTCGTCCGCTGGGACCACAAGGTCAGCGCGGTGCGCCCGCTCGGCGGAGGCCGTCACGAGATCGTCTTCGCCGACGGCACGAGCGTCACCACGGAGCTGCTCGTCGGCGCCGACGGGGCGTGGTCGCGGGTCCGGCCGCTGCTCTCCGACGCGACCCCGGAGTACAGCGGGCGCTCCTTCGTCGAGACCTGGCTGCACGACGGCGACACCCGCCACCCCGCGGCGGCGGCGGTCGTCGGCGGCGGCTCGCTCATGGCGCTCGCGCCGGGCCAGGGCATCCAGGCCCACCGGGAGACGGGCGGGACCCTGCACACCTACGTCGCGCTGTCCCGGCCGCGGGAGTGGTTCGGCGGGATCGACTTCGACGACCCGGCGGCGGCCACGGCGGCCGTCGCGCGGGAGTTCGAGGGCTGGGCGCCCGAGCTCACGGCGCTGATCACCGACAGCGACACCGATCCCGTGCTGCGCCCGCTGCACACCTTGCCGATCGGGCACCGGTGGGATCGCGTGTCCGGCGTGACGCTCGTCGGCGACGCCGCCCACCTCGCACCCCCGAACGGCGAGGGCGCGAACATCGCGATGGAGGACGGCGCCGAGCTCGGGCAGGCCCTCGCCGCGCACCCCGACGACGTCGAGGCCGCGCTCGCCGCGTACGAGGAGGCGATGTTCGTCCGCGGCGAGGCGGCCGCAGCCGACGGCTCGGAGCTCTACGAGCTGATGTTCGGCGACGACGCCCCGCGCGGTCTGGTCGCGATGTTCACCGCGTCGCAGGAGCAGGGGGTGTGACGGGCCCGCCGCGCCGTGGTCGGCGGTCGCCCTCGCCCGCCCGGTGACGGGTACGGGCGAGGTCGGCGGGGCGCGCTCGTTAGCTTGGTGGCCATGGTGGTCCGCGACGCCCCGGTCGTCTCGCACGTCGAGCACTCTGAGCACGCCCGGCGGCCGCGGCGTGTCCAGGTCGTCGAGACGCTCGACGTGACCCCGCGCATCCGGCGCGTGCGCCTGGCCGGTGACCTGCACGACCTGCCCGTCGCCGGCCCGACCGACCACGCGAAGCTCTTCTTCCCGCCGGCCCCGGGCGAGGAGCCGCCCGAGCCACACTTCTCCGCGCGCGGACTGGTCGCCCCGCCGGCAGGCGCGCCCCGGCCCTACCGCGAGTACACCCTGCGCCGGCTCGACCCCGCCGCCGGGACGGTCGACGTCGACCTCGTGCGCCACGGCGGCGGGCTCGCCGGGACCTGGGCCGAGGACCCGCGGGGCGCCCTGTGGCTCTACGGCCCGCGGTCGAGCGCCGTCGTCGCGCCGCGGGACTGGTACCTGCTCGGCGGCGACGAGACCGCGCTGCCGGCACTCGCGCGCTGGATCGACCAGCTGCCGACGGTGCCCGTGCACGTCGTCGTGGAGGTCGCCGACGCCGCCGAGGAGGCCTACCTCGGCGACCTGCCGGAGCACGTGACGGTCGACCGGCGCCACCGCGACGGGGCCGCGCCGGGCACGACGACCCTGCTCGACGACGCCGTCGCCGCGTTCGTCGCGCCGGCGGGGGAGGGGTTCGCGTGGATGGGTGCCGAGGCCGGCGCGCTGCGCCCCGTGCGCCGGCGCCTGCGCGCGCTGCTCCCCACCGCCGCCGTGGACCTCGACGGCTACTGGCGCCGCGGCGTCGCGGGCACGGGTCTGGGCTGACCGGAGTACGTGAGCGGAATTCCCGGCCAGGGCCGGGAATTCCGCTCACAAGGGGTGGTCGAGCAGGCGCGCGCTGAGGGTCCGGAGCACGCGCAGGCAGGCGTCGAGGTCGGCGGGGTCGAGGTCGGCGCCGGCGGCCGCGAGCTCCCGGCGCTCGCCGTCGCGCACGTCGGCGAGCACCTGCTCCCCGGAGGCGGTCAGCTCCACGAGCACCGAGCGGCGGTGCGCCGGGTTCTCCCGCGTGCGCACCCAGCCCCGGCCGGTCGCGTCGTCGACCGAGCGCTGGACGAACTGGCGGCTCAGCGCGAACGTGCGCCCGAGCGCCGGCACCGTCGTCGCCCCGCACCCGGCGAGGGCGTCGAGCACCGCGCGCACGCCGACCGGCATGCCCCCCTCGCGCTCCACGGCCCGTACGCCGCGGCGGTAGAGCGGGCCGAGCACGTCGAACACCTCGGCCAGCCGGGCCCCGGGGTCGGTCATGACACCCATGTTGTCACATGGTCCGAGACATGACACCTTGGGTGTCATGCTCCACCACCTCGACCACGGCCACGGCCCGCCCGTCGTCCTCCTGCACGCCGGCGCGCTCGACCACCGGCTCTGGACGCCCCAGGTCGCCGAGCTCGCGCGGAGCCGCCGCGTCGTCGCCCTCGACCTGCGCGGGCACGGCTGGTCGCCGACCCCCGACGTGCCCTTCCGCCACGTCGACGACGTCGTCGCCCTCCTGCGCGCTCTCGACACGGGCCCGGCCACGCTCGTGGGCATCTCGCTCGGGGCGCGCACCGCCGTCGACGTCGCCCTCGAGGCGCCGGAGCTGGTCGACCGGCTCGTCGTCAGCGGCGCGGGCGCCGGGGAGCCCGACTTCCGCGACCCCGGGATCCTCGACCTGTTCACCCGCTGGGCCCGCGCCGAGCAGGAGCGCGACCCCGACGCGTGGGTGGAGATCTTCCTGCGGCTGGGCTTCGGCCCGGACCGCGCGCTCGCCGACATCGACCCCGCCGTGGTCGACCCCGTCCGCGAGATGGCCCGGACGACGCTGCGGCGCCACGTCCCCGACGGCCCGCCGGTGCCGCCGACGCCGGTGGCGGACGCCCGGGAGCAGGCGTCGGCGCTGGCGGTGCCGGTCCTCGCGGTGGTCGGCGAGCTCGACTGGCCCGACCACCGGCGCCTGGCCCGGGAGCTGGCCGCGGAGGCGCCAGACGGCGGCGTCGTCGCGATCCCCGGCGCCGCCCACTATCCGAACCTGGAGCAGCCCGAGGCCTTCATCGCGCTCCTCCGTGAGCAGTTGGCCGCCCTCATAGGGGCGCCAACTGCTCACGTACGGGAGACGCGGCGGATCCAGAGCAGGCCCAGGATCGGCAGGACGACGGGGACGAAGCCGTAGCCGATGCCGAAGTCCGACCACACCGTCGGGTCGGGGAAGTCCTCGGGACGCAGCAGCGACAGCGTCCCGATCCCGAGCACGCCGACGAGCTCCACGATCACCGCGACCAGCGCGACCCGCCGGGCGCCGCGCCCGAGCGCGACCGCGGCGACGAGGTACACGGCGGCGGCGAACGCCGAGAGCAGGTAGGCCTCCGGCGCGCGCTCGAACTGCACCGCGATCTGGTAGAGCGCCCGCGCGCCCGCCGAGATCGCGAAGACGACGTAGACGACGAGCAGCACGCGGCCCGGGCCGGCACTCAGACGACGCTCAGGCACCCGTCACCGTCCAGACCTGCCCGGTCCGCAGGGAGAGCACGGCGAGCGTGACCCCCGCGACCGCGAGCACCACCGAGCCGTACCGGGTCCGCTCGCCGTGGGCCAGCGCCGCCCCGATCGGCAGGACCACCAGGGTCGCGATCAGGTAGCCGACGATCTCGACGACGGCGCCGGTCGTGCGCCCACCCACCACGACGAGGCCGACGACGAGCACCAGCGCCTGCACCAGCGCGACCGCCTCGAGCACCAGCAGCCCGATGCGGTGCCGGATCGTGGGGGCCTGACCGACGATCGCGGAGACCGCGCACCACAGCGCCCACGCCAGCGCGAGCGCGAGGACCGCGAAGGTCAGGCCGACGATCACGGCGCGAGCCTACGAGCGGCCCGCGGCGGCTCTAGGAACCGGCCTCCCGGCGGGCGTACGACACCGCGGCCATCGAGGCCCGCGCCGACGCGAGCACCGAGGCCCAGTCGGCCTCGTCGCCGCCGGTGCGCATCGCGAGCAGCTCCCGGGCGCACAGCGCGGCCTCGTGCGCCGCCCACAGCAGGGGATCGCGGTCGGCCGGGGGCGCGCTGAGCGCCTCCAGCACCGCCGAGAGGTGCCCGTCGATCTCGCCGAGGTCGGCCTGGTCCGCCGTGGGCGCGCTCACGCGGTCACCCCGCTCTCGGTGAGGAACGCGGCCATCGCGTCGACGCTGCGGAAGCGGTCGATGTCGAAGTCGTCGAGCGGCAGCCGGCAGCCGAACGTGTCCTCGATCCCCACGATGAGCGTGACCAGGGCCAGGGAGTCCAGCAGGCCGTCGGCGACGAGGTCGGTGTCCGAGGACGGCACCTCGACACCGAGCCGGTCTCGGACGAGGTCGGTGAGCTGGTCGGTCAACGCACCGGTGGTGGCGTCGGGCATCGTCAGCGTCCTCCTGTCGCGGCACCCACGGGCGCGAAGTGCTCCCGCAGCGCCGGCCGGTCGATCTTCCCGTTGACGTTGTGGGGCAGGTCGTCCATCTCGGCCCACCGCGCCGGGACCATGTACTTCGGGACGAGCTCGCCGACCTGGCGGCGCACGTCGGTGGCGGGCAGCACGTGCCCCTCGGCCACCGAGTACGCGCAGCAGATCGTCGTGCCCTCGAAGCCGCCGGTGTCGACGCCGACCACGGCCAGCTCGCGGATCCCCGGCACCGTGGCGAGAGCCGCTTCGATCTCGCCGAGCTCGATGCGGTAGCCCCGGCTCTTGATCTGCGAGTCGGCGCGTCCCAGGAAGTGCGTCACGCCCCGGTCGTCCACCCGCGCGAGGTCGCCGGTGCGGTAGAGCCGCTCACCGGAGGGGTCCGGGCGGAACGCCGCCGCGGTCTTCTCCGGGTCGCGCCAGTAGCCCGGCGAGAGCCCGGCGCCGCCGATCCACAGGTCGCCGATCTCGCCCGGGGGCACCGGCGCCATGGTCTCGTCGAGCACGCGGAGCTCCTCGCCGTCGCAGGCCCGCCCGATCGGGACCGGCACCGTCTCGTCGGCGGGGACCTCCGGCACGTCGTAGAAGCTCGACGCGATCGTGGCCTCGGTCGGCCCGTAGAGGTTGGAGAAGCGCACGTGGGGCAGCCGGCGCATCCAGTGCGCGAGCACCGGGGTCGGCAGCACCTCGCCGCACCACAGGAGCCGCTCGAGCGCGGGGAAGTCGTCCTGCGCGACGGCCTCGAAGCGGGCCAGGTAGGTCAGCACGCTGGGCACCGAGAACCACTGCGTGAGCGCCCGGTCGCGGATGAAGCCCGCGGTGGCGCGCGGGTCGACGCCCAGGGACGCCGGCACGAGGTGCAGCTCGGCGCCGGCGGACAGCGTCCCGTAGATGTCGAAGGTCGACAGGTCGAAGTGCAGCGGCGGGTGCCCGGAGACGCGGTCGCCGGGCTTCGTGCCGTAGTGGCGCACCGCCCAGTCGACGAACGCGAGCACCGTGTCGTGGGTGATCATCACGCCCTTGGGCACACCGGTGGAGCCCGAGGTGAACAGCAGGTGGGCGAGGTCGACCGGGGCGACGCCCGGCGCGTCGGCGGAGGCCCCGAAGAGGTCGGCGCGCGTGAACGCGACCCCGTCCTGCGTGTCGAGCGCGCCGATCACCGGCGCAGCGTCGGGCGGCAGCTCGGCGAGGACCTCGTCGAGCAGCGGGCGCGAGCCCGCGTCGACGAGCACGATCTCCGGCTCGGCGGCCGCGACGATGCGCGCGACCCGCGACGCCGGTCCTGCCGGGTCGATCGGCACGTAGGCACCGGCAGCGCGCAGCGTCCCGATGAGCGCCGCGATCGTCCACGGCGCCTTCTCCGCGAGCACGCCCACCCGGCCGCCGGGCCGCAGGCCGTGCGCGAGGAGCACGTGGGCGATCCGGTTGACCGCGCCGTCGAGCTCGGCGTAGGTCATGGTCTCGTCGGCGCCGACGATCGCGGTGCGGTCGGCGTGGCGCTCGGCGGACGACGCGAGGAGGTCCTGCAGGTGGGTCGCCCCGTCGAACGCGGTCACGCGCCCACCGCCGCGCCCGCCCGGGAGAACACCTCGCCGGCGTGCCCGAGGTCCTCGGGGTCCGGCGGGATGTCGAGCACGAACACCTCGACGCCGCGCTCGAGGTAGCGGGCGACCTCGGCGGCGACGCGGTCGTGCGAGCCGACCAGGTACGGGCAGAAGGACTGGTAGTTCTCGAACGGGCCGAGCCAGTACGGCTCGGGCTCGCTGCCCAGCTCGGCCGGCGGGGTCGCGGTCTTCGTGCGGCGCGCGAGCTGGTGGTGCCAGTGCGAGTCCGAGACGCGCATGGCCATCGCGTGGGCGACCTGACCGGTGCGGTCGGCCGGGAAGCGCTCGTGCGCCACGCGCCAGGCCTCGTCGGCGTCGTCGCGGGCGATGATCCCCATCCGCACCCCGCCGCCGCTCGGGGCGTCGGCCGGGTCGGTCTCGGCCAGCGGCTCCGGGTAGCGGATCGGCGTCGCGCCGATCTCCTCGGCCGCAGCGCGCCCGGCCGGCGACGACCCCGAGATGAGCACCTCGGGCATCAGCTCCGGCGGGCACGCCGGCGCGAGCTTGAGGTTCTCCACCTGGTGCCAACGACCGTCACGCGTCACGGTTTCGCCGCGCAGCAGGCCGGTGAGGATCTGGGTGTACTCGACGGTGCGCGCGTAGCGGTCGTCGTGCTCGGTGCGGTCGCCGAGCGCGACCAGGTCGTTCTTG
Organism: Actinomycetospora sp. NBRC 106375; assembly: GCF_030269665.1. Taxonomy (GTDB): domain Bacteria; phylum Actinomycetota; class Actinomycetes; order Mycobacteriales; family Pseudonocardiaceae; genus Actinomycetospora. Next base: position 84,064 of record NZ_BSTS01000017.1, read on the forward strand.
AACCCGCCCGCGAGCATGTTCAGGTGCACCGACCGGCCGTGCAGGTACGCCAGCGACGACACCATCGACGCCGCGGTGTACGGGTGCATGTACACCGGCTGCACCGCGACGAGCGGGGCGAGCCGCTCGGTCGCCGCGATCGCGGTCTGGGAGACCAGCCACGGGTCGGCGATCGAGTTGTCGGTGTAGACGAGCATCCCTGCGCAGCCCGCCTCCTCGCTCCAGCGGGCCGTCGCGGCCACGGCGTCGAGGTACTCGCCGGGCGCGACGTCCTTGGACTGCGGGCAGGTCGAGTAGACGGTCAGGGTCACTGGGTCTTCCCCTCCACGACGAAGCCCTCGATGTAGAGCCGGTCGAGTGCGATCCCGGCGAACGTGTCGATCGCCGTCGCCGGGTCCATGATCAGCGGCTGGCCCTTGACGTTGAACGAGGTGTTCACCGTGACGCCGGCGCCGGTGCGCTCCCGCACGCCGGTCAGCAGGCGGTGGAACCCGGGCGCCAGGTCCGGGCGCACGGTCTGGATGCGCGCCGAGTCGTCGGCGTGGACGATCCCGTCGACCGTCCCGCGGGCCTCGGGGCGGACGTGCGCGGTGCAGAGCATGTAGCGGTCGGGCTCGAAGTTCCGCGTCACGAACAGGCGGTCGACGTCCGCGTCGAGCACCGCGGGCGCGAACGGCCGGAACGCCTCGCGGAACTTCACCGCGCCGTTGATCCGGTCCTTGATCCGCTCGCCGTCGGGGCGGGCCAGGATCGAGCGGTTGCCCAGCGCGCGCGGGCCGAACTCCATCCGGCCCGAGAACCAGGCGATGATCCGGTCGGCGGCGATGTCGTCGGCGGCGGCCGCGAAGTACTCGTCGGTCTGCCCGACGTAGCGCCAGGTCAGGTCGGGGCGGGCCTCGAGCGCGGCGCGGACGTCGTCCTCGGTGTACTGCGGGCCGAGGTACGGGTCGAACGGCCCGGTCACGGGGGCGAGCCCGCCGCCCTCGGTGCGGGCGACGTGGTACGCGGCGCCCAGCGCCGACCCGTCGTCGCCCGAGGCGGGCTGCACGAACATCCCGTCGAGGGGCAGGTCGGCGATCGACTGGTTGGACTTGCAGTTGAGGAACGTGCCGCCGGCCAGGCAGAGGTGCCGCTCGCCGGTGCGCTCGAGCCAGTACGAGACGAGGTCGACCAGCAGGTCGGTGAGCCGGGCCTGCAGCGACGCGGCGAAGTCGGCCTCGTCGCGCTGGATCGACCCGTCGGGCTCGGAGGGGGTGAACGCCGCCTCGGCGAGGAGCGCCCGGGCGTGCGGGTAGCCGTTCTCGGGCTCGGCGAGGGCGCCGGCCGGCCAGTCGACGACCACGGCGCCGCGGTCGGCGTCGAAGCGCGCGAGCTTCTCGAACACCGGCCGGAAGCGCTCCGGGTCGCCGTAGGGCGCGAGGCCCATGACCTTGTACTCGTCGGAGTTGAACTGGAAGCCCAGGAACCGCGTCGCGATGCCGTAGAGGATGCCCAGCGACGTCGCGATCGACTGGGTGTGCAGGCTCTCCAGCTCGCCGCCGGCGGCCCGGTAGATGGTCATCGACTCGGCCTCGCCCATGCCGTCGCTGACCACCACCAGCGCGGAGTCGAAGCCGCTGGGCGCCAGGGCCGACTCGGCGTGGGAGACGTGGTGGCGCACGGGGCGGAAGCGCTCGGCGACACGGGTCCAGCCGGCCTCGGTGAGTCCGTCGATCACCGTCGCGCCGGCGTAGACCTCGTCGAACGGTGCGCCGGTGATCTCGAAGGCCCGGCGGTGGCGCTCGTAGTCGAAGCCGTGGGCGATGAGGTCGACGTCGTCGCGGGTGACGCCGGCCTCGCGCAGGCAGTAGTCGATGGCGGACAGCGGCAGCGCGCCGGTGCCCTTGTCGCCGGTGAACCGCTCCTCGGCGGCCGCGGCGACGAGCCGGCCGTCGACGATGATCGCCGCCGCGCTGTCCAGCCCCTGGCAGATGCGCTCGTCGAGCTTCGAGATGCCCGGGTGCGTACGGCGAAGGTGGTCCTGCGAGTGCGGGAGGCCTGAGAGGCCGAGGACGATCACGGGTGCTCCCCCCGGAGGTGGGCGGCGCAGCGGCTCCGCGCCGACGGTGCACGACGTCTGTGTCGGGTCTCTTTCCACTATGGCGGGCGCAACTTCGCTGCTGCGCATCGGGGTCGGGTCGTGGAAGGTGATCGGTTTCTCCGTAGGACGTCCCAGGTCGCGGCGGGTTGCCACGTGTCCGTGATGGGCACTCCGGCCGTCGATGTCCCGCCGTGACGATCTCGCCGCCGCCCTGCGTTCCCTCGATGGTGCGAGCTACGGGCGCTACAAGTCGCTGTCCGGCCGCTGGGACGTGTCCGGTATCGACCTGGAGGTCCTCCGTGTCCAGGCCGACCCGTTCGCGCCACCGAGCCGGGTCCGCCTGACGGTCGACGACACCGGCATCCCCGCCGACCTCGTCGCCACCCCCGACCGGCGCCGCGCGCTCGCGGGCTTCCTGCTGCGCGGGCTGCGCCGGGCGCTGCGGGGCACCCCGGTGCACGTCGACGCGGGCGGGCCCGAGGTGCTCGAGCGCAGCGCGGGCGTCGTCGACGCCGGGGGCGCCGTCACCGTCGAGGTCGGCGTGCCGTTCCCCGGGCCGAAGCGGCGTGTCCTCGGCAAGGAGGCGGCGACGCTGCTCGGCGCGACCCTCCCGGACGCGGCGCGCACCGCGCTGTCGTGGTCGTCGGTCGACCAGGACGCGGCGCGGGCCTTCGTCGAGACCGTCGAGGACGCGGTCGCGCTGCGCGGCGCGCTGGCCGATCGCGGGCTCGTCGCGTTCGTCGCCGACGGCGCGGTGCTGCCCCGGCGCAGCGGCGTGGACGACCGGCCGATGGAGGCCGCGACGCCGTTCGGTGGGCCGTCGTCGTTGGCGGTGACGCTCGAGACGCCGAACGCCGGCCGCGTGACCGGGATGGGCGTGCCCGACGGCGTCACCCTGATCGTCGGCGGCGGCTACCACGGCAAGTCGACGCTGCTGCGCGCGCTGGAGGCCGGCGTCTACGACCACGTGCCCGGCGACGGCCGCGAGCAGGTGGTCACCCGGCCGGACGCGGTGAAGCTGCGGGCGGAGGACGGGCGCGCGGTGATCCACGACGACGTCTCGGCGTTCGTCGCGCACCTGCCCTCCGGTGAGCCCACCGACGACTTCTCGACGACCAACGCGTCCGGGTCGACCAGCCAGGCCGCGTCGACGGTCGAGGCGGTGGAGGCGGGCGCGGACGTGCTGCTCATCGACGAGGACACCTCGGCGACGAACATGATGATCCGCGACGGGCGGATGCAGCAGCTGATCGCCACCGAGCCGCTCGTGCCGTTCGTGGAGCGGGTGCGCCCGCTGCACGCCGAGCGGGGGGTGTCGACGGTGCTGGTCATGGGCGGGTCGGGCGACTACCTCGGCGTCGCCGACACCGTGGTCATGATGGACGCCTACCGGGCCTCGGACGTCACCGCGCGCGCCCACGAGATCGCCGCGGCCGGCCCGTCGCGCACCGTGGAGCACACGGGTTTCCCCGCGGTGGCCCCGCGCGTCGTCGACCCGGCATCGCTGGACCCGACGGCCAAGGGCAAGCGGCGCGTCACCGCCCGCGGCCGCGACCGGCTGACGTTCGGCGAGGACGACATCGACCTGACCGCGGTCGAGCAGATCACCGATCGCTCGCAGGTCGCCGGCATCGGGCGGGCGCTGGCGCTGCTGGGCGACGGCGTCCTCGACGGGACGATCACGCTGGCCGAGGGCCTCGACCTGCTCGACGCGGAGCTCGGCCGGCGGGGGCTGGAGGCGCTGCTCGACGGCCGCTCCGAGGACCTCGCCCGCCCCCGCCGCCACGAGGTCGCCGCCGCCCTGAACCGCCTGCGCTCCCTGCGCCTGCGTACGTGAGCGGAATTCCCGGCTATAGCCGGGAATTCCGCTCACATGGCTACGGGACGATCTGGACGCGGTCGTAGACGTTCAGGCTGTTGAAGAAGGCCTGGGCGTCGGGGTCGGCCATGCGGACGCAGCCCGCGGACTGGCGGGCCGGGTCACCGCCGTGGAACGCGCGGCCGTTGCCGTCGAAGAAGACCGCCCACGGCATGCGCGCGTTGTTGTACTCCTTGGAGAGGTGGACCTCTTCCTTGCGCTGCACGGCGAAGAAGCCCGTGGGCGTCTCGTTGCCGGGCGAGCCGTGGTTCATCCGGACCGGGCCGCGGATGATGTTGCCCTTGCCGTCGGAGAGCCACGCCTCGTTCGTCGACAGGCGGGCGCAGGCCTTGATGTTGTCCTCGCACGGCATGGCCGCCCGGGGCGCGGCCATCGCGACGGCACCGCCGCCGAGACCCGCGATCGCGACCAGGCCGAGGACGATCGCGACGACGCGCCCGCCCAGGCGGTGGCGCGTCCCCTCCGCGCGAGCCGCGATGCCCATCCACGTGTGCTGACCCACCGTGCTCCTCTCGGACGGTTCGCGCCGCGACGGGTGTCGGCGGCGCATCCCTCTCAACGGCACCGCGGCTCCCACGGACGAGTGGTCTGTCCGGGTGGTCCCTCGGGGTGACGCTCCGGATGCGCTCCGTGGTCTCCCGCGCTGCCGGGCCGGGACTCTCTCACTGCGGTGGCGCGCGACCGGGACCCCCCGCCGTGTCACGGATCCTTGCCCGATGTGCCCCTGAGCAGGAAGGTGACGCGGTGGCCGGAACGGGATCCCCCGGACGCGGACCCGCCGAGGAGCGGGACGGCGTCGCCCTCACGAACCTCGATCAGGAGCTGTTCTCCGGCGCGGGGGTGACCAAGCGCGAGCTCGTCGACTACCTCGACGTGATGTCGCCGCGCCTGCTGCCCGCGCTCGAGGGCCGGCCCCTGTCCGTGGTGCGCGCGCTGCGCGGGCAGAAGCCGTTCATGCAGAAGAACGTCCCGAAGTACGCGCCGGACTTCGTGCGCACGGTGTCGTTCTGGGCCGAGACCTCGCACCGCGAGGTGGCCTACGCGCTGTGCGACGACCGCCGCACCCTGCTGTGGTTCGCCAACCAGCGCGCCGTCGAGTACCACCCGACCCTCGTCCGCGCCGCGACGATGGGCACACCCGAGCACCTCGTGCTCGACCTCGACCCGCCCGAGGACGCCGGGTTCGGCGCCGTCGTCGCGGCCGCCCACCTCGTGCGCCGCGCGCTCGACGAGGCCGGCCTCGCGGGCGTCGTGAAGACCACGGGCGCCAAGGGCGTCCACGTCCTGGTCCCGCTCGCGCCGGGCCCGACCCACGAGGACGTCGCCGGCGCCACCCGGGCGCTCGCCGTCCGGGTCGAGCGCCTCGACCCGGACGTCGCGACGACGGCGTTCATCCGCGCCGACCGCGGCGGCAAGGTGTTCGTCGACCCCACGCGCGCCGGCGGCTCCACGATCGCCGCGGTCTACAGCCCCCGCGTGCGTCCCGGCCTGCCGGTGTCGTTCCCGGTGTCCTGGGACGAGCTCGCCACCGTCGTCCCGTCCGAGATCACGGTCCGCACGGCGCCGGATCGCCCCGACCCGTGGGCCGACCCGGCCGCCCGTCCGGCGCCCCAGCCGCTGCCCGACGAGCTCGTCGCCGAGGGCCGGACCATCCCCGTCGCGCGCGTCCAGGCGATGCACGAGGGCAAGCGCCGCAAACGCGCCGCCGAACGCGGGGAGTGACCGTCTGCCGGGCGCCTTGTGTCAGCGACGTGCTGTTGCGGACGCTCAGCGTCCGTGACGGCACGTCGCTGACCAACCCCGTGGTCACGCAGGGTCAGCGGGGACCCCGGCGACGACGGTGGCGTCGCGGTCGTCGTCGTGCGCGACGATCGCCAGGAGACCGACGCCTTCCAGGGCGTCACGGGCCGCCGTGGCCTGGTGGGTCGCGCACTCGACGAGCAGGCCACCGTCCGGCCGCAGCCACCGCGTCGCCGTCGCCGCGAGCCTGCGGACGACGTCGATGCCGTCGCCCCCGCCGTCGAGGGCGACGAGCGGCTCGTGCTCCCGGGCCTCCGGCGGCATGGCGGCGACGGCGCCGGTCGGGACGTACGGCGTGCTCGCGACGACCACGTCCACGCCGCCCGCGAGCTCCGGTGGGAGGGCGTCGAGCAGATCGCCGGTGTGGATCCCCGCGGCGCCGGGCAGGTTGGCGCGCGCGCAGGCGACGGCCGCGGGGTCGACGTCGGCGGCGTGCAGCACCAGATCGGGACGGGCGGCGAGCAGGGCGGCGCCGATCGCCCCGGTCCCGCAGCACACGTCGACGACGACCGCTCCCGGCCCGATCACCGCCAGCGCGCACGACACCAGGAACTCGCTGCGCCGCCGCGGCACGAACACCCCGGGCGCGACGGCCACCCGCAGCCCCGCGAACTCCGCCCAGCCGACGACCTGCTCCAGCGGCTCCCCGCCGATCCGGCGGGCGACCAGCTCCTCGAGGTCGCCGCGCCCCTCGTGGTACGCCATCCGCAGCAGCGCGGCCTCGTCCTCGGCGAACACGCACCCGGCGGCGCGGAGGCGGTCGACGAGGGCGTCGTTCACCGCGCCGGCACCCCGAGGATCGCGCGGGTCTCGGCGATGGTCGCCGGTCGCCGGTCGAGATCGGCGAGCAGGGCCACGACGCCGTCGACGAGCTCGGTGTTCGTCGGCGTGGACGGACCCGCGAAGTCCTCCAGCCCGACCCGCAGGTGCCCGCCCCGGCGGACCGCCGCCTCGGCGAGCCCGGACGCGACGACGTCGCCGCCGAGCACCGCGACCGACCACGGCAGCCCGCTGGGTTCGAGCATCTCGAGGTAGGCCTCGAGCGCGGTCTCGGTGGGCGGCAGCCCGAACTCCAGCTCGCCGCCGAAGTACAGCTTGACCATCGCGCCCGGCGGCACCCGGCCGTGCCGGTGCATCGTCAGCGCGACGCGCAGGAAGCTCGGGTCGAAGATCGAGATCGACGGACCGGTGCCGTGCGCGGCGCAGCGGGCGAACATGTGCTCGGTGTCGGCGAGGCTGTTCTGGTACGGCCCGGGCGCGGCGGCCGGGGCGACGGCCCCGTCGCTGGTCAGGCCGAGGTTCACCGAGCCGGGGTCGACGAGGCTCAGACCCCCGAGACCACGGCGCGCGAGCTCCTCGTGGTGGGCCCAGCGCGTCTCGATCGGGATGCCGCGGGCGCCGGCGGCCATCGTCGCGTAGAGCAGCAGATCCGGGTACCGCTCGAGCACCGGCGACCATGCCTCGAGATACGGCTCCACGGGGTGCACCCCGTCGTCCACGAACATCGCCTCGTGGTGGTCGTGCGCGATGCTCGCACCGCGGGCGACGCAGGCGAGCATCTCGTCGGCGACCTCGGCCGGAGTCACGGGCACGTGCGGGTTCGCCGAGCGCGGGGTGGCCCCGTTGACGGCCACCTCGAGGATCACGGGGGACGGCACAGGCGACGAGCATGGTCGCCCGCGGGGTCCGCGTCGAGCATCATGCGGGCCGTGGAACCCCTGACCGCCGCCGAGCTCGGCCGCGTCCGTGCCCTCGCGACGTCCTCGCTGTGCGACGCCGACAAGACCTTCCTCCTGCCCGACCCCGCGATCCGGGCGATGGTGCCCGACGTGCGGATGGCCGGGCCCGCGGTCACCGTCGTCGCCCCCGACGACCACCTCCCGGTGCTGCTCGCCGCGGGTGAGGCGCCGCCCGGGTCGGTCCTGGTGGTCACCACGCTGCGCGGCGCCCGCGCCGTCGCCGGCGAGCTGGTGGCCGCCGAGGCGAAGCGCCGCGGTCTCGCCGGGGTCGTCATCGACGGGTACTGCCGCGACGTCGCCGGTCTGCGCCGGCTGGGGCTGCCCGTCTACGCGCGGGGCTCGACGCCGGCGTCCGGGAGCGCCCGCGATCCGCGCGGGGTCGACGAGGGCCCGGTCGCGCTCGGCGGGGTGCCGGTGCGGCCGGGGGACGTCGTGCTGGGTGACGACGACGGGCTCGCGGTGGCGACGCCCGACCAGCTGCGCGCGGCGCTCGCGGGCGCCGAGGAGGTCGAGCGCGCCGAGGCGGCGGTACTCGCCGGCATGGGCGAGGGCCGCTCGCTCGCCGACCACACCACGATCGTCGAGCACCGCGCGGCCCGGGCCGCCGGCCGCGACTCGTCGCTGGCGTTCACCGTATGAGCCGCACGAGCCCCGTCCTCCTGGTCACCGGAGGCAGCCGGGGCATCGGCGCCGCGGTCGTGACGCGGGCGGCGGCCGCGGGCTGGTCGGTGTGCCTGACCTACCGCGGGGACGCCCCGGCGGCCGACACGGTGGTCGCCGCGGCGCGGAGGGCCGGTGTCGAGGCGACGGCGGTCCGCGCCGACGTCGCCGTCGAGGCCGACGTCGAGACCGCCTTCGCCGCGGCCGACGCGATGGGCCCGCTCGGCGGGGTCGTCGTCAACGCCGGCGTCGTCGTCCCGAAGTCCCGCGTGGACGCGATGTCGGCCCGGCGCGTGAGCGAGATGCTCGCCGTCAACGTCGTCGGCGCCGTCGTCTCCTGCCGCGAGGCCGTCCGGCGCCTCTCGACCGCGCACGGCGGGCCGGGCGGGTCGATCGTGCTCGTGTCCTCGGCCGCGTCCCGGCTGGGCTCCGCGGGGGAGTACGTCGACTACGCCGCCTCGAAGGCCGCGGTCGACACCCTGGGGCTCGGGCTGGCGAAGGAGGTCGCCGACGAGGGCGTCCGCGTCAACGTCGTGCGTCCCGGGATCATCGACACCGAGCTGCACGCATCCGGCGGGCAGCCCGACCGCGTCGCCCGGATCGGGCCGGCGGTGCCGGTGGGCCGGGCAGGCGCCGCCGACGAGGTCGCCGCGGCCGTCGTGTGGCTGCTCGGCGACGAGGCGTCGTACTGCACGGGCAGCGTCCTCGACGTGGCCGGCGGTCGCTAGAAACGGGAGTCGCCTCCCGCGGCCGTCCCGGCGGGGAGCAGAATCGCCGGCGTGGTCATGAAGGGGGAGCAGGACACCACCGCCGACACCGACACCGTCGCCACCCGCTGGCGCAGCTACGTCGCCCTGGGCGACAGCTTCACCGAGGGCGTCGGCGACCCGGATCCGGCGACCGGCCGGGAGCGGGGGTGGGCCGACCGCGTCGCCGCCCGTCTGGCCCGCGAGGACCCGGGGTTCCGGTACGCCAACCTCGCGATCCGCGGGCTGCTGCTGGACCCGATCATCCGGACGCAGGTGCCCGAGGCCGTCCGCATGGGGCCCGACCTCGTGAGCGTCTGCGCCGCCGGCAACGACCTGCTGCGCCCGAGCGCGGACCCGGCCGCGCTGGCCGAGCGTCTCGAGGGCGCGGTCGCGACGCTGCGCGCCACGGGCGCCGACGTGCTGGTCTTCACCGGCTTCGACACCCGCGAGAGCCCGCTGCTCAACCTCATCGGCAAGCGCCTCGCCGCGATGAACGACCACATCCGCGAGATCGCGCACCGGCAGGGCGCGTACCTCGTCGACCTCTGGGTGATGCCGCCGCTGTCGGACATGCGCGCCCGCACCGACGACCGCCTGCACCTCAACCCGAGCGGGCACGCCCGCGTCGCCGCCCGCGTCAGCGAGGTCCTCGGCCTGCCGCCGGAGATCGACTGGCACGCGCCGTGGCCGCCCGTCGAGCCCACGAGCTGGGGTCACCGGCGCGCCGAGGACGTCCGGTGGGCGCGCGAGCACCTCCTGCCCTGGGTCCAGCGACGGGCGCAGGGCCGCAGCACCGGCGACGAGCGCACGGCGAAGCGCCCGGAGCTCGCCCCCGTCCCGTGAGGATCGTCCCGTGAGGATCCGGACCGACGACCTCGCCGGCCCCGAGATCGCCGCCCTGCTCGACGAGCACCTCGCCGAGATGCGCGCGGTGTCCCCGCCGGAGAGCAAGCACGCGCTCGACCTCGAGGGGCTGCGGGCCCCCGACATGACGGTCTGGACGGTGTGGGACGGCGCGACGCTGCTGGGCTGCGGCGCGCTGCGCGAGCTCGACCCCACCCACGGCGAGATCAAGTCGATGCGCACGGCGGCGGCCCACCAGGGGCGAGGTGTCGGCGCGCGGCTCGTCGAGCACGTCGTCGCCGAGGCCCGTCGCCGCAGCTACCGGCGGCTGAGCCTGGAGACCGGCGCGGCGGACCACTTCGCCCCGGCCCGGCGGCTCTACGCGCGCCACGGCTTCGTGCCGTGCGCGCCGTTCGGCGAGTACCGCGCCGACCGGCACAGCGTCCACCTCACCCGGGAGCTCTAACGCGTCGCCGCGTCGGCGAGCCCCGCGATCTCGGTGTCGACGTAGCGCCGCGTCATCCCGCCGAGGAGGTCGGCGACGAACGACAGCGGCCCGGTCTGGCGGATCCCCAGCGTGATCCGGCTGCGGCCCTCGCCGGTCGGCTCCACCGCGTGCCACGCGACGCTCTGCAGGCCGGGCGCCGGCGACGACCACGTGAACGACCGCCCGGGGACGACCTCGGTGACCTCCCACGTCGCGGGCGGCAGCCGGGGCTGCTCCACGCGGAACCGGGCGCCCACCGCCAGCGTCGTGCCCTCGACGATCCGCACCCGCCGGACCGTCGGCGTCCACTGCGGCATCCGCTCGACGTCGGCGATCACCGCCCAGACCGCGTCCGCCCCGGCCTCGACGTGCCGGCTGACCGTGTACTCCACGCGTCCCGTCCTACCGCGTCGGACGCGACGGCGGGAGCCCCGTCAGCGTTCGCCGAGAGCGATCCGCGTGGCCTCCGCGATCGTCGCCTTCCCGTTCGTGCTCGCCGGGTCGGCGGGGGTCGTGTACACGGCGATCACCAGAGGCGCCCGGTCCGGCGGCCAGGCGACCGCGACGTCGTGGCTCTCGCCCTGCGCGCCGGAACCCGTCTTGTCGCCGGCGCGCCACCCCGGCGGGAGCCCGGCACGGATCTGCTGCGTCCCGGTGGTGGTGGCGACCATCCACGCGGTCAGCAGGTCGCGTCCCGCGGGATCGAGGCCGTCGCCGAGCACCAGCGCCCGCACGTCCGCCGCCACGGCGTCGGGCGTGCTCGTGTCGCGCTCGTCGCCGGGTGCGGTCTCGTTGAGATCCGGCTCCACGCGGTCGAGGCGCGTCACGGTGTCGCCCAGGGAGCGGACGAACGCCGTGCTCGCGGTCGGGCCGCCGAGCACGCCGGTGAGCAGGTTCGCCGCGGTGTTGTCGCTGACGACGATCGCCGCCTCGCACAGCGCGGCGACGGTCATGCCGGTGGCGACGGACCGCGAGGTCGTCGGCGCGTACTCCAGGAGGTCGGCGGGGGTGTAGCGGATCCTGCGGTCGAGCAGGCCCGGGTCGTCGAGACGCCGGCGCAGCACCGCGCCGACGACGAGGACCTTCGCCGTCGAGCACATCAGCACGCGCTCGCCCGCGCGGTGGCGCACGGCCCGTCCGGTGGCGGTGTCCAGCGCGACCAGCCCGATCCGGCGGCCCGAACGCCGCTCGAGGTCGGCGAGGAGCGTCCCGGGGTCGGGCGGGGGCACGGGTGCGGGGGCGGGTGACACGGTCGGTCGCGTGCACCCTGCGGCGAGCGCCGCGACCCCGCCGAGGAGCACCGCGCGACGGGTCGGGGTGATCACCCGCGGGAGGGTAGCGAGCGGTACTCGAGGCCGGCGGCCGTCCCGCGCCAGACCACGAGCCGCTCGAGCGTCATCACGATCGGCAGCGAGAACGTCATGAGCCAGGCGTCGAGGGGCTGGTCGCCGAGCAACGGCGCGTACTTGCGGCCGAACGCGTCGAGCGCCGGCTCCACCTTCCCGAGCTCGGAGAGCGCGGCCCGGCCGCCGCCGGTGACGACGTCGCCGCCGCCGTGGGTGTCGTCGAGCGCGACGCTGACCTCGGTGTGGGCGCGCAGGTGGCCGATCTTCGCGGTGTCGGGGCGGCTGAACACCGTGACCACCGGGTCGTCGAAGGCGAACCACACGGGGACGGTGTGCGGCCGGCCCGCGGGGTCGACCGTGCCGAGCCAGAGCACGGGCTCCGCGCCGAGCCGCTCGGCCACATGGGCGTCGAGACCGACGGCGGGATCGAGCAATGGATCACCCACCAGGTCATCGCAGCAGACCGGTCAAGCGCGCCCTCTCGACACGGAGCGCACACGGCGATTCGATGTTCGACGACGGGGGAGGGTGACGAGAGGGGAGCAAGGGATGACCAGCGCGGCGAGTGGGATGAGCGTCCGCCGGGCGTCGAGCGGGTGGGGCTGGGTCCTGGCGTCCGGGATCCTCGGCATCCTGGTCGGGGTGATCGCGTTGTTCTTCCCGGGCCTCGCCATCCTGACCGCGGCGTTCGTGCTCGGGATCGGGCTCATCGTGCAGGGGGCCCTGGAGATCGGCGTCGCCTGGCGGGCCGAGACCGGATCGACGGGACGCGGCTGGCTCGCGGCGTTCGGGGTGCTGGCGCTGCTCGCCGGCATCCTCGTGCTGTTCCAGCCCGGCGGCGGCATCCTCGTCCTGGCCTGGGGGATCATCCTGTGGTTCGTGATCGCCGGGATCAACGACCTCCTCGTGGGCTTCTCCCAGAGCGAGCACCGGCTGTGGAACATCGTCCTCGGTGTCCTGACGCTGATCGTCGCGCTGATCCTGATCTTCTCGCCCGGCACCGCGGTCGGGCTCATCGCGATCTTCATCGCGCTGGGCTTCCTGTTCCGCGGCGCGATGGACATCGGTCTCGCGCTGAGCATGCGTCGCGAGGCGCGCTGACGCGGCGCGGATCGGGCCTCCGGCGCCTACCGCGGAGCGGGCACGCGCGGGTCACGGGCGACCGGGTGGGCGGGCCCGGCCCAGCGGCACTCCATGACGTCCCAGTAGCAGGACCGGTCGTGGACGTGCCCGCGCCGGGCGGTGGTGGGCCGGGCGGGTGCCTCGACGGACATGGTGGCCTCCTTCGGTCACGCAGAGCTTCGACGGTGACAGTGAGTGCCCAAGAACGCCAGCTCCTCTCACTCGTTCGGCTGTACGTATCGTCAGTGTGACGACGAACGGTCACAGCCCGTCCCGTCCGCCAGAATGCGTACGTGGCCGCGGACCCCGTTCTGCCCGATCCCGCCCGACCCGGTCTCCCCGACGTCCTGCCGTCGTTGCTGGCCTGTCTCCCGGACGCGGAGCGCAGCGGAGCCGGACCGTCGATGATCAGTGGCGGGGAGCCCGCCTTCGGTCTCCCGCCGGCCCGCGCCGTCGGTCTCCTGCTCGTCGACGGGCTCGGGCACGCGCTGCTGCACGAGCACGCCGACGACGCCCCGTTCCTGGCCGCCATGGCCGACCACGGACCCCTGACCGTCGGCTTCCCGAGCAGCACCCCGATCAGCGTGACCTCCCTCGGCACGGGGCTCCCACCCGGCGCGCACGGCACGATCGGCGTCCGCTTCCGCGTCGACGGCACCCTGCTCGACTCCCTGACCTGGACCAGCGGCGGCACCGACGTGCGCGAGAGCCTCGTCCCCGAGGCCGTCCAGCCGCGCCCGACGGTGTTCGAGGGCGCCGTGGCCGCCGGGGTGGGCGCGACGGTGGTCTCCGACCGCGCGTTCCGCGAGTCCGGCCTGACCCGCTCGGCCCTGCGCGGCGCGCGGTACCGCGGGGTCGGCGCGCTCGGCGACCTCGCCGCCGAACTGCTCGACGCGCTGGGGCAGCCCGGACCGCAGCTGGTCTACGGCTACCACGCCGACCTCGACCAGCTCGGGCACCTGCGGGGTCCCGGTTCGCCGGCCTGGCGCTGGCAGCTGCGCCAGATCGACCGGCTCGTCGAGGGGCTCGTGTCCGAGCTGCCGAGCGGCGCGCTGCTCGCGGTCACCGCCGACCACGGCATGGTCACGATCGACCGGCGTCACGACGCCGACACCGACCCCGACCTGCGCGCCGGCGTCGCCCTCGTCGGCGGCGACCCCCGGGCGCGCCTGGTCTACGCCGAGCCCGGGGCCGCCGGCGACGTGCTCGCCACCTGGCGCGGGGTGCTCGGCGACGACGCCTGGGTGCTCCCGGGCGCCGAGGCCGTCGAGGGCGGCTGGTTCGGACCGTCCGGCCCGCCCGCCGACCGGCTGCCCGACGTCGTCGTCGCCCTGCGCGGCACCGCGGCGGTCGTCTGCACCGAGGCCGAGCCGCTGCTGTCGCGCCTGCCGGGCCAGCACGGGTCGGTCAGCGCCGAGGAGCAGCGCGTGCCGCTGCTGGTGGCCGCGCCCGCCGTCTAGGCCCCGACATAGCGCGCCAGGTGCTCGCCGGTGAGGGTCGAGCGCGCCGCGACGAGGTCGGCGGGCGTGCCCTCGAACACGACGCGCCCGCCGTCGTGGCCCGCGCCCGGGCCGAGGTCGACGATCCAGTCCGCGTGCGCCATGACCGCCTGGTGGTGCTCGATGACGATCACCGACTTCCCGGCGTCGACGAGCCGGTCGAGCAGGCCGAGCAGCTGCTCGACGTCCGCGAGGTGCAGGCCGGTGGTCGGCTCGTCGAGGACGTACACCCCGCCGGCCTCGCCCATCTGCGTCGCGAGCTTGAGCCGCTGACGCTCGCCACCGGACAGCGTCGTGAGCGGCTGGCCGAGGGTGAGGTAGCCGAGCCCGACGTCGGCGAGCCGCTCGAGGATCCTGTGCGCCGCCGGGGTGCGCGCCGCGCCGGCACCGAAGAACGCCACCGCCTCGTCGACGGGCATCGCGAGCACCTCGCTGATGTCGGCGCCGCCGAGCCGGTACTCGAGCACCGCCGCGTCGAACCGACGGCCCTCGCAGACCTCGCAGACCGTCGACATCCCGGCCATGATCCCGAGGTCGGTGAAGATCACCCCGGCGCCGTTGCAGTTCGGGCAGGCGCCCTCGGAGTTCGCGCTGAACAGGGCCGGCTTCACGCCGTTGGCCTTGGCGAAGGCCTTGCGGATCGGCTCGAGCAGCCCGGTGTAGGTGGCCGGGTTGCTCCGGCGCGAGCCCTTGATGGGGGCCTGGTCGACCACGACGACCCCGTCGCGCGGGGCCACCGAGCCGGTGATCAGCGAGCTCTTGCCCGAGCCGGCGACGCCGGTGACCGCCACGAGCACGCCGAGCGGGATGTCGACGTCCACCGAGCGCAGGTTGTGCGCGTCGGCGCCGCGGACCTCCATCGCCCCCGACGGGGTGCGCACCGACGCCTTCAGCGCCGCCCGGTCGTCGAGGTGGCGCCCGGTGAGCGTGCCGCTGGTCCGCAGCCCGGCGAGCGAGCCCTCGTAGACGATCTCGCCGCCGGCGGTGCCCGCCCGCGGTCCGAGGTCGACGACGTGGTCGGCGATCGCGATCGTCTCCGGCTTGTGCTCGACGACGAGCACGGTGTTGCCCTTGTCCCGCAGGCGCCGGAGCAGGTTGTTCATGCGGTCGATGTCGTGCGGGTGCAGCCCGATCGTCGGCTCGTCGAAGACGTAGGTGACATCGGTCAGCGCGGATCCGAGGTGGCGGATCATCTTGGTGCGCTGCGCCTCGCCGCCCGAGAGCGTGCTGGCCGGACGGTCGAGCGAGAGGTAGCCCAGCCCGATCTCGACGAACGAGTCGAGGGTCTCCGAGAGCGACGCGAGCAGCGGACCCACCGAGGGCGCTTCCAGCCCTCGCACCCAGTCCGCCAGGTCGCTGATCTGCATCGCGCAGACCTCGCCGATGTGCTGACCGTCGATCTTCGAGGATCGCGCCGCCTCGGACAGGCGGGTGCCGCCGCACTCGGGGCACGCGGCGAAGACGACGGCGCGCTCGACGAACGCCCGGATGTGCGGCTGCATCGCCTCCGGGTCCTTGCTCAGCATGGACTTCTGGATCTGGAGGATCAGCCCGGTGTAGGTCAGGTTGATGCCGTCGATCTTGAGCTTGGTCGGCTCCTTGTAGAGCAGGTCGTTCAGCTGCTTCTTCGTGAACTCCCTGATCGGCCGGTCCGGGTCGAAGAACCCGCAGCCGCGCAGGATGCGGCCGAACCAGCCGTCCATGCTCATGCCGGGGATCGTGATCGCGCCCTCGTTGATCGACTTGCTGTCGTCGTAGAGCGCGGTGAGGTCGAAGTCGGACGCCGTGCCCCGGCCCTCGCACCGCGGGCACATGCCGCCGGTGATGCTGAACTCGCGGCGCTCCTTGATCTCGCGCCCGCCCTTCTCGAACGTCACCGCGCCGGCGCCCGACAGCGAGGCGACGTTGAACGAGAAGGCCTGCGGCCCGCCGACGTGCGGCACGCCGACCCGGCTGAACAGGATGCGCAGCATCGCGCCCGTGTCGGTGGCGGTGCCGACCGTCGAGCGGACGTCACCGCCCATCCGCTCCTGGCCGACGATGATCGCGGTCGTCAGGCCGTCGAGGACGTCGACGTCCGGCCGGTTGAGCGTGGGCATGAAGCCCTGGACGAAGGTGCTGTAGGTCTCGTTGATCATCCGCTGCGACTCGGCCGCGATCGTCGAGAAGACCAGGGAGCTCTTGCCCGAGCCGGACACGCCGGTGAACACGGTCAGACGCCGCTTGGGCAGCGCGACGTCGATGTCCTTGAGGTTGTTCTCGCGGGCGCCGTGCACGCGGATCAGGTCGTGCCCGTCGGCCGCGTGGGCGGTGTCGGGCGCAGTCGTGTCCGGCATCGTGGCCGAGCTCCTCGGGGCTGAAGTTCCGGCGGGTCGTGCGGTCACTTGACCTCGAAGATGCGGATCATGCTGCCCGCGGGGTCGCGGAAGGCCGCGTCGCGGATCCCCCAGGGCTGGTCGGTGGGCTCCTGCACGACCTCGGCGTCTCCGGCCTGGAGGCGCTCGAAGGTGCCGTCGAGGTCCTTCGTGGCGAGGTTGATCGAGGCGTAGGTGCCCTTGGCCATCATCTCGCCGACGGTCTTCCGCTCCTCGTCGGTCATGCCGGGCTGCGCCGACGGCGGGTAGAGCACGATCGACGTGCCGGGCTGGTCGACCGGGCCGACGGTGAGCCAGTGCAGCCCGTTCCACTCGACGTCGTTGCGCACCTCGAAGCCGAGGGTGTCGCGGTAGAAGGCGAGGGAGGCGTCGTTGTCGGTGTGGGGGAGGAAGGCGTTGTGGATGGTGAGGTCCGGTGTGCTCATGCCGGTCACGCTAGGGGCGGGCCGGCCGCCCGGACTTCTCGATTCCTGACCGGTCGGGTCACCTGCTTGGCGACGCACGGCGGCATGCCCGCGCCGGGACCGGGCGCCTGCTTGCGGTACGCGCCCGGGGACATGCCGACCAGTTCGGTGAACCGCGTCGTGAAGGTGCCCAGCGAGGACGACCCGACCGCGAAGCAGACCTCGGTGACGCTCATGTCCCCGCGGCGCAGGAGCGCCATCGCCCGCTCGATGCGCCGGGTCATGAGGTAGCTGTAGGGCGATTCGCCGTAGGCACGGCGGAACTCGCGGGACAGGTGCCCGGCCGACCAGTGCACCCCGCGGGCGAGCGCCTCGACGTCCAGCGGCTCGGTGTAGTCCCGGTCGATCCGGTCGCGGACACGCCGCAGCCGGGCCAGGTCCTCCAGGCGCTGGGTGTCCACGGCCTCCCCACGGGATCACGGGATCTCGGTGTCCGTTTCGGCATCCTGCCCGCACGGCCCCGGCCCGTCCATCACCGTCGCCGGCCGGGAGAGGGGCCCCGGCCGGTCCTGCCGCGGGCATGATCGCTCCCGGTGCTCCTCTGACCCGATGTCATGGGGTGAGAGGAGCAGCGGGACGGATCATGCTCCGACCGACGGCGTGATCGCGGCCGTGACCGTCGCCAGCACGGCGTCGGGGTCGACTTCGAGGTCGTGCCAGGTGACGCGCAGGACCGTCCACCCCGCGAGGACGAGGGCGTTCTGTCGAGCGATGTCGCGGCGGAAGGCGGGCAGGTCGCGGTGGTAGGCCCAGCCGTCGATCTCGACGAGCACCCGGGCGGCAGGGAACGCGAGGTCGAGGAGTGCGCGCCCGTAGCGCGGCACGTCGACGGGGTGATCGGCGAACCAGCCGCCGACGCCGGCGTCGCGCAGGAGCCGGTGCATCCGCCGCTCGGCCTCGGACCGGGCGCCACCCGCGGCGAGGACGAGCAGCTGCGCCACGATGACCGATCCCGGACGACCCAGCCGCGAGCGGTGCGCACGCTGCAGGCCCTCGAGGGTGACCCGCCCCGAGAGCAGCGCGCGATCCATGAGCTCGGCGCCCTTCCGCAGGCCCAGCTCGGCGGCGGCGTCGACCACGGCGTACGCGCGCGCCACGACCGGCACGCCGTCCACGATGCTGCGACGCCCCGGCAGCAAGCGGCGCACGACCCGCACTTGCGCGCGGGAGCGCACGCGTCGGTCGGGCGGCACCGCGAACCGCAGCACGTCCGGCGGTTCGTCGAGCAGACGCAGCCACCATGCCGCGCCGGCGCCGATCAGGGTGGCGGTCGACCCCAGCCACAGCGAGGCCGCCCGCACCCGCACACGCGGTCCCCGGGCGTGCGCGGCCGAGAGGTAGACGCACGGCCAGAGCAGGGTCCACAACCCACGCGCGAGCAGGTGGTCGACGGCAGCGTGCGAGAGACCGCAGGCCAGCGCCTGGGCACGCGAGATCACGCCGTCCTGGCGGCGCAGGAGGGCGGCGAGGTCGTTCTCCGAGTCCATACCGGGTTCGACGCAGCGCCGGGCCCGACGGATCCGTGCGTCTCGTCCTCATGATCCGCCCCGGTGCTCCTCTCACCCCATGACATCGGGTCAGAGGAGCACCGGGAGCGATCTTGCTCCGTCGGTGCGCCTCCTCAAGCGGGCCAGAACTCCGCCCACACGCAGCCCGGCTCCTCGACGTCGGTGAGATGGAGCTCGTACCCGCGACGCCGGGCGATCGCCGCGGCCTCCTCGCGATCGTTGTCGAGGATCGTCAGCCCGACCTTCTCCGGCACGGGCCGCGCCCCGAGCCACCCGTCGAGCCGGCGCATCGCCTCGGCGGCGACCCGCGGGTCCGTGTCCGTCGTCGTCATCTCCGCGACCTCCCTCGTCGCCCGGATTCCGTCCGGAGACGAGTGTTGACCCTGGCGAACGCCCGTGTCTACAGTCATCGCCGCCAGATATATCAATTGGCTACGAAGTGGATCGCGAATGTCCCTCGCAGTCCCGCTCGCCCTCACGGCCCCCGACCGGGCGCTCGCCGACGCCGACCCCGAGGTGCACGCCGCGGTCGGCCGCGAGCTCGGCCGGCAGCGCCGCACGCTCGAGATGATCGCGAGCGAGAACCTCGCGCCGCTCGCGGTGATGGCCGCCCAGGGCTCGGTGCTCACCAATAAGTACGCCGAGGGCTACCCGGGCCGGCGCTACTACGGCGGCTGCGAGCACGTCGACGTCGTCGAGCAGCTCGCGATCGACAGGCTGACGGAGCTCTTCGGCGCCGCCCACGCCAACGTCCAGCCGCACTCGGGCGCCCAGGCCAACGCCGCGGTGATGGCGGCGCTGCTGACGCCCGGCGACACGATCCTCGGCCTCGACCTCGCGCACGGCGGCCACCTCACGCACGGCATGAAGCTCAACTTCTCCGGCCGTCTCTACGACGTCGCGGCCTACCACGTGCGGGCCGACGACCACCGCGTCGACATGGACGAGGTCGCCCGCCTGGCCCGCGAGCGCCGACCGAAGCTGATCATCGCCGGCTGGTCGGCCTACCCGCGGCAGCTCGACTTCGCGGCGTTCCGCGCGATCGCCGACGAGGTCGGGGCCTGGTTCATGGTCGACATGGCGCACTTCGCCGGCCTCGTCGCCGCGGGCCGGCACCCCTCGCCGGTGCCGCACGCCCACGTCGTCACCTCGACGACGCACAAGACGCTCGGCGGCCCGCGCGGCGGGTTCGTCCTGACATCGGACGCGGCGATCGCCAAGAAGGTCAACTCGGCGGTCTTCCCCGGTCAGCAGGGCGGCCCGCTCGAGCACGTGATCGCCGCCAAGGCCGTCGCGTTCAAGCTCGCCGGTGAGCCCGCGTTCCGCGAGCGCCAGGAGCGCACGCTGGCCGGCGCCCGCCTGCTCGCCGAGCGCCTGCTGGCCGAGCCGGACCTCGGCGTCGTCTCCGGCGGCACCGACGTCCACCTCGTGCTGGTCGACCTGCGGGACTCCGCCCTCGACGGGCAGCAGGCCGAGGACCGCCTGCACCGCGTCGGCATCACCGTCAACCGCAACGCCGTCCCGTTCGACCCCCGGCCGCCGATGGTCAGCTCCGGGGTCCGGGTCGGCACCGCGGCGCTCGCCGCCCGCGGGTTCGGCACCGACGACTTCGCCGAGGTCGCCGACGTCGTCGCCCGCGCCCTGCGCCCCGACGTGACCGACGCCGAGCTCGACGCCCTGGCCGACCGCACGGCCGCCCTCGCCGACCGCCACCCCCTCTACCCGGAGCTGCCGGTATGACGACTCCGACCCCGCCGGGCGCCCACCTGCCCGAGCACCCCGACCACCTCTGGACGACGGCCGAGCCGAGGAAGTCGTACGACGTCGTGATCGTCGGCGGCGGCGGCCACGGGCTCGCCACGGCCCACTACCTCGCGAAGAACCACGGCATCACGAACGTCGCGGTGCTCGAGAAGGGCTGGCTCGCGGGCGGGAACATGGCCCGCAACACCACGCTCATCCGCTCGAACTACCTCTGGGACGAGTCGGCGGGCATCTACGAGCACGCGCTGCGGCTCTGGGAGGGGCTCGAGGACGACCTCGGCTACCCGATCCTCTTCAGCCAGCGCGGCGTGCTCAACCTCGCCCACACCGAGCAGGACGTCCGCGACTCGATGCGCCGCGTCGAGGCCAACAAGCTCAACGGCATCGACGCCGAGTGGCTCGGGCCCGACGAGGTCGCGAAGGTCTGCCCGATCGTCAACGTCTCCGCCGACATCCGCTACCCGGTGCAGGGCGCGACGTTCCAGCCGCGCGCGGGCATCGCCAAGCACGACTACGTCGCCTGGGGCTTCGCCCGCCGGGCCGACGAAGCCGGGATCGACATCATCGAGCACTGCGAGGTCACCGGGTTCGCCACCGACGGCGACCGCGTGACCGGCGTGCGCACCACCCGCGGGGACATCGCCGCCGGCACGGTCGCGCTCTGCGCCGCCGGGCACACCTCGGTGCTGCTCGACATGCTCGGCGTGCCCGCACCGCTGCAGTCGCACCCGCTGCAGGCGCTGGTCTCCGAGCTCCTCGAGCCCGTGCACCCGACGATCGTCATGTCCAACGCGGTGCACGTGTACGTCTCACAGGCCCACAAGGGCGAGCTGGTGATGGGCGCGGGCGTGGACGCGCCCGTCGGGTACGGCCAGCGCGGCGCGTTCCACGTCATCGAGCGCCAGATGGCGGCGGCGGTCGAGCTCTTCCCCGTGTTCGCGCGCGCCCACCTCCTGCGCAGCTGGGCCGGCATCGTCGACGTCACCCCCGACGCGAGCCCGATCGTCGGCGCGACGCCCTACGACAACGTCTTCCTCAACTGCGGCTGGGGCACCGGCGGGTTCAAGGCGACCCCGGGCCTGGGCTGGGCGTTCGCCGACACCGTCGCGCACGGCCGCCCGCACCCCCTGGTCGCGCCCTTCGGCCTCGACCGGTTCGTCACCGGTGCCCTCGTCGACGAGCACGGCGCCGCCGCCGTGGCCCACTAGGAGGTCCGTCGTGCAACTGATCAGTTGTCCCTGGTGCGGCCCCCGCGAGGAGGTCGAGTTCTCCTACGGCGGCCAGGCCGCCGTCGCCTACCCCGAGCACCCCGCCGCGCTGACCGACGAGCAATGGGCGCGCTTCGTGTTCTTCCGCGACAACCCGAAGGGTCCCTTCGCCGAGCGCTGGGTGCACGCCGCGGGCTGCCGTCGCTGGTTCACCGCCGTCCGCGACACCCGGACGCACCGCTTCGTGTCCCCGTCGGAGGTGACCTCGTGAGCCGCGTTCCCGGCTTCGGCCGCATCGACCGCAGCCGCACGGTCACGATCACCGTCGACGGCGTGCCCTACACCGGGCACCCCGGCGACACCGTCGCCTCGGTGCTGCTCGCCCACGACGTGCACCCCCGCACCACCAGCGTCAAGTACGGACGCCCCCGCGGCATCACCGGGGCGTGGACCGAGGACCCGACCGGCCTGATCCAGGTCGAGGAGCCTTTCCCCGAGCCGATGCTGCTCGCGACCACGGTCGAGGCCACCGACGGGCTCGTCGTGCGCGGGGTCAACGGCCAGGGCCGCCTCGCCGAGGTCGCCGACACCGCCCGCTACGACCGCCGCCACCACCACTGCGACGTCCTCGTCGTCGGTGCGGGTCCCGCCGGGCTCGTCGCGGCGCGGGCCGCCGCGCGGCGCGGGGAGAGCGTCGTCCTCGTCGACGACCGGGCCGATCCCGGCGGCACGCTGACCGGCACGGAGACGATCGACGGGGAGCCGTCGCCGGCCTTCGTCGCCGACGTCGTCGCCGAGCTCGCGGACCAGCCCGAGGTCACCCACCTCCAGCGCACCACCGCCTTCGGGCACTACGACGACGGCTTCGTGCTCGCGCTCGAGCGCCGGGGCGACAGTGTCGACGGGTATGGGCTCCGCACCCGCCAGCGCGTGCACCGCATCCGGGCCTCCCGCGTCGTCGTCGCGGCCGGCGCGATCGAGCGTCCGGTGGTCATCGAGGACGGCGACCGGCCCGGGGTCGTGCTCGCGTCCGCGGCGCGGGACCTGCTGCACCGCCACGGCGTGCTCGTGGGGCGCGAGGTCGTGGTGTTCACGACGAACGACTCCGCCTACGCCGCGGCGCTCGACCTGCACGAGGCCGGGGCCGGCGTGCGGGTGCTCGACGCCCGCGACGAGGCCCCGCGGGGGTGGGCGCGGGCGTGCGCCGAGCGCGGCGTCGCGGTCACGCCCGCGGCCACGGTGCGTGGCACCCGGGGCGAGGAGCGGATCACGGCGGCGGTCACGGGGGACGGGACGGAGATCCCCTGCGACCTCCTGCTCCTGTCCGGCGGCTGGACGCCCGCGGCGCACCTGGTCAGCCACGTCGGCGGCGCCCTGACCTACGACGAGACCCTCGGCGCGTTCGTCTTCGGCGAGCCCGTGGCCGGCGTCGAGGTGATCGGTGCGGCGAACGGGACGCTCGCTCTCGCGGACGTCCTGCGCGAGGCGGGCGGGGCCGGCGCGCCGCACGCGCCCGCGGAGGACGACGGGGCACCGCCGCGGGTGCTCTGGCGCACCGAGGGCGACCCGGCCCGGCAGTTCGTCGACGTCGCCCGCGACGCGACGGTCGCCGACATCGCCCGGGCCGTCGGCGCCGGGCTGACGCACCCCGAGCACGTCAAGCGCTACACGACCATCGGGACCGCGCACGACCAGGGCCGGACGTCGGGGATGCTCGCGATCGGGATCCTCGCCGAGCTCACCGGACGCCCCGTCGCGGCCATGAGACCCACGACGTTCCGCCCGCCGTTCGTCCCGGTGGCATTCGCGGCGCTCGCCGGGCGCGAGCGCGGCGACCTCTTCGACCCGGTGCGCACCACGCCGCTGCACGCGTGGCACGTCGCCGCCGGGGCCGAGTTCGAGGACGTCGGGCAGTGGAAGCGCGCGCGGCACTACCCGCGCGCCGGCGAGGACATGACGGCCGCGGTGCTGCGCGAGTGCGCGGCGGTGCGGACGTCGGTCGGGATCATGGACGCCTCGACGCTCGGCACGATCGACGTCCGGGGGCCCGACGCGCCGGTGCTGCTCGACCGGCTCTACACGAACATGATGTCGAGCCTGAAGGTCGGCCGCGTGCGCTACGGCGTCATGTGCGGCAACGACGGCATGGTCCGCGACGACGGCACTGTGCTGCGCCTGGCCGAGAACCGCTACCTCGTCACGACCACCACCGGCAACGCCGCCGCCGTGCTGGACTCCATGGAGGAGTGGCTCCAGACCGAGTGGACCGACCTGCGGGTGCGGCTGACCTCGGTCACCGACCACTGGTCGATCGCGGCGGTGGCCGGCCCGCGGTCGCGGGACGTGATCGGCGCGGTGTTCGGAGACCTCGACGTCTCGAACGACGCGTTCGGGTTCATGACCTGGCAGGACACGGTCCTCGACGGGACGCCCGTCCGCGTCGCCCGCATTTCCTTCTCGGGCGAGCTGGCCTTCGAGGTCAGCGTCGCGTCCGGGTACGCGTCGGCGGTGTGGGCGCGCCTGCTCGCGGCCGGGCAGGCGTACGGCATCACGCCCTACGGCACCGAGACGATGCACGTCCTGCGGGCCGAGAAGGGCTACCCGATCATCGGCCAGGACACCGACGGCACCGTCTCGCCGCACGACCTCGGCATGAGCTGGGCGGTGTCGGCGAAGAAGGACGACTTCGTCGGCAAGCGCTCCTACACCCGGCCGGAGAACCGCAACCCGCTGCGCAAGCAGCTGGTCTCGCTGCTGCCCACCGACGCGGCCACGAAGCTGCCCGAGGGCTCGCAGATCGTCGGCTTCTGCGCCGACGGCCGGCTGCCCGCCCCGCCGGTGCCGATGCTCGGGCACGTCACCTCGAGCTACCACAGCGCCGAGCTCGCCCGTCCGTTCGCGCTGGCCCTGGTGAAGGGCGGCCGCGACCGCGTCGGCGAGGTCGTCCACGTCCCCGTCGAGGGCGAGCTGGTGCCCGCCCTCATCGGGTCCTCCGTCCTCGTCGACCCCGAAGGAGCCCGTCGCGATGGCTGATCTTCCTGTGCCGACGCTCCCGTGGGCCCATCCGCTCGAGAGCCGCCGGGCCCGGCTCGAGGACGTGTCGGCCGTGCGGCAGGAGCTCTCCGCTCCCGTCGCCGCCGTGGACCTGCGCCTCGACCCGGCCGGCGCCGGGCCGGCCGCGGTGGCCGCGGTGGTCGGCGGGCCGCTGCCCGAGCGGCCCGACACCTGGACCGCGCTGCCCGCGGGTCTCGCGCTGCGTCTCGGCCCCGACGAGTGGCTGCTGACGTCGTCGCGGGCCCGCCCGGAGGACTGGGAGTTCGGCGTCGACGAGGCCGCGCTCGCGCACGGCGGCTCGGCCGTCGACGTGTCCGCCCAGCGCACGAGCCTGCGCCTGCGGGGTCAGCGGGCGCGCGACCTGCTCGCGTCCTGCTGTGCGCTCGACCTGCGACCCGCGTCGTTCCCGCGGGGCCGCTGCGCCCAGACCCTGCTCGGCCAGTCCGCCGTGCTGCTCGTCGCCCACGACACCGACGACCTGCAGCTGTTCGTCCGCACCTCCTTCGCCGGGTACGTCGCTGACCTGCTCGTCGACGCGGCGCACGACTTCTGACCACGACCCCACCCCCTCGAGAAGAGACGCTCATGAGCACCACCCCCCGCGTCGTCGTCATCGGAGCCGGGATCGTCGGCGCGAACCTCGCCGACGAGCTCACCGGGCGCGGCTGGACCGACGTCACCGTCCTCGACCAGGGCCCGCTGCCGCTGACCGGCGGGTCGACCTCCCACGCGCCCGGCCTGGTGTTCCAGACCAACGCCTCGCGCACGATGAGCGCGTTCGCGTCGTACACCGTCGAGAAGTTCCTGGACCTGGATGTCGACGGGGCCTGGTGCTTCAACCAGGTGGGCGGGCTCGAGGTGGCCACCACCGTCGAGCGCCTCGCCGACCTGCACCGCAAGCAGGGCTGGGCGCTCTCGCGCGGCATCCCCGCCGAGGTGGTGGACGTCGACGAGTGCGTGCGGCGGCACCCGCTGATCGACCCGTCGCGCATCCTCGGCGGGCTGTACACGCCGACGGACGGCCTGGCGAAGGCGTCGCGAGCCGTGACGGCGCTGATGCGGCGGGCGCAGGGCCGAGGCGCGGAGTTCCGGGGGTCGACGCGGGTCACGGGCATCGCGCAGCAGGGCGGGCGCGTGACCGGGGTGGAGACCGACGGCGGCCCGGTGCCCGCCGACATCGTGGTGTCGTGCGCCGGCTTCTGGGGCCCCGCGATCGGCGAGATGGTCGGGATGCGCGTGCCGCTGCTCCCGCTCGCGCACCAGTACGCGTTCACCGGCCAGGTGCCCCAGCTCGTCGGGCAGGGCGACGAGCAGATCGAGGCCCGGCTGCCGATCCTGCGCCACCAGGACCAGGACCTGTACTACCGCGAGCACCACGACCGCCTCGGCATCGGCTCGTACGCCCACCGGCCGATGCCGGTGTCGCTCGCCGAGCTGCCCGAGGTCGACGACGTCAGCGAGGCGCGCCAGCCCTCGATGCTGCCGTTCACCGACGAGGACTTCGCGCCGCAGTGGGAGCAGAGCGTCGCGCTGCTGCCCGGTCTCGCCGACACCAAGGTCGAGGAGGGCTTCAACGGCGTCTTCTCGTTCACCCCGGACGGCGGGCCGCTGATCGGGGAGTCGACGGAGGTCGCCGGGTTCTGGGTCGCGGAGGCGGTCTGGGTGACCCACTCGGCGGGTGTCGCGCGCAGCGTCGCCCAGCTGCTCGTCGACGGACGCAGCGAGATCGACCTGCACGGCTGCTCGGTGCACCGCTTCGAGGAGTTCCAGACGGCCGAGGCGTACGTCTCGGAGACCGCGCAGCAGAACTTCGTCGAGATCTACGACGTCGTGCACCCGCAGCAGCCGCGGCTCTCGCCCCGCGACGTGCGCGTGAGCCCGTTCCACGCCCGCCAGAGCGAGCTGGGGGCGGTGTTCTCCGAGGCCCGCGGCTGGGAGCGGCCGCAGTGGTTCGAGGCGAACGCGCCCCTGGCGGCCGAGCTGCCACCGGAGTGGGCGCCACCGTCGCGGGACCCGTGGTCGGCGCGGTTCCACTCGCCGATCGCGGCGGTGGAGGCGTGGAAGACGCGCACCGCGGTCGCGATGTACGACATGACCCCGCTGACCCGGATCGAGGTCGCGGGACGGGGTGCGCTCGCGTTCCTCGACCGGCTCACGACCGGGAAGATGGACAAGAGCGCCGGATCGGTGACCTACACCCTCGTCCTCGACGAGGCGGGCGGCATCCGCAGCGACCTCACCGTCGCCCGGCTCGGCGAGGACCTGTTCCAGGTCGGCGCCAACGGCCCCCTCGACGTGCACCACCTGCAGCAGGAGGCGGCCGGCCTGGACGTGAGCGTCCGGGACGTCACCGGCGGCACGTGCTGCGTCGGCGTGTGGGGCCCGCTGGCCCGCGACCTGGTCCAGCCGCTGACCTCGACGGACCTGTCGCACGAGGGCCTGAAGTACTTCCGCTGCGTGCGCGCCGAGATCGGCGGTGTCCCGGTCCTCGCGATGCGGGTGTCCTACGTCGGCGAGCTCGGGTGGGAGATCTACACCAGCGCCGAGCACGGGCTGCGGCTCTGGGACGTCCTGTGGCGCGCCGGGCAGTCGCTCGGTGTGGTGGCCGGCGGGCGGGCCGCGTTCGACAGCCTGCGCCTGGAGAAGGGCTACCGCAGCTGGGGCGCGGACATGACCAGCGAGCACACCCCGGACGAGGCCGGCCTCGGCTTCGCGGTGCGGCCGCACACGAAGGGCGACTTCGTCGGACGGGCCGCCCTGGAGGACCGCCCGGAGCCCACCCGCCGGCTGACCTGCCTGACGGTCGACGACGGCCGCAGCGTGGTGCTCGGCCACGAGCCCGTCCTCGTCGACGGCGAGACGGCCGGCTACGTCACCTCGGCGGCGTTCGGGCACACGGTGGGCCGGCCGATCGCGTACGCCTGGCTACCGGCCGGGCTGGAGGTCGGCACGGCGGTCGACATCCGGTACTTCGGTCAGCCGGTCCGGGCCACGGTGGCGAGCGAGCCGCTCGTCGACCCCGAGATGGCGCGGATCCGGCGCTGAGCACGGTGGAGCAGTTCCTGGCGTCGCTCGCGTCCGGGGATCCCGAGAGCGATCCCCGGGCGGGGGCGGCGCTGCACGTCGCCCTCGGTGCGGCGCTCGTGGCGCGGGTGGCGCGCGCGGGCGCGGGGGACCGGGCGACGGAGGCGGACGCGGTGCGGGTCGAGGCCCTGGCCGGGGCGTCGCCGGGGCGGGTGATCGAGCTCGCCGACCGCACGCTGAGGCTCGCCGAGGCCGTGCGGCCGGCGGCGCCCCGGGCGGCCGTCCCGAGGATCGCGGCGGCGGCCGAGGCCCTGCGCGCCGCGGTGGGCACGGCGCGCGTCGACGTCGAGGCCGACCTCGTCACCGACCCCGCGGTGCGCGCGGAGCTGCTGGCCGCGATCGAGCCCGTCGACGACCTCGTCCTGCGCGCCGCCAAGCTCACCGCCGTCGTCCGGGAGCAGTCCCTCCGTATGTGAGCGAACTTTGGTGCCATAGCCCCGAAGTTCGCTCACGTACGGACGTCAGATGACCGCGCGGATCGCCTTCTCGAACCCCTGGACGTGCTGGCGTGCCTTGCGGGCGGCCACGTCCGCCTCGCCGGCGGCGATCGTGCGCAGCAGCCCGGCGTGCTCCTCGACGTGGGAGACGAAGTCCGACATCCGGTCGAGGAAGAGGCAGAAGATCCGCGTCGCCAGGTTGTCGTAGCGCACGAGGGTGTCCTCCAGGTGCGGGTTGCCGGCGGCGTGGTAGATCGCCCGGTGCACCCGCATGTCCCAGCGCATCAGCTCCTCGCGCGAGAGCGAGCGCACGTCCAGGCCCTCGGTGGCCTCGGCCAGCTCCTCGAGGTCCGCCCGCGCGGCGTCCCCCGCGTCCTCCGCGGCGCGACGGGCGGCGAGGGGCTCGAGCTGCACCCGGATGTCGGAGATGTAGGCGAGGTCGGTGATGTCCACGGCCGTCGCGAAGGTGCCGCGGCGGGGGTACGAGATCACCAGCCGGTCGCTCTCGAGCCGCTTGAGCGCCTCGCGGACGGGCGTGCGCCCGACCTCCAGCGACTCGACGAGCGCGACCTCGTCGATCGGTGCCATCGGGGGGATCTCCAGCATGATCAGCTTGTCCTGGATCGCCGCGTAGGCGCGCTCGGACAGCGACAGCGGAGGGCTCGTCTCCTGCTCGTCGGGAAGCACACTCACAGCCGGAGCCTACAACAGACGGAGCAATACTTCTCCTGTGCGGCGACAACTGATATATTAAGACGATCTCCTGCGCACCGCAGCGCCCCGTTCCCGACCCTGGGGGTGTCCGTGGCCATCTCGGTGTTCGACCTGTTCAAGGTGGGTATCGGCCCGTCCAGCTCCCACACCGTGGGCCCGATGCGGGCGGCGTACCTGTTCGGCTCGCGCCTGCACGACACCGACCTCCTGCCGCGCGTCGTGTCGGTGCGCTGCGAGCTCTTCGGCTCGCTCGGCGCCACCGGCCACGGGCACGGCAGCGTCCCCGCCGTCGTCCTCGGGCTCACCGGCCGGCAGCCCCACCTCGTCGACCCGGTGGAGGCGCAGCCGGTGGTCGCCGCCGTCCGGGAGGCCCGCGGCATCGCGCTCGCGGGCAAGCACCGGATCGCGTTCTCGGTCGACCGCGACGTGGTGCTGCACCGCACCCGGCGGCTCGCGTTCCACAGCAACGGCATGGTGTTCACCGCGCGCGACACCGCCGGCGACGTCGTCGAGCGCCGCGCGTACTACTCCGTCGGCGGCGGGTTCGTGCTGGACGAGTCGGAGACGGGAGACGAAGCGGAGCGGAGCTCGACCCAGGTGAGCAGCGAGAGCGTGATCCGCGAGGACACGACGCCCGTGCCGTACCCGTTCGCCTCCGGCGACGAGCTGGTCGCGCTCGCCCGCACGCACGGCCTGCGGATCAGCGACGTGGTGCTCGCCAACGAGTCGGCGTGGCGCCCCGAGACCGAGACCCGCGCCGGGCTGCTGCACCTGTGGTCGGTGATGCGTGAGTGCGTCGAGCGCGGCACGACGACGTCCGGCGTGCTCCCGGGCGGCTTGCGGGTACGCCGCCGCGCCGCCGAGCTGCGGGGCCACCTCGAGGCCGAGGGCGCCGGCGCGACGGACATGGACCGCGTGACGCTCGACGCGCTCGCCGTCAACGAGGAGAACGCCGCCGGCGGCCGGGTCGTCACGGCGCCCACCAACGGCGCGGCGGGCATCGTGCCCGCGGTCCTGCACCACGCCTCCCGCACCGTGCCGGGCTTCGACGACGACGCCGTCGCCCGCTTCCTGCTCACCGCCGCGGCGATCGGGCAGTTGTTCAAGCGCAACGCCTCGATCTCGGGCGCCGAGGTCGGCTGCCAGGGCGAGGTCGGCTCGGCCTGCTCGATGGCCGCGGGCGCGTTCGCGGAGCTCCTGGGCGGCACGCCCGAGCAGGTCGAGAACGCCGCCGAGATCGGGATCGAGCACAACCTGGGGCTCACCTGCGACCCCGTCGGCGGCCTCGTGCAGATCCCGTGCATCGAGCGCAACGCCGTCGCGTCCGTCAAGGCCATCACCGCGGCCCGCATGGCGGTGCGCGGCGACGGCGTCCACCACGTCTCGCTGGACAAGGCCATCCGGACCATGCGCGCGACCGGGGCCGACATGAAGGTCAAGTACAAGGAGACGGCCCGGGGCGGGCTCGCTCTCACCGTCGTCGAGTGCTGAGGAACCCCGCGTGACCGCGTTCGTGCTGTCCCTGAGCTGCCCCAACCGGACGGGCATCGTCCGCGCCGTGAGCGGCCACGTCGCCGCGCACGGCGGCGACATCGTCGAGCACCAGCAGTTCGACGACCCCGTGAGCGGGCGCCTGTTCCTGCGCACCCGCGTCGCGGTCCCGGACGGCGCCGACCTCGACGCGATCGCGGCCGACTTCGCGCCTGTCGCCGCCGCGTTCGCGATGGAGTACGCGTTCCACGCGCCCCGGCCGGTGCGTGTCCTCGCGATGGTGTCGCGGTCCGGGCACTGCCTGAACGACCTGATCTTCCGCTGGCGCTCCGGCAGCCTCGGCGGCGAGCTCGTCGGCGTCGTGTCCAACCACGACGACCTGCGCGCCATGGCCGAGTCGGCCGGCCTGCCGTACGTCCACGTGCCCGTCACGCCGGCCGGGAAGGCGGGGGCGGAGGCGGAGCTGCTGCGTCTCGTCGACGCGTGGGACGCCGACCTCGTGGTGCTCGCCCGCTACATGCAGGTCCTCTCCACCGCACCTGCGCCGCCCTGCGCGGGCGCGCGATCAACATCCACCACTCGTTCCTGCCCGGCTTCGCAGGCGCCAAGCCGTACCACCAGGCCTACGACCGCGGCGTGAAGCTCGTCGGCGCGACGGCGCACTACGTCACGGCCGACCTCGACGAGGGCCCGATCATCGAGCAGGAGGTCGTGCGCATCGACCACACCCACGACCCCGCGGCGCTGCAGACGGTCGGCCGCGGCGCGGAGGCGCTCGCGCTGTCCCGCGCCGTGCGGTGGCACTGCGAGCGGAGGGTGCTGCTCGACGGCCACCGGACGGTGGTGTTCCGCTGAGGAGCTATCCGGCCCGGTACCCGAGCTCCACCGAGAGCTCCGCGGCGCCCTCCCGCAGGTCGGCGACGATGGCACGAGCCCGCCGGCGGGGCAGCCGGTAGGACGGGCCGGTGGCCGACAGCGCCGAGCCCACGGTGCCGTCGCCGGAGAACACCGGCACCGCCACGGCGTGCATCCCGACCTCGAGCTCCTCGAACGACCGGGCGTGGCCCTCGTCGAGCACCCGGGCGAGCTCGGCGCGCAGCGCGGCGTGCTCGACGATGGTGTCGTCGGTGTAGCGGTGCAGCGCCCGGCGCAGCAGCGGGCGGCGGCTGTCCTCGTCCATCCAGGCGAGCAGCACCTTGCCCGCGGACGTGGCGTGCAGGGGCGTCCGGCGGCCCACCCAGTTCTGCGACGTGATGGCGGCGGCGCCGTCCTCCTGCGCGACCGTGATCGCGACCTCGCCGTCGGAGACGGCCACGTTCACGGTCTCGCCGAGGCTCTCGGCGAGACGCCCGCAGATCGGCTGCCCGAGGCGCGCGACGTCGAGGCGGGCGGTGGTGGCCGCCGCGAGCCGCACGATGCCGTAGCTCAGCGCGTACTTGCCGCGCTCGCCCTGCTGTTCGAGCAGGTGGCGCGACTGCAGCGCCGCCACGAGGCGCGAGGCGGTCGACTTGTGGACCTCGAGCTCCTCGGCGATCTCGGTGATCCCGAGGTCCCCGCGGGCGGCGAGCATCTCCAGGATCGACACGGCCCGGTCGACCGACTGGACCGCGGACCCTTCTCTCGTCGGGGACATCGCCGCGACGCTATCGGTCGGCGGCGTCGTTCCCGAGAGCCCGGGCGAGCTCCATGAGCAGCCCCGGCAGTCGCGCCGCACACGTCGGGCAGACGCAGCCGCTGCCGTGGACGTTCAGTTCGTCGGCGACCGCGAAGGCGTCGCGGTAGTCGCGGGTGGCGAGGTCGGAACCCGACGGGTCGGAGTTCTCCGGGGTGACGGACATGTGCTTTCTCCTCGGGGGAAGGAACGGCTCAGCCGATCTTCTGCAGGACCCAGTCGTGGAAATCGCCGATGTGGTGCTCGCTCGGCACCAGGACCC
Source organism: Actinomycetospora sp. NBRC 106375 (assembly GCF_030269665.1). Classification (GTDB taxonomy): domain Bacteria; phylum Actinomycetota; class Actinomycetes; order Mycobacteriales; family Pseudonocardiaceae; genus Actinomycetospora. The sequence continues at coordinate 116,301 of NZ_BSTS01000017.1, forward strand.
CGCCGCGGGCGTAGGAGCGGGAGTCCATCGACACCTGGCAGCGCTCGCAGGCGTCGAAGTCCTGCTGGTTGACGCGGTGGAAGAGCTCGACGGAGCGGTCGATGTCCGCCCCGGAGTCGACGACACCGGGCAGGTAGAGCCAGTCGCAGCGCACAAGGGTGCGCTCGGCGGTCAGCGGGAACATGCGGTGGAACACGACGTGGTCGGGCACCAGGTTGACGAACACCTGCGGCCGTACCGTGATGGCGTAGTAGCGACGGTCCTGGTCGTCGCCGACGCCGGGAATGCGCTCGAGCCCCGCGGAACCGTCGACCGTGAATCCGTCGACGTCCTCGCCGAACGCGGCACCGTGCCCGACGAAGTACTGCGCCGCGAGACCGTCGGCGAATTCCGGCAGCACCTCGCTGAGCTCGGGGTGGATCGTGCCGCAGTGGTAGCACTCCATGAAGTTCTCGACGATCTGCTTCCAGTTCGCCTTCACGTCGTACTCGACGCGTCGCCCCAGCTTCAGATCCGCCACCTGGTAGCCGACGATCGCGTCGGGGGAGCCGAGGCGGGTGGTGACGTCGCCGATCACCGTGTCCTCGAACGACGGCGGGTCCTCGGCCAGGCAGAGCCAGACGTAGCCGAGCCACTCGCGCAGGTGCACCTGCTGGAGCCCGAAGTCGGCGCGGTCGACGTCGGGCATCTCGCGCAGGTGCGGGGCCGAGACCAGCGAGCCGTCGAGCCCGTAGGTCCAGGCGTGGTACGGGCACTGGAAGGCCCGGCGCACGGACCCTTTCTCCTCGGTGCAGATGCGTGCGCCGCGGTGGCGGCAGACGTTGAGGTGGGCGCGCACGGCGCCGTCGCGCCCGCGGGCCACGATCACGCTCTCCCGCCCGATCTGCACGGTCTCGAAGTCGCCGGGCGACGGGATGTCCGCGGCGAGGACCGCGCAGAACCAGCCGGTCTCGAAGATGAGCGCCTGCTCGGCCGCGAAGATCGTCGGGTCGGTGTAGTACCGGCCGGACAGCGTCCCGCGCAGGCTCGCCGGCAGCTGCGACCCCACGATCGCCGGTGCCATCTCTCCTGTGGTCATGAATCCGTGCTCCTCGAGGGCGCGGCGGTGGGATCGGGGGCTCCGCACCGGGCCGGGGACGGTCGCGTCCCGGGGCGGTCACGGTCCGGAGCTGATCCGGCACCGTAGGTTCTTGAGCAAGTTGCGCAATAAGCAACGTGGCTCTCAATGCGCAACACACGGTCCGCGACCGTCGGATCGTCTGTCAAGAGTGCGAGCGGGCGAGTTCTCGTGCGTGAAGCTCGCGTGACGACCCCGGCGTGCCCCTTGACAAGCGGTTCTGTCTCTCCCACCGTTCTATGTTGCGTATAAAGCACCATGTTGTTTACAGCGCAACGTCTTCACTCCAGCACGCGGGGTGTCGTTCCCACCGGTCCCTTCCCTGACGAGGAGCGAGCCCGTGGCTCGAGGAGGTCCTCTCCTTCCCCCACGGCGAGGCCCCGAGGAGGCCCCATGAAGACCATCGCGATCGTCGGCGGATCCGTCGCCGGCGTCCGCTCCGCCGAGGCCCTGCGCGGCGCCGGGTTCGACGGGCGGCTCGTGCTCGTCGGCGACGACGTCCACCGGCCCTACGACCGGCCGCCGCTGTCGAAGGCGTTCCTCGAGGGCGGCGCCGACGAGGACACCCTCGGTCTGCTCGACGCCGACGAGGAGGCCGACCTTGCGCTGGAGATGCGGCTCGGCGCGACCGCGACCCGCCTGGACGCCGCCGGGGGCCGCGTCGTGCTCGCCGACGGCACCGACGTCGCGGCCGACGGCGTCGTGATCGCGACCGGCGGGCGGGCCCGCCGGCTGCCCGGCACCGCGGACGTCGAGGGCGTGCACGCGCTGCGGACGCTCGACGACGCCCGGGCGCTGCGCCGGGCGCTGCGCGAGGGCAGCCCCCGGGTCGTGATCGTGGGCGCCGGGTTCATCGGCGCCGAGGTCGCGTCCACGTGCCGGGCGATGGGGCTCGAGGTCACCGTGCTCGACGGTCTGCCGCTGCCCCTCGCGCCGGTGCTCGGCGAGCGGATCGCGCGCGGGTGCGTCGACCTGCACGCCGCGCACGGCACCGAGCTGCTGCCGTCGACCGCGGTGGCGGGGCTCGCGACCGTCCCGGCAGGCGAGGGCCGCCGCGTCGTCGGCGTCGAGCTCGGCGACGGCAGCACCGTGAAGGCGGACGTGGTGGTCGTCGGCATCGGCATCACGCCGAACACCGAGTGGCTCGAGGGTTCCGGGCTCCGCCTCGAGAACGGGGTGTGCACCGATGCCGGCATGGTCACCGACCTGCCGAACGTCGTCGCGGTCGGCGACGTCGCCCGGGCCGCGGGCCGGCGCCACGAGCACTGGACGAGCGCGGGCGAGCAGGCCACCGTCGCCGCGAGCAACCTGCTCGGCGGGGCGACCGGCACCACCGTGCGGCCCAGCGGCTACGTCTGGTCCGAGCAGTACGGGCGGATGCTGCAGCTCGCCGGCCACCCCTCGGCGCACGACGACGTCGAGATCGTCGACGGCGCTCCGGACGAGGGCCGCTTCGTCGCGCGCTACACCGACGGCGCGGGCACCACCACCGGCGTCTTCGCGATGGGCAACCCGCGCCTGTTCGGGCGCCTGCGCCGCACCGAGCTCCCGCGCGCGGCGAGCTGAGCGCCGCCCCTTCTCACCGGGATGGGGGAGCGAGGGCGTCCCTCGCTGCTCGTGAGGCAGCGAGGGACGCCCTCGCTCCGTTGGGCGCTGGAGCGGCGGCGCGCGAGGGGCACGTTCGGCAGGTCGGCGCGCCTGTCGATCATGCGCAAGGTGCCTCTCGCCGGCGCGGCTGCCCTGCGACGCAGCGAGGGCGTCCCTCGCTCCACCTCGGGGGTACCCGCTGCGTCTCCCCCCGCCGTCACCCCCGTGGCGGTTCCAGGGGCACGCCGTCGGGCGAGGTCGCGGGCGGCGGGAGCTCGGCGCTCGAGGTCAGGGGTGCGGCGCCGGCGAGGGGGCGTCCCGCGGTCTCGGGCAGCAGGGCGACGCTGAGGACGCCGATGACCCCGGCGGCGACGAGGTAGTAGCCCGGCCAGTCGAGGTTGCCCGTCGCCGTCGTCGCCGCCGCGATCACGGTCGGCGCGGTGCCGGCGAACAGCGAGACCGCCACGTTGAACGTCAGCGCGAGCCCGCCGTAGCGCACGAGCGTGGGGAACATCGCCGGCAGGGTGGAGGGGGCGACGGCGGCGAAGCACACGAGGCACGCGCCGAGGAGGAACAGACCGCCCAGCTGGCCGAGGAAGCCCTGGCGCAGGAGCCAGACCGCGGGGAGCCCGACCACGACGAGCGCGACGCTGCCGGTGAGCAGGATGGGTCGGCGCCCGACACGGTCCGACAGGCGCCCGAGCGAGGTCACGACGGCGAGCATCACCAGCATCACGATCACCTGGAGCGCCGTGGAGGTCGCCGTCGCGGTGCCCGTCTCGCCGTGCTCGGCGAGCGTGGACGTGAGGTAGGTCGGGATGTAGTTGGTCAGGACGTAGTTGGTGATGTTCCAGGCGACGACGATCCCGCCGGCGACGAGCATCGCGCGGCGGTAGCGGACCCGGAGGATCTGCAGCGCCCGGCGCAGCGGCATCGTCGCCAGCGCGGGGGAGCGCTCCATGAGCTGGCGGAACGCCGGCGTGTCCTCCAGGCGCAGCCGCAGGTAGATGCCGACGACGCCCAGCGGCAGCGCCAGCATGAACGGCAGCCGCCAGCCCCAGGCGAACAGGTCGGCGTCGTCCAGCAGGGCGATCACTGTGGCGCTGACGCCCGCGCCCAGCGTGTAGCCGGTGAGGGTGCCGAACTCCAGCCAGCTCCCGAACAGGCCGCGGCGCCGGTCCGGGGCGTACTCGGCGATCATGGTGAGCGCGCCGGTGTACTCGCCGCCCGCCGAGAACCCCTGCAGCATCCGCATGACGAGCACGAGGACCGGTGCGGCGGCGCCGATCGCCCCGTAGCTCGGGATGAGACCGAGCAGGACGGTGGCCCCGGCCATCAGCACCACCGTCACCGAGAGCACCCGGGTGCGGCCGATGCGGTCGCCGAGGGGGCCGAAGACGAGCCCGCCGAGCGGGCGCATGAGGAAGGCCGCCGCGAAGGCGCCGAGGGTGTAGACGGCGGCCCACGGGCCGGCCTCGGGGAAGAACACCCGGCTGAGGACCGCCCCGGCCAGGTACGAGTAGATCCCGAAGTCGTACCACTCGGCGACGTTCCCGACGGCGGCCGCCGCCGTGGCGCGGCGCAGGGTGTGCTCGCCCTCGATCGCCCGGAACGCGCCGCTGCGCCCTCGCGGCTGCGCGTGCTCGGTCATGCGTCACTCCCCGGGCCGCCCCCGGTCGGCGGCCTCGTCCGCCGGGCAGTGTGTCACCCCGGTGGCCCCACCGCGGTAACCCGACTGACATACCAGCGTCGTATCAGTGCGGTGTGTCAACAGCATGGGTCATCGGGGCGTCATCGGCCAGTGCCCATTGACGCCGATTCTCCGAAGCCCCACGCTAGTGTTGCGGATAGCAGGACACGATGCGCAATACGCAACAGGAGCCAGGACATGATCTACGTGGCAGAGCTGGCCGACATCCCCGTCGGGGAGTCGGTCCGGGTGCAGGGCTCGGTACCCATCGCCGTCTTCAACGCCGACGGCGAGCTCTATGCGATCGACGACACGTGCACGCACCAGGACGCGTCGCTCTCCGACGGCTGGCTCGAGGGCTGCGCGGTCGAGTGCCCGCTCCACGCGGCGTGCTTCGACCTCCGCACGGGCCGTCCCAGCGGGCCGCCCGCGAAGAAGGCGGTGCGCACCCATCCCGTGTCCGTCGTCGACGGCCTCGTCTACGTCGAGGAGACGGTCGAGGAGACGGTCGAGGGGACGGTCACCGCGGGGGTCACCGGGCGCGCACCGGTCCTCGTCGACTGACACCGCCCGGCGAACGGCCCTACCCAAACGGGTGGGCCGGAGGGCCGCGGCGGGTGCCACGGTGGTCCCGGTCACTGCGTGCGGTGGGTGTCGGGGCCGCCGCGGCACGTCACGTGACGGTCGCCGGTCGCCGTCTCGCCCCGGGCGGAGCGCGGCGGGAGAGGCGCGGTGGCCGATGGCGATCACCCAGCGTCGGACGATCACCCATCCTCGGGCCGTCCCCCGGGAAGCCGTTCCCCCGGCCGAGGCGCCCCGGGACCAGGCACCCCGGGACCAGGCGCCCCGGGACCAGGCGCCCCGGGACCAGGCGCCCCGGGAACCCGTGGCCCGGGAAGCCGTGGCCCGGTTCCAGGCACCGACCCACGTCCGCAACGTCATCGAGCGCTGCCGGCTCCTCGGCCTGCTGTGCGAAGGCGGGGCGCGCCAGCTCGTCGTCGTCCACGCCCCCGCCGGGTACGGGAAGACGACGCTGGCCGTGCAGTGGCTGCACCGGCTGGAGAAGGACGGGGCCGTCGTGGCCTGGCTCGGCCTGCACCGCGACGACAACGACCCGCACTGGTTCCTGTCGCACCTGCTCACGGCGGTGCGGCGGGTCCTGCCGGCCGCCGCGGACGTCATCGACGACCTCGTCGGGCTGATCGAGCAGAACGCCGAGGACGTGGCGGGCTACACGCTCTCGGTGCTGCTCGACCGGATCGCCGACCACGGCGGCCGCTTCGTGCTGGCCTTCGACGACTGGCACCTCGTCGAGGACGCCGAGGTGCACCGCGCCCTCGTGCGCCTGCTCGACTTCGCCCCGCCCAACCTCTGCCTCGTCCTCACGAGCCGCCGGCGCCCCGCGCTGCCGCTGAGCCGCCTGCGGGTGCGCGGCCAGCTGGTGGAGATCGACTCCGAGGCGCTGCGGTTCGACCTCGCCGAGACCACCGAGTTCCTCGTCGACCTCAACGGCCTGCCCCTCGACGGCGACGACGTCGCCCGGCTCTCCGCGGGCACCGACGGATGGGTCGCGGCGCTGCAGCTCGCGTCGCTGTCGCTGCGGGACTGCGCCGACCCGGCCGCCCTCATCCGCGGCTTCTCCGGCCGGCACCACTCGGTGGGTGAGTACCTCGCCGAGAACGTGCTCGACGCGCTGCCCGCCGGGATCCTCGACTTCCTGCTCGCGACGTCGGTGTGCGACCGGCTCTGCGGTGACCTCGCCGGCACCCTGGCCGGTCGCGCGGACGGCCAGGCGATGCTCGAGGAGCTCGAGACGCGCGACCTGTTCCTGCGCCCCCTGGACGCCGAGCGCGAGTGGTTCCGCTACCACCACCTCTTCGCCGACCACCTGCGTCGCCGGCTCGAGCGCGACCGTCCGCGCGCGGTGCCCGGCCTGCACGCGCGGGCGTCGGCGTGGTTCGCCGAGCACGGCCTGGTGTCCGAGGCCGTCGACCACGCGCTCGCGGCCGGTGACGTGCGACGGGCGACCGACCTGGTCGAGGCCCACGCGATGCCGCTGGTGGAGCACAGCCGCATGGTCAGCCTGCTCGGGCTGCTCGGGCGCCTGCCCACCGCGGCCGCCGACGACCGCCCGGCGCTGCTCATGGCCGTGGCGTGGGCGAACTGCCTGCTCCAGCGGACGCGGGAGGCCGGGGCCGCCCTCGACCGCGTCCGCGCGGCGCTGCCGTCCGGCGGGGACGAGGAGCGCCGCAGCGAGGCCGACGTCGTGCAGGCGTGCATCGACGTCTACGACGACCGCACCGACCGGGCCGAGGACCTGGTGCGGCGCAGCCTGGACCGCGCGCCCGTCTACCGGCCGTGGGTGGTGGCCGTCGCCGCGAACATCCAGTCCTTCTGCGACATCCACGCCATGCGCTACGGGTCGGCGCAGGACCGGCAGCGGTGGGCGCGCCCGTTCCACGACCGTGTCGGTGGCCCGTTCGCCGCCGTGTACGGGCGGTGCTTCGCCGGGATCGCCGCGTTCGCCGAGCTCGACGTCCGGCGCGCCGACGAGTACCTGCGCGACGCGGTCGACCTGGCCCGGGAGTCGGCGGGCCGGCGATCGCACGCCGCGCAGCTGGCGGCCGCGCTGCTCGGCGAGCTCCTCGACGCCCGCGGTGAGCAGGAGGAGGCCGAGCGGCTGCTCGAGGAGAGCGGCGAGCTCGGCGCCGAGAGCGGCGTCGTCGACTTCATGACCGCCAGCTACGCGCTCCTCGCGAGGATCAAGGCCCGGCGGGGCGCGACCACCGAGGCCGCCGAGCTGCTCGCCGAGGGCAGCCGGGTCGCCGACCAGCTCGACCTGCCGCGCCTGGGGTCCGCCGTCGGCGTCGAGCGCATCGACCAGCTCCTGGCCGCCGGCCGGGTCCGCGAGGCGCGGCGGGTCGCCCAGGAGCTGCCCGAAGGGACCGACCGGCCCGGCGGCATCGGCGTGGTGATCGACCAGCTCCGGTCGCGAGGACTGGCCGCGGTGCTCTCGGCCGAGGGCGACCACGGCGCGGCGGCGGCGCTGCTCGAGGAGGTCATCGACGACGCCCACCGCCGGGGCCAGCGCCGGACCGGGGCCGCCGTGACCGTGGCGCTCGCCGTCGTCGAGGAGCGCGCCACGCGTCGGATGGCGGCCGAGCGCTCGCTCGCCGCGGCCCTGCGCGCGGCGCTCCCGGCCGGGGCGCCGCAGCTCGTGCGCGACGGCGGGCCCGAGGTCGTCCCGGTCCTCGGGCGCCTCGTCGCCCGGGCCGGCGCCGCCCGGCCCGGCGGGGAGGAGCCGCTCCCGTCGGCCGCGCAGCTGACCGCCCTGCTCGGAACCATGACCGACGACCGCGGGCCGGGCGCGGCGGTGAGCTTCGACATCAGCGGGCGGGAGCTCGAGATCCTGCGGATGCTCGACGTGGGCGGGACCAACCAGGAGATCGCCCGGGCGCTGACCGTCACGGTCAACACCGTGAAGTGGTACCTCAAGAACATCTACAGCAAGCTCGACGCCTCCAACCGCACCGAGGCGGTGTCGGTGGCGCGCCGCGGGGGGCTGCTCACCGGGGTGTGACCAGCCCCCGCGCACTCAGCGCCGCGCGAACGCCGGGTAGCCGGCCGCCGCCTCCTCCTCGCACTTCTGCCGGTAGGTGCCGACCCCGCCGATGTAGGACAGCAGGCGGCGCGGCTTGCCCGGGATGTTCGAGCCCAGGTACCACGAGGTCGTCCTCGGCACGAGCGTCGAGCTCGCGACCTCCTCGTGGTGGGCCACCCAGGCGTCCTCGCCCTCGGCGGTCGGCTCGATCGTCGACTTGCCCTCGGCCCGCAGGTCCCGCACCGCATCGGTGATCCACTCGGTCTGCTGCTGCAGGCAGGTCGTCATGTTGCACAGCGCGGCCGATGGCGCGAGCGGCACCGCGGTGGTGAGCAGGTTCGGGTAGCCGTGCTTGCCCAGCCCCATCGTCGTCCGGATGTCCCGACCCCACTCCTCGGCCAGCGAGCGCCCGTCCCGCCCACGGACGTCGATGCGGGTCAGAGCCCCGGTCCCGGCGTCGAAGCCGGTCGCCAGGATGATCACGTCCAGCTCGTGGACGGTGCCGTCGGTGAGCTCGATGCCCTCGGGGCGGATCCGGGCGATCGGGTTGTCGCGGACGTTCACGAGGTTGACGTTCTCCCGGTGGTAGACCTCCAGGTAGCCGTTCTCGAGCGGGACCCGGTGGGTGCCGAAGCCGTAGTCGACGGGCACGAGCGTGTCGATGAGGTGCTGGTCGCCGCGCAGGCGCTCGCGCATCTTGGTCCGCACGAACTCCGAGACGGCCTCGCTGATCTCCTCGACGAAGAAGATCTCGCCGAACGAGGCGAGCCAGAGCTTGAGCGACCCGTCCTGGTAGATGTCCTCGAGGATCTCCTGGCGCTTCTCCGGGCTGCAGTCGGCCCACGCGTGCTCGAAGTCGTACTCGAAGCCCGTGAACGTGTGCGGGATCGTCGAGCGCAGCTCGTCGAAGCGGTTCTTGTACCACTCCTGCTCGGCCGGGCCGTACGTCGGATTCTTCATCGGCAGCGCGTACTGGGGGGTGCGCGCGAACACCGTGAGGTGCCCGACCTCGGGCGCGATGGTCTGGATGACCTGGATGCCGGTCGCGCCGATCCCGACGACGCCGACGCGCCGGCCCGCCAGGTCCGGGCCCTGCTCGGGGTAGGACGAGGTGAACACGAGCTCGCCGGCGAACGAGTCGGTGCCCTCGATGTTCTTGACGGGCGCCGAGAGCATGCCGGCGCACGACACGAAGAACTGGGTGTCGACGACGTCGCCGCGATCGGTGTGGACGGTCCACCGGCCCCGCTCGTCGTCCCAGTGCGCCGCGGTGATCCTCGTGCCGAACTGGATGTCCCGGCGCAGGTCGAGGCGGTCGGTGACGTAGTGCAGCCACTGCTCGATCTCGGGCTGACCGGGGAACTTCTGGCTCCAGCTCCAGTCCTTGTAGAGCTTCTCGTCGAAGATGTACTGGTAGATGTAGCCCTCGGAGTCGAACCGGGCGCCGGGGTAGCGGTTCCACCACCACGTGCCGCCGACGTCGCCCGCGGCGTCGTACGCCCGCACGCGCAGGCCCTGCTCCCGCAGCTGGTGGAGCTGGTAGAGCCCCGCGACGCCGGCGCCCAGGACCACGGCGTCGAGCTCCAGGGTGGTGGGTTCTGTCGTTGTCATGGCCGCCTCCTCGTGTGCCGTGGACCCACGTTCGGCGTGACCGCGATCACGATGCCCACCCGTTGGGGTGGGTGATGTCGCACCACCCGGCGGTCTGATGGGGGCGGAGGTTCCCCGGACGAAGGGATCGGTGACATGAGCAGGACCATCGACGGCACCGGCATCGACAAGGTTCTCTCGGAGGCGGTCGACCAGGGCGCCGTCCCGCACGTGGCGGCGATCGCCGCCGATGCCGACGGCGTGTTCTACGAGGGTGCGGCGGGGGTGCGGATCACCGACACCGGCACGCAGCCGGTCTCGACGCGCACCGAGTTCCGGATCATGTCGATGACGAAGATGGTGGCCACGGTCGCCGCGCTGCAGCAGATGGAGCGTGGCGAACTGGACCTCGCCGCCCCGGTGGCGCAGTACGTGCCAGCGTTCGACGAGCTCCAGGTGCTCGACGGCTTCGACGGCGACACCCCGCGGCTGCGCGCGCCGGCGTCCCGGGCGACGGTGAAGCACCTGCTCACCCACACCTCCGGGCTCTCGTACTGGTTCTGGAACGCGGACATCAAGCGGTACGAGGAGCTCACCGGGCTGCCCAACGTCGTGCCCGGTGATCGGGCGGCGCTGCGGGCGCCGTTGGTGGCCGACCCGGGCACGCGCTTCGAGTACGGCATCAACACCGACTGGCTCGGCCTGGTGGTGGAGGCGGTCGCGGGCCAGACCCTCGACGTCGTGATCAAGGAGCACATCACCGGGCCGCTCGGGATGGACGACACGATGTTCCTGCTCGACCACGGGCGGAAGGCCACGAAGACCGCGGTGCACATGAAGGGTGAGGACGGGCGGTGGACCTCGGCCGGCGACGTCCTCCCCGACGAACCGCAGTGGTGGTCCGGCGGCCACGGCATGCACTCCACGCCGCGCGACTACATCCGCTTCGAGCGCGCGCTGCTGCGCGGCGGCGAGCTGCTCGGGTCACGGATCCTGCGCCCGGACACGGTGGACGCGGCGTTCAGCGACCAGCTGGGCGGCATCCCGTTCCCCACCGAGATCGCCACCGCGGACCCGCCGATCACCGACACGTTGACCCTCGGCCCCGGCTGGACCTGGGGGTACGGGCTCCTGCTCAACACCCAGGACGTCCCGGGTGCCCGGCGGGCATGGAGCGGCGCGTGGGCCGGTCTGCTGAACACGCACTTCTGGATCGACCGCACCACCGGGATCTGCGCGTCGATCTACACCAACTCGCTGCCGTTCATCACCGAGAACGAGGCCTGGAAGCTCTACCAGGACTTCGAAGGCGCCCTCTACTCGTCGCTCTAGAAGGGACTCCGACACCATGGCGGACACGATGAAGGCGCTGGCCTTCCTCGGCACGGGCAAGGTCGGGCTGGTCGAGCGGGAGATCCCGCAGGCCGGACCCGGCGACGCGGTCGTCCGGACCACCGCGGCGCTGATCTGCACCTCCGACGTCCACACGGTCGCCGGGCTGCTGCCCGTGCCCGAGGGGCGGCTGCTCGGGCACGAGAGCGTCGGGATCGTGCACGAGATCGGCGAGGGCGTCACGTCGGTCCAGGTCGGCGACCGGGTCGCGGTCAACGCCGTCACCCCCGACGGGACCTGCGACAACTGCCAGGCCGGCTACACCTCGCAGTGCCGCGGGCCGCTGGGCGGCTACCGCTTCACCGTCCAGAAGGACGGGAACATGGCCGAGTACTTCCACGTCAACGACGCCGACTACAACCTCGCGCCGATCCCGGAGGGTCTCGCCGACGACGTCGCGGTCTACGCCTGCGACATGCTCTCCACCGGGATCATCGGCTCCGAGAACGCGAACATCCCGATCGGCGGCAGCGTCGCGATCTTCGCCCAGGGCGCCGTCGGGCTCTCGGCCACGCTCGGGGCGAAGCTGCGCGGCGCCGGGCTGATCATCACCGTCGAGGGCCTGCCGAACCGGGCCGAGCTCTCGCGGCGCTTCGGGGCCGACGTCGTCCTCGACCCGTCGTCGGGCAACGTGGCCGAGCAGATCATCGACATGACCGACGGCGGCGCGGACTCCACCGTGGAGGCCCTGGGCAACCAGGTCACCTTCGAGGCCGCGCTCTACGCCACCCGGCCCGGCGGCACGCTGTCGAACGTCGGGTACCACGGCGAGTCGGGCCCGACGGTGACGATGCCGCTCGACGCCTGGGGTCTCGGGATGGCGGGCAAGAAGATCGCCACCGACCTGTGCCCCGGTGGGCGGCTGCGCATGGAGCGCCTCATGCGCCTGCTGGCCAACGGCAAGATCGACCCGACCCCGATGACCACCCACCGGATGGGCATCGACCAGGTCGAGGAGGCGTTCGCGATGATGAGCGAGAAGCGCGACGGGATCGTCAAGCCACTCATCACCTTCTGAGCGGCGACCGGGGACGGGTCGTCCGGACCCGTCCCCGGACCGGTCTCAGACCGCGGTGACGGTCACGCCGCCGCGGCCGGCGAGCCCGCCGGTCAGCGCGCCGGGGGTGGTGCCGTCGACGAGCGTCATCGAGCGGACGTGCTTGGCGACGCCCAGGAGCTCGAGGGCGAGGCGGTCGACCGGGAGGTCGCCGTCGCGGGAGAGCAGCTCCTTCGCCGACACCTCCTCGGGCAGGCCCGCGAGCGACGCCGCGTCGCGCACGTAGACCAGTCGCGCGGCCCCGTACGCGTCGGCCAGCAGCAGGGCGCCGGTGTCGGTGCGGTGCACCGGCAGCCGGCCCGTGGTCGCGGGGAACTCGTGCACCCCGTAGGGCGGGTAGCCGTTGGACACCGCGGCGTTCGCGGCGGCGAGGTGCACCGGCAGCTGCCCGGCGACGGTGTCGTGGGGCAGGTAGGAGACGCCCTCGGCCGCCAGCAGCGAGGCGACGAGCCGGCCGTTCTGCTCGGCCTCGGTCGCCGCCAGCCCGGCCAGGGCGCCCGCGGGCAGTCCCAGGTCGAGCCCGACGCCGAGGACGTGGCGCGCCCGGATGCCGGCGCCGGTGAGCAGCAACATCCGGTGGTCGCCGCTCGTGATCAGCTCGCGCAGCTCGTCGACCAGCGGCACGAGCACGTCGCGGCCGCGGTCGACGATCGTCGACCCGCCGAGCACCACCACCTCGAGCCACGGCAGCAGCCGCACCGGCGCGACGTCGTCGGTGCCCGCGGCGCGCACGAGGTCGCGGTCGAGGAGGGTCTGGCGGACGAAGGCCGACTCGACGTCGCGGCCCTGACGGTTCTCGGGGTCGATGGCGCGGCTCATCGCGCTCCTCCGGCGTGGATGATCGTGCCGACGTGCTCGCCGGCGAGGGCGCGGGTGAGGGTGCCGGGCACCAGCCCGTTGACCACCTGCACGGAACGGACGTGGCGGGCGTGGCGCAGCAGCTCGAGCATGCCGCGCTCCAGGACGAGGTCGGGCAGGTCGCGCCCGAGCAGCTCGTCGACGGTGATCTCACCGATGAAGGTCGCCGACGGGTCGGTCTTCGGGTTGGCGGTGAAGAGGCCGTCCTCGTCCTTGACGAAGATCATCTGACGGCAGGCGTAGGTCTCGGCGACGAGGAAGCAGCCCGCGTCGGTGCGGTAGGGCGGGACGACGCCCTCGGACGGCACCCGCTGCCACAGGGCGTAGGGCGGCATGCCGGGGAAGACCGCCGCACCGACCTCGGCCAGGCGCAGCGGGATGGTCGCGAACGCGTTGGGCTCGACGACCGGGATGCCGTGCTTCGCGAGCAGGTAGCCGAGCATCGTGGCGTTCTGCCCGGCGACGGCGGAGCCGATCTCGGAGAGGACGCCGGTCGGCAGGCCGAGCTCGCCGGCCAGCGCGTACGCGTGGCGGGCGCGGGTGCCGCCGCCGGTCCCGATGAGCATCCGGTGCGCGGCCCGCGCGGCCACGATCTCGTCGACCAGGGGCAGCACGGCCGCGCCCCCGCGGTCCATGAGGCTCTGGCCGCCGATCTTGAGAACGCTGACCTCCGGCAGGACCGGGGTGTCCGGCGCGGCGTCGCTCAACGCCGCCAGCGCGGCGTCGTCCAGCGAGCGGCTGCTCAACAGGTCGGCGAGTTCGGCGAGCCCCGCCGACCCGCCCGCGGACACGGACACTCCAGTACCTCCTCGACGTGACGGCGATGAGGACCAGGACCGCGGCGGCGCCGGGGGGCAGCGTGGCATCGGTCCTGGTCACGGCCAGGTTAGAGGTGACGGCGCCGTGCGCGCGGCATCGGCGGGCGGGGCGCGAACCGCACCTACGGCCGTGCCCAGACGCGCCTCACGTGGACGCGGGGCGGCCGTTCCGGGTGCGACGTGTCTACGGAGACGCCGCACGATGGTGTGACCTCGACCACGCGTCTCCCCGTGCTCGTTCTGGCGGCCCGCCAGTGATTACAGTGTTGCAATGACGCCGACGCTGTACGAGTGGGCGGGCGGGGCGGAGGCGTTCCGCCGTCTCATCGACGCGTTCTACGACCGGGTGGAGCACGACGACCTCCTGAGCCGCCTGTTCCCCGGCGGGGTCTCCGAGGAGCACCGGGCGCACGTGACCGCCTGGTGGGTCGAGGTGTTCGGCGGCCCCGCGGACTACACCGCCACCCTCGGCGGCTACGAGCGCATGCTCGCCCACCACCGCGACCTCGGGATCACGGCCGACCAGCGCCGCCGGTTCGCCGAGACCATGAGCCGTGCCGCCGACGACGCGGGCCTGCCCGACGACCCGGAGTTCCGTGCCGCCTTCGTCGGCTACGTGGAGTGGGGCACGCGGCTGGCGCTGCACAACTCCCAGCCCGGCGCGGCGGTCGTCGAGCGTGCGCCCGTCCCGCGATGGGGCTGGGGCGTCGCGCCGCCGTACCAGCCGTCCTGATCGGCGCGCGGCGCGGTGGGTTCAGGCGAGTGCGCCAGCCCGCTGCGCCGACACCGCCCGCACGAGCTCGTCGGTCTGCACGATGCGGGCGAACACCATGCTCAGGCTCGCGCAGGTCGCGGCCTGGAGGGTCGCTGCGTCGACGCCCGCCATCTCGCGGGTGGCCGTGGCGTCGTCGACGAAGAGCACGTGGAAGTCGCGGACGGCCGCCTCGCGGGCGGTGGTCTCGCAGCAGATGTTGGTCGCGATGCCGGTGACGACCACGGTGTCGATGCCGCGGTGCCGCAGGATCAGTTCGAGCTCCGTGGCGTGGAACGCGCCGTAGCGCGGCTTGTCGAGCACGACGTCGGCGGCGTCGACCTCGAGCGCCGGGTGGAGTTCGGCCGTCGGGAAGCCCGCGGTGTAGAGCTCGACGATGAACGGCGGCACGAGCCGGTCCATCACCGGACCCACGTCCGCGCCGTCCGGCCGCATCCAGCCCCGGGTGTGCACGACCAGCGCCCCGGCGTCGCGACACGCCCTCGTGAGGGTGTTGATCCGGTCGACCAGTGCCCGCCCGCCGGGCGCGGCCAGGGGCGTGTCCTCGACGAAGCAGCGCTGCATGTCGACGTCGATGACGGCCGTACGAGTCGGGTCGAGGGCGAGGTCGGTCGTGGACGCGGTCATGGTGGTTCCCCCCGGTGCAGCAACGGTGCATTAATACAGTGCTACTGTATCGAGCTGATGCCGCCGGTCAAGAGAGCTCCGAGGAGGCGCCGCGAGCAGCAGGCGGCGCAGACCCGCCAACGGATCGTCGACGCCGCCACCGTGCTGTTCGCCGACCCCGGCTACGCCGCGACCACGATCTCGGCCATCGCCGAGCGCGCCGACGTCGCGGTCGAGACCGTCTACGCCCGCTTCCGGACCAAGGCGGGGGTGCTGGACGCGGTCCTCGAGCCGGCGGTGGTGGGGAACGACCAGGGCCTCGACATCCTCGACCTGCCCGCGATCGCGGAGGTGCGCGCGTGTACCGACCAGCGCGACCAGGTCCGCCTGCTCGCCGGCTTCTCGCGCACGCTGCTCGAGCGCGCCGCGCCGGTCCAGCACATCCTGGCGCTCGCCGCGGCCGTCGATCCCGGCGCCGCGGACCTGCGGCGGCGCGATGTCGAACGTCGCGCGACGGTGCAGGCCGCCTACATCGAGATGCTCCGGGCGAACGGTCCGCTCCGGGACGGACTCGACGTCGCGGAGGCAGCCGCGACGTACGCCGCGATGGCGAACCCTGGGACGTTCTCGCTGCTCACCGACCAGTACGGGTGGAGTCCGGACGCCTTCGAGGTCTGGCTCGCGGACTCCCTGACGCGTGTCCTGCTCGACCCGTGAGCGGTGGCGACGAGCTGTCCGGGCGGCGGAAACGCGGCGATTCCTTCGATTTCGAAAGAATGCGCACGAAACGTCGACCTCTCGTTCTCCGCGAATCGGACCCTGCCGGGGCGTCCGCGAACGGGAATCGGCGTCGGGGTCATACTGGCCCGCGGTGGGATCACATCGGAGGCGTCGCGCGCGGCCGGTCCTGACGGTCGGTGTCCTCGTGGCCCTCGTCACCCTGACGGCGATCGCGGTCGTCGGGCTCCTGTGGAGCGGCGCGGACGACGCCGGGCCCGCCACCGCTGCGGCGCACGTCGCACCGGTTCCCGCCGCCCCGGCACCTCCGACGGAGCCGGCGGTCCTCGCGGACAAGGCGTCCTGCCCCCGCCAGGTGGTCGCGTGCGTCGACCTGCGGACCCACAAGAGCTGGCTCCAGCACGACGGCACCGTCGTCTACGGCCCCGTCCCGTTCCTCCCCGGCGCCGAGACCGGCCGGGTCGCGCCCGGGCCGACGAGCTCCGCGACGCCGACGGGCCTGTTCCACGTCCAGCGCAAGAAGGCCGACGAGGTCTCGAGCGAGTTCGACGAGCCGATGCCCCACGCCGTGTTCTTCGCTCCCGGCGGCATCGCCTTCCACGAGGGGAGCCTGACCGACTCGTCCCACGGCTGCGTCCACCTCGAGGGCGTCGACGCCACCGCCTACTTCCAGCACCTGAAGATCGGCGACCCGGTGCTCGTCTTCTCCTGACCGCCGAGTGACGCCACCGGGGGCTCAGTCGTCGCCGGCCTCCGAGCGCAGCACCTCCGCCAGGACGGTGGCGTGGCTGATCGTGACGTCCCGGGTCGCGGTCAGGAGGATCAGGCGCCGCCCGCCGACCCCTTCGGTGAGGTCCCGCAGCGCCTCGGCCCGCTCCGGTTCGTCGAGCTCGGCCCGGTAGCGGCGCGCGAAGTCGCCGAAACGCTCGGGGGCGTGGCCGTACCACCGTCGCAGCTCGGTCGAGGGGGCGACGTCGCGGCACCAGCGGTCCAGGTCGGCCCGGTCCTTGCTCAGGCCGCGGGGCCAGACCCGGTCGACGAGGACGCGCAGGGCCGCCGGATCCGTGCGCGGGTCGTAGACGCGGCCGACCTCGACCTGGGGCATCGGGTCATCCTCGGCCATGGCGGGTTGCCACGGACGGCGCGGGGGTACTTGCGGTGGGTCACCGACTCGGGGGAGGTGGACGCGGTGGAGAGGCACAGGTCGGCGCTCCTCGCGCTGATGGCGGGCGCGTCCGCCTCGCTGGTGCCGGGCGTCGCGCACGCCGACGCTGGCCACGTCGACTCGGCCTATGTCGACGAGCCCGTGCTCGCACCCTCGCCCGTCGCCGAGGCGCTTCCCTACGGCGGACAGCTCGTGCCGGGCGCCCCGGCCGTCGGCACCGACGAGATCGTCGAGGTCGGGCTCCTCGGGTTCGGGGCGCTCAACGCGGTCGGGCTGGTCGCGGCGGGCGTGGCCGACGCCGTCCGTGGGCCCTCCCCGGAGGAGACCCGGCGGGCGCTCATGGCACGGTCCGGACCCGGCACGGTGTCCGAGCGTGTCCGTGGCCGCCGCGGTCGCGAGCGAGGGGTGCCCGAGCTGCGCGCCGCGTGACGTCCTATCCGCCGATCGGCCAGCGGCTCCGCAGGTAGTTCTTCAGCATGTCCCGCACGGTCGGCCATGCCGCTGCGGCATCCTCCAGCGTGACGTGGTGCGGGTCACTCCCGGGAACTCGTCGCAGAAATTTCCGGAGCCGTGTCGAAAAGACGTCGTCCCCGTTCGTCGCCTGGGTGAGAGACCGGCGACCGCGCCGGTCCCGCACCCACCGGAGGTCCCCGTGTCCACCACCGCCACCGCCACCGCCACCGTTCCCACCACCGACGCCCCCGCGACCACGCCGACGCTCGGTTCGGTGCTGCTGACCGGCGCCGCGGCCACCGTCGCCGCCGCGATCGCCACCGCCGCCGTGGCCGCCGCCGGGCAGGCCGTCGGCATCGGCACCGCCGTGTCCGGCGCGACGATCCCGGCGCCGGGCTTCGCGTTCCTGACGGCGATCTTCTCGGTGGTCGGGCTGGTCATCGCGACGGCGCTGCGCCGGTTCGCCCGCCACCCGCGCACCGCGTGGATCCGCACCACCGTCGCGCTGACCGTGCTGTCGTTCGTGCCCGACGTGCTCGCGGACGCCACCGTCGCGACGAGGATGCTGCTGATGCTGACCCACGTCGTCGCCGCCGCCATCGTCATCCCCGCCGTCGCCCGCCGGCTGTCCTGACCGACCCCTGCACGCACGAGGAGAGACCGCCATGCACTACCTGATGGGTGTCCGCATCGACGAGAGCGCGCTGCCCTTCTCCGACGAGGAGATGCAGGCCAGCTTCGCCCGGGTCGGCGCCGTCAACGAGGAGATGAAGGCCGCCGGGATCTGGGTCTTCGGCGGTGGGCTGCGGCCTTCCGACAGCGCCACCGTGGTCCGCGTCGAGGACGGCCGCACCGCCATGACCGACGGCCCGTTCGCGGAGACGAAGGAGCAGCTCGGCGGGTTCTACGTCGTCGAGGTCGACGATCTCGACGCGCTGCTGCCCTGGGCCGAGAAGGTCGCCGAGGCCTGCGGTGTGCCGATCGAGGTGCGCCCCTTCGACGGCATCGCCTGACGGCCACGATGGTCGAGATCCGCCCCGCCTCGTCTCCCGAGCCGATGGACCTCACGAGCGTCTACCGGGCCGAGTACGGCCGCTGCGTCGCCACCCTGACCCGCCTCCTCGGCGACATCGGGCTCGCCGAGGAGGCCGTCCAGGACGCGTTCGCGACGGCCATGGAGAAGTGGCAGGACGAGGTCCCGCGCAACCCGGGCGCCTGGATCGTCACCACGGCCCGGAACCGGGCGCTCGACCGGCTCCGCCGCGAGTCGACCCGCGAGGCCCGCCACGCGCAGGCCCTCCTGCTGCACGAACCGGACGAGACCGAGGAGGTGGGACCGGTGCGCGACGACCAGCTGCGACTGATCTTCACCTGCTGCCACCCGGCGCTGTCGCCCCTCGCGCAGACCGCGCTGACCCTGCGACTCCTCGGCGGGCTCGAGGTCCCCGAGATCGCCCGGGCCTACGTCGTGCCCGAGGCGACCATCTCCCAGCGCATCGTCCGCGCGAAGAAGAAGATCCGCGACGCCGCCATCCCGTACCGGGTCCCCGGCCCGGCCGAGCTCCCCGACCGGCTGCCCCCGGTGCTCACCGTGCTCTACCTGATCTTCAACGAGGGCTACACCGCGACCGCGGGCCCGCTGCTGCGCACCGACCTGTCCGCCGAGGCGGTCCGGCTGGCCCGCGCGCTCGCCGACCTCATGCCCGACGAGCCGGAGGCGCTCGGCCTGCTCGCGCTGCTGCTGCTCACCGAGGCGCGGCGCGCGGCCCGGGTGGGACCGTCCGGCGAGCTGGTCACGCTGGCCGAGCAGGACCGGTCGCTGTGGAACCGCGAGCTGATCGCCGAGGGGCACGCGCTCGTCCGCCGGTGCCTGCGCCGCGACCGCCCGGGCCCGTTCCAGATCCAGGCCGCCATCAACGCGGTGCACACCGACGGCGACGCCACCGACTGGGTGCAGGTGCTGGCGCTCTACGACCAGCTCCTGGAGCACAGCCCGACCCCGATCGTCGCGCTCAACCGTGCCGTCGCCGTCGCCGAGGTGCACGGGCCGTCGGCCGCGCTCGCGGTCGTCCGAGAGCTGGACATCCCCGGCTACCACCTGCTGCCCGCCACCCGCGCGGACCTGCTGACCCGCCTGGGGCGCACCGACGAGGCGCGTCGGGCCTACGACGAGGCGATCGGGCTGGCCGGCAACGACACGGAGAAGGCGTTCCTGGAGGGCCGGCGCGCGCTGCTGGCCTGACCTCCTGTCGAGCGGGAGTCACGGACCGGTCACGGGGGTATTCCGGCGTATGGACCGGACCCACCGCCGACCGCCACCGGCCGGTGCGCCCCGCCGCGCACCCGGGCCGCCGCGCCGGTCGTCGGTCACACCGGTGGCGGCTCCCGCGACCCGCCGGAAGGCCACCGCACGGGCCGACGGGCCCGCGCACGGCCGGCCGCGGAGCCCCGTCCGGAAGGTCGTCGCCGGCGGCGCCGCGGCCGTGATCGTGTTCGTCCTGGCGCTGCTGCTCGTCACCGGCGTCGAGGTCGTCCTCGGCGAGCCCTTGTCGGGCGGTCACCGGGGTCAGACCAGCCTGGGCGAGGTGCTGCACCCCGCACGGTGACCTCGTCGTCGCCCGGGTCGCGGTCGGTGTCGGCGGGAGCGGTCGGGGCGCGGTGGCGGCGGAGGCTCCACCACGTGATCAGCCCGATCGCCACCGCCGCCGCCCCGAGCAGGGCCAGGTCGGGGACGGCGTCGCCGATCGACACGACGGTCTCCTCGGCGGCGGCCGCGGTGGACGGGTCGGCGCCGGTGAGTCCCGCGGTGCCGTCGAAGACCACGAACAGCACGCCGATGACGACGAAGAGCAGCCCGGAGATCGTGGTGGTGGTGTGCAGGTGCAGCGGTCCGAGCCGATAGGGCCGGCCGCGCAGCCAGCGCCGCCGGCCGAGGTCGAAGCGCTGCCACAGCGCGGCGAGCAGGAACAGCGGAAGTGCCATGCCGGCGGCGTAGACCGCCAGGAGCGCGGCCCCGCGCAGCGCCTGGCCACCGGCGGCGGCGACCGTGAGCACCGCCCCGAGGACGGGCCCGGAGCAGAACCCCGCGAGGCCGTACGCGGCGCCGAGGCCGAGCGTCGCCAGCCAGGTCCCACGGCGGGCCATCCGGGACTGGAGCCGGGCGGCCGGGGCGAGGGCCCAGCCGCCGCCGAGGATCTGCACGACGCCGAGCACGACGATGACCGTTCCGGCGGCGGTGATGACGGCTGCGCGGTACTCGGTGAGCAGCGCGGCCAGCGCCCCGGACCCCGCGCCGAGCGGGACGAGGACGACCACCAGGCCGAGCAGGAACACCCCGGTCCGGGCCACGAGCTCGGTGCGCCCGCTGAACGCGTAGGCGAAGAAGGACGGCAGCAGCAGGGCGCTGCACGGGCTCAGGAGCGCGAGTACCCCGCCGGCGAAGGCCACCGCGTAGCCGATGTCGAGCACGTCAGCGGCTCCCCGCGAGCGCGCCGTCGATGGCCTGCCGGAAGGTCCCGAGGGGCTGCGCACCGAAGATCAGCTGATCGCCGATCACGAAGCTGGGCACGCCACCCACCCCGAGCCGGGCACCGAGCTGCTGGTCGTCCGTGACCGCCCGGGCGATCTGCGGGTCGGCGTAGTCGCGCTCGAACCGTGGCACGTCGAGGCCCAGCCGGCCGGCGAGCGCGCTCAGCGAGGCGTCCGTGACCTCGCCACGGTTCTCGGGTGGCTGGTCGCGGTACAGGGCGGCGTGGACGTCCCAGAACCGGCCCTGCCGGCCGGCGGCCCGGGCCGCTCGGGCCTCGAGGACGGATTCCGGACCGAGGTAGGCGAAGTCGTGCCACTCGACCCGGACCTGGCCGCTGTCGACGTACTGGCGCAGCAGTGCCGGTTCGGTCGTGGTCGTGTAGAGCCGGCAGAACGGGCACTGGAAGTCGCCCCACTCGGAGACCACGACCGGGGCGTCCGGGCGTCCCAGCGCGAGCGGGTCGCCCGGTTCCCGGCGGGCGACGGTCAGCCGGGCCGCGGCCGTGGGGTCCTGGGCGGCGGCGCCGTCCGCGCCCGTCGGACCGGCTGAGGCGTCCACCGTCAGGACGGCGAGCACGGCGAGGACGACCAGCGCGAGCGCCGCCGCGAGCAGGATCCGTCCACGGCGACGGCCCGGATCGTGGCCGCGGTCGGTGTCCGTGGGCGCGGAGCTCGGTGTCATGCCCGGGATTCGCCGCCGCGCCCGCTGCCGTTCGGCCTCACCGGTCCCGGTCGTTCACCACCGGCCGCAGGTCCTCGAGCTTGTCGTAGGCCCACCACAGGTAGTTCTCCGTCCCGCCCTCGCGCAGCGGGTGGAGGTCGACGTGGTCGGGGTCGTCCTTGAACGCCTGGAAGGCCTCGGCCGACGGCCACTCGACCAGCACGAGGACCTGACGCGGTGAACCGCCCGTGCTGGGCGAGCTCCCGCTCAGCTTCCCCAGGGCGACGACGCGTCCGCCGTGCTTGCCGACCGCGGCCGCGGACCGTTTCGAGTAGGCCTTGTAGTCGTCGTTCGGGGCGAGATCGAAGAGGTTCAGCGCATAGACGGCACTCATGGCGGCAGTCTCCCCGGTAGCGGGCTCACCCGGGCGGCGCGAGGGAGTGCCGCAACGCGGGGGACCGCGCGATCTGCCCGGCCAGCGACTCGGCGGCGCGCTGCAGCAGCGGCAGCCGTGACGCGACGAACGCCTCGGGTGCGCACAGGCCCGACGCGATCGCGCAGCTGATCCCGGCGACGGCCGTCCGCCCGTCGGGCACCACCGGCACACCGAGGACGGTGATGCCCGCGTCGAGCTCGTCGACGACGAGGGCGTACCCGGCGCTGCGGACGCTCCGCAGCTCCTCGCGCAGCACGCCCTCGTCGGTGACGGTGCTCGGGGTGCGCGGGGCGAGCTCGGCCGTCGCGAAGTAGGCGTCGAGGCGGTCGTCGGGGAGGGTCGCGAGGATCGCGCGGCCGGTCGCCGACACGTACGCGGGCACGCGGCTGCCCTGCGTCACCGCGAAGCGGAGCAGGCGCTCGGTCTGCAGATGGACGAGGTGGATGACGTCGGTCCCGGACAGCGCGGTGAGCGACACGCTGTCCCTCGTCTCGTCCCGGACCTGCTGGAGGTGCGGCTGCGCGACGCCCGCCAGGTCCATCGAGTCCGGGTAGGACGCGCCCAGCTCCAGCACCCGCGGGGTGAGCACGAACCGCCGGTCGACCTGGGCGAGGTAGCCGAGGGCGACCAGGGTGAGCAGGAATCGGCGGGCCACGGCCGGGCTCAGGCCCGTGGCGTCGGCGACCTGGCCGATCGTCTGCTCGGGGCGCTGCGGGCCGAACGAGCGCAGCACGTCCAGCCCGCGGGCCAGGGACGTCACGAACTGTTCCTTGTCCGGGGTTGACACCCGAAACCTCCGCGGCGCACTGTCCACTCGTTCGTTCAGCGACATTATCTTCGCTCAGCGAATGTCGCAAGTCTCGACGGAGAGGCGTGGTGGGACACGATGAGCGACCTGGACCAGCGGACGCCGCCGGTGTCGACCCGGCGGATCGCCACGGCCGTCACGATCGGGACGGTCGTCGAGTGGTACGACTTCTTCCTCTACGGCACGGCCGCCGCGCTGATCTTCCCCACGGTGTTCTTCCCGGCCGGGGACCCGACGTCGGGCTCGCTGCTGTCGTTCGCCACGTTCGCGACCGGGTTCGCGGCGCGACCGGTGGGCGGTCTCCTGTTCGGTCACCTCGGCGACCGGATCGGGCGGCGGTCGGTGCTCGTGGTGACGCTGGTGCTGATGGGCCTGGCCACCGCCGGGGTCGGGCTGCTGCCGAGCTACGCCGCGGTCGGCGTCGCCGCGCCGGTCGCCCTCGTCCTCCTGCGGATCGTGCAGGGCCTCGGGACCGGGGGCGAGTGGGGCGGCGCCGCGCTGATGACGAAGGAGAACGGCGCCCGCCGGCCCGGTTTCGTCGGGGGGTTCCTGTCCAGCGCGGTGTTCGCCGGGCTGATCCTCGGCTCGCTCGCGTTCACCGGGCTGTCCGGGCTGCTCACCGACGAGCAGCTCCTGGGCTGGGGCTGGCGCATCCCGTTCCTGGTCAGCGTCGCGCTGGTCGGGATCGGTCTGTGGATCCGCCGCGGCCTTCCCGAGACGGCCGAGTTCCGCGAGGTGAGCGACCGGGGCGCCCGGGAGCGGGCACCGATCGTCGCCGCGCTGCGCAGGCCGCGCAACGTCGTGGCGATCTTCCTGATGCGGCTCGGCCAGAACACCACGTTCAACATCGTGTCCGTCTTCGTCCTGACCTACGCGACGACATCGCTCGGGCTGCCGAAGGCGTCCGTGCTGACCGCGACGGTCGTCGGTGCGGCGCTGGCCTGCGTGCTCTGCCCGCTCTACGGGCTGCTCGGCGACCGCATCGGGTTCCGCACGGTCATGCTGGCCGCGCTGACGTTCCAGGCGCTGTTCGCGTTCCCGTTCTTCTGGCTGACGGAGTCCCGCGACCTGGCGCTGGTCGTCGTCGCCGTCACGGTCGGGATCGCCGGGGGAGCGGCCGCCGCGGACGCCATCCAGCCGGCGTACTTCACCGGCCTGTTCGGCACGCAGAGCCGCTTCAGCGCCGTGTCGATCGGTCGCGAGGGCGGGACCGTCGTCGGCGGTGGGCTCGCGCCGCTCATCGCGGCCCTGCTGCTGGTCTGGCAGGACGGGAGCCCGTGGGCGATCGCGGCGTGGATGGTGGTCACGAGCCTGGTCGGTGTGGCCGGCGTGCTGCTGGTGCGCCCCGTGCGCGACCAGGAGCCGGCGACCGCCGGTGTGCGGTGAGCGCGGCCGACCTCGTCGCGGCGGCGGCGGGCAGCACCCTCGCCGGGCTCGTCGACACCCGCGCCCGGATGCACCCCGACCGGGTCGCCCTGCGGCAGGGAGACCACCGCGTGACCTACGCCGAGCTGGAACGGCGCAGCCGCCGCCTGGCCGGGATCCTGGCCGCTGCCGGTGTCGAGCGAGGTGACCGGGTCGGCCTGCTCTCGGAGAACCGGATCGAGTACCTGGAGGTGGTGCTCGCGAGCGCGCGGCTGGGAGCGCCGGTCGCCACCCAGAGCACCCGGGCCACACCGGACGAGCTCGCCGGGTGTCTGGACCTCGTCGCGCCCGGGCTCGTGATCTGCTCGCCCCGCCACGTCGAGCGGCACGCCGACGTGCTCGCCGCGCGTCCGTGCTGGGTGTTCGGGCCGGAGTACGAGAGCCGGATCGCCGCCGCCGAACCGTTCCCGGGCCCGCCGCGCGCCGAGCCAGAGGACGTCGCGGTGATCCTCTACACGAGCGGGACCACGGGTCGCCCGAAGGGCGCGTGCGTCAGCCATCGCGCCGAGATCGCCCGCGCGATGGCCACCCGCGCCGACCTCGGCCTGCCCGGCGAGGACACGTTCGTCGCGTGGTCGCCGTTGCACCACATGGGCGCACTGGACAACTCGCTGTGCGCGCTGGTGTCCGGCGGCACGGTCGTCGTGGTCGACGGGTTCCGCACCGACGAGCTGGTCGCGATCCTGGCCGCGGAGCGGGTCGGCTGGCTGCTCGTCATGCCCGGCACGGTCGGGCGGCTGTCCGCCGCGCTGCGCGAGGCGGGCGTCCGCCCGGTCGGCGTCCGGCTGTGCGGCGTGATGCCGGACCTCGTCCCGCCCGGGGAGATCGCCGAGCTCACGACGCTGCTCAGGGCGCCCTACGCGGACACGTTCGGCTCCACCGAGACGGGGTGCCCACCGTGCTCGGCCGGGACGATCCCGGTCGGCGCGGCCCCGACGGCGTTCCGCAAGGTGCAGAGCGCGTTCTGCGAGGTCCGGCTCGTCGACGCGGACGGCGGCGACGTCCCGGACGGCACGCCGGGCGAGATCTGCGTGCGTGGCCCGACGCTGTTCAGCGGCTACTTCGACGACGAGGAGACCACCGCCACGGACTTCCGCGGCGGGTGGTTCCACATGGGCGACGTCCTGGTGCGGCACCCCGGCGGCACGCTCTCGTTCGTCGACCGCGTCAAGTACATGATCAAGACGGGCGGCGAGAACGTCTACCCCGCCGAGATCGAGCGCGTCGTGATGCAGGTCCCGGGGGTGGTCGAGGCGTGCGTCGTCCGCGCGGCCGACGAGACCTGGGGCGAGGTGCCGGTCGCGGTCGTCGCGCTCGAGTCCGGCACGGCCGAGGCGCTCGTCGAGCACTGCCGCGCCGTGCTGCCCGGCTACAAGGTGCCCAAGGACATCCGGCTCGTCGAGACCGGAGTGATGCCGCGCAACACCTCCGGGAAGCTGCTCCGCCACGAGGTGGAGCGGCTCCTGACCCCGACCGAAGGAGCCCGCTCGTGACCGACCCCGCCCCGATCCTCGACGTGCGCAGCGACATCTGCTGGAGCGACGAGACGTCGGTGACCGTGCTGGGGCGCGACCTGTGCACGGACCTGATCGGCTCGGTCGACCTCGGCACGTTCGCCTACCTGCTCCTGACCGAACGGATGCCCTCCGAGGCCGAGGCCGCGCTGTTCAACGCGGCGCTGGTCAGCCTGGTCGAACACGGCCTGACACCGAACGTGCTGGCCACCCGCATGACCTTTCTGGGTGCGCCCGAATCGCTCCAGGGCGCGGTCGCGGCCGGCCTGCTGGGTCTCGGCACCCGGTTCGTCGGCACGATCGAGGGCTCGGCGCGCTACCTCGCCGAGAGCCTGGCGACGCTCGGCGCGGATCCCTCGGACGACGACGTGCGGGACGAGGCGCGTCGGGTCGTCGACGGGTTCCGCGCGCAGCGGGCCCACGTGCCGGGCGTGGGACACCCCGTGCACACCCCGGTCGACCCCCGCGCGGAGGCGCTGCTCGACCTGGCCGACCGGCTCGGCTTCCCGACCACCGCGGGGCGGCTGCTCCGTGCCGTCGCGGCCGCCGCGTCGGAGTCGTCCGGACGACACCTGCCGGTGAACGTGACCGGCGCGATCGGGGCGTGTGTCGTGCTGCTCGGCGTGGACTGGCGCATCGCGCGGGGCATGGGCGTCATCGCCCGCACGATCGGGCTCGTGGGTCACCTGCGTGAAGAGCTCGCCGAGCCGATCGCCACCACGATCTGGAACGTCGCCGACGAGTCGGCGTCGCGGCACCTACGTCCCTGAGAGGAGATCCGCTGGCGCCCCCGGGCAGGATGCGAACCTGCGCTCCCTCCTCCGGACTCCGGGCGACCGACCGCCCTGCGGCGTTCTGCCTGCACTTCCGGGCTCCGGAGGTCCGCCGGAACGCTCTCTACGTGCCCCCTCGGACCTCCGATTCGTCCCACGACCCGTCCCACGGACCATGGGCTCCAACCGGCCGACATCCTCTGGGACTGTCCGAACGACGGTGTAACTGGTTCTGAGGCTCCGGGCGTGTCCTGGGGGAAGGACCAGTCATGACCGACACGATCGAGCCTGTGCCGGCTCGGATCGATCAGCAGCAACTCGCTCGAGAACTCGTGGAGGCCGCCCGCGCTGAGGGGGCCGAGGTCGTCGGCCCCGGTGGCTTGTTGACCGGGCTGACCAAGACGGTCCTGGAGACCGCGTTGGACGCCGAGATGAGCGAGCACCTCGGGCTATGACAAGCACGAGGCGGCCCGTCGCGACGGCGGCAACTCCCGTCACGGCACCCGCACCAAGACCGTGCTCACCGAGATCGGGCCGGTGGACATCGAGGTCCCCCGCGACCGGGACGCCTCGTTCGAGCCGGTGCTCGTGCGCAAGCGCCAACGGCGTCTGGACGGGATCGACGAGATCGTGCTGTCGCTGACCGCGCGGGGTCTGACGACCGGGGAGGTCGCGGCTCACTTCGAGGAGGTCTACGGGGCCAAGGTCAGTCGCGACACGATCTCGAGGATCACCGACAAGGTCCTCGAAGAGATGACCGAGTAGCCAAGATCTGGGTGGGAAGAACCGGCCTCTCGACGCGGTCTATCCGGTGATCTTCGTCGACGCGATCTAACTCAAGGTCCGCGACGGGCAGGTCACCCGCGACATCCTGGGCATCTGGGCTGGCGAGGGCGGCGAGGGCCCGAAGTACTGGCTCCAGGTCCTGACCGAGATCAAGAACCGCGGCGTCGACGACGTGTGCATCGTGGTCTGCGACGGCCTGGCCGGGCTGCCCGCCGCGATCACCACCGTGTGGCCCCCGACCCTGGTGCAGGCCTGCGTGCTGCACCTGATCCGCAACACCTTCCGCTACGCCGGCCGCAAGTACTGGGAGCAGATGGCCAAGGACCTGCGCCCGGTCTACACCGCACCCACCGAGGCCGCCCCCGCGGAGCGGTTCGCCGAGTTCACCGAGCGCTGGGGCGCGCTCTACCCGGCGATCATCACGCTGCGGCGCTCGGCGTGGTCGGAGTTCGTCTCGTTCCTCGACTACGGAGCCTGTTGCGAAATCACGGTGACAGCCGCCGCCGCGTGATCGCTGCGAGGCTGTCGCCTCAGGACGTGCTCGGCGAACCGGTCGGTTGGCCCCTCTATGGCAGGGGACGGCCCGGGTAGGCGCCGAGGGCGATGGCGAGGTGGAGCTTGCGGAGGTTGAAGGCGGTGGCCGCGAGGTGCAGCTCGCTGGTGGCGGCGGCCAGACCGCGTCGGGAGAACCGATCGAGGATCTTCTTGAGGTTCC
>NZ_BSTS01000018.1 GCF_030269665.1 Actinomycetospora sp. NBRC 106375
CCGGCACGAGCGAGATCCACGGCGCGACGCCGGAACTCCGGCGGGTGAGGTGCAGGCACGAACGACATCCTCCCTGGCGGACCGGGTCCACCTCAGACGACGTGTCCGGTGTCAGGGGCCAACCTCACTGCTCGATCACTGCGAGATGCGCAGACCACCTGCGAAGCTCCATACCGACTCGGGTAGTGCCCGGGCACCGCGGCTCGCAGAGTCGGGTTGCTGTAGGTCGTCGGCGTTCAGATCGCCGAACACGTACTCCACGTCACGACGGGCGTCGGCCGGCCCGAGCCGCGGCGGCTGCGAGGCTCAGGGGTGCCGCCATGCCGTCCCCTCGTCGGGGCTGGGCGACCGGTCCTGAAGGCCGGAGGCCGCGGACCATGGACGGTCCAGACGCTCGGCCAGCACCGTGTATCGGTGCCGCTCGAGGCATTCCAGGAGGACGTGCTCGATAGGTCCTTTGGCGCTCTTCAGCACGAACCGGTCCACGACCTCTGCAGGGGAGGTGCATCCGGGACAGCCGACGATCTCGAGAGCCGATCGTGACATGTCGTCCTCCTGATTGATGTGCGACGACGCGCTTCGTGGAAAGGCTGGCGCAGACGGTCGCGTCACGTGGTGGGAGCAGAGCTGCGTCCCTGTTCGGCGAGGAACTCCACCAGTGCCTCACCGGCCGGGCCCGGGTCCTCGAGCATGGCCGCGTGCCCTCCGGGCATCTCGACCAGGCCTGCATGCGGAAGCGCCTGCACGAGTTCGTGGGAGTGTTCGGGCGCGACGAAGCGGTCACCGGTCGCCGACACGACGAGCGTCGGAACCGTGATCAGCGCGAGATCCTCCGCGACATCCACGAAGCGCGCCGCCGCGATCTGCGCCTCGACTCCTGGTCCGGAGACGGTTCCGAAGGCGGTGACGATCGCCTCGCGCGCCTCGCGCGGCAGCGCCGCGAAGTAGGGCTCGGCGAAGGTGAGTCCCGCGAGGAAGGCGCCCGTCTCCGGGGCCCGTGCCGCGGCCAGGCCGGCCCACACGCGCAGGGCGAGATCCAAGGTCGGTCTCGGCCGGACGAAGCCGACGACGAGCGCCAGCGACCTCACCCGCTCGGGGTGTCGCGTCGCCGTTCGGACGGCGACCGCCGCCCCGAGGGACGTGCCTGCGAGCGCGAACTCGTCGATTCCCGCGTCGTGCGCTGCCGCCACGACGTGGTCGGCGAGCAGGTCGAGGTGCAGCGGGCCGTCGGGGAGCGGGGCGGACCCGGAGCCGGGAAGATCCGGCGCGAGGACGGTGAAGTGCTGCCGTAGAGCATCCAGCACGGGTCCCCAGCTGCCCAGCCCCGTGCTGCCGGTGCCGTGGACGAGCACCAGGCTTGGCCGGGCCGTCGTCGGATAGGTCATCTCGTCACGCCTCCCTCCGGGGCGCTGCACCGTCATGCCTGCCGTCCGATCGTTCGCCGGATCCAGTTCACCCTGGCCGCTCGGGCGTCGCGCGAGAGCACCGCGGTGGGCGCGACGGAGTCGAAGCCGTGGAAGCCGCCCGGCCAGACGTGGAGCTCGGCTTGACCGCCGGCGTGCCACAGCCGGGTCGCGTACTCGACGGCCTCGTCCCGGAACGTCTCGACCGAGGCGGCGTCGACGTAGGCCGGCGGGAGCCCGGCGAGCGAGTCCGCCCGCGCGGGTGCTGCGTAGGACGGTACGTCGGGTCCGCCCGCGGCGGGCCCGAGCAGCGCGGACCAGCCGGTGGCGTTCGACGTGCGGTCCCAGAGACCCTCACCGTCGAGCTCGGTGCTCGAGGGGGTGCGGGCGCGGTCGTCGAGCATCGGGCAGATCAGCATCTGCGCCGCCGGTGGCGGGACGCCGCGGTCGCGTGCCATCAGCGAGAGCCCGGCGGCGAGGCCGCCTCCGGCGCTGCCTCCTTCGACGACGATCCGACCTGGGTCGATGCCCAGCTCGTCCGCGTGGTCGGCGAGCCAGGTGAACGCGGCGTAGCAGTCCTCGACTGGAGCGGGATGCGGATGCTCGGGCGCCAGCCGGTACTCCACCGACGCGACGACCATCGGGACGGCACCCATCCACTCGAGCGCCCAGTCGAGCCCCACCATGCGGTGTCCGGCGACCATGCCCCCGCCGTGGATGTGCAGCAGGCCCGCACGCGGCTCAGCGCGTCCGCTCTCCTCAGCACGGAGCACCGTGACGACGACATCGGGCGCACCGGTCGGGCCGGGCACGACGTGATCCTCGACAGCGACGTCGACAAGCGCGTCCCGGGCGAGGACGCCGTACTCGTTCGTGATGGTGCGCAGGTGCGCGATCCCGTCCGGAGTGATGGTCGGAGGGTTCACCTCGTGCACCGCCGCGAGAACGGCAGCCAGTTCGGGGTCGAACGGTGGGTGCGGCCTGATGCTCCTCATCGACTCGACCGAGCGGGTCGGCCGGTGGCCGGGCGGCGCGCGCGCCAGGTCAGGAGCCCGGCCTGGATGACGAAGAACGCTCCGCCGGCGGCGGCGTACGCGACCAGCGGGTCGAACGTGGGAGCGAGCGACGTGGCGGCGGTGACGTTGTAGACGATGCCCACCAGGGTCGAGAGGGCGCCGGCGATCAGCATCGGCCACTGGCCGCCGCTCTGCGGGCCACGCCGTCGGAGCGCGACGACGAGCTGGGCGATGCCCGACAGGGTGGCCCAGACCCCGAAGGCGGCGAGCACGGCGCGGCTCCCACCGGAGGTCGCGACGGCCACCGCCACCGCCACCGCGGCGAGAGCGCTGGTGACGGCGTTGCCGTACAGGACCCTGCGCTCGGAGCTGCGGTGCGGGCGACTCGCGTCCACGAGGACCGCCACCAGATCGATCAGGGGGTAGATCACGAGCAGGACCGCGGCCACGGGGGTGAGCGAGTCCGCCAACGCCATGAACGCGACCGCCCAGGCGATCGCGACCAGCCCGCGCACGAGGTAGAGCCGGCGCGGGGAGGTGCCGGCTGCGACCGTCGGCTCGGGGGCGGTGTCGGCCGGGGGTGAGTTGAGGGAGCG
Organism: Actinomycetospora sp. NBRC 106375; assembly: GCF_030269665.1. Classification (GTDB taxonomy): domain Bacteria; phylum Actinomycetota; class Actinomycetes; order Mycobacteriales; family Pseudonocardiaceae; genus Actinomycetospora. The sequence continues at coordinate 3,016 of NZ_BSTS01000018.1, forward strand.
TTCCGCTCCCCCACGGGTGCCGGTCATGGTGGGGCCTCTCGTTCGGTCGGATCGGTGTCGTGGTCCGGGATCAGGTCGCCAGGCCGCAACGGGCCTCGACGGTCCGGACGGTGTTCTGCAGGGCCTTGGAGAGGACGCCCTTCCCGACGGTGCCGAGGAGGGCTCCGACCACCCGCCCCTTGAGGTTCTTGCCGTCGCGCACCACGACGACGTCCACCGCGGTCGTCCCGTCGCTCTGCGGGGTGAGCGTGTAGGTGTGGCCCGACGCGCCGCCGAAGACGTTGGAGTCGGTGGTCGTCATGACGACACGGCGCGGGTCGGACCAGTCGTAGTTCAGGCGTTCCCAGATCCCGCCGGACCCTTCGGTGACGTCAGCGTGGTCGGGCCCCTTGTCGTGCACCTGCAGGTAGTCGTCGGCGCTGTTGCTGAAGAGCTCGGAGCGGCCCGGACCGAAGTCGGTCAGGCTCGCGACGAACTGCTCGGGCGTCGCCACGGTGCTCGTGGCGAGGTGGATCGTGGACACGGCGGGCCTCCTTGATCGGGTTCTGGCGCCATGTCCAGCCTGCGCAGCCGACGCCGCCCTCGCCCCCGTGGAAGACCCTGGTGGAGGCACGGGGCTCGGCGGTGGTGGCGAGTACCAGGGGGTTCACCAGGGACAACCCCTGGGGCGAGGTCCGGGCCGGCGGGTCGACGGTCGTCGTCGATGCCACACGGCAGGCGACGCACCCAGGAGGGGTTGACGATGGACATCAGACTCGAGCTCGTGGTCCTGCCGGTCTCGGACGTGGACCGCGCTGCGGACTTCTACACCGGGCTCGGCTTCCGGAAGGACCTCGACCACGCCGGTGCGGAGGGATTCCGGATCGTGCACCTCACGCCGCCGGGCTCGCCGGCGTCCATCGTCATCGGTGACGGGGTCACCGACGCCGTCCCCGGCTCGGCGCGGGGCATCCACCTGGTCGTCGAGGACATCGTCGCGATGCGCAAGGAGCTCGTCGCGCGCGGCGTCGACGCGAGCGAGATCTTCCACGACGCGGGAGGGTTGTTCCACCACGCCGGGATGATCGACCGGGTCGCCGGACCTCATCCCGACCGGCGGTCCTACGGCTCGTTCCTGTCGTTCGAGGACCCCGACGGCAACGGCTTCGTCGTCCAGGAGGTCACCGACCGCATCCCGGGCCGCATCGACGCGGTGGTCTACCGCTCGGCCGACGACGTGGAGCGGGCGCTGCGGAACGCCGCGATCGCCCACGGCCGGCACGAGGCCGAGATCGGGCACGAGGACCCGCAGTGGCCGGCCTGGTACGCCGCCCACATGACTCGCGCGGCCGGGCTCGAGCCGTCCCGGACCTGAGAGAACACGGGCGGAGGGATCGACAGCCATGAGAAGCGATCGGGGCGCTGTCACGCCCCTCGGCGCCGTCGCGCGAGGTCTGGCTGCGGGAGCGGCCGGCACGCTCGCGATGGATCTGTACTGGTTCGCGCTCTACCGGCACGGCGGCGGGACGAGCGGCTTCCGGAGCTGGGATCTGTCGGCGGGCTTGGAGAGCTGGGGTGAGGCGCCGGCGCCGGCCCAGGTCGGCAGGCGGCTGGTCGAGGGCCTGTTCCGCCGCGAGCTCCCCGAGCGCCGGGCAGCTCTGGTCAACAACCTCATCCACTGGGGCTACGGCACGGTGACCGGGGCGCAGTACGGCCTCCTGGCCGGCTCGGTGCGCACGCCACGCACCTGGTTCGGGGTGCCGTTCGGTTCCGGGGTGTGGGGCCTGAGCTACACCGTCCTGCCCCCGACCGGGCTGTACGAACCGATCTGGCGCTACGACCGGCGGACCCTCGCTCGGGATCTGGGCGCCCACCTCGTGTACGGGCTCGGCACCGCGGCAGCGTTCCGGCTGCTGGCCGCGGCCGCGGTGCGGACATGAGCCCCGCCCGCACGCTCGCCGACGTCGTGGTCGCCACCCTCGAGGCGTCGGGAGTCCGGCGCGTCCACGGGCTTCCCGGCGACTCGCTCAACGGTCTGACCGACGCGCTGCGCCGCCATCCGGAGGTGGCCTGGCAGCACGTCCGGCACGAGGAGTCGGCGGCTCTCGCGGCGTCCGGTGAGGCCGCGATCACCGGTGAGCTGGCGGTGTGCGCGGCGAGCTGCGGGCCGGGGAACCTGCACCTGATCAACGGCCTGTTCGACGCCCAGCGCAGCCGCGTCCCCGTGCTGGCGCTGGCCGCCCACATCCCGCTATCCGAGGTCGGCAGCGGCTACTTCCAGGAGACCCACCCGCCCGAGCTCTTCCGCGAGTGCAGCGTGTACGCCGAGCTGGTCAGCAGCCCCGAGCAGCTGCCCCGTGTCCTGCACATCGCCATGCGCAGCGCGATCGAACGGCGCGGTGTGGCCGTCGTCGTGATCCCCGGCGAGCTCCTCCTGCATCGGGCGCCGGACGCGTCGACGCCGACCGTCGCCCGCCCGACCACGCCGATCGTCCGCCCGAGCGAGGACGAGATCGTCGCCGCGGCGCGGGTGCTCGACGCCGCCGGATCGGTGACGATCCTCGCCGGCGCCGGCTGCGAGGGCGCGCACCGCGAGCTGCTCGAGGTCGCCGGGAGACTCCGGGCCCCGGTGGTCCACACCCTGCGCGGCAAGGAGTTCGTCGAGCACGACAACCCCTACGACGTCGGCATGACCGGTCTCCTCGGCTTCGCCTCCGGCTACCGGGCGATGGAGCACTGCGACGCCCTGCTGATGCTCGGTACCGACTTCCCGTACCGACCCTTCTATCCGCCGGACGCGCGGATCGTGCAGGTCGACATCCGAGGCGAGAACATCGGTCGACGCGTGCCCGTCGACGTCGCCCTCGTCGGCACCGTCAAGGACACCGTCGAGGCCCTGATCCAGCACCTACGCGCCGACCGGGACGACGAGCACCTCACCCGGATGACGGCCCACTACCGGCGAACCCGGGCCCGCTTCGCCGCACTCGCGGCCGCACAGGGAGGTCCGGGCCGGCTCCACCCCCAGCACGTCGTCACCGCGATCGACCACCACGCCGCCGACGATGTCGTCGTCGTTCCCGACGTCGGCACCCCGACGCTGTGGGCCGCCCGGTACATCGGCACGAACGGGCGCCGCCGGCTGATCGGCTCGTTCAACCACGGAACCATGGCCAACGCCCTCCCCCAGACCCTGGGCATCCAGGCCGCCCTCCCGGATCGGCAGGTCGTCGCCCTCTGCGGCGACGGTGGCCTGGCGATGCTGATGGGCGAGCTGCTCACCCTGCGCCAGCACCGACTGCCGGTGAAGGTGGTCGTCCTCGACAACGGTGCGCTCGCGTTCGTGGAGCTGGAGATGAAGGCGGCCGGCATCGTCAACCACGGCACCGATCTCGACAATCCCGACTTCGCCGCGCTTGCCCGCGCCATCGGCCTCCACGGCATCCGCGTCGACCACCCGGACCAGCTCGACGACGCCCTGCGGGATGCCTTCGCCCACCCCGGCCCGGTCCTCGTGGACGTCGTCACCGCGCGGCACGAGCTCGCCGTCCCGCCGAGGGTCGGGCTCCACGAGGCGGGCGGCTTCGCCCTCTGGGCCACGCGCAGCGTCCTGAGCGGCGACGGCAGCACGGTGCTCGACGTGGCGGCGTCCAACCTGCACCAGCTCGCACTCGAGAAAGCCTGACCGAGAGGAGATCAGAGCTCATGAACGACAACGACACCCTTGTCCGGGACTTCGTGGCGGCCTTCACCACCAAGGACGCCGAGCGCCTCGGCGAGTACCTCCACCCCGATGTGGTCTTCACCAGCTACGGCGACGACGAGGTACGGGGCCGCGACGCCGTCGTCCAGGTGTGGAAGAACGTGTTCAGCAGCTTCGAACGGGTCGAGTTCGAGACGATCCACCAGGCGGTGAACGGAGACGTCGTCATCGCCGAGCAGGTTCACGGGCTCGCCCTACCCGGAGGACCACTCGCCCCGATCAGGAACATGGCCGTCTACGAGCTCCGCGACGGCAAGATCGCCGCGTGGCGCGACTACACGAACCCCACCTTCGCGTCCACTCTGCTTCAGGGGTGACCGGTCCCTGCGGGGCCGAGCGCCGCGGGGAGCTCCTTGCGCCCGGTGACACCGAGCTTGGTGAACACCTTGCGCAGGTGCCATTCCACGGTCCGCGGGCTGAGGAGCAGGTGAGCGCCGATCTCGGGGTTGCTGTGCCCCGCACCGGCCAGTCGGGCGATCTCTGCCTCCTGGGCGGAGAGGGTGTCGGACGGCTGCACGTCGGGACGGGACACCTTCTCACCCACCGCAGCCAGCTCGTGACGCGCGCGGTCGGCGAAGGCGTGCATCCCGATCGCGCCGAGCATCTCGTGGGCGGTGCGCAAGGGCGCCCGGGCGTCGGCACGGCGACCTTCGCGGCGGAGCCACTCGCCGTGCAGCAGGTGGGTACGGGCGAGCTCGGGGCGCACCCCCGTCCGCGACAACCTCGCGACCGCCTCCTGGTAGAGGCTCTCGGCCTCCCGGCCGGCGCCGAGCAGCGCGCGTGAGCGTGCCTGCATCCCGAGTGCCCAGTCGCTCCCCGATGCCTCGGTGGCCTCGACGAGCCGCTCGAGCCCGTCGTGGGCCCGATCGGGACGTCCGCACCTGACCGCGGCCTCGACGAGCTCGCTGACGCACCACGTCGACACGAACAGCTCCGGTGTGTCCTCGCTGGCATCCTGTGCCGCGACCAGCGCCTCGTCGTAGCGCCCGAGACCGTTGCCCAGGATCGCCTGCGACCACCGCGCGTACTGGACGGCGATGCCCTGCCCTCCGGCCGTGGCCTCCCGGACGGTGCCCTCGATCAGGGGCACGGCCTCGGCCTCCCGCCCCCTCATGCCGGCGACCAGCAGCGCGCCGTAGGGCGCGTGCCGGGTGCCCGTCGCCTCGGTGACCGCGCCGGCCTCGGCCGCCAGCGATGCCGCCCGTCGCAGGTCTCCACCCAGCGCCACCGCCTGCGCGAGGACGTTGGTCCCGGACGCGAGCACGCTCAGCGCGCCCGTGCCGCGGGCGACCGCCACCTCGTGCGCCGTGATGGCGAGGCACCTGTCGTAGTCCCACACCATCACGGCCGCCGCGGTCGCGAGCCATCCCCAGCGCAGCACCTCGTCGACGGTGGCCTCGCTGCTGTCGAAGCCCGCGACCGCTCGCGCCAGAACGGGTGCCGCGGCGCGCCGCCCGGCGGTGACGGCCAGGGAGAACCCCTCGAGCAGGAGGTCGGCGGGGCGAGGGGAACTAGCGGTCCGCGGTGCGGCCAGCGCCTGCCGCGAGATCTGCGAGAGGCTCACCTCGTGGGCGAGCGGTCCGGCGTAGAGCGCCGCCCCCCAGGCGTCGAGGTAGGTCTCGAGGGCGAGGCGCGGATGGAGCGGCTCCAGCGTCCCGGCCGCCCGGAGCAGCATCGCCGGCCCGTCACCGCCCCGACCCCGCAGGTAGGTCGCCTGCGCCCGCAGGACACCGGATCGCGCACGCGCCAGCTCGTCGAGGGGTCCGGCCTCGGCCGTGGCCAGGAGCTCGACGGTCGCCTCGAAGGCCCCGGCCTGGACGCTGACCTCGGCGGCGATCAGTGCGCGCTCGGCACGACGCTCGGGGTCGCTGGTCAGGGCGGACGAGCGCTGCAGGAAGGCCGCGGCCGCAGCCAGCCCGCCTCGCGTCCGCGCCCGCTCCGCCGAACGCTCCAGTTCCGTGGCGATGTCGTCGTCGTGGCCGACCGTGGCCGCCGCGAGGTGCCACGCGCGGCGATCGGGGGCGGCGTCGCGGTCGGTGACCTCGGCCAGCGCGAGGTGCACCGCTCGACGTTCCGCCGCGTCCGCGGCTCGGTAGACGGCGGAGCGCACGAGGGGGTGACGGAACGTCACACGCTCGCCGATCGTGAGCAGGCCGTCCGTCTCCGGGCTGTCGGCCGTCGACACCGCCAGGCCCAGCCGCTCGGCGGCCCGCCACAGCAGCAGGGGGTCGCCGAGGGGCTCGGCCGCCGCGATCAGCAGGAGCGAGCGCACGTCCGGAGAGAGCGGCTCGACGCTGCGACGGAAGCCCTCCTCGATCCGGCCGGCGACGCCGTGCGAGCCGGACAGCCCGAAGCCGCCGGCCAGCTCGTCGAAGGTCACTCGCCGTGGCAGCTCGACGAGCGCCAGCGGGTTGCCGCGCGCCTCGGCCACGATGCGCTCGCGCACCCTCTCGTCCAGCGGACCGGTGAGGACGGACGCGAGCAGGGCTCTCGCATCGTCGTCGCGCAGGCCCTCGAGGATCAGCGCGGGCGAGCTCGCCAGGTACTGCTCGTCACTGGGCTCCCGCATCGCGACCAGCAGGAGGACGGCCTCGGCGGCGAGGCGACGGGCGACGAAGGCGAGCACCTCCGCCGAGGCCCGGTCCAGCCACTGCGCGTCGTCGACGACGCAGATCAACGGCCGCTCGGCCGCCACCTCGGAGAGCAGGGTCAGGACGGCGAGTCCGACGAGCAGGCGATCCGGGGTGTCGCCCGTCCGCAGTCCGAACGCGACCCCGAGCGCGTCCGCCTGGGGTTCCGGGAGCCGCGTGAGGCCGTCGAGGAACGGCGCACAGAGCTGGTGCAGACCGGCGAAGGGCAGCTCCATCTCCGACTCGACGCCCGCCACACGCGCGACCCGGCAGCCCGACGCGTGCCGACAGAGGTGGTCGAGCAGCGCTGTCTTGCCCATCCCCGGCGCCCCGCGCAGCACCAGGACCCCGCTCTGCCCGGCCCGGACCCCTGCGAGCAGGCGATCGAGGTGGTCGCGCTCGCGGCGCCGGCCACGCAGCTCGGGAGGGGCGTCACCTCCCCGCATGGCGGCAGGCTAGCGCGTCCGGGAGGGCCGTGACCGGTGCTCGCGCGTCCGTCGGTGACGGCGACGGCCCGGCTCAGCGGGCGGGGACGAGCGCTGCGGCATCGACCGCGTGGCGCAGCTCCCTCCGCGAGCCGACGCCGAGCTTGGAGAACACCTTGCGCAGGTGCCACTCCACGGTGCGAGGGCTGATGAACAGCTGGCCACCGATCTCCGGGTTCGTGTACCCGGCCACCGCGAGGCGAGCGATGTGCCGTTCCTGGTCGGTCAGCTCGGTGGTCGCCGCGACCGTCCGCTTGCGCACCGTCTCCCCCGTGGCCAGCAGTTCGTGACGGGCACGCTCGGCGAACGCCTCGGCGCCCATCGCGGCGAGCATCTCGTGGGCGAGGCGCAGTTCCCGCCGGGCGTCGACCCGTCGGTGCTCCCGCCGCAACCATTCGCCGTAGACGAGGTGGGCCCGAGCGAGCGCGGATCGGACCCGGGTACGTCCGAGGTGATCGATCGCCTTCCGGTAGGCACGCTCGGCCGCCTCTCCCTCCGCCAGCAGCGCGCGGGCCCGAGCCGCGGTCCCGAGCGCCCAATCGGTCGCGCAGGCGTCGGCCATCTGCGTGAGTCGACGCGCGGCACAGGCGGCACGTTCGGGCTTGCCGGTCCTGGCGGCGGCTTCGACCAGCTCGACCATGGACCAGTTGGCCAGGCCGAGCTCCTCGGGATACTCGCTGCCGCGCTCTGCGGCTGCGAGCGCCGCTTCGTACTGGCCCGATCCGTTGTGCAGCAGTGCGGTCGCCCAGGCGACGGCCGTCAACCACTGCCCCTCGCCGCGCGCGGTGGTCTCAGGTGTCGCGGCAGCAGCGAGCTCCTCGGTCCTGGACTTCTCGCCTCGCCACGCAGCGACGACGAGGGCGCCGTAGGGAGCGGAGGTGGCGCCCGTCGCCTCCGCGATGGCCTGACCCTCCTCGGCCATCGCGACGGCGCTCGACACGTCACCGGCGAACAGCCGCTCCGCCAGGCGCAGGTTCAGGCCCACGGGCAGCACGCTGAACGTGCCGCGGTCGCGGGCCAGGTCCGTCAGCAACCGGGACAGCACGTGCCAGCTCTCGTCGTCCCACATGTCGTGGGACACCCGGCTGACCAGTGGGAGCCAGCGCAGGAGCATGTCGGTACGGACCTCGGTGTCCCGGAACGCGTGCAGCGCCGTGCGCAAGCTCGGCGCGCCGGCGGCGTAGCCGTCGCTGATCAGGCGCGCCAGGCCGTCGAGCAGAGGTGTGCAGGCGTCTGGCCGGCGCGTCGTCGGCGGCGCCGCTCCCACGGCAGCGGCCACGTCCCGCACCCGGCCCGACGACGCGAGCCGGCCGGCCCTCAGGGCGGAGTAGAAGGCGTCGCGGTAGGTCTCGCGAGCCAGGTCGACGTCCAGCGTCTGCAGGCGCTCGGCCGCGTGGAGGAGACCGGCCGCCCGGTCCGGGGCCGACGCGGTGGTGATGTGGGCCCGCAGGAGGTCCGCGCGTGCGGCGGCCGTCTCGTCCCGCGGACCCGCTTCGGCGATGGCGAGCAGCCGGAGGGCGCGGTCCGGTGCGCCCGCGTGGTACTTCGCCTGGGCGGCGGCGAGCGCCCGCGCGCTGCGCCGCGCCGGGTCGGGGGTGATCTCGGCGGCGCGCTCGCGGAAGGCCGCCGCCGCGGCCACGCCACCACGGGCTCGGGCACGGTCGGCCGACTGCTCGAGCTCGGCGGCGACGTCCTCGTCCAGTCCGAGGGTGGCCTGGGACCGGTGCCAGGCGCGGCGGTCGGGATCGTCAGGGTCGGTCGCGTCGGCCAGGGCCCGGTGGGCGTTGCGTCGTTCCTGCGGTGGCGCGGACCGGTAGGCCGTGGAGCGCGCGAGCGGGTGGCAGAAGCGCATGTCGCTGCCGGCTCCGATGAGCCCCTCGGCGGCGGCCGGTTCGGCGGCCTCCGGGGTGATGCCCCAGCGGTCGGCCGCCCGCCGGACGAGCGCGGCGTCCTGGCCCGACTCGGCAGCGGCGAGCAGCAGGAGACGTCTCGTCGCGGCGGGCAGGGTCTCCAGGCGGCGGCGAAGGCTCTCCACGATCCGCCCCGACACGGCGCGGGCCGGAGCGCCGGCCAGGCCGAGCCCCCCGGCCACCTGCTCCGGTGTCGACCCGCGCACCACCTCGAGCAGGGCCAGCGGATTGCCGCGCGTCTCGGCGACGATCCGGCTGCGCACCTGCTCGTCCAGCGGCCCGGTGACGACGCCGTCCAGCAGGGCACGCGCCTCCGTGTCGGACAGGCCGTCCACCACGATGTCGGGCAACCCGGCGAGCTCGGGTTCGTCGCTGGGCTCCCGCACCGCGAAGACGAGGGCAAGGGCGTCGGCGTCCACCCGGCGTGCCGCGAAGGCGAGCGCCTGCAGCGACGCCCGGTCCAGCCACTGGGCGTCGTCGATCACGCAGATGAGCGACTGGTCGCCCGCCGCCTCGGCCAGCAGACTCAGTACGGCCAGCCCGATCAGGAAGCGGTCGGGCGGAGGACCGGCCAGCATCCCGAACGCGGTCCGGAGCGCATCTCGTTGGGGCCCGGGGAGGCGGTCGAGCCGGTCCAGATCCGGGGCGCAGAGCTGGTGCAGGCCGGCAAAGGCGATCTCCATCTCCGACTCGACGCCCGACGCCCGGGCGATGCGGCATCCCGGTGCGCGCGCGGCGAGGTGCTGCAGCAGGGCGGTCTTGCCCACACCCGCCTCGCCGCGCACGACGAGCGCGGTGCTCCGCCCCTCGCGGAGGTGGCTCACGAGATCGTCGAGGGCATCGAGCTCCCGGCGACGGCCCACCAACCGGCCCCGCGACGGCTCCACCTCGTCGGGCATCTCAGTCACTCCGCCCGCTCGCGACGGCGCCCACCGTCGGCTCGGCGACGTGCCCGCCGGTGCGACGACCCGTGGCGATGGTAGCCACCCGGGCGACCGTCGACCGTCGGTCGCCGCCGCGTGGTACGACGGGGCCCGCCGCGCGGCGGGCGGGGGCCGATCGCCCGATGACAGGGGCGGTGCCGCGCTGCTCATGGCGTCCTCCATCGTTCCTGTGGGGCTTCGTGCTGCAGAGCTGCCGCCGTAGGCCGGCTCGCGACCTCCTGCAGCAGCCAGCCGTTCCCGTCCGGATCGGCGAAGGAGGCGAAGGAGGCATAGCTTCGGCGGCCTGGATCCAGGCCGGGAACACGCTCCCGGTGCCCGCCGTGGTGGAAGACCCCGCCGCCGTCGTGGAACACCTCGCTGACCTCGGCCCCCCGCTCCTGCAGGTCGGCACGAGCGGCTTCGATGTCGACGACGACCAGGTGGAGGCCCTGGGCGGTGCCGGGGACGGCGGTGGTGATGCCGCTACCGAAGGCGATCGAGCACCGGGACCCCGGCGGGGTGATCTGGACGAACCGCAGCTCGTCGCCGCTGGTGTCGCCGTCGAGCCGCCACCCCAGACGCGTGTAGAACGCCTTGGCCCGGTCTACATCGGTGACCGGCACGACGACGACCTCGAGCCCCATGTCCATCAGGTCAGCTCCCGACTGCGGCCCCGGTCCGCCCGGCCCGTCCCGAGCGATGTCGCGACGAGCATCGCGCCACCCGATGACCCTCGCGCCCGTGAGACACCCTGGCCTGCGTCGCGGACGCGTGTTCGGTGCCCACCAGGGACGGGGCCAGTGCGTTGTACTGGGGCGAGCGGCCTCCGCCGACATCACCGTCGACACCATGACGAACGGCGGGACGGACAGCCTGACCCTGGCCTCGACGTGGCGAGCGGTCGTGGGCTCGACGATCGACGACGGGCTGCTGACCTGGCCGCCCGACGTGTTCGCCCTGACCGACGTCCTCCTGCACCGGTCGGAGGCGTTCCGCTTCACCCTCGGCCCACCGGGCGAGTGGCCTCCCGCGGGCAGCCCCGGCTGGGCCGAGGAGGTCGAGCGTGCGGCCACCCTGTGGCGAACGGCCGCGGAGCGATCCGACGCGCCCCCCGATCTCGTGGTCGAGGCGTGGCACCTCATCGCGCGACACGCCGACGTGCCCCTCGAGCACCTGGCCCAGGGACGCGAACCCGTGGTGTGCGAGGCGCTGCTGACGTTGCACGCCGTCGCCGACGAGGCGTGCGCCGGCCTCGGAGTCGCTCTGGACAGCAGCGACGCCGACGCCGGGGTGTACCGGGCACGCGGGCGGGAGCTGCTGGTCAGAACGGGATCGATGGCTCGTCTCGACCCGCACCTGCTACGGGTGCTGCCCAAGGTGCGGACGCCCCCGACGGGGCGGGCGGCGCACTCCCGCTACGCCTGCGTGCAGGACGGGGTCCCCGACGCGTGCTGGCACAAGGTCCCGGCCCGTCACCGCGGCAGCGACGTGCGCTCCGAGTTCGCCCGGATCCTGCTGCTGCCCTGGCCGCTGCGTGTCCGGGCCTCCGACTTCCGGCCGGCCGACGGCGGCGTCCGGCGACCGGACCGGGAGCCCTACGCCTTCTTCGAGTTCGCACCCCGAGAGGCCCTCGACCTCGACCTCCTCGACCGGGTGCTCACTTCCGCCCGGGACGAGGCCGGCGGGGTGGACGTCGTCTACCTGCCCGAGAGCGCCGTCGATGCCACCGAGATCGCGGGCCTCGAGGCCCTGCTCCACCGCCACGGGGTCGTGTTCCTGCAGGCCGGGGTCCGTGAGCACTCCCCCGACCCGACTCGGTTCCCCGGCAGCGCGATCCACATCGGGATCAACCCGTTGCTCGAGAAGGGCGCCTCGCGCACCGACGAGCCGGCACCGCCCTGGTGGCACATCCGACAGGGCAAGCACCACCGCTGGTCACTCGACCGCGCCCAGATCGACCAGTACCACCTGGGAGGGCAGCTGCACCCCCAGGTGCGCTGGTGGGAGGCGGTCGACGTCCCACGCCAGGCGGTCCAGTTCGTGGAGGTCGCCGAGCTCACGCTCGCCTGCTTGGTCTGCGAGGACCTCGCCCAGAACGACGACGTCGCCGAGCTCATCCGGGCGGTCGGCCCCACCATCGTCTTCCCCGCGTTGCTCGACGGACCCCAGCTGGGCTCGCGGTGGGCGTCGCGCTACGCCAGCGGCCTGGCCGACGACCCCGGCTCGGCCGTGCTGACGCTGACGTCCTACGGCATGGTCGCGCGCTCCCGCCCCAACGACCGGGCCGTGGCACCCGTCGTCGCGTTGTGGAAGGACTCGACCGGCGGCTTCCACGAGATCCCCCTCGAGGCCGGCGCCCACGCCGTCCTCCTGACCGTGTGCATGGACCGCGCGACCCGGCGCAGCGCCGACGGCCGAGCACCCGCGAACAACGGAACGGAGTGCTTCGCTGCCGCGATCCACCAGGTCCGGGCACGGGCCGCGGGAGCGGACTCGCGCCCGCCGGCGGCCGGCTCCGCCGCGTCGGCCGCCTCGGCCGCGCTCGACGTCCACGAGCTCACCGTCCTCACCTGCTGGGCCGAAGCGGTCGCCGAAGCCCTCGCCTACGCGCCGGAGCGCACCGCCGGGGTGGTGGCGGAGGCCCGCGCGGACGCCGCGTGGCGCAAGGAGCTCGGACTCGAGCCGCCCACGCCCCGGCTGGACGAGGCGATCACCGACATGGCCTCCCTCCTCGCGGAAGCGGCCGCCCGAGGCGAGCCGACACGTGGCGCGCTGATCGCCGTGGCCGAGCGCGCGCCGTCGGACACCTCGCCGATCGCGCGCCTGGTCCGGCGAGTCCTGATCGCCATGGTCGAGGAACGGTCCACCCGCCTGACCTGAAGCACACCAGACATAGGGCGAGTGACCGGCCACATCGCCCACCCCACCCACCAACCGGCAAGGAGAAGACCCATGTCCTTCGTGACCGTCGGCCGCGAGAACGGCGCCGACATCTCTCTGCACTACAACGACCACGGCAGCGGCCACCCGATCGTGCTGATCCACGGCTACCCCCTCGACGGCAACTCCTGGGAACGCCAGGAACGCGCCCTGCTCGAGGCCGGCTACCGCTGCATCAGCTACGACCGCCGCGGCTTCGGGGCCTCCAGCCAGCCGACTGCGGGCTATGACTACGACACCTTCGCCGCCGACCTCAAGGCGCTGCTCGACCACCTCGCCCTCGACCAGGACGTGGTGCTGGCCGGCTTCTCGATGGGCACCGGCGAAGTCACCCGATATCTCGGCGCCTACGGCTCGTCCGGAGTGTCCAAAGCGATCATGCTCGGCGTGATCCCGCCGTTCCTGCTCCAGACCGGCGACAACCCCCGAGGCGTGCCCGGCGAGGTCTTCGACGGAATCAAGGCCGCCATTCTCGCCGACCGGTACGCCTACTTCGACGAGTTCTTCACCGACTTCTACAACACCGACGTCCTGGCCCCGAAGCGCATCGGCGAGGCGACGCTGCGCGCGAACTTCCAGACCGCGGCTCGGAGCGGCCCGTACGCGACCCTGGCCTGCGTCGACTCGTGGCTCAGCGACTTCCGCGCCGACCTGCCCCGCATCGACGTGCCGACCCTGGTCGTCCACGGGACCGCGGACCGGATCCTGCCGTTCGACGCGACCGCCGGCCGGCTCCGCGACGAGAAGCTGATCGCCGACCTGACCGTCGTCGAGATCCCCGACGGGCCCCACAACGTTGGCTGGACCTTCCCCGAGGAGGTCAACGCCGCGCTCCTCGACTTCCTCGCCCGCTGAGCGCACGTCGCGCGCCCGATCATATTTCGATTCTCGACATGAGGAGACGGACGTGGATTTCCAACTGAGAGGCAAGCGGGCGCTCGTGACGGGGGCGAGCTCGGGGCTCGGCGCGGCCATCGCAACACTTCTCGCGCGTGAAGGCGCTGAGGTGGTCGTGCACGGGCGCAACGAGGAGAGGACCTCGCTGGTCGTCAAGGCCATCCGTGACGAGGAGGGAGCGGCCACCGCCGTCACCGGAAATCTGGACACCGATGAGGAGGCGGACGCCGTCGCCGGCGCCGCGCTCGCCGACGGACACGTCGACATCCTGGTGAACAACGTGGGCTACTTCGAGCCACAACGAACCTGGAGCGATCTCACGTCGAGCGGCTGGGCCGACATCTACAACGTGAACGTCCTCTCGAGTGTTCGGTTGATCCGGCGTCTCGTGCCGCCCATGCGAGAGCGGCGGTGGGGTCGGGTCATCCAGATCAGCAGTGTGACCGGGCTGCTGCCGACCGCGGCGCAGCCACACTACGGGGCGACGAACGCGGCCCGCGACTACCTGTCCCGATCGCTCTCGCGGGAACTGGGAGAAACCGGTGTCACCGCGAACACCGTCGCACCGGGCGGAATACTCACCGACGCCGGCAAGGACACGCTCGTCGAGTTCGGACGAGCGAACACCATGGGCAACACCTGGGACGAGATGGAAACGGCAGTCGTCCACTCCCTCGCCCCCAACGACATCGGCCGCATCGCCCGTCTCGAAGAAGTCGGATCCGCCGTCGTCTACCTGGCGAGTCCGGTAGCGAACTACCTGACTGGCACCACGATCAGGCTCGACGGCAACTGGTACCTGCCCGCCCGCCGAGCGACGCCGCTGCCGCTGCGCCCGCCGACGACCGTGGATACGCCATGAACGTCCGCACCACGCCGGTCATGATCGTCGCGAGCCGGACCGAGGCCGATCTCGTCGCCCGCTTCCTGCGTAGCCGGGGCATTCGGGCCGCCGTCGCTGCGGACGACGCCGGGGGCCAGGTGCCGCAACTGCAGCTGCAGGGGGTTCGCGTGCTCGTGGACCCGTCCGACGAAGAGAAGGCCCTCCGGCACCTTGCCGCTGCCGGCGCAGTGACAGGTACAACACGACCACGCCAGGAGACACCATGACACGGACACGCTCTGCGCGAGAGACCATCAGCGTCCACGCCGAGTACGAGGAGGCGCAGCACGACGTCGACACCCTGTCCGACGCGCTCTTCCCGGTCGATCGCACCAGTATCGTCGGTCGCGATCTGCGGCTGGACGAGACCGTCACCGGACGGCTGACCGTCCCACGCGCAGCGGCCGCGGGCGCCGCGAGTGGCGCGTGGTTCGGCCTGCTGATCGGTGTGGTCTTCTTCCTCTTCACGCCGAACTTTCTCCTCCCGGTCGCCGCCGGGATCGTCCTCGGCGCGATCTTCGGGGGGATCTTCGGGGCCGTCGCGCACGCGGCAACACGCGGGCGTCGCGACTTCGCCTCGGTGCGTCGACTGGAGGCGAGCAGCTACGAGGTGCAGGTCGACGCCGAGCTCGCCGGTCGAGCACGGGGCCTGCTGAACCCCCGTCCGCCCCTCGAGGTGATGGACGGTCCGTGAATGGTCCCCGCTGGTACCTAGCGGGTGGCGTGCTCATGCAGGCCGCGGGATATGGCGTCGATGGAGTCGGCGACCATGCGGTTCGCGACCGCGGAAGGGAATAGGTGTGCGCCGTGAAAAGTCCCCGGGTAGTGCCGCAACTCGACATGCACACCGGCGTGGATCAATCGTTGTGCGTAGGCCAAGCCCTCATCACGTAACGGGTCGAACTCCGCCACGTAGATGTAGGTTCGGGGGAGCCTGGTCAGATCCGTGGCCCGCCACGCGGCCGCGTGAGGTGGGACGTCCTCGGTGCCGTAGAGGTCGCCGAGGTAGGACGACCAGGCAATCCGGACCTCGTTGCGCCACAGCAGCGGCGTATCGACGAACTGCACCGCGGAGCTGTGATCGAGAGTGTCGTCGAGAACCGGTACGCCGAGGTACTGGAAAGACAGAGATGGGCCACCACGGTCACGGGCCAGGATCGCCAGGCACGCACTCAGCCCGGCACCGGCGCTCTCGCCGCCCACGCCCAACCGGGTGGGGTCGATCCGCAGCTCCCCAGCCCGCTTCGTGACCCACTCCAACGCCGCATAGCAGTCCTCGATGGCCGCCGGGAAGCGGTGCTCAGGAGAGCGTCGGTATCCGACGGAGACCACGACAGCGCGAGCCTGGTCGGCGATCCGCCGGCAGTCGTTATCGAAGGCTTCGATATTGCCGGTGATCCAGCCACCGCCGTGAATGTACACCAACCCGGGCAGCGGGTTGGCGGAACCCTCCGGGGCAAAGATCCGTACACGGACCTCAGGTGAACCGTCGGGTCCGGGAATCATGACGTCGCGCACTGCCAGGGGGCTGGCGGACTCGCACGCCGTCGCGCCGCTCATGAGGCTCTCGGAGACCTCGCGGGCATACGCGTAGTCGGCGAGACTGTACTTGGGGACACTCCCGAGCAGTGGAGCCAGCTCGGAGTCGATAGGATACGACACGGCGGTCTCTTTTCCGGCGGTACGTGCGATGACCTATTGGCGCCGTAGGCGCGTCGATTCGGACCGCTGTCAGCGGGCCGTGTCGAGCAGCAGCTTGCCTGTCGTGGCTCGTGAGGTGAGAGCGATGTGGGATTGCTTTGCTTCACCCAACGGATAGCGGTGCGAGATATCGATATGTAGTTTGCCGTCTCGGATCTTCTCGAACAGATCGGTGGAGTGCTTCAACAGCAGCGAGCGAGTGCGGATGTGATCGGAGTAGACGGCGTAGGAGAGCCGGACGCTCTTGGGTAGTTCGAACATCGACACCGTCGGGATCTCACCGATGAGGGGTCCGTACCAGACGTGCGTGCCGGCCACGGCGAGCGAGTTCAACGACGGCCAGAAGGTGCTCGCGCCTCCGCCGTCGAAGACCGCGTCGACGCCTTCGCCGTCGGTCAGGTCCTTGACCTGGTCGGCGAAATCACCGTCGGTGGAGATCAGCACCTCGTCCGCCCCCGCCGCCTTGGCGACCGGCACCTTCTCCTCACGTGAAACCAGGCCGACGACCCGGGCGCCCCGCAGCTTGAGCTGCTGGCTCACCATTCGGCCGACGCCGCCGGCTGCGGCGTGCACCAAGCCGGTCTGGCCCTCGGTGAGGGGGGCGATCTCGTTGACGAAGTGGTGCGAGCTGAGCCCCTGAATCATCGTCGCCGCGGCGACGTCGGTGGCGATGTAGTCGGGCAGCGGGATTGCCTGCTCGGCCGGGACGGCCAGACGCTCGGCGTAGCTGTCCCACACCGTCGCCCACGCGACACGGTCGCCGACCGCGAAGTCGGTGACGTCCCTACCCAGCTCGACGACTGTGCCGGCTGCCTCCACCCCGGGAATGAGGGGCAGGCGACCGTGAGGGGCACCCCAGCGACGCGCGGCGGTGTCCATGAAGTTGACACCCGCGAACTCGACATTTACCAGTAGATCCGACGGGCCGGGGATCGGGTCGGTCCAGTCGTCCTCGAGCTGGATCACATCGACGTCGCCAAGCTCTGCGATGACTACAGCACGCACGGCGCAGCGATCTCCAATTCAACAGGTGGGATAGTGATTTGACAGTGGGTGGGGACTAGGCTTGCAGCAGCGAGCTTGCGTAGGTGGGGTTGGTGTAGTCGCGCCACACCGCGATCTTGCCGTCGCGGATCTCGTAGACGGCCACGTTCATGATGGGGGCGGGCGTGCCGCCGGGAAGACCGAGCCCGTGGACCTGTTCGGCGATCACGATGTCGCCGTTGACAGCCTGATGAACGGTCTCGAACTCGACCTGCTCGAAGTTGTTGAAGACGCCGCGCCACAGCTCGACAACGGCGTCCTTGCCCCTGACTTCGCTGTCCCCGTAGGCGAGGAACGAGACGTCCTCGGTCAGGAACGAGCCCAAGGCGTCGGCGTTCTTGCTGCTGAAGGTCTCGACGAAGTCGCGGACCAGAGTGTCGTTGTCGTAGGCAGGCACTGGAGTGGCTTCTCTCGGGTTTGGGGCTCGATCGTCTGCGGTGTCACCGGACCGGTGAAGTGCGCCGGCAGCGGCGGACCCTCGACGCCGTTCTCGCTGACGTCGGGCCCTGCCGACCGTTCGCGTCGGCGAAGGTAGGGAGAATTTTTTGGACCCACAAGTCCAATCTTCGAGACCTGGGGTCGAGGGTCCCGCGCCGCTCGGCGGGTGCGTCGCTCTGCGGCCGGACTGCTCGGCGGCGCTGGTCTCGCCCGTGATCGGGGGTTCCCGGGCCGGCTCAGCGACACCACCCGCGGCGCTCGTCCAAGCAGTACGAGACACAGTCATCTAGTGCGCTCTGACGGTCGCGTCGCAGCGTCCGACGGCTGCGTCCCTCGGCGAGGCGCGAGGCTGGACCTTCCGGACCAGAACCGTGACACTGAAGTCGTGAAGCTCACGTCGAAAGGCAAGGCCACCCGCAATCGCATCATCAAGGGCGCAGCCACCCATCTACGTAGTGATGAGCCCGGGACCATGACCTTGGAGGACGTGCAGTCGATCACCGGCACCAGTCGGGGGCAGCTATTTCATTACTTCCCCGGCGGCAAAGAGGAGCTGCTCCTCGCGGTGGCCCGCCACGAAGCCGATCAAGTCCTCGATGACCAGCAACCACACCTCGGAGCACTACGGTCATGGTCGGCGTGGGAACGCTGGCGCGAATCAGTCCTCGCGCGTTACCGCCTCCAAGGCGCCAATTGCCCGTTGGGAACGCTGATGGACGCCGTCGGAAATACTCCGGGCGCCGCCGAGGTCTCACAGTCCTTACTCGCCCGATGGCAGGGGTTCATCGCCGCGGGCGTGCGGGAGATGCAGGCCGCCGGGGAGATCACGAACGACGTCGACGCCGAACGGACGGCAATCGCCTTCATCACCGGCATTCAAGGCGGCGTGCAGATGCTGCGGGTCACGGGATCGATCGACCATCTCGAAGCGATGTTCGACGTGCTCCTTGCCCACCTGCGCGGTACGAATCTTGCCCCTGTCACCTCACCCCTGTGAGCAGGACGAGCACTCCGCGAGAGAACACCGGACCACACGATCAGTGGCCCCGCCGTCGTCGACCGCATTGATTCCTCGTTCGAGTGACTCTCCGGAGACTCTTGCTGCTGAAGAGGAGCCTTTCTCCGACGATAGGGGATCGTGTCATGGCCGACATGCCGAGGCGTAGATCAGCGCCAGGGCGACCGGCACGAGCAGCGCCGCGGCGCACCCGGCGGAGCCCCGGCAGACCACGATCTCGGGCCGCCCGGTCCGCCAGCCAAACACCCAGCGAAGCGGTGGTGAACGCGACCAGCCCGATCGCCAAGGTCCGCGCCGGCCCCGGGCCTCGCGCAGTCGACCGCCGACCGGCAGCAGGACCGCGAGGGTGAGCAGGTAGATCCCGACCATCCACCATGCGTTGCTGGCCCGAGCAGGTGGCCACCACCGAGGTCAGCCGCTTCGACGCGACGGCGGCGCTCGAGCAGCCAGTCCGGGAAGTACGAGCCCTGGCGCAGCTTCTCCGATCGCCACGTCCAGCGTGCCGGCGCGGGCGCCGAAGTCGCGAGGGCGTAGCCGTTGCGCTGATGGGCCCGCGCCTCGCTGCGCTCGCTGTGCGCAGCGCCGCGGAGCGCGTCCTCCTCGTCCGGCATCAGGGTGTCGATCATCGTCGTGAGCAGCGAGCCCAGCAGGGCTCTGGGCTCGCCCGGGCCGGGTGTTCGTGGACGAATCGGGCAGAGTCGATACTCGGGTGCGCGGCCATCGCGTCGATCTCCTCGACCATGAGCGGGAACTCATCTCGGAGGCTCATGCCGTGGTCCGCCACACATCATCGCCCCGCCCCACGCCGTGGTCAGCTCCTGCACCACCCCCGCCGCGGACAATCGGCCACCACCTACACCTGGGCTACCCGAAGCTCGGTGTCACCTCCCGCGCCCAGCTCTCCCAGACGCTCTCCGACCCGGAATGACCCGGACCGGCCGACTCCGGCCCGACCGCTCGGCCGTCCGCTTAGCTGTCCGCTTAGCTGTCCGCTTACGTCCGGCCACGACTGCGCCCGGCGGCCCACCGCTCATGATCGGCTCCGCGAGGACAGCGTTGCTGAGCAGCACAAACGCACACCTCGAAGCACCGCCGGGTTTCTGACCCCTGTCCACTGGGTTCGGGGTTCGAGTCCCTGACTGCGCACCCTTCTCTGCTGGTCACAGCTCTACGGAGCGATCTTAGGTCCGATCGTGGATCCTTTCGCGGGACGTCGGCTCGGGTCTCCCCCGCAGCCATGAAGCCTCGATCGTCAACGACTGAACGTCGCTGTCCGCTCGACGAGCTGGGACATGACCGCGAGTCGGCTCCACAGGGAGCTGGCGTCGAGCATCGCCCGCCATCCGCCGACGCTCGCCACTGAGCCTCCTCGCCGGACTTACACGCGTGACGTCCATTGCAGCCCGACGCGGTCGGCGCCGTCCCGAGGAACCCCGAGGCGCGGCGAGGCCGTGTGGCCTGAGCCCCAGCTCTTCCCGAGAAGTTGGTCCGGCGACGACGGCGCACGCTCGGCCCGCCGGGCTGCACGCTCAGCCCTGCTGTCTCCTCCCGGTCTCGCCCAGAGTGCTCGTCGTGCAACCGCGAGCGTCGAGGAGCGCGAGGACATGGACTCCGAGCTGATGGAACACGACCAGGAATTGGTCGAGGAGGCGAACGCCTCCGGACGGCGTCCCGTGGTGTTCGTCCACGGGCTCTGGCTGCTGCCCTCGAGCTGGGATCGCTGGGCAACAGTGTTCCGCGAGGCCGGCTACGCACCACTGGCGCCGGGCTGGCCGGACGACCCCGAGACGGTGCCCGAGGCCAACGCCGACCCCGAGGTCTTCGCCGACAAGAGCATTGGCCAGGTCGTCGAGCACTACACCGCCCTGATCGAGCGCCTGGACCACACACCGGCCGTGATCGGACATTCTTTCGGTGGTCTGTTCGCCCAGATCCTCGCCGGACGAGGCCTCTCGTCCGCCACAGTGGCCATCGACCCCGCACCATTTCGCGGAGTCCTCCCCCTGCCCCTCTCGGCGCTGAAGGCCGGAAGCCCGGTCCTCGCCCACCCGACGACGCGCCACCGAGCCGTGCCCCTCACCTACGACCAGTTCCGCTACGCCTTCGCCAACGCGGTGGACGAGCAGGAGGCCCGCGCGCTCTACGACGAGTTCGCCGTGCCGGCCCCGGGCCTGCCGCTATGGCAGGCGGCCACGGCCAACATCAACCCCCGCACCGAGGCCGCCGTCGACGCCGACAACCCCGACCGCGGCCCCTTGCTAATCATCTCCGGCGAGCGGGACAACACCGTGCCGTGGGCCCTGACCCACGCGGCGTACCAGCAGTACGCCGACAACCCGGCCACTACGGAGATCATCGAGATCCCGGGGCGAGGACACGCCCTGACCATCGACCACGGCTGGCGCGAGGTCGCCGAGACCGCACTGACCTTCGTCCGGCGCTTCGTCTGACCCCGACCGAGCCGAGGAGCCCATCGATGAGCACACCGACCACACCGACCACCTCTCCCGCCCCGGCCGTACCGGTTCTCGAACCGGCCGCCCAGGCCTTCGCCGACGCCACCGCGACACCGCCCTTCCTCTTCGAGCTGCCGCCCGAGGAAGGCCGGGCCGCGGTCGATGAGGTCCAGTCCGGCGAGATCGCCAAGCCCGCCGTCGATGATGAGTGGATCACCGTGACCGGCGGGCCCACCGGGACCGTGCCGACCCGCATCGTGCGACCCGCCGGATCGTCGGGCCCGTTACCCGTGATCATCTACATCCACGGCGCCGGATGGGTGTTCGGCGACGCCGCCACCCATGACCGGCTGGTCCGCGAGCTCGCGGTCGGCGCCGGGGCCGCGGTCGTGTTCCCCGAGTACGACCGATCCCCCGAGGCGCGCTACCCCACCGCGCTCGAGCAGAGCTACGCGGTCGCGCGATGGGTGATCGCCGAGGGCACCGAACGAGGACTCGACCCGACCCGGATGGTGGTGGCCGGGGACTCGGTCGGCGGGAACATGGCCACCGCGCTCGCGCTGCTGGCCAAGGACCGCGGCGATGTCCCTCTCGCGGGTCAGGTGCTGTTCTATCCGGTGACCGACGCCGCGTTCGACACCGGCTCCTACGCGCAGTTCGCGACGGGCTACTTCTTGCAGCGTGAGGGCATGCGCTGGTTCTGGGACCAGTACACCACCGACGAGGACCAGCGCCGGGAGATCACGGTGTCCCCGCTGCGCGCGAGCACCGAACAGCTCGCCGGGCTCCCCGAGACGCTGGTGATCACGGCCGAGGCCGACGTGCTGCGCGACGAGGGCGAGGCCTACGCGGCACACCTGCGCGCGGCCGGGGTCGCGGTCACGGCGACCCGCTACCTCGGGGTGATCCACGACTTCGTGATGCTCAACGCATTACGGGAGACGCACGCCGCCGATACGGCGATCGCCCAGGCCGTGGGCTTCCTCGCTGGCGCACTGTCCAGGTCCTAGGGGAGCCGTCGCCACTCACCCGGGGGCATCCCATGCACGGCGGCGAAGCGGCGCCGGAAGTGCCGTGGATCGACGAAACCCCAGCAGCGGGCAACATCGGCGACGGTGCGGTGTCGCGCGGCCGGGTCGCGCAGTTCCCGGGCTGCGCCGTGAAGACGTTGACGGAAGATCCACTCCATCAACGGCTCCTGTGCCGATCCCCAGACGGTGTAGAGCGTGCGCAGCGAGATGTGATGGACCGCCGCGACGCGCGTCGCCGTCAAGTCGGGTTCGGTGAGGTGGCATCGGATGTAGCTGACGATGCGAGAGCGCAACGTCTCGTGCAGCACCCCGCGGGCCTGGACATCGCCCGCGGCCGTGACCACCAGCGCACGGGTGAGGTCCTTGGTCGTCGCACTCAAGGCCCGCGCCAGGTGTGGTTCGGCCGCGACGTCGTCGATGCACGCGTTGAGCTCTCTGAGATGGCCCGCCACCAAGGAATAGAGCGGGCTCGCGCGCAGGCGCGGCAGCGCGGCCCGCACTGTGTCGACAGTCAGGCCGACTTCACTGTGGGGAACGTGCACGATGAGCGTCCCACCCTCGGGCCCGATCTGCGCGATGTCCGTCTCCCCCGTCAGGTCGTTGAGGTGGCAATCGTGCGCCCGGTGATGCTGGGTGACCCCGCAGGCCGTGTGAAGACTCTCGCTCAAGGCCAGCGAGAGCGCGAAGATCTCGGGTGCACCGCCGCGGAGGTCACGTTCGGACCGTCGCAGACGGAGCGCCGTGCCCTTCGTACGCAGGACATGGGTGGGTCCCAGCTGCCAGGCCTCCATCCGTAGCCCCACGCTCGGCAGGTCACGGTCGAGGACGACCTGCGTCGGCACGCCCCGACGGCCGATGACCTCGTGCACGAGGTCGAGCCGATCGGACGGCGGATGCTGAGCAGTGTCGAGAACGATGGCCACGACCCTCACCACGAAGACTTTGGTGTACGGAATGGATCAATCAGACTCCTCGACCGGAGCCGTGTCGAGGCAGAACTCGCCGGCCGAGCCACGCAGCGCCGGCGCGCCCAGCGGGCACCCCCGAACGCGCCAGCCACCCGAGCCGCGGGTGACAACATATCGGTGATCAAGAGGTCATTTGGCACTTCGGCGGGCGCGGCATCGCCGACGGCCCGGGTGGCCGCCGCCGAGTTCCCCCGCGGCCGTCCTTCCCCGAACGACTCCACCTCAAGCTGGACGAACGGCGCAAGGCTCGGCAACGGCAGCGGCTGCGACAGCCCGCTCAGGGGACCGCTTACGTCACACCACGGCCGCCCTCGGGGGGTCACCGTTGATGATCGACGCTCGCCGGCACGTCCACTGACCAGCACGAACGAGCACCGGACGTCACCATCACCGACGTGACTCCTGTCCATTGGGTTCGGGGTTCGAGTCCCTGACGGCGCACTCTTTTCGCTGGTCACAGCTCTGCGGAGCAATCTCTTCGAGGTGACTCCGGGCCTCTCCTACCGGCCCGCCGCCCTGGTCCCCGCCGCCGCCCGCGCCACCAGCACGAATGCCGGTGAGAGCCGGTGACCACCAGCCCGACCAGCGAGGCCCGCCGCTATCGAAGTCGCCGATGGTCCAGGGCCCGGGCAGGCAGGCGAACCGCAACCGCGAGGCCAGCCGGAGAGCCGCGTGCTGGCCGAGTCCAGCGACGCCCCACCGTGTCGGCGCAAGACCCGACGCCCGGCCGGGGACGCCTCCCGCGCCGAAGATCTTCAGGTGGGCGGTGGCCTGCCCGTTGGCCGGGGCGTCGGGGTGGTC
This sequence comes from Actinomycetospora sp. NBRC 106375, assembly GCF_030269665.1. Classification (GTDB taxonomy): domain Bacteria; phylum Actinomycetota; class Actinomycetes; order Mycobacteriales; family Pseudonocardiaceae; genus Actinomycetospora. The sequence continues at coordinate 26,883 of NZ_BSTS01000018.1, forward strand.
GAAACGCGTAGCGGACCCGACCCCGACGTAACACCGGAGCTAACGCCAATCAAGCTCGTCCGCGACCTCGCGACGCTGCGCTTCCTCGACGACGCCGCCAATGTCCTGTTCGTCGGCCCACCCGGAGTCGGCAAGACCATGCTCGCCACCGCCCTGGCCCGCGGCACGGCCGAGGCCGGGGCGCGGGTCTACTTCACCACCGCCGCCGACCTCGCCGCCAAGCCACAAGGCCGCCCTGGAAGGGCCGGTGGAACACCTGCATGCGCTTCTTCGCCGGCCCCCGGCTTCTCGTCCCGGGCTTCCTCGACCACGTGGTCAACAAGAAGGCCGAGATCGTCCGGGTGTACCTGCCGCCGGACACCAACACCCTGCTCTCGACCATGGATCACTGCCTGCGGTCGCGGCACTACGTCAACGTCGTGGTGGCCGGCAAGCAGCCGCAGCTGACCTACCTGTCGATGGAGGAGGCGGTCGCGCACTGCACGCGAGGCCTGGGTATCTGGGAGTGGGCGGGAACCACCGACGGCGAGCCGGACGTCGTGCTCGCCTGCTGCGGCGACGTCCCGACGCTCGAGACCCTCGCGGCGGCCAAGCTGCTGCGCGAGCACTGCCCGAGCTCAAGGTCCGCGTGATCAACGTCGTCGACCTCATGCGGCTGCAGCCCGGGCAGGAACACCCGCACGGGCTGTCGGACCAGGAGCTCGACGCGCTGTTCACCCCAGACAAGCCGGTGATCTTCGCCTTCCACGGCTACCCGTGGCTGATCCACCGGCTCACCTACTCGCGCCGCAACCACGCGAACCTGCACGTGCGCGGGTCACGGCGAGGACGACCCGGAGATCGCGGGGCGAGTCCTGGTCGTCAACGCTGGCTCCTCGAGTCTCAAGCCCCGCCTGCTCGCGCCGGACGACACCGTCGAGCGCACAGCCGACGTCGCCCCCGGGGTCGACGTGGCCTCGGCGACCCCGGAATGGCCGACGCCGGACGCCGTGGGCCATCGGGTGGTGCACGGCGGGACGCGGTTCCGTGACCCGGTGGTGGTCGACGACGGCGTGCCCGGCGCGCGGCGGATCGTGACTGCGCACCTCGGCGCCGGCGCCTCGCTGTGCGCCGTCGTGGAGGGCCGCAGCGTCGACACGACCATGGGCTTCACCCCGCTCGAGGGTCTGGTCATGGCCACGCGCTCCGGAACCGTCGACCCGGGCCTCGTGCTCTGGCTCTCCGAGCACGAGGGCCTCAGCCCGCACGAGGTCGCCGAGACGCTCGAGCAGCACTCCGGTCTGCTCGCCCTGGCCGGCACGGCCGACCTCCGTGCGATCCTCGAGCGCGACGACGACGACGCCCGCCTGGCCGTCGCGGTCTACGTGCACCGCATCGCCGGCGGAATCGCCGCCATGGCGGCCTCGGCCGGCGGCATCGACGCGCTCGCCTTCACCGGCGGGGTCGGGGAGAACTCGGGACCGATCCGCGCCGCGGTGGCCGAGCGGACCGCCTTCCTCGGGGTCAGGATCGATCCGTCCGCGAACGCCACCACCGTCGACGGCGACATCAGCGCGCCCGGAGCGCCCATCCGGACCCTCGTCGTGCCCGCTCGAGAAGACCTGGAGATCGCTCGAGGGGTCCGCGCGGTCATTCCCCCATCGAGGGAGACCAGGTGATCATCGGCGTCCGGCGAGGACTTGGTGTGAGAATCATGGTCGACGGAAACGGAGGGGCCGATGAGCACACCCACGGTGGATCACGCACGGCACCGCCGGGTGCCCGTCGAGCACCGATGGTTCGGGATCGACCGCCGGACGCTGCCGTGGGCGGTTGTGGCCGCCGCGGTATGGGCCCTGTGGGTCCTCCTGGTCCCCGCCGTCAACGACGCGATCGCGTGGAGCGACCAGACCCGGCCCGGTGACGTCCTGCTCGTCGCGCGGGAAGGAGTCACGGTGGTACCTCCGGTGGGATGGGGCCTGCAGAGCGGTCTGCGGACCACTGACCGTCCTCGCGCGGCCGGCGGGACAGCACCCCCGATCCTGCTGGGCCAGGAGGGCGTCCAGATCCTCGTCCGGTCCGCGGCCTGGTCAGGATCCACGGCCGATCTCCTCGACTCCGCGAGCGGCATCAGCGTGGGACAGGCCGGCGGCTCCCTGAGCCTGGGCGACCCCCAGAACTTCACGACCCTGGCCGGGCTCCCAGGCCTGGTCCGTTCGACGTCCTCACCGCGAGCCGACGGTCTGCTCGCCGCGGTCGTGGTCGGCGGCACCGGTGTCGAGGTGACCGTGAAGGGGCCGCCGGATCAGGTCCGCGCCACAGCCGAGCCCGTGCGCCGCATGCTCACCTCGATCTCCCGGAGCGGCTCGTGAGCGCCACCCCCGACACCAGCCCCGGCGCCGGCGCCGGCCCCGACACCACCGCCGAGTCCTCCTACGACGAGCTGCTGGCCGGGCGCGCCGCAGCGATCCGCGTCTCGGGGTGGGGCGCGCCGTTCCGGCTGTTCCAGCCGCACAACGCCTGCTTCTGGGTGGCGCTGGCGCTCATCGCCCTCGGCCTGTGGAACTTCGTCCCGAGCTACGTCAACACCTTCGGTGTCTTCGCCGCCGCCGACATCACCTCGCTGGTCACCAGCGGGCTGTTCGCGCTGGTCTTCCTCTACTTCCTGCACCGCTCCGACCGCTGGGAACGCACCCCCGGTCGCCTCGTCGCGTCCGCTTTCGTCCTCGGCGGGTTCGGTGCTGCGTTCGCCGTCGCCCTGCCCGGCAACGCCCCCCTCATGAGCATCTACACCAAACTGTTCGGGCAGGCCTGGGCTGTCGACTGGAAGGCGGGTCTGACCGCCCCGTTCGTCGAGGAGAGCGCCAAGGGCATCTGCTTCCTGCTCCTGCTCGGCCTGGCCCCCGTGGTCATCCGCACCGCCTACGACGGCCTGATCGTGGGCGCCTATGTCGGCCTGGGCTTCCAGGTGCTCGAGGACGCCCTCTACGGCCAGAACAGCGCCCTGGAGAAGTTCGGCGCCGACCAGGTCGGCAACGTCGCAAGCACCTTCGTCCTGCGCGCGCTCACCGGCGTCGCCTCCCACGCGCTCTACACCGCGCTCTTCGCGGCCGGCCTGATCTATCTGATCGGCACGGTCGCCCAACCCCGACGGGTCGGGCGCGGGGTGGCGCTGGTCCTCGCCGCGGTGGTGATCCACGGCGTGTGGGACAGCTCCGGGGCGATCGCCGACGGCACCCCGCTCGTATCGGTCGTGCTGGTGCTCACCACCGTCGTCGCCGTCGTGGTGCTGTTCTGGGCGATCCGGGTCGGAGGGCGCCGCGAGAGCGAGTTCATGCGCGCGATCCTCGCCCCCGAACAGGCCCGCGGCACCATCAGTGACGTCGAGCTCGAGGCCGCCGCCGGACACCGCCGTGAACGCCGGACCTTCCTGCGCTCCGCGGGCGACCGCGCGACCCGACGCCGGCGCAAGCACATACTGCACGCCATCGGCGACCTCGCCGAAGACCTGTCGCGCTCCGGCGGGCACGACGACGAGGAGGTCCAGCACGCCCGCTCCGAGCTCCACCGCATCCGCGGCTGACCCACGGAGCGTGCCCATCTACGCGCGCAGGCACCACCCACCGCGATCATCAGTCCTGCGCGCCTGACCAGCGGTCGAACTGAGCCGGTCAGTGCTGGCTGGCGACCGGCGAGGTTCCCGGACCTGGTGTCGGCAGCCATCCCACGGGAGGGTGGTCGTCGTGCCGGGCAACGCGGAAAGGTCAGAGACAAGATCCGGCAGCGCGCCAGGCGTACGGTCCACGAGTCCCGCGGGCGGAAGCGTTCTCGTCCGTCGACGCCGATCCCAGGTCGGCCAGCCTGTGAAGACCGATCGGCAGTCCCGGTACGTGCCCGGCGGCGGCACCGAGGGCTGGGACTGGCACCGGCGGATGCTGTCGCGGGCGGGACGGGGCCTTCGGCGTCGGGGAGCGACGCCAACTCTGGCTCCCCGATGCTCGAGCCACCACACGGTGCAGCAGTGTGCGATCCGGCGCACCGCCGGGCGACCTCACCTGGGATGCGAATCTTTGAGGCCTGACAGCAAGAGCGGGAGTCGATCCGTGAGGTAAGATCTTCAAGGAGGGCAACGTTCGTGATTCGCCGGGGGGACGATTGACGATACCGGCGATGTGCGGTCTCTGGCTGGTGGTCTCGCTGGCCTTCGCTCTGGTGATCGGGCGGGGTTTGCGACGCGTACGCACGTCGTCCTCGGTTTCCCGGCATGTAGGGGCGCCCCGAGATCTCCGGACACCGCTTGGTTCACTTCCAGATCCTTCAGTGTGAGGACTGGCCGATCGGATTCAGCAGTCTTTCGACGGCAACGTCACCCTCACCGGCGGGCCCGAACCGCCGGTGCCTACATCGCCGGTGCCTACATCAGGGTCCTCCTGCGACCTCGCTCGTAACCGCTCCGACGACGGCGAAGGCGCCGAAAACCCAACACACTGGCGACGTCTGCGTCGACGCCTTCCACACCCCCGAACGAGCCCCCGCGACTGGTCGGCGGCCTCGTCCGACCGCGCCTTCGAGCAGAGATCTCACGCCTGCTCGACGGACGGCTCGTCGATGCCGAGGGCGTCCTCGACCTCGGTGAGGTCCTCGTACCGACGGTGGGGCACGCGGGCGAGCCGGTCACAGATGCGCGGGCTGATTCCGTACTCGTCGGCGGCGACGAGAAGCTGCCACCGTTCGAGGGGCCACTCGAGGCCGTCGAACACCGCGGCCCACACCGAACGGGGCGTGGCGTCGCCCCGGGAAGGATGATGGGCGACCGCCACACGACGGTCTGCAGGCTCGGACAACCGCGGCACCTGGTCGAGCATGGACGCAGCATGAAACGGCGAGTTCACCACGGGATGAACAAGTCCGGCGATGGAGGAACTGCGTCGGGCCCACCGCCGCCGTGGTCGATCTCATCGCTGCAGACCGCCGGTTTCCCGGCACGTGTCCGCCGGCCATGCGCTGCGCCGGAGCAGCCGCAGACCGTTGAGGGCGACGAGGATCGTCGAGCCCTCGTGGCCCGCGACGCCGAGCGGGAGCGGCAGGTGCCCAACGACGTCCCACATCACGAGCCCCACGACGACGGCGGCCGCGGCGACGAGGTTGGCCCGCACGAGCCGGTGGGCACGGCGTGCGAGCGCGAGCGTGGCGGGGACGGCGTCCAGATCGTCCCCGACGATGACGACGTCCGCGCTGCGCAGCGTCACGGCGGTGTCCGGGGAGCTGCCGCGATGGCTGACGGCGATCCCGACGTCCGCGGCGGCGAGGGCCGGGGCGTCGTTGACGCCGTCGCCGACCGCGAGGACGACGTCCCCGACCCGGCGGAGATCGTCGATGGCCGCCACCTTGTCCTCCGGCAACATCCCGGCGTGGGCCTGCGCGATGTCCACGGCATCGGCGACGCGCCGTGCCGCCTGCGGCTGGTCGCCCGTGAGGAGCACCGGCGCCCGCCCGACGAGGGAGCGCAACCGGGCGACGGCGCGCACCGCGCTCGGCCGGGGATGGTCGGAGAGAACGACGACGCCGACCGTCCGTCCGTCGGCGACGACCGCGACGACGGTGTCGCCGAGGGCTTCCGCCTCGGCGACGGCACGCCTCGCCCACCCGTCGTCGGACTCGTCGTCCCCCCGGTCCGCGAGAACGCGGTCGGGACGACCGATCACGACCTCGACGCCGCGGACCGATGCGGAGGCACCCGTGCCCGGTACGGCTCGGAAACCGGTGGGCGTGGCGAGAGCGGCCTCCGGGACGGCCGCGAGGATGGCCCCGGCGAGCGGGTGCTCGCTCCCGGACTCGACGGCCGCCGCGAGGGCGAGGACGTCGTCCCGCGACCAGCCGGGCGCACCGTGGACGGCCGTGATCTCCGGCGCGCCCGTGGTGAGCGTGCCGGTCTTGTCGACGACGACCACGGTGGTCGACGCGAGCCGTTCCATCACCTCGGCCGAGCGGACGAGCACGCCGTGACGGCTCGCGGTGGCGATGGCGGCGAGCAGCGGCGGCATGGTGGCGAGCACGAGGGCGCAGGGCGAGGCGACGATCATGAACGTCATCGCCCGCAAGAGGGCGTCCACGAGCAGCTCGCCGGACAGCAGGGGCGCCACGAACAGCACCACCGTCGCGGTCACCACCACGACCGAGTAGCGCTGCTCGATCCGCTCGATCGATCGTTGCGTCGGCGCCGTCGTCGACGACGCCTCCTCCACCTGGGCCGCGATGCGCGCGACCACCGAGCCGCTCGCCTCGCGGGACACCGTGACACGGAGCAACCCCGAACCGTTGACCGTGGCCGCGTAGACCTCGTCGCCGACGCCCGTGGGCGCGGGCAGTGATTCACCGGTCACGGTCGCCTGGTCGGTCTCGCTCGCACCCGCGGCGACGACACCATCCGCTGGGACGCGCTCACCGGGCCGGACGACGATCACATCGCCGACGGCGAGGTCGTCGACCTCGACGATCTCTTCCCCGTGGCCCGGAGCGACGCGGACGGCGCGCGAGGGCGTCAGGTCCAGCAGCCCCCGAACGGAATCCGCCGTGCGTGCCGTCGCCCAACCCTCGAGCGCGGCCGACGTCGCGAAGATGACGATGAGCAGGCCCCCGTCGAACGCCTGGCCGATGGCGGCCGCACCGAGCGCCGCCACGACCATGAGCAGGTCGACGTCGAGCGAGCGCGCCCGGAGCGCCGCGACGCCGTCGCGCGCGGAACGCCATCCGCCGGTGAGATAGCAGGCCGCGAGAGGCGGCCCCCACAGCACCGCCGGAGCTCCCGCGAGGTGGAGCGCTGCGGCGAGAAGAAACCCGGCGAGAGACCCGGCCGCCCAACGAACCTCCGGGAGGAGGAGCATCCGTCGCACGATAGCCAGCATACCCGTACATGTGAACACTCCGACATGTATGTAATCGGGCCTCCGGCCCATCGATTACGCTGGCCGCATGGGTCACGGGGTGTCGGCGACGGGGCCACCGGTCGCGCGCCTGGACCCCCAGGCCGTGGACGCCGTCGCGCAGACCTTGCAAGCGCTCGCGACGCCGAGCCGGCTGCGGATCCTCCTGCGGCTCCGCGAAGGTGCGGCCACCGTCGGGGAGCTCGCCTCGGCCGTGGCGATGGAGCAATCGGCCGTGTCCCACCAGCTGCGCGTCCTGCGCCACCTGGGCCTCGTGACGGGGACCCGTGCGGGGCGGTCGATCTCCTACGAGCTGCACGACGGTCACGTGGCCCAACTGCTCGACGAGGCGATCTACCACGTGGAGCACCTCCGGCTGCCCGGTGAGGTGTCGTCAGCCGGTCGTGCCGGGGCGGCGGCCGGGTCCGAGAACGCAGTCGGCGCAGGTGGTCGCTCCCGGTAGTCGCCACACGAGGCAGCACGTCCGGCGCGCCACCGTCGCACCCGTCGGCGAGACGAGGACCCGACCCGTCCCGGCCCAGGGCGGTCGCGCAAGCAGCTCCTCGGCGCAGCTCACGGCCCGGTCGCGCGCGGAGGACCGCTCGCGGGAGATCACTCGCAGCACCCCGCCCACGGCAGCGACCGCGTTCCCCCACAGGAGCCGTTGCGAGATCGAGCACTCCGCCCGCACGGCCGCAACGAGCGCGCCGAGGGGCTCGACGAGAGCCTCGTGGAGACGATCGTCGCCCATGGGGACGGATGCGGGGTCGGCCATCCACAACGGCATCAGTCCGCCGTCCCACGCGCGCCAGTGCAGGGTGTCCGGGAGAGCCACCAGGAGGCGGTCGTGGAGCACGGCGACGGCGAGCACCGGCGCGACGACCCGAGCGGCGAGACCGCTGAACAGCACCGACGCAGCGACCCGCCGGTCGGTCACACCCAGGCGGTCCACCAGCGCCCCGAGCGCCCGACCCAGCACCGCGGGGTCGGCCGACAGGGCGGTGAGCGGACGCCACCCCGCCAGTTCGGCCTCGTGCCGCGGCCCCGTCTCGACGGCGAAGGCCCGCCCCAGGTGGGCGACGTCGGTGAGCAGGGCCCGCCCTCCGATCACAGGCGGATGCCCGCCGCGCACCACTGCTCGGTGCTCCGATGGCGGCCGAGGCCGAGCATCACGAACTCGTCGGCCCCGGCGACGGCTTGGACCCCGAGGTAGCGCAGGGCCTCGCAGAACGGGCTGCTCCCGTCGTCGGGAAACCGCTCGGTCGGCACGAGCAGGCGCGGTCCGTAGACGACCTGACAGTCCAGCCACACCGCCGCGGTCTGCCGGCCCACGTCGCCGCGGTAGTCGGCTTCCAGGTAGACCACCACGCCGTGCCGGGACGCCGCGGTGATCATGGCTGCCACACCCGAGGACAGTCGGTCGAAACCGCTCTCGGGATCCACCCGGAAGCCGGCGAGGTCGATCGAGCCGTAGAGCTCCTCACACAGCGGCACCATGGCGAGATCGGCACCGTCGAGCAGGACGGCCCGCGCATGCCGGCACTGCTCGACGATGGGTCCGAGCGCCTCGGGACCAGCGATGATGGCGTGCAGCTCGTACCGCATCACCGACGGCCCACATCGGCCCCGACGAGGGCGCGCAGCCGCGCGACGGTGCGTTCACGGTGCACCCCGGCCTCGGACTCGCCGCAGCCCAGCGCCGCGGCCAGCTCGGCGTCGCTCCATCCGTCGACACAGATCCACACGAGCACCTGCTGAACGTCCGCGGGCAGGGCCTCCAGCTCACGGCGCAGCGCGGGCCAGGGCGGCGGGCTCAGGGTGCCGGTGCCGACCGCCGCGATGGCCTCCTCCGCGAGCCGCGCGATCCGGCCCGAGAACGGCAGGCCCCAGTACCGGAACACGGCCGGGCGCGCGACGAGCCCGGCGACGACGTGGGCCGCAACCGCCTCCCCCGCCGCCGCGTCGCCGAGACGCACGCGGCAGGTGTAGGCGACCGCGTCGTGAGTGGTCGCGACCCGCCGCACCCACTCGGCGAACGGCGTGGTGGCCTCCGGGGAGACCGGCCCCGACACTCAGGCCTCCGCCGCAGCTGTCCCCGGAGGAGACGTCGCCGGGGCGTCATGCGGGGCCTCGACCACGGCGACGGCGGCGTGCCGGTCCTCGAAACGACCGAGCCGCCAGATCAGGGCGGCCCCACCCCAGACCACGACGAAGAACCCGACGATGACGTAGCCGAGGAGCTCGAAGTCGTCCGCGAGACCCGCGTAGCCCTCCAGCCACGCCACGCCGAGGTCGTCGGCGAGCACACCGGCGAGGTAGACGCTGGAGACGAACCCCGCCACCGTCACCGTCGCCGCGGTGGTGGCGATGTTGTAGAAGAGCCGCCGCGCCGGGTTGCGGTTCGACCAGGAGTAGGCCACGGACATGATCAGCCCGTCGGCGGTGTCGAAGGCGCTCATGCCCGCGGCGAACAGCAGCGGCAACGTCAGCGCGGCGACCAGCCCCGTCCCGCCCGCACCGGCCGTGGCGGTCGAGGCCGACAAGGTCAGCAGCGTGACCTCCGACGCGGTCTCCAGCCCGAGACCGAACAGGAAGCCCAGGGGGTACATGTGCCACGAGTGCTTGATCAGCGTCCGCGCCCGGCCGCCGAGGATCCGGTTCACCAGACCGCGGTTGAGCAGCTGGCGCTCGAGCTCGTCACGGTCGAGCCGCCCGGCGCGCAACTGCCGCCACGACCCGACGATGCCGACGAGCACCATCAGGTTGAGCACCGCCACCAGCGCGAGGAACACCATGGCCACGACCGTCGACACGGTCCCGCCGATCTCACGGAAGCCGTCGATCTGCGACGTGGTCGCGACGCCGGCCGCCGCGGCGACGACCAGGGACAGGAGCACGACGACCGACGAGTGGCCCATCGCGAAGAAGAAGCCGACGCCGACCGGCCGCCGTCCGCGCTGCACCATGAGTCGGGTGGTGTCGTCGATCGCGGCGATGTGGTCGGCGTCGAAGGCGTGCCGGATGCCGAGCACGTACGCCAGCACCCCGGCGCCCGCGAACGCTCCGGCGCCCACAGGACCGGACGTCAACGACAGGTAGAGCGTCCACCCCACGATGTGGAGCAGGGCGATGGCGGCGACGATCGCGGAGAGCTGGACGCGCTGGGAGCGCGTCCAGGCGGCTCCGGGAACCGCGGCGAGAGTGGTCATCGCGTCCTCCCGGTCGGGATCGGTCGGATCGGAGGACGGGCGAGCCGGGCGCGACGACGGTCATCCCGCCGCCGCCGCGCCCGGCGCCGATCCCGATCCAGGGGCGGCATTCTCAGGGAGTCGGCACCACGGTCTGGACCATCGGCGCAATGTGGGCGCCCTGGACCTCGGTGATATCCGAAGACGCGGGCGCGTCACCCCGGATCGCCGCGTGCGGCACGACGACCCAGCACGCGCAGCCCCAGATGCACTCCCCCGCCATGCCGTCGAAGCGGATCGACTGCTCGGAGAGGATCACCCCGAGGTCGAGCAGCCACGAGTGCATCATCAGCTTCGTGTCCCAGTCCTCGATCTGGTCGTACGCGTCCCGCGCCGCGTAGAAGGCGGTGAGGTCCGTCTTCGCCACCCCGGGGATGATGATGTTGGAGTAGCAGGTGAGCTCGTCGAAGAACTCGCCGTTGGTCGTCACGAGCGTGCCGTCGTCGCCGTCGAGCAGGTACTCGCCCAGCACCGACTCCAGCTTCTTCTGGAGCGTGTCGTTCCACATCTCGCGCGGCCCGACCGTGTTGACCTCGATGTAGTCGGTCTTGAAGCCCTCCTTGATCCCGGAGAACGTCGGGATGTAGCCGATCCACTTGCTGACCACCTCGCGCCACTTGCCGCGCGGCTCGCCGGGCAGGACCTCGACCCCGGGATGGGTGTACTTGGCGACGTCGTAGATCGTCCAGGCCCGGTCCCCGGAGATGTTGCGCTCGTGCGGGGCCCCGGTGAAGCCGGCCGGGCGCAGCATCTTGAACAGCAGGCGCCCGTAGTCCTGCACGACGAAGCGGGTGAACGAGTCGTCGACGAACTTGCGGGTGACGCCCTTGCGCAGCGCGTCGCGGATCGCCGGCACCCCGGTCTTGGTGTACTGGCCCAGGCGCTGCCACGAGTGCTCCTGGGGCAGGGCCATGAAGCCGCCGGTGAAGGGGTTCTTGTACAGATCGCCCCAGACCGCCATGACGCCCTGGTTCTTCTCGTCGTCGAGCATGCAGTCGATCTCGTTGATCGTCGGGTACAGCGCCGCGGCACCGCCCGCGTGCTCCTCGTCGCCGGAGAAGGGCATGACGCCGATGCCGACCACCGGGATGCGCCGCCCGAGCTTGACGTTCGAGAGGTGGCGCACCATGTCGACGACCATGCCCGATCCGGTACCCCCGGCCATCGAGAAGAAGACCAGCACCATCGAGGGCAGCTTGGTCTTGTTGATGGAGTCGACGAAGAGGTCGAGCTCCTTCTCCAGCACCTTGTCGCCGCCGTAGTAGTAGTGCCCGTAGATCGCCTTCGCGATGGCGCGCGGGCACGTCTCGCCCGGCTTCGGCATCTCCATGTCGGCGGGCAGCCACGGCTCGTAGTTCGGGTTCCAGTAGTAGCGCGGGTACTCCATCTTCAGGTACTCGCGCCACCGGTTGAGGCTCGTTCGCAGCTCCTCCGAGCTCGGGGTCTCGAGCGCGACCGTGCGCACCTGATGGCGGTCGGTAGGGATCTCCCGCTCCTCGAGCCGCTGCGTGAAGCCGCCCGCGTACTCCTTGAGCTCGTGCATGTCCTGCTCGCCGATGTCGATGGCCAGGCCGGTGAAGCGGGCCCGGGGGTCGTCGAGCTGGTCCTCGATCTCCCCGGTGCGCAGGAGCGCCTCGACCATGTAGGCGCCGGTCTTGCCGATGCCCACGGCGTGGATGCAGTGCGGGGACTGGCTGCCGGTCGCGGAGTGGTAGAGCGACATTCCCATGACGGAACCTTCCTGATGAGGACGTGCGGGACCGCGCGCACGGCCGACGGCCGAGCGCGCGACTCCCTGGTGCGGTCAGTCGAGGTAGCCGAGGTCCTTGAGGACGGTGGCGGCCGTCGTCGGCCGCTCGTCGGCGATGAAGGTGCGGTAGTGGTCGATGACCGACGCGTAGTCGCGGGTCATCCGGCCCTCGTCGAGCAGCGTCATCGCCTTCTCGATGTAGGCCCGGGTCAGCTTGTCGGTCCAGAGCCGGTGCGCGACGTAGATGTACTCGTCGTCGGCGCCCGTGACCTGCAGGGTGCGGGCGCCGGGCATCGAGGGCAGCGATGCCCCGTCCTTGTAGCGCTCGACGATCTCGCTCCAGGCGATGGCCACGGCTCCCCCTAGCCGGTCGCGAACGGGGCGACGGGTTCGCTGGCGGCCAAGGCGTCCGTGACTGCGGCGGCCGGCTTCACGGGGTCCTCTCCGCGGATCGCCGCATGCGGCACGACCACCCAGCAGGCGCAGCCCCAAATGCACTCGCCCCCCATGCCGTCGAACCGGATGGACGGCTCGCAGAGCATCACTCCCAGGTCGAGCAGCCACGAATGGATGAGCAGCTTGTCGTCCCACTCGAGGGTGTCGTAGTAGTCGCGAGCGGGGACGAACGCGGCGAGATCGGTCTTGCTCGCCCGCGGCAGGACCACGCTGACCTGGTCGTCGGAGCCGTCCACGGCGAGGGCGACAGGGTCGACGCGGCTCGAGACGATCGACCCCACCGCGGAGGCGACCTTCGGGAGGTCGCTGTCGGAGCCCCCGCTCAGCCTGGCCTCCACGTACTCGGTCTCGAATCCCTTCACCAGGCCGGCGGCCCCGAGGGAGTCGAGGTCCGCCAGCGACCGCGTGGTGAGCACGTTGACCCACCGGTCGCCCTGTTCCCCGCGGATCGCCGGGTGCCAGGCGTCCGCGGGCACGGCCAGCCAGTTGAGCGCCTTGAGGGTCTCGTAGAGGTCGACGCCCGCGTTGCGCGCCAGGAACGACCCGACGCCCCGGTCGACGTACTCGTGGGTGGCGGCGAGGTCCCCGGTCAGCTCCTGCACGTCGGCCTGATCGACGAGGAAGAAGCCGCCCGTGAAGGGGTTCTTGTACAGATCCCCCCAGACCGCCATGACCCCCTTGTTCTTCTCGGTGTCGATCATGCAGTCGAGCTCGTTGATCACCGGGAAGAGGCGGCCGTCGGCGTACTCGGGAAGATCGGCCGGATTCGGCATGATCCCGAGGCCGACCACCCAGGGCCGACGTCCCAGCTTGATCGACGACAGGTGCCGGGCGATCTCGACGACGATGCCGCTGCCCACCCCGCCGACCATCGAGAACGCCACGACGACGAGAGGCGTGGCCTCGCTCGCCATCACGTTCGCGGCGAACGTGTCGAGAGCGGTGGCGATCTCCTTGTTCTGGTAGTACTCGGCGCCGTAGACGGCCTTCGCCACAGCTCGGGAGAAGTGCCCGTCCGAGGGGGCGATCTCGACGTCGGCGGGCAGCCACGGCTCGTAGTTCGGGTTCCAGTAGTACCGCGGGTACTCCATCTTGAGGAACTCGCGGTAGCGGTTGAGCGCATAGGACAGGTCGGCCTGCGACGGGACCGGCATCGCCACGGTGTTCACGAACGTCTTCTCGGCGGGCATCGACGCTGCCGTGTCCCGCACCTGCGCGAGATCCTCGTCCCCGATGTCGACGGCGAGTGCCCCGAATCGCGTCCCGTCCTCGGTGAGGAAGCCTTCGGGCGGGTTCTGCAGGATCGACGTGATCAGGTCGGCACCGGTCTTGCCGAGCCCGAGCACGTGGAGGGAGAAGGGCCCCTCGTGGTCCCCGGCGCGGTGCACGCCCTCGGAGCTCAGGGCCTCGATACGTGCCATGTCGTCGGTCGTGCCGTGGTCATGGTCGTGGTCATGGTCGGCGGCCATGTGGGGACCTCCTGCGTACGGTTCGTCGGAGCTGGGGAGCGGGCGGGAGCCCGCAGACGCGCGGCACCCACGACGGGGGCCGCCGGCGGCCGCTCCGTCGAGGCGCGCGGTGATGAGGAATTCGGCGGTGGGCCGGGGTCTCAGACGGGGGTGTCCTGGTTCGGCAGCCCGTCGATCGGCGCCTCGCGGGTGCCGATGGTCTCGCGGGTCATCTCCTCGACCTGCTTCTGCGCGAGGGCGGGGTCGTTGACCCAGGTCTTGTAGAAATCGAACGGGCACTCCGCGACACCCTTGACGCCGTCCCCGGACTGGTGGACCCCGGTGTAGCCGCGGTGCAGCAGCTTGAACAGGTGGTTCTGCGACTGCCAGTTCGCGCGGGCGTCACGGATCATCGACAGCGACAGTTCCGCGTACTGCACGCCCATCTCCTCGGTGCCGCACTCGCCCAGGGTGCGACCGTCGAAGCCGACGATGGATGAGTGCCCGAAGTAGGAGTAGACGCCGTCGAAACCGGTGGCGTTCGCGACGGCGACGTAGCAGTTGTTCGCCCACGCCATCGACTTGGCCATCATGATCTGCTGTTCCTTGGCCGGGTACATGTAGCCCTGCGGCCGGACGACGAGCTCGGCGCCCTTCATGACGCAGTCGCGCCAGATCTCGGGGTAGTTCCCGTCGTCGCAGATGATCAGCGCGATCTTGAGGCCCTTGGGGCCCTCGACCACGGTGGTGTGCTCGCCGGGGTACCAGCCCTCGATCGGCACCCACGGCAGGATCTTGCGGTACTTGTTGACGATCTCGCCGTCGGAGTTGATCAGCACGAGGGTGTTGTAGGGGTTCTTGTCGGGGTGGTCCTCGTGGCGCTCACCGGTGAGCGAGAAGACGCCCCACACCCCGGCCTCGCGGCAGGCCCTCCCGAAGATCTCCGTCTCGAAGCCGGGGCACGACGCGGCGTTCGCGAACATCTCGTCGCGGTCGTACATGATCCCGTGGCTCGAGTACTCCGGGAACACGATCAGGTCCATGCCGGGGAAGCCCTGCTTGATGCCTCCGATCATGGACGCGATCTGCTCGCAGTTCGCCCTGATGCCCGCCTCGTCGTGCAGCCGGGGCATCGTGTAATTGACGACGGCGACGCCGACTCCGTCCGCGCTGCTGCTGATGTCCCCGTGTCGCATGGCACCCCTCCTGCTCCGGCCCCGAGCCGTACGTGTGTCCGGCGCCACCCGACGGTACGACCAGCCACTCGGAAGACAATATTTCCGGAGCAGAAGTAATCAGGCCGAAACACCGCCCCCGGGCCGGACCCTCAGGGGGTGCGCGCGCGCTCCGCTGAGCCCGCGGCCGCGCCGAGACGGTCGAGCAGACCGAGCAGGTCGAGCCGGTCGGTCCCCGGCAGGTCGGAGAGGACCGTCCCGAAGGCCTCGTCGAGCTCGGCAGCCGCACGCGTGACGACGGCATGCCCTTCGGTCGAGATGTGGACGAGCACCCGCCGGCGGTCCCACGGATCGCTGCGACGGAAGGCGAGTCCGTCGGCCACGAGCTTGTCGACCATCCGCGTCGCGGTCGGCGCCGGCACGGCGGCCCGGAGCGCGATCTCACCCATGGTGTGGCCCGGGGAGTCGGTGCCGTCGGGCGCCGTGCCCTCGTCGAGGAGCATCAGCGCACGCCACTGCTCCCGGGACAGGCCCTCGGAGACGGTGATCTGTGCGAGGCAGGCACCGACGGTGCGGTCCGCCAGGTCGAGCATGTCGACGATCCGCATGCGGCTCGGACGGGGAGGGTCGGACATGGTCAGCGCTCCCCTCTCTCCACCCGCCCACGTCGCGCGACGGAACGACGGCCTCTCGGCCGAGGGTCGCGCATCAGCGAGGTAGAGCGCCATACTGGCCGATCTGATCGTAGCCGAGGGATTCGCATGGCGAACGGACTGGACCGATCGCCCCTCGTGTGTGAGGGACCATCTACGACGGACGACGCGGTCCGAGTCGCCCTGGTGACCCCGTGGCAGGGGTCGGCCGGTGTGTTCGGGCTGTCCTGTCGCATGGCGTCCGAGCTCGCGGTCTCCGAGATCAACGACGGGGGCGGGCTGCTGCACCGTCGCGTCGCCCTGCACCACGTCGACGGCGGCGCCGACCCGGCCTCGGTCGCCGACGAGGTCCAGCGACTGGTGCGCGCCGGCCACGTCGACGCCGTCGTCGGCTGGCACATCTCGGCGGTGCGGCGGCGCATCGCGCCGCGGATCGCCGGCCACGTCCCCTACGTCTACACCGCGCTCTACGAGGGCGGCGAGCGCACGCCCGGCGTGATCGTCACGGGCGAGACACCGAAGAACCAGCTCGGTCCTGCGCTGGGCTGGATGCGCGAGGCGCTGCGTGTCCGCCGGTGGGCGATCGTCGGCAACGACTACGTCTGGCCCCGTGCGTCCGCAGCAGCCGCCCATCGCTGGGCGCGCCGGCACCACGCCGAGATCACGACCGACCTGTTCGTCCCGCTGGGGACGCGGGACTTCTCGTCGGTCCTGCGCGATCTCGCGCGGTCGGGGGCCGACGGGGTCCTCATGCTGCTCGTCGGCGAGGACGCCGTGCACTTCAACCGGGCCTTCGCCGCCGCCGGGATGGATCTCTTCCAGACCAGGCTCACCACGTTGATGGACGAGAACATGCTGCTCGCGTCCGGGACACGGGCCACGCATTCGCTCTACGTCGCGGCGGGGTTCTTCGAGGATCTCACGACCGCGGCCGCGCTCGACTTCACAGGACGGTGGGCACGGCGCTACGGGGTGAACTCGCCGACGCCGTCGAGCCTCGGGGAGTCGTGCTACGAGGGCCTGAACCTCTACACCGCGATGGTCCGCCGGGCCGGGACCGTCGCGCGGGAGGACCTCCTCGCGGTCAGTGAGGGACTGCACTACGACGGTCCGCGCGGGGAGGTGTACGTCGAGCGGGGCCACACGGTCCAGGACGTCTACATCGCCGAGGCCCGGGGCGTGGAGTTCGACGTCGTGGCCCGCTTGTCGTCGGGGTTCGTGGAGAGCTGAGACCGTCAGCTCGCGAGGTAGCCGAGGTCGCGCAGGACGATCGCCGTGAGGTTCGGGCCGCGGGTGCAGCCGGTGTCGACGTGGGCACGTCGGCGGCGAAGAGCCTCGGCGAAGGCCACCGGCTCCGTGGCGATCTCGCCGGTGTTGAGCAGCACCACAGCGGCCTCGAGCTCACTGCGCGCGACGCAGTCGCGCCACAGGCTCTGGCTCAGGCAGATCCGATCGTCGTCGATCTCGACGACCCGGACCGGCGCCGAGCCGGTGAGCGACCACAGCTGCGCGCCGCCCTCGTAGCGCTGACGTACCCAGTCCCAGTCCAGCGGCATCCCGGCCTCCTCGGTCGTCGCGGGCGACGGGGCGCCGGCACGGCGGTCGCCCCACGGACGCAACACCGTTGTCACGACCGGAGCCTACCTTTTGCTTCCGATCCGGAAAGGTCCTCGACGGGCCGACCACCACCACCGGAAGGCCAGCACCATGAGCGCGGAGACCAGCGCCCCGTCCGGGGCTCCATCGCCGAACCACGACCAGGCGATGGCGGGAGGCGGCTCGAGTCGACTGCGACGCTGGGCCTCGAGCGAGGGCATCGAGGACTACTCGCTGCGCTACGCGCCCAAGAAGTTCCGGCGTTGGTCCCCGCTACTGGTGGCCGGCGCCGCGCTCGGAGGCATCGCCTACCTGGCCGACTACGCCATCGGCGCGTCGGTCGTTCTGACCAACGGCACCCCGTCCGGCGTCCTGGGCATCCTGGTCGCCGCTGTGATCATCTTCTTGACCGGGATCCCGATCTCGGTGTACTCCGCGCGCTACGGCATCGACATGGATCTCCTGACCCGGGGCGCCGGATTCGGCTACCTCGGGTCCACGATCACGTCGTTGATCTACGCGAGCTTCACCTTCATCTTCTTCGCTCTCGAGGGCTCGATCATGGCCCAGGCGCTCGACCTCGGACTCGGCATCCCGCTGCCGATCGGCTACCTGATCACGGCCGTGGTGGTGCTGCCCCTGGTGATCTACGGGATGTCGGCGCTCGCTCGCTTCCAGGCCTGGACCCAGCCGCTGTGGCTGCTCGTCCTCGTGTTGCCGATCATCGCCCTCCTCGTCGCGGCGCCGGAGGCGTTCGGGGAGTTCGCCTCCTACACCGGTGACGCCGGGCCCGGCGTCCAGCTGCTCGGTACCGGGCTCGCCGCCGGCGTCGCGCTCTCGCTGATCGCCCAGATCGGAGAGCAGGTCGACTACCTGCGCTTCATGCCGCCGGAGTCGGAGGTCGGGCGACTGCGGTGGTGGACCGCGGTGCTCGCCGCCGGCCCGGGCTGGGTGATCCTCGGCGCCATCAAGCAGATCTGCGGTGGCCTGCTCGCGGTCTACGTCCTGGCGGCCGTCGGGGAGACCGTCGCCGAGGAGCCGATCACCCAGTTCGTGCGCTCCCTCGGACTGATCGTGCCGGGCTGGGCGGCGATCCTGCTTGCGGTGATCTTCGTGGTCGTCTCCCAGTTGAAGATCAACGTGACGAACGCCTACTCCGGCTCGCTGTCCTGGTCCAACTTCTTCTCCCGCGTGCTGCACGCCCATCCCGGACGCGTCTGGTGGATCTTCCTCAACGTCGGCGTCGCCCTGGTGCTGATGGAGGTCGGCGTGTTCGGCTTCCTCAACGCGGTGCTGGCGTTCTACTCCAATGTCGCGATCGCCTGGATCGGCGCCGTCGTCGCCGATCTCGTGATCAACAAGCCGATCCTCAAGCTCTCCCCGAGCTACATCGAGTTCAAGCGCGCCCATCTGCGCTCGGTGAACCCGGTGGGCTTCGGCTCCATGGCCGTCGCCTCGGTGGTGTCGATCGTCGCCTACTTCGGTCTGCTCGGTGACTTCCTCGCCGCGTGGTCCCCGATCCTGGCGATCGTCATCGCGTTCGTGCTCTCGCCCGTGATCTGCCTCGCGACCCGCGGCCGCTACTACCTCGCTCGGCCCGACGACCTCGAGCCTCCGCTCGTGCGGCCCGACGGCACCCTCGAGACCGCGGAGCAGATCTGCGGGGCCTGCGGACAGAGCTTCGAGCGCCCGGACCTCGCCTCCTGCCCTTACCACGCGAGCACCGGGGTCGTGTGCTCCCTGTGCTGCACCCTCGAGAAGCACTGCGGCGAGATGTGCAAACCGGCCGGCACCGCCGCCGATCTGCCCATGCCGACGGCCAGGCACGCCGCAACCTGATCAGCAGAACCGAACCGAGGAGACGCCCTCGGCGAAGCACCAACAGTTCACCATCACACCCAAGACACCCTGGGGGAACCATGCCGGACAGTCTCTACGAGCGGCTCGGGGGCACGTACGCCATCGCGGGAGCCGTCGATGTCCTGGTCGACCGGCTGTTCGAGAACGCCGGTGTCAACGCGAACGCCGCCGTCCACGAGCACCACGGGAACCCCGCCAACGGGCCTGGTTACAAGTTCCTCGTCACCGCGTGGTCGATCGAGGCCGCGGGCGGGCCGAAGTGCTACCCCGGCGAAGACATGATCGCCGCGCACACGTCGTTGAAGATCAATGACGAACAGTTCGACGCGGTCTACTTCGAGATCGAGGCCACCCTGCGTTTTCTCGGCGTCCCCCAGGCCGAGACTGCGGAGTTCATGACGATCATCGAGCACTACCGCCCCGAGGTGGTTCAGCAGAAGAAGGTCGAACAAGCCGGAACCCTCGCCCCGGCGAGCTGAACGCCGCCCCACGACCTGCGGCCCAGCGTCTCGTCCAGCCAGTCGGAGTGTCGCCGGTGGTGCAGGGAGCGGGCCCGCATCTCCCCGCGGTCGCCTGCACCCTCGCCGGCGGTGAAGGGGACCAGATCCGCCGGCAAGGCCACGACCCGAGTCGAGGCCGTCGCGCCCGCCCCGTCACTCGCGCGGTGTCAGTGGGGATCGCTACCGTCCTCCCCTGACCGCCGCCGCCCGCGACCAGCCGAAGCGCATCCGCTGGCCCGGGGCGAATCGCCGGCCACCGTCCGCCAATGGCTGATCCCCCGCGACGCGGCGCGGAACTCGCCACCGGCGAGCCCTCCCCCGACGACGAGCCTCTCGACGTCACCATCACCAAGGCCGGCCCATGGTGGGTGTACGTCGTCGAGACCGTCGGCGAAGATGTCGACGACTCGATCGCCGCGCTCCCACCCGATCTCCAAGCCGCCTTCGCCGAGCTGCTGGCTGCCCTCGAGATCTCACCGCGGACCGTCACGCCACTCGTCCCGTCCGACCCCACCGCCTACGCGTGGCCACCATCGGCGCCAGCAGCGCGCGCATGGTCATCTACTACGTCCTCGAACGGGACCGGCGCGTCGCGATCGTCCAATTCAGCTTCATCTGAGCCGAGGTGGTGAACCACAGCGGTCTACCGCGCGCCGACGTTCGACATTGAGGTGAGCAGGACTCGCATCCGGTCACCCGGGCTCGGCGCGACGCTCGAGCGCTCGGTCGACGTCGTCGGCGATGCCCTCCCACTCCCGGACCAGGACCTCCTCGACGTCGCCAAAGGCGCGGCGACTGTGGAGGATCGACGACCTGCAGGGCGCGGACCGGGACCACCGGATCCCCGACGGATGGGACCGTGGGCACGGGGGTGGCAGTGCTCATCGCGCGCTCCCCGTCGAGGCCGGCACGGCGGCGAGAGAGGCGTGCAGGCGCTCGTCGTGCGTGCGGTACGCGGACGCGGCGAACACCTGGGCGGCCTGCTCGGCGGTGGCGACGTGACGGACCATCGCACGCTCGGCCTCGGCCAGTGCCCGCTCGTCCTCGGGGAGGGCGGCGCGCCCGGCCACCGGCGCCACAGGCCCGGGGTAGCGGGCGTAGGGGCTGTCCGACGGCAGCGCGCCGCTGAACCTCCCGTACGATCCGAGAACCAGCAGGATCGCCCCGACGACGAGGCTGAACAGCACGTTGACCGGGGCGAACGCGAGCATGTTCATGGCCGAACCGAGGATCATCGCGTTGACCAGGCCCGACAGAAGGAACAGTCCGCCGGCGGCCACCGAGATCGTGGAGGCCACCGGGCCGCTGCGCACGGCCGCGAAGATCAGTGCGGCCCCCATCAACAGCGACAGGGTGGCGAGCAGCCCGTTGGTGAACAGGCCCAGGACCTCCGGCCCGGACGTCGAGAAGAAGCGCGGTGCCTGCAACGAGCCGAGGACTCCGAAGGCCACCAGGAACAGACCCGTCGACGCGGCGGCGAGGCGGTGGATCGTATGGACGCGATGTGCTTCCGGAGTCGGGCTGAACATTCCCATCGCGCGGACTCCCGTCAGATTGTTCCGACCGTCTGACCGGTCGGTGTGTGCCGCCCACGATGCTCTGAACTTTCTGGTCGAGGACGCTTCGTCAGGGAATCGTCATGATTCCGACCGAGATGCATCACCGTTCCGTCGGGCAAGGGCCGCGGCCGGGAACGACGGTGGGATCAGGCGGTGACGGCGTCGTGGGGTGCGAGCCCGGCGAGTGGAAGGCTCAATGTGACGCAGCATCCGGGGCCGCTGTTGACGATCCCGATCCGACCGCCGTGCGCCTCGATCAGGGCCCGGGCGATGGCCAGCCCCAGTCCGGCGCCGGATCCCGGATCGGGCGTACGGGCCGCGGTCCCTCGGAACCCGACGTCGAAGACCCGGCCGAGGTCGTCGTCGGGAATCCCTCCGCAGGCGTCCTGCACACCCAGCCACGCCTGTCCGTCCCGGACGCCGGCCGACACTTCGACGGTCCCCCCGGCAGGAGTGTGGCGCACGGCGTTGGTGAGCAGGTTGCGGACCACCCGCGTCAGCTCGGTGTCGCTCCCGCGCACCGTCGGCCACGACTGCGGGTCGTGGGCGGTGACGGCGACGTGGGCGTGACGGGCCGCCGCCGCGTCCGCCGCCACGGCGTCCGAGACGACTTCTCCCAGGGCCAGCGGTGCCACCTCGAGCCGGAGGGCGGCCGAGGTGGCGCGGGAGAGCTGGAAGAGATCCTCCACCATCGCCGTCATCCGGTCGGTCTCGCGCCCGATCCGGTGCAGGTAGTCGGTGACGTCGTCGGGGCGTCGCACAACACCGTCGATCAGGGCGTCGGTCATCCCGCGAATGCCGGCCAGCGGCGAGCGCAAATCATGACTCATCCCGCCGACCAGCTCGCGGCGCGCCGTCTCGGCCCGCCGCTCGGCCTCGCGCGCATCGTGCTGCCAGAGCGCCTCGCGGGCGAACGCGCGCCCCAATAGCAGAGCGGCCGGCACGGTCACGACCGCGACCACAGCGGCGACGACGACGGTCCCGGCGAGAACGGGGGTGTACATGAAGCCACTGACCGCGACCACCCCGGAGACCGCGGCCCCCAGGGGGATCAGCGCGAGGGTCGTCATCGCCGCCGTCAACGACCGGCCCCGCATCCGGTGCAGGATCACGGCCCCCAGGCCCGCGGCGACGATCGTGACCACCAGCGCCACCGGGGCGACGCGCACGACCTCGGTGATCACAGCGCCACCCGGTCGTACCGGTACCCGGTCCCCCAGATCGTGGCCAGCCGCCGGGGCTGGGTCGGGTCGTGCTCGATCTTCTCCCGCAACCGGCGGACATGGACTGTCACGGTGGACTGGTCACCGAAGCTCCACCCCCACACCTCGGCCAGCAGCTCGACCCTGGTGAACGCGCGACCGGGATGAGCGAGCAGGAAGGCGAGCAGGTCGAACTCACGCGTCGTCAACGCGAGCTCCTCCTCGCCGAGGAACGCCCGGCGCGACGCGCGGTCGACCCGCAAGTCGCCGTCAGCCAGCGATCCGGCGGTCGAGGGCACCGACCGGCGCAGGACCGAGCCGACACGTAGCACCAGCTCGCGAGGGCTGAAGGGCTTGGTCACGTAGTCGTCGGCACCGAGTTCCAGCCCAAGCACCCGATCGACCTCCTCGCCCCTCGCGGTCAGCATGACGATGGCCGGTGGGCTCTCCCGCATCCGCAGGGCACGGCACACCTCCAGCCCGGACAAGCCCGGCAACATGAGGTCGAGAACGACCGCGTCGGGATCGCCGCGGGTCGCGGCGTCCAGGGCGCTCCGCCCGTCCCCCGCCACGTCCACGGCGTATCCCGCGTCGCCCAGATACCGAGCCACGACGTCGCGCACGGTCGCGTCGTCGTCGACGACGAGAACCAGGGCGGACATGGCGTCGAGCGTAGGTCGACGCGGAACACCCACACTGAATCGTCCCGGATCGGTAAGACATGGCGGCCACATCGAGACCCCGGAACTTCGCGGAAGCACGGCCCAGGGCCTCGTTCGGGAACACCGCGGCACGGGTCGACTGCCGGCCGGGCCGGTCAGGGGTCAAGCCCAGGGCGTCGTGTGACCGCAGCTGCCGGTGCTCGGCTCGGTCTCTGCTCTGGCCACCCAGGCGGGGACATCGACGAGCCCCCGGTGCCGGTACGCGTGATCAGCGCCGCGGCACTGGGAGGATCGGGTGCAGCCAGCTCCGACCGGCCGGGCGCGAGACATCGGGCCGCCCGGTGCGGACGAGGCGCCCATGCTGCCCACGGTGCTGATGGGCGGGGCGGCCGATCGCGCCGCGATCACCGAGGCGTCAGCGGCGACGCCGAGGTCTTACCGATCAAGGATCCCGCGGTGACGATGCGCTGGTCGGCCGCCGCCCACGCACAGCGCGCGGGCACGATGGCTGGGCAAGTCCGTATTACTGACCGTCCATCGATGCGGGAGAACGCACACCGCGCCCTCGCACGCGCCGCTGACTGGTCCGGACACAGCGAAGACATCGTGGAGGGAGCTCCCATTGCCGGATGAACAGGCCCTGCAGCACGGCCGCCCTACAGCGGGCGAGGACCGGTCCGTGCGCAGGAAGATCATCGACACGTCGGCCGACCTGATGTACCGCCAGGGCGTCGGGCCGACGACCCTCGACGATGTCGTCACGGCGAGCGGCACCACCCGCGGACTACTTGATCGTCACTTCGAGGACAAGAACGCTCTCGTCGCCCAGGTGGTCGCCACCCAGATCCGACGAGTCATCGACGAGCAGATCTCAGACATCGGGCGGCTGAGCTCGTTGGACGACCTGCGGACGTGGCGTGACCGCGTGGTCGCGGACACCAGGCGCCGTCACGGCGCCCACGGCTGTCCGTTGGGATCACTGGCCATGGAGCTCGCCGAGCACTCCGAACCGAGCCGACGAGCCCTGGCCGCCGCATTCGAGGTGTGGGAATCCGAGTTCGGCGCCTGCCTGCGACGCATGCGAGGGCGGGGCCTCCTCGACGTCGACGCCGACGTCGACGCGCTCGCGGTCGGCCTCATGGCCGCCCTGCAGGGCGGCCTCATCGTTGCTCGGGTCACGCGCGACGCGGACGACCTCGCGCTGTCCCTCGATGCCGCCCTGAGCCGCATCCAGGCCCACTCGGCCACGAGCTGACGTCCGAGACGACACCGGTGGAGCGCGACCGCTCCGGTTGCGGCGTGGCCCCACTCACCGCGGTACTGGACTGATGAGTTCATCCGCAACGCGTTGAGCGTGTAAATTCACGGCGAACAGGGTCTCCGTGACGCAGCGAGGGAGCAGGTCGTGGCCAGCGCTCAGTCGACGACGTCGAAGCGCCGCCTGACCGCCAAGGGCGCCCTGACCCGAGAGCGGATCGTGTCGACGGCCAGCGATCTCATGTACGTGCAGGGTGTGGAGCGCACGAGTCTCGACGACGTCATCGAAGCCAGTGGCACCGGCAAATCCCAGATGTACCACTACTTCGCCGACAAGTCCGAACTCGTCGGCGAGGTCGTCCACACCCAGATCGAACGGGTCATCGCGAACCAGGACCCCTTGCTGAGGCGCCTCGACTCGATGCGAGGACTCGAGCGCTGGCGGGACGCGGTGGTGGCCGGCAATCGCAGCCGACGTGGGGCTCACGGCTGCCCGCTCGGCTCCCTGTCCAGCGAGCTCGCCGATTACTCCGAACCCGCTCGCACCGCACTGTCGACCGGGTTCGACGCGTGGGAATCGCTGTTCGCCGACGGGCTCGGACGCATGCAGGAGAAGGGCGAGCTCGACGACGACGCCGACCCTGCCGCCCTCGCCAGAGGACTCATGGCTGCCCTTCAGGGCGGGCTCCTGCTGGCGCAGGCCAAGCGCGACGCCGACAGCCTCGCCATCGCCTTGGACATGGCGTTGGCCCACATTCGTGCGCGCACGACGCCGAGTGCCTCGCGACCTCGCGCATCTCGGTCCGACGGCGAGAACGTTCCCGACACCACCGATCACTGACTGACATGTACCAACCGGTACATTCTCAGGCCTCGAGGAGGGCCTGCTCGACGACTTCGGTGAGGGCAGGGTGGATGTAGAGGACCTGGTGGGCGAGCTCGTCCACGGTCTGGCCGAGCATCATCCCCTGCACCAGGGGCTGCAGGAGGATCGCGGCCGACGGGCCCATGATGTGGGCCCCGAGCAGCGTGCGACGCTCCGGATCGAGGACGAGCTTGACGAAACTGGTGGTGTCCTCGAGGGCCCACCCATAGGCGGCGCCCCCGTAGTCACGCACGACGACGACAGGCTCGAACCCGTTCCGGCGGGCCTGAGCCTCGGTGAATCCGGCCCCGGCGATCTGCGGGTCGGCGAACACGGCATGAGGCACGACGTCGTGGCGCAACTCCCGGGGCCGGTCGGGATGGGCGACGTTGTGGGCCACGATCCGCGCCTCGGCGTTGGCCATGTGCTTGAGCTGGAAGTGGTTCGCGTCGTCGCCGAACGCCCACACGCCCGGAACCGCTGTGCGATAGGCGTCGTCGGTGACGACGTGTCCGTGCTCGTCGATCTCGAGGCCGCCGGCGACCACATCGAGCAGGTCGGTGTTGGGCCGCCGTCCGGTGGCCACCAGCAGCGCGGCCGCTTCCACGACCTCGACCTGCCCGTCGCGCTCGAGGGTGACCGCGACGCCGGTGGCGCTGGGGGCGACCGCCGCGACCGCGGTGTGGAGGCGCACGTCGAGGTGGCGCCGGGCGAGCTCGGTGAAACGGGACGAGATCTGCTCGTCCTCGGCCGCGAGCAGGCGGGGGCCGCGCTCCACCAGCGTGATCCGAGCGCCGAAGGCCCCGAAGACGTGGCCCATCTCAGCCGCGATGAAGCCGCCCCCCACGACGATCATCGAGGACGGCACCTCGTCCACCCGCATGATCGTGTCCGAGGTGTGGAACGGAACCGAGTCGAGCCCGGGGATCGGTGGGACCACCGGCCGCGACCCCGCGGCGACGACGATGCGCTCGGCGCCGATCTTCTCGCCGGCAACCTCGAGCACCTTCGGTGACAGGAAGCGGGCCGGCTCGGTGTAGACGTCGATCCCGTTCGCCCGGCGGTACTCGACCGCCTGGTCGTGCAGCGGGTCGATCCGTCCGAACACCCGCTCGCGGATGGCGGGCCAGTCCACCCGGTTCAGCGTGGCGTGCACCCCCAGACGGCGGGAGTCCGCAACGGAGCGGGCTGCGTCGGCCGCGACGACGAACATCTTCGACGGGATGCATCCCCGATTGAGGCAGGTGCCCCCGAACCGGCTCGACTCGACGATGGCGCTGCGCCAGCCGTCGAGCTCCGGCCCGAAGAGCATGTTGCCGCTGCCAGCCCCGATACAGATCAGGTCGTAACTCTTCATGGGGACTCCGTCTCGCTCTGGGTTGGGGTCTACGGAGGGTCCGGCCGATCACCCGATGGCCACGACGTCGCCGCCGCGGTCGCCCACGATCAGGACGCCGTCGGCGGTCAACGCCGGATAGGAGTCGACCGGGTCGCCGACGGCGACGTCGAACAGCACCCGCCCGTCCGGGCCGGCACCGAGCACGTGGCCGTCCTGGGTCGCGAAGTACAGCCGGTGCGCCCGGTCCACGGCCACCGAGCTCCAGATCTGCTCGGGCGAGGAGAGCTGGTAGCCGGCCACCTCCGCACCGTCGGCGATGTCGAGGACGCGCACGCGTCCGGAGTGGTCGGCCACGTAGGCCAGGCCGTCCGCCGTCACCGCAGGAGACGAATAGGTGATCACTCGGGCTGTGTTCCAGCGTGGGCTGCCGTCGCGTCGATAGGCCCATTCGCGGGATCCGTTGGTTCCGAGCAGCGCGGTGCCGTCCGGGGCGAGGCCGGCCGAGACCTCGGTGATGTCGTCGCGGGGTTCCACGCGCCATGCGACCCCCGCCGTCGCCCCGCGGTCGTCGAGCGCGATCAGCGCCGAGTCGGCGGTGGTGTAGATGCGCCCGGATCCGTCAGTGACCACCGACCCGTACGACGTCGTGCCCACCGCGACCGTCCACGCCACGCGAGGTCCCCTGTCCACGTCGAGCGCGGTGACGTGCCCCCCAGTGTCGCCCACGTAGAGGCGGTGCCCGTCCACGCTCGCCGGTGAGGTCGGGCGACCGGGCAACGGTCGGGTCCAGAGCAGCGACCCGGCCGAGGACAGCCCGACCAGCTCGGACCGCCCAGGCGGGCCCCAGACCACTGTGCCGTTGGGCATCACCAGCGCCGAGGTCGACAGATCGCTGCCACCCCGCCGGCCCGAGGCGTAGGTCCAGCGGTCGGCCCCGGTGGAGGGGTCGAGGGCGTGGAGCACTCCGAGGTTGGAGGCCGTGTAGACGGTGCCGTCGCGACCCACCACCGGCCCACCGGTGGCCGCACCGCCGAGGCGTCGCCGCCACCGCACGGTGCCCGTCGTCGGGCCGTCGCCGCTGCTTGCCGAGCTGTGCCGTGCGTCGTGCAGCGCCGCAGGCCACGGCGACCAGGTCGCCGTACCCGCGGCCGCAGCGGGGACCGGGTCGAGGGGCGGCCCACCGAGCAGCCGGCCGCCCGCGGGCGGGGCCGCCGCGGGCAGCGTCGACGACGGTGGGACGGGGGTGGGCGGAGATGACGGGGCGCCGCAGCCGACCAGGACCACGGCGGCCAGTCCAACGGCCAGGAGCACCCGCCCGACCGCACGGCGACCGGTCGCGCGCTCCGGGTGCATCCCGGACGCGCGCTCCGGCGTCATCGACACGACGGGCCGACGGCGAGCAGGGCTTCGTCGGCGACCTCGGCGCGGTCAGCGCCGAGCGCGCGATGCTCGGCCTCGCGCCATCGTTCGAATGCGCGCCGAACCTCCGGATGGGCCGGTAGTCGGCGCATCCCGTCGGCGACGTCCCTGCCGAGCAGGCTCATCGTCACCTGTCCGCACGGGTCAGCAGCACCCGGGCGGCCTCGAGCTTCACGACTGCGCCTGGATGTGGCGCACCAGGCCGGCCACGTCGTCGGCGACCAGCCGGCCAATGGCGCCGCTGGAGTAGACCGCGGTCACCACGGCGCCCTCCGGTGTCAGCACGAACCCGGTCGGCTGCAGGTAGGGCGGGTCGTCGTTGGTGTAGGCGCCTACCAGCGCGGACACCTTCGCGGCGTCGGCGCTGTGCCCGACAGGGAACTCGAGACGGCGCTTCTCGGCCAGGGCCGCGCTGGTCTCCTCATCGTCGACCGACAGAGCCGCGACCTTGATGTCGAGCTCGGCGAAGGTCTTGGAGGCCCGGGCGAACCGGCCCAGCTGGGCGTTGCAGTACGGACACCACGACCCGCGGTAGAGGAGTACCACCCCCCACGACCCGGCCAGCGCCGCGGGAAGCAGGAGCCTTCCACCACCCACCGCCGGGACCTCGAGCTCCGGGAGCACCTCACCGTTCTGCAGCACCGCCACCACCTGGCTCGAGTCGAGTACGACCTCGCCCGACTAGCGTCGCTGGGAGAATTATGTACTGTCAAGTACAAACCAGGGTGAGGGGTCTCGATGACACCGAACGACCAGCCCCTCGGGCTCGAGGCGCGTACGGTCGGCCGCACCGTCAGCCGGGCGGTCGCGGCGTGAGTGCCCTCGCGTTCCGACAGGGCGTCCGACGGTGGATCGCTCGCGCCACGACCCTTCGGTACGTGGCGGCACTGACCCTCGTGACACTCGCCGCCGCGGCGGTGCTGGGCGCCCTGCTCGCCGGCCCATGGTGGTGGCTCGTCGCGGTGCCGTTCGCCGCAATCGCCGCTCTCGCCGTGGCTGACCTGTCCCAGCGCCGCCACTCGGTGCTGCGCAACTACCCCGTACTGGGACACCTGCGATTCCTCGCCGAGGCGATCCGACCGGAGCTGCAGCAGTACTTCGTCGAGCTCGACTACGACGGGCGGCCCTTCGACCGGGACACCCGCACCACGGTGTACGAACGGTCCAAGGGGAACAGGGGCCACGAGCCGTTCGGCAGCGGACGCGACGTCTACGCGACCGGCGCCGAGTCGTTCGTCCACTCGATGACCCCGGCCCGGGTTCCGCCGACACCGCCGCGGGTGCGCGTCGGTGGGCCGGAGTGCACGGTCCCCTACGACATGGCGTTGCTGAACATCTCCGCCATGAGCTTCGGCTCGCTGTCGGCCAACGCGGTGCTGGCGATGGCGAGAGGTGCCGCGGCCGGCGGGTTCGCGATGGACACCGGGGAGGGCGGCCTCTCCGAGTACCACCTGCGTCACGGCGCCGACCTGATCTGGGAGCTCGGTACCGGCTACTTCGGCGCCCGGAGCGCCGACGGCGGGTTCGACCCCGCCGCCTTCGCCGACCAGGCGGCCCACCCCACGGTGCGCGCCGTGGAGCTCAAGCTGTCCCAGGGCGCCAAGCCGGGACTCGGTGGCGTCCTCCCCGGCGTCAAGGTCACCGCCGAGATCGCCGCCGCCCGAGGTGTGCCCGCCCGGCAGACCGTGGTGTCCCCACCCTTCCATCGCGTGTTCTCCACCCCGCGGGAGCTGGTGACGTTCCTGGCCCGCATGCGCGATCTCGCCGGCGGCAAGCCGGTCGGGATCAAGCTGTGCGTGGGATCCCGGCGCGACGTGCTCGCGATCGTCAAGGCGTGGCGGGCCGAGGGCGTAGGCCCGGACTTCGTCGTCGTCGACGGATCCGAGGGCGGGACCGGGGCGGCGCCGCTGGAGTTCCTCGACCATGTCGGGACCCCGCTCACGGAAGGCCTGATCACCGTGAACAACGCCCTGGTCGGAGCTGGGCTGCGGGAGCAGGTCCGCGTCGGGGCCTCTGGCAAGGTCGCCACCGGGGCCGACGTGGTCAAGCGTCTGGTCCAAGGCGCCGACTACACGAACGCGGCGCGAGCGATGATGTTCGCCGTGGGCTGCATCCAGGCCCAACGCTGTCACACCAACACCTGCCCCACCGGCGTGGCCACCCAGGACCCGCGCCGGGCGCGCGCCCTGCACGTACCCGACAAGGCCACGCGCGTCCGGCAGCTCCAGGCCGGCACCGTCGCCTCGGCGATGGAGATCATCGCGGCGATGGGGGTGCGACACCCCGAGCAGCTGCACCCCGCGATGCTGCGTCGGCGTACCGAGCCCGGCGTCATGCGAACCTACGCCGAGATCTACGACTGGCTGGCCCCCGGAGAGCTCCTGTGCGAGCCGCCCGCGGCCTGGGCCGCCGATTGGGCCGCCGCGGATCCCGACGCGTTCGCCCTCGCCTGATCGCATCGCGCGGAGACTCGGAGGCCGACAGAGCGAGCGGTTTCTGTACCGTTCGGTACCCCTTAGGACGAGGCGGATTGAGTCCAGAAACCGACTGCGACTCCGTGGCCGTGAGACGGGTCAGGAGTCCGCAACGGGTTGCCGAGTGATCGAGCCGCCCGCGTGGGGGTGCGGGAGCATCGCGGTCGCGACCTCGGGCGGGCATCCCCGTGCGAGCCAGGTCCGGGTCGAGGTGCGGGCGCTGTCGATGAGCTCGTCGGCTCGGGAGAAATCAGCCGGGGAGACCGACAGGGGACACAGCGACGGCACGACCCGCAGGTCTACCTGGTCGCGATAGCGCTCGAGGTCTGGGGCCAGTCGTTGGTGGACGAGCAGGGTCAACCCGTGCAGAGCCATCCCGGTCGCGGTCGTCGGCAGCGCCGGCACCGCGCACGGGTAGCCGGCGGGCAACACCCAGACCGTGTCGGCGCCCAGGCCGACCGCATGACTGATCGAGCAGTTGTCGACCACCCCACCGTCGATGAACCACCGGTCCCCGATCGCCACCGGAGCGAAGACGCCGGGAATGGCCGCACTGGCCAGGACGGCGTCCACCGCCGAGCCGGTCGAGAGCAGGGTGCTCTGCCCGCTCTGAGCGTCGACGGCCACCACGTGCAGCGGTGTCGTGGCGTCCTCGATCCGCTCGAACCGCACGTGCTCGTCGAGCAGCGAGCGCAACCTGTGCTGGGACACCAGGCCGCTGCGCCGACCCGACGCAGCGAGCAGACCCCACCACGGGCTGGACGGGAAGATGTCCGCCCGGCGCAGCCCGCGCCAGACGCCGGCCAGCCGTTCGACGCCCGCGAGCCCCGGATCCCCGGCGATCCACGCCGCGTTGATCGCTCCCACGCTGGTCCCGATGACCACGTCGAACGCGACGCCGGCCTCGGCCAGTCCCGCGAGCATCCCGACCTGCACCGCTCCGAGGCTGCCGCCGCCCGAGAGCACGAGCACGGTACTCACGCCCGCCCTCAGTGATGCTGGCGCCGGCTGCCGCCGTGCCAGTCCTCGGACAGCCCGACCTGGTCCTCGGTCACCCCGAACGAGGGCAGCTGCGGCCGCTCACGCAGGCTGCGCTTGAGCTCGGAGAACCCTGCGAAGCGCGCCAGTCCGATCACGTGGTCCCACAGCTCGCCGGCCTGCGTGTCGGTGGGCATCCGGCTGATCACCGGCCCGAAGAAGGCGACGCCGTCGGGGGGCTCGAATTGCAGGATCGGCGTCCCGACGTCCTTGCCGGTCAGGGCCAGCGCCTCGTCGGTCTCGGCCTGGATGATGCTGTCCCAGGTGGCCTCGTCGAGCGCGTCGGCCAACTCGGCCGGCAACCCGGCCTGCTCGAGGATCGGCGCGACGAACGCCCGGGTCCCCCGCCGGCCGCCGTCCCCGGAGCCGTCCGTCGGGAGCGGACGCTCGAAGACGTGGTCGCCCATGGCCGCGTAGAGGTCGTCGAGGGCGTCACTGCCGTGCTCGGCGCGGGTGCGCGCGGCGACCCGCAGCAGCCGCAGGCCCGCGGTGTGACCGGCCTCGTAGTCCGGCGGGAACTGAGCGTCGTAGTCGACATGAGCGTTGAGCAGCCGCAGCGAGATGAAGCGCCAGTTCACCGCGTGGGCCCGCTGGGCTCGGACCTGACGCACCCATTTGCTCGTCATCCAGCAGAACGGGCAGACCGGGTCGAAGTAGAAGTCGATGTCGCCGAGAGGCATCACCGCAGCCTAGTGGCCGAGGCGCTCACGGCAACCAGAAAAATGTACCCTCTAGGACATCTACCCGGTCAGCGACCTCAGGACGAAGATGCCGCCTGAGCGCGCCTGACCCAGGTACGCCACGACGATCGCGACGTCCATCTGATGTACTGGTGAGTACATCTGCGAGTCCGGCGCGATCCGACAACACAGGACGACCCGTCGACCAGTAGATGCGCTACGACCGAACCCAGCCACCCCTGCCTCAGCGGTCAGGACTGGTGATCTTCTCAGCGGCACGGATTGCGGACCGCTTAGGCCACGCTCCGGGCTGTCACAGCGCACCACAGATGATGATCGCCAGCCTTGGGCACCACTACTGACCAGCACGAACGTCCACCAGACGTCACCGTGGCACGTTGTGCGGGACGCCGTCGACGCGGACGAGCTCGAGATCGCCCAGGAAGTCCTTGAGCCGGTCGGCGGTGGCCCCGATCGGCAGGTTGACGTCCTCGGTGCCGTGGATCACGAGCACCGGGACGTCGACGTCCGGGAGCTCGTACCCGTCGGGCATCGTCCGGGCCGTCACGGACACGTCGGCGCCGAGCTCACGGAGCCGTTCGGCCACGGCTCGACCCGCTCCCTTCGATCCCCCGGTGACCAGGGCTCGACGTCCGTCGAGGCTCTCGCGATCCATGTTCCCGATCTCTGCTCCTTCGTCGTCGTCCGCGGGTTCGGGGCTGTCACGGTGCGATGACGAGCTCCGCGATGGAGTCGCCGTCCATCGCGAAGCGGTAGAGGAGGTCGACGACGCCGCCGGGGAAGTCGCCCTCGAGGTGCTTGGTGGCGACCCAGTGCGTGTCGTCGGCGCGCTGCGCGCTGACGAGGGTGCTGGTGACGGTGAACTCGGCTCCGGCCTCGATCAGGAAGCCGCGGATCTCCTCGGTCCCGCGGTAGGTCTCGCCGTCGTCGACGACCACGGCGGTGGGCGTGAAGGCGCGCAGCGCGGTGTCCGTGTCGCCGGCGTCGTGCGCGGCGAGGTAGCCGCGGATCGTGGCCGGGAGCTGGTCGGGCTGGATGGTGTGCGAGGTGGTCATGGACCCACCGTGCGATCTCCCGGACCGGGAGGGTCAAGCGCTGGACCCTCCCCCTGGGGGAGGGTGCATCGTGGCGCCGTGCTGACGATCGGTGAGTTCTCCCGGCTGAGCCACCTGAGCGTGCGGACGCTGCGCCGCTACCACGATGCGGGCCTGCTCGAGCCCGCGACCGTGGACGAGGCGACCGGGTACCGCCACTACGGCGTCGACCAGATCCCGACCGCCCAGGTGATCCACCGGTTGCGGGAGCTCGACGTCCCCTTGTCCGACGTGCAGCGCATCCTGCGCTCCGGCGACCCGCAGACCCGCGCCATGCTGGTGGCGGACCACTTGCGGCGGCTCGAGTCCGAGCTCGAGCGCACCCGCGGCGCGGTGGCGTCCCTGCGCCGGCTGCTGGCGCCGGAGCCACCACCGCTGGACGTCGAGCTGCGCGTGGTCCCGGCGACGACGGTGGCCGCGGTCGAGGACGACGTGGCGGTCGACGAGGTGCTCGCCTGGTACGCCGGCGCCATGGCCGAGCTGGACGCGGCGGTCGACGACCCGACCGGCGCGCCGGGAGGGCTCTTCGACAACGAGCTGTTCGAGGACGGGCGCGGGCACGCCCTCCTGTACCGGCCGACGGCGCGGCCGCCGCGCAGCGGCCGGGTGCACCCGGTGACCCTGCCCGCGGTCGAGCTCGCCGTCACCACCCACGCCGGCGAGCACGACGACATCGAGGTCGCCTACGGCGAACTGGGCATCTGGGTGGTGACCAACGCGCTCGCCGTGGCCGGCCCGGTGCGGGAGACCTACCTGGTCGGCCCCCGTGACACCACCGACCCGTCGGCCTGGCGGACCGAGATCGGCTGGCCGGTCTTCCGCGTGGCCCCGCACTGACGGTCCCCGCCGGTCACCGCTGGCCCTGAACGGTGTCCGGGAGGCGGTCGCCGGCGTGTCCGGGTTCGCGAAGCGCCGGCAGCACCTCGGTCGCGAGCAGATGGTCCGATCGCTCCCGCACGGTGTGGTCGACGTCGCGGGAGGCGCCGACGAACACCAGGTGCGACAGGCCCAGCCCGATCAGCTCGTGCAGCCGTGCGATGCAGTCGTCCGGCGTGCCGATGACGCAGAACCTGCGCAGGAAGTCGTCGGGGAGCGTCGCGGCCTGTGTCGCGTGTTCGAGACCGTGGTGATAGAGGTCGTAATCGCCCGACACCCTGTCGACGGCGGCCGTGTCCCCCCGCGACAACGACGCGGTGACGTTGCGCTGGAAGTGCGCCGAGATGCTGGCGTTGCCGCGCGCGAGCGCGTCGAGGGCCGCCTCGTCGGTGCCCACGCACACGACCAGGAAGGCGCCGACCCGCAGGGTCGCCGGGTTGCCTCCCGCGGCGGCACGCGCGTCCCGCGCCGCGCGGATCGCCCAGTCGACGCGCTCGGGCTCGGCGCCGACGGTGGCGGTGACCCGGTCGCCGATCCGCGCGCCCGCGTCGATCACGTGGGGTCCGGAGCCGAACACGTCGACCGGCACCTTCGTCTCGTCGGGAAGCGGCAGCCAGGTGATGTGGCTGGCGAAACCGTCGGCGTCGACCGTCTCCCCGCGCAGGTAGGTCTGCAGCGTGCTGAGCTGACCTTCGAACGTGTGGGCCGACGGGGGCTTGACGCCGATCAGCTCCAGCGCCGTGTCACCGCGCCCGATACCGATGTGCGCCCGGCCGCCGCTGACGTGGTGCAGGGTGGCGATGGTCGAGGCGACCACCGCGGGATGGCGGCTGGTCAGGTTGGTGACCGCCGTGCCGAGCTTGAGCCGCGAGGTGGCCGCCGCCGCGAGGTAGAGCGACCCGTACACGTCCATGCTGAGGTTCTGGGTGTCGGTGAACAGGAGTCCGTCCCAGCCGTCCTCCTCCACCGCCGCCGCGTGCGCCGCCATGCCGTCGGGGATCGGGTAGGACCTCAGGAAGATCTCCGGCTGGGGCATGTCGACCTCCGCTCGTTCCCGACGGCACCGTGCGCAGCATGATGGCGGAGCGCCGTGATCCGCCGCCAGACGCGGACCTCACCCGTTCAATGGCGGCCGGGTCTTCAGCGAGGCTTCAGTTCAGGCCACGGGCGGGCGGCGGCACCGGGCGCGCACCATGGATCGACGCGGCCGCGAGGGCGCGGACCCGCCGCCAGGTTCCCCGGAGCGCCCGTCCCCGTGTCCCTCACCGCCCGCGCCCGCCGGATTCCCGCGAGAGAAGTGGCTCGAGGACTTCGACTACGACGCCAACCCCACCATCAACCCGGCCACCATCCACACCCTCGCCGGCGGCGACTGGGTCCGAGCGGGGCACCCGCTCTGCCTGATCGGAGACTCCGGCACCGCCAAGTCCCACCTACTCATCGGCCTCGGGACCGCCGCCGCCCAACAGGGCTGGCGCGTCCGCTACACACTGGCGACGAAGCTGGTCGACGACCTCGTCGAAGCCGCCCATGAGAAGCAGCTCGCCACGACCATCGCGCGCTACGGGCGGGTCGACCTGCTCCGCATCGAGGAGCTCGGATACAGGCAACTCGACCGCCGCGGCGCCGAGATGCTCTTCCAGGTCCTCACCGAGCGCGAGGAGACCAACTCCATCGCCATCGCCTCCAACCGGGCCTTCTCCGGCTGGACCAACACCTTCACCGACCCCAGACTCTGCGCCGCGATCATCGACCGACTCACCTTCGCTGGACTGATCATCGAAACCGGCACCCAGTCCTACCGACTCGCCCACGCCAAGGCTCAACGCGGAACTGCGCCTTGAGCCGGACGATTCCGGGCCCGCCGATCGCTCAAGAGCCGGCTGCCGAGATGGCCGCGGCGAAGGTGTCCGGAGCTTCGACGGGGACGAAGTGGCCGACCCCATCAACGGGCTGGACCCTGACCTGGGCGAAGAACTCCCCCACCCGGTCCGACCAGGCACGAAGGAACAGCGGATCGTGCTCGGGCCACAGGAACGTGGTCGGCACCGTGATCTTCTGGGTCGGGGTCGTCTCGGCCAGCGAGCGAGCGACGATGCTTCCAGCCGCGCGGTAGTAGGCGATCGAGGCGATGAACGCACCGGCAGGTCCATAGACCGACGTCAGGTGCTCCAGGCGGGTGGCGTCGGCAGCGAAGTCGGGCCCGGACCAGTGGGACCAGAAGTACTCGAGGTAGTCGCGGATTGCGGCCGGCTTGCCGTCGAGAAGTCTCTCAGCGAGGTCGAGGTGGTGGAACGACTGATACCAGAACTCGCGGATCGGGCCCTCGGCCAGAATGCGCGATCCCACCCCCGGAGCCGGCGGAGTGATCACCATGGCCCTCAGCAGCTCCGGTCGGTCTCTCGCGAGTTGCTGTCCGACGCGGCTGCCGATGTCGTAACCCCCGAGCACGACCTCTGGCAGTCCGAGCTCTTCGATTAACGCCGCGACGCTGCGGGCTTGCGCGATCAGACCGTAGTACTCGCTGGGCTCACCGGAATGCTTGTCCGATCCACCGAAGCCGCGCATGTCGGGCACCAACACGTCGTGCTCACCGGCCAGCCTCTCGGCCACCGCCGTCATGTCAGTGCGATCTCCGGGCCAGCCATGCAGCAGGACGACAGCTGGTTGCCCCTGCGACCCGAAGCGGTCATAGCTCAGAGTGAAGCCATCAACGGGGGCTCCGGTCCGCATCGGCACGCTCTCCTCAGTCTCCAACGGCGGCGTCCAGTCGGTCACCTCAGCCGACCCCAGTCCAACCCGCACGCACAGTTGATGATCACAGAGCATCCCGGCACAGCTCCAGCCCAGGACGAGACGTGAACCGCCCCGGCGTGTCCGGAGAGCCCGTAGCTCTCCGGACACGCCAGGGCGGTTCACAGCGCGGTGCGGGCGTGGTCGCGCAGCGCGAGCCTCAGGACGTCCTTGACCCTGGCAGCTGCACCAGGTTCGCCGATCGATCAGGCCGTGGAAGGTGCTCTAGTGCCACGGCGCGGCGACGGCTTCTCCGAGGGCCGCCCGTGGGCCGTGGGCCGGGCCTGGAGACGTCCGCCGGCCACCGCACCTCTGTGGGCTCGCGATGTCCTGCGTCGAACCTTCCTGGCTGGGCGGGATGGCTCAGACGGCGACACGGCCGCCGTCGGCAGGCAGCACGGCGCCGTGCACGAAGCTGGCTTCGTCGGTGGCGAGGAAGGTGATCGCCGCCGCGATCTCGTCGGGCTGCGCGGGGCGTCCGGCCGGTCCGCCCGCGGCGAGCGCGTCCAACCCGTCCCCCATCCCGACGGTGCCCTCGGTGCGGGTGGGGCCGGGGCTGACCGCGTTCACGCGCACCCCTGACGGTCCGAACTCGGCAGCCCAGGACTTGGTCAGCAGCACGAGGGCCGCCTTGCTCGCCCCGTAGAGGCCGGCTCCGGACATGCCGAACTCCGCGACCATGGTGGTGACGTTGACGATCGCACCGTGGCCGCGGGCGGCCATCGCCGGCGCCAAGGAGGCCACGAGCAGGTAGGGCGCCTTGACGTTGACGACGAAGGTCTCGTCGAGGTCCTTCGGCGTGAAGTCGGTGGTCGCGCCGAAGGGGAAGACCCCGGCGCTGTTGACCAGCACGTCGACGTGCCCGCCGCCCAGCTCGGTCGCACGGTCGGCCAGGTGCACGACGCTCGCGTCGTCGCGCAGGTCGGTGGCGACGAAGTCGGCGCGACCTCCGTCGTGCCGGATCGCGGCGACCACCGCGTCGCCCCGCTCCTGATCCCGCCCGGATACCACGACGTGCGCCCCCAGCGCGGCCAGGCGCACGGCGGTGGCGCGGCCGATGCCGCTGGTCGCCCCGGTGACGAGGGCGGTGGAGCCGGCCAGGTCGGTGCGCATGGAGCCTCCTCGAGAAGTGGAACGTTCTCTCCAAACTCTGCTCCCGCGATTATGGAGTGTCAACTCCAATCTTGCGCGTACGATCACGGTGTGAGGGAGACGGCTCCGCCCCGACGGCTGACGGCCAAGGGCCGCGCGACCCGGGCGCGGATCGTCGCCGCCGCAGCCGAGCTGGTGTTCGCCCACGGCGTCGCGCGCACCGGGATCGACGACGTCCGCCGCGAAGCGGGGGTCAGCGCGTCGCAGCTGTACCACTACTTCGCGGACAAGGACGAGCTGATGCGGGCCGTCATCGCCCACCAGACCGACGGCATCCTCGAGGTCCAGCGTCCGCTGCTGGACCACCTCGACAGCTTCGCCGCCCTCGAGCAGTGGCGGGACATGCTCGTCGCCCTGCAGGAAGAGCGCCACTGCACCGGCGGGTGCCCGATCGGCTCCATCGCCGCCGAGCTCGCCGACGAGGACCCCGAGGCGCGCGCCGACCTCGTCGCCGGGTTCGAACGCTGGGAGGCGCCCATCCGCGAGGGTCTCGCCCGGATGCGCGAACGCGGCGACCTGCGGGCCGACGCCGATACCGATGCGCTCGCCCTCGCGCTGCTCGCCGCCCTGCAGGGAGGCCTGCTGCTCACGCAGACCCGGCGCGTCACTGCACCCTTGCGCATCGCGCTCGACACGGTCCTGGCCCAGATCCGTACCCAGGCCGCTTGAGCGCGCCCCCGAACCCACTGGAGCGAACCCGTGTCCGAAGGGCCAGCACCCGCAACCCTCGATTACCCCTACCCGCCACGTTTCCTGCGGGTCAACGGACGCCGTATGCACTACGTCGACGAGACCGGGCCGGGGGCGCCCGCGCCGGGCGGGCCGGGAGCGGTGCTGTTGCTGCACGGGAACCCGACCTGGGGCTACCTGTGGCGCGACGTGATCCCGCCGCTGCTCCGGGCGGGACATCGCGTGGTGGTGCCCGACCAGATCGGCTTCGGACGGTCCGAGAAGCCCCACGAGTCCGCCGCCCACACCCTGGACAACCACGCGGCCAACGTCGTCGCCCTGCTGGACGCGCTCGACCTGAGCCGGGTGCTGCTGGTCTGCCACGACTGGGGCGGCCCGACAGGACTGGCCGCTGCGGTCACCCGTCCGGATCGCATCGCCGCGGTCGCGGTGATGTCGACGTGGGCCTGGGCGGCGCCGGCGTCGCCGTTCCACCGGGCCGTGACCCCTTGGCGCTTCATGCACGCACCGCTCGTGGGGCCCCACGTGCTGGGCCGGCACGGCGCCATGCCGGGACGGGGTATGTACCTCTCGGTGGTCGACCGGGCGCGGTTCGCCCGTGACGCCCAGGCCACCTACGAGCAGGCTCTTCCCGACCCCGGTGATCGTGCTCTGACCTGGCAGTGGCCCCGGTCGATCCCGATCGGACGCGAGAGCGACACCACGACCGATCGTTTCGCCTGGCTGGAGACCCAGGTCGCGGCGATGCGGCTTCCGTCCACGATCATTTGGGGCCGGGAGGACGACGTGTTCGATCCCGAGGTGTTCGCCGCCCGCTGGCACGAGCTGTGGCCGCACGCCGAGGGCACCCACCTGGTGACCGGACGGCATTTCCTGCAGGAGGATTCCGGCGATCAGATCGGCGAGATCCTCACCGAGTTCGCGGAGCGGAGCCTGCGTTGAGCGACCCGACCCGGCCGCCCGACCATGCCACCGACCATGCCACCGTCACGGTGCTGCCGCCGGGACGACGGCCCACCGGCCACCGCGCGGTGCCCCTGCTCAACGAGCCCGACCTCCAGCACTACCCCGAGTTCGCCACGTTCCTGCGGGACGCCTTCGGACTCGCCCAGGACCCGCTTGGCGCGCCGGGCCTGCTCGGTGTCGAGGGTCGGGTCTACGAACTGGTCTTCCTCGGCCGCTCCGCTCGGCCGTTCCCGGCGGGCGTGGAGATCCATGCACTCGTGCCCGGGCTGGAGCCCCTCGACGACGAGCGCGCCGACCTCGACCTGTGGGCGATCCTGTGCTGGATCGTGGCGGGTGTCGGCGGCGACTGGACGCTCGAGGGACTCGCCACCACGGGCCGCATCTACCGGGTTCCCGGCGCCTGATCTCGCAGCTCCGGGGATCAGACCACGGACATGGCCCGCTCGTCCTAGTCCCGAGGACGAGGTGGTGCGGGTCGTGCCGGCGGATCGCCGCCACGGCGACCGGTAGTAAGCCTCGGCGATCTCGGAAAGCTCGCTCTCAGGGTACCGAGCGTCGGTGGGGCGGGAGTGCCAGCCGGGCACGTCGACGAGGAAGTAGCCCATTGCAGAGATCGCCGCGTCCAACGCCGTCGATGCTCCGAAGGTCCAACCTCGTTGGTCGTCGAGACCGACGAGCCGGTCACGGACGGCTCGCGCTCGAGGTCGCCGTCGATCAGGTCAAGATGTCGACGAAGGCTGAGACGCTCGACCGACTCATGACGAGGTCCTGCCGCGCCCTCGCGACAACGGCCCGCTCCCCGGTACCGCTGACGTCGTACCCCGGCCGATTTCCGTGGCCGTAGCCGTCTGCGTGGTGCTGGTCCGCTCCCGACGCCGGGCACCACCGGCCAGCAAGGCCTCGGGGTTCTGCACGTCCCACCGCTCCAACGTCCTGATCGGTTCCTCGAGCGTCTTCCCGGGCTCGGTGAGCTCGTACTCGACGTGGGGTGGCACGACAGGGGTGGACCGTCCTCGCGACGATGCTGTCTCGTTCGAACTGGCGGTCGTCGCGATCACGATGGCGGCCCCGCTCCCGAACCTCTCCACATGGGCCGGCGTCACGGCCTGCGCGTGGGCCTTCCACGTCGGGTTCGACCGTATGCTCGGCTTCGGGCTCAGCTGCCCGACGCCTTCGCCCACACCCACCTCGGACGGATCGGCACCAGGGCGACGCCTCCGACCGGAGCGGGAGAGAGGGCGCGGTACACGACCGTCCGCACGAGCAGTAACGAGCTGCCCCGGCGCCGCGCTCAGCCCGATGACGTATCGCGGGGCCACTTCGCCGCCGAGCTCGCGGCCACCCGCGACGGCACCTCGACGATCCCGCTGGCACCCAGCGCTTCCAGCGGACCATGTCCGACGACGCGCCCGACCGCGTCCGCGACGCCCTCGGCGTGCTGCGCTCGATGCAGCGCCTCTCGACCCCGCCCGCCGGCTCGGCGGCGCGGGTCGGCCTGCCCGCCCTCGCGGCGTGGCACCGGCTGCAACGCACCGTCGTCAAGCGGGGCGGCACCGCCACCGCGGTCGCGAGTCGGGTGCGTGTGGCCGCATGAACGACTCGACGTCGACCAGCCCGAGCTCTGGGCGGCGTTGTGCTGCTCCCAGCTGCTCGGGCTCGCCCTCAGCGAGCACATCATCGGCCTCGCGCCGCTGCGGGAGGCCCGGACCGAGACGCTCGTCGCCATACGGCCAGACCCTGCAGCGCTACCTCACCGCACCGGTCCGGACCGAGCGCCGCCCCCGGACGTCGAGCCCTGGCGTGCCGCGGCGCCCGCGACGTCGAGCGCGACGTCGAGCACCTGGTCGACGAAGGCGGCGTCGAGCGGCTCACGCGAGAACCAGCGGCGATAGAACAACGGCCCGACCAGCGACGCGACCACCGCCGTCGGGTCCCGATCACCTCGGATGTCACCGCGCCGACGGGCCTGCTCGACGGCGTCGAGGAAGGGATCCATCAGGCTGCGGTGCAGCTCAGCATGGGCACGCGCGAGGTCGGGATCGCGCTCAGCGGCGTCGATGATCGACGGCAGGATCGCCGGCCAGCCCGGCGCGCGGAGCTGGTCGGCCAGACCCTCGACCAGGATGTGCAGGTCGCCGGCCAGGCCGCCGGTGTCCGGGACCGGCACCGCGGTGCCCATCTGCGAGCAGGCGTCGAGCAGCAGCGCGCTGCGCGAGGGCCAGTGCCGATAGATGGTCGTCTTGGCCACCCCGCACCGCCGGGAGACCTCGTCGACGCTGACCCCGGCCAGGCCGCCCTCGAGCATGAGCTCGTAGGTCGCGGCGAGCACGGCGGCCTGCGAGCGCGCCACCCGCTTGTCGCGCCCCACCGGCTCCACCGCCTCCACCATTCCGCCGCCCTCAGCCCTCAGCGCCCGTCCCGTGCCTGCGAAGGCCAACCCCGGTCGGCGCCCGGGATCGGGGTGAACACGTTGACCAGGTTGCCGTCCGGGTCTCGCAGGAGCATCGAGCGGTTTCCCCACGGTTGGTCGGTCGGTTCCTGCACCCACTCCCGCACACCGCCGCCGCGGAGGTGGTCGCGCACAGCGTCGAGGTCGTCGACCTCGAACTCCAGGACGACCGAGGTCCCGGCCGACGCAGCATCGGCCTGCCCGGCCGCTCCGGGGCTGGCCGCCGCCAAGGCCTCGCGGCTGCACAACGCCAGCGTGGCTCCCGTCGAGCCAGCTCGGTGTAGTCGGACGAGCCCACCGGCGCCACCCCGGTGACCCGGGCGTAGAACGCGGCGAGCGTGGCGACGTCGTCGGTCACCACTCGCACGGACGAAAGCTCCACGGTCACCCCTTCGACGGAAAAACTACGAAACCGTAGCGTAGTGTTTCTTGGCCGGCAAGCGACCCCCGCGCTCGTGGAAGCGGGGACTCGACGGCCGCGAGCTCCTCGAGGACTACTTCGCCGCACAGGGCGAGCACGAGACCCCCTGGCACCGGTTCCGTGGTGGTCACCTCCACCATCAGCGAGCTCGAATCGAGTGAATCTGCTCATGCGGGGGGGGGCACGCGCGGAGAGGTATCAGTCGGCCTCCAGGAGGGGCGATCTCGGGCCGTGCCGGAGCGGCTCCCCCGACGCCGTCGTCGGCGACCTCGATCTCGAGCCGCGCGCCCCGACCGCGCACCTGCACCGTCGCCCGCGCCGCCCCGCGGCGTGCTTGACCGTGTTGGTCAGCGCCTCGGCGGGTGCAGCCCTCGGGGCAGTTCGCGTAGCTCGGCGTGACGTCGGCCGACTCATCGCCATCACCAGCGCCGGGGTCCGTGACGACGACCCCGAACTCGCCCTCTGGTACCGCCTGCTGGTCCGGCCGCTGCTACGCGACATCTACAGCGACATGCGCCTCATGGAGGACACCGTCCGAACCAGCGGCCTCGACTGGACCCTCGTCCGCCCCGTCCTGCTCGTCGACCGTGACCCCACCGACACCTACCGCGTCCGCGACGACGCCACCCCGCGCCGCGGCAGAACCATCACCCGCACCGACCTCGCCCGCTTCATCGTCAACGAAGTCGATCGACCGCAGTGGTCACGACGCACCCCGACGCTCGCGCAATGACCGGGGCCCGAATCTCCAGCGGCGCCGCCGCCGCGTCGTGCGACCACGCGGCGCCGACCTGTTCGTCGACACCGTCCTCGACGAACGCACCGGGCGACTGGCCGGCGCATCCCCCGGCCAGGGCACCGCCGACGCCGGTATCAGCCTGCGGGCGATGATCCAAGAGCAACGGCTCGAGGCCTGCCGGCGGGAGTTGCGAGACCCGCGCGACGCCGACCAGGCCATCGCCGCCATCGGACGCCGCTGGGGATTCGTCGACCCATCCCACTGCGGTCGCGCCTTCCGGCAGACCTCCGGGGTCACCCCAACCGAATGGCGCCGCTCCGCGCGCTCCCATGACTGACCGACGGCCGCGACAGACAAGGAGCGATCGTCGGGTAGGTGGGCTCATGCCCGACGCCATCGGTCCCGCTCTGGGTACCGCTTACGTCACACCACAGCCTGTCTCGGACGATCACCGTTGATGATCACCGTTGACGATCGACGCTGGCGAGTACGTCCACTGACCAGCACAGACGAGCACCAGGGCCATCAGCGCTGCCGTGGCCCCTGTCCACCGGGTTCGGTGTCGGCGCGCACGGGACGCCTGTAGCGTGCTCCGCAGCGTGGCCGTGCCGGGACGTTCCCGCCCGGTCCGCCGAACGTGACCACCACCCCGGACCCGGTGGGCGCGGTGACCCGACGACGGGCACCGACCACGACGACGTCCGAGGATGCGCATGACCGTCCCGCTGGTGGCCGCTCCATTCGTCGCGCCCCGGCCGTGGTGCGCGAGCGGATCCGGGCCGTCGGCCATCGCTGCCGCCGCCCCGCCGAACGTAGGGCGCGCGGCACGTCAAGGTCCTCAAGGAAGGAACCGTCATGCGTGACATCAAGACCGTGGATCTCGAGGACGCTCGCCGCGTCATCGCCGCCGGTGAGAAGAAGGCCGAGGCCCAGGGCCAGCCGGTGAACATCGCCGTCGTCGACGTGGGCGGTGTCCTCGTCGCCCACGTCCGTCAGGACGGGGCGTGGATCGGCAGCGTCGACGTGGCCATCAACAAGGCCTTCAGCGCCCGTGCGTTCGACGTGTCCACCCAGGCTCTCGGTGAGAACGCCCAGCCCGGGGGCCAGTTCTACGGCATCCAGGACTCCAACGACGGCCGCGTCATGATCTTCGCGGGCGGGATGCCCCTGGTGAGCGGCGAAGTCGTTGTCGGTGCGGTCGGTGTCAGCGGCGGCACCGGCGAGCAGGACCAGGCCGTTGCCCAAGCAGCCGCCGGGGCCCTCTGACGGTCGGCTCGGTCCGGCGCTCCTGATCGTCGTTCTCACTCGAGTCGGGCGGAACGGGCGGCGTCGAGGCGCACGAGCAGGTCCGCGGGCAAGGCCGGCAGGTCGAGCGCCCGGCGCAGCCGGGGGACGGCGTCGGTGTCGATGCGCCGGCGCAGCGCGGTGATGTCGGCGGCGTCCTCGGTGCCGATGTCCAGGTGCAGGAACGGACGGGCGCTGGTTCCGGACAGGCGTGCCGTGGCCCGGTGC
The DNA here is from genome assembly GCF_030269665.1 of Actinomycetospora sp. NBRC 106375. GTDB lineage: Bacteria > Actinomycetota > Actinomycetes > Mycobacteriales > Pseudonocardiaceae > Actinomycetospora. Next base: position 71,679 of record NZ_BSTS01000018.1, read on the forward strand.
ACGCCGGGGTAGGTCTCGACCTCATCGACGAACGGGTCGACGGCGGCCTGGGCGTCGAGGCGGGTGACCCCACCGGCGGGGTCGCTCTCCAGCCGCCACGTGCCGGTGGCGGGCTTGCGGATGGTCTGGGCGATCAGCCACCGCAGACAGAGCATCCCGACGACGATCGCGACGACGATCGCGAGGTAGGCGACCCAGGTCGGCGGCGAGAGCGTGGCGGGAGTCAGCGGTGAGGCCTCGCCCGGACTGTTCATGCCGAGGCCCGCGAGGACCCCCGAGCCGAGGAGGAGCGCGAACGCTGCCGCGGCGAGGAGCACGATCGCGACGAGCAGCAGCAGGGTGTGGTTGAGCCGGGCGGGCCGGTTGGGACTGGCCATGACGCGGTCCTGTCTGGTGGGAGGCGGGGGTGGTGAGTGCGCCGGTCTCAGCCGGCGTCGTCCCGGCGGGCTCGGATCCGGACCTTCGGGCGCGGGGCCGGGCCGATCTCGACCAGGCGGTACTCGAGGCGTCCGCGGACCGTGTCGGGCACGGCGGCCGGGTCGGCCGCGGCGACCGCCACCGTGGCGACGATGCGGCGGCGGCCGGCGTCCACTGTCGCCTTCGTGACCCCCGGGACGGCCTCGGCGGTGGTAGTGAGGTCTCGGACGAGACTGTGACGCCGGACCCCGGCATCCGAGCCGGTGGCCCCGTCGTAGCTCAGAGGGACCAGCGGCATGACGGTGGGGTTGCCGGGGCGGATCGCCGCGACCAGCAGCACCAGCCCCAGCACCGCGGTCGCGACGGCGAGGGTGACGACGACCGCGCTGTCCCAGGACTGCCCGGAACCCACGGCGAGCAGTTGCGTGAAGCTGATGAGCGGCGTCTGCCCGAGCAGGGCCTGCACGCAACAGAGCACCACGAGCACGCACATCGCGAGCAGGAGCAGCGCCACGATCGTGGCCGGGATGCTGCGGCGGGGACGGCGGATCATGCGACCACCCGCTTGCTGCTCGCCGGCGTCGTCGCCGTGAGCGCGGCGACGGTGATGTCGACGCGGGTCACGGTGAGCTCTGTCAGCGCGTGCACCCGGTCGCGGACGTGCGCCCGCACCGCCTCGGTCGTCGCGCGTACCGAGGCCGGATAGGCGACCGCGAGCCGGATCTCGAGCGCAGCCACCTCCCCGGACACCCTCGCCGAGACCCGGGGCCGGCCGTCGCCGTCCTCGCGACCGGTCGCCACCCCGAGCACGCGGCGGACCGCCCCGCCGACGTGCTCGACCTCCGCGGCGGCGGCCGTGGCGACCTTCTCCACCACGACGTCCTCGATCGACAAGGTGCCACGCCCGCCGGCGTCGCCGGACGCGGCGCTGTCGGATGTCACATCGTCGGGAGCGGCGTGCCGGCCTGACGTCGGCGACGGGGTGTTGACGGTGGTGGTGACCAATCGCTTCTGACCGGTCAGGGTCCGGTCGGCGCGCGGCGGGGCTCCGGGCTCCGGCCCGGTTGCGGCGTCGTGGGTGCTCATGGCGGGCTCAGGGCCGGGCGCTCGTGGAGCGGCTGCGACCGGCGAGGCCGCCGAGGTCGAGCTGCCCGTCGAGCAGGCGGCCGGCCAGGAACCCGGCGGCTCCGAGGACCAGCACGAGCAGGAACGCGGCGAGGCCGCCGAAGGCGCCGACGATGCCGAGGGTGAGGCCGACGAGCAGGCCCAGGACGGTGTTGGACACGAGCATGGGAATTCCTCGATGACGTAGGAGAGGTGACGGGTGGCGGCCCGCCCACCGCGGCGGGGCAGGGCGTCGCGAACCCGGGTGTCAGCGCTAGAAGGGAAGGCGGACCCCGCCGTGGGGGCCGAGTGATGTCGGCGCGTCGGCGTTCCCGATCGTGGGCCCATGAGCGTCCCCGGCGTCGATGTCGTCGACGCCGAGATGGACCGGCAGGCCCGGCAGCAAGGGGGCCACCGCGGCGCGGACCTCGGCCTCGATACGACGCAGGGGAGCCAGGCGCGCCACGATGCGGACGGTGATCTCGTGGTCGGTGATCTGCACCCCGGTGACCCGCCGCCCCGGCAGGTACGTGCCCACCGTGCCGTACGGGCCGCCCGAGAGCCCGGCGACGCCGGGACAGGCCAGCACCGCCGCGGCGACGGGCTCGGCCAGCGCGTCGAGGTCACGGGCGACCGGCGCTGCGGCCGGGCCGGTCGGATCGAACCGAGGCGGGCCGTCCGCGGTCGGGTCCCTTCCGGGGCGTCCCCCCGGGCCGGCCGGCATCGGGCCGGGGCCGGTCGATGCCGGCCCCGCTCGGTGCGTTCCGGTCACTGGACCCGGTTGGTCGGCCGGGCCGGGGCCTGGTCCTGCTGCTGGTCGTCGGAGTCGTCACCGGGCAGGTGCAGGTCGACGACGTTGATGTTGACCTCGACGACCTGGAGCCCGGTCATCTGCTCGATCGCGCCGATCACGTTGCGCCGGGTGGCGCGGGCCAGCTCGGCGACCGCGACGCCGTACTCGACGACGATGGTCAGGTCCACGGCGGCCTGACGGTCGCCGACCTCGACCGATACCCCCTGGGTGGACGAGGTCCGGGCACCGGGCAGCCGCTCGGTGATCGCGCCGAACGCGCGCGCGGCACCGCCGCCGAACCCGTACACGCCGGGGATCTCGCGGGCGGCGAGCCCGGCGACCTTGGCGACGACGGCGTCGGCGATGGAGGTCTTGCCCTGGCTGGTCTCGAGGTCCGAGCCCGCCGGGCGGGCCATCGCCGCACCGGTGGCGGACGGGGTGGCGTTCGCGGAGGCCGCGGGGCCGGTGGGGCCGGCGCTGCTGGCGGGGCTGATGGGGCTGGTCATGGACACACTTCTCCCTGGGGGATGTCTGGAACACGGAAACGGACGGCGCCCGGCGGACTCGCGAGGACTCGGAGGCGCGGGACTGGGCGCCTGCTCGGCCGGACTCACTGAGTTGGACACCTCGCGCGCCCGAACCGCACGGAATCGGTCGACGTGATCTGGGTCACGTCGTCCTGCGTGGCGGGGTGGCGCCGTCCTTCCGCAGCTCAGGCGGTCGCCGCGTCGGGGCGCGCCGGGAAGACGTCGTCGATGTGCACCGACACCGTCACCGCGCCGGGTCCGATCAGCGACCGGACCGTGTCGGCGACGCGGGCGCGGACCCTCGCCGCGAGGGCGTAGAGGTCCTGGCCGTAGTCCACGGCCACCGTGACGTCCACGGTCACGTTCCTCGTGGGCGCCGCGACCTCGACGTGGGACAGGGCCAGGCGGACCCCGTCGACCTCCTGGGCGACCAGCCGGACGCACCGCATGATCACCCGCGCGGTGAGGTCCGCCGACCCCGCCACCTCACCCGCCGTCGGGGTGGAGTCGTGGAGGGGCAGGACGGGGCGGCGGGAGTCGCCCGCGACCTCGCGAACGTAGGCCAGGGCGCGGTCGACGATCGACAGCGGCGCGCGGACCGGTTCGGCCGCCAGGTCCGCGAACGGGGACCAGAGCTCGGCGTAGTCCACGAGGAGAGCCCGGCAGTACGGGCACTGCTGCTGATGGGCCGTGCGACGACCGCTGTCGCCGTCGCAGACCTGGGCGAGCAGGTCCACCGACTCCGTGCCGCACGGCAACCGCCGCTCCCCCACCGCCGCGTCCTCGAGCCCGGCGGGCCCGGCGCCCGGAGTCGGGCCGGCTAGGAGCGGATCATCGCTCATGTCCACTCCCTCATCGCTGCCGTCAGCCCGGCCCGGGCTCGGGCCAATCGTCCACGCACCACGTCCTCGGACACCGAGCACATGGCCGCCGCCTGCCGGTAGGTCATCCCTTCGAGCTGGCACAGCACGAACACCGTGCGCACCTCCGGACTCAAGGCCTCCAGCGCCCGGGTCGCCGACGCGAGCTCGGCGCGATCCTGCACCCGTTCCCCGACTCCGGCGCTGCGGGGATGCTGTGGGTCGCCCGTGTCGGGCAGCGTCACCGTCGTTCTCGCGTGGCGGATGCGGTTCAGGCAGCGATTGACCACGAGCCGATGCAGGTAGGTGACGAAGCTGCTCGATCCCGAGAACGCCGCCAAGCCGGTCCACATCTGCACGACCACGTCCTGGGTGACGTCCTCGGCGTCCTCCCGGCTGCCCAGCATCCGCAGGGAGATCCGGTAGATCCGGTCCCGATGCCGACCGACGAGGACCTCGAACGCCTCCACCTCGCCACCGCGGGCCTTCGCGAGCAGCCAGCCGTCCTCGATCGCCTGCGCGCTCTCGGGGCGGGCGCCGAGCCCTCGAGCTGACGCCTCCCCGGAGCGGATCGAGCCCTGCACGGCCGGCACCCCCGTCCATCCTCCGCTGACCCGGAACACACAGCCCGCTCGCCGAGCGGGGCACGGTGGCCGTCAGGTCCAGGACGGACGTGCACAACCTTATGGCCGAACGCGTCGCCGGACCACCGGGCAGGCGACGGCGACATGGAGGCCCCGGCGGATGACCGTCGAGGGTGCCGAGGATCGGGTCGGCTCCGGCGCGTTCGAGTCCGCTCCGCGCCCAGGGTTCCTGGGTGGCTCCGCGCCGCACGTTCAGCGGCGTGGAGCCACGCTTTCCGACGCCGTCGCGATGTGACGCGTGGAGACCCGCGGCAGGCTGGTGACCGCCCGTCTTCGGTAACCCTCGGCCTCAGTCCGAAGGACTGAGGCTCGCCCCGCGGACCGTGAGGGCGAGGATCGCGGCGTCGTCGGCGAGACCGGGGCCGAGCGACGTCAGAAGCTCCGCGAGCCCGTCCACCACCCCCTGGGCGGCGAGACCGACGAGGCCGGCGACGACCTGCGGGAGGGTGTCGTCGATCATGGTGCCGTCGGGCCGGCGCGCCTCGGTCAGACCGTCGGTGTAGAGCACGAGCCCGTCGCCCGGCCCGAGGACAGCCGTCGCCGCGACGAACCGGGGGTCTGGCAGGAGCCCGACGGGTTGGCCGCCGACGGTGTCCATGGCCTCGACCCGCCCGCCCGCACGCATGACGAGCGCCGGCGGGTGCCCGCCGCTGGCGAGACTCACCCTGAACCCGTCGTCGAGGGGCGTGAGCAGGCCGAACACGACGGTGCACCACCCCCGCTCCCCCGTGGCCCGTTGCTGGCGCAGGCCGGAATCGAGGGCCTCCAGGACCGACACCGGGTCGCTCTCGTAGACCGCCGTGGCGCGCAGGGTGTAGCGCAGCAGCGACGTGACGACGGCGGCGGCGGGGCCCTTGCCGCACACGTCACCGAGGAAGAACCCCCAGCGGTCGTGGTCCAGCGGGAACAGGTCGTAGAAGTCACCGCCGATCTGCTCCACCGCGGCGCTGTGGTAGTACCCGGCGGTGGTCAGCCCCGGCACACGCGGCAGCGCCGGCGGGAGCAGCGTCCGTTGCAGCACGGTCGCGAGGTGCTGCAGGCGCTCGCGCTCCTGCTCGGCCTCCTGACGCGCCCTCAGCAGTTCGCGCTCGTAGGCCCGGCGGTCCGAGGCCTCGAACACCGTCATCCGGGCGAGCAGCGGCTCACCGTCGGGCCCGGCCGTCATCGTGGCGCTCACGAGCACGGGCAGCCGTGGCCCGTACGTGGTCACGAGGTCCAGGGCCACGCCGCGGACCTCGCCCTGCATCCGCAGGAGGGGGGCGAAGTGGGTCTCGTGATAGATCCGACCACCCACCGACAGCAGGTCGCTGAAGCGCTTCTGCCCCACCACGTCGGCGCGCGTCAGCCCCAGCCAGCCCAGCATCGTTGCGTTGATCTTGAGGATCCCGCCGTCCGGCAGGGTGGACAGGTAACCGCAGGGGGCGCGCTCGTACAGGTCGTCGAGGGTCTCCTCGAGCAGGACCTCGAGGCCGGGAGGGGTCACGGTGCGGCGGGCACCGGGGACGGGAGGAACTCGCGGATCGCGCTGACGACCTGCCCGGGCTCGCTCAGCTGGGGACAGTGCCCGGCCGCCTCGAGGATCACCAGCCGACTGTCGTCCAGTGCGCCGTGCACCCACCGTCCGACCTCGGGCGGGGCGATCGCGTCCTGCCGGCACTGCAGGACCAGTGATGGGATGCGGACGCCTCCCAGGTCCGCCCGGTTGTCCGAGGTGAACGTGACGCGCGCGAAGTGGCGCGCGATCTCGGGGTCGGTGCGGCAGAAGCTGTTGGTCAGCTCCTCGGCGAGCTCCGGCCGGTCCGGATTTCCCATGATCACCGGCCCCATCGCCCCCGACCAGCCCAGGTAGTTGCTGTCCAGCGCCTCGAGCAACTCGTCGATGTCGGCCTCGGTGAACCCGCCCCGGTAGGGCGGGGCGTCGGTGTAGCGGGGCGACGGGCTCACGAGGACGAGACGGGAGAAGCGGGCCGGCGCCCGTACCACCGCGAGGACGCCGATCATCGCGCTCACCGAGTGCCCGACCAGCACCACGTCGTCCAGGTCGAGGTCGTCCACGATCTCGAGGACGTCCTGCGCGTACCCGTCGAGCGTCGCGTACCGATCGGGATCCCACGCCGAGAGATCCGAGCGTCCGGCACCGACGTGGTCGAAGAGGACCACCCGGTGATCCCCGGCGAACGCCGGCGCGACGAGACGCCACATGTTCTGGTCGCAACCGAAGCCGTGCGCGAAGACGATCGGACGAGCCCCCACGCGACCGGAGACGGTGACGCGGTTCCTCGTGCGCACGTTCACCGGCGAAGTGTGGCAGCTCCCGCGAGGAGGACGTGCGCCGCGACTGCGCACGCGGGTCACATCACACGGAGCGTGGGCTGTGAGAAATCACCGGGCCCGTCGTCCCCGTCGGACGGCAACGCGCGCCCGGCACTCGCCCGCGTCGTGGCCGATTCCTCGACGAGCCAGCGCGCCACCTCCACGAGCTTCAGGTTCGTCTCCTGGGAGGAGGTGACGAGTAAGTCGAACGCGTCCGCACTCGTGATCGTGAAGCGCTCCATGAGGATGCCCTTGGCCTGTCCGATCAGGTCGCGTGAGTCGAGTGCGCGCTCCAGATTCGCGGCCCGCTCGGCGCCGTGGAGCAGCACGGCGGCCTGCGTGGCGAACAGCCCGGCCATGACGCAGGCCTGCTCGTCGAAAGCGTGCGCCGTCCGGGAGTACAGGGTCAGCGCCGCTCGAGGGTCGGCGGACAACTGGGTCGACATGACGGAGCGGTAGCCGCGCGCGACCGCGACCGCGGCGAATCGCGGCCACCGGTCGGTGTCGGGCCGACACCCGAGATCGTGGGCGATCACCATGCCGCTGGACGGTGGATCGGCAGCCGCCGTGACCGAGGGCCCCTCGCCGAGGTCGTCCTGCACCTGGTCGATCTCGCGGATCACGTCCGCGGTGGCGTGGCGCCCGCGGACCGCCTCCCGGTCGAGGCACGCGATACCGCCGCCGTCGGCGCCGGGAACGGTCTGCGTCGCGGCGGCCACGATCCGGGTCAGCACGTCCTCGAGGTCGCTGAGGTCGCGCTCGACCAGCCCCTGAGCGGAGCGGCGCAGAGCGACGAGCAGGGCCTCGTTCGGTGCAGTCATCGTGTGGCTCATCCCGTGCGGAGGCGTCGGAGACGGCCAGCCGGGTCCGGGGACAGCCGAGTGAGACCTCACGATAACGCGAGCGTCGAGTCCACGGAGCCTCCGCGACGGTCCGTGCCGCAGCAACCTCTCATCCCTCCGCTGGCGGCAGGGTCCCTCCGCCGTCGGGCCGTCCGGCGCCGTTGGTTCGCGACGTCGCCGAGGGCCGCGCGGGGTCGGGTTCGGGCGTGGCGTCGCCGGGGACGGGCGCGGAGCGGAGCGCCGGATCGCCCGGCACGGCCGTCCCGGGCGACGTGACCCCGGTGTGCTCGAAGAAGCGCAGCAGCTCGACCGGGAACGGCATCACCAACGTGCTGTTCTTCTCGGCCGCCACGTCGGTCACGGTCTGGAGCAGCCGCAGCTGCAGGGCGCCCGGGGTCTCGCCCATGGCCGCGGCGGCCTGCGAGAGCTTGGTCGACGCCTGCAGCTCGCCGTCGGCGTTGATCACGCGGGCGCGGCGGTCACGCTCGGCCTCGGCCTGGCGTGACATCGACCGTCGCATGCCTTCCGGGAGCGAGATGTCCTTGATCTCCACGCGGTCGATGCTGATGCCCCACTGCTCGGTGGGAGCGTCGATGACGCCCTTGAGCTCTCCGTTGATCCGATCCCGGTCCGAGAGGACCGTGTCCAGGTCGGCGCGACCGATGACCGATCGCAGGGAGGTCTGCGCCACCTGGGAGGTGGCCAGCACGTAGTTCTGGACGTTGATCACGGCGTTCACCGGGTCGTCGACGCGGAAGTAGACGACCGCGTCGACCCCGATGGTGACGTTGTCGCGGGTGATCGCGTTCTGCGACGGCACGTCCAGGACGACCGTCTGGACGGACAGCTTCGCCATCCGGTCCGCGAACGGGATCATGAAGCGCAGGCCCGGCTGCCGGACCGACGGCAGCAGGCGGCCGAACCGCAGCACGACCCCCCGCTCGTACTGCTGGACGAGCCGCACGCTCGTCCCGGTGAGCACCGCCGCGACCAGCACGACGGCGACGACGACAACGACCGCACTCACGGCGACTCCGACCCACGAGGATGAAGGGACGGGGCTCGCCGGGTGTCCGGGGCCAACTCCGCCAGGGGAACTGACAGTACGCCGCATGGTGGGAGCGCGAGGTGATACCGGGCGAGCGGCCGGACGCGGCCGGCGTAGCGTCGACGGTATCGGGGTCCGAGTGTCCGACGAGCAGCGTCGGCCCGACCCCGACGAGGTCCACATCGGCCGCTCGGCGGTCCGGGACGGGGTGCCGACGATGTCGGAACCACAGCACATCGATCCAGCCCTCACGTCCACCCCGGTCGCGGAGGACGGCGGGGTGCGGCTCGAGCTCAAGCCCAGGGGCGCGAAGCCCGGTTTCGTGGACGGAGCCTGGTGGCCGCGGTCGCGGGACCTGCGTCGCGAGCTCCCGGAGATCCTCGCCGCCCTCTCCTCCCGGATCGGACCGGTCGAGCGCGTGGCGTTCGGGAGGCTGGGCTGGGACCCCACCGGGCGGGAGCGCCTGGTCACACCCACCGGCCGGGTCTCGTTCGACGGCTTCGCCACCTTCACGCCGGACGCGGTGTGGTTCGTGATCGCCGGCCGGTGGCAGGGACGGGTGTGCGTGCTCGTCATCCCCCCGGACACCGCCCCGGCCGTCGCGGAGCGGGTCCTGCGGCGGGCGAGCGCACCGGACAACGTGCAATCACACGCCGAGCTGCTGCAGGAGATCGACGAGGACCTGCCCACGGCGACCCCGGCCGGGGTCGCCGGATGACCGAGCAACCTCGGTGGGGACGGACCGCGACCACGTGCACGGTCTGTCCCCACGTCTGGGCCGCCCACGACGCGCTCGGCCAACGCTTCTGCCGTGCCACCCGGGACGTCGGCTGGGAGCGGCGCTGCATCTGCCGGCAGACCACCGCCCGGGCCGAGCTGTCCGTCTAGTTCCCGGCCCGATCCGCCCGCCGACGACGGCCGGCTGTCAGCGTTCGTCGGTGGCGCGGTGGACGCCACGCTGCGCGGCGCGCGTCCCGCGGGCACTGACCAGCGCCGCGAGGTAGAGCCCGCCGGCGAGGGCGACGCCGACGCTGCGTCCGACCACCCGCACGGGGTTGAGGGCGTGGGAGAGCCGGCCGATCCGGACGAGGACCTGGTCGGTGACCTCGTCCAGCGGCAGGGCGATCGACTCGGTGACGGCGTGGACGCGCCGCCCCGTGCGGTCCGCGGCGCTGCCGAGCTCGTCCCCGAGCCCCTCGCCGGCGACGGCGGCGCGGTCGACCTGCTTGCGGGTTGCGCGCTCACCTCGTGCGGCGGTCGTCGCGAGCACGTCCTCGGCGCGGGACGCTGCGGAGGCGGTCGCGTCGCGGACCTGGCCGGAGGCGCGGTCGGCCTGGTCGGCGACCTGGCCACCCGCCGTCTCGGCGATAGTGGCGGCGTCCCGGGCGGCGGCCGCGACGGGCTTCGCCCCGCCGGCCGCGGCGACGGCCTGCTCCGCGATGCCACCGGTGGCGGCGTCGACGATGGCCGCGGCGTGCTCGGCACCGCGCCCGGTGTGCTCGGCGACCTCACGGGCGGCGGTGTCGGTCTCCGCGGCGAGCGTCCCGCCCGCCGCGGCGAGCTCCTCGCCGGCCGCGCGGCCGGTCACCTGCGCGCCCTCGGCGACTGCTTCCGTGGCCGCGGCCGCCGCCGTGCGAGCGGTGTGCGGCTCACCGGCGGCGACCGTGCGGTTCTCGCGAACCCGGCCGTCGTTGCCGTGAACGATGACCTGACCGCCGCCGTCGTTGGCGACGATCTCGACAGCCCGGGAGATCGCCTCGGCCTGGGTCGGGGCCGTGGCGCTCGCGCGCTGGGCGTGGTCCTTCTCGACGTGCCAGCCCTCGTCGGCGGGGACCACGTGGCGGTCGGACATCGGCAGATCACCTTGTTCGGTCGGAGAGAGGGCACAGAACGCCCTCGTCCAGAGTGCGCCCGCCGGTCACTCCGGCGCCGGCGACGTGATGAGCGTCGCGAGACCGGCCCGCCGAGGACGTCGTGCGCCCGCGCCGCCCGTTTGACGCCCCACGGCCGAGGGCACCCGCCTTTGATCACGTCGCCGCCCCGGACCCGGCGGTCGAGTCCTCGACCATGCCGACGACGCGGGCCGCCGCGCCGGGTCGTCCGCGATCACGAGAGCCGGACATCCCGGGTGATCACCGATCCGGGTGCGCGTGCGCACGGACACCCGCAGCGCCCGATCCCGACATCTCCCCGGCGATACGTCGTCCGCCGAGCTCCGCTCGGGCGGACGGGAGGAACCCCATGACCAATGACCGACAGACCGTCATCCGCACGATGCACGACGTGGGCCTCGCGGCATGGTTCGGCGGCTCCCTGTTCGGCGCCGCCGGGCTCAACGCCGCCGCCGCCGAGGCCGGGGACCGGCACACCGCGCGCCGCATCGCGGCGGTCGGCTGGGCGAAGTGGACCCCGGTCAACGCGGCCGCGATCGGCGTCCACCTCACGGGCGCCGTCGGACTGCTGGCCGCCAACCGTGACCGGGTCGCCCACCAGCCCGGCCCCGCCCGCAACACCGCCGTCAAGGTCGCGCTGACCGCCGCGGCACTCGGCGCGTCGGCCTACACCCGGATCCTCGGCAAGAGGCTCGAGCAGGAGGAGATCCACCGGGCGCCCGGCGTGTCGTCGTCGACCACCTCCCCCGCCTCGGCGAGCGGCGGGCCGCAGACGGTCACCGCGGCGGCCGACAAGGCCGTCGGGCAGGCCGTCGGCTCCGTCGCCGAGCAGCTCCCGGTGGACGTGGCCCAGGCCGAGCGCCAGCTGCGCTACGCGCAGTCCGCCGTGCCCGCCCTCACCGGGATCGTCCTGGCCCTGGGCTCGCAGCACGGCGAGCAGCAGCGTCCGGGCCAGCAGATCCGCGAGTTCGCGCGCCGCGCGGTCAGCACCTCGTAGGCGCGGCCCGATCCTCTGCGCCGCCCGACGCGACAGGGAGCCGCCATGACCGATCGATCCCCCGAGCCGGGTCCGTCCGACGACCCGCTGGACCGGCATCGCGCCCGCCGCCACCCCGAGGACGCGGTGGACGAGCTCGAGCGGCGGGTACTCGGCGGGCCCGACCACCGCCTCGACGGCGGGCATCCCGATGCTCTCGCGCCGACGGAGGCTGCCTCCGGCCGTGGCGCCGACACCGAGCCGGCCTTCGCGGTGGACGTCGACCCCGAGGACCAGGGCAGCTCCGATGTCGCTCCGCGCAACCCCGACTGATACCGCGCCCCGCTCGTCAGCGGGGTCCGTGCGGTCCCGCGACGCGCGGTCCTTCCAGGACGGTCACGGTGTTGATGCGGGTGTATGCGGCGACCGAGCCCGTGGCGAGGCGTCGGTGCACCCGACGCAGCAGATAGCGGTAGCGGGAATGGACACGGCGCCGGCCCTCGCCGTCGGCGTGACACCAGAGCACGCTCGCCTCGCAGTACTGGTCGCCGAGGAGCGTCGCCGTCTCCAGGGCGGGGCGCGCCGAGACCAGCCTGGCGTCGCGGTAGCCCGCGGCGAGCCGGGTCAGGGAATCCTCGATCTCCTGGCGGGTCGCGATGGTGAGGACCGTCGGGGGCTCGGTGACGAACGTCGGTCCGGTGTGACAACGGCCGGCGGTGACCGCGTCACCGTCACGAGCGCGGAACCGTAGCGACCGAGCAGGTCCTCGATCTCCCACGCCGACAGGTCGGTCGAAGGACGAGCGATCCGGTGGACGAAGTCCGCGGACTCGTGCGACGCGGCCGGTGGCGGTGACGCACCGACGATCTCCAACCCGCACCGCGCCACCTCGGCCAGACGCGCCCGTACCCGAGGATTCGGGACGACCACCGTCGGGAGGACCCCGCACCGATGGGCGTGGTCCGCCACCGCGTGGAGGGTCCACCATGCCGGCGCGCCACCGGCGAGCACCTCGGTCATGTCGACGACCAGGCGGGGTGGCCTGCTCGCCAGGGCGCTCGACACGACATGGTGGAGCTCGGCGACCGTGTCGGTGCAGAGCGTGCCGCGAACTCGGAGGAGCGTGGCGTCCCCGCGGTGGCGGACCGTGATGGACGTCGAGGGCGCGGGCTGCCGGTGGGCCGACGTCCCGGTCGGGACGCGGGTCCTCCGGCCGAGCGCATCGGCGCGGGTGCCGTGTCTGGGGTGCATCGCCGTCCGCCCTCGTCCTGCGAGCCGTGCTCGCCCGTCCGGCATCGGGGCCGGGATGCCGCTACCCATGCTGGGCCGCGGGAGACGGACGTCGGGCACGTCCTCGCGGCGCCGGCTCGGGACGATCCCGGAGGTGGGGCACTGGCGTGGTTCGCCGCTCCCATCGGTCAGCAGCGCGGCGCACTGCGCTGCTTCGACCGGGCCTCTAAGATTGGACTGAAAGGACCACCGGTGATGTCCCGGACCCGGCGCACCGTGCACCAGAACAGGCGCGCGCGGCGGGAGCGGGATGAGCGCAGTGACCGGCACGGCCGCGTCGGCCGACGTGCCCGAGCCCCCCGAGCACGGCCACCCGGAGTCGGGGGGTGCCGGACGGCGGCGACAGACCGGCGAGTCCGAGGTCGACGCGGCCGTGCTGGCCCGCGTCGCCCGGCGGGATCAGCACGCCCTCGGCGAGCTCTACGACCGGTTCGGCCGGCAGGTGTACTCCCTGGCCCGGCGCATCTGTCGCGACGAGCACATTGCCGAGGAGGCCACCCAGGAGCTGTTCCTCGCCGTCTGGCGCCAGGCAGGCCGTTTCGATCCCGCGCGCGGATCGGTCCGTACGTGGATCTTCACGCTCGCCCACCACATCGCCGTCGACGCCGTCCGCCGCGAAGCGGCGATCCGACGGCGCACCCTCTCGGCCGGTGAGGACGAGCGGGAGCTCCCCGCCGCCCCGGGAGCGGACCAGGCCGCGATCGGTTCGGTGGTGGGCGCGAACGTGCGGGCGGCCCTCGCGGCCCTCCCGCCGGCGCAACGCCAGGTGCTGGCGCTGGCGTACTACCGCGGCTGCACCCAGTCCGAGATCGCGACGACGCTCGGGATCCCGCTCGGTACCGTCAAGTCCCGCACCTTCGCCGCCATGACGTCCCTGCGGCCTGCCCTCCACGGGTTCGAGCCCTGACGGACGCGGCGACGCTTCCTGGATGCGAGCCCGGTCGATGAGCGCAACCGGTCTCTCGTCGAGACTGGTCTGTCCGTCGCAACGTCGTCCGGTCGAGTTGGGCGACCTCTCCCCGGGAGGTACGTTCACGTGACCGGGCTTCGCACGCGGGCCCCGGTCGTCCTCCCCAGACCCGGTCGACGTGATGTCCGATCCTCCGACCACGCCCCGTGGACGGGGCTGGAGGTAAGCGGGAGCAGACAGTCCGCAATCACCGATCTGCCGGATCGGATCGCACCGTCGCCGACGTCCGGTGTCCCCGTCGTCGCGCCCCGCCGCGTCGGTCCCGACCGGCGACGCCCCGGGCGCGTACCGCCTGTTCCGCCCGCACCAGCGAGAGGCAAGTCCTTCGTGCCCGAATCCAGCTCGAGCGAGCTGCTCGTCCAGCTCGCGCGACGCTGTCTCGCGGTGTTCGACGTCGCCGCTGCGGCGGTCTTGTTGGTCTCGCCCGGTGAGCGGGTGCGTGTCGCCGCGGCGACGTCACCGGGCTGCCACGACCTCGCATCGTTCGCCGCGGCCACCGAGACCGGCCCCGGCGTCGAGGCCCTCCGTACCGGCGCCCAGGTCAGCAGCCCGCACATCGACCGCGACACCGCGGCCTGGCCCGGTTACGGCGCCGCCGCACGCCGCGCAGGCTTCCGCTCGGCGCAGGCTCTCCCGCTGCGCAGCGGCCGCCGCGTCGTCGGCGCGCTGTACCTGTTCGACATCCGCACACGCAGCTTCGATGCCGACCAGCGTGCCCTGGGTCAGGCCATCGCCGACGACACCACCACCGCCTGGATGCACCACGACGCGACCCGCGCTCGCGTCCGGGCATCCCGGTCGTCCTGAGACGGCGGGCGCTGCGGCTGTGCGGCCTCGATCGCGAGGTGGCCGTGTCGGACCGCTTCGCCGACGTCCTCGGTCAGGCGGCGCGTCGCCCGCCCGCGCCTCCCGCCCCGGGGAGCGGGCCGTGAGCCCGTTCGAGGGCGGCAGCCCGTCGCGAGGAGTGTTTGGCCCGCCGAGAGGCAAGGGTAGCCGCGCTCATCGCCGCGCCCGCACGGTGCGGCAGCTGTCCCCCCTGGTCCCGGTGGACGTTTCGGTCCTGCTCACGTGACTCCTCCGGGGAAGCTCTCGATGCTCCAGCTGTCACCATCCGGTCTCTCGGCCCTCGTCAACGACCTGCCACAGGTGCTCGGCGCACTCGTCGAGCTCCGGCGCCGCCCCCGTCGGTTCCCATGTGCCCCAGCCCCCGCCTGATCGTCATGTGGACCATCCGCCACCACGCCCAGGTCACCGTGGACGGCCACGCCGACGCCGACGCCGTCGAACGCCTCGACCGTGCGCTCGACCTGATCATGAGAGCCCACGGCCGCCACATCACCGTCGATCTGACCCGCCTCGAGGGTCGTGACGCCGACGTCCTCGAGGTCCTCGCCGCCACCTGGCACCGGCTCTCGCGCGCCGGCGGCCGGCTGCACGTCGTGGGGCTGCGCCGGCGGCTGATCACCGACCCCGAGGTGTCGGCGTTCCCCGAGGTCTTCGGGCGCCCGCGCTTCCCCGCTCGCCCGCATCCGGCCTGACCGATGGGCCGTCGACACGACACGACAGGAGCAACCATGATCGCGGGCGAGGCGGTCCGACCGGTGCCGCGGCGCACGGAGTTCGCCGTGCTGACGCGCGCGCTGCGCGCGGCCGGGCTGCTCGAGCGGCGCCGTGGCTGGTACGCGGCCCTGATCGTCGCCACGACCACGCTACTGGGTGCGACCGTCGCCGCCTTCGTCGCGATCGGCGACTCCTGGTGGACGGTGGCGCTGGCTCCGGTGTTCGCCGTCGTGGCCGGACAGTGCGGGTTCATCGGTCACGACGCCGGGCACCGCCAGATCTTCGACAGCGCACGGGCCAACGACGCCGTCGGCTACGTGGCCGGCAACCTCGCCATCGGTCTGGGCTACGCCCGATGGGTGGCCGAGCACAACGCGCACCACGCCAACCCCAACCACGAGACCCGCGACCCGGACGTCCAGATCCCGGTGCTCGCCTTCAGCGCGGAGCAGGCCACGGGGCGGCGCGGTCCGCTCGGCTTCGTCGCCCGCCACCAGGCCGTGCTGTTCTTCCCTCTCCTGCTGCTCGAGGGGCTGAGCATGCACGTCGGGAGTGTCCGGGCCCTCCTCGACGGCGAGGTCGCCAGGCCTCGCCTGGAGGCGACTCTGCTCGCCGTGCACGCCCTGGTCTACCTCGGTGCGGTGTTCCTCGTGCTCTCGCCGGGCCCCGCGGTCGTCTTCGTCGTCGTCCAGCAGGGGCTCTTCGGGCTCTACCTCGGGGCGGTGTTCGCGCCGAACCACAAGGGCATGCCGATGGTGTCCGCGGCGGATCGCCTCGACCCCGTGCGCAAGCAGGTCCTCACCTCGCGGAACATCCGCGGCAACGTCCTCGTCGACCACGCGATGGGCGGCCTGAACCACCAGATCGAACACCACCTGTTCACCCGCATGCCACGGCCGAACCTGCGGCGCGCGCGGCCTCTCGTCGCCGCGTTCTGCGAGCGGCAGGGCATCACCTACACCGAGACCGGGCTCCTCGACTCGTACGCCCGCACCTTGCGCCACCTGCACGAGGCCGGCGCGCCCCTGCGCGGCGAGCAGGGATCAGGGGCGAGTGCGGGGATCGAGGGGGTCGGGGAGCGGTGACGACGCCGGTCGGGTCGGCGGCGCTGCGCCCCGCACGGCCGCGACCAGCGCGATCGAGGAGACGACCAGCGCGCCGACCCCCTCGCCGACGAGATCGAGCAGATTCGCGGCGACACGGCCGGTGGGGATCACGAGGCGTCCGCGTGGCGCTGGCGGCAGGGGCGGTCGACGTGCCCGGAAGCGTGCGCGAGAGAAACGGGTGACCTGATGGTTGCCCTGCTTTCGTGGAGGTGCAGGCCTGACGGGGTCGATCGGCGCGCCGGCGCCGGAGGCGTCGTGAGGACGCTCGCCGGTCGCCGGCCCGCCGTGGTCTCAGAGAGGACGGACCGAGTCGGCTTGCATCCCTTTCTGGCCCTGCGACGCGGTGAAGGTCACCCGCTGGTTCTCCTCGAGCGACTTGTAGCCCGACGAGTCGATGGCGGAGAAGTGGACGAAGACGTCCTTGCTCCCGTCATCGGGCGCGATGAAACCGAAGCCCTTCTCGGCGTTGAACCATTTCACGGTTCCGTCGGTCACGGAGTTCCTCATCTCTTCTGCGCGGCCGCGGCAGGGACCTGCCGGTCGGCGTTGCCCGGAACTCCTGCCAACCCGAGGCTTCCCCGGGTGTGCGCACGAGATCGGTGTCACGTGATCCGGCGCTCGACGCGAGGACAACAAGACGGCAACGGCCGGAACGCTACACGGTCCGTCACCGCACCAGTGCCGCGAGAGGCGGGAAGCCCATCGGGCCTCGATGCTCTACCGTGCGGTGGTCTTCGAGACGTCGTGCCACCAGCGCGTCGCAGGCCCCGGACCCCGGCCGACGAGGACACAGCCGTCGCTGCGCGGGTCGGGAGGGACACAGCGTGAGCGCCCAGGATGGCGCCGAGGACGCTCTGCGGCGTCACCGGCTGCTGGCGCTCGTCGACGGCGAGGGGTCGGCGGGCGCGGGCGCGGGGGGCAGCCGGGGCACCGCCGACGCGCCGGCCCTGTTGTCCCGGCTCGGCAGGGTGTGCACGGTGGCGGTGTCGGAGGTCCGGGTCGATGGTGCCGGGGTGACGGTGATGGGCAGCCTCGAGGGCGGGGTGGGCGGCGCGCGGGACCAGCTCGCCGCCACCGGCCGATTGACCCAGCAGCTCGAGGACCTGCAGCTCACCACCGGCGAGGGCCCGTGCCTCGACGCCTTCCGGGGAGGCCTCCCGGTCCTGGCCGGAGACATCGCTGCCGAGCCGGCCCGCTGGTTGGGGTTCGCCCCCGAGGCGGTCCGGGCGGGGGTGGCGGCGCTGTTCTCGCTGCCGCTGCAGGTCGGCGCGGTCCGGCTGGGCACCCTCGATCTGCACCGCCTCACGGCGGGCCAGCTCACGCGCGAGCAGCTCGCCGACGCCCTCGCCCTCGCCGCACTCGCCACCGAGGCCCTGCTCGACCTCACCGGCTCCGGCAACGGCGCCGCCCCGGAGGACGACGGCGACGTCCAGGACGCGGCGGCGTCCCTGACGGGATGGCTGCCCGACGTGCACGCCGACGTGCACGTCGCCGCCGGCATGGTCTCGGCCCGCGCCGGCGTCGACGTCGCCACCGCCCTGCTGCGGTTGCGGGCCTACGCCTTCTCCCACAGCGAACCGATCCACGACGTCGCCCGGCGGATCATCGCCCGCGACCTGGTGCTCGACCGGTCGGGGACGCCCGCACCGGGACCTCCTCTCGAGGACGGGCACGAAGCATCTCCAGAGACCCCAGCCCCGAACCCGGAGGGCGAAGACCCATGAGCAACGGCCGCGAACCCCAGGTCATCGACACGTTCCTGGGCCTGACCGACACCCTCGTCCACGACTTCGACGCCCTGGACATGCTGACGATGCTCTCGGAACGCTGCGTCGAGCTCCTCGACGTCGACGCGGCGGGGGTCATCCTGACCGACGGGCAGGGCGGCCTGTCGGTGGCCGCCGCGTCCACGGAGCGGACCCGCCTGTTGGAGGTGTTCGCCGTCGCCATCGACGCCGGCCCGTGCGTGGACTGCGTGCGCAGCGGACGGCCGGTGAGCAGCGAGGACCTCACCGCGCCCGGCGCCGGCGACCGGTGGCCCCGTTACGCGCTCCAGGCCACCGACGCCGGGTTCCGGTCCACCCATGCCCTCCCGATGCGCCTGCGGGACGAGGTGATCGGGGTGCTGACCCTGCTCCACACCGACCCGCACACCCTCGTCGACGACGACGTCCGGCTCGGTCAGGCGCTGGCGGACGCGGCGACCATCGGCCTGCTCCACGAGCGGGCGGTGCGCCACGCCGAGACCGTGCAAGAACAGCTCCAGGGCGCCCTCAACAGCAGAGTGACCATCGAGCAGGCCAAGGGCGTCGTCGCCGGGCAGAGCGGGCTCAGCCCGGAGGAGGCGTTCGGCAGGCTGCGGACCCACGCCCGACGGCACGGTCTGCGGCTCACCGACCTCGCCCGCGCCGTGGTCGAGCGCACGGTCGACGTGGCGTCCCTCCGGGCCGATCCGTAGGACGGCCCACCGCGCCGAGGTGTAGGCCTGCGCTCCTCCGGGTGTGCGACGGCGGTCGGGCGAGCACCCTGGGAGTGAGCCCGCACGGCCCCGCGCCGGCGGCCCTCCGAATGTGTTCGCCAGGACCCCGCGATCCCGTCGCCCCACGTCCGCGAGACCCGGAGGCCCCATGACGGCTGTTCTGCCTGCACCGACCACCACCCACACCGACGACGACCACAACGCCACCGCGGTCCGTCCACCGACGACGTCGACGTCGAGTACGACCGCGCACCTCTCGGATGCCGACGTCGAGGACCTCGGGGTCGAGCTGGACGCGCTGCGCCAGAGCGTGATGAGTGATCTCGGCGACGAGGACGCCGCCTACATCCGGCGGGTCGTCGCGGTCCAACGAGGGCTCGAGGCCGGCGGCCGCACGCTGTTGCTGGTCTCGCCGCTGCCGCCGGCCTGGCTCGCCGGGACCGCGGCCCTCTCGGTGGCCAAGATCCTCGAGAACATGGAGATCGGCCACAACGTCCTGCACGGCCAGTGGGACTGGATGAACGACCCCGAGATCCATTCGAGCACCTGGGAGTGGGACTCGGCCTCGTCCGCCGAGGGGTGGAAGTACACCCACAACTTCGTGCACCACACCTACACCAACGTCCTCGGCAAGGACCGCGACGTCGGGTACGCCGTACTGCGCGTCAGCCCCGAACAGCCGTGGCGACCGCACCACCTCGTCCAGCTCGGCACCAACGCCGCGCTCGCCCTCGGCTTCGAGTACGGCATCGCCGTCTACGACATCGAGCTCGAGGAGGTCGCCGCCGGCCGTAAGCCGTGGGCACAGGCCCGCAGCGAGCTGCGCGGCCTGTGGCGCAAGATCCGCGGCCAACTCGCCAAGGACTACATCCGGTGGCCGCTGCTGTCCGGCCTGGCGGCCCCGACGACCCTCGCGGCCAACCTCACCGCCAACATCGCACGCAACGTCTGGACGCACGCCGTGATCTTCTGCGGCCACTTCCCGGCCGGCGCCGAGGTCTTCGGCGAGGACCAGCTCGACGGAGAGACGCGTGGCCAGTGGTACCTGCGCCAGCTGCTCGGCTCGGCCAACCTGGACGGCCCCCCGCTGCTGCACCTGATGACCGGCAACCTGTCCCACCAGATCGAGCACCACCTCTTCCCGGACATGCCCTCGCGCCGCTACGCGCAGGTCGCACCCGCGGTGCGCGACATCTGCACGCGCTACGGACTCCCGTACACGTCTGGTTCGCTTCCCCGCCAGTACGCCGGAGTCCTCGCCACCATCGCCCGGATGTCGCTGCCGGGCGGGACCGCGAGCGACACAGCCGCGTGAAGCGGCCCCGAACCGTAGCCAGCCGCTCACTTGCCGCGCACCCCCGGGAGGAGGAGGCTGACGGTCATTCAACTCGAGCGGGGGCCGCCGGTGCTCTCCCCCACGCCGCGCACCATCATTCTGGCCGGCCCCATCGGCACGTCCGAGATGAGGAGTCTCGCCAACTACTGCGAACAGCTCCATCGCAGCGGCCTGACCGAGCTGCACCTGCAGATGACCGCTGTCACCGTCTGCCGCCGCGCCGGCCTCGACGGGCTGCTGGCGTTGGCCGCCGGGTCCGCGTCCATGGCGGTGTCCGTCGACGGAGCCCGCTGGTCGCACTTCATGGGCCTGCTCAGCGCCGCGCCCATCGATGAGATCCAGGAGCTCTGCGACGACGTCCGCCGGCTCCTGCCCCGACCGGCCCCCGACAGCGGCTAGGCAACGCCTGGTCGGCCAAGCACCAGGCCGAGCGCGAGGCCAAGCAGGCCGCCTCGGCCCAGGCGTGACCGCTTCCTTCGCGGCCGGTCCGGCGCCGTCGTTCCGTCTCGACGTCGACGGGCCTGCCGCCGCGCTGGTCACCGGAGCCGCGGGCGGCATCGGGGCCCGCGTGGCGCTGGGCCTGGCCGAGTACGGCGCCGACGTGGCCTGCCTCGACGTGTCCGCCGAGGGGGTGGCGGAGACCGTCGCCACCATCGAGGGCGTCGGTCGCCGCGCCCTCGCGGTGGAGGCCGATGTGCCGAGGGCGCCGCCATGCTCGCCCGCGGGCCGAGACCGAGGAGCTCGTCGGGCCGGTGGTCTTCCTGCTCAGCGCAGCGGCCTCGTACTGCACGGGAGCGAACTTCCTCGTCGACGGCGGCGCCGTCGCCTGGTGACCTCGCGACTCCGGCCCGATCAAGCGCCCCTCTGCTCGATCTGCTCGAGCGGAGTGGCCCTTCCCGTTGGTCCTCCCGACGTCGTTCAGCCCGAGTGGGCGGCTGGGGGCGATCTCACGGGGGTGTCCCGGCGGGGACCGCAAGTACGAGCGTGTGTGTCGCTTCTCGCGGCGGGTTCATCCGTGCCAGACCAGCCGCAGCAGATCGACGCACTCCAAGGACTCCGTGACCTGGTACCAGACCATGCCCTCCCCCCCACCCACCTCGAAGACATGGCAGCGAACCTCCGCGTCGGGGTTCCGAGGATTCACCGACGGTGCGACCGTCCACGGCGACACCTCCAGCGCGGCCCGCAGCTCGAGCACCATCGCCGATACTTCGGCGGGGAGCTGCTCGAGCGCCGCGGACACCTCGTCGTCGACGTGGAGGACATACGCCGGCTCAGATGCCGGTGTGCGACCGAGTCACCGACAGCGGCTCGTCCTCGGGTCGCGGCGCCCCGGTGTGCAGCTCGGCCGCCCGGCGCGCGACGCGCCGGAACACCTCGGGCTCGGACTGCAGCACCGCAAGGCGACGCCAGTGCTCGAGCACGGTGAACAGCTCGGTCAGATCGCGGCTGGTGCCCGCCCGGGTCAGCGCCTGCTCGTAGTCAGCATCGAAGCCGGCCTGGTCCTCGGGCAGCAGCGCCGACCGGATCGCCCCCGGTGACGCCCCCTTCCGCAGCGGGTGCCCACGGGCGGGCTCGTCATCCACCGAGTACATCGCCGTCATCGGCCCGACGGTAACGGCTCCACCCGGGCCCAGCGAACACCTCGAGCAGAGCGGGAGGGGTGTCCTCCGTGGCCGGTCGGGCCCGCTTCGAGGCCCGCTGATGTCACGTCATCGCCCGGCACGACGCCCGACTGGTCGAGGCTCGAACGTCATCGGTCGCGGCAGGGACGCCCACTCCGCGCTCACCGACGCCTCCGTGTCCCGCCGTCATTTCGTGATCGAGTGGGACGTCGGCAAGCCACGCTGACCCGACCAGTGGTCGACCAGCGGCACCTTCGTCAACGGCATCCCCCGTGCAGACCGAGCAACTCGCGGACGGTGACACCATCCGCGTCGGACACTCCGCGCTGCTCTTCCGCGCCCAGGCGTAGTGGGAGGAACGGAGAACCCCTCCGTTTCCAGGGCGCCGGTCGCCCACGGCGACCCGGTGACCACCTGGGGAGCGGCCCGTCAGTACTCGCCCTTGATGACGAAGAAGCTGCCGCGGATCGTGCCGGCGAGCTTGGAGCGCTGCTTCGCGAACTTGAACCGCGTCGCCAGCTCGTCGGGGACCTCCATGCCCTCCGAGAGCTTGAACCCCACTGCGCGTTTCGACCCCGGCTCGAGGCCGTACATCACGTTGATCGAGAGCCCCGACTCGTAGAACACGTAGGCGAACCGGATTCCGCCCGCCACGAATCCGGTCGCCTCCAACGGCCGCGACGCGATCACGATCTCTCGTTCCTCGGCGAGGATTCGGGTCACCCACTCGACGACCTCGACGGCCTCGTCCGCGGGTTCGACGGTGAACTCGTGGTCGTACTTGTTCGTGAAGTACCGAGCCTCGTTCGCACGCAGGCCGGCGAGAGCCGCCGCGACCGGAGAGGACTCGAGGCCATTCGTCGAGACGTCAGAGAAGTCGACGACCTGCGCCACTACGCACCTCCAGGACCGGGGCCCTGAGCGTATCCGCGCAGCTGCACGACTTCGGCGGCGTCCCCGACGGCGAGCAGGCCGCCGTCGACCCGGAAGAACGCCGCGGGCCGGCTGTGGTCGACAGGCGTGCCGTGCGACCCCGCCGCCGCGATGATCGAGTCGTCGGGCAGCGCAAGCATGGTGAGGCCGCCGGACAGCGAGAACACTAAGGACACGCGACGAGGCCGACGTTGGGAGAAGTCCCCCATCCCTGCACCCGGACCCCCCTATGTCGGGCGGTCGTTCGAGAACGTCCAGCGGGGTGATGACGCCACGTTCGACGTCCTGCGCCACCTCGCGCGCCGCGCCCAGCAAGTCTTCGCGGTGCTCGTCATCTCCTGCCGCGACGACGAGACCGGCCGCAACGCACGGCAGCGCGAATCGCGGCCCGCTGACGACACGTCCCAGCTCGTCGTGATCGGCCACAGCCGGTCCGCGCCGAAGCTTGACGCAGAGGTGCGGGCGCCGATGCGGTGACGTCGATGATCGGCGCGACCGCCCCGATACCTCTGCGGTATCCCGCACCACCGCCGTCCTCGTCGTGCTCGTCGCGGTCCCGATCACCACCGACGGGACGACGCCCGGCGGATGTCCAGCAGCGGGTTGCGGGAGCTCGCGGCGCGCTCGCCGGGCTCGGTGTCGGGGACGAAGAGCCGCCAGTCGCCGCTGACCATCGTGGGCGCGTCGATGATGCGGGCGCCCTCCCCGTAGTAGGTCGCCCCCAGCACCATGCGCGGCTGCGTCGAGCGGTTCGCCCCTGCGGTGTGGAAGCACAGCGTGGAGTGGAAGCTGACGTCACCGAGCGCGAACGGCTCCTCGACCACCTCGACACCCGCGTCGTCGAACGCTCGGGAGACCTGCCGGTCGAACGACGTGCCGTGCTTGTCGAACGGCAGCCCGGCGACGACGTCGCGCGCGCGCATCCCGCGGGCGAACGCGAGCGGCCCCATCGCCGCGGGCGCGGCCTGCAGGGGCATCCAGGTGGACACCACGTCGTGGCTGTCGAGCGGGAAGTGGTGCGCGTCCTCGTGCCAGGGGGTGCGGCCGGCGCCGGGCTCCTTGCACAGCGCGCTGTCGTGGTAGAGCCGCAGCGCGTCGACGCCGAGCAGGGCGGCGCTGATGGACCCGATCCGCGGGGAGAGCACCGCGGCCCGCACGAGGTCGTCCTCGAGCCACATCATCTCGCGGCTGCGCAGCCCCGAGGCGCTCGACCGATCGGTGAGCATGATCTCCAGCCGCCGGCGCAGGACCTCGGCGGCCCCCGGCGTGATCACCCCGGGCAGTCGGACGAAGCCATCGGTCGCGAACGCGGCGACCGCCGCGTCGTCGAGCGGGTAGGGCTCGGCGAGCTGCGCGAGCACCTCGGCCTCGCCGGGGAGCGGCCCCGGATCCACGACGGACACCTCGACCAGGTCGCCGTCGCCGTCCTGCCGTTCGGCGAGCGTCATGTACCAGTCCCACCACGACTCGTTGTCGGAGTCCCAGGCGGTGGAGACGTCGGTGGAGGGCCCGGCGCCGGTGGCGTCGGAGAGCCGATCGTTCACGGCGCTCACGGCGCCACCTCCCAGGTGATCACATGGACGTGCTGGGTGAAGCGGTAGCCGCCGTCGGTGCGGCACCCTGTGAGGTAGGCGCCCACCGCCGGGTCGGCCTCCATCGCCGCGAGCGGGACCGAGTCCTCGAACACGCAGCGCTGCAGGAACCCCTCGACGGTGGCGCGGTCGTCGGAAGCCACCGTGTACTCGATCGGCTCGACCCTCGGCTCGACGCCGGCGCGGCCCAGCGCGTCGGCCACCTGCTCGGCGGTGGAGAACGGCGTCGACGCGGGCGAGAAGGAGTCCCTGAACAGCCCGGCGAAGCGCAGGTAGTGCGACGCGGTGGTCGCCTGGACGACCGCGCCGAAGCCACCGGGGCGCAGCGCGGCGACCATGCGGGCGAGGGCCGCGTCGAGCTGCCCGGCCGGGATCGCGTAGAGCGCGTGGGTCGCCCACGCCACGTCGAACCCATCCACCGAGGGATGGAGGTCCTGCAGGCGGACCTCGTGCTCCCCGCGCACCACGAAGGGCGGGCCGAGCACCGAGCGCGCCTCGGAGATCGAGAACGCGGACGGGTCGAGCAGGTCGACCCCGACCGAGCGTCCGTCGACCCGACCGGCGAGCCCGCGACGCACCAGCTCAGCGGGGAACTTGCCACTGCCGCAGGCGACGTCGAGGACCCGCACCTCGGCGTCGTCACGAGCATGCCTGCGCAGGTCCGCGGCCCAGTCGCGCGCCGCGACCATCTGCCGGTAGTCCTCGATGGCGAGCGCGTAGAAGGCCTCCATGCCGAGCCGCCCGCTCTCGGCCCAGTGGACGAGGCTGCGCGCCTCGGTGTCGGTCGTCCCCACGTCCACGCGGCGCCGTCCTCTCCGACCGGCCGCACGCGCGTGGTGCGCGACACCGGGTGGCCCCGACGATGCCACCGGACACGCAGCTCCGCGCGCCAAGCAGGCAGGTGGACGGATCGGAGGGGAAGCCCTCGAAGGCATCGAGGCCGCCGCGGTCCCGGCGAGGATCTTGCTGGTGCCCTCCCGCGCTCAGACGTCGCCGGGGCGCGCCAGTGCCCGTCGGGCGACGATCCGGCCGTGCTCCTGCTCGACGTGACCCGCCTCCGGGATCACGAGCGGCTCCGGGCACCCACGCCCCCGGTCGGCGTCGCGCGGACCGAGATCGAGGTGGTGCACCCGCAGGCCCTCGTCACCCGCGAGGTCAACGAACCGCTCGTGGGGGGGCGCAGCGCGGGGATGGTGGTCACGACGCGACCTCCTTCCAGAAGTCCACGAGCACCTGGGCACCGCGCACCGGGTCCTGCGCCATCCACCAGTGACCGAGGCCCTCGAGCACCGCGAGCCGGGCCCCGGCCCGAGCTGCCGCGCGTCGGCGCTGGCCCTCGTCGCCCACCACGTGGTCGGCGGTGGCGAGCACCGCGAGGCCCGGGCGCTGCGCGGCGTCCGGCAGGCGGGCGCCGGCCTCGGCCATCACCGGCTGCACCGCCGCGCGGTAGTACCGGAGCACAGCGCGTCCCATCGCCTCGTCCTGGCCGGCGACGACCCGCGCGGCGACCGGCTCCGGCATCCCGCGGTCGACGAGCAGGGCCACCACGGCGTCCACGTCGCGGTCGGGACCGAAGCGTTCCGCGACGTCGGCCTCGCCCACGCCGGGCGTCTGCCAGCGCTGCGCGAGCTCGTGCCAGACGTAGTCGGGCTCGAAGGCCCCGAGGGTGTCGCTGACCCAGCTGCGCAGGAGGTCGGGACGGCTCATGGCGACGCGCACCGTGTGACTGCCGCCCAGGTCGTGGCCGACGAGGTCGACGGGCCGGTCGGTGGCGACGATCGCTTCGAGCTCGCCGACGAGCCAGTCGCGGTAGCCGTCCGGTGTGGCCGAGAAGTCCTCGGGCAGGGCTGCCCCGAAGCCGGGCGGCGCGAGCCGCACGATCCGCTCCCGCACCCCGGCCCGCTCCAGCGCCTCGAGCAGGCGGTCCCAGACGACCGGGGTCTCCGGGTTGCCGTGCACGAGCACCACCGTCACGACGACACCTCCGCCAACGGCACGGTCGGCTGGAGCACGGCCTCGACCAGGGCTTCGGTACGGAAGTGCTCGGCCTGCCGGTACTCCGGGTCGCTGATCATCGCCGCGAAGTGCTCCCGGCTCGGGTAGCGCACGAGCGCGACCATGTCCCAGGCCTGCCCCTGCTCGGCGGCGAGCGGGCGTCCGCCCTCGCCCAGGTAGGTGATCTGCACGCCGTGGCGCGCGACCACCCCGCTGATGGCGTCGACGTAGCGCTGGTAGCTCTCCCGACCTCCGTCGGGTCGGAAACGCAGCAGGTTGAGCATGACGACGGGCCCGCCGGGGTCCTCGGCGAGCATCGTGTCCACCGCGCCGTCCTGTACCTCGATCATCATCGGCTCCTCTCGATTCCCCGACCAGCGTCACATACTTGCCAGACAACACGCAAGTATCCTCGATCGACCGCGTGGCCGGCGACCCGGGCGCATCGCCTGCCCGTCTCCGGGGACGTCCCGGCGCCCCGGCGTTGGATCTTGCCCTCGTCGTCGGACAGCGACGAGACGCTGTGTCTCATATCGTGGAACCGATGGGCCTGGAACGGCCCTCGTCGCTCGTCCTGTCGGGGGTCGGCCGTGTCGTTTCGCTTCGCCAGACTGCGCTCGGGCCTGTTCGCCTGGGGGCGACCACGGCGTGGACGGGGCACCGAAGCGCATGGCCGGCCCGACCCCGTCGGCGCCCGGGAGCGCTACCACCGCGCGCTGTTCCTCGTCGTCGGTTTCTGGGCACTCATGACGTGCGCGGCGGGCGCCGTCTACCCGCCCGCCGCGCTCGTGTTCGCGGCGGCCGGGCTCGTCCACATCGTTGTCGGGTACCAGGTCGAACAGAAGCGGCGGGCCGACGAACGCGCTCCCGAGGGCGATCAGACGGTGTGATGTCCGGGATGCCCTCGAGTCAGGGCGAGCCTGCTGCGCGTCGAGCTCGCCGACGGGGCGCTCACCGCTCCTGGTCGGTCTCGGGGTCGCCCCACGGAGCGAGGGGGAAGTACCTCGGGGTCTTCGACGAGCCCGTGTTCGCGGCCGTCAGGACTCCGACGCCGGTGGCGCGCGGCCACGGCGTCGCGGCGCCGAGCCGAACCAGGCCTCAGCGCGTCGTGGCCGCACGGGGAGCGTTCACTCGTGCACGATCACCCCACGGATGATCTTGCCGTCGCGGAGGTCCTGGTAGCCCTCGTTGACCTGGTCGAGGGTGTACCGCTTGGTGATGAGCTCGTCGAGCTTGAGCCCGCCCTTGTTCCACAGCCGCAGCAGCCGCGGGATGTCGTGGTGCGGGTTGCACGAGCCGAACTGGGCGCCGCGCATGACCTTCTCGCTGCGCACCATCAGGGCGCTCGGGAGCTGGATCGTGTTGTTCGCCGCGTTCGCCTGGCTGACCAGCACCACCGTCGAGCCCTTGCCCACGATGTCGAAGGCCTGCCGGATGACCTTCTCGTCCATCACGCCGACGGTCAGGATCGCCTGGTCCGCGCCGTTGCCCCAGGTGAGCTCCTTGACCTTCGCGTCGGCCTCCTCCGCGTCCGCGAACGTGTGGGTCGCGCCGAACGACAGCGCCGTCTCCCGCTTGAACTCCACCGGGTCGACCACCACGACGTACTGGGCACCCGCCTGCGCGGCCCCCTGCACCGCGTTCATCCCGACGCCGCCGGCGCCGAAGATCACCGCCGTGTCACCCGCCCGCACGCCGCCGGCGTTGACCGCGGAGCCCCACCCGGTCGGGACGCCGCACCCGGCCAGGACGGCCACCTCGAGCGGGAGCCACGGATCGACCTTCACCGCCGACCGCTCGTGCACCGTGGCTCGCTCGGAGAACGTGCCGAGCATGCAGAAACCACCGAGGTCGGTGCCGCCCCGGTGGTAGCGGAACGTCCCGTCGGGCATGCAGCCCTGCAGGATGTTGGCCCCGATGTTGCACAGGTTCGTGTGCCCGGTCTCGCAGTACCGGCAGTAGCCGCAGCTGGGCATGAAGCTGCACACGACGTGGTCACCGGGCTCGAGGTGCGTCACCCCCGGGCCGACCGACTCGATGATCCCGGCGCCCTCGTGACCGGCCACGATCGGGAACCGGGGGGAGTCCCCGTAGATGCCCTCGACCAGGTGCAGGTCGGAGTGGCACAACCCGGACGCGGTGAACTTGACGTGCACCTCGCCGGGGCCCGGATCGTCGACCTCGAGCTCGGTGATCTCGAACTCCGTCTGCCCCTTGTCCATGACTGCCGCACGAGTCTTCATCCGGTCTCCCACCACGCGTCCGCCCGGCTCTGTCCTCGATCGATGCACGACATCGCATCGTTGGTGGGACAGTGACACATTCCATCGAGCATGATCAAGATCGGGAGCAGAGGCGAGCGATGCCGTCCTCCCGGCGGTCGGCGTCGCCGTGAACTGCCGCAGCGACCTCGGTGGTCCAGAACCCCGGCGCACCCCACTGTCTGCGCGGTGATCGTCGCGGGCGCCGGGACCGGTCCCGCCGCAGCCGTGGCGGGGTGGGGCACCGCCGTCGTCGTCACCGCATCCGTGTCGCTGGCCTGCGCCCTGTTTGCCCTCGTCATCCGCGAGCGCACCCCGGCCACGATCGCCACCTGATTCACACGAGAGGAACCCCCATGGCCGACGACCCCTTCGCCCTGTCCCCCAAGCTCGGCGAGCTCACCAGCGACGTCCTGTTCGGCGACGTCTGGGAGCGTCCCGGGCTCCCGAAGCGCGACCGCAGCCTGATCACCGTCGCCGCGCTGGTCTCGCTCTACCGCCCCGAGCAGCTCGTCGGGCACCTCCACCGCGCGCTCGACAACGGCCTGACCCGCGACGAGCTCGTCGAGGCCATCACCCACCTCGCGTTCTACGGCGGGTGGCCGACCGCCGTCACCGCCCTGAGCCGTCTCGAGGAGGTCCTGGAGAGCCGCGGCGAGGAGACGGCGTGACACCGCCGTCCGACCATCTCGTCTGATCACGCAAGGAGAAGCCGTGGAGCTGGAACCCGTCGCCCCCACCGCCAAGGCGCCCGCCGAGCGCTTCACCGGCGACGTCTACGTCAACCCCGTCCACACCCCCCACGAGCCGTCGCGGCTCATCGCCAGCCTCGTGCGCTTCACCCCCGGCGCTCGCACCAACTGGCACTCCCACCACCTCGGCCAGGCGCTGCACTGCACCGACGGCGAAGGCTTCGTCGTCAACCGCGACGGCACCGTCATCCGCATGCGTCCCGGCGACACCGTCTGGACCCCGCCCGGCGAGGAGCACTGGCACGGCGCCACCGAGGGCAACCTCATGTGCCACTACGCCCTGCTCGAGGGCACCGGCGACGGCGACGGCACCACGTGGCTCGAGCCCGTCACCGACGAGCAGTACCGCCAGGCCCATACCGAGTAGGAGCGAGGCCGCGGTTGCACGCTGCTCCTGTCACGGGCCGGAGATCAATGGGGCCGGCCGAGCTCGCCCGGACGCCAATGGGATCACGACCCGCCGCGCGGGCGGCTCGCCGCGCGTGCCGGCGCACCGCGTTCTCCTGCTCCTTCAGCACCGTTTCAGCCGACACACCCATGCTGACGCCCGACGACGAGAGAGGGCGGTCCCGGATGTCGACGGTGAACGGGCTTCCGGCCCATGTCCTGCTGGTGCACGCGGTCGTGGTGCTGGTTCCGCTGACGTCGCTGCTGCTGGTGCTGGTGACGGTCTGGCCTGCCGCACGGGCCCGGCTCACGGTCTTCACCGCGGTCGTCGCCGTGATCACGCTCGTCGCGGTCCCGATCACGACCGAGGCCGGGGAGTGGCTCGAGCACCGGCTACCGCACTCCGAGCTCATCGAGGTCCACGCCGAGCTCGGGGACACGATGCTGCCCTGGGCGATCGGTCTGGCCGTGGTGGCGCTGGCCGTGGCCGGGCGTGAGCGGGCGGCCCGCCGGACGCGCCGTCACGGGCCGGGCACGGTCACCGCTCCCCGCACCCGGCCGGGTGGTGCCGCAGTGACCGTCGTGATCGCGGTCCTCGCCGTCGTCCTGGCCGTGGGCGCGCTCGTGACCGTGTACCGGATCGGCGACTCCGGGGCGGTCGCGTCCTGGACCGGCAAGTTCAGCCCGACACCGATCTCCGGTCCCGGCTCCCCCGGCTTCCGCGGCGGTCCGCCCGGCGGCACCGGCGGTTGACCCTGCCCTTCGTCACAGCAGCTGCACTGCCGGGGACGGGCACCAGTGCGGTTCAGACCGTGAGAAGGCCACGGTCACCACGCTTCGAGAGCCGCCACCCTCAGCCGGGCGGGGTGAGGGCTCCGGCGCGGGTGAGCACGTCGGTGGCGGGCGGCAGTCCCCGCAGGGCGTGAGCCAGGTCGGCCGGGGTGGCGACGCGGTGGGCGTTCTCGGCGACGTAGGCCCGGATCGCGGCGTCGAAAGGTCCGGCGCCGACGCGCTGCCGGGCGGCGAGCAGGGCGGCGGCGCCTTGTACGTAGACCCCGGAGTAGTAGGCCTCGGCGCCGCGGTCCGACCAGATCGTCATCGGATCCCCGAGCCTGCCGCGCAGCCCCTTGGGCACGTCGTGGGTGGCGTACTGCTCCGGGGTGTCGTCGGCGACGGCCTGGGCGTAGGTCGCGAAGCCCTCGTCGAGCCAGGGATCGCGGGCCTGGTCGTTGCCGACGAGCCCGTAGAACCACTGGTGGGCCAGCTCGTGGGTGACCAGCTCGGGGAGCCCGTCCGGCGGGATGTCGCCGAACAGCACAGTGCCCGGGTACTCGATGCCCGACGACAGCGGCGGGACGATCGCGACCCACAGATCGGGGTAGGGGAAGGCGCCGACGAGCGCCTCGAGCCGCCCGAGCGCGCCGTCGATCTCGTCGGCCCAGCGCGCCGGGTCGGTGCGCGTCCCCGACGTCGGGACGAACAGGTGCAGGCGGGTGCCGGCGACGTCGCGCTCGAGCACGCGGTAGGCGCCGACAGCGACGGCGACGTCGCGCACGGCCTCGGCGCGGAACACGTGGGTCGTGGTGCCGGCACGCGGCCCCGGGGCCGGGGCGTCGGCATGGCCGGCGCCCGACACGGCGGCGCCGTCGGGAGCCAGGACCCGCAGGGCGTCGAGGCGGAACTCCTCGCTGGTCGCGGTCTCGCTGGGGATCTGCACGGCGTCGTCACGGACCCAGCCCTGTCCGCGGACCCACGCGAGCAGGGGGAACCCGGAGCCGAACCAGGCGACACCGCTGCGCCGGGAGGTGCCCAGTCGCTCGTCGGCATCACCGCCCAGGCGCAGCGTGAAATCGAGCCCGACCCGGACGGTCTGCCCCGCGCTGACACAGACGGGCAGCGGGAGCTCGACGAGCGTGCCGGGGACACCGGGCCGAGCGCCCGCCGCCCGGACCACCGGCGCGACGGGACGTCCTTGCACCGTGGCGGCGGTGACCTGCAGAGCGTTGCCCTGGTCGGCGGCGTTCGGCATGTTCGGCCAGGTCCGGAACACAAGCTCGCACACCGGCAGGTCGGGGGTGAACGTCACCGTCTCCTGCCCGGTGGCGCTGCGCAGGTCCGGGGCCACGTCGAACGACAGATCGACCACGGGCCGCTGCCCCCACACGGCGGCCCGCGCCGGCGCCGCGACGCCGGCGCTGAGCACGGTCAGGACCACGACCAGCACCGGGAGAGTCGCCAGTGACCAGGCGGGTCGGCCGGGTTCTCGGAACGTCACGGGCTCGCTCCCTGATCAGGGCGCCCTGTCGCCCGTCGGGCGGAGACGAGCGCGTCGTGCTCGGCCGCTCCGGCCCGCGCGAGTGGTCCCTCTCCACGGTGGCGGGCTCGACGATGCCGTCCGCGGGGACATCGCGCCAGGAGTTCCGTCACGGAAGCACCGACGCCGCCCCGGCGATGACGTCCCGGAGGTCCCCGTCGACCACCGTGCCGTCGTCGTCGGGTCTGCGACCGATTCGACATCGGAGACCGCGAAGTCAGCTACGCAAGGTGCTGCTCGGCGGGCACCCGAACACCTTGGTGTAGTCGCCGGCGAAACGCCCGGCGCTCGCGAAGCCCCATCGTGCGGCGATGTCGTTGACGGTGTCGCCCCGGGCGGGGTCGGCCGCGGCGAGATCGCGGTGCGCGTTCTCGAGCCGGAGGGTGCGCAGATAGCCGAACGGAGTCTGGCCGCGATACTTGCGGAAGGCGTGCTGCACGCCCCGGGTGCCGATGCCTGCGGCGTCGGCGATGTCCCGGATGGTGATGGCGCGATGCGCGTTCGCGTGGATGAACTCCACGGCTCGCCGGACCGCGATCGGCTCCCAGCCGACCTGCCCGGGCGCCTGGTCGTGGCTCCACGTCGTGACCAGCCAGGCTGCGTAGTGCGAGGCATCGGAACCACAGCTGGTGGCGATCTCGGTGAGCATCGTCGAGGCCCGAGGAACGTCCAGGTGGTAGCGCTCGACGAGCATCCCCGTCGCTACGTCCACTGGATCAGGAGAAACGGACACCGGGGCCTCCTCGAACAGGGTCGACTGCCGTGCCGCGCAGTAGTCGAGGTCGAGGCCATCGGTTTGACCGACAGAGCAACTCTGACACCGGACCAGGCCCCGGCGCACGGGCCGTGTTCATCCGGCCGGCACACGGGCTACGGCGTCGCTCCCTCTGCGGCTCGGGCTCTGCTCCGGGTGGGCGTCAGCTACCACTCGGGGAGCCATGACTCCGCGCTCCAGGGCTCGAGCCTTTCCTGCCACGCGGCCCCGGGGTGGATACCTTCGACGCATGGAGCCTTCGCGCAGAGGTCATCTGCCGATCGACGGGCTCCAGCTGTACTACGAGGTGCACGGTGATCTCGCGGCTCCCGGCGCCGTTCCCCTCCTGCTCGTTCCCGGGGCCTTCCAGTCGACCGAGTTCATGACGCCTTGGGTGGCAGCCTTCGCCGATGCGCGTCCCGTCATCGTCGTCGATCAACAGGGGCACGGCCGCACACCCGATACGCCGCGTCCGATGTCGTACGAGCGGTTCGGCGACGACGCAGCCGCGGTGCTGAGCGCCCTGGAGGTCGCACGCGCCGACGTCATGGGCTACTCGCAGGGCGGGGCGGTCGGGTTGCAGCTGGCGCTGCGTCACCCGCAGCTCGTGAGCAAGCTCGTCGTCATGTCGGCCACCTACCGCCCGGACGGCTGGTACCCGGCGGTCCCCCGGGCGATCGCGGATCTCACCAGCGCCGACTTCGCGGACACGCCGATCGGCGAGACCTTCCGCCGGCACACCTCCGATCCGCAGGCGTTCGAGACCTACGTCGAGAAGATGAAGGTGCTGGGCATCGAGGACCACGACATCAGCGACGCCGACATGAGGTCGATCCGTGCCCGCGCGATGGTCATCGTCGGGGACGCGGACGGCGTCAGGCCCGGGCACGCGGTGGAGATGTTCACGGTGCTCGGTGGCGGTGACGAGGAGGCGGCCGCGACGGGCGTGATGTCCTCGGTGCCGCGGGCCAGGCTCGTCGTCCTCCCGGCGACGTCGCACATCTCGATCTTCGTAGCCGTGGACGTCCTCGAACCGATGATCACCGCGTTCCTGGACGACGTCCACCCGGCCGACGCGTCGCTGTGGTGAGCAGATCACCGAGGCCTCGTCGTTCTCCGCACGTCAGTCGTCGGCGGCGCGTGCACTCGCACGCCTCTCGCGTCGCGGGCTGCCGATGATCAGGTGCAGGGTCTCGCGCAGCCGGCCGACCTGATCCGGCCCGACGACGTCGGCGAGCCAGGCGTCGTAGTCCGCGATGACCCCCTTGCGCAGGATCCGGGCCATGAGGGCCGACAGTCCGCTACCGCGGCCACGCTCGCGTCAGGCTGTCGCGCAACTCCGTCAGGGCCCCGGGCCCCAGCCGACGCTCGAGCTCGTGTTCGAGGTCGCGGAGGATTCCGGAAGCGACGTCACGACGCCGGCACCCCGCGTCGGTCAGTCCGACGAGGGTGCTGCGGGGGAAGCCCGGCCCCGGCGCGCTGACCAGCAGCCCTTCGTCGACCAGCTGCGTGACCGCGCGGTGCATCGTCTGGCGGGTGACGCCGGCGCGGCGGGCCAGTTCGGCGATGCTCAGGGACGTCTCGCTGTCCAGGTGAGCGAGCACGACCGCGTGTGCCGGGGTGATCGGGTCCACGCCCGCCTCCCCCAGACGCTCGAGCAGCTCGTCGGAGAACCAGCGGACGGCTCGCTGCAGGAGCGCCAGCAGCGGCAGGTCCGTGCGCGCGTCCTCGTCGGCACTCATGGCTCGCGCTCCTCCGTCCTCGGCGTAGAGTTGCTGTGTCAGCTTAGGTGACACAGAGGGACCGGTGGGTATGGAGAGCTACGACGTCGACGTCCTCGTGGCCGGGGCGGGCCCGGTCGGCCTCCTCGCGGCGTGGCAGCTGGCCCGGTGGGGCGTCTCGGTCCGGCTGGTGGACGCCGCTTCCGGGCCGGCGACGACCAGCCGCGCGCTCGGTACGCACGCCCGCAGCCTGGAGATCTACGACCAGCTCGGCATCCTCGGCGAGATCGCTCCGCACGGGACGAGGGTCAACGCCTTCATCCGCCACCAGCCCGACCGGGTGGCCAGGGTCGATTTCGAGTTCGGCGACCTCGCGACCCGGTTTCCCTACATGTTCAACGTCGACCAGGTGATCACCGAACGCGTGCTCCGCGGGCAGGCCGCCGCGGCCGGGGTGGCGGTGGAGTGGAACACGCGGCTGGAGTCGTTCACGCTCGACGAGGACGGCGTCACGGTCGCCCTGGCCCACGGCGACGGCCAGGAGCACCGGCAGGAGACCGTGCGGGCGCGGTACCTGTGGGGCTGCGACGGCGGGCACTCGACCGTCCGGAAGACCCTCCAGCTCCCCCTGACCGGCGAGGCCGCCCACACCTGGCTGATCGCCGACGCCGTCGTGCACACCGACCTCGACCGCGACGGAGTGCACTGGCTGTTCCCGGCCGGCGGCGCGCTGATGGCGTTCCCCTTCCCCGACCCGGGCAAGTGGCGGCTCCTGGACACCACCGGCCAGGGTGATCCCGACGATCCCGAGCAGATCGCCCGGCAGTTCGGCACCAAGCTGTCCGAGGCCCTGGGACGCGACACCGACGTCGAGAGCCCCAGCTGGGCGTCGAGGTTCACCATCCAGCAGCGCGCGGTACCTGCCATGCACGTCGGGCGGTGCTTCGTCTCCGGCGACGCCGCTCACGTCCACTCCCCCGCATCCGGGCAGGGCCTCAACACCGGCATCCAGGACGCCTACAACCTGGCCTGGAAGCTGGCCATGGTCATCCAGGGCCACGCGGACCCCGTGCTCCTCGACACCTACGACACCGAGCGCGTCCCCATCGGCCAGGCCCTGCTCGCCTCCACCGGCGAGGTCATGAACACCGCGATGGTCGACACCACGAGTGCCGACACCCAGGACGCCGATCGGGGCTTCGCGCGTCAGCTCATCCGGACCATGTCGGGCCTGGGCATCGCCTACCCCGACAGCCCGCTGACGGTGCCGGACGATCAGCCCGACGATCAGCCGGGCGAGGGACCGCGACCCGGCCGGCGACTCACCCAGATCTCCGCCGCGGATGCCCAGTCACCCGGCTGGACGGTCCTGCGCACAGCGCTGCGGACTCCCGCCTGGCACCTGCTGGTCTTCGCCGGGAGCAACGACGCGAGCAGTCCGGAACCGGTCACCGCGTCGTTGCCGGCGTGGCTGGACAGGATCACGATCAGCGTCGGCGACGACCGCGGTGTGCGGGATCCCGACGGCCGGGTCAGGGACACGCTGGCCGCGACCGACGGGGACTGGCTCCTCGCCCGTCCCGACGGCTATCTCAGCGCCCGTGGCCACGGGGACGCCACCCTGCGCGCCGCTCTGGAGCGGATGCCCGCCCTGCACGTGCCGGAGCCGGCACGTGCCTGAGCGTCGGGGCACGCGACACGGCTCAGGCATCACCTCGCACGCGACGGAACGAGGCACACGGTGACCGACTCCGAGAACATCGACGACCTCAGCAACTGGGGCCGGTGGGGCTCCGAGGACGAGCTCGGCACCCTGAACCTGATCACCGACGAGACCCGCGCGCGGGCCCTGGCGCAGGCGCGCACCGGCCGGTGCGTGTCGCTGGCGAGGCCCATCGACCCGGCCTCGATGATGGGCGGGCCGTTCGCCCCACCGACCCCGCCGTCCCCACCGGTGCAGCAGGCCATGCTCTACACCGGCGCCCCGCCGATGGGTATGGCCGAGGTGCTGGTCGTGACCCCGCACAACCCCGGCCTGACCCACCTCGACGCGCTCGTGCACATCCCGGTCGACGGACACGTCTACCCCGGGCGCCCCCTGACCGACGCCGTGACCCCGACCGGTGTCCGCCACGGCTCGACCACGGCGTTCGCCGACGGCGTGCTCACCCATGGAGTCCTGCTCGATCTCGCTCCCGGTGGACGGCTGCCCGCGGCACACCCGGTCACCGCTGCCGACCTCGACGCCGCCGAGCAGCGCGGTGGGGTCCGCGTGGAGCCCGGCGACGCCCTCGTCGTGCGCGGTGGGTGGGAGTTCTCCCGGGACCCGGCGAACCCGATGCCCGGCATGACCCTCGACGCGGTGGCATGGATGCGACACCGCGACGTCTCGCTCTACGCCGGCGACATCGGCGACGGGCACCCGCCGGTCGACCCCCAGGTGCCGATGCCGCTGCACCTGGTCGGACTCGCCCGCCTCGGCATGCCGCTGATCGACGGCGCCGAGGTCGACGAGCTCGCCGAGGTCTGCGCCGAGCTGGGCCGGTACGCGTTCCTGCTCAGCATCGCGCCGCCGCGACTGCGCAGTGCCACCGGGGTGCCGGTCAACCCCCAGGCGATCTTCTAGCCGGCACTCCCGCGCCGTCGCCGCGCGGTCAGGACTGGCCGAACGTCGAGGTCGACCGGGGTCGCCAGGGCGGTGCCCAGGTCAGGACTAGGCACATGCCGGGTGTGTCGGCGACCACCGCGGAGCACCGTCGAGGGCACCCCGGTCCGGGAGATCCCGGGCCCACCACCTGGGGAGGGTGCGATGACGCAGAGCCTCGACCGCGTCGGCGACAGCGTCGAGAAGGTGCTGTCCGATGCCGTGATCGACGACCGCGAGTCCGGGGTGGTGAAGGCGAACCGCCGGATCTTCACGGACGAAGAGATCTTCGAGCTCGAGATGAAGCACATCTTCGAGGGCAACTGGGTCTACCTCGCCCACGAGAGCCAGGTGGCCGAGCCCGGGGACTACTTCACGACCTCCATCGGCCGCCAGCCCATCATGATCACGCGCGACAAGGACGGCGGGCTGCACTGCCTGATCAACGCCTGCGCGCACCGCGGGGCGATGCTCTGCCGCAAGAAGCGGGACAACCGCAAGACCCTGACCTGCCCGTTCCACGGCTGGACCTACCGCAACGACGGCACGCTGCTCAAGGTCAAGGACCCCGAGGGCGCCGGCTACCCCGACAACTTCAACACCAACGGCTCGCACAACCTGGTCAAGGTGCCGAGGTTCGAGAGCTACCGCGGCTTCCTCTTCGGCAGCCTCAACGAGGACGTGGTGTCCCTCGAGGAGCACCTCGGCGACACGACCGAGATCATCGACATGCTCGTCGACCAGTCGCCCGACGGACTCGAGGTGCTGCGCGGCTCGTCCACCTACACCTTCGACGGCAACTGGAAGGTCCAGGCCGAGAACGGCGCCGATGGCTACCACGTCACGGCGCTGCACTGGAACTACGCCGCGACCACGTCGCGGCGCGAGAGCGGCGAGTCGAAGAACGAGACGAAGGCGCTCGACGCCGGCGGGTGGGGCAAGTCCGGCGGCGGCTACTGGTCGTTCCCGCACGGCCATCTCTGCCTGTGGACCTGGAAGGCCAACCCCCAGGACCAGCCGCTCTACAGCGAGATCGACAACCTCAAGGCACAGTTCGGCGAGGCCACCGGCGACTTCATGGTGCGCGGCTCCCGCAATCTGTGCCTCTACCCGAACGTCTACCTGATGGACCAGTTCTCGACGCAGATCCGGCACTTCCGGCCGATCGCGCCGAACCAGACCGAGGTCACGATCTACTGCATCGCCCCGAAGGGCGAGAGCGACTCCGCGCGCGCGAACCGGATCCGCCAGTACGAGGACTTCTTCAACGCCTCGGGCATGGCCACCCCCGACGACCTCGAGGAGTTCCGCGCCTGCCAGCTGACCTTCCAGGCCACGACCGCGCCGTGGAACGACATGACCCGCGGCGTGCAGCACTGGATCGACGGCCCGGACGAGGTCGCGCAGTCGCTCGGGATGGACGGGGTCATCTCCTCGGGCGCGAAGAACGAGGACGAGGGCCTCTACCCCGTCCAGCACGGCTACTGGCTCGAGACCATGCGTGCGGCGCTCGGGCGGGAGACGGAGCGCAGCGGAGCTCGACCCAGCGAGGCCGAGAAGGAGGCCTGATCATGACCACCACCGAGCGCACCAGCACCCTCATCACCCAGAACATGATCGAGCAGTTCCTCTACCGCGAGGCCCGGTACCTCGACGACCGCGAGTTCGAGCGCTGGCTCGAGTGCTACGCCGACGACGTCGTCTACTGGCTGCCGTGCTGGGACGACCACGACACCCTCACCCAGGACCCCCAGCGCGAGATCTCGCTGATCTACTACCCGAACAAGGGCGGGCTGGAGGACCGGGTCTTCCGCATCCGCACCGAGCGCTCGAGCGCGACATCGATCCCCGAGCCGCGCACGAGCCACAACCTCACCAATGTCGAGGTGATCGAGCGCCGTGGCGACCTGGTGGACGTGCGGTTCAACTGGCACACCATGTACTTCCGGTACAAGACCGTCGACCCGTACTACGGGACGTCGTTCTACACGATCGACTTCTCCGGGCCGTCGCCGCTGATCCGCCGCAAGACCGTGGTGCTCAAGAACGACTACATCCACCACGTCGTGGACATCTACCACTTCTGAGGAGGCTCGAGCGATGAGTGCACCCACGCACGACGTCGCCCTGACCTTCGAGGACGGCGTCACCCGCTTCGTGCGGTGCCGCGAAGGTCAGACGGTCATGGACGCGGCCTACCGGTCGAAGATCAATATTCCGGTGGACTGCAGCGACGGGGCCTGCGGGACGTGCAAGTCCCGCTGGGAGTCCGGCGAGTTCGAGATGGACGACTACGTCTCCGACGCCCTCTCGCCGGACGAGGAGGCCGACGGCTACGTCCTGACCTGCAGCATGAGCCCGAAGACGGACCTGGTGCTGCAGATCCCGACGACCTCGGCGGTCGCCAAGACCAGCGCGGGCAGCTTCACGGCCACCGTCGCCGACGTGGCGCGACTGTCGCGCACGACCATGTCGCTGACGCTGGACTGCGACGACCGCGAGAAGCTGGTGTTCCTGCCGGGCCAGTACGTCAACATCGCGGTGCCCGGCACCGACCAGACCCGCTCGTACTCGTTCTCCAGCGCCCCCAACGCTGAGCAGCTGACCTTCCTGATCAAGCTCTCGCCCGGCGGGGTCATGTCGGACTGGCTGGAGAACTGGGCGTCGGTCGGCGACTCGGTGCAGTTCACCGGGCCCCACGGCAGCTTCTTCCTGCGCGAGTCCGAGGCGCCGCTGCTGCTGCTCGCGGGCGGCACCGGGCTCGCTCCCATCCTGTCGATCCTGCGCCGGCTGAAGGCGTCGGGCAGCGAGCGGCCGGTGCACCTGATCTACGGCGCGACCACCGACGACGACGTCGTCGAGCTCGACACCCTCGCCGAGCTCGAGCAGTCCCTGGACTCGTTCACCTGGGCGCACACCGTCGCCGACGAGAACACGTCCGCCGAACGGCAGGGCTACGTCACCGCGCACACCGAGCCCGAGCACCTCCACGACGGCGACGCCTCGGTCTACCTGTGCGGGCCGCCGCCCATGGTCGACGCCGTGCGCTCGGACTTCTCCGACCGCGGCTTCGAGCCCGCCGGCTTCTACTACGAGAAGTTCGCGCTCGCCGCCAAGCCCGACAGCGAGCAGGACGACCTCGAGGCGGCGCAGCCGGAATCGGATGCCGCGACGCCGGACGTCAGCACGGTCGAGGGGACGGAAGACCGCGCCGAGCCGGCGGCGCCGGCGGCGGCGGCCGAGGACCTTTCGCGGCGGCTGCTGGGGCGGGTCGTGCTGCCGGGGGGCGAGCACGCCGACGTCTCCTGGGTGTCCGACGACGACGAGTTGCTGGTGGCCGATGATGCCCGGGGCGTCCTCGGGCAGGACGTCTTCGCCACGAGCGTGGTCGAGCCGCTGGTCGCGCCCCGCGGGCCGGAGCCGGCCGCCGAGGCCGTCCCGGGCACCGTCACCACCGACGGCTACGAGATCGGCCAGCAGCACCCGTCCATCCAGGTCTCCGACGCGATCTTCGACGCCCGTCGCGCCCTCGAGCTGGGCGCGCTCGAGCTCACGATCGGCCGGATCACCTCGCAGCAGGTCGCGGGGTACCGCGTGCTCGCCCAGGCGACGGTGCCCTACGTCGACGTCGAGAACGAGCGCTTCACCGACGCGGCGGCCTACACCGAGTCCAACGCGGCGTTCCACGACTACCTGTTCACGCTCACCGGCAACGAGCACCTGCTGCACGCCTACCAGGACCTCGGGGTCGAGGGGCACATGGAGGAGTCGCTGCGCTCGGCGACCTGGTGCGACCCACGCTGCGCCCAGGACCACCTCGACATCGTCGACGCGTTCTCCTCCGGCGACCGCGACGAGGCCCGCCGGCTGATCTCCGAGCACGCCGAGCGGTCGAAGGCCACCACGCGGCGGGCCATGGACGAGCGGCTGGCCTCGCGGCGGCCGCGGTTCGTCACGCCGGGCCGCTTCCGCGACCAGGTCGTCGTGATCACCGGGGCGGGCCAGGGCATCGGCGAGGCCACCGCGCGGCGCATCCACGCCGAGGGCGGGCTCGTCGTCCTCGCCGATCGCGCCGACACCGTCAAGGAGCTCGCCGCCGAGCTGACCGAGGACCCGTCCGAGGGCGTCGGCGACGCCGTGGCGGTGATCGCCGACCTGGAGACCTGGGACGGCGCCCGGGCGGTGGTCGACGCGGCGCTCGAGCAGTTCGGTCGGGTCGACGTCGCCATCCACGGCGTGGGCGGCACGATCTGGGCCAAGCCGTACGACCAGTACACGCCCGACGAGATCCAGGCCGAGGTCAACCGGTCGCTGTGGCCCACGCTGTGGTGCTGCCGCGCCGTGGCACCGCACATGATAGAGCGTGGCCGGGGCACGATCGTCAACGTCTCGTCGAACGCCACCCGGGGCATCCTGCGGGTCCCGTACTCGGCGGCGAAGGGGGGCGTCAACGCCATCACCACCGCGCTGGCGATGGAGCTGGCCCCGCACGGGGTCCGGGTCGTGGCGACCGCGCCCGGCGGCACCGACGCCCCCGAGCGGAAGACCGCGCGGGGCCCCGGGCCCGCCTCGGACCAGGAGCGGGAGTGGCGCCACGACATGGTCGAGCAGGTCACCGGGTCGTCGCTGATGAAGCGCTACGGCACGCTCGACGAGCAGGCCTCGGCGCTGGCCTTCGTGGCCTCGCCCGAGGCGTCCTACATCACCGGCACCGTCCTCCCGGTCGCCGGCGGCGACCTGGGCTGAACGGAGCGCGAGGCATGGCGACGGCGCCGTCACCGGATGCGGGTGAGGCAGGGCCGCCCGCGTCCGGTGGCACCCGCGCGCTCGACGACCTGCCCCGCGGCCCGCACGAGCGCCAGGAGCTCCGCCGCGCCCTGCACGACCTGGTCGTGCAGGGACGGGGCACGGTGCTCGTCACCGGCGAGAGCGGGATCGGGAAGTCCCGGCTCCTCGCCCAGGCGTCCGCGGCGGCGCCGGGCCGCGTGCTCACCGCCGCCGCGGTGGCGTGGGAGACCGACTGCCCGCACGCCGTCGTCGCCCAGCTGCTCGGCGAGGACGTCGCGGCGCTGACCGAGGAGGACCCGTTCGCCGTCGCCCGGCGCCTCGCCGAGCGGGCCGGGGACGCCCCGGTCGTCCTCGTCGTCGACGACGCCCACTGGTGCGACGAGGCGTCGCTGCGGGCCCTGTCGACGCTGACGCGGCACCACCGCGACGTCCCCGCGGTCGCCCTGCTCGCGGCCACCCCGGGCCACGGGCCGTCGGCGACCGCGGAGCTGGTGCGGCGCACGGCGGACGCCGTCGTGCCGCTCGGACCGCTGACCTCCCGTGACCTCGAGGAGCTGTGTGCCGACCGGGGGCGCCCGCTCCCGCCGTGGCTGACCGAGCGCCTCCGGCGCCACACCCAGGGCAACCCGCGCCACGTCCTCGCCCTGCTCGACGAGCTGCCCGCCGAGAGGTGGGACGTCCCCGACCTCCGTCTCCCGGCCCCCGGCGAGGTCGCCGTCCGCGTCGAGGAGGCCTGCGTCGCCCTCGGCGCCGAGGCCCGGGCACTGGTCGAGACCATCGCGTGCTTCGGCGACCCCGCCGGCCTCGACGAGGTCGCGCGCACCGCCGGTCTCGACGACGTCCTGCGCCCGCTCAGCGAGGCCGCCCGGCACGGCCTCGTCACCCGCTTCGGCGGGCGGTCGCTGCCCGTCGTGGGACCGACCGATCCGATGATCCGTGCCGCGGTGCTGGACCTCGTGGGCCCGCACGAGGCCGCGGCGATCCGCCGGCGCGCCGCCGGGATCGTCGCCGAACCGCACCGTCGCCTCGCCCTGCTCGCGGCCGCGACGCCGGGCCCCGACGTCGCCCTGGCCGACCAGCTCGCCGAGCTGTCCCGGACGAAGACCACCGAGGGCGCCTGGTCCGACGCCGCGGACGCGCTGCTCGAGGCGAGCCGGCTCACCGACCGCCACGACGACCGCGAGCTGCTGCTCATCCGCGCCGTCGACGCCATGATCGGCGCGGGCGCGGTCTTCGAGGCCGAGGCCATGATCCCGGCGATCGAGAACCTGCTCGACACCGCGATCCGCAACTCGGTGCTCGGCTACCTCGCCATCCAGCTCGGCCGCGCCGAGCAGGCCGACCGGGCTCTCGGCCGCGCGTGGGAGCTCCGCGATCCCGCAAGCGACCCCGACACGGCCGCGTGGGTCTGTCAGCGACGCGTGCTGGACGCGCTGCTCCGCGGTGGCGGGCAGGAGCTCGTCGACTGGGCCGACCGCGCCGTCGACCTCGTCGGCGCGGACCACCCGGCGGCGGTCGAGGCGCTGGCCATGCGCGGCCTGGGGACCGCCGCCGCCGGCCGTCCCCGGGAGGGCCTCGCCGAGTACCGCGCGATGGTGAGCCGCATCGGTGGGGGCGCGCAGCTCCAGCGGGTCACCATGGGTCACGGCTGGCTCCACCTCGTCCTCGGCGAGCTCGACGAGGCCCGCGCCGAGCTGGAGAGCGCCATCCCCACGACCACCCTCGGCGGCTCCTCCCGGATCTCGCTGTGGGCGTCCGGCTGGCTCGCCCGCGTCCACTTCCTCGCCGGCGACTGGGACCTCGCGCTCCGCGCGGTCGCCCAGGGTCTGCGACGCGCCGAGCGCAGCGGGATCGTCATCGTGACCCCGCTGCTCGCCTGGACCGCCGCCCAGATCCACGGCCTGCGCGGCGACCACGAACGGGCGGAACGCGTGCTGCGCGACGCCGACAGCGGTGCCGACGACTACGAGATCATGGCGGTGCCGCGCCGCCTGGCCCGCGCGTCGACGGCCGAGGTGCGCGCCGACTACGGCGCGGTCGTCCGGGCCCTCGCCCCCCTCGACGCCGACGAGGACACCGCGGTCTCCCAGCCCGGCTGGTGGCCCTGGCGTGACGTCTACGCCAACGCGCTCGTCCTCGAGGGCCACCTCGACGAGGCCGACGAGTTCCTCACCCGCCACGAGC
Organism: Actinomycetospora sp. NBRC 106375; assembly: GCF_030269665.1. Lineage (GTDB taxonomy): Bacteria > Actinomycetota > Actinomycetes > Mycobacteriales > Pseudonocardiaceae > Actinomycetospora. Next base: position 115,786 of record NZ_BSTS01000018.1, read on the forward strand.
AGCGCGCCTCCGAGCAGCACAACCACGCCGAGGTCGCCCGGCTCGCCTGGGCCCGCGGCCGCCTCCACACCGCCCGCGGTGACCTCGACGCGGCCCGCGCGGCGTTCGAGGCGTCCATCGCCTCCCTCGACACCCAACCCCTGCGCTGGGACCGCGCCCGCGCGCACTTCGCCTACGGGCAGTCGCTGCGTCGCCTGGCCCAGCGCCGCGAGGCCGACACGATCCTGTCCACGGCGCGCGAGCTCTTCGGAGCCCTCGGCGCGAGCAGCTACGTCGCCCGCTGCGACCGGGAGCTGCGCGCGGGCGGGGTGCACCAGAGCCGCCCGGAGCGCGGCGCCCAGGACCTCACCGCCCAGGAGGTCGCGGTCGTCGACCTCGTCGCTCGGGGCCTGTCGAACAAGGACGCCGCCGCGGAGCTCCACGTGTCCCCCAAGACCGTGCAGTACCACCTCACCCGGATCTTCACGAAGCTCGGCGTCCGCTCACGCGCCGAGCTCGCGGGGCTCCAGCGCCCACGAGGAGAACCGTGAAGGACCTCCGCAGCCTGACCAGCGACCTCAACGTGCTGCAGCGCGAGACGGGCATGGCGATGGCGACCATCGCCAGCCTCACCGACGACGAGCTCGCCCGGCCCACCCACTGCGAGGGCTGGACCCGGGCGCACCTCATCGCTCACCTGGCGCTCGACGCCGACGCGATGACGAACCTCGTCACCTGGGCCGTCACCGGCCAGGAGACGCTGGCCTACGCGTCGCGGGAGGAGCGCGACACCGACATCGAGGCCACCGCCACGCTGTCAGCCCCGGAGCTGGTGACGACCCTGGAACAGGCCGACGGGCGTCTGCTGGCGGCGTTCCGGTCGCTCCGGAACGGGGTGCAGGTCGAGACGGTGCCGACCCTCTTCAGCGGCGACGTCGCCGTGTTCTCGCTGCCGGCCCGGCGCACCACCGAGGTCGTCGTCCACCACGACGACCTCGACACCACGTGGGAATGGCACGAGGCCGACCCGGACGCGACCCTCGACGCCATCGAGGTCTGCGTGCACCGCCTGCGGACACATCCCGACTCCCCCGGCCTCCGGATCGTCGCCCGCGAGGGCGAGGAGTGGACCGTCGGCGACGGCTCCTTCCGGGTCGAGGGCTACTACGAGGCGCTGCTGCCGTTCCTGGCGCGACAACAGGTGGAGGACGGCCTGCGGTACGACGGCGAGCTGCCGGCGCTGCCCGCGTGGTGAGCGTCGACGGCGGTTGCCGGGAGGCCGCCGGCCGGTATCGCTACGCGTCGCCGGGACGGCCCCGCGGGGGACAGTCCTGGTCGAGGACGGTCTCGATCCGCCGACCCGCGGCGGCGAGGGACCGCTGCTGCGCGGGCGTCAGCGGCTCCACCACGTAGTGCCGGACGGCCTCGACGTGACCCGGTGCGGCGGCCTCGACAACAGCCCGCCCCTCGTCGGTGAGCTCGGCGACCGTCACGCGCCCGTCGTCGCGGTCGGGACGCCGCACGATCCAGCCGCGCGCCTCGCAGCGCTTCACGACGTTCGAGAGCCGTGACGGGGACCCGTTCGCCAACCGGGCGAGCTCGCCCATCGCCAGGACGGACCCGGGCTCCATCGACAGCGAGCTCAGCACCATGTGCTCGATCGGGATGGGCGCGTCGTTCGTTCCCCGCGACGGCCGCCGCCACCGCAGCTGTGCCCGGACATCAGGCGGGCGTGGCCTCCGGCCTGGTGAACACCAGCCGTCAGGTCGGCGGCGCCCTCGGGCTCGCCGCCCTCGCGAGCGTCGCCGCCGCGGGACTCGGTCCCCGTCCCACGCTGACCGCCATCGCCGAGGGCGACCGGCACGCCCTCCTGCTCTGCGCCGCACTCGCCGCCGTCGGGGCGCTGCTCGCGCTGGCCCTCGACCCGCTCGGTCGACGTCTCCGCACGCCCGTCACCACCGCCCGCGGCGACACGCGCGCCCCGGTGGGGAGCGCCCGATGAGCGCGCCACGCTTCGGCGTCTTCCTCAGCCCCGACGCCGCGACGCTCCGCGACCTGCGGGACGACGTCGCGGTGGCGGAAGCGGCCGGCTTCGACCTCGGCCTGGGCGGCGGCCACGGCTGGGACCGCATCCACGGACTCGGCGGGCCACGCCGCACCCCCGCCGAGACCGTCACCTCGCTCGCCGACGCCGTCGACGTGCTGCACACCCTGTGGGTCCCGGGGCGGACCGCGGCGGCACCTTCCCGCTGCGGGGCGTCGCCACCGGACCCGGCCCGGCCCACCCCATCGGCATCTGGCTGGGCGCCCGAGGACCCCGGATGCTGCAGCTCCTCGGCGCGAAGGCCGACGGGTGGATCGTGCCGCTCGGGACCGACGTCGCCTCCGTCCGGGACGGGAACGACCGCATCGACGCCGCGGCACGCGCGGCCGGCCGGGATCCCGCTGTCATCGAGCGGGTGATCCAGCCCGTCGGCGTCCTCGACCAGCACGCCCCACCCCTGCGGTGGGACGGCACGCCCCCGACCACGGGCCTGCGCGCGACTGCCGACGACTGGGTCCGCCTGCTGGTCGAGCTCGCCACCCGGTGGCGCGCCGACGCGGTCAACCTCATCCCGCAGCAGCCTGGTCGCGACCACCTGCAGCACTTCGCCGACGACGTGATCCCGCGCGTCCGCGACGAGGTCGGCGGGTGACACCTCCGTGTCGCCATCCGGCGGACGCGTCCCCCCCCCGCGGACCGAGAAGGCGGGTTCGCCGGACGACGAGGTGAAGTCCTGGTTGGATTCCGGCGAGAAATGAACCCAGTGAGCGACTTGTGCGGAAACCGGCCCGAAAGGGCGTTCGGCACGAGCCGGGGGCCATTCTCGCCGAAGAGAGGTTCCTGCTCGTGAGCATTCCACGAAAGGTCGCCGGTGTGCTGGTCTCGGGAGCCGCCGTGCTGGCGTTGACCGGGATCAGCGCGGGGGCGGCCCAGGCCGCCGAGCCGATCGCCACCATTCCCGACCTGACCGGCCAGTCGACCTCGGTCCGGCTGGACTCCGGGTTCACCGACGCGCTGCAATCGCTGCAGGTCACCCCTGGCACGGTCGGCGACGCCACCATCTCCGACGGCAGCGCCCGCTTCCCGATCACCGGAGGCAACGTCACCGTCTACGCACCGGGTGCCGTCGATCCCTACGTCCAGGGACGCATCGAGCACCAGGGCAGCGGGCTGAGCCTGACCAAGGGCGACACCACGGTCGAGCTCACCAACTTCGTGATCGACCCCGGCAACCCCGCGACCCTGTCGGGCAAGGTCACCGCCAACGGACAGACCGTCGCCGAGTCGACCGTGCTGTTCGACCTCGACGGCTCCACCCTGCAGCCGATCCAGACCGACATGAACGCCGGCACCGCGACCTTGACCGGTACCACCGTGCGGCTCAACGACGGTGCGGCGATGGCGCTGAACCAGGCGTTCTCCACCGACGCGATCCAGGGTGGGCTGACCATCGGGATCGCCACGATCGTGGTCAACCTTCCCGGTCAGATGCCCGACATGCCCCAGGGCGGGGTGGAGACCGGCGGCGGCGCCACGGCCGGCGGCCCGGACTCCGCACTGATCGCGGCCGGTGGGCTGGCCCTGCTGGCCGCGGGTGGCACGGCGCTCGTGGCCCGGCGACGCGGAGCAGCCCGCCGCTGACATCGGTCCACGAACTCCCGACCGTCCCACCCCGGAGACCCTCGTCCCGGGGTGGGACGGTCGCCGTCATGGGAGGAACCCACGGTGCGTCGACGCCCCCTGCTGGTCGGCATCGCGGTCGCCCTCGCGGGCCTGGGGCTGGTGGTCGGGCTCATCGGGCTCGTCGGACGGCCCGGCCCGCCGGCGCCGGACGGCACCCCGGCCGCCTCGGCAGGTCCGGGTGCGGCCGACCCGGTCGCCGGCACCGCACGGCCCACGGCACCCCCTGGCCGGCCGCAGACCCCGAGCTCCGAGTCGCGGCAGCGGCCTGCGTCCGGGTCCCCGCCGGTCGGCCTCGAGGTGCCCGCGATCGGGGTGTCCACGCCGGTCAACACCGTCGGACTCAACCCCGACGGCACCCTGGAGGTGCCCGCGCCGGGGCCGCAGTACGACCAGGCTGCGTGGTATCGCGGCTCCCCCACCCCCGGCCGCCTCGGGCCCTCGGTGATCCTCGGCCATGTCGACTCCGCGGCCGACGGGCCGTCGGTCTTCTTCGAGCTCGGTCGGTTGCGTCCCGGCGACATGATCACCGTGACCCTCGCCGACCGCTCCGCGCGGACCTTCGCCGTCGACAACGTCCGGCGCTTCCCCAAGGACGCCTTCCCGCGCCTCGAGGTCTACGGCGACACCCCCGGACCCGAGCTGCGCCTGATCACCTGCGGGGGCCCGTTCGACTCGGCCGTGCGCTCCTACGAGGACAACACCGTCGTCTTCGCGCACGTGGTGCCCTGACCACGCCCGTCAGATCGCGGTGACCTCGACGGTGTGCCATCCGGTGGCGCCGTCGGGAATGGTGAGAGTGGGGGTGGCGACCTGGGTGTCCCCGCCGCGGTCGGTGGCGCGGACCTGCAGGCGGTGCGCCCCCGGAGCCAGGTCGAGCTCGGTGCGCCACATGCGCCAGGTGTCGATCGAGACGTCGCGGGCGAGCTCGGCGTCCTGCCACGCTCCTCCGTCGGCGCGGACCTCGACCCGCGCGACCCCCGTGTGCTGGGCCCAGGCGACACCGGCGACGGTCACCCGGCCGGCGAGCACACTGCTGCCGGCCCGGGGGACGTCGACACGTGACTGCGTCTTCACCGGGGCCTGTGCGGCCCACCCCCGCTGTTCCCAGTACGAGGTGAACTCGGCGAAGGTCGTGAGCTCCATGTCGGTGAGCCACTTGCACCCGGACACGAATCCGTAGAGGCCGGGCACGACCATGCGCACGGGGAAACCGTGCTCCACCGGTAGCGGCTCGCCGTTCATGGCCACCGCGAGCATCGCCGCGCGCCCGTCGCTCACGGCGGCGACCGGGGTGCCGGTGGTGAAGCCGTCCGCGCTCGTGGAGGCGATCTGTTCGGCCACCGGCCGGACGCCGGCCTCGGCGAGCAGGTCGGCCAGCGGCACGCCGAGGAAGACGGCGTTCGAGATCAGCGAACCGCCGACCTCGTTGGACACGCAGGTCATCGTGATCGGCGCCTCGACCAGGCGGCGGGCGCGCAGATCGTCGTAGGACAGACGCAGCTCGCGGTCCACCAGGCCGTGGATGCGCACCGTGTAGTCGCGCGTCGTGAGCTGCGGGACCTGCAGGGCCGTGTCGATGCGGTAGAAGGCGCTGTTCGGGGTCAGCCACGTCGGGGTCCCCTGCGCGGCGAAGTCCGCGCCGGTGAGGTCGACCCGAGGCCCCGGCCCTCCGGGGAGCGCGCCGGCGCTCGCCCGCGACGCCTCCGCTCCGCCCGTCGCCGCCAGCCAGCGGCCGGCCACGGCGGCCGCACCGGCTCCCGCGGCCACGCCGGTGACGCCGAGCAGGAAGCGGCGCCGGGCCGCGCCCGCCGATCCGACCGGCCCCGCGCGGTGAACGGTGGGCTGTTCCACGACGCGCCCCGCCGCGCCGTCCCCGGAGCCGGTGTCCGTGGCCGGATCGTCCGTAGAGGCCGCCGACGGAGAGCCCTCGGGCGCGGTGGCGGCCACGATGGCGGCGGCGCGGCGCATCGCGAGTCGGTGCAGCCCGGTCCACACGGCGAGCCCGGCGACGAGGGCGGCGAGCGGGGCGACCAGGTCGGCGACCGAGAAGGCCGGGGCGGCGGTGGCCGAGGTGACGGCGACGACGCCGAGCAGGACGACGACGATCGCGCCCGGTGCCGCGCTCCGGCGACTCGCCAGCCCCGAGACTACGGCCACGATCACGAGGACGACGGCCATTCCCCCCAGCAGCGCCAGCTTGTCGTACACCCCGAACGTCGCGATCGCGAGCGCCTTGAGCCACTCCGGGGTGAGGCGGATGAACTGACCGCCCACCGCCAGCACCGGCGACGACGCCGGCGAGAGCAGACCGGCCACGAGGTCGCCGACCGCGAGCGCCGCACCGATACCCAGGAGCCCGCAGAGCGCGGCGGGACGCGGGTCCAGCCGCGCCGCGGTGGTGGGGAGCGGGTCGTCCGTGGAGGTCGGCACGCCCGGCCTACGTGCCCGGACCCCCGGCGAGTTCGGCCGTTCCACCGCACGACGCACCGCCCGTCGCCCGCACACCGCGGCTCGCCACGGCTCCACGGCCCGCAGAAGCCCGGTGCGATCCACGTCCGGGTGGCGCAACGAAGATGCCCGTGTGACCGCAACCTCACTGCTCCGTCCTGCCGAGCAGGCGGGGGGCCGGGACGAGGCGGCGCCGACGTCGTCCCGACGCGGGACGAGAGGCGATCATCTCCGCCGTCTCGTGGTCGGGGCCACGCTCGTCGTCGGTCTCGCGGCGACCGCGGTCGCCGGTTTCGTCGCGGTCGCCCCGGTGGAGGCCACCACCTCGACGATCAGCTGGCCGTCGGCGGGCTCCCCTCCCGTGTCGACGACGGCGTTCCCCGTGCCGTACCGGCCCGCCCAGCTCCAGGCCACGGTCCCGTGCACGACCTTGCGGGAGGCGGCGAGAACCCCCGGCGAGACCACGGTGCTCGCGACCACGACCACCGGCACCTCCTCCGGGCTCGCGGTCCGCGCGCTGGACGGCACCGCCAGGCTCCTCGCCGGGGGGCGAGCGGACACACTCACGGTGCCGGACGGGGACTGCACGCTGCGCGTCGACGCGGACGCCGGCGGCGTCCGGGCCTCGTTCGATGATCGTTCGGTCGTGGACCGGCCGGGCGATCCGGTGCCCGAGGTCTTCGCGATCGTGACCGACCTACGCGGCGACGGGGCCGACGGTCTCTCCCTGCGGGCGCGCACCCCCTCGTGGTTCGACAACGCGCGGACGCCGGAGAAGTCCGCCCTCGTCGCGCTGCAGTTCGCGCTGGCCGGGCTCGCGCTCCTGCTCCTCGCGGCGCTCGGGATCGCCGACCCCGCCGGGCCGACCGGCCCTCGTGGGGCCGCCGTCGTCGCCCGGGTGCGCGGTGCGCCGCGCCGGGGTGTGGCGGCGCTGCGCCGCCCGCGCAACTGGGCGCTCGCCGCGATCGACGCCGGTGTGGTGGTGGCCCTTGCGTGGTGGTCGGTGGTCGGCCCGTTGACCGACGACGACGGTTTCGCCGCGCTGATCGCGCGGGCCGCCGCCGACGGGGGTCCGGTCGGCAACTACGTGCGCTGGTTCGACGCGTCCGAGGCGCCCTTCGCGACGAGCCAGTTGCTGGTGAGCCTGGTCGTCGACCGCGGCGTCGACGCGCTCACCCTGCGGCTGCCCAGCGTGTTCGCCGGGATCGCACTGTGGTTCCTCGTGACCCGTGGCGTGCTGCCGGCGCTCGGGCACCGGGCCGGACACGCCCTCGGGGCCCGGCTCCTGACGGTCGTGGCGCTCGGTGTGTGGTGGTTGCCCTACGACCTCGGCACCCGCCCGGAGTCGTTCGTGGCCGCCGGGGTGACCACCGTCCTCGTGCTCGTCCTGCGGGCGGTGCGCGCCGACGCCCGCCATCCGCTGCCGTTGCTGGGGCTCGCGGGTGGCGTGGCAGCCGTGACCGTGACGGTCGCCCCCTCGGGAGTGCTCGGGCTGGCGCCGTTCCTGCTCACCCTGCCCAGGCTCGGGCGGCTGGCCCGCGGCCGGCGCGAGGGGCGGGCGGCCGCCGCGCGGCTCACCGCGGTCCTGGCCGCGATGGCCGGAGTGGGCGCGGTCGCGCTCGTCGTCGTCTTCGCGCGTCAGTCGTGGCACGGGTTGCTGGTCGCGACCTCGATCCACCAGCAGTTCGGTCCGAGTCAGCCCTGGTACGCCGAGTGGCTGCGCTACAGCTACCTGCTCGGCCAGGACAGCTGGGGCTCCGCGGGCAAGCGCCTGCCGGTCCTGCTGCTGCTCGCCACGTCGGTGGCAGCGGTGGCGCTCCTGGCCCGCCGGGGCCGGGCCGCTCTGGGTCCGCCGGCCGGCGAACCGGTCCTGTTGCTCCTCGGGCCCGCCGGCCTGGCGCTGCTGGCGATGACGCCGTCGAAGTGGTCGCACCACTTCGGCGCGCTCGCCGGCTTCGGGGCGGTCTCCCTGGCGGCCGTCGTGCTCGCGTTCGCCCGTCTCGCCGCCCGTCCGGACCGCGACCGGGTCCTGCTCGCCGTGGGGGCCGGGACCGCGCTCGCGGTGGTCGCGGCGGCGACGGCGGCGTTCTCGGGACCGAACGCGTGGTGGGGGTACTCGAACGCGCACATGCCGTGGGCGACGACCCCGGTGACGCCGTTCGACTCGCCGCTGCTCTGGCTCGCCGGCGCCGGGGCGGCGACCGCCGTCATCACCGCGACCGTGACTGTGTGGCGTCGACGGGCCGGGTTCGCGTCGAACGGGCCGGCGGTCGCGAGCGCGGTCGGCCCGGCCGTGCTCCCGGTACTCGCGGCGGCGACCTCGATCGCCGTGCTCACCGGCTCGTTCGCCGTCGCCGCTGCTCCACCGGCCGGCGGGTGGTCGCTCGGCGCCGCCAACCTCGCCGCCGCCCACGATCCCGGCGGACGGGCGACCTGTGCTCTGCAGGACCGCGTCGAGGTCCTGACCACCGCGAACGGCGGCCCCCTCGCTCCGCAGAAGGGATCCGACGCCACCACCGAGCTCGACGGCTTCGTCGCGGACGGCGGCTGGGCCGACCCGCCGCCGACCCGGCCGGAACAGCAGGATGGTGCGCGGGACGACACCTACGCCTGGGGGTCCAGGGACGTGGGACCGATCGGCGTCGGCGTCCTCGCCAGCCCGTGGTTCGTCCTCCCGCCGACGCGCGAGGGGCAGGAACTGGCGCTCTCGGTGGCGGGGCGTACCGACGACGGGGCATCAGTGACCCTCGAGTACGGCGGGTCGGGCCCGGACACCACCGGTGCGCCCGCCGCCCGGGGCACCCGGCGTCTGGTCGAGGCACCGGCCCCCGAGCGCGGCTACCGGGGGTTCGCTCCCGACCCGCAGCGCGCCGACCTGCAGGACCGCTTCCGCGACATCTCCACCTGGCGGACCCTCACCGTGCCCCCCGACGAGATCCCGACCGGCGCCGACCGCGTCCGCGTGATCGCGCGCGACGACCGCACCGACGACCGCGGCTGGGTCGCGGTCACCGGTCCCCGCATCGTCGACGTGACCCCGATCACCGACTACCTGAGCGGGCGCGGTCGCGTGCTGGTCGACTGGACCTTCGCGCTGGCGTGGCCGTGCGTCGGGAACCTCGCGACCGTCGGGCGCGGCCTCGCGACGACCCCCGGGGCGCTGATCCTCGCCCCGCCCGGGCCCGACGATCCGGTCGGCGGTCGCCTCCTCGACGACGGCGCGCCGGGCGATGTCGTCCCGGAGGTGTGGACCGGTGGCGGCGCCGGTCTGCCGACCGCCACCGACGCCGGAGGCAGCTTCGCCGGGGTGACGGAGAGCGGCGTCCTGGAGGAGGCCGACACACGTCTCGCCGGTGAACCAGGACGGGTATGGGGCCGCCTGATGATGCCCGACTACGGCGACCTCCGGCGCGACGCGTACGACGTGCGCCCCTCCACCACACGCATCGCCGGCACCGACGGCGACGCGCCTCCGGTCCGCGAACCCCGCACCGCCTTCAGCCCGTGACTGCCCGCGGAGGTCAGGTCGGCGCACCGTTCCATCCCGGGACACGCCCGAGCGCCATGTCGAGGGCGACCGCGAGCCGTCGTGGATCGCGGTGGGTCTGGGCGAGCAGCAGGCCGCCCTGGAGCGCCGCCATGATGCCGGCGGCGAGCGCCGAGGGATCGGTGTCGGCGGCGAGCTCGCCGCGCGCGCACACCCGCGCCAGCCCGTCCCTGATCAACTCTTCCCAAGCGTCGAAGCCGTGGACCAGCGCGGAGCGGACCGCCGGGGAGTGGTCGGCGAGCTCGGCGGCGAGGGATCCGAGAGGGCAGCCGTGGCCGCCCTCGTGCATACCGGGGCCGCTGACCAGGGCGTTGCGCCAGCGCTCCAGATCGCGCAGCGAGTCCAGGTCCCGCAGGAGGGGCTCCTGGAACCCGAGCACACGGTCGATCTGGGTGGACACGACCGCGAGCACGAGCGCGTCCTTGTCCGCGAAGTAGTGGTAGAGCTGGGACTTGCCGGTGCCGCTGGCGTCGACGACGTCGTCGAGGCTCGTGGCGCCGACGCCCCGGACGTACATCAGGTCGGTTGCCGCCACCACGATGCGCTCGCGGGTCGCCGCCCCGCGAGCGGTCAACCGTCGCGGCCGACTGGTGGTGTCCTGCGCCACCGGTGCCTCCTCCTCGTTGGGGTCGCCGCTGCGTCGCCTCTCTCAGAGCGCGAGGAGCGCCTGCTCGAGCACCTCGGTGATCGCGGGGTGGATGTAGAGGACGTCGTGGGCGAGCTGGTCCACGGTCTGCCCGAGCATCATCGCCTGGATCAGCGGCTGGATCAGGGTCGAGGCCTGGGGACCGATGATGTGGGCGCCCAGGACGGTGCGGGCGCGCGGGTCGGCGAGGAGCTTGACGAAGCTGGTGGTGTCCTCGAGTGCCCAGCCGTACGCGGTGTCGGCGTAGTCCCGGACGGCGACCACGTACTCGATCCCGCGATCGCGGGCGCTCTCCTCGGTGAGACCGACCGCGGCGACCTGGGGGTCGGCGAACACGGCACGGGGGACCACGTCGCGCCGCAGCCGGCGCGGAGCGTCGGGATGGGCGATGTTGTGGGCCACGACGCGTCCCTCGGCGTTCGCCATGTGCTTGAGCTGGAAGTGGTTCGCCGCATCGCCGAACGCCCACACGCCGGGCGCCGACGTGACGTAGCTGTCGTCGGTGATCAGGTGCCCGTGCTCGTCGACCTCGAGCCCCGCGGCGGCGACGTCGAGGAGATCGGTGTTCGGACGCCGTCCCGTGGCCACCAGCAGCGCCGCCGACGCGAGCACCTCGACCTCGCCGGCCCGCTCGACCGTGACCGCGACGCCGTTCCCGCGCGACGCGACGGCGGTGACCGCGGTGTCGACCCGGAGGGTGACGTGGCGGGCGGCGAGCTCGGTGAAGCGGGCGGAGATCTGGGCGTCCTCGGCCATGAGCATCCGGGGCCCCTGCTGCACGACCGTCACGTCCACGCCGAACGCGGAGAACACGTGACCGAGCTCCGCGGCGATGAAGCCGCCGCCGATCACGATCAGCGAGGCCGGGAGCTCGTCCAGGCGCATGATCGTGTCCGAGGTGTGGAACGCGACGGTGTCGAGGCCGGGGATGGACGGCACCAGCGGGCGCGACCCGGCCGCGACCACGATCCGGTCCGCGGTGATCTTGGCGCCACCGACCTCGAGGACGCCGGGCCCCACGAACCGGGCCGCGTCCTGGTAGACGTCGATCCCGCCGCGGCGGCGGTGCGCCACGGCCTGGTCGTGCAGGGGGTCGAGGCGGCCGAACACGCGATCCCGGACGGCGGCCCAGTCCACACCCTCGAGGGAGGCGCGCACGCCGAGACGCCCGGCGTCGGTCACGGCGCGGGCGGCATCGGCGGCCACCACGAGCATCTTCGAGGGGATGCAGCCGCGGTTGAGGCACGTCCCGCCGAAGCGGTCGGGCTCGACGATCGCGGTACGAAGCCCCGCGAGCTCCGGGCCCAGCAGCATGTTGCCGCTGCCCGCCCCGATCACGACCAGGTCGTAGCCCTTCATGGTCCTCCCCCGTCGACACGCGCCGATCCTGTACCTGTTGGTACACAGTCAGCACCGGGTGCCCTCCCGACGTCAAGGCCGCCGGACCGGCTCCTGTCCTTGACGCGACGACGGGCAACCTTCAGGCTTCTTGTACCAATCGGTACAACCAGGGGGGCTCATCATGACCGGCCACGACCATCCGCGGAGCGCCGAACCGGTGCGACGAGTCCATCGGCTCGGCGCGGGCCTCCTCGGCGCCGCGCTCACCGCGTTCGGGGTGATGGGCTTCGCCCGCGGGCTGCCGTTCCTCTCGGTCGACGGCCCCGCGCTGATGGGGATGGGTTCCAACGGGCTGCTCGCGACGATCTCGGTCGTCGTCGGCCTGGTCCTGGTGGCCGCCGCGTGGCGTGGCGGAGCCGTGGCCTCGACCACCATGACGACCCTCGGGGTGCTGTTCCTGGTGTCCGGCCTGGCCAATCTGGCGGTGCTCGGCACCGCCGCCAACCTGCTCGCCTTTCGCTTCCCGAACGTCGTGTTCAGCCTGCTCGCCGGCATGGCGCTGCTGTTCACCGGCGCGTACGGCCGTATCAGCGGCGGCCTGCCCTCGGAGAACCCCTACGCCCGGGCCCGGGCCGGGGACCAGGCGCCCGACCAGGAGTCCTCCCGTCTCCGGATCCTGGAGATCGACGAGATGGCCGCCGCCGAGAACGCGACCTCGAACGGCGTCGCGACCCCCGAACAGGCGGCACTCGTCCGCGCCGACCGGATCGAGCGCGCCGAGGCGCACCGCCGGCGCTCCCACGAGCACGCCGAGCGGGCCCGGTGACCACGGCGCTGCGCGTGGCGATGATGGGGACCGGCGGGGTCGGCGGCTACTTCGGGGCCCGGCTCGCGGACAGCGGGCACGACGTGGCGTTCCTGGCACGGGGTCGTCACCTCGAGGCCATCCGCCGCGACGGCCTCCGGGTCCACAGCCCGCTCGGCGACCTGTCCCTCCCCGACCCGCGGGCCACCGACGACCCCGCCGAGGTCGGCCCCGTCGACATGGTCGTCGTGGGGGTCAAGCTCTGGGACACCGAGCAGGCCGTCTCGTCGCTCGCGCCGATGCAGGGCGACCGGACGGCCGTCGTGTCCTTGCAGAACGGTGTGATGAAGGACGACGTCCTCGCCAGGACCGTCGGTGCAGCCCACGTCCTCGGTGGGGTGTGCTACATCGCGGCCACGATCGCGGAGCCCGGCGTGATCGAGCACTCCGGCTCCCTGCAGCGCATCGTGATCGGCGAGTTCGACGGCACACGCTCACCGCGGGTTGAGGCGTTTCGCGCGGCGCTCGCCGACGCCGGCGTCGACGTCGACGTCGCGGTCAGCGAGCAGATCGAGCGCACGACCTGGGAGAAGTTCGTCTTCCTCGTCGGGCTCTCCGGCACGACGAGCCTGGCCCGCACCACGATCGGCCCCATCCGGAGCCACCCCCGATCGCGCGCGTTCCTGTACGACGTCATGGACGAGGTCGTGCAGGTCGCCCGCGCCCAGGGTGTCGCGCTGCCCGCCGACTTCGCCGACGACCGGCTCGCCTTCGTCGACACCGTCCCCGCCACGATGACCTCGTCCATGCACCGCGACCTCGAGCGGGGCCACCGTCTGGAGGTCGACTGGCTCAGCGGCGACGTCGTGGCACGGGGCGCCCGACTCGGTGTGTCGACCCCGGCCAACCGCGCGATCGCCGAGGTCCTCGCCGTCCACGCCGAGGGCAGCGCCCCGTGAGCGCACCCGGTCACCCGCCGGCGCTGACGCTCCGCGCCGTCGACACCCGCCTCGTGCTGGTCCCGATGCGCCGTCCCCTGCAGACGAGCGCGGGCCTGCTCGCCGCGACACCGACGGCCCACTGGCTCGAGTACGTCGACTGGGCCGCCCCGGTGCTCCGCGAACCATTGGACGTCTCCACCGGCGCCGCCATCCCACCGGACCGTCCGGGAACCGGCATCGCGTGGGACGAGGACGCGGTGGCGCGGTACCTCGTGACCTGAACCCGCCCGACGGAGGACCGCCACGCCCCACGGTCAGGTGTCCGGCCCCGAGGTCGAGGGCGGGACGAGATCGTCCGTCCGCGACACCCGGCCCGCGAACCCGTCCGACGTGGCGACCGGCACCCGGACGGCGCGCAGATCGTTCCCGACCAGGGCGATGTCGCCGCTGCCCTGCCCCTCGACGCGGACGAAGGTCTCCCCCGCTCCGGGCCGGCACCCCCGTACCGCGGCGCCCCGCGTGCCGCGCAGACGCACGAGCGGCTCCGGACCGGAGGTCGCGGCCCGGAGCCGGACGACGTCGAGGTCGTCCACGTCGTCACAGACCAGCGCGGCACGGGCGTCGGGCGCGACGATGCCGACGCGGACGTCGCGCAGGGCGAGGCGCGCGGCGTGGCGCACCCACAGGCCGTGCGCGGGCAGCACACCGAACATGGTGTGTTCGGGATAGGCGCTCTCCCGCTCGGGGACCTCGCCGCGGCGCGCCTCGGAGAGCGTGCCCCCGCCCGGGACGGTGATGTCGATGTTCTCGAGCGTCACGTCCTCCACCGGGTGTCCGGGGACGCCGGCGATGCTCATGGTCGCGCCGTCTCGCGGGACACCTGCCGAGAGCGTGGCCCGCACCTGGCTGATCAGCACGTGGCGCAGCGCGCCGACGGGGCGGGGGCGCTGGACGTCCGGGAAGCCGAAGTCGACGCCCCGTGCCCCGCGCCGGAAGGACAGGGGCGCGGCGACGTCGTGCATGACGATGTCGCGCACCGTCACGTCCTCGAGGTCGCCGCCGTCCACGGTCTGGAACTTCAGACCGCCGAGCCGGCAGTCGTGGAGCACGAGGTTCGAGATCGCGACGGCACGGAAGCCGCCCAGCGACTGCGTCCCGAGCTTCACGCCGGCGCACCGCGACCGCAGCACGCAGTTGCTGATCGTGACGTTGCTGCACGCGCGCGGGAAAGAGCTCTTCAGCACGACGGCGTCGTCCTCGGTGTCCACCGAACAGTCGCTGACCGTCGCGTCGGTGCAGCTGTCGAGCACGATCCCGTCCTGGTTGAGGTGCCGGGTGGACGTCACGCTCAACCCGCTGATGCGCACCGTGTCGCACATCGCCAGGTGCACCGTCCACAGCCCCGCCTCGCGCAGGGTCACCTCCCGGAGCCGTACCGAACGGCAGCTCTTGAAGAAGATCAGGCGTGGGCGCGCTCTGGTGACCACGTCCGGGTCGAGGACCTCCATCCTCGGGAAGTGCGCTCCGTTGCCGTCGATGACGCCGTCGCCCTCGATCGTGATCTGCTCCGCGTCCTCGGCGTGGACGAGCGCCCAGACCTCGTACCCGCCGACGTCGAGGTCCCGGGCGGGGAAGGGCCTGGCCGGGTAGTCCGCGACGTCGGGACTGCCGAGCAGGACCGCACCCGGCCCGAGGTGCAGCGTGACGCGGCTCTTCAGGAAGATCGTCCCGGAGAGGAACGTCCCGCCGGGGAAGACCACGATCCCGCCCCCGCTCGCGGCCGCCGCGTCGATCGCGGCCTGGATCGCCGCGGTGTCGCGGGTGGTGCCGTCGCCCCGTGCCCCGAACTCGTGCACGGCGAAGACCCCGGGCGGGGACGCGATGCCCCGGTGCCCGACCCCGCTCCCGGACAGCCCCGCCAGGCCGAGACCCGTCGCCGCCGCCCCGAGGAACCAGCGGCGCCGGCGGGGCGTGGCGTCCACGAGATCGGCTCCTGGAGATCTGGCGACGAGGCGGCGAGGTGCGGCATCTCCCGCGATCCCTCCCGAGGACTACGGGTGCCGCGGCCGATCAGTTCGGAGCCGTGGCCACCGCGAGGTCCGGCGTGGGGCCGCGGGGACTCTGCACACCCAGGTCGGCCAGAAGGACCCGCTTCGGGTGGCCGCCCGCTTCGTCGTGCTCCACGGCGAGCGAGCGGCCGCCCTGGCCCAGGTAGGTGATCTGGACGCCGTGGTGCATGAGGCGCGGATCAGGCGGCGATGCGGACTCGTCCTCCGAGCCGGGGTTGTCGCTCGGTGTCGATGTCAATGCCGCTGACTTAGGGTCCGCCGCGGGAGGCGACTGCAGCGGAATAGTGTCTGGTCGTTTAATAGTCTCTCTGCCTCGCGGCGCGTCGAAAGAATCTTTCGCGAAGATCTGATTCAATATGTTC
>NZ_BSTS01000019.1 GCF_030269665.1 Actinomycetospora sp. NBRC 106375
CCAACACCTTGACCCCACCAAGCGCTACCAAGGCCGCCTCACCCCCGCGGCCTGACCACCAAGATCCGAACCCGCGACACAACCACCGAGACTCGGCCTTGACAGATCACCCGAGACAGGACAGCCCTCATGAGGGCGCCAACTGCTCACGAGCCCAGGGACACGGATCCGTGGAGGGGCCGGCTGCGTCGAACCAGGCATGGACGACCTCGACCTGGACGCATGGCAGACGCTCCGTCGTGAGCAGCACGACGTCGTGACGATCGAACAGCTCTACCGCCGTGGCTTCACCAAGCGCGGCGTCGAGGCACAGGTGTGGGCCGGCCGGTGGCAGCCGGTGCACCGCGGCGTGTACGCGCTGCACAACGGGCCGCTCTCGCCCGAGGCCCTGCAGACGGCGGCGATCCTCGCCTGCCGGAGCGGGGTCCTCCTGAGCCACTATGCAGGAGGACGTCGTCTACGACCTGCCCGCAGGCCGGGTGATCGTGCGCCTCGACGGCTGGGAGTCCCACTCCGACAAGCTCACGGCCCTCGTCGACCGGCGGCGGACCGTCGCGGCCGCCCTGAGCTCGTCGACCCCGATCCCCTACGGCTGGACCGAGGTCACGAAGTTGCCCTGCCGCACCGCCCGCGAGGTCGAGGCCGTGCTGCGGATGATCGGGTGGACCGACCCCTCGACCAGCTGCCCCCGGTGTGCGTGAGCAGTTGGCGCCCCTATGAGGGCGCCAACTGCTCACGTGGGCCGGCACATGAGGGTCAGCGCCAGTGCAGGTAGCCGGGGTCGCCGGCGCCACCCCAGCGGTCGGCGTCGACGGTGACGCCGCCGCCGGCGCGGATCTCGCCGCACACGGTCCACCCGGCGGGCACGACGTCCTCGCTCGGGAACGTCGCGACCAGGGCGTGGTCCTCGCCGCCGGTGAGGGCCCAGTTCAGGGGGTCGCCGCCGAGGGCCGACGCGACGTCGCGCAGCTTGTCGGCCACGGGCAGCAGCCGCGAGGACAGGTCCACGTGCACGCCCGAGGCGGCGGCGACGTGACCGAGGTCCGCGAGCAGGCCGTCCGAGGTGTCGATCATCGACGTCGCGCCGGCGCGGGCGGCCACCGGCCCCTCGCGCCACGGCGGGCGGGGCGTGCGGTGCGCGGCGACCATGGCGACCGGCGAGCGGAAGCCCCGGCGCAGCACGGCCATGCCGGCCGCCGACCAGCCGAGCACGCCGGTGACCGCGACGACGTCGCCGGGCCGCGCGCCCGAGCGCGTCACGGCCTCGCGGCCCTCCAGGCTGCCGAGCGCCGTGATCGAGACCACGATCGTGTCGGACGACACGGTGTCCCCGCCGACCACGCCGATGCCCGCGTCGGCGGCGGCGTCCCACACCCCGGAGGCGAGGCCGTCGAGCACCTCGGTGCTCGTGGTGCCGGGGCAGGCGAGCGAGAGCAGCAGCGCCGTGGGCACCGCGCCCATCGCGGCGACGTCCGCGAGGTTCGCCGCGACGGCCTTGCGCCCCACCTGCTCGGGCGCCGACCAGTCCAGGCGGAAGTGCACGCCCTCGACCAGGGTGTCCACGGTCGCGACGACCCGTCCGTCGGGTGCGGCCACGACGGCCGCGTCGTCGCCGGGCCCCAGCAGCGTGGGCTCGGGCTGGAAGCGGTCGGCGGTGATCCGGTCGATCAGTCCGAACTCGCCGAGCTCCGCGGCGGTGGCGGCGTCGCCGGGTGTACCCCGGTGGCGTCCTCCCCCGTTGGGCGCGCCAAAACTACGCCGGACAGACCCCTCGGATCGCCCGTCTCCCCCGCGCCCGTTCGCCGTCCGGCTCACCCCTCGTCTCCCTGCGGTACCTTCCCTGCCACCCTTGCCGATGTCCCCCGCCGGTCCGTTCCCCAGGAGGCACGTCCGTGGTCCAGGCCTACATCCTGATCCAGACCGAGGTGGGTCGTGCCGCTGCGGTCGCCTCGGACGTGGCCGGGATCGACGGGGTCACCCGGGCCCAGGACGTCACCGGACCCTACGACGTCATCGTCAGCGTCGAGGCCGCCGACGTGGACTCTCTCGGGCGTGATGTGGTCGGCGCTGTGCAGAAGGTGCCGGGCATCACCCGGACGCTCACCTGCCCCGTCGTGTCCGCCGACTGACCCGTGATCGGCTCGCGCGGGCCCGCGCTGGTGCGCCGGCTCCCCCGCGTGCTCGTCGCGATCGCCCTGACGGTGCCCGTCCTCGTGGTTGTCGGCGTCCTGGTCGCGTCGGCCGTGCTGGTGCGCGAGCCGATCCCCGACGCGGACACCGTCCGTATCCCCGTCGCCCCCGTCGCGACCCCGGCGGCCGCGAGCGCGGACTGCTCCCGGCTGCTCTCCGGCCTGCCCGGCGAGATGGTCACCGAACGCGGCATGCTCGCGCGCCGGATCATCGCCGACCCGGTGCCGCCGGGCACCGTCGCGTGGGGCGGGGAGAACGGCACCGCGCCGGTCGTCATGCGGTGCGGCCTGCCCCGGCCCGACGAGCTGGCGCCGGGCGCGTCGGTGCTCGTGGTCGACGGTGTCGACTGGGTCGCGGCCGAGGACGGCGTGCCGGGCGCGACGACCTGGGTGACCACCGACCGCGCGGTCTACGTGGGCCTCACGGTGCCCGACGGCGTCGGCACCGGGCCGGTCCAGGACATCTCGCGCGGCGTGAAGATCGCGCTGGTCAGTCGCTGAGCTCAGCGCGGGCCGACCCCGCGCGCGAGGGCCGTCTCGACGAGGGTCGTCAGCAGCGCCGGGTAGTCGACGCCCGCCGTGGCCCACATGCGCGGGTAGAGCGACGTCGCGGTGAACCCCGGCATGGTGTTGAGCTCGTTGACCAGCAGCTTCCACCCGGGTCGAGCTCCGCTGCGCTCCGTCTCCCGCCCGTCCGCGGTGAGGAAGAAGTCGACGCGCGCGAGGCCCTCGACGTCCATCGCGCGGAACACGGCGACCGCGGCGGCGCGCACGGCCTCCGCGACGTCGTCGTCGAGCTTCGCGGGCACGTCGAGCTCGCAGGCGTCGTCGAGGTACTTGGTGTCGAAGTCGTACCAGCCGGCCTCGCCGCCCACCACGCGGATCTCGGCCGGCACGCTGGCCTCGACGCGGCCGTCGGGCCGCTCGAGCACGCCGCACTCGATCTCGCGGCCGACGATCGCGGCCTCGACGAGCACCTTCGGGTCTTCGGCGCGGGCGGTCGCGACGGCGGCGGGGAGATCGGCCCAGTCGGCGACGCGGGTGATGCCGACCGACGACCCGGCGCGCGCGGGCTTGACGAACACCGGCAGCCCCAGCCGGGCCTGCTCGTCGGCGGTCAGCTCGCCGCGGTCGCGGTGGAGCACGACGACGTCGCCGACGGCGAGGCCCGCGTCGCGCAGCAGGCGCTTGGTGACGTCCTTGTCCATCGACGCGGCGCTCGCGCACACGCCGGCGCCCACGTAGGGCACGCCGGCCATCTCGAGCAGGCCCTGTACGGTGCCGTCCTCGCCGCCCGGTCCGTGCAGGACGGGCACGACGACGTCGACGCGACCCAGTGACGAGCCGTCGTCCAGAGCGATCAGCTCGCGGCGGGTGGGGTCGGCGGGCAGCGCGACCGGCCGTCCGTCGGTGACCTCGGGCAGCTCCCGGCCGTGCAGGCGCAGCACCGCGGGGTCGGTGGGGCCGAGCACCCAGGCGCCCGCGGGGGTGATGCCGACCGGCAGCACGTCGTAGCGGGCCGGGTCGAGGTGCGCGAGGACGCTGCCGGCGGACAGGCACGAGATCCTGTGCTCGCTGCTGCGCCCGCCGAAGAGCACCACGACGCGGGGGCGGTCTCCCTCCACGTCCGGGGTCGAGCTCCGCTGCGCTCCGTCTCCCGGGCCCGTCATGCCGGCGGAGCCTACGCGGCACCCGGCCGGGGCCCGGTGACGGTCTCGGCGAGCACCGCGCCGAGCCGGGCCAGGGCGGCGTCGAACGTCGCGGCGCCCGGCCCCGCCCAGCCGACCAGCACGCCGCACCACGACCCCGGGGCGTCGGGGTCGAGGTGGTACTCCGCGAGCCCGGTCAGCTGCAGGCCGGCGCGCGCCCCGGCGTCCACGACGGCGCGCTCGGTGGCGCGGTCGGGCAGGTCGACCGCGAGGTGCGCGCCGGCCCGGTCGCCACGCACGGCGTGACCCGCCGCGGTGACGGTGTCGACGACACGCGCCCGGCGGGCGGCGAGCTCGCGGCGCAGCCGGGCGAGGTGGCGGGCCAGCGCGCCGTCGGCCTGCAGGGCGGCGACGACGTGCTGTCCGGCCGGCCCGGGACGCACGCCCGTGGCCCGGCGGCGCTCGAGCACCGCGGACCGCACCGCCGGCGGCGCCACCATCCAGCCCGCGCCGAGCACCGGCGAGAGGATCTTGCTGGTGGTGCCGAGGTGGACGGTGACGTCCGGTGCCAGCCCGGCGAGCAGCGGCAGCGGCGCGACGTCGTAGCGCAGCTCGCCGTCGTAGTCGTCCTCCACCAGCAGCACGCCCTCGTCGCGCGCCCGCGCCACCAGCGCCGACCGCCGGGCCACCGGCAGGCGGGCGCCGAGCGGGTACTGGTGCGCGGGCGTGAGGTAGACGGCGTCGACGCCCGGCGGGATCGCGTCGACCCGCAGGCCCGCGTCGTCGACCCCGACGCCCAGCACCGTGGCGCCCGCGTCGTGCAGCAGGGCGGTGGCCCGCCCGTAGCCGGGGTCCTCGACGGCCACCCGGGGAGGGCGCCCGTGCTGGGCGCGCAGCACGGCGACCAGCTCGGCGAGCCCGTCGGTGGTGCCGGCCGTGGCGAGCACGTCGTCGGGACCGGCGGCGAGGCCGCGGTGGTGCAGGAGCACGCGGGCGACGGCCTCCCGGTACGCGGGCACCCCGGCGTGCTCGGGGCGGGTGGCGGGCTCGACGTCGCCGGCGTGGCGCCAGGCCCGCCGCCACGCCCGCCGGTCGAGCACCGCCAGGCACGGCGCCCCGGGCCGGAGGTCGACGAGCTCCGGGGTATGTGAGCGGAATTCCCGGCTATAGCCGGGAATTCCGCTCACATGGGCCGTCGCCAGCACGTAGGTGCCGGCGCCGCGGCGGGAGCCGAGCCAGCCCTCGGCGACGAGCTGGTCGTACGCGGCGGCGGTGACCGTCCGGCTCACGCCGAGCTCGGTGGCCAGGGCGCGGGTCGAGGGCACGCGGTCGCCGACCCGCAGCGAGCCGCCGGCCATCGCCGCCCGCAGGCCGTCGACCACCTGCACCGCGAGCGGGGCCGACGCGTCGCGATCGAGGAGGATCGCCGCCTCGGGGGTGGGTCCGCGCACGAGTGGCCTCCCGAGATCGCACGGAAGTGGCCGTTCGATGATGCCACTTCGAGCCCCACGATGGAGCGCGTGACCGCACCGCCGCTCTCCCCCACCGACCGCTCCCGGGTCCGCCGCCACCGCGACCGGCAGCGCGACGACCGCGCCGAGCTGCACGCCGTGCTCGACGAGGCCCTCGTCGCCCACCTCGGCCTCGTCGTCGACGGTGAGCCCGCCGTGCTGCCGACGCTGCACGCGCGGATCGGCGAGACGCTCTACCTGCACGGGTCGTCGGGCGCGGCGAGCCTGCGGGGCGGCGAGCCCGTCTGCGTCACGGTCACCCTCGTCGACGGGCTCGTGTACGCGCGCCGCTGGTTCACCCACTCCGCGAACTACCGCAGCGCCGTCGTCCGCGGGCAGGCCCGGCGGGTCACCGACCCCGACGAGCACCTCGCCGCGCTGCGGGCGTTCGTCGCTCAGATCGCCCCGGGCCAGGAGGACTACGCCGAGCCGCCCACCCGCAAGGAGCTGGCCGCGACCGCGGTGATCGCGCTCGACCTCACCGAGGCCAGCGTCAAGGCGCGCACCGGGGGACCGGGCGACGGCGACGCCGTCGCGGCCGGCGACCACCGCTGGGCCGGCGTGGTGGCGCTGGAGACCCGGGTCGCCGGCGTCACGACGTGCCCGGCGCTGCCGGCCGACACGCCGGTCCCCGCGCACGTGCCGCGGACGGCCTAGTGCTCAGACCAGGGCGGCCGCGCGGTCCCGCACGGGGGCGGGCGCGATCCGGCGCCGCAGCTGCACCGTGGTGCCGGTGGCGCCGGGCAGCACCGCCATGGCGTGCATGAGCTCCCGCATCAGCGGCAGGCCGCGCCCCCGCCAGCCGGGGCCGTCGCTGGTGCGCCAGGAGCCCTCGTCGAGCACGGTGACGACGAGGTCCCGGCCGGTGAGCAGCGGGCAGGACACGGCCGACCACAGGGTCATCAGCCCGGGGTCGGTGCGCTCGACGTAGGCGTGGTCGACGACGTTGGCCAGCGCCTCGTACACCGCGAGCGCGAGGTCGTCAGCGGTGTCGGTGTCGGTGAGCCCGCCGACCCAGTGCCGGAAGCGGCGGCGCAGCGTGGCGGCGTTCTCGGTGGTGGCGAGCGCGCAGAGCTCGAGCGGCGCCACCGCCGTCCGCGGTGCCGTCCTCGGCCCCATCCGCTGCAGCACGTCCATCGCGGCCAGTGTTCCCCGGCCCTCCCGGCACAAACGTGGCACCCCGGTGGGGATGGCTCACGACACGTTCACTCGACCTTCAGTTCCCGGTTGATCAGCTCGTCGCCGACCTCCTTGGCCGACACCTCGCCGGCGCACACCCGGCGCACCGCGTCGACGATCGGGGTGTCGACCTCGTGGCGACGGGCGAGCTCACCGATCGCGTCGCACGACTTCACGCCCTCGGCCACCTGGCCGTGGTTGGCCTCCTCGGCCTCGGCCATGGACAGGCCGCGGCCCAGGGACTCGCCGAAGCGCCGGTTGCGCGACAGCGGCGAGGAGCAGGTCGCGACCAGGTCGCCCATCCCCGCCAGCCCGGCGAGGGTCAGCGGCTCCGCGCCCAGCGCCACGGCCAGGCGGGAGATCTCGGCCAGCCCGCGGGTGATCAGCGACGCGGTCGTGTTGTCGCCGTAGCCGAGGCCCGACGCGGTGCCGCAGGCCAGGGCGATGACGTTCTTGCACGCCCCGCCGAGCTCGCAGCCGACGACGTCGGGGTTGGTGTAGGGCTTGAAGTAGCCGGTCGAGCAGGCGTGCTGGACCGCGACGGCGCGGTCGTGGTCGGAGCACGCGACGACGGTGGCGGTCGGCTGTTCGTTCGCGATCTCCCCGGCGAGGTTCGGGCCCGTCACCACCGCCACGTCGTCGGCCGACGCGCCGGTCACCTCGCGGATCACCTCGCTCATCCGCAGCAGCGAGCCCCGCTCGACGCCCTTGGCGAGGCTGACCAGCATCACCCCGGCGGGCAGGTGCGGGGTCCAGCGCTCGAGGTTCTCCCGCAGGCGCTGCGCGGGCAGGGCCAGGACGACGGCCTCCGCGCCTTCGAGCGCCTCGTCGGCGTCGGCGGTCGCGGCCAGCTCGGGCGGCAGCGCCACGTCGGGCAGGTACTCGTGGTTGCGGTGCTCCTTGCCGACGGCCTCGGCGACCTCGGTGCGGCGGGCCCAGAGCGTCACCGGCGTCCCGGCGTCGGCGAGGACCTTGGCGAACGTCGTGCCCCACGACCCGGCGCCGAGCACCGCGAACCGTCGCAGCGGGCGGACACCGTCGGGGACGTCGGCGATGCTCACCGGTCCTGGCTCCGCGCGCCCCGCGTCGGTTCGGGAGCCGGTTCGCCCCGCACCTCCGAGAGCAGCTCGCGCACCGCCGTCATCATCCGGTCCGTCGTCTCCCGCAGCAGGGGTCTCGGTCCTCTCTCCGCGACGCGCGCCCGCAGGTCGTCCATGGGGATCGGCGGGCCGGCCTTCACCGTGATCGTCGTCCGCCGGGACGGGCGGAAGCGCTTCTTGTAGTGGTCGTAGACCGAGAGCGTGCCCCAGTGCACGACCGGGATGACCGGGACGTCGGAGTCCAGCGCCAGCCGGGCCGCCCCCGAGCGCGCCGCCATCGGCCACCCGGCCTCGTCCCGGGTGATCGTGCCCTCGGGGTAGATCACGACGACGCCGTCGTCGGCGAACGACGTCCGCGCCGCCTCGAGGCTCGTCCCCGCGTCGGCCGAACCCCGGCTGACCGGGATCTGGCGGCTCCCGGTCAGCACGCGGCCGAAGAGCGGGACGTCCCAGAGCGACGCCTTGGCGAGGAACCGCGGGACGCGGCGGGCGCGGTGCACGAAGACCGCGGTGTAGACCGGGTCGAGGTACGAGACGTGGTTGCACACCAGCATCGCGGGCCCGCTCGCGGGGATGTTCTCCAGCCCCTCCATGCGGCGCTTCGCCAGCAACCAGGTCAGCGGGTAGAAGACCACGGCGGCCAGGGCCACCGCGGGCCCGCCTCTCTCGCGCGCCCGTGCCACCGGCTCGCCCACCTCCGCGAAGGATGCGTTCGGACACGGAGGGTTCCGGCCCGACGCGCGCAGTCTCTCCCGTCGCCGCGCCGACGGTCCACCCGCGCTCGGTCACGTCCACACCGCCGAGGGGGCAGACTGGACGCGTGCACGATCCGGTGGACGTCGTGGTGCCGGTCAAGGAGCTGCGACGCGCGAAGTCGCGGCTCGCCCCGGCCGTCGCGGACCTCCCCGGCGACGACGCCGACCGCGAGCACGCCCACCGCGCGCTGGCGCTCGCCCTGGCCCGCGACACGCTGCGGGCCGCCCGCGCCGCCGCCGGCACGGGGCGGCTCGTCGTCGTCACCGCCGAACCGGCGGTCACGCTCGCCGGGGCGGGCGAGCCGCACGAGGTCGTGCGCGACACGGGCGGCGGGCTCAACGCCGCGGTCCGCCTCGGCGCCCGGCACCTGCGACCGTCCGCCCACGGGCCCACCGCCGCCCTGCAGGCCGACCTGCCCGCCCTGCGGCCCGCCGAGCTCGACGACGCGCTGGCCCGGGCGGCGGCGTTGTTCGCCGACGGCGCGGAGCGCGTGTTCGTCGCCGACCACGCGGGTACCGGGACGACCCTGCTGGTCGCCGCCGCGGGCCGCGCCCTGCGCCCGCGGTTCGGGCCCGGCTCGGCGGGCGCCCACGCCGCCTCCGGCGCGGTCGCGCTCGACGGCGACTGGCCGGGTCTGCGCGGCGATGTCGACACCGTCGCCGACCTGGCCCGCGCCCGCGGGCTCGGTGCCGGGCCGGAGACGTCGGCCTGGCTCACGCCCGTGATGGCGCGCCGCTGACGGTCCCGAGGGCGTGGTCCCGGTCGCGCGTCCCTCGCGGCGCCCTGGTCTCTCGGGCACCATCGGATGTCGTGAGCCACTCGGTGTCAGCAGCGTCGACAGGGACCTCCAGCCCCGGGGCCGGCGACGACACCGGCGTCCACGCGGCCCTCGACGTCGAGCCGGACGACGAGGACCGCCCCGGGCCCCCGCCGCCCGCGCCCGCGGACGAGAACGGCCGCGCCGCGCGCCGCACCCCGAGCGCGCCGGCGGCCCCGACGGCGGGTCCCGCGGACGCGGCGGACCTGCCCCCGAACCGCTACGACAGCCGCGAGCTCTCGTGGCTGGAGTTCAACGCGCGGGTGCTGGCGCTGGCCGAGGACACCAGCCAGCCGCTGCTCGAACGGGCGAAGTTCCTGTCGATCTTCGCGTCGAACCTCGACGAGTTCTACATGGTCCGCGTGGCCGGCCTGAAGCGCCGCGACGAGGCCGGGCTCGCGGTGCGCGGCGCCGACGGGCTGACCCCGCGCGAGCAGCTCTCCCGCATCGCCGCGCGCACCCAGGAGCTCTCGGGCAAGCACGCGCGGGTGTTCCTCGACGACGTCGCCCCGGCCCTCGAGGACGCTGGCATCCACATCATCGACTGGTCGCAGGTCACCGAGTCGGCCCGGCCGCGGCTGACCGACTGGTTCGCCCGCCAGGTGTTCCCGGTGCTCACGCCCCTGGCCGTCGACCCGGCCCACCCGTTCCCCTACATCTCCAACCAGTCGCTCAACCTCGCGGTCGCCGTGCACGACCCGGAGACCGGCACCGAGCACTTCGCCCGCGTCAAGGTGCCGAACAACGTGCCGCGGCTCGTGCGGGTCGGCGACCCGGACGAGACGGGCCTCGGCGAGACCGGCCTCGGTGAGACCGACAGGGAAGCCTGGTTCCTGCCCATCGAGGACCTCATCGCCGAGAACCTCGACCAGCTCTTCGAGGGCATGCGCGTCGTCGAGCACCACGTGTTCCGGGTGACCCGCAACGCCGACCTCGAGGTCGAGGAGGACCGCGACGAGGACCTCCTGCAGGCCCTCGAGCGCGAGCTGGCCCGGCGGCGCTTCGGCCCGCCGGTGCGCCTCGAGATCACCGACTCGATGAGCGAGCACATGCTCGAGCTGCTGCTGCGCGAGCTCGACGTCGACCCGCACGACGTCGTGCAGGTCCCGGGCCTGCTCGACCTCTCGGCGCTCATGGAGCTCCTGAGCCTCAACCGCCCCGAGCTCAAGGACCCGGTGTTCGTGCCGGCCACCCACCCGGCGTTCAGCGAGGGCGAGACGCCGAGGAGCGTGTTCGCGACGCTGCGCGAGGGCGACGTGCTCGTGCACCACCCCTACGACTCGTTCTCGACGAGCGTGCACCGCTTCATCGAGCAGGCCGCGTCCGACCCGAAGGTCCTCGCGATCAAGCAGACGCTCTACCGGACCTCCGGTGACTCGCCGATCGTCGAGTCACTGATCGACGCGGCCGAGGCGGGCAAGCAGGTCGTGGCCGTGGTGGAGATCAAGGCGCGCTTCGACGAGCGCGCCAACATCGGCTGGGCCCGCGCCCTGGAGCGCGCGGGCGTGCACGTCGTCTACGGGCTGGTCGGGCTCAAGACGCACTGCAAGGCCGTGCTCGTCGTGCGCCAGGAGGGCCCGACGATCAAGCGGTACTGCCACCTCGGCACCGGCAACTACAACCCGAAGACGGCCCGGCTCTACGAGGACATCGGGCTGTTCACCGCCGACGAGACGATCGCCGCCGACCTCACCGACCTGTTCAACGTGCTCACCGGGTACGCGCGACGCAGCTCCTACCGCAAGCTGCTCGTCGCCCCGTACGGCCTGCGCCGCGGGATCGTCGACCGCATCGACGGCGAGCGCGAGCGTGCCGAGCGCGGCGAGACGGCGGGCATCCGGATCAAGGTCAACGGGCTGGTGGACGAGCAGGTCATCGACGCCCTCTACCGGGCCTCGGCGGCCGGCGTCCCGGTCGACCTGGTGGTGCGCGGGCTGTGCTCGCTGCGCGCGGGGGTGCCCGGGCTCTCCGAGAACATCCGGGTGCGCTCGATCCTCGGGCGCTTCCTCGAGCACTCGCGGATCTTCCACTTCGTGGGGGCCGATGAACACTGGATCGGCAGCGCGGACATGATGCACCGGAACCTGGACCGCCGTGTGGAGGCTCTCGTCCCCGTGACCGACCCGCGCCTGACCGCCCAGCTCGACGACGTGCTCGACTCGGCGACCGCGCCGCCCACCCGCTGCTGGATCCTCGAGCCCGACGGCTCCTGGGACCCGTGGCCGGTGGCCGCGGGCCACGACCACGAGGGCATGGCCGTCTCCGACCACCAGGTGCAGCTGCTGCGCCGCCACCAGGCCGCGCAGTGACGATCCTCGCGGCCGGAGCGGTGCTCTGGCGGCCCGCCGACGGCGGCACGGTCGAGGTGGCCGTCGTCCACCGGCCGCACCACGCGGACTGGAGCCTGCCCAAGGGGAAGGTCGACCCCGGCGAGACGCTCGCCGACACCGCGGTCCGCGAGCTGGCCGAGGAGACGGGGTTCGCGGCCGTGCTCGGGCGGCACCTGCGCACCGTCGAGTACACGGTCGCCGACGAGGACAAGTCCGTCGACTACTGGGCGGCGCGCGCCGGCGAGGGCCGGTTCACCCCCGGCGACGAGACCGACGAGCTGCGGTGGCTGACTCCCGGCGAGGCGGCCGCGCTCTTGACCTACGCCTCGGACCGCACGGTGCTCGACGACTTCACCGCCCGCCCGGCCGCCCTGCGCAGCATGCTGCTCGTCCGGCACGCCGTCGCGGGCCGGCGGTCGGAGTGGTCGGGCCCGGACGCCGACCGGCCGCTCGACGAGGAGGGCCGCGAGCAGGCCCGGGCCCTCGTGCCCATGCTCGGGCGCTACGGCGTGACCGCGCTGCGGGCGGTCCCCAACGTGCGCTGCCGCCAGACCCTCGAGCCGTACGCCGAGGCCACCGGCATCCCGGTCGCACCGCTCGCCGAGCTCGGCGACGAGGCGGTCTGGGACGACCCGGGCGCGGCCCTGGCCGCGGTCGACGCGCTCGTCGCGGGCTCGGGGACCACGGCGGTGTGCGCGCAGGGCGACGGGATCCCGCGCGTCGTGCGGGCGCTGGCCACCCGGTCGCGGGCCGCGGGCTCGGCACCGCTGGCCAACCGCGAGCTCGACGAGCCGCCGAGCCGCAAGGGCAGCTTCTGGGTGCTCTCGTTCGCAGCGGGCGGCGTGCTCGCCGCCGCGGACTACCACCGCGACCCGACGGCCTAGCCGTCCTCGGCCACCACGACGGGTGACCACGCGAGACCCACGTCTCACGGTGGATCACCCGAAAGGGGACGTCCCGGCACGGATCGGGGCGGGCGCGGACACGCCACCGGACTGGGTTAGCGTCGAGGCCTCCCCAGCCCCCGAACCGTCTCCCCGCACAGTTCCCACTGCCGCCGAACGCCAGGAGCTCCCCCCGGTGCGTCCGTCGAACACCCGACGCGTCCGCCAGATCGCCCTCGTCGTGGTGGCCGCCGTCGTGCTGCTGGGCGTCAACGTGCCCCCGGCGTGGTCCTACATCAGCGAGTGGCGGCACGAGCAGCTGATCAACAGCCCGGACTACATGAAGCAGTTCGGGCACTGGGACACGATCAACGTCCCCGACGCGAACCGCGTCAACGCGATCCACGCGGCGCTGCTGTCCACCGGCAAGGTCCTGCTCATCGCGGGGTCGGGCAACAAGGAGGACATGTTCGCGACGCGGGCGCTCAAGAGCCTGCTCTACGACCCCGCCACCGGTGAGTCGAAGATGATCCCGGTCCCGGACGACATGTTCTGCGGCGGCCAGACGACGCTGCCCGACGGGCGGCTGCTCGTCGCCGGCGGCACCCAGCGCTACGAGAAGCTCGACGGCGCGGTCACCAACGCCGCCGGGACGATGACGGTCAAGAACGAGAACCCGAACCTCCCGATGACGCTGCCCGCCGGCACCGTCTTCGTCTCCCCCACCGGCGTCCGCTACCGCGCCGACGCCGAGACGGTGCTCCCGCCCGCCCAGAAGGTCGGCCAGGGACGCCGGACCCAGGTGACCGCCTCGGAGAAGCCCGTCTTCGTCGAGGCCGTCGACCCCGGCCCGGCGGCGGTGAACCCGAACCCGGCGCAGTACCAGGTGGAGGGCCTGCCGCCGGACGTCGCGCGCAACGTCTACGGCCAGGGCCAGCAGATGACCCTGCGCAAGCAGGACTACCAGGGCACGAACCAGGCGTACACGTTCGACCCGGTCAGCGAGTCGTGGTCGCGGGTCTCGGACATGGCGTTCCACCGTTGGTACGCGACGCTGACGCCGATGTCGGACGGGAACGTCCTGACGACCGCCGGGCTCGACGGCACCGGCGAGGTGCTCAACGGGCAGACCGAGATCTTCAACCCGGCGACGAACGCCTTCACCGAGCGAAAGGAGCTCACCCACTACTTCCCGACCTATCCGGCGATCTTCGAGACCGACAAGCCCGGGCGGATGGTCTACACCGGGGCGAACGCGGGCTACGGGCCCGCCGAGCGCGGTCGCGAGCCGGGGTTCTGGGACATGGACAACGGCGCCTTCGCGCCCATCCCCGGGATGCGCGACCCGGACCTGCTCGAGACCGCCGGGTCCGCCTTCATCGGGCCGGTGAACGACCAGCGCATGGCCGTCGTCGGTGGCGGCGGCGTCGGCGAGAGCCCCCGCTCCACCGGGCGCATCGACTACCTCGACCTCAAGGACCCGGCGCCGCACTTCACCCCGGGCCCGTCCCTGCCCGAGGGCGTGCGCTACCCCAACCTCGTGAACCTGCCCGACGACACGATGCTCATCTCCGGGGGCTCGCGGGACTACCGCGGCAAGGGCGGCACCAACAACCACATCGCCCAGCTGCTGCACCCCGATACCGGGCAGCTCACCGCGGCGGCCGACCCCGCCGTCGGCCGCGACTACCACACCGAGGCGCTGCTGCTGCCCGACGGCCGCGTGCTCACCGCGGGGTCCGACCCGCTGTTCGACGACGAGCAGAACCTCGTGCCCGGCACCTTCGAGCAGCGCATCGAGATCTACAGCCCGCCCTACCTCTACCGGGGCGGCCGGCCCACGATCACCGACGCGCCGCCCACGCTCGTGCGCGGGCAGACGGCGACGATCCCGACGCCGGACCCGAGCCACATCCGCAGCGCGCGGCTGATCAAGGCCTCCACGGCGACCCACGTCACGACCACCGACATGCGGTCGGTGGCCCTCGACGTCTCCCCCCGCGCCGGCGGGGTGGGCGTGACCGTGCCGGACAACCCGGCGCTCACCCCGCCCGGGCCCTACATGATCTTCCTCGTCGACGACCGCGGCGTGCCGTCGGTCGCGAAGATGACGAACGTCGGCCCCGGCCGGCGCGCGCTCCCGGACTAGATGCCCTGCGGGCACGATGGGGCCGTGGACTCCCCGATCCCCCGCGGTCCCGTCGACGCCACGGCCGTTCCCCGCTTCGCCGGCCCGCCGACGTTCGCCCGCCTGCCGCGCCTGGGTGAGGTCTCGCGGGCCGACGTCGCCGTGGTCGGCCTGCCGTTCGACGCCGGCACGAGCTACCGGCCCGGCGCGCGGTTCGGGCCCGCGCACATCCGCGCGTCGTCGAAGCTGCTGCGCCCGTACCACCCCGCGCTCGCGACCTCGCCGTTCGCCGCGATGCAGGTGGCCGACGCCGGTGACCTCGGGCTGAACCCGTTCGACATCCCCGAGGCCCTGCGGTCCTGCGAGCTCGGGATGCGCTCGCTGGCGCAGGACGGCGCCACGCTCGTGGGGCTCGGCGGCGACCACACGCTCGCCCTGCCCGCGCTGCGGGCGCTGCACGCGCTGCACGGCCCGGTCGCGGTGCTGCACTTCGACGCGCACCTCGACACGTGGGACACGTACATGGGCGCCGCGTACACCCACGGCACGCCGTTCCGCCGGGCGAGCGAGGAAGGGCTCATCGACCGGGAGCGCAGCGTGCACGTCGGCATCCGCGGCCCGCTCTACGGCGCCGGGGACCTCGACGACGACACGCGCCTCGGCTTCGCCGTGGTCCCCGCCGACGACTACGAGAGCGACGGGGTGGCGCGCATCGTCGACCGGGTCCGCCACCGGCTCGGCGGTCCCGGCGCGGGTCCGGTCTACGTCTCGGTGGACATCGACGTCCTCGACCCCGCCGCCGCGCCCGGCACCGGCACCCCGGAAGCCGGCGGCCTCACCAGCCGCGAGCTGCTGCACACCCTGCGGGGCCTCGCGCCGGCGGCACCCGGCGAGCCCGGGATCGACGTCGTCGGCGTCGACGTCGTCGAGGTGGCGCCGGCCTACGACCACGCCGAGATCACCGGGATCGCCGCCGCGCACGTCGTGTACGACCTGCTCGGGGTGCTCGCGCTCTCCGGCCGACGCGCCTGACATGCGGATCGCCGCGCTGCAGGCGCGCGGGCCGGACCGGGACCTGGTCCGGATCGCCGCCGCCGCCACCACCGCCGCGGACCGGGGCGCCGACGTGCTCGTCGTCCCGGAGCTCTTCGTCGGCGGCTACGACCCGGCGGCCTTCCCCGGTCCCGACGAGACCCTGCTCCCCCGGCTGCAGGACCTCGCCGCCCGGCAGGGCGTGGCGCTGGTCGCCGCGGAGCCGGAGGGTGATCCGCCAGCGATCACGGCGGTGGTCCTCGCCGGGGACGGCACCGTGTCCGGCCGCTACCGCAAGACCCACCTCTACGGCCCGGCCGAGCGCGCCGCGTTCGTCCCCGGCGACGGCGACCGGTTCGTCGTGGCGATCGGCGGGCTGCGGTGCGGGGTCGCGGTCTGCTACGACGTCGAGTTCCCGGAGGTCGTCCGCGGCCTCGCGCTCGCCGGCGCCGAGGTCGTCCTCGTCCCGACCGCGCTCGACGATCCGGCGGTGTCCCGCGTCCTCGTGCCCGCCCGGGCGATGGAGAACCGGGTCGGCCTCGCGTACGCCGACCACGTCGGGCCGGGGTTCTGCGGTGGTTCGGTGATCGCCGGACCGGACGGCCGCGCCCGGGCGCGGGCCGGGGCCGTGGCGGACGCCGTCCTCGTCGCCGACGTCACCCGCGACGACCTCGACCGGGCCCGCGCGGGCGCGGACTACCTCGCCGACCGCCGCCCGGAGACCTACCGGTGAGCGGGTCGCCGGGGATGGCGATGCTCGTCCCCGACTTCCCGTTCCCCTACGCCGAGCACCTCGCCGCGCCGGCCGGGCTCGGCGAGCTGCCCCCGCACGCCCAGGGCACCGAGGTCGCGGTCATCGGGGCGGGCATGGCCGGGCTGGTCACCGCCTACGAGCTGATGCGCCTCGGTCTGCGCCCGGTGCTCCACGAGGCCGGCGAGATCGGCGGTCGGCTGCGCACCGCGACGTTCCCGCAGGTCGACCGGTCGACCGGGGCCGTCGCCGACCTCGGCGGCATGCGCTTCCCCGCCTCCGGGCGGGCGTTCGGGCACTACCTGGACCTGCTCGACGTCGCCACCGCCCCGTTCCCGAACCCGCTCGCTCCGCAGACCCCGAGCACCGTGATCGAGCTGGGCGGGCGCGCCGTCTACGCGGAGCGGCCCGAGGACCTGCCGCCCGTGTTCGCCGAGGTCTCGCACCACTGGGCCACCGCGCTCGCCGAGGGCGCCGACCTGCCGGCGCTGCGCGTCGCGGTCGCGGCGCGGGCGACCCGGCAGATCAAGCAGATCTGGAACCGTCTCGTGCCCCGCCTGGACGAGGAGAGCTTCTACGGGTTCGTCGCCCGCTCGCCGGCGTTCGGCGACTTCTCCCACCGCGAACTGTTCGGCCAGGTCGGCTTCGGCACCGGCGGCTGGGACACCGACTTCCCGAACTCGATGCTCGAGATCCTGCGGGTGGTCGCCACCGACGCCGACGACCAGCACGTCCGCATCCTCGGCGGCGCCCAGCAGGTGCCGCTGGCGCTGTGGCGCCACACCCCGGAGACGCTCACCGGGCACCCGGTCGGCACGTCGCTGGAGTCGCTGCACGACGGGGCGCCGCGCCCGGCGGTGCGCGCGCTGCGGCGCCTCGACGACGGCCGCCTCGGCGTGCTCGACCGCTGGGGCACCGAGCGCGCCTACCCCGCCGTCGTGTCGACCGTGCAGTCGTGGCTGCTGTCGGCGGGCATCGACACCGACGAGTCGCTGTTCTCCCACGACCTCTGGATGGCCCTCGAGCGCTCGCACTACATGCAGAGCTCGAAGACGTTCGTGCTGGTCGATCGCCCGTTCTGGCGCGACCGCGACCCGGTCACCGGACGGCACGTCATGTCGACCACGCTCACCGACCGCCTCACCCGCGGCACGTACCTCCTCGACGGCGGACGCGGGCTCGACGACCCGGCGGCGGCGCACACGCCCGCCGTCGTGTGCCTGAGCTACACCTGGAACGACGACGCGCTGAAGTGGCTGGCGCTGCCCACCGACGAGCGGGTCCGCCTGATGCTGCACTCGATGAGCAAGATCTATCCCGACCTCGACCTCGCCGCCCACATCCGCGGCGAGCCCGTCACGATCTCGTGGGAGAACGAGCCGCACTTCATGGGCGCCTTCCGGGGCAACCTGCCCGGCCACTACCGCTACCAGCGCCGGCTGTTCACCCACTTCGTGCAGGACGCCTTCCCGGCGGAGCACCGCGGCGTCTTCCTCGCCGGCGACGACATCTCGTTCACCCCGGGCTGGGCCGAGGGCGCGGTGCAGACCGCGATCAACGCCGTGTGGGGCGTGGTGCGCCACCTCGGCGGCACCTGCGCGCCCACCAACCCCGGTCCGGGCGACCGCTTCGGGGAGCTCGCGCCGATCCGGCTACCCTGAGGTTCGCTTCTCCGCCTGGAACGTGTCCTCGTCGGCACCCCGGCGCCAGTACCCCGAGATCGAGAGCCACTCGCGGTCCAGACCGCGGTCGTCGAGCAGGTGGCCGCGCAGGGCCTTCACGTCGCCGGTCTCGCCGTGGACGAAAGCGTGCACGACGCCGGCCGGCCAGTCGGCGGCCTTCACCGCGTCGACGAGGTCCTCGCCCGCGTCGCGGTGGAGCCAGCGCAGCGAGAGGTCGGCGGCGGTCGGCAGGGCGAGCTCGTCGTCGGGCCCGTCGACCTGCACCCACGCATGGACGGGGACGCCCGGCGCCAGGCGCTCGAGGGCGGCCGCGATCGCGGGCAGCGCCGCCTCGTCGCCGACGAGGACGTGGGCGTCGGCCTCGGGGGAGGGCCGGTAGGCACCACCGGGGCCCATCAACGTGATCTCGTCGCCCGGTGCCGCGGCGAGCGCCCACGGGCCCGCGATCCCGGTGTCGCCGTGGACGACGAAGTCGATCGCCATCTCGCCCGCGGCGTGGTCGAGCGACCGGACGGTGTACGTGCGCACGATCGGCCAGTCCTCGCGCGGCATCGACTCACGGATGGCGGCGACGTCGAACGGCGTCGGGTACGCCACCCCGGGGCGCGGGAAGGCGAACTTGACGTACTTGTCGGTGAAGCCGTTGTCGACGATGCCGTCGAGGCCGGGGCCGCCGAGGACGACACGCACCAGGTGCGGGGTCAGGCGCTCGGAGCGCAGCACACGCAACCGGTGGCCGGGGCCGCCCTTGGATCGGCGGGCAGGGGCCTGGGTGTCGGGAGCAGCCATGACGGCGACCCTACCCCTCCGACTTAGGAGACCCTAAGAAGTCAGAGCCGGGCCGCGACGCGGACCAGGTCGGCCAGGGCCCGCGACCGGCTGTGCGCCGGCCACGCGATGACGGTGGTGACCATCGGCGCGTCGGCCAGCCGCACCGCGACGACGTCGTCGGCCAGCCCGTGGCGGGCGGAGTCGGGCAGCACGGCGACGGCGCGCCCGAGGGAGACGAGCTGGCGCAGCTGCGCGCTGTCGCGGACCTGGGGACCCGGCCCATCGGGGTAGCCGCCGTCGGGCAGCGGCCAGCGCGGCAGCGGCAGGTCGGCGAGGTCGGCCATCCGCAGCTCGGTGCGGGCGGAGAGCGGGTGTCCGGCCGGGAGGAACAGCGACTGGCCCTCGGTGGCGAGGTCCTCGGCGTCGAATCCCGCCGTCGCGTCGAAGGGACGGTGCAGCAGCGCGACGTCGGCGCGCCCGTCGCGCAGGAACCGCTCCTGCTGCGCGGGTCCGCACAGCTGCACGTCGATCTCGACCGCCCCCGGCTCGGCCGCGTAGGCGTCGAGCAGCTTCGCCAGCAGCTCTTCCGACGCGCCGGCCTTGGAGACGAGGACGAGCCCGGCGCCGTCGTGGGCGCGGCGGGCACGGCGCTCGGCGGCGTCGACCGCGTCGAGCGCGGCCCGGCCCTCGGCGAGCAGGACCGACCCGGCCTCGGTGAGCGCCACCTCGCGTGTGGTGCGGTCGAGCAGCCGGGCCCCGACGCGGCGCTCGAGCTGCTGGATCGCCCGCGAGAGCGGCGGTTGGGCGATGCCGAGGCGCTCGGCGGCGCGCCCGAAGTGCCGCTCCTCGGCCACCGCGACGAAGTACCTCAGCTCCCGCGTCTCCACCCGTCCTTGATACCGCTTCAGTGATACCCCTGCGGTATCGGCGAGCACCGAGACGGTCTTGGACGGTGCTCCGCGGACGCGCAGATGATCGATGCCATGAGCGAGGAGAAGACCACCGCCCTGGTCACCGGGGCGAACAAGGGCATCGGCTTCGAGATCGCGGCGGGCCTCGGGGCGCTGGGCTGGCGGGTCGGCGTGGGCGCACGCGACGACACCCGCCGCGAGGAGGCCGTGGCGAAGCTGCGCGCGGGCGGCGCGGACGCGTTCGGCGTACCGCTCGACGTCACCGACGACGCGAGCGTCGCCGCGGCGGCGGCCTCGCTGGACCGGCTCGACGTGCTGGTCAACAACGCCGGCATCACCGGCGGCGCGCCGCAGGAGCCGACGCGGATCAGCATCGACACGATGCGCAAGGCCGTCGAGGTCAACGTCTACGGCGTCGTCCGCGTCACCAACGCGATGCTGCCGCTGCTGCGCCGCTCGGCGCACCCGCGGATCGTCACCATGTCGTCGAGCGTCGGGTCGCTGGCCCGCCAGAGCGCGGGGACCGGCGCCGGTCCGGTCGCCGCCGGC
Source organism: Actinomycetospora sp. NBRC 106375 (assembly GCF_030269665.1). Taxonomy (GTDB): domain Bacteria; phylum Actinomycetota; class Actinomycetes; order Mycobacteriales; family Pseudonocardiaceae; genus Actinomycetospora. The sequence continues at coordinate 20,240 of NZ_BSTS01000019.1, forward strand.
TACTCCCCCACGAAGACCTACCTCAACGCCGTGACCGTCCAGTACGTCCGGGAGCTGGCGGACACCAACATCAAGATCAACCTGGCCTGCCCCGGGTACGTCGCCACCGACCTCAACGGGTTCCACGGCGTGCGCACCCCGGAGCAGGGCGCGGCCATCGCGATCAGGCTCGCGCAGATCCCCGACGACGGCCCGACCGGCGGCTACTTCGAGGACGCCGGGTCGATCCCCTGGTAGACCTCAGATCGTCACGGGCTTGTGCGCCGGCCGCGTCGCCTCGTAGGCGTCGATGTCGTCGGCGTGGCGCATCGTCAGGCCGATGTCGTCGAGGCCCTCCATGAGCCGCCAGCGGGTGTAGTCGTCGACGGTGAACCGCACGACGAGGTCGTCGGCGGTCACCGTCTTCGCCTCGAGGTCGACCGTCAGCTCGAGACCCGGCCGCTCCTCGATCTTCTTCCACAGCAGCTCGACGTCCGACTGCTCGACGGTGGCGGCGAGCAGCCCGGCCTTCGACGAGTTGCCCTTGAAGATCTCCCCGAAGCGCGAGGAGATCACGACCCGGAAGCCGTAGTCCATCAGCGCCCAGACCGCGTGCTCGCGCGAGGAGCCGGTGCCGAAGTCGGAGCCGGCGACGAGCACGCTGCCACGCGAGAACGGCTCGACGTTGAGGACGAACTGCGGATCGGACCGCCAGGAGGCGAACAGGCCGTCCTCGAAGCCCGTGCGCGTCACGCGCTTGAGGTAGACGGCCGGGATGATCTGGTCGGTGTCGACGTTCGACACGCGCAGCGGCGTGCCGATGCCGGTGTGGGTGGTGAAGGCGTCCATGGCTTCTTCCTCAGGCGAACTGCAGCGTGGTGGGCGTGAGGTCCTCGGGCGAGGAGAGCGTGCCGCGCACGGCGGTCGCCGCCGCGACGAGCGGTGAGACGAGGTGCGTGCGCCCGCCCTTGCCCTGGCGGCCCTCGAAGTTGCGGTTCGACGTCGACGCGCACCGCTGGCCGGGGGCGAGCTGGTCGGGGTTCATGCCGAGGCACATCGAGCAGCCCGCCGAACGCCACTCGGCGCCGGCCTCGGTGAACACGGCGTCGAGACCCTCGGCCTCGGCCTGCGCCTTGACGTGCATGGAGCCGGGGACGACGAGCATCTGCACGTCGTCGGCGACGTGGTGGCCGCGCAGGACGTCGGCGGCGGCGCGCAGGTCCTCGATCCGCGCGTTCGTGCAGGACCCGAGGAAGACGACGTCGACGGCGATGTCGCGCAGCTTGGTGCCGGGCTCGAGGGCCATGTAGTGGAGCGCCTTGCGGGTGGCGGCCGCGTCGTCGTCGTCCATCGTCGCGGGGTCCGGCACGGTCTCGCCGAGCGGCAGGCCCTGGCCGGGGTTGGTGCCCCACGTGACGAACGGGGTCAGCGCGTCGGCGTCGACGTGCACGACGACATCGAACTCGGCGTCGTCGTCGGTGCGCAGCTCGCGCCACGCCGCGACGGCGGCGTCCCACATCTCGCCCTGCGGGGCGTGCGGGCGGCCCCGCAGGTACTCGAACGTCGTCTCGTCGGGCGCGACCATGCCCGCCCGGCCGCCGGCCTCGATCGACATGTTGCACATGGTCATGCGGGCTTCCATCGACATCTCGCGCACGGCCTCGCCGCGGTACTCGAGCACGTAGCCCGCGCCGCCGCCGGTGCCGATCTGGGCGATCACCGCGAGGATGACGTCCTTGCTGGTCACGCCGGGGCGCAGCGAGCCGGAGATCTCGATGGCCATCGTCTTGAACGGCCGCAACGGCAGCGTCTGGGTGGCCATCACGTGCTCGACCTCGGACGTGCCGATGCCGAACGCGAGCGCGCCGAACGCCCCGTGGGTGGAGGTGTGCGAGTCACCGCAGACCACCGTCGTGCCCGGCTGGGTGAGCCCCTGCTCCGGGCCGATCATGTGGACGATCCCCTGGTTCTCGGTGCCCATGGGGAACAGGCGGACGCCGAACTCCTCGCAGTTGCGCCGCAGCGTCGACACCTGGGTCGCCGACGTCTCGTCGGCGATGGGCAGGTGGAGGTCCTTGGTCGGGACGTTGTGGTCCTCGGTGGCGACGGTGAGGTCGGTGCGCCGCACGGGACGGCCGGCCAGGCGCAGGCCGTCGAACGCCTGCGGGCTCGTCACCTCGTGCACGAGGTGGAGGTCGATGTAGAGGAGGTCGGGCTCCTGGCCCTCGCCGTGCCGGACCACGTGCTGGTCCCAGACCTTCTCTGCCAGTGTGCGTCCCACGCCGCCTGCCCTCTTTCTCACATCCTGGGACTACGATGTCGCCCTGTGGGACAGGGTAGCGGTATCGGCGTCCTCGACAAGGCGGTGGTCGTCCTCCGGGCGGCGGCCGCCACCCCGTGCGCGCTCAGCGAGCTCTGCGAGCGCACCGGGCTGCCTCGCGCCACCGCGCACCGGCTCGCCGTCGGCCTCGAGTCCCACCGGCTGCTGACCCGCGACGCCGACGGCCGCTGGCGCCCCGGGCCCGCCCTCGGCGAGCTCGCCCACGGCCACGGCGACCCCCTGCTCGCGGCGGCCGAGGAGATCCTGCCCGGGCTGCGCGACCTCACCGGCGAGAGCGTCCAGCTCTACCGCCGCGACGGCTCGGACCCGACGCTGCGCGTGTGCGTCGCCGCCGCCGAGCCGACGAGCGGGCTGCGCGACACGGTGCCGGTCGGCGTGCGGGTGTCGATGGCGGCCGGGTCCGGAGCCAAGGTGCTCGCCGCCTGGTCGCGCGAGCCCTCGACGTTCGGGGAACCGGTGCTCGACGAGGTCCGGCGCCGCGGCTGGGCCCAGAGCGTCGCCGAGCGCGAGGCCGGCGTCGCGAGCGTCTCCGCACCCGTCCGCGCGCCCGACGGCGGCGTGGTCGCGGCGGTCTCGGTGTCCGGGCCGGTGGACCGCATCGGCCGCCGCCCGGGTCCGAAGTGGGCCGACGCCCTGCTCGCGGCCGCCCGGCGCCTGGAGGACCGACTGCGGGACGCGGGATAGTCCCGCTCCGTGGAGCGCGACTTCGTCGGACGCGGCCGGACCACCCCGCTCGAGCGGTGGCCGAACGGCGCGCGGGTGGCCGTCAACATCGTCGTCAACGTCGAGGAGGGCGCGGAGGCGGCGTGGCCCGACGGCGAGGGCAACGACGCGTGGGGCGAGTACGCGATCCCGATCGACCCGGCCGTCCGCGACCTCGGCACCGAGGGGCACTTCGAGTTCGGCAGCCGCGTCGGCATCTGGCGGCTGGTGCGGCTGTTCGAGCGGTTCGACGCCCCGGTGACGTTCGGCGTCTGCGCGCGGGCCCTCGAGCGCAACCCCCCGTTCGCCGCATGGCTGCGCGCCAGCGGGCACGACGTGATGGGCCACGGCTACCGCTGGGCCGAGGTGACCGGGATGACCGAGGACGAGGAGCGCGACGACCTCGAGCACGCGATGCGCGTGCTGCCCGAGCTGGTCGGCCGGCCCGTGCGCGGCTGGTACGTCCGGTCGTTCCCGAGCGGGCGCACCCGCCGGCTCGCGGCCGCGCACCCCGACCTCGACTACGACAGCGACGCCGTCAACGACGAGCTGCCGTACTGGACCGAGGTCGACGGCCGGCGCTGGCTCGTCGTGCCCTACACCAAGGTCCACAACGACACCCGCTACTTCCTCCCGCCGACCTACGCGACCCCGCGGCACTTCGCCGAGACGCTGATCGGGGCCGCGGACTTCCTCCTCGACGAGGCCCGCCACGGCGCCGGCGCCCGCCTGATGAGCGTGGGCCTGCACCCGCGCTGGAGCGGCCAGGCCGCCCGGGCCGCGGCCGTGCGCGACTTCCTCGCCCACGTCGCCAACCAGCCGGAGATCGCGCTGGTGCACCGCGAGCAGGTCGTGGACTGGTGGACCGCCCTCGACGCGGGTGGCGTACAGTCGGGTGTTCACCCATCCGAGTGAGAGCCACGCCACCACGACGGCGGGCGGGCTGGTCGGGGACCGGACGGAAGGCGAACGCATGAACATCGGTGAGCAGGTCCGCATCCTGAACGTCGAGCCGATCGTCGATCCGGTACCCGACGGCGACTTCCCGGACCGGTTCGCCGACGTCCCCGCGCCCGCGCCGCGGCCCACCCCGCGGTCGGGGACGGCGGACGAGCCGACCCGCCCGGAGCCGACGGCCGCCGACGCGTGAGCGAGGCGCCGGACCTCGCGAGCCCCGTCGCGGGGTGGCGGCTCTGGCACCTGGGACAGGACCACGACGGGCCGCTGCTCGTCTCGCCGCTGCGCCCGCTGGCCTGGTCGCCGCGGCGCGCCGTCACGGCGACGTGCCCGACCGGGTGCCGCGAGCCACCCACGTGGCACTGCACCTGCGGCCTCTACGCCGCGGCCGACCTCGACGCCGTCGCCGGGTACGTCGGAGCTCCCGCGGTCGTCGGGTGCACCGCCCTCTGGGGCCGCGTGGTCGAGGGGACCGCGGGCTGGCGGGCCGCGCGGGCGTACCCCCTGGTGCTGTTCGTCCCGGTCGGCGACACACGGCCCGGAGTCCTCGACGCCATGGCCTCGGCATCCCGGCGCGCGGTGTTCCGCGGGCGGACCGGCCCGCTGCTCGGGCCTCTCGGGGACGACGTGCGCCAGGCCCTGGGCGAGCGGTACGGGGTGCCCGTGCACGCGCTGCCCATCGAGCACCTCGGCTTCCTGCACCCCGGCGTCGGGGCGGTGCGACGGGCACGGCGCCGCCTCCGGACCGACGCCACCGTCGCCGGCGGCCGCACTCGGGCCGTGGGTGCCGCGGACGCGCTGCGGCAGGAGGCGGCGGGCGGGCTCGCCGCCCGGCGCCTCGGCGACCGGGACGCCGAGCGCCGCCTCGACACGGCCGTCGAGCGCCTCCTCAGCGCCCTGCGCCCCGACCCGCCGCCGATCGCCGTCTGACGCCGCCGGCGCGCTCCCGCCGGTCGGGGGTCGCGTCCACCGCCGGCAACGGGATGGAGGGGTGGGTCGGGAACCGGTCGGCCGGCGACTGCGCGGTGCGCGGGCGGGCCGAGGACGGCGTCGGCACGGGGCCGGTCCGCGGGCGGCGCGGGCGGGGGACGTCGCCGGTCGACGCGGCGGGCTCCCCGTCGGCCGGGGACGCCGAGGCCGCCGGCGTCACCGGCAGCGGCCCCGTCCACCCGAACTGCTCGCTGTGGATGCGGCCGGGCGGGACACCGAGCTCCTCGAGGGCCGCGAGCGATCCGGACAGCAGTCCGGGCGGCCCGCACACGTAGTACTCGAGGCGGCCGCGGGCCCGGGGCAGCACGCCGGCGAGCAGGTCGGCGTCGACGCGGCGCCCGGCGGTGCGCAGCACGTCGAGCTCCAGGCGCCGCGAGAGCACCTCGAGCTCGGGGCCGAACAACGGCTGGTCGGGGCGCTCGGCGAGCACGAGGCGGTGCAGGCGCCGGTCGCCGCGCTCGGCGAGGGTGCGCAGCATGCTCATCATCGGCGTGATCCCGACGCCGCCGGCGACGAGCACGAGACCGTCGACGCGCTCCGGGGCGTCCGGGGTGAAGCTGCCGTGCGGGCCGTCGAGCCACACCTGGCGACCCGGCTGCATCCGCGCGAGGGCCCGGCTGAAGTCACCGCTGGCGCGGATGGTCAGCTCGAGGCGGTCGGTGAGCTCGGCGCTCGACGCGATCGTGAACGGGTGCTCCTGCACGCCGACCACCCGGCGGTGCAGCCGCAGCCACACGAACTGCCCGGGCGCGAAGCGCAGCGCCCGCCGCCGGAACACCGGGGTCAGCGCCAGGGTCGCGACGTCGCCGCCCTCGTCGCGGACGCCGTACACGACGTAGGCCCCGCGCTGCGAGAACAGCGGCTGCCACACCCACCGGCGGGCGAGCACCACCAGCAGCGCGGCGGCCAGCACGGAGCAGACGACCCGCATCACCGGATCGGAGAGCAGGTCGCCGAGCCAGACGATGTGCAGGCCGGCGAGCGCCAGGGCCAGCGCCGCCCCGACCACGTGCAGGCGCGCCCACCACTCGTAGCGGGTCCCGCGCCGCCGCCCCCACGCCGCGGCGACCGACAGCACGATCATGCCGACGAAGGCGAACCACCCGAACTGGATCGCGAGCGACGCGGCGAGCGGGTTCAGCAGCTTCGGGCTCCGCACGATCGCCACCACGAGGTGGACGACCACGAGCGCGAACGCGGCCACGCCCAGCCACCGGTGTCCGCTCATCACGCGGTCGATCCCGATCGCCGTGGTCAGCGCCCGGATCCGCGAGGCCCCGATCGTCGCGAGGACCATCGCGACGGAGGCGACGATCCCGGACAGGACGATCGCGAGGCCCAGGAGCTTGCCGGGGTCGACCCCCTCCCGGGCCAGGTACGCCGCCGGGGGGCCGAGCAGCAGCAGGGCGAACGCCGCCGACCACAGGGTCCGTCTCGCGCGCTTCGACACGGGGGCGACGCTAGGGACGATCACTCCGCTCCCCGCCCGGACCTGAGAACGGCGGCCCGGTCGCGGAGATCAACGGACGCCCGGGCACGGTGAGCCGCACGCCGCCGTACTCCGAACGGCCGAACGCGCTCTCAGGGGCGTCCGCCGGCCGCTCCTCGGGTAGTCCGCCGCGATGGCACCACTGCTGAGCGGGCTCCTGCGCGGCACGGCCGCCGGGGCCGCCGGGACGACCGCGCTGAACGTCGCGACCCAGGCCGACATGGCGCTGCGCGCCCGGCCGGCCAGCGGGACGCCCACCGAGGCCGTCGCCGCCCTCGCCGACCGCGCCGACGTGGCGATCCCCGGCGGGCGCCGGGCCCGCCGCCACCGCCTCGAGGGACTGGGCGGGCTCGCCGGCACCGCGACCGGTCTGGCCGTCGGCGGCGTCGCGGGCGTCCTGCGCAGCACCGGCGTCCGGCTGCCGGCGGTCGTCGGCGGCCCCCTGCTCGGCGCCGCGGCGATGCTGGCCTCCGACCTCCCGGCCGCGCGGCTCGATCTCACCGACCCGCGCCGCTGGGCCGCGGTGGACTGGGCCGCCGACGCCGTCCCGCACCTGGCCTACGGCCTGGCCACCCACGCCACGCTCGCCGCGACGTTCCGCGCCGACGACCGGGAGCGCGCCGAGCACCCGGAACGCGCCCCGCGCCCGGCGACCGCCGGGACGCTCGCGCGCGCCGCGGCCCTGGGTGCGGCGACGGGCGCACGCAGCACCTTCGGGGTCACGGCGCTGGCCCTGCGCGGCGCCCGCGGACGGTCCGTCCGGGGCGCCGCGGTGCTCGCCGCCCTCGGCGAGGCGGCCGGCGACAAGCACCCCGCCGTCCCCCCGCGGACCCACCCCGCCGGCCTGGCCCCGCGCCTCGGGCTCGCCGCGACGTCGGCCGGTGCCGCGGCGCACCGCGACGGGCGCGAGGTCGGGCCCGGGGCGCTCGTCGCGGTCGGCGCCGCGCTGGGCGCGGCGGTCGGCGGGATGCGGCTGCGGGGCCTGGCGCACGCACGCCTCGGCACCGACCTGCCCGGTGCACTGGCCGAGGACGCGGTGGCGGCGCTCCTCGCCGGGTGGGGCGCCCGCCGGGAGTCCTAGGCGCGCGGGGTCTCGGGGGCGCCGTCCGGGTACCGCAGCCGTTCGGCGGCGCGCGTGCGCAGCCGCACGAAGCCGTCGTCCTCGCGGGTCGTGATCTGGTCGCGGGGTGACGGCAGGTCCACGGTGAGGTCGTCGACGACCGCCGCCGGGCGCGGCGACAGGACGAGCACGCGGTCGCCGAGGTAGACGCTCTCGTCGATGTCGTGGGTGACGAGCAGGACCGTGGTGCCGTACTCGCGGCGCACCCGCAGCAGGAGGTCCTCGAGATCGGCCCGTGTCTGCGCGTCGACCGACGCGAAGGGCTCGTCCATCAGCATCAGGGTCGGGCGGCACGCCAGGGCCCGGGCGATCGCGACCCGCTGCGCCATCCCGCCGGAGAGCTGCCCGGGTCGGCGGTCGGCGACGTCGGCGAGGCCCACCGAGCCCAGCGCCTCCCGGACGCGGGCGGCGCGGGTGGGCCGGTCGAGGTCGCGCGGCAGGCCGAAGGCGACGTTGCGGGCGACCGTCGACCACGGCATCAGCGAGCGCCCGTAGTCCTGGAACACCACCGCCAGCCCGTCCGGGACGCCGTCGACGGGCCGGCCGCGCACCAGGACCGTGCCCCCGTCGGGCGGGCGCAGGCCCGCGACGGCGCGCAGCAGCGTCGACTTCCCGCACCCCGACGGGCCGAGAAGGCAGACGACCTCGTCCCTCGCGACGGCGAGCGACAGGCCGTCGAGCACCCGCGTGCCGTCCCCGTAGTCGACGACGAGGTCGCGGACCTCCAGCATCGGCGCCACGCGCCCTCCTCCGGTGGTCAGCGTGTCCACACGAGCACCCGTCGCTCGACCCCGAGCAGGGCCGCGTTGAGCGCGTAGCCGAGGACGCCGAGCAGCACGATCGCCGCCCACATCGCGGTGAAGTCGAACGAGCGCTGCGCGACGACGAGCCGGTGGCCGAGCCCGTCGGTGGAGGCGACGAGCTCCGAGACGACCATGAGGATCAGTGCGAGGGACAGGCTCACCCGCAGGCCGGCGAGGATGCGCGGCGCCGCCGCGGGGAGGATCACCTCGCGGAGCCGCCGCAGGCCGGCGACGCGGTGGACGACGGCCACGTCGATCTTGACCGGGTCCACGTCGCGGGCGCCGTCCGCGGTGTTGAGCAGCACCGGCCACACCACGCCGACGACGATCGTGGCGAGCTGCATCGGCGTGCCGACGGCGAACAGGATGAGGAAGACCGGCGCCAGCACCGGCGGCGGCACCGCGCGGCCGAACGCGAGCAGCGGGGCGACGTAGTCGCTCGTGCGCCGCGACCGCCCGATCGCGAGCCCGAGGGCGACGCCGGCGCACGCGGCGAGCGCCCACCCGCCGAGCAGGCGGGCGAGGCTCGGCAGCACGTCGGTGCGGGCCTCGTCGGTGAGCAGCCACGGCCCCGAGAACCACGCCCGCCAGCCGGCGGCGGCGATCGCGGACGGCGGCGGGAAGAAGGGGCTCGGGACCGCCTTGGCCGCGACCTCCCAGGCGACCACCACGACGACGAGCACGCTCCAGCGCGCCGCCGCCCGGCGCAGGCGCGTGCTCACGGGACGTCGCTCCAGGACAGCCAGCGCCGTTGCACCGCCGTGCAGAGCGCGTTGGCCCCCAGCCCGACGAGACCGGCGACGACCGTGGCGGCCAGGACCAGGTCCATCCGCCCACCCCCGGAGCCGGCCTGCGTGATGAACTCCCCGATCCCCCGGGCGCCGCCCACGAGCAGCTCGGTGGAGACGAGCAGGATCAGGGCGATCGCCGCGGCGAGCCGGACGCCGGTGAGCACGAACGGCGCGACGGCCGGCAGCAGCACCCGCGCGACGAACCGGCCGCGCCCGACACGGAAGGCGGCGGCGGTCTCCCGCAGCACCGGGTCGACATCGGCCACGGCGTAGATCGTGTTGAACATGATCGGCCAGACCGCGGCGTAGACCGCGAGCGCGATCTTGCTGCCGGGCCCCTGCCCGATGAGGACGACCGCGAGGGGGATGAGGGCCACCGACGGGATCGGGCGCAGGAACTCGACGAGGGCCCGGGTGGCGATGCGGACGCCCGGCACGCTGCCGAGCAGCAGGCCGGCCGGCAGGGCGATCGCCAGCGCGAGCCCGAGGCTGATGACCCACGCGAGGACCGTCGCGACGACGTCGGCCCGGAAGGCCGGGTCGCCCACGATCTCCGCCAGCCGCGCGAGGACCACCGACGAGGGCGGAAGCAGCTCCGGCGCCACGAGGCCCGACCGGCCGACGACCTCGCCGACGGCCAGGAACGCGAGCAGCCCGACGGCGCCGCGCACCGCGACGGTGGTGCGGCGGCGCCGGGCCGGGGACGGGTTCGCCCCCACGTCAGTTCGTGGCCAGCAGGGGCGCGACGTCGACGCGGGTCGGCACGAGCCCGAACTGCAGCATCAGGTCGCCCACGCGCTGCAGCCGCGTCGCGTCGAGGGACCGCGGGAACGTCCCCAGGTTGATCAAGGACGCGGTCGACTGGTCGATCCGGACGTAGGTCGGCAGGATCTGCTCGACGTTGCGCCGGTCCGAGGCCGCCTCCTGCCCGCGGGCCATCGCGCGCTGGAACGCGGCGACCGTGCGCGGGTTCTGGCGGGCGAACTCCTCGGTGGTGCCGTAGCCGGCGACCGGGATGTCGGCGGTCGGACCGGACGCCGTGTCCAGCACCGGGACCGCGCCGATCGTGCGCTCCGCGGAGGTGATGAACGGCTCGACCATCGCGGCCGCGTCGACCCGCCCGGACTGCAGTGCCGCCGCCATGTCCGGGAACGGGACCTCCACGAACTGTACGGACGCGAGATCGACACCGTTCGTCTGGAGGGCAGATCGTGCGTTCAGTTCGACGATGTTGCGGTAGGTGTTCACCGCGACTCGTCGTCCGGCCAGATCACGGGGAGTCCGGACGGATCCGTCCGGCCGCGCGAGGAGGAGAAAAGTGTTCGGCGCGGCCTGATATCCGTCCGAGATCAGACGGAAGCGGCCGACGCCCTGGCTCTCTGCCAGGAAGAACGACACGTAGTTGCCGAAAGCGACATCGAGACTCCCGCCCACGAGTCCGGGAATCGAGGCGGCGCCGCCCTGGGCGGTGACGGGCTCGACGGTCAGGCCCTCGTCGCGGAAGAAACCCCGCTCCTGGGCGAGGTAGAACGACGCCGTGTCGACGATCGTCAGCATGCCGACGCGCAGGGTGGGCCGCTCCAGCCCGCCGGTCTGCGGATCTCCCCCGGAGCTCGGGCCCCCGAGGGCGCTGCACGCGGTGAGCCCCAGCAGAGCGATGACCGTCAGTATGCGGAGAATTGTCGACCGCCCCCGCCGCGCGGCCCATGAACTGGTCCTGTCGCGCACAATCAACAACCTTTCGGGTGAGGACCCCCGTGGAACCCGATCCCCTTTTCGTCGTAATCGGGGTCGGGAGAGTCGCGTTCGGGTGTCATGTCTCTCACGAACAAGCTAACGTCCGCTACAGCAATGTCACAGATGGTCGCGGAGTCGGAGAGGCAACCAGCGCCACTCGGACGCGACGCGAATGCGCAGCTCGCTGCATCCGGCCGTGGCGGAATCGCTCTTCCGTACGGCATCCGATCATCGATTCGACATCCGGCGGTTGGGGGATCGTCCGTGTCCGAGTTCGACGCGCCCGGGGCTGCGCGCCCCGGGCGGGAGGCGCCGCGGCGTGCGTGGTGGGACTCCGTCCTCCAGGCCCGGTCGCCGCGCCGGTGGCGGGTCGCCACCAAGGTCGTCGCGGCGGTCCTCGTCCCGTTGGTGCTGGCGCTCGTCCTGGCCGCGGTGGTCGTGCGCGGCCAGGTCGCGGAGCGCACCGCCCTCGCCCAGGTCGCGGCGGGCACCCGGGTGGACGGCACCGTCGCGGCGCTGGTCGACGATCTCCAGGTCGAGCGCAGCCAGACCACGGCCTACGTCGCCGGCGACCGCCGCGGCGACCGTGCGCCGCTGGACCTCACCGCCGACCGCGTCGACGCCGGCGTCGCCGCGCTGCGGGCCGCCGGCCCCGCCGTCGCGGACCTCGACCCCGGCGTGCAGTACCGCTACGGCGTGGCCCTCGCCCGCCTCGACGGTCTCGGGGCCCTGCGCAGCACGGCGATCGCCTCGCGCTACCCGGCCTCGAGCGTGATCACGGCCTACACGGGCCTGATCGAGCCGCTGCTGGCCCTCGACCGCGACATCGCCGGGGCCGCGGGACAGACCACGGTCGTGCGTCCGGCCACCGCGCTGGCGGCGCTGGGCCGCGCGAAGGAGCAGGCGGAGATCCAGCACGCCGTGCTCCTGCTCGGCGCGACCACGGGCGCGCTGTCCGCCGACGACGCCGGAGAGCTGCGCAGCGCCGACGCCGAGCAGTCCGCCGCCACCGCGGAGTTCGAGGCGGGCGCCACCCCGGCGCAGGTCCAGGCCTTCGACGACACCGTGGCCGGGCCGGACGTCGACCAGCGCGTCCGCATCCTGCAGACCTCCCTGCTCCGGGACGCCGCCAGCCAGCCGCTCGCCGCCGACCCCGTGGCCTGGGACCGCGCCGCGGGCGCCACGCGCGAGGCCTTGCGCACCGTCGAGACCGGCATGCTCGACGAGCTGCGGACCACGGCCGACCGGCTCGTGTCGGAAGCCACCGTCGCGGCCGTGGTCGTCGGGCTCCTCGTGGCGCTCGGCGTGGTCCTCGCGGTCGCGCTGGCCGTGGCCATCGCCGCGTCGCTGATCAGGCCGCTGCGGCGGCTGCGGTTCTCCGCGCTCGACATCGCCGAGCGCAGGCTCCCGGCGGCGGTGCACCGGCTGGAGAACGTCGAGGGCGTGCCCGAGGACGGCGAGGACGAGATCGCCCCGGTCGCCATCGACACCGACGAGGAGGTCGGCGAGGTCGCCCGGGCGTTCGACACGGTCCACCGCGAGGCGGTGCGGCTCGCCGGCGAGCAGGCCAGGCTGCGCACCAACCTCAACGCCCTGTTCGTCAACCTCTCGCGGCGCTCCCAGAGCCTGGTCGAGCGACAGCTCACCCTCATCGACGCTCTCGAGGGGCGCGAGGAGGACCCGGACGTCCTCGCCGAGCTGTTCGCGCTCGACCACCTCGCCACGCGCATGCGCCGCAACGGCGAGAACCTGCTCGTCCTCGGCGGTTCCGCGCCGGCCCGCGGCACCTCCGAGCCGGTCCCGGCCGTCGACCTGGTCCGGGCGGCGGTCGCCGAGATCGAGGACTACCGGCGCATCGAGGTGCGCCCGATGCCCGGCGTCCACCTCCCCGGCGGCCCGGCCGACGACCTCACCCACCTGCTCGCCGAGCTCATGGACAACGCCACCACCTACTCGTCCCCGGAGACGCCGGTCGTGGTCAGCGGATCCCGAGCCCCGGACGGCGGCCTCATCATCGAGATCACCGACGAGGGCATCGGCATGGACGCCGAGGACCTGGCCGACGCGAACTCCCGCCTCGCACGGGCCGTGCTCCTCGACGCCTCGGTGCCCCGCCAGATGGGCCTGTTCGTGGTCGGGGCGCTCGCGCGCCGCCACGACATCGTGGCGGGGCTGGTGCCGGGTGAGGACGCCGGGCTCACCGCTGTCGTGCAGGTCCCGCCCACGCTGCTGGTGCGGGCCCTGTCGCCACGGTCGCCCGAGTCGCCGCCGGAGCCGGCGGGTGTGGAGCCCGATCCGGTGACCGCTCCCACGGCGTCGGTGGACGGCAAGGGGGCGGGTGACAGCGTCCCGGCCGACCCGGCCGACCCGGCCGACCCGGCCGGCGATGACGGCGATGACGGCGTCCTCGAGCCGATCTTCCAGGAGATGTGCTCGGCGTGGTTCAGGGAGAACGGGGAGAACGGGGAGCACGGGCACCGCGGGGACCACGAGGACCGCGGCGGCGACGGCGCGATCCCGGCCCCGCGCGAGGAGACCGTCCCCGCGGGCTCCGTCTGGTGGTCGACCGCGGACGAGGGGTGGGACGCCGTCGCGGCGCGCGAGGCCGCGCGGGACACCGCGCCCGAGCGTGAGCACACCGAGGCCGGGCTGCCCCGGCGTCGCCGTGGCGAGGAGCTGGTGCCCGGCGCGGTCGGGGCCGACGTCCCGGAGCCGCGGCGCACCGTCGACGCCGGCGCCCTGCGCGCGCGGATGGGCTCGTTCCAGGCCGGCACGCACCGGGGTCGGCGCGAGGTCGACACCGATCCCGGGGGCCTGCCGGTCCCCGACGACGAGACCGCGGGACGGCCACGATGACCACCACCGACCCGATGCAGCGGTTCTCCTGGCTCGTCGAGCACTTCGTCGACTCGGTGCCCGGTGTCGCCCACGCCGTCGTCGTCTCGGCCGACGGGCTGCTGCTGACCCGCTCCCGGCACCTCCCGCACGAGCGCGCGGGGCAGCTCGCGGCGGTCGCGTCCGGCCTGGTCAGCCTCGCCGGCGGTGCGGCGCGCTGCTTCGACGCGGGCGGCGTCGTGCAGACCGTCGTGGAGATGCAGCAGGGCGTCGTGCTGCTCATGACGGTCCGCGACGGCTCCAGCCTCGTGGCGCTCGCGACGCCCGGGTGCGACCGCGGCCTCGTCGGCTACGAGATGACCCTGCTGGCCGACCGGGTGGGCAAGGCCCTCACCCCCGAGGTGCGCCGCGAGCTCGGGGAGCTCGGGGCGTCGTCGTCGCCGTGAGCGCCCCGGGGAGCCGCCCGGCCCGCGTCCGGCCGTACGCGATCACCGGCGGACGTACCCGCACCCGTGTCGCGCTCGCGCTGGAGACCCTCGTGCACACGGACGGGGCCGCCGAGCTGCGCACCCTGTCCGGGGAGCGGCGGACGATCTGCGAGCTGTGCCTGCGCCCGATCTCGGTGGCGGAGGTGTCGGCCCGCGCGGCGCTCCCGCTCGGCGTCGTCCGCGTGCTGCTCGACGACATGGCGGGGGCGGGGCTCGTCGTGCTCCACGGGGCGACGGCCGATCGCCCCGACCGCGCGCTGCTGGAGAGGGTGCTCGATGGACTCCAGCGGCTCTGAGAGCGCCTCGGCGTCGGCGAAGATCGTGGTCGCCGGCGGGTTCGGCGTCGGCAAGACCACCTTCGTCGGCGCGGTCTCCGAGATCGACCCGCTGGTCACCGAGGCGGTGATGACCGATGCGTCCGCACCGCACGACGACCTGTCCCTGGCCGGCGACAAGGCCACGACGACCGTGGCCATGGACTTCGGCCGGATCTCGCTGACCTCGGACCTGGTGCTCTACCTGTTCGGCACCCCCGGGCAGGAGCGGTTCTGGTTCATGTGGGACGACCTCGTGCGCGGCGCGATCGGCGCCGTCCTGCTCGCCGACACCCGGCGGCTCGACGCGTGCTTCGCGCCGATGGACTTCTTCGAGGACCGGGGGCTCCCCTACCTGGTCGCGCTCAACGCCTTCGACGGCGCACGACGCTTCGACGACGCCGACATCCGCGACGCGATGGAGCTCCCCGACGCGACCCCCCTGTTGACCTGCGACGCGCGCCGGCGCGGCTCGGCGAAGGCGATGCTCGTCTCGCTGGTCGAGCACGCTCTGGCGCTGACGCCCTGAGACGGACGCGGTGACCGACGTGCGCGTGTCCCCCCGCTCCGACCGCCGCCGCTCGCGGCTGACCCTCGTGCTCCTGGCCGGCGACCTGCTCACCGCCGCGGGCATCGCCGTGTACTCGCTGGTCGCGGGCGCGCCGCTGCCGGCTCCCCCGGACCTCACGTCCCGCACGCACCTCGACGACCCGGACGGCCACACCCCGGGACCGCCGCCGCGCCCGCCACCGTCGGAGGGAGGCCACGATGTACGTCGAACGCACTGAGCTGGAGCTCGAGCTGCTCGTGGCGCGCATCGACCGCCACGAGCTGGACCACCGCCCCGACCGGCCGCCCTTCCGCAGCTGGGGACGGGCGCACCAGCAGCGGCTCATCGACTCGATCCTGCGGAACTGGTCGGTGCCGGCGGTGCACGTGGCGGGCGCCCCGCCGGGCGCGCCGGAGGTCGTCCTCGACGGGCACGAGCGGCTCATCACCATCGCGCGCTTCTTCCACGACGACCTGGCCTGCGACGGCGGCACCACCCCGGCCCACGGCGAGGTGGCGCGCCTGCACGGGCTGCGGTTCTCCGACCTGCCCGAGGACGTCCGGCGCCGTGTCCGGCGGTTCCGGCTGCCCGTCGTCACCGTGTTCGAGTACGACGCCGGCGAGCTCACCGAGCTCCTCGCCCGCATCCACCAGCCGATCCGCTCGCGCCCGTGGATCCCGACGCCGCGCATCGGCGACGCGCCGCCGGGCGGTCCGCGCTCCGAGGGGGTCCACCGGGCCTCGGGGTCGCTCGAACCGATCTACGACCAGGTGTCGGCCTGGTTCGCCGACCTCGCCGAGTCCGGTCGCGAGCCGACGCGCTGGACGTCGCCCGCCGATCCCGGGGACGCCGCCGCGCGGGCGGCCGTCGAGCCGCGGGGTCTGGACACCACCGACGCGGGCCTGCCCCAGCGGGAGCCACGGGCCCACCTGGTGCCGGGCACGATCGATCCGCCGACCGTCGCCATCGACCGCGACGCCCTGCCCGACGCCCGGGACGTCGCCGAACGCCTGACCACCTACCGCGACGGGGTCCTCGGCGCGCGCCGGGAGCGCGACGGTGCGGGGTAGCGCCGCTAGTGGTCGCGGCGGGTGCGGAACACCGACGGCCAGGGGTGGTCCGACCCCGGACGGCGCCAGTGCCAGAGCACCATCGGCACCGCGGAGACGACGATCAGCAGGAGCCCGTGGCCGACCGGGCCCAGCGCGGCGATCGCCACGCCGAGCACCGCGCCGACGACGAGCGCAGCGACCGACCACCAGTAGGACCGGCGGTCGTCCTTGGGGCGGGCCATGCGGGCCAGCGACGGATCGCTGACCTCGATCTCCCGCTCGATGTCGGCCAGGATGCGCTGCTCGCGTTCGTCCAGCACGGGGACCCCTTCGGCGTCGTGATTCCCGACGACGGGCACACCGAGGAGTGGTCGCGGTCCGCGTTCGCCGGATCACCCAGCGAATTCCCGCCGTCGAGCAGGTGCAACCGCGGTGACGGGCACGTCACGACGAGACGACGACATCCGTCGGTGGCCGGGGTGTGCGGCCGGTGGCCGGAGTGACGGGTGGGACGAACGCAGGACGCCCGGCCGCGCCGGCGCGGTCAGCGGGCGGGCGGCGCGAGCTCGTGCCGGTCGGCGAGCCAGCGCCCGATCCGCTCGGCCGCGAGCTCGTTGCCGGTCGGTTCGCCCCGGGTGACGGCGCCGCCGAAGTGGGTGCCGCGCACCGCGACGCGGGTGAGGTCGCCGGCGCCGAGGGCGTGCGCCATCCGGCGGGAGTCACCCGGGAACGCGGCCTGGTCGCCGGTGAGCTCGACGAACATCGTCGGGACGGTGACGCCGGGCGCGCAGCGCACGAAGTCGGCGTTCGACGAGAGCCCGGACCACGTCGAGAGCCACGCCTCCGGCGTCGTGAGTCGCCCGAAGCCGACCTGGCCGTAGTTGATGAGGTCGGGCCGCGCGCCGAACAGCGAGCCGTACGGCCGGTCGCTCGGGTCGAGCGAGAGGTCGACGGTGCGCGGGTCGGCGTCCGTGCGGTACACGGTGAGGATCTGCGGCGCCAGCGCGCGCCGGCGGTCGGCCGCCGCGCCCGTCTTCTTGTGGGCCGCGCGGGCCTCGGCGGTGCGGGCGAGCAGCTCGCGGGCGTGGGCATCGAGGCGCGCGACGCGGTCGTGCTGGGCGGCGCGGTAGCGCTCGAGGAAGTCGGGGGTGTACGACGAGCTCGCGGGCGGCTCGGCGAAGCCGTTGGCCGGGTCGAACGGGTCGAGCGCGGCCACGGCGGCCAGCGGGTCGCGCTCGTCGGCCACCGAGGGGTCGATGCAGCCGAGCAGCAGGCGCCCCTGCCCCGGGTGCGGGGCGAGGAAGACCACGCCGTCGGCGCCGGGCATGTCGGCGTCGGCGAGCTTCGTGGGCCGGCCGCCGGGGGTCGTCGCGATCCGGTCGGCGGGCGCGAGGCCCGCCTGCTCGAGGTAGAAGGCGAACAGTGTGCCGCCGCCGGAGTGCCCGAGCGGCACGATCGCCTCGAAGCCCCGCTCCCGCAGGAAGCCCAGGCCCGCGGCGACGTCGAGCAGCGCCTGCTCGTGCACGAGCGTGAGGTCGTTGTTCACCGACCGGGTGTGCTGGGTCCACACCGCGGCGCCGGCGGCCAGCAGGTGCGGCACCAGCGCGTGGTGGGTGACGTCCTGGCGCGGGTGCATGACCACGACGACGGTGCGCGCGCCGGGCACCGTCGCGAGCACCCCGCGCACCGTCGCGCCGTCGGCGGTCGTGAGCTCGTGGACGCTGGTGACGGTGGCGGCCGGGCGGTCGTCGACCGCGACGTGGCGGCCCGCGCCCAGCCCGGTGGCCGGTGCACTCATGCGGGGTCGACCCGCAGGGCGTCCTTGTCGTGCTGCACGATCCGCCCGTCCGCGACGCCGGCCACGCAGCTGTACCAGACCGCGTGCCGGCAGCCGGTCGCGCGCCGGTCGACCACGATCGCGCCGTCGGCCGTGATCTCGAAGTACGGGCCGACCTTCCCGACGGTGACCTCGGGGTCCTCGCCGGCGACCTTCGCGACCGTGGTGTTCTCGGGGACGTCGAGGACGTAGAGCGCGGTCATACCTGCGCCGCTTCCCAGTCCGCGGCACGCTCGACGATCAGCTCGGCCTTGCGGGCGAGCAGCTTGCCGAACGTCGGCTCGGGTGCGCCGACGACGTCGAGCAGCGCGTCGATCGTCAGGTTCGCGTCGAGGTCCTCCTGCGGCGTCACCGGGCGCATCGCGCGGGTGAGCTCGACCATGTAGCCGTTCGGGTCGTGGGTGTAGATCGACTCGATGGTCTCGTGCTGGATCTGCATCTCGACGGGCCACTGCGAGTCGTCGAGGCGGCGCCGGTACTCCAGCAGGTCGTCCTGGTCGTCGACGTGGATCGCCAGGTGGCGCGACCGCACGAAGAACTCCGGGACCTCGGGGCCGAAGCCCGCGTAGACGTCGCCCCGCTCGTGCGCGTGCTGGGGCTCGAGGCCGAAGTAGTAGAAGAACGCGATCCGGTCGTCGTTGCCGATGTCGAAGAAGAAGTGGATGAAGTCCGGGTGGTCCTCCGGGCCCCATCCCGCCGCGCAGATCGAGTGGACGACCGGGAAGCCGAGCACGTCGCGGTAGAAGCGCACGGTGCCCGCGGGGTCGAAGGTCGGGAAGGCGGCGTGGTCCACGCCGCGGACCTTGTGCTCGAGCGTCATGGCGACGAGGTTACGCCGGGTTCGACGCGAGCGTCAATCTTTCGACGACTCCGACGAGCCGGTGATGACGTGCTCGAGGTAGTCGAGGTCCTGGCGCAGGAGCGAGAGCGCGGCCGCCGGGTCGTCGGGGCGGGGGCTCGCCGGCGTGCGGTCCGGGGACTGCGCGACGAGCGCGACCGCCATCTCGGCCATCTGGTCGGCCACCTCGTCGGCGGACTGCGCCCCGCCGGGGTGGAACCACCAGGCGATCCAGTTGCACATGCCGATGAGCCCGAGCGCCGTGGTGCGCACGGCGCGGGGCCGGAACTCCCCGCTGCGCACGCCCTGGTCGATGACGCGGACGAACCCGTCGAGCACTCGGCGCTTCGCGGTCTCGTGGGCGGCGGCGAGCTCCGCCGGCAGCTCGGACTCGGAGCGGATGACCAGCCGGAACCGCGCCGCGTGGTGGGCCTGCCGGGACGCGATGAGGTGGACCAGCCGCCGCAGTTTCTCGGTCGCGCCGAGGTCCTCGGCGGCGATCCCGGCGGCCGCGTCGGCGGGCCCCTCGGTGATCTCGGTGACCAGCTGGGCGAGGATCTGGTCCTTGTTCTTGACGTAGTAGTACAGCGCCGGGCGGGTCATGCCCATGGCGTCCGCGATGTCCTGCAGGCTCGTGCCCGCGAAGCCGCGCTCGGCGAACAGCCGGGTCGCCTGCTCGTAGATCTGGGCCTCGACGAGCTCGCGCCGCACCGATCCCCGGCCGTTCGCCTGGCTCATGGGCGGCGACGATACCGGCGGAGCACGGAGTCCCCGGCTCGCCGGACGGTCACCACACGACGTCCACCCGCTGCGGCCCGCAGAACATCGGGCTCGTCACGTCGTCGTAGGTCGCACCGGGGGCCAGCGCGAGCGTCGGCAGGCGGTCCAGCAGCGCGCCGAGAGCCGTCGAGATCTCGATGCGGGACAGCTCCGCGCCGAGGCAGAGGTGCACGCCGTGGCCGAACGAGACGTGGCGCCGCGCCGTGGGACGCCCGAGGACGAAGGTGCCGGCGTCGTCGCCGAACACCGCGGTGTCCATGTTCGCCGACTCCAGCCCGACGATCACTCGGTCCCCGGCGGCCAGCCCGTCCCCGCGGACCTCGGTGTCCGCGGTCACCGTGCGCAGCACCCACCGGATCGCCGACGCGTACCGCAGGCCCTCCTCGCGGGCCTCGTCGAGCAGCGAGCCCGTACCTGCTGGTCGAGCTCCGCTGCGCTCCGTCTCCCGGTCCGCGAGCAGCCGTTCCCACCGGCTCCGGTCGGACAGGAGCTGCCAGAGCGTCGCGCCGATCGTGTACGCGGTGCTCTCCAGCCCGGCGACGAAGAGCTGCCAGGCGTGGAACGCGACCTCCCTCTCGCTCAGCGAACGCCCGTCGACGCTGCCCAGCGCCAGCCGCGTGATGAGATCGTCCGGCGGCTCGGGAGTCGCCCTGCGCGTCGCACTGGGTGATCAGGGCCGGCGGCGGCTCGCCGGTGTCGTCGCCGTCGAGCACGAAGTTGCCCTGGTTGCTGTGCGTCGTGGGGTCGAGCAGGACCTCGCGGACCAGCTCGTGGTGCCCGACGAAGCCGAGGCCGGGCGCAACGGGGTGCACCGGGCACCCGGACGCGCGGACGTCGGTGAGGCCCTCACGGACCTGGGCCAGCGGGCCGCCCGCGAGGGGGTTGAAGGAGTCGGTGGTGGTCATGGCGGTCTCCGTGGGGGTCAGGAAACGGTGGCCGGAGCACCGAGCAGCGACCCGGCGTCGGGGATCTCGGTGGGCAGCCCGAGGGCGCGGAGCAGGCAGAACGCCCCCGCCGTGGCGGCGGAGAGCACGGGGAGGCCGAGTTCGCGCTCGACCACGGGCACCAGGGGCAGCGACGGCATCTGCACGCAGGCGGAGACCACCAGGGCGTCGGCGCGGCCGAGATCGAGCGTGCGGGCGGCCGCGACCACGCGATCACCGGGGATGCAGCCGACGTCGGCGTTGTCGGGGACCTCGAGCGCCACCCAGTCGACGACCTCGACGCCCTCGGCCTCCAGGTACGCGACGACCTGCGCCGCCAGCGGCTTCATGTAGGGCATGACCAGCGCGACCCGGCCGTGCGAGGCCGCCGCGAGCGCGTCGACCAGGGCACCGGCACTCGACACGAGCCCCGCGTCCAGCCCGCGCCCGGCGAGCTGGCCGGCCACCTCCGCCCCGACGCGACGGTGCTCCCCCGGCCCCTGCGCCATGACGGCGACGAGGCAGGCGTAGAGCAGGGCGTCGACGCCGGCGTCGGCGAGCTCGTCGCCGCAGCGGCCGCGCTGCGCGTTCATCGCGACGAGCTCCTCGGGCGAGACCGTGTGCATCCGCATGCGGCTGCCGTGGAACGAGAACGTGGCGCTCGCGTGCCGCGCGAGCAGGGCCGGGATCTCCGTCTCCACCGTGACGTTGGAGCTGGGGACGATCATCCCGATGCGGTGGTGGCTCACGTGTCCTCTCCCGACAGGCGTGCGGCGATGTCCGCTGTCATGGCCACCTTGTCGAGCTTCCCGACCTTCGTGCGCGGCAGGGCTTCCCGGAGCTCCACGCGTTCCGGCCACTTGAACTTGGCGACGTCGAGGGCGGTCAGGTGCGCCTGCAGGTCCGCGAGCGTGACCGGCGTGCCGTCGGTGGCGACGTACGCGCACCCGCGCTCCCCGAGGCGCGGGTCCGGCATCGCGACGAGCGCCGCCTCGACGACGTGGGGGTGCGCGAGCAGCAGCAGCTCGACCTCCTCGGCGTTGATCTTCTCGCCGCCGCGGTTGATGAGGTCCTTGATGCGGCCCTCGACGGAGATCGCGCGGTACCCGTCCAGCAGGCGGACGGCCGCGAGGTCGCCCGTGCGGTAGGCGCCGTCGGCGGTGAACGCCTCCGGCCGGTCCAGCCCGTGGTAGCCGCGCAGGGTGTACGGGCCGCGGCAGCAGAGCTCCCCGACCTCGCCGTCGGCGACCTCCTCCTCGGTGCCGGGCGCGAGGATCCGCGCCTCGTCGAGCGGCGAGATCGGCACGCCGACCGTGGTGCGGCGCAGGTCGGCGGAGCTGCCCCGCGGGGTCACCAGGAACATGCCCTCGGCCATGCCGAACAGCTGGCCGACCCACGCCCCGCCCTGTCCGGCCGCGGCGAACAGCTCCTCCGAGACCTTCGCCCCGGAGAGCACGACGACGCGCAGCGTCGCCGCGAGCTCGTCGTAGAGCGGGTGCTCGGGTGCCCGGTAGTGCACGTGGCCGAAGAGCACCGAGGTGGCGCGCTCGGCCACGAGCAGCGGCATCGCCGTGTCGAGGTCGTGGTCGGTGAGCACGAGGCAGGCGCCGACGGTGTGGGGCCCGTGCACCCCGCACACGACCCCGGCGTTGTGGATCACCGGGATGAGGTGGCCGACGCGGTCGTCCGCGGTCCAGCCGAGGACCTCCGCGTAGGCGCGGGCGTTGTACCAGTACTCGGCGTGGGGCCGCGGGATCAGCTTCGGCACCCCGGTGGTGCCGCCGGAGAGCTGGAAGACCGCGACGTCGTCGGGGTCGATCCCGTGCTGGATCTCCTCGACGCGTCGCCGGGCCTCGTCCGCGTCGACGTCGCCCGTGGGCAGGTCGCCGAGGACGAGGACGTGGCGCAGCGTCGGGTGGTCGACGGCCTGCTCGTGGGCGAAGGCGACGAGGTCGGTGCCCCGGGTCCCCGCCTCCACCAGGTGCGCGCGGGCGCCGACCGCCCGGCTGATGTGCGCGATCTCGTGCCCGCGGTGGGCGGCGAGGGTCGCCA
Source organism: Actinomycetospora sp. NBRC 106375 (assembly GCF_030269665.1). GTDB lineage: Bacteria > Actinomycetota > Actinomycetes > Mycobacteriales > Pseudonocardiaceae > Actinomycetospora. The sequence goes on from NZ_BSTS01000019.1 coordinate 42,818, forward strand.
CCGGCACCAGGCCGGCCTTGAGCAGCGCGTACCAGGCGACGACGGTCTCGAGCCGGTTGGTGACCTGCACGATGACAGGGTCGCCCGGTCGCAGGCCGAGACCGGCGAGCCCGACCGCGACGCGGTCGGTGCGCTCGTCCAGCTCGGCGTAGGTCAGCCGGCCCTGGGCCGCCACGACGGCGTCGCGGTCGGGGTGCGCGCGGGCGACGGCGTGGAACTCCTCGGCGAGCGTGCGCGTGCCCCAGAGACCCTCGGCCCGGTAGCGGTCGGCGAGCTCGGCGGGGAAACCGGCCGCCGTCGTCCCCGCGCTCGTCCCTGCGCTCGTCCCTGCGCTCGTCCCCGCCGTCATCGCAGGGCCACCAGGTGCGTGCGGTCGGCCACGAGACCGTCGGCGAAGTCCTCGCGCAGGTCGTGCGGCCCGGCGACGACCACGAGGGCCGGCGTGCAGCGGCGCAGCCGCTCGGCGACCTCGAGGCGGGTCAGGACGCTGGAGCGGTCGTCGCCGCCGGTCAGCCACACCGTGTCGATCACGGCCGACCCCCGGCGGACGGCGTCCTCGACGGCCCGCTCGGACCCGGACGGCCGCGCGTCGGTCCCGAGGTCGAGCACGGTCGCGCCGAGCGCCTCCGGGTCGTCGGCGACGATCCGCGCGTCGAACCCCCAAGCCCCCACCGGGCCGTCCGCCGCGGCGGGGTCGGGCTCCTGCCCCGGCGCGGACGCGCGCAGCGCCCGCTCGAGCGCCCACTCCACGAGCGATCCCCCGCCCTCGGCTACCTCGGCCGGCGGCTCCTCGCCCGCCCACTGCTGCAGGGCCGACGTCACGACCCCGGGCGTCCCGGCGGCGAACCGCTCCAGGGGCACGTTGCCCGCGCGGCTCATGTAGGCGACGAGCAGCTGCTCGACGGGCAGGTCGAGGCGCTGCGGGAACGTCTCCCACCAGCGGCGGGAGCGCTCCGCGATGTGCTGGATGCGCTCCACCGCCGGGCGGCGGGCCTCCTCGTAGGCGGTCAGCGCCTGCTCGACGTCGTCGGCCTCCTGCAGCGAGGAGACCAGCGCGATCGCGTCCTCCATCGCGAGCTTCGTGCCCGAGCCCACCGAGTAGTGCGCGGTGTGCGCGGCGTCGCCGAGCAGCACCACCCGACCCGCGTGCCAGCGCGCGCACCGCACCGTCCGGAACCGCAGCCAGCGCGTCCGGTTGCCGATCAGCCGGTGGCCGCCGAGGTGGTCGGCGAAGACGTCGGACAGGTGGTCGAGCGCCACCTGGTCGGACTCGTCGGGCGACAGCGACGCCGTCGTCCGGTCGAAGCCCGCCGACCGCCACGTCGCCTCGTCGGTCTCGACGAGGAACGTGCTGCGGTCGGGCGCGTAGGGGTAGGCGTGCGTCACGAACACCCCGTGCTCGGTGGGCTCCGGCGCGAACAGCGCGTGCGGCAGCGCGACGTCCACGCCGGCCCACAGGTACCAGCCGGAGCCGGTCTCGACCTCGGCGCCGAAGTCGCCGGCGGTACCGGACCCCGTCTCCGCGCCCGCCCCGCTACGCGTCGCGCTCCCGACCCCGTCCGCCGCGATCACCAGGTCGGCGTCCAGCTCGTCCGCCGAGCGCCGGACCCCGAACTCCAGCTTCACCCCGGCGCTCTCGGCGTGGCGCTGGAGCACCCGCAGGAGCTCGGCGCGTCCGACCGCGACGAGGCTCGCCACGCTCATGCCCGCCTCGCGGCCCCCGACGCGCATCCGCATGTCGTGGGACCAGGACGCGGCCAGGATGTCGTCGAGCGAGGCGGGGTCGGCCTCGGCCAGCCGGCGCTGGGTGCGCGCGGCGAGACCGACGCCGAACCCGAACGTCTCGTCGGGCACGCCCTGCTCGTGCACCACGACCTCGCACTCGGGCTGGGCGAGCTTCAGCAGCCGCGCGGCGTAGAGACCTCCCGGTCCCCCGCCGAGCACGGCGACACGGTTCAGTCGCATCCGGGGCCCTACCGCCGGGCGTCCGCGAGCACGCGGCTGGTGCGGGTGACGTCGTCGACGTGGTCGACCGGCACGACCGCGGTCGAGACGGCCGTGAAGCACCCCGGGCAGCAGTACTGCCGGAAGTGCACCTCCCGGTCGACGTACTCCCCCGCACCGTCGACGACCTGCGGGCCCGCGTCGGACACCGGGCCCTCGTAGCGCACGAGGTCGAGCTCGCCGACCGCGCCCGACCCGAGCAGTGTGGCGCAGTGCCGGCACGCCACCTGGTCGCCCACCGCCACCAGGTTGTCGTCGAGGCGCCGGCTGCCGGTGAGGTCGACGGTGGACCGGTCGCCGTCGCTCGCGGCCCGCGCCCGGCGGCCGTCCCGCAGCGCGGCACGCCGCGCCTCGGTCGCCGCGGTGTCGACCGTGCCCGACGCGTCGACCACGACGCCGTAGGCCTGCTCGGCCGTGGACGCGGTGACCTTCTCCTCGCGCACGTCGCGGGCGACGTCCTCGGGGTCGCGGACCAGCGGGTCGCCGTAGCCCCCGCCGCCCTGCCAGAACATGGTGAACACCTCGCCGGGCGCCACGTACGTCTCGCCGTAGCAGGGCTGGAGCTCGGCGGTGCCGCCGACGTCGGCCAGCTCGGTCGGCATCCGGCCGGCCCCGAGCAGCTGGTTCACGTCGCCCCCGCGGGCGATCCACTCGACCCCGGTGTTGCCGGGGTAGCCGCCGGCGAGCCCGTTGTTCTGGCTCACCGCCTTGCCGTTGGAGGCGAGGACGAGCCCGATCGGGAAGCTCGTGCCGTGCGGTGTGATCGCGAGCGACGCGCCGACACCGCCGCGCCGGCGTCCGGGCCCGCCCGAGTCCGGCTCCTCGCGGCGCCACAGGGCGAGGACCGGGTAGAGGAACTCGGTCATCTCGACGTCGGGGACGCGGCCGAGCGGGATGCAGAACAGCCCGCCGGTGTCCATGCCGTCGGCCTGCGGCTGGGCGCCGTAGCCGCCCGCCATCGGGTCCATGATGATCGACAGGAACGGGGTGGGGACCGCGCCGCGCTGGTCGAGCCCGGCGATGACGGCGGTGTCCCACGTCCCGCAGCACGTGGCCTGGACGTGCGCGTCCAGGGTCGGCGCCTGGTCGAGCATCTGGGACAGGCACTCGGCGACGAGGTTGCCGGTCAGCCAGGCCGGACCGATGGGCCCGCGGCCCACGGCGGCCGGGAAGCTCGCGTTGTTGATCGTGCCTTCCTCCGACACGAGGTCGAAGCAGCGCATCAGCCCGCCGGCCGACCACGGGATGTCGCCCGCGAGGATCGGCAGCAGCGCGAGCATCACCCCGCCGCGCATGCCGGCGTAGGTGCAGTTGACGACACCGGACTGCGGGTCGGTGCCGGTGAAGTCGAAGGTGATGTGGTCGTCGGCCTTCGTCATCGCGACCGTGATCTTGTGCAGCTCGCGGTCGCCGGTGTGCGACTGGTCCTGGTAGCCGGTGGCCCGCCAGGTGCCGTCGGGCAGCGTCGTGAGCTTGCCCCGCAGGCGCGACTCGGCGTCGGCCATCATCCGCTTCATGACGGCCTTGACCGTGTCGGCGCCGTACTGCTCGATGACGGCCAGGAGGCGGTCGCGGCCGACGGTGTTGGCGCCGACCTTCGCGCGCAGGTCGAGCCCGATCATCATCGGCACGCGCGAGCGGCGGACCCAGACGTCGGCGACGTCGTCCTGCAGCAGCCCGTCGCGCACGACCTTGATCGGCGGGGTGGGCAGCGACTCGGAGAAGACGTCCTGCGCGGCCGGGGAGAACGACCCGAGGCCGACCCCGCCGAGGTCGGGCTGGTGGGCGATCGCGGAGGTCCAGCCGAAGAGCTTCCCCTCCCAGAACACCGGCTGGTAGACCATCGCGTCGTTCTGGTGCAGCCCGCCGCCGACCCACGGGTCGTTGGTGAGGAACATGTCGCCCTCGGCGATGCCGGGGTTGGTCGCACGGTGCTGCAGCGTCCAGTAGATGGCGAGGTCGACGGCGCCGACGAGCATCGTGTTGTAGAGCCCGACCTGCACCTCCTGGCCGAGCTCGTCGCTGACCGCGAAGTCGAAGTCGTTCGCGTCCGTGACGATCGGCGAGCCGGACATGCGCTTGAGCGCCTCGCCCATCTCCTCGGTGACCGACCAGAGGCGGTGGCGGATGACCTCGTAGGTCAGCGGGTCGACCGCGTCGACCTGCTCCTGGGTGACGGTGTGGACCGGCAGGTTCTCCGGCAGCTGCCCGGCCAGCGTGGCGGGGTCGATCGGGCGGCTCGAAAACCTCTCGGAGCCGGGGACGGCCATGGTCATCGCTCAGGCTCCGGTCTGCTGGGTGTGCGTGATGTGCAGGTTGCCGAGGTCGTCGACGGTGCCGGTGCGTCCGTCGGGGACGACGACGGTCGTCGTCGGCACCTCGATGACCGCCGGGCCCGTGACGACGTGGCCGGCGCGCAGGGCGGTGTAGTCGTAGATCGGGGTGTCGACGAAGCCCTGCCCGATCTCGAGGTAGACGGGACGCCGGCTGCTGACGGGCGGCTCGCCGTCGGCCGCCCCGAGCGGGGGCAGCTCGGGACTGAACGGGAGCACGCCGCGGCCACGGACGCGGTAGGTGATGGCCTGGATGCCGGCGGCGCTGAACCCGGAGCCCTGGCCGTAGAGGTCGGCGTACTTCTGCTCGAACCGCTGCGCGGCGTCGTTCATCGCGTTCTCGTCGAGCGGGCCGTCGCCGACGCCGACGGTGACCTCGGCGAGCTGCATGGCGTAGCGCATGTCGACCTCGCGCACGATCTCGACGCGGTCGAACTTCAGGCCCTGCCGGTCGAGGCCCTGGCGGACCTGGTCGGAGAGCTGCGCGAAGTTCTTCTCCGCGCGCACCGGGTCGACCGGGAGCTGGGCGGGGTCGGAGAGCTCTCCGGCGAGCGCGATGTCGGACGCCGCGAGGCCGTACGCGGAGAACGCCGAGGCGACCGGGCCGAGCGGGACCACCACCTCGGAGACGCCGAGGTGGGTCGCGTACTTCGCGCAGAACGCGGGGCCGGAGCCGCCGAAGGCGTAGAGCACGAACTCGCGCGGGTCGTGGCCCGCCTCGACGACGCTCTTGCGCAGCAGGTCGCCGGTCTGGGCGTTCTGCGCGGCGTGGATCGCGGCGGCCGCGTCCTCGACGGAGAGCCCGAGCGGCTCGGCGATCCTCGTCCGGATCGCCTCGCGCGCCTTGTCGACGTCGAGTGCCTTGCGGCCACCGAGCAGCCCCGACGCCGGGAGGATGCCGAGGACGAGGTTGGCGTCGGTGTTGGTCGGCTCCGTGCCGCCCTGGTCGTAGCAGGCCGGGCCGGGCACGGCCTGGGCGCTGTGCGGGCCGATGCGCAGGTTGCCACCGGGGTCGACCCACGCGATGGCGCCGCCCCCGGAGCCGATGGCGTGCACCTTGAGGGTCGGGACGTTGATCGGGTGGTGGTTGATGACGGTCGTGGTGTCGCGCTCGGGCTCGCCGTCGACGATGAGCCCGACGAGGAACGTCGTGCCGCCGACGTCGGTGGAGATGATGTTCCGGTGGCCGAGCCTGCGACCGAGCTGGCCGGAGCCGACGACGCCGCCGGTGAGCACCGACCCCACGGTGGAGATGGCCTGCGCCGGCGCCTCGGAGGCGGCCACGGCGCCCCCGTTGGACTGCATGACGAGCAGCGGGCCGGTCATCCCCCGCTGCTTGAGGCTCGCCTCGAGGTTGGTCAGGTAGTCGCGCAGCCCGGGCCCGACCTGCGTGCTCATGATGGTCGTGGAGTGGCGGGCGAACTCGCGGATGCGGGGGCTCACCTCGCTGGACAGCGCGACGTAGACCTCGGGGTCGATCTCGTGGACGATCTCGCGGACCCGGCGCTCGTGGACGGGGTTGCGGAACGCCCAGAGCAGCGAGACGGCGATGGCCCGGATGCCGTCGGCCCGGAGCGCCTCGACCTGTCGGCGGACCTCGTCCTCGTCGAGCGCGACGATGACGTTGCCGTCGCGGTCGACGCGCTCGGTGACCTCGAGGGCGTGCCGCTTCCCCAGCAGGTGGTGGTCCTTGTCCTGGGCGAGGACGTGCTGCAGCTCGTGCGGGCTCCGGCCGAGGTAGCGGCCCTCGACGTTCATGATGAAGATCGAGTCGCGGTGGCCCTTGGTGGTGAGGAACCCGACGTCGGGGACCTGGCGGGTCACGAGCGCGTTCAGGCTCGACGTCGTGCCGTGGGCGACGTGGTGGGTGTCGGCGAGCATCTCCTCCACCGACCGCCCCAGCTGCTCGGCGAGCTGCTCCAGGACGTCGAGCACGCCCCGTGAGTAGTCCGGAGGGGTCGACGGGGCCTTGGCGGCGATGACGGACCCGGAGTCGTCGTCGAGCACCGCGTCCGTGAAGGTCCCGCCCACGTCCACGCCGATCACGTAGGCCATGCGCCTGCTCCTCGCTGAGTTCCGCGCGTGACCCGGGCCACGCGTTTGACGATAGCGTCGATTTTTAGACGGTCAGGACGACATCGTCAAGAGGCGGGCCCGCGAGGAGGCCGAACCGCTACCGGGCCTCCCGCAGGACGCCGCCGAGGAAGGCGGCGAGCCCCTCGTGACCGTCGAGCGGCAGCACGTGGGCCACGTACTGGTCGGGGCGCACGAGCACGGCGGCACCGGCGTCGCGGTCGATGCCGCGCAGGTCGAAGACGTCGGGCGCCGCGGGGTCGGGGCAGAAGACCTTCTCGTAGTCGATCAGCCCGAAGCGGCCCTTGCGGGGCAGGAGCGCGGGAGGCAGGTCGGCGACGGAGACCTCGCGGTGGTGCTGCTGGAGCACGGCACGGACGTCGACGACGGCGTCGGGCTCGGCACCGGGCGGGGTGAAGCGGGCGATGATCGGGACGAGCCGGTCGCACAGGGCGTCCAGGCGCGCCCGGCTCCGGTCGGCGAAGAGGTGGAGCCGCCACGCCCCGTCGGCGCGGGCGACGTGCCCGAGGTGCAGCGGGCGGGCGTCGGCGAGCCGGACGACCGGTGCGGAGTGGAAGCGGGTGCCGATCTCCAGGCCGGTCGCGAGGTGCTGGGACGTCGCGTCCCCGGTGATCATCGAGGGGGCGTACCGGACGGCGACGCCTGCGGTGAAGCGGCCCTGGTCGCGGAAGTAGCGCTGGAACTTCTCGGGGTCGGGCTCGCCGGCGTCGTCCCGGCCGTGCCCGGAGAACATCGCGGCGAACTCGCGGTCGAAGTCGATCAGCTCCTGCGCGACGGCCTGGCGCTCGCGCGAGTAGGTCCCCAGCAGCTCCGGGCGGGCCGTGCCCCGCAGGACGCCGGCGAGCTTCCACCCCAGGTTCCACGCGTCGGCCATCGAGACGTTCATGCCCTGGCCGGCCTTCGCGCTGTGGGTGTGGCAGGCGTCGCCGGCGATGAAGACGCGGGGCTCGACGTCGTCGCCGTCGGTGTCGTCGGGGGTGTCGTCGGGGGTGTCGTCGAACCGGGCGCACAGCCGCTGGCCGACCTCGTAGTACGACGACCACCCGACGTCGCGCACCTCCAGCGTGTACGGGTGGAGGATCCGGTTGGCGACGGCGGCGAGCTTCTCCGGGGTGACGCTGCGCTCGCGCAGCATCGCGGCGTCGCGCTCGTTGTCGAGCTCGATGTAGAGCCGGACCAGGTAGCCGCCCTCCCGCGGGATGATCAGCAGGCTGCCCTCGGTCGCGGACTGGATGGGGCACTTCAGGCGGATGTCGGGGAAGTCGGTGACCGCCAGGACGTCCATCACGCCCCACGAGACGTCCGTGGCGTCGCCGACGAGCCGGCGCCCGATCGCCTCGCGGGTGGCGCTGCGGGCCCCGTCGCACCCGACGACGTAGCGCGCGCGGATCGTCGAGGTCTCGCCGGTCTCGGTGCCGTCCGCCCGGTGCGCCAGGGTCACCGTCACGTCGTCCTCGCCGACCGTCAGGCCGGTCAGCGCCAGCCCGTAGTGGGGCGTCAGGCGCGCCGCCGAGCGCGCCATGTGCTCGCGCAGGTAGGCCAGCATCCGGGCCTGGTTGACGATGACGTGCGGCATCTCCGAGAGGTCGTCCTCGACGTCCTGCACGCGCCCGGTCCGCACGATGCGCGACGGATCGTCGGGATCGGGGCGCCAGAACGCGACCTCGTTGACCCGGTACCCCTCGGCGACCACCCGGTCGGCGAGGCCGAACGCCTCGAAGATCTCGACGGTCCGGCACGCGACCCCGTCGGCCTGCCCGACCTGCAGGGGACCCTCGTGCCGGTCGACGACCACGGTGCGCAGCTCGGGGAACTGCGCGAGCTGCGCGGCGAGCACCAGCCCCGCGGGCCCGCAGCCGACGATCAGCACGTCCGCGGTCTCCGGCAGGCCGTCCGGGCGCTCCGCCACCGCGGGGTGCGGGTCGGCGACGAACGGGTCGCCGGCGCGGTAGCCGTCGACGTAGAACTGGGCCATGACGGCAGAATAGGGAAATTCCGCAGCGCGGGACGCTAGCCTTCTGCTGTGAAGAACATGCCCTCCTACGGGATCCAGTCGGTGGATCACGCGCTGCACCTGGCGACGCTGCTGCAGCAGGAGGGCCCGTTGCGGCTGCGCGACGCCGCCGAACGGCTCGGCGTCGCGCGCTCGACGGCCCACCGGCTGCTGGCGATGCTCGTCTACCGCGACTTCGCCGAGCAGGACGAGGAGCGCCGCTACGTCGCGGGTCCGGTGCTGCGCCGCCAGGCCCTGCCCGAACCGGCCGCCGACCTGCGCCGCGCCGCCCTGCCGCACCTCGAGGAGCTGACCGAGCGGGTCGGCGAGACCACGAACCTCCTGCTCGTGGTCGGCGACCAGGCGCGGTTCGTGGCCTCGGTGGAGTGCGGCCAGGTGCTGCGCGTCGGCGACCGCGGCGGGCGCATCCTGCCCGCCCACCTGGCCTCGGGCGGGCGCGCCGCCCTGGCCACCCGCGACGAGGAGGACGTCCGCGCGCTCTACGCCGGCCCGGACTCTCCCGTCGACGACGTCGAGGCGCTCGTCCGCGACCTGCGCCGCATCCGCCGGCAGGGCTTCGCGCTCAACGACCAGCAGACCGAGACCGGGGTGACCGCGGTCGGCGCGGCGGTGCCCGGCGGCTCGGCGGGCGCCATCTCGATCTCGATGCCCACCGCGCGCTACGAGCGCCGACGTCTCACCGAGTGGGCCGCGCTGCTGACCGCCACGGCGCGGCGGATCGGGCGGGACCTCGCCGCCCCGGGCTGATCGTCGGGAGATCAGGAGCGCGCCACGCACCTCGGCGCGCCGCCGGAGGTGCCTCAGGCGCCCCTGATCGTGCCGGACCGTTCTCGGCCGGCTCGGTGCCCACGAGCCGACGCCCGTCCCCGGAGATCAAGAGCGCGTCATCCACGCCCGAGCACGACCAAGGGTGGATGACGCGCTCCTGATCTCGGGCCCGCGGGATGCGGTCGACGCGAGAGGTACGCCGCGCAGCTCTCACGAGCCGGCCGGCATCCCGGAGTGCCGGTCGTGTCGAGAACGCGGCGCCGGCTCCGTCCCCGGGACGTCAGAGCCGCACGCGGAGAGGAACCACCATGGATGAGCACGACGTCGCGACCGAGCTGGGCCAGCCGGGCGCCCGGGACCTGCTGGAGACCGGGCAGCTGACCCGCCTCGCCTACACCGGCGCCGACGGGCTGCCACGCGTGATCCCGATCGGGTTCCTGTGGACCGGGACGGCGATCGTCGTCTGCACGGTCCCGACCTCGCCGAAGGCCCGCGCGCTGGCGAAGCGTCCCGAGGTGGCCCTGGTGGTCGACGCCGGCGACACGCCCGCGACGGCCCGGAGCGTCTCGGTGCGCGGCACCGCGACCCTCGAGACCGTCGACGGCGTCGCGCCCGAGTACCTCGCCGCGGCGGCGAAGGGCATGTCGGGCGAGGAGTACGCGGGGTTCGAGGAGGCGGTGCGGGCGCTGTACCGGCAGATGGTCCGCATCACGATCGTTCCCCGCTGGGCGCGCTACTTCGAGTTCGGCAGCGGTCGCGTGCCGCGGTTCCTGGCCGAGCTGGGTGCCTGATCGCGACGGCAGGTCTACGGCAGCGCGGCCAGCACCGCCCGCACGGCGTCACCGAGCAGCGCCGCGTGCTTCTCCTCGGTGCCCGCGTCGGAGCGGGCGCTCGGGGTCGCGATGGACAGCGCGCCGAGCAGCCCGCGCACCGGGTGCACCACCGCCATGCCCACCGAGCAGACGCCGCGCTCGGCGCCCTGGTCGTTGCGGGCCCAGCCCCGGGCGCGGATGGCGGCCAGCTCGGCGAGCAGGGCGTCGCGGTCGGCCGTCGTGCGGTCCGTGACGCGCTCGAGCTCGCGGTCCGGGTACAGCGCGAGGATCTCGGCGTCGGAACGCTCGGCGAGCATCGCCTTGCCGAGGCTGGTGGCGTGCGCGGGGTTGGTGCGCCCGGCGCGCGAGCCGATCCGCAGCATCGCCTCGCTCTCGACGGCGTCGAGGTAGCGCAGCGTCGTCCCCTCGAGCCGCCCCAGGTGCACGGTCTCGCCGCTCGACGCGGCCAGCGCGACGAGGGTCGGGCGCGCGACCGGCCACAGGTCGGCGCGCAGCGCGCGGATCCCGAGGTCGGCGAGCGCGGACCCGGCGCGGTACGTGCGCGAGGCCGGGTCCTGCACCGCGAACCCGTGGAACACGAGCATCGCCATCAGCCGGTGCGCCGTGGACTGGCCGACGTCGAGGTGGGCGCGGACCTCGGAGAGCCGCACCTCCGGGCGCTCGCCGAGCAGCGTCAGGGCCCGCAGCGTCCGGTCCACGGCCTCGATCGGGTACTGCGGCGGCCGACGCTCGTCCGGTGACGCCACGCGGCGATCCTAAGGTCCCGCTGTCCGGATCGCCGTTCTTCTCAGCAGAATCCTCCCGCGACCCGTCTCCACCACGGACTACAACTCTCCTGAGCGGACGTGACCCACGTCGCACGACGGAGGAGAGGCATGCAGGACATCGCGGACCTGGTCGCCACCGCATCGCGGGTGCTCGCGGCCAACGGCCACGCGGACCTCATCTGGGGCCACGCCTCGGTGCGGGACCCCGACGGCCGCGGCGCCTGGCTCAAGACCGCGGAGTGGAGCCTCGCGGAGGTCACCGCCGACCGGGTGCACTGCGTCGACGACGCCGGCGCCGTGGTCGACGGCTCGGGCGGCCAGCGGCACAGCGAGTACCCGATCCACACCGAGGTCCTCGCCGCCCGCCCCGACGTCGGCGGCGTCGTGCACACCCACCCGCCCCACGCCGTCGCGCTCGCCGCGACCGGCCAGGCCCTGCGGCCGGTGAGCCACGCGGCGAACCACTTCGTGCCGCCGGAGGTGCCGCGCTTCACCGACACCGCCGACCTGATCCTCACCGAGGAGCTCGGCAAGCGCGTCGCGGCGGCGCTCGGCGGCCACAACGCCCTCTTCCTCGTCAACCACGGCATCGTCACCGTCGGGCCGGACCTGCCGACCGCGGTCGTCACGGCCGTCCTGCTCGAGCGCGCCTGCGCCCAGCAGATCCTCACCCACTCCGCGGGCGGGTGGCCGGCCTGGTCCGGCCCGGAGGAGTCGCTCGCCAAGCGCGAGCACATCTACTCCCGCGGCGCGCTGACCGCGGTGTGGGACCACCTCGTCCGCACCCTGGAGGCGTCCTCGTGACCATGCTGATCGACGGCAAGCTCCGCCCGGCCTCCGACGGCGCGGTCATCGACACCCCGAACCCGGCGACGGGTCGCTCGCTCGCGACGTTCCCGGACGCGTCGGCCACCGACGTCGACGACGCCGTCGTCGCGGCCGCGGCCGCCGCGGAGTCCTGGCGGCGGGTCGCTCCGGGCGAGCGGTCCGCGGTGCTCACCGCGCTGGCCGACGTCGTCGCCGCGCACGCCGACGAGTTCGCCCGCATCGACGCCGACGACAACGGCTCGCTGCTGCGCGAGATGCGCCGCGACGTCGACATGGCCGTGTTCTACCTGCGCTACTACGCCGGGCTGACGCTCCAGATGCACGGCGACACGGTGCCGAGCGAGCCGGGCACGCTGACGTACTCCGTGCGCCGCCCCTACGGCGTGGTCGGCCGGCTGATCCCGTTCAACCACCCGCTGATGTTCGCGGCGTCCAAGATCGCGGCGCCGATCGCGGCCGGCAACGCCGTGGTGATCAAACCGAGCGAGTACACGAGCCTCTCGGCGCTGCGCCTGGGCGAGCTCGCCGCCGACATCGTGCCGCCGGGGGTGCTCAACGTCGTCACCGGCACGGGCGCGCAGGCCGGCGACGCGCTGGTGGCGCACCCGCTGGTCCGCCGGCTCGCGTTCACCGGCTCCGCCGCCACGGGACGCGCGATCCAGCGGCGGGCGGCCGAGGTCGGCGTCAAGACCGTCACCCTCGAGCTGGGCGGCAAGAACCCGCTGGTCGTCTTCCCCGACGCCGATCTCGACACGGTCGTCGCGGCGGCCGTGCGCGGCATGAACTTCACGTGGCAGGGCCAGTCGTGCGGCTCGCTCTCGCGCGTCGTGGTGCACCGCGACGTCCACGACGCCTTCGTCGAGCGGCTCGTGGCGAAGGTCGGCGCCCTGCGCCCCGGCCTGCCCGACGACCCCGACGCCGACACCGGCGCGATCGTCAACCGCGGGCAGCTCGACAAGGTGCTGTCCTACGTGCGCCTCGGCCAGGACGAGGGCTCCCGGCTCTGCACCGGCGGCGACCGCGTCACCGACGGGGCGCTGGGCGACGGGCTGTTCGTCCGCCCGGCGGTGTTCGACGGCGTCGACCCCGGGTCGCGCCTGGCCCAGGAGGAGATCTTCGGGCCGGTCCTCGCCGTCATGCCCTTCGGCGACGCCGAGGAGGCGCTGCGGATCGCGAACGGCGTCTCGCTGGGCCTGACCGCGAGCGTGTTCACCCGCGACCTCGCCACCGCGCACCGCTTCGCCGACGAGCTCGAGGCGGGCTACGTCTGGGTCAACGAGGTCGGGCGCCACGTCCCCGGCACGCCCTTCGGCGGGGTCAAGGACAGCGGCATCGGCCGCGAGGAGGACGTCGACGAGCTCCTCTCGTACACGCAGCTCAAGAACGTGCACATCAACTACGGACGCTGACGACCCGAGGACCCCGATGACCACGACCGAATCGCGCGCCGACCAGCTGCGCGCGGCGAAGCACCCCGTCTACAACGACCGCAAGCTCCACCTCGGCACGTTCTCGACGAACCTGTCGGGAGGGTGCTCGATCTCGACCGTCGAGGGTGCGCTCGAGGCGACGTGGGAGAACACGTCGACGCTCGCGCAGATGGGCGACGAGATGGGCTTCGAGGCCCTCGTGCCCGTCGGGCGCTGGCGGGGCTTCGGCGGCCCGACGAACTTCAACGGCACCGGGTTCGAGTGCTTCACCTGGGCCGCGGGCATCGGCGCCACGACCCGCGAGGCCGGCGTGTTCGTCACCTCCCACGTCCCGACGATCCACCCGCTGATGGCCGCGAAGCAGGCCGCGACCGTCGACCACATCACGCACGGCCGCGTCGCGCTCAACATCGTCACCGGCTGGCACACGCCCGAGATCGAGATGTTCGGGGCCGCCCAGCTCGAGCACGACAAGCGCTACGACATGTCGCAGGAGTGGTTCGACATCGTCACGCGGCTGTGGACCGCCGAGGAGACGTTCGACTACGACGGCGAGTTCTACCGCGTCGTCGACGCGCGCATCTCGCCGCTGCCCGTGCAGACGCCGTACCCCGTGACGATGAACGCCGGCAGCTCCCCCAAGGGCCGGCACTTCGGGGCGAAGAACTGCGACGTCGTCTTCGCGTCCTCCGATATCAAGAACCAGACCCCGGAGGGCATGAAGGACAAGGTCAACCAGTTCCGCGAGCTGGCCCGCACCGAGTACGGGCGCGAGATCCAGGTGTGGATCAACGCCTACATCGTGCAGGGCGACACCGAGGCCGACGCGCAGCGGTTCCTCCACCACTACGTCGACGAGCTCGGCGACTGGGAGGCGGCGTCGAACCTCGTCACCTCGCTCGGCGTGAACTCGCAGTCCTACGACCTGTCGACCATCGAGGACATGAAGCGCCACTTCATCGCCGGCTGGGCGGGCTACCCGATCGTCGGGACCGGCGAGCAGATCGTCGGCGCGCTGGGCGACCTCGTGGCGACCGGGCTCGACGGCATCATCCTGTCGTTCCCCCGCTATGTGCAGGACATGCGGCGCTTCCAGCAGGAGGTCTACCCGATGATCGTCGAGGCGGGCCTGCGGTGACGGGTGGTCCGCTCGACACGCTGCGGGTGGACAACGTCGGCAGCCTGCTCCGGCCCGCGGCGCTGGGCGACGCGTTCGCCCGGCACCGCCGCGGGGACCTCGAGGACACCGCGCTGCACGCGGCGCAGGACGAGGCGGTCCGCGACGTGCTCGGCGAGCAGGAGAAGGTCGGGCTGCCGGTGCTCACCGACGGCGAGTTCCGGCGCTCGACGTTCATGGAGAGCTTCGCCGAGGTCGCGGGCTACGCCGAGCTCGGCGACAACCTGTGGCGGGCGCACGCCCGCCGCGCGCTCGACCGGGACGCCCCGGAGCGGGCGGAGGCTCCGTCGGCCGCGAGCGCCACCGTCGCCACCGAGCCGCTGCGGCTGGTGCGCAACGTGCCGCTCGAGGAGTTCCGGTTCGCGCAGGGGTGCACCGATCGACCGGTGAAGTCGACGGTGCTGGGGCCCGACCGCGTGTTCCAGACCTTCGACGCCGCGGGCTCCCGCGACGTCTACCCGGACCGGTGGGCGTTCCTCGACGACGTCGTCGCCGTCGAGCGCGACATCGTCGCGGGCCTCGTGGGCGCGGGCTGCCGGTACGTCCACATGGATGCGCCGGGCTTCACCGCCTACGTCGACGCCCCGTCGATCGAGCGGTTCCGGGCCAAGGGCCTCGATCCCGCCGACCTGCTCACCCGCACGCTCGCGGCGGAGAACGCGGTGGTGGCGGGCTTCCCGGACACGACGTTCGGCGTGCACGTGTGCCGCGGCAACGAGCAGGGGCACTGGCACCGCGAGGGGCACTACGACGCCATCGCCGAGCAGCTGTTCTCCGGGCTCGCCCACCAGCGGATCCTGCTCGAGTACGACACCGACCGGGCGGGGACGTTCGAGCCCCTGCGCTTCGTGCGGCCCGGCGCGGTGGTCGTGCTGGGCGTCGTGAGCACCAAGTCGGCGCGGGTGGAGACGGTCGACGAGGTGGTCGGCCGGGTCGAGGAGGCGACCCGTCACCTCCCCCTCGAGCAGCTCGCGATCAGCCCGCAGTGCGGCTTCGCCTCGACGCTCGAGGGCAACGACCTCACCGCCGACGACCAGTGGCGCAAGTTCGACGTCCTCCTCCGCGCGGCGGAGCTCGTCTGGGGCTGACCGGCGTACGTGAGCAGTTGGCGCCCCTATCGGGGCGCCAACTGCTCACATGGGGAGGCTCGCGACCTCGTGGCGCCAGGCGGTGTCGTGGGTGAAGCCGGCGCCGAGGTCGGGGAGCTCCGCCAGGTCCTCGGGGGGCAGGTCGCGCGGCGTGCCGCCGGCCTGGGCGACCGCGAGCGCCATCGCGGCGAGGGTGTCGACGCTGCGGGCGCGCAGCACCGCCTCGGGCACCGAGGACCCGGTCGCCGTCAGGCCGTGCCCGCGCAGGAGCACGACCGGGCGGTCGCCCAGCGACGCGACCATCTCCGCCGCCAGCGCCCGGGTACGGATGAGCACGGCCCGCGGGTGCACCGGCACGCCGCCGGCGGCCAGGTGCGCGCCGGGGATGTCGAAGGCGCCGACGATCGGGCGGACCGCGAGGCCCGCGAGGTCGGCGGCCACGGTCGACGGCGGGTGGGCGTGCACCACGGCCGCCACGTCGGGGCGGGCGCGCAGCACCTCGGTGTGCAGCGGGAGCTCGGCCGGCACGGCCCACCCGCCGGCCGGGCCGTCGGCGAACTCGCCGTCCAGGGTCACGAGCCGCACGTCGCCGGGCTCGGTGAACGCGAGCCCCCGCTCCTCGGGGCCGCGGCAGCGCACCAGGCAGGTCGCGTCGTCGACCCGCAGGCTGACGTGGCCGAGGTAGCCCGGCGCGAGGCCGCGGTGGGCGAGGACGCGGCAGGCGGTGGCGATCAGCTCGCGCTCGGCGTCGAGCGTCACCCCTTCACCCCGATCCCGCCGTCGGGGTGGCTGACCTCGCCGGTGATCCCCCGCGCGCGCTCGCTCGCGAGGTAGACGTAGCTCCAGGCGTGGTCGGCGCCCGACAGCGCGACCTGCAGTGGCGTGCGGGCGGCCAGGGCGGCGGCGCGGTCCGGGCCGTCCAGCCGTTCCCGGTCGAGCCCGAGGCTGGCCGCGCCCCGCAGGTCGGTGTGCAGCGTCCCGCCGGGGGCGACGGCGTTGACGCGCACCGCGGGCGCGAGCTCGTGGGCGAGGCTGATGACGAGCCCGCGCACCGCGAACTTCGACGCCACGTAGAGCACCCCGCCGCGACCCGGGTGGTGCGCCGAGGTCGAGGTCGTCAGCACGACCGATCCACGCTGCGCGCGCAGCTGCGGCAGCGCGGCCTTGACGCCGTGCAGGTGGCTCTTGACGTTGACCGCGAACATCTCGGCGAAGGCGTCGTCGATGACGTCGGCGTCGAGGTCGCCGAGACCGCGGTAGAAGTCGAAGATCCCGACGCAGCTGACGAACACGTCGAGGCCGCCGAGGGCCTCGACGGTCGCGGCGACCGCCCGCTCGTTGTCCGCGCGCGTGGTGGCGTCGCCGGTGACGACGGGGACGCCGGCCGTGCGGAGGGCGTCGGCCTTGTCCGGGTCCTTCTCCAGCGCCGCGACGCACGCGCCCTCGGCGCCGAACGCGTCGACCACCGCGCGCCCGATCCCCGACCCGGCCCCGACGACCAGCGCCCGCCGGCCCGCGAGCCAGTCAGTCATCGTCGTCGGTCAGCAGCGGTCCGTACGGGTTGCCGATCATCGCCGAGAACACGTCGTCGGACTGCCAGGTCAGCGCCTCCAGCTCGAGCGGGCACAGCGACACCCACTGCCCCGAGCGCGGCGACTCGATCAGCAGCCGCGCGCCGTTGCGCGTCGCCACCCGCCGCACGCGGACCTCGGCGAACTCGTTGGCCAGGACGATCGGCTCCGGGTCCTCCGCGTCCTCCCGCCCGCTCACAGGAAGATCGCCAGGTTCTGGGTCCGCAGCACGGACTCGTCGAGGCTGACCGTGCGCGCGGCGAGCATCCAGTGCCCGACCGACGGGACGCGGCGGGCGGGGTCGCGGCGCAGCCGGTCCTCCCGGCCCGCCGAGATGATCGAGGGCTCGCGGACGTCGCCGCGGCTGCGGAACAGCAGGACCGCGGACTCGACGATCACCTCGTCGTCGGTGTGGTCGAGGGCGAACGTGCGGACGTTCGACACGTGGTGACGCAGGCGCGAGGGCGGGTCCTCGGTCCACGCGTGCTCGGTGGCGAAGCGCGCGACGCGGCGCGAGAGCGCGTAGTGGTCCTCGTCGAAGTGCGCCATGCCGGGCGCGGTGTCGAAGCCGGCGCCGCGGGCGGTGGTGACGCGCACCGGCGCGAGGTAGCGGACGTCCTCGGTGAGCAGCGACAGCCAGGTGTCGTAGTCCTGGGTGTCGAGCAGCGCCGCCTCGTCGACGAGGAACTGGTGCGCCTCGAGGTGGCGGGCGTCGCCGAAGGGCAGGCAGCGGTTGATCGTGCGCGGCGTCGGGGCGAGCGTGCTCACGTCACACCTCCGAGGTCGACGGGACCCGGTTCGGGCGGCGGGGTCTCGAGGGCGTCGGCCCACGCCCGCAGCATGGCGCGCTGGTTGTACTCGCCGAAGCCGACGTAGGCGACGCCCGGCCCGGAGAAGTGGGCGAGCGGCGGCGAGACCGGCTTGTCGTCGGCGAGCAGGCCCATGCGGTTGTTGAGACGCAGCCGGCGGGCCATCGAGCCGGCCGCCGTCGAGGTGATCGACACCCAGTTCTCGACGTCGTCCTGCTCGAACATCCCCGTCGACCCGAAGCACATGAGGTACGCCTTGTAGGACAGCTCCTTGAAGCGCTCCGGGGCGTTCCGGTCGACCGCGAACCACGAGAGCACCTCGGTCTCGTCGGCCGACACGGGCTGCCACTGGCGCAGCGAGATGAAGGGCACGACCTCGTCGTCCTCGCCGCCGGTGACCTTCGGCCAGTTGTGCACGAGGCTCAGGTTCGGGAACACCGAGGCCGCCGACACCATGAAGCCGTCGTCGCCGACCATCCGCAGCTGCGCGTCGCTCCACGTCGCGCGCATCCGCGTGATCATCTCGTCGGGATAGCCGACGTAGCGCAGCCGCTCGTCGAGCGTGCCGGGCGGCAGCTTGTAGGTCGTCCCGCCGCCGGAGCCCGCCCAGTAGAGCGCCCCCTCCTTGCGCTTGGACGCCTTCGGCTCCCGGAACAGGCCGATCTCCACGACGCTCGAGTGCGTGTGCGGGGTGTGGTAGCTGTCGCCGGCGAAGTTCTCCGCGCCGATCTTCCAGTTCGCCTTGACCCGCCAGCGCTGCGGGCCGACGAGCTCGATGCCCTCGAGGCTCTGCTGCGTGTAGAGGTCGAGGTAGAACGCGAAGTCGCCGAGGTACTCGCGCAGGGGCGGCGCGTCCGGGTCGAGGCTGACGAAGACCAGGCCGTTGTAGACGCCCAGCGACGGCGCGGGCAGCAGCGTCTGGCCCTTCCGGCGGAAGCCCTCCTCGCCCCCGTAGGCCTCGCCGTGGAACGGCAGGCCGACGAGCCGGCCGTCGTTGCGGTACGACCACCCGTGGTACGGGCAGCGGAAGTGCGACGCGTTGCCCATCTCGGCGCGGCAGACCTGCATCCCGCGGTGCAGGCACATGTTGAACATGGCCCGCACGACGCCGGACTCGTCGCGGCTGACGATGAACGAGTCCTCGACGACGCGGCGCACGACGTAGTCGCCGGGCCGGGGGATCTCCGACTCGTGGGCGACGAACACCCACGAGCGCCCGAACACCCGCTCGCGCTCGAGCGCGAAGATCTCGTCGTCGTTGTAGATGTGCGCGGGCACCATCCCCCGCCGGACGTCCTCGAGGACCGCCGTCTGGTCACCCATTCCGACCTCTTCTCTGCTCAGCAGAGGGTCTTTCCTCTCAGGAGAGAGTGACGGGCGTGGCCGGGCGCCGTCAAGGTGCTCAGAGCAGGAGGGTGTCGATCTCGCGGGCCGCCTCGCGGACGGCCTCGAGCATCGCCGACCACCGCGGCTCCGCGAGCCGTCCGGTCGGGCCCGAGGCGTTGATCGCGTGGCGCGGGCTGCGGGCGCCCGTGAGTGCGACGGCGATCGAGCCGACGCCCTCCTCGCTCTCCTCGGCGCTGGTCGCGTAGCCGGCGGCGCGGATCGCGGCGAGCTCGGCCAGCAGCTGGGTACGGGTGCCGATCGAGTGCGGCGTCATCCGCTCCAGCTCCTCGGACGGGAAGAGCGCGCGCACCTCCTCGTCGTCGAGGGTCGCGAGCATCGCCTTCCCGTTCGAGGTGCAGTGCGCCGGCACCGACCGCCCGAGGCGGCCCCCGACCCGCAGCGCGCGGCTGCTCTCGATCGAGTCGATGAAGTGCACCTGGTCGCCCTCGAGCCGGCCCAGGTGCACGGTCTCCTCGAGCTCGACGTTGAGCTTCTCCAGCACCGGCCGCGCGCGGGTGCGCACGTCGAGGCGCCGCAGGATGCCGAGCGCCACGCCGTCGAGCGAGGGCCCGGGCACGTAGCTGCGCGTGGCGGCGTCCTGCCGGACGAACCCGCGGTACTGGAGCATCGCGAGCAGCCGGTGCGCGGTCGAGGTGGCGACCCCGAGGTAGGTGCTGACGTCGGTGAGCCGCAGCCGCGGCCGGTCGCCGAGCAGCAGGAGGACCTTGAGCGCGTTGTCCACCGAGTCGATCGGGTACTGCGGCGTCGACCCGAACTCGGGAGCCTCGGCGTCCATGCCCCGAGCCTACGGACTCTCTGCTGTGCAGAAGATCCCCCGCGCACGTGAGCGAACTTCCGGGCTATAGCCCGGAAGTTCGCTCACGTAGGCACTCACGACGCCGGGAGGATGAACGCCAGCCACGTGACCACCGGGGCGACGAGGATCAGCGTGAGGCCCCAGGCGAGCAGGGTGCGGAACACCTGGGGTCGCCCCTCCTCCGGCGCGTTCGCGAGCGTCAGCGCACCCACCGAGGAGAAGGGTGTGGAGTCGACGACCGTCGCCGAGATCGCCAGCGCGACGATCACGCCGCCGGCGGCGATCTGCCCGCTCAGGAGGAACGGCGCCGCGAGCGGGATGAGCACGCCGAGCAGCCCCGCGCTCGAGGCGAAGGCGGAGGTCGCCGCCCCGACCAGGCAGAGCAGGAAGGCCACCAGCAGCGGCGTGCCCAGCGACGAGATGCCGTGCCCGACGACGTCGATCGTCCCGAAGCGCTGCAGCGCCGCGATGTAGGTGACGACGCCGCAGATCAGCAGCACCACGGTCCACACGATGCGCTTGTCGGCACCCGCCACGCGGTCGGGGAAGACCAGGTGCAGCAGGGCCGCCGCGCCCAGGGCGAGGAAGCCGATCTCCGCGCCGAACACCAGCGCGCCGACGGCCACGCCGATGATCACGATCAGGGTGATCCACTGGTCGATGCGCAGGGCCTCGCGCGGTGGGGCGTCGGCGACGGTCGTGGTGGTCGTGACCGTCTCCGTGGTCCCGGCCGCCGCCGTGGCCGTGCCGCCACCGCCGTCGGGCCCGCTCGACGGAGCCGACGGGGCCGGTGCCGCCCCCGACCCGGCACCGGCCACCGCCGCGCCGTCCACGGCGGGCTCGGCCCGGCCCTCGCGGATCAGGGCGGGGCCGCCGAAGAGCAGGTAGGCGACGGCGCCGAGCACGAGGTTGGCCGCGAGGTTGCCGAAGAACAGCTCGGCGGCCGAGAGGTCGAGGTGGGCGGCGTCCGCGGCCCGGTTCACGATCACCGCGAGGCCGTTGAGCGGCGAGAAGTTCCCGGCCGACGACCCGTGGATGACCATGAGCGCCGACAGCCGGCGGTCGACGCCGTAGCGCTCGCCGATCCCCATGCACAGCGGCGCGAGCATCGCGACGCCGGCCGGGCCGAGCGCGCCGGCCATCGTCGGGATCGCGGCGAAGACGAAGAGCATCCACGGCACCAGCGCCGGGCGGTCGCCGAGCAGCCCGCAGGCCCGGTCGACCAGCCACTGCAGCGTGCCGTTCACGCTGGCCAGCCCGAAGAGGTAGGTCACGCCGACGAGCAGCACGAACAGGTCGGGCGGGAAGCCCGACAGCACGTCCTTGACGCTCTCGCCGGCCACGAGCGTGCCCACGAGGAAGGTGGCGATCAGGGCGAGGACCCCGATGTTGACCGGGCGCAGCGTGCCGATGACGAAGATCAGCACGAGACCGATGATCCCGATGACGTGGATGGACACGGTGATCGCTCCCCGGATTTCGGAGCAGAAGTCTTCTCTGCGGTGAAGAAGAGTGTCTGGCAGGCTCGACTCGTGTCAACCGTCACAGCGAGCCCCAGCACCGGCGCCGACCTCGTCGTCGCGTGTCTCGCGGCCGAGGGCGTCGACCTCGTCACCGGCGTGCCCGGCACGACGGTCATGGAGGTCATCGACGCCATCGCGCGGCGCGACGACGTCCGCTACCTGCACACGCGCCACGAGCAGGTCGCCGGGTTCCTCGCCGACGGCTCGTCCCGGGGCGGGCGCCTCGGGGTGGCGCTGGTGTCGCGCGGACCGGGCGCCGCGAACGCGGCCATCGCCGTGCAGAACGCCTACGACGAGTCGGTGCCGATGCTGCTGCTCGTGGGCCAGGTCGCCGACCGGATCGTCGAGCGCCGCGCCTTCGAGGAGGCCGACGTCGTCGCCACCTTCCGGCCGATGACGAAGTGGGCGCTCGAGGTCCGGCGGGCCGACCGCATCCCAGAACTGCTCCAGCGCGCGGTCCGCACCGCGGTCTCGGGGCGGCCGGGTCCGGTGGTCGTGTCGTTGCCGCTGGACGTCCTGCAGGACACCGTCGACGAGGACGTCGTCCCGGCCCGCCGGTGGCGCCCCTACCCGCCGGCAGCGGACCCGTCCGGGGTCGCCGAGGCCGTGGGGGTCCTCGCGGCGGCGGCGCGCCCGGTCGTGATCGCCGGCGGCGGCGCCGCGCACGCCCCGGACGACCTCACGGCGCTCGCCGACCGACTCGGGGCGCCGCTGGTGACGACCTGGCTGCGGCAGGGCGCCGTCTCCCACGACCACCCGGCCTTCCTGGGCGCCCTCGGCTACGGCGTGCACGACGTCACCTGGCGGGCGGTGCAGGAGGCCGACGTCGTGGTCGCCCTCGGGTGCCGGTTCTCCGAGTTCTCGACGCGGCGCTGGACGCTGCTGCACCCCGGCACCCGGCTGGTCCACGTCGACGTCGACCCCGTCGAGCTGGGCCGGGTGTACGTCCCGGACGTCGGCCTCGTGGCCGACGCCGGGGTGGCCGCCCGGGCGCTGGCGTCAGCGCTCCCTCCCCCCGACGACGCGCGCCTCCGGCGGCGGACCGCGCTGCGGGCGGAGTACGAGAAGGCCTCGGCGCCCGACTCCCCCGTCCTCGACGACGACGAGCCGCGCGGCCTGGTGTCGAGCCGCGCGGCGATCGCGGCGCTGACCCCGCTCGCCGCCCGCGGCGACGTGCTGCTGGTGCAGGACGCGCCGAGCTTCGGGCCGTGGACCCACCGCTACCTGCGGCTCCCCCGGCCCGGCCGGTTCGCCGGGTCGGCGGGCGGGGCGATGGGCTGGGGGTTCCCGGCGGCGATGGGGCTCGCGCTCGCGCGCCCCGAGCTGCGCACGGTGTGCGTCAGCGGCGACGGCAGCTTCTGGATGGTCGCCCAGGACCTCGAGACCTGCGTCCGCGAGGGCCTCGGCGTCGTCACCGTCGTCATGAACAACAACGCCTACGGCAACACCCGCGACCGCCAGCGCCTGGCGCACGACGGCCGCTACCTCGGGGTGTTCTACGGCAACGCCGACCTCGCCGCGTTCGCGCGCTCGCTCGGGGCGTTCGGGGTGCGGGTCGAGCGCGACGAGGACCTCCCGCCCGCCCTGGACGCGGCGCTCGCGCAGGACGGGCCGGCCGTCGTCGACGTCGTCCAGCACCCGATGTACGGCCTGCCGCCCGGCCTCGAGCCCCCGGCCGCGCGGTGAGGCGGCGCGCACCGCGGGGCGGACCGCCGGACGCCGCTCTCCAACTCGATCTCCCGGGATGTCAGGAGTCCGGCGCCGGCCACGGTCGTCGGCGGTCTAGGGCCCCGGTGGGTGCGCGGCGAGGAACACGTCGACGGCGTGGTCCGCGCGCCGCGCCGCCGCGGCGTCGTCGAGAGCGGGCGCCTCGGGGTGGAACATGCCCTCGTCGAGCACTCGCCCGACGAGCAGGAACGCGAGGTCGTCGGCGGCCGCCGCGGGATCACCCACCGACAGCAGACCCCGCCGGTCGAGCTCCGCGAGGTGCCCCGCCAGCGCCGCCAGCACCCGCGACGGCGTCCGCGCCCAGTACGTCGCGGCGAGCTCCGGGAACCGCGCGGCCTCGCTGATCACCAGCCGCCGCAGCGCGAGCACCTGGGGGTGCCCGACCGCCGCCAGGTAGCGGCGCGCGACCGCCCGCAGCGCCGGCTCGAGCTCCGCCGCGGACGTGACCCCGTCGAACGCCGCGCCCAGCTCCTCGACGAAGGCGTCGGCGGTGGCGCTCACGCCGAGGACGATCTCGGCGAACAGCGACGACTTGTCGGCGAACTGGTTGTAGACGGTCTGCTTGGAGACGGCCGCGGCCGCGGCGATCTGCTCGGTGCTCGTCGCCCGGTAGCCCTGCGCCAGGAAGAGCGCGGTCGCGGCCTGCACGATCGCGGCCCGCTTGCCCGCCGTCGGGGCCGCGCGGGCCGTCGGTACGCCCGGTCCGACCCGGACCAGCAGGCCCTCGGCGTCGGTCACCACGCCACCTCCGCGGGAAGACTGGACCGCACGGTACCCAGCTCAGTACCGTTCGGTCCATGAGTACCGATCAGTCCAACGAGCGGGGCACCGGACCGTCGGGCAGCCCGCTCGTCGGGCGGGGGGACGCCGACCGCACGGCGGCGATCACGCGGTCGCTGCTCGGTTACGGCGTGATCGTCGGACCGTTCTACGTCGTGGTCGGCCTGGCGCAGGCGCTCACGCGTGAGGGGTTCGACCTCACCCGCCACGACCTGAGCCTGCTGGCCAACGGCCCGCTGGGCTGGATCCAGATCGCGAACCTGGTCCTCTCCGGCCTCATGGTGATCGCGGCGGCGGTGGGCATGCGGCGCGCCCTACGGGTCCTCGGGGGCGGGCCGGGCAGTGTCTGGGGTCCGCGCCTCGTCGCCGGCTACGGCATCGGGATGGTGGGGGCGGGGGTGTTCGTCGCGGACCCGATGAACGGCTTCCCGCCCGGCACACGCGACGACGGGCCGGAGGCGCCGAGCATCGCCGGCCTCGGGCACCTGCTGTTCGGCGGCCTCGGGTTCCTCGCCCTCGTCGTCGGCTGCTTCGTGCTCGCCCGCGCCTACCGCGACCGGACCGGCCTCGCCTGGTTCTCCCGCATCACGGGCGTGCTCTTCCTCGTCGGCTTCGCGGGCATCGCGACCGGGAGCGCCACCCCGGTGGTCGTGCTCGGCTTCTGGGTCGCGCTGATCGTCGCGTGGACGTGGCTCGCGCTCGTCTCGCTCGACCTCTACCGGCGCACCCCGCTGCTCACCCCGGCCTCCTGAGGCGTCGCCCGTCGTCCAGCGGTGCCGGACACCGCCCTGGACCACCGGGTACGGACGGCGCTACTCGTGTCCCTGGACGGGGGGCGTCCGACCGGAAGGTGGAGTCCGCCATGCCCGACTACTCGATCCGCCCCCTGTGCTTCTCGCACGTCGACCTGCCGCGTGAGTTCTTCGGCGGGGTCCCGATCCACAGCGGCGAGGGCGTGTCCGCCTCGCCGATGATCTACGTCCTGCTCAGCGGGCAGGACGACGGTGACGACAGCGGCACGGTCCACCACTACCTCGTCGACGCGGGCTTCCACGCCGACAAGTGGATCCACCGGTTCGGCTTCTACGACTGGGAGCCACCCGAGACCGTCCTGGCCAAGGTCGGGGTGGCGCCGGAGCAGATCGAGAAGGTCTTCCTGACCCACATGCACTTCGACCACGCCAACAACGTCGGCGCGTTCGCCAACGCCGAGGTGTACGTGCAGTGGGACGAGTACCAGGGCTGGCTGAAGGCCCTCGCCCTCCCGGACCTCTACACCCCGCTGGGCGAGGAGAGCTGGATCACCTCGTCGTTCGACCGCGATGACGCCCGCGTGTTCGGCGAGCTCGCCCGCGACCACCGGCTGCTGTTCGTGGGCGACGGCGACGAGCTCGCGCCCGGCATCCGCGGCCACCTCTCGAAGGACGGGCACACCTTCGGCACCCAGTGGGTCTCGGTGGACACCTCCGGCGGGCACTACGTCGTCGCCGGCGACGCCGTCATGTGGTACTCGAACGTCGAGGAGATGTGGCCCAGCGGCTACACCAACGGCAACACGTACTCGATGCTCATGACCTACGGCGCGATCCACCAGTACCTCGGCGGTGACGTCGACCGGATCGTGCCGGGCCACGACACCCTCGTGTTCGACCGGCACCCCAGCTGGAAGATCGGACCCAACGAGGTCGCCGAGGTGCACGTCGCCGCCTGGGACGCCTCGCGGCGGCCGGGCCCCTGATCGCCCCGGCGGGCACCGCGTTCACCCGCCCGCCACCTGGCCCGGCGACGATGCGCCGATGACCGAGGACACCGACGGACGCCACCCCGACGGCCCCGACGACGCACTCGACCTCGACGGGGTGTCCGTGCAGGACCACGGCGACGACGACCCGCTGCTGCTGGGCGCCGACGGCACGCCGGTGGACACGTGGCGGGAGGGCTACCCCTACACCGAGCGCCTCTCGCGCGAGGACTACGAGGAGCAGAAGCGGCTGCTGCAGATCGAGCTGCTGAAGTTCCAGAGCTGGGTCAAGGACTCGGGCAACAAGGTCGTCGTGCTCTTCGAGGGCCGCGACGCGGCGGGCAAGGGCGGCACGATCAAGCGCTTCATGGAGCACCTCAACCCGCGCGGCGCGCGGGTGGTCGCCCTCGAGAAGCCCACCGAGCGCGAGCGCACCCAGTGGTACTTCCAGCGCTACGTCGAGCACCTGCCCGCGGCCGGCGAGATCGTCCTGTTCGATCGCAGCTGGTACAACCGCGCGGGCGTCGAGCGCGTCATGGGCTACACCGAGGCGCGCGACTACATGGAGTTCATGCGTGCGGCCCCCGACCTCGAGCGGATGCTCGTGCGCAGCGGCATCAGCCTCGTGAAGTTCTGGTTCTCGGTCTCGCGCAACGAGCAGCGCACGCGGTTCCTCATCCGGCAGGTCGACCCGGTGCGGCGCTGGAAGCTCAGCCCCACCGACCTGGCCTCCCTCGGCAGGTGGGACGAGTACACCGCGGCCAAGGAGGCGATGTTCTTCTACACCGACACCGCCGACGCGCCGTGGACGGTGGTCAAGAGCAACGACAAGAAGCGCGCCCGCCTCGAGGCCATGCGCTCGGTGCTCTCCCGGTTCGACTACCCCGAGAAGGACCACGACGTCGTCGGCACCCCCGACCCGCACGTCGTCGGCCCCGCCGCCTCGCTCTTCGAGCACGGGGAGAACGCCGACGCGCCCCCACCCCCGGCGATGCGTCCGCCGCGGACCTCGGGCTGAGGCGCCGGCCCGCCTACGATCGGGGCAGTCAGCGCGAGCGAGGGAGGCCGCCGGGTGACCGCGCGATCCGACGAAGGTGACGTCCCGACCGGCGCCCCGTGGCCGGAGCACGAACGGGCGCTGGAGGCGGGGATCGACTTCGACCGCGCCAACGCCGCCCGCATCTACGACTACCTGCTCGGCGGGGCGTGCAACTTCGCGGTCGACCGCGAGCAGGCCGCGAAGATCCTCACGCAGAACCCGGACATGGGCTACGTGTGCCGCGCCAACCGCGACTTCCTGCGCCGGGCCGTCGAGTGGTGCCTCGCGCGGGGCATCACGCAGTTCCTCGACCTCGGCTCCGGGGTGCCCACGGTCGGGAACATCCACGAGGTCGCCCTGTCCCACGGCGCCGACGCCCGGGTCGCCTACGTCGACTTCGAGCCCGTCGCCGTCGCCCACGCGCGCGAGATGATCGAGGGCTTCGAGCACGTCAGCGTCACCCGCGCCGACATGCGCCACCCGGAGGCCGTGCTGGACGCGCCGGGGGTCCGCGACCTGATCGACACGAGCCGCCCGGCGGCGCTGCTCACGGTCGCGGTGCTGCACTTCGTCCCGGACCCCGAGCTGCCGTCGATCCTCGCCCGCTACCGCGAGGCGCTCGCCCCCGGCAGCGTCCACGTCATGACCCACGGCAGCGCCGACCACGACGATCCCGAGCTGGCGGCGAGCACGCGGGCCATCCAGGACGGCTATCGCGGCAGCGCGACCGAGGTCGTGCTGCGCAGCCGCCCGCAGATCCACGAGCTCCTCGGCGGCCACGACCTCGTCCCGCCCGGCATGGTCGACATCGTCGACTGGCCGGAACCGACCCCGGGCGCGCGCCCGACCGGCGGCTACGCCGCGATCGCCACGCTGCCCTGAGCGGGGGCGTCACCGACGAGCCGATGACCGGGCCCCGCGACGATCAGGAGCGCCTCGTCCACCGCGACCGACGTATCGGGGTGCACAGCGCACTCCTGATCACCGCGACTGCGCCTCAGCAGCCCTCGGCGAGCGCGGCGAGGCGATCGAGCGAGGCCCGCAGGCTGTCGGTCGTGGTCGCGTGGGCCCGGGCGAACCTTCCCTCGTCGGTCAGGTGCGTCCAGTCGTAGGTGTGCGTCACTGCGGTGCGGCCCGGCCCGAGGGGCTCGAGCTCCCAGCGCCACAGGTGCCCGGGCGGCGGCGACCCGGCCTCCGACGGGCGCCAGGCGATGAGCCGTCCCTCGGCGAACTCGACCACGTGGTTCTCCCGCAGGCCGCCGTTGGTCAGCACCGTCGAGAACGTGTCGCCGACGGCGTGGACCCGTTGGCCCGGCGCGGCTTCGGCGAGGTTGTCGTTGCCGTCCCACACCGGCTGGCGGGCCGGGTCGGCGATCAGCTCGAAGATCGCGTCCGGGGCGGCGTCGACCTCCCGGCGTGCCGTGACGACCTTCTCGCTCATGGGTTCCTCCTCGGTCGGCGAGTTGCCACGATCGCAGGGTGAGCGACGTCGACGTCTTCGACCCGGCGGTGTTCGCGCGCGCCGTCCCGCACGAGGCGCTGCGGCGGCTGCGCGACGAGGAACCGGTGGCGTGGCAGGACGAGCACGCGGTCGGCGAGTGGCCGGCCGGGCCCGGGTTCTGGGCCGTCACCCGCTACGACGACGTCCGCACCGTGCTGCGCACGCCCGAGGTGTTCAGCTCCTCCCTGGGCGCGACGCAGATCCGCGACCCCGAGCCCGGCGACCTCCCGTTCATCCGGCGGATGATCCTCAACATGGACCCGCCGGAGCACGGGCGGCTCCGCAAGCTGGTCACCGCGGCCTTCACCCGCCGGCGACTCGAGCGCTTCGCCGACGACGTCGCCGCCCGCGCTCGTCGCCTGATCGACGAGGTGGCGGGCGACGGCCACTGCGACCTGCCCTCGCAGGTCACCGACGACTTCCCGCTGACCAACCTCGCCGAGCTCATGGGCGTCCCGGAGTCCGACCGCGGCCTGCTGCTCGCCTGGACCAACCGCGTGATCGGCTACCAGGACCCCGAGCACGCCGACGTCGTCCGCGACGAGCACGGCAGGCCCGTGAACCCGCGGTCGCCGGCGATGCTCGCCGAGATGTTCGCGTACGCGGGCGAGCTCGCCGACCACAAGCGCCGCCACCCCGCCGACGACGTCATGACCGCCCTGGTGGAGGCCCGGGTCGACGGGGAGTCCCTCGACGACACCGAGCTGGCGATGTTCTTCTTCCTGCTCACGATCGCCGGCAACGACACGGTGCGCTCGGCGCTGCCGGGCGGGGTCCTGGCGCTCGTGGAGCACCCCGAGCAGTACCGGCTGGTGCGGGAACGCCCGGACGTCCTGCCACAGGCGATCGAGGAGATGCTGCGCTGGCACCCGCCGGTGCTCACCTTCCGCCGCACCGCCGCCCGCGACACCACCCTCGGCGGGGCCGAGATCGCCGCCGGCGACAAGGTCGTCGTCTACCACGTCTCGGCGCACCACGACGAGCGGCACTTCGCCGACCCGTTCCGCTTCGACGTCACCCGCGACCCGTGCGACCACCTCGCGTTCGGGCAGGGTCCGCACCTCTGCCTCGGTGCCCACTTCGCCCGCCTGCAGCTGCGGGCGTTCTTCGGCGCCTTCACCGGGGCGCTCCCGGAGGTCGCCCTCGACGGCGAGCCCCGCCGGCTCACCTCGAACTTCATCAACGGCGTCACGCGCCTACCCCTGCGCTGGTGAGGAGACGGACATGCCCTTCTACCGACGGGTCGGGGACGTCCCGGAGAAACGGCACACCCAGCACCGCACGCCCTCGGGCGCCCTCTACGCCGAGGAGCTGATGGGCGAGGAGGGCTTCAGCTCCGACTCGTCGCTGCTCTACCACGTCGGGATCCCCTCGGCGGTGGTCGACGCGACGCCGTGGACCCCGGGCGACCTGAGCACCTCGATGAACCAGCCGCTGCTCCCGCGCCACCTCGCCCTGCACGGGCTGTTCCCGGGCCAGGAGTGGAAGTCCGCCGACCCCGTGACGAGCCGGCGCCTCGTGCTCGGCAACGCCGACGTCCGCATCTCCTACGTCGTCGCGGGCGAGACCTCGCCGCTCTACCGCAACGCCGTCGGCGACGAGTGCGTCTACGTCGAGGCCGGCGAGGGCCGGGTCGAGACGGTGTTCGGCACGTTGGCGGTGACCGGCGGCGACTACGTCGTGCTCCCCCGCTCGACGACCCACCGCTGGCTGCCGTCGGGCGACGCGCCCCTGCGCTGCTACGTGATCGAGGCCGACTCGCACGTCCGGCCGCCCGCGCGGTACCTCTCGCGGTACGGGCAGTTCCTCGAGCACGCCCCGTACTGCGAGCGCGACCTGCACGGGCCCGACGACCCGGTGGTGGTCGAGGAGGCCGACGTCGAGGTCCTGGTCAAGCACCGCGACGCGCGCGGCGGGATCGCCGGCACCCGATACGTCGTGCCCACGCACCCGTTCGACGTCGTCGGGTGGGACGGCTGCCTGTACCCCTACACGTTCAACGTCGCCGACTTCGAGCCGATCACCGGACGGGTGCACCAGCCCCCGCCCGTGCACCAGGTGTTCGAGGCGGCCAACCTCGTGATCTGCAACTTCGTGCCCCGCAAGGTCGACTACCACCCGCTCGCGGTGCCCGTGCCCTACTACCACTCCAACGTCGACTCCGACGAGGTCATGTTCTACTGCGGCGGCGACTACGAGGCCCGCAAGGGTTCGGGCATCGGGCTGGGCTCGGTCAGCCTGCACCCGGGCGGGCACTCCCACGGTCCGCAGCCGGGGGCCACCGAGCGCGCGCTCGGCGCGGAGCGCTTCGACGAGCTCGCGGTCATGGTCGACACCTTCCGCCCGCTCGAGCTGGGCGAGGGCGGGCTCGCCGCCGACGACGGGCGCTACGCCTGGACGTGGGCCGGCCGCGGGCCCGACGGGCCCCTCTGACCGATCCGGGTCGGCGCTCTCCCGGCACCGCTCGCGTGACTCCGGTCACGTCGGCCTTGAGCGTGCCGCCACGGCACACCTTTCGCTGGTCGCAGCTCACCTGCCGACCGCGAAGGAGCCGGAACCGATGGGACCCGACCTCTGCCAGGCCGACCGCCGGACCGCGTACCCGACCCCCGACGGTGCCGACGTCACCCGGCCCGTGGCGGTCCCGGCCGCGCCGATCGAGCAGATCGCCGCGACCGAGCGGATACCGGCCGCGCGGCCGACCGTGCTCGACCAGCTCGGCGGGAAGTGGGGCTTCTTCTGGTCGAACGTGCCGGTCGTGGCCTTCGCCGTGGCGAACGCGGTCGCCGGCCTGACGCTCGCGATCGCCGTGTCCGTCGGCGCGGCGGTGCTGATCACGGTCATCCGGCTGCTGCGCGGCGAGGCCTTCCCGACCGCGATCGGCGGGGTGCTCGGCGTCGCCGTCGCCAGCGGCATCGCCGCGTGGGTCGGGTCCGCCTCCGGCTTCTTCCTCGTCGGCATCTGGACCGCCCTGACCGGGACCGTCGTCACCCTCGGGTCGGTGCTGGTCCGGCACCCGGTCACCGGCGTGATCTGGAGCCTCGTGCACGGCCGGCGGCACGCCTGGCGCGACGACCGCCCGACCCGGCGCGCCCACGACGTCGCCACCCTCGCCGCGGCCGCGGTGTTCGGCGCCCGCTTCGTCGTGACCCGGTGGCTCTACCTCGCCGACGCCACCGGCCGGCTCGCGGTCGCCAAGGTCGCCATGGGCCTGCCGCTGACCGTGCTCGCCGGCCTCGTCGTCTTCTGGGCGTTCCGCCGCAGCACGCAGCGGCTCGTCACCGGGACTGGGCGATGACGGCCCCGCCCGGCCACCCGGGCGGTGCTCGCCGGCCCGCTGAACCTCCCGGGCCCCGATGCCGTGATCAGAGATGTGCCGCTCCGTGCGCTCCACCTGGTCGCCGGGATCGCGGTGGTCCTGGCCGTGGTCGCGCACCTCGGCACCGGGGCGGTGCTCGCGGGCGTCGATGCGGTGTCACCCGGCACGGTCGTCGCCGCCCTCGGCGTCGGGCTGGTGACGACCGCGGCGTCGGCGGCGCGGTGGTGCGTGGTCGCGCGCGGGCTGGGTCTGCCGATCCGGTTCGGCGGCGCGCTGGGCGACTGTTATCGCGCCCAGTTCCTCAACGCGGTCCTGCCGGCGGGGGTGCTCGGCGACGTGCACCGCGCCGTCGACCACGGCCGTCGCGTGGGTGACCGGGATGGCGCGGCCCGGGCCGTCGTCCTCGAGCGGACGGCGGGTCAGGTGGTCGTCGTCGTGGTCGGCGCGGCCGTCGTGCTCGCGAGCCCGGGGCCGGTCCGGGGCGTGCTGACCGGGGCGGCGGGCGACGTCCTCGCCGACCTCGGGCGATCGGTCCCGGCGGCCGTCGCCGTCGCCGTCGCGGCGGTCGGTGTCGCCCTGCTCGGCCTCGCCGCCGTCCCCCGCCTGCGGCGCGGCCTGCTCGCCCTCGCCGCCGGCCTGAGGGCCGGGACGAGGCAGGGCCTCGGCACCCTGCGGACCGGGCCGGTCGTCACCGGCCTGTCCCTCGTCGCCATGACGGGCCACGTCGGACTGCTGGCGGTCGCGGCGTCCGCGGTCGGGGTGCGGGCGGCGCCCGGGGAGCTGGTGCCGCTGCTGGTGCTGTCGCTCCTCGCGGCGGGCCTGCCCCTGAACCTCGCCGGGTGGGGCCCGCGCGAGGCCACCGCCGCCGTGGCGTTCGGCGCCGCCGGGCTCGGCGCGGGGACCGGGCTCGCGGTGCTCGGGCTGCGCCGGGCTCAGTCGCCGTCTCCGCGAAAGAGCGCGAGCAGGGCGTCCGTCATGACCTGGTGGCGCTCGTCGTCGAGCCGGGTGCGGAGGTCGTCGTCGACGGCGGCGACGACCTCGCGCCCGGCCTCGCGCAGCCGGTGGCCCTCCGCGGTGACGTGCAGCGCGGCGGTGCGCCCGCGCCCGGGGTCGGTGTCGCGCGCGACGGCGCCGCGCCCTTCGAGGGCGGTGAGGGTCGCCTGCATGCTCTGGGGCGTGACGCCGGTCCGGCGGGCCAGCTCGCTGTAGGAGATCCCCGGGCTGCCCGCGAGGTGCCCGAGCGCGGAGAGGTGCCGCATCGCGATCCCCTCCGCCGCCAGCCCGTCCTCGACCCGCTCCCGGATCCGCCGGCCGAGGGCCATCAGCAGGAACGCGGCGCTGATCGGCGGCGGTTCTCCCCCCTCGGTCACGACACTCCCTCACGACGCTGGTTGCCGTCCCACCGTAGGTTGTTACAGTCAAGCTGAAACCAAGGGAGGCAGGCATGCGGGTGCAGGTGATCCTGTTCGACGGGTTCGACCCCCTCGACGTCCTCGGGCCGTTCGAGGTCTTCCACGCGGGCGGCGGGCTCACGGGCGGTGGCGTCACCGTCGAGCTCGTCAGCGCCGAGGGTCCGCGGACGGTCCCCAGCGGGCTCCCCGCGATCTCCCTCACCGCGACCGCCACGCTCGACCCCGGCGCCGCCGACGTCGTGGTGGTCCCCGGCGCCGCGGGCTCGCTCTCCCTGGATCCCGAGGTCGAGGGCGGCATCGGCCGTCTCCTCGCGCGCGCCGGGTCGGGGTCGCTGGGGCCCGCGCTGCGCGAGGCGGTGCACCGGGAGGGCACGACCGTCGCGACGGTGTGCGGCGGCTCCCTGCTCGTCGCGTGGGCCGGGCTCGCCGATCACCGTCCGCTCGTGACCCACGCCCACGGCGCAGACCTCGCCGGCACCGCGGCCCGACCGGTCGACGCGCGGGTCGTCGACGACGGCGACCTGGTCAGCGCCGGCAACGTCACGTGCGGCATCGACATGGCCCTCTACCTGCTCGAGCGGGAGGTCGGCCCGCAGGTCGCCCACGCCGTGGAACAGATCATCCGGCTCGAGCGGCGCGGCACGGTCTGGCGTCCGACCGGCATCGCGGTGGGTGCGTGACCGCCCTGGTCAGAACCCGCGGCCCGGGATCCAGTCGGTGCCCGCGAGGGGGACGCGGGCCATGGCGGCGGCCTCGATGGTCAGGGCGACGAGGTCCTCGGGTTCGAGGTGCTGCACGTGGGCCTTGCCGCAGGCCCGGGCGAGGGTCTGGGC
The DNA here is from genome assembly GCF_030269665.1 of Actinomycetospora sp. NBRC 106375. Lineage (GTDB taxonomy): Bacteria > Actinomycetota > Actinomycetes > Mycobacteriales > Pseudonocardiaceae > Actinomycetospora. The sequence continues at coordinate 76,613 of NZ_BSTS01000019.1, forward strand.
CTCCATGGTCAGCACCCGCAGGTAGTTCGCCACCCGGCGCCCGCCCTCGACCGGATCCAGCCGCGCGGAGAGCTCGGGGTCCTGGGTGGTGATCCCGGCCGGGTCGCGGCCGTCCTGGAAGTCGTCGTAGTACCCCGCCGCCGACCCCATCGCCTCGTACTCCGCGGCGTACTGCGGGTCGTTGTCGCCCAGCGCGATCAGCGCCGCGGTCCCGATCGCCACCGCGTCCGCGCCCAGCGCGAGGGCTTTGGCGACGTCGGCGCCGGTGCGGATGCCCCCGGACACGACCAGCTGCACCCGCCGGTGCATCCCCAGCTCCTGCAGCGCCGCCACCGCCTGCGGGATCGCCGCGAGGATGGGGATGCCGACGTGCTCGATGAACACCTCCTGGGTGGCCGCGGTGCCGCCCTGCATCCCGTCGACCACCACCACGTCGGCGCCGGCGGCCACTGCGAGCTTCACGTCGTAGTAGGTGCGGGTGGCGCCGACCTTGACATAGACCGGCTTCTCCCAGTCGGTGATCTCGCGCAGCTCACCGATCTTGATGGCCAGGTCGTCCGGGCCGGTCCAGTCCGGGTGCCGGCACGCCGAGCGCTGGTCGATCCCCGCCGGCAGGGTGCGCATCTCCGCGACCCGCTCGGAGATCTTCTGGCCGAGCAGCATCCCGCCCCCGCCGGGCTTCGCGCCCTGACCCAGCACCACCTCGATCGCGTCCGCGGCCCGCAGGTGATCGGGGTTCATCCCGTACCGGCTGGGCAGCAGCTGGTAGACCAGCGTCTTCGACTCGCCCCGCTCCTCGTCGGTCATCCCCCCGTCGCCGGTGGTCGTCGACGTCCCCACCTCCGAGGCACCCCGCCCCAGCGCCTCCTTGGCCTGCGCCGACAGCGCCCCGAAGCTCATCCCCGCGATCGTCACCGGGACGTCGAGGTGCAGCGGGCGGGTGGCGTGCCGGTCACCGAGCACCACGTCGGTGTCGCAACGCTCGCGGTAGCCCTCCAGCGGGTAGCGCGACATGGATGCCCCCAGGAACAGGAGGTCGTCGAAGTGCGGCACGGCGCGCTTGGCGCCCCAGCCCCGGATGTCGTACACCCCGGTCCGCGCGGCGTGCTGGATCGCGGCGATGCTCGCCCGGTCGAACGTCGCGGACTCCCGCAGCCCCCGCTGCGACGGATCCTGCACTAGTAGCTCCCCGTGTGCTCGCTGGTGAAGTGGTACAGCCCGCGGGCCGAGCCGTAGCGGCGGAACTCGCCCGGGTCGTGGTCGAGACCCGCCGCGGCGAGCAGCTCGGCCAGCTCGGCGCGGTGCTCGTCGCGCAGCGGCTTCTCGACGCAGTCCGCGCCCAGCGCCCCGACACTGCCCCGCACGTAGAGCCGCGCCTCGTAGACCGAGTCGCCGAGCCCGTCACCCGCGTCGCCGCAGACCACCAACCGGCCCGCCTGCGCCATGAACGCGCTCATCGGGCCGACCGACCCGCCGACCACGATGTCGATGCCCTTCATCGAGATGCCGCAGCGCATGGAGGCGCTGCCGCCGACGACCAGCAGGCCGCCGCGCCCGGTGGCCCCGGCCGACTGCGACGCGTCGCCGCGGACCCGCACCGAGCCCGACATCATGTTCTCGGCGACGCCGGTGCCCACCGACCCGTCGACCACGACGTGACCGCGCTGGTTCATCCCGGCGCAGAAGTAGCCGGCGTGGCCGCGCACGTGCACGTCGATCTCGTCGTGGATGCCCGCGGCGATCGAGTGCGCGCCCTGCGGGTTGAGCACCTCGTAGGACGACGCGCTCGGGGCGTGCACCTCGGCGTTGAGCGCGCGCACCCCCACGTCGTGGAGGTCGATCGTCACGGGCCGGGCCGGGTCCCGCTCCCCGGCCTCGGCACGGCTCAGCGCCGCCACGTGTAGACCCTGCCCGGGTCGGGCTCGAAGATGCGGGCCTCGCCGATGCCCGGGAGCTCGGCCAGGGCCCGGAACTCCGAGGCCATCGCCACCCAGCGCGGGTGCTCGGCGATCACCGCAGGCTTGCAGGCGATCTCGTCGCGGACCACGGCGAACCCGTCGGCGGTGGTGACCAGCAGCGTGTAGAAGCCGTCGAACGTCTCCCCCAGCCGCAGCAGGGCCTTCTCGAGGTCGTCGCCCTCGGCCAGGCAGGCCGCGACGAAGCGCGCGCCGACCTCGGTGTCGTTCTCGGAGTCGAACGTGACGCCCTGGCGCACCAGCTCGCGGCGGATCGTCGCGTGGTTCGAGAACGACCCGTTGTGCACGAGGCACTGGTTCGGGCCCACCGAGTACGGGTGGCACCCCTCGGGATTGATCGCCGACTCGGTGGCCATGCGCGTGTGCGCCAGGCCCTGCCAGCCCGCGACGTCGCGCAGGCCGTAGGTCCGGGCGAGGTCCGACGGGTGGCCCGCGCCCTTGTAGACCACGACGTCGTCGCCCCGGCCGACGACGAGCGCGTCGGGGGCGGCGGCGTGGACCGCGGCGGCGAGGGCCTCGCCGCCGACCGGCGCGGTGAGCACCGTGGTGTCCCCGGCCGGGGTCGCCGTGACGGCGGGGCGGCCGCGTCCAGGGTCGAGCTCCGCTCCGCTTCGTCTCCCGAACAGCAGGGCCGCGACCGCCCGGTCGAGATCGCCCGGCGCCCGCAGGACCGACACGGCCTCCTGCCCCGGGGGGTTGCGGGTCTCGTCGCCGTAGACGGCGACGCCCACGGAGTCGGGTCCGCGCTCGGAGACGCCGCAGAGCATGTCGTCGAGCAGTCGGCCGAGCTCCGGTCGGAGCGCGGGGTCGCGGAGGTGGAGACCGATGATGCCGCACATGGGGACTCAGCCTTCCTGCGTCGGAGGACCGGGGCGAGCGTACCGAGACGAAACTACGTTGCCTGACGAGAGACGTCGAGAGCGGACGCGGTGGCGCGCCGCTGCGCCCACAGGTAGGCGTCGAGGACGCTGATCGCGTAGACGAACAGCCCGCCGGCGAGGTGCCCGACGAACGACGCGGTCGGCGGGGCGAGGTGCCAGGTGATCACGCCCATCAGGACCGCATAGAAGGCGAACATCAGCCCGCGCCGCGGCAGCCCGAGCAGGACCTGGCCGCAGCCCGGCAGCACGACGGCGACGAGCAGCACCATCCACGGACGCACGCTCATGACGACCTCACTTCCTCCCGGGCCACCGCGTCCCCGACCGCGTCGAGCACGGCGACCGCCTCGGCCAGCACCTGCGGGTCCAGGCGCGGCCGGTCGAAGACCACCCGGCGGGTGGTCCGGTAGCTCGCCTGCTCGGCCTCCGCGACGCGCAGCACCGCCCGCACCCCGCCCCGGCCCACGGCGAGCTCCTTGCACGCGGGGTCGGCCAGGAGGGCCGCCGCCGGGGCGAGCACCCGCGTCGGCGGCACGCCCTCGGGGGCGGCGCAGGAGATCCGCACCGGGCGCGGGACGTCCGGCGGCGCGGGGATCTCGTGCGCGAACCCGGCGTCGGGCGAGAAGAACTCCGTGCCCTGGGGCCGCAGGAGCACGTTCAGGGTGCCCCCGACGTCGAGCGGCCGGTGCAGCACGACCTCGACCCACAGCACCGGCAGCTTGCGCAGCGCGACGGAGTCGAGGATCGGCCGCAGCGTCACGGGCCGGCCGTCGAGGCGCCCGGTCAGCACCGGGTGGCCGTCGACGCCGTCGCCGTGCCGCCGGGCCCCGTCGAGCAGGGGCACGACCCGGGCGAAGAGGCGCATGCGCTCCGCGGCGTCGCGGCGCCGCGCGCGGCGCTGCAGCACGACCAGGGCCGTGACCGCCGCCGCGACCACCAGCAGGACCGTGGTGCCCATCAGTACCCCTGCGGCCGCGGGAGGTCGGCGGTGAACTGCCCGCCGCGGCGCACGTACTTGTACCGGCGCAGCACGAACCAGATCGACGCGAGCAGGTAGAACGACAGGATCGAGAGCAGCGCGACGCCGTACCCGAGGAAGGTCGCGAAGAACACGACCGCCGCGAGCGCCACCAGGGCGATCGCCGGCGCCGGGTGCAGCGGCAGCGTGTAGGCCCGCGGGATCGTGCCGAGCGGCCACAGCCTCCGGAACCGGATGAAGCTCGGCCCCATGAAGCTGTACATCAGCAGCCCCGACAGGATCGAGAAGGTGATCACCGTCGAGAGCAGCGTCGGCTGGTCGAGCAGCACCGGGAGCAGCGCGAAGGCGATCGCCACCGGCACGAGGAACACGATCGACCGGAACGGCGTGTGGTACCGCGGGTGCACCGCGCCGAACCACTCGGGCAGATAGCGGTCGCGGCCCATCGAGAACCACGCCCGCGAGGCGTCGTTGATGCAGCCGTTGGCCGACGCCAGCGTCGCGCACAGCGTGCCGAGCAGGAGCAGCACCACGAGCACGCCGTGGCCGGACACCAGCGCGGCGTCGAACAGCGGGGTGATCGCCGTGCCGAGGTAGTGCCACGGCAGCGTGCCGGCGCAGACGTACCAGGTCAGCGACGCGGCGATGATCAGCGTCATGATCCCGGCGAGGCTGCCCAGCGGCACCGACCGCGGCGCGGAGCGGCACTCCTCGGCGGCCTGCGCGGTGCCCTCGATCCCGAGGTAGAACCACATGCCGAACTGGAAGGCCGCGATGACGCCGATCCAGCCGTAGGGCAGCGAGTTCGTGACGTCGCCCGCGAGGCCGGCCAGGTCGAGCTCGGCTCCTGGCGACCACCCCTGCAGGCCGACGAACAGCACGAGGATGGTCACGAAGGCGAACCCGGTGATGACGAGGTTGAGCGTCAGCGACGCGAACACCCCGCGGTAGTTGAGGAACGCGAGGGCCAGGATCGCGAGCACCGCGAAGGGGTACGGCGAGAGCTCCTGCTCGCTGCCCAGCAGCCCGGACAGCGCGGTGAGCAGCGAGCTCATCACGTTGGCGTTGGCCGCCTCGAGCATCGTGTAGGCGAGCGTCAGGTACAGCCCGACGTTGAACGCCATCAGCGGCCCGACGGTGTGCTTGGCCTGCGCGTACTGTCCGCCGGCCGCCGGGATCGCCGAGGTGACCTCGGAATTGATCATGACGATGCAGGTGTAGAGCAGGCCGACCACCCAGCAGGCGACCAGGGCGCCGTACATGCCGCCCTTCTCGACCGCGAAGTTCCAGCCCATGAACTCGCCGACGAGCACGATGCCGACGCCGAGCGCCCAGATGTGCATCGGCGCCAGGACCTTGCGCAGGGCCGGGCGTTCGGCAGCGGGGGCGGCCTCGGTCGCCGGGGCCGTCGCCGGGGCGTCCTCGGTGGCGCTCATGCCGACCTCACCTCCGTCGCCTCACCGGCGGGCGGGTCCTCCAGCGGGTCGGGGGCGTTCACGAGCGACGCCTCGTCGTGTCGTCGGCCGACCTTCAGCATGTCGAGCACCAGCCATCCCGCGATGAGCGCGCTGAGCACCCACGCGATCAGCTCCACCACGGCCACGGAGCTCATGAGCGACCTCCCGTCGGACCGGGCCCGAACTTCTCCTCGATCACCTCGCGGTACTCGCGGAACGAGACGCGGTAGACGAAGCCGAGGTAGAGGGCGAGGAGCACGACGGTCCCCAGCAGCGCGAGGACGTCGATGTCGTACTTGTCGGCGGACGGCTGGTTGGCCTCGACGCCCGCGGAGATCGTCGGCAGGTCGGCGACGCCCGTGTCGATCATCTTCTGGTACTGCGTGCGCTCACCCGGCGTCAGCGGCAGTTCGGCCAGGGGCCGGGCCTGCGCCTGCGTCTCGTCCTCGGACCCGCTGATGTAGGTCGTCGCGAAGAGCGTCACGAAGATCAGGGCCAGGACGACGACGGCGTCGAGGAGCTGGCCGCGCACGGACTGCCGGGGCGGCTCGTAGGGCGCTCTCGGGCCCGGGGCGGGCGGCGTGGGCGTGGTGCCGGCCTCCCCGGCCTCCCCGCTCACGACGCGCCTCCCGCGCGGGCGGCCTTCTGGGCGTCGAGGTGCTCGATGTCCGGCCGGTAGACCTGGTCGCGGGCCGCCCGGTAGCGCCGGATCAGCGCCGCGGCCGAGGCGGTGTTGAGCCCGCCGAGGGCGATCAGCGCGACGGTGAGCACCACGAACAGCGGGGTGCCGGGCACCGTGGGCGCGGCGGCGACGAGGACGAACACCAGCACCACCCACATGGCGACGGTGCACCCGAGGGCGAGGAGTCGGTCGCGGCGGACCAGCGCCGCGATGCGGTCGTCGAGGCTCTTCATCGTGCCTCCGTTCGCTGCGCACCCGCGGACGGCGGCGGCCCGCGGGCGGCGCGTCCGGGGACGGTCGCGGCGGCGTGCTCCGACGTCGTGCGGTCGCAGTCCGTGCCCGGCGTGGGGCGCGGCTCGAGGACGGGTCCGTGGTTTGGTCTCATCGGTAGACCAAGGACGGGAGGACAGTACGAGACCCACGCCACAGCGTGTCAAGCCCACATGAAGGACCGCCGGTCAGGCGAGCGGCCACGCGCCGTCGTCGCCGGCGCCGTTCCCGACCCCGTCCCCGGACCCGTCCCCGACGTCGTCGCCGACCCCGTCCTCGACCCCGAAGACGATGATCCGCAGCTGGCGGCGGGCCCCCTCGAGGTGGTCGCGCATCGCCTCGGCCGCACCCTCGGCGTCGCCGGCCCGCACCGCCTCGTAGATCGCCTGGTGATCACGCAGCGTCTCCTCGACCGGCTCCCGGAACGGCAGCAGGTCGCGCGGGCTGAACAGCTCGCCGCGGGCGGTCTCGACCGCGTCGGCGAGGCGCTCGTTGCGGGCAGCCCGGGCCAGCGCGACGTGGAAGCGCGAGTCGGCCTGGCGGAAGGCGGTGCGCCCGATGACACCGCGCAGCGCCCCGAGGGACTCGCGGATCGGGGCCAGCGTGGCCTCGGTGTGCCGCTGGGCGGCCAGCGCGGCGGTGCGCGTCTCCAGGGCGATGCGGAAGTCGACGATGTCGTCGATCTCGCCGGCCTGCTCGCGCATCCGGGCCCGCCAGGCCTCCGCCGGGCGGCGCAGCTCGGTGACGTAGGTGCCGCCCGTCGAGCCCCGGCGCACCTCGACGTAGCCGTCCTCGCGGAGCAGCCGGATCGCCTCGCGCAGGCTGATCCTCGCGATGCCCAGCTGCTCGGCGAGATCGCGCTCGGGGGGCAGTCGCTCGCCCGGGCTGACGTCGCCGCGGTGGATGCGCATCCGCAGGTGATCCGCCACGGCCTGGGCCAGCGTCGTGGTGGTGACCTGCCGGGCCATGGCGCGAGGGTACCGCGCCCCGTCACCGTGCGTGTTGGAGCGCCGACCACGCTCCGCAGGCAGGTGTGACGGGGTTGACACTCGACCGCACCGCCGTGTTGCCTGACCAATGGTTCCAAGTCCAAACCTTGGGAGGTCGGCATGGCCGATGCACGGAACGAGCTGCGGGAACGCGCCGAGGCCGACGGCATCGAGTTCTTCCTGGCGCTGTTCGTCGATCTCCACGGCAAGCCGTGCGCGAAGGCGGTGCCGTTCTCGTCGTTCGACCTGCTGATGGACGGCGGCGCCGGGTTCGCGGGCTTCGCCGCGGGCGACCTCGGCCAGTCGCCGGCCGATCCGGACGTGCTCGCCGTGCCCGACCCGGCGTCGTACACCCCGCTGCCCTGGAAGCCGGGCGTCGCGGTGGTGCACTGCGACCCGCACGTCGACGGCGCGCCGTGGCCCTACGCGCCGCGCGTGATCCTGCGCCGCGCGCTCGAGGAGCTCTCCGCGAAGCGCGGGTGGGTGTTCAAGACCGGCACCGAGCTGGAGTACAGCCTGCTGCGCCGCGGGGAGGACGGGACGCTGGGCCCGGCCGACCCGGACGACACCGCGGAGAAGCCCTGCTACGAGGTCAAGGGCCTGACCCGCATGTGGGACCACCTCTCGACGGTGTCCCGCAACCTCAACGCGCTGGGCTGGGGCAACTACGCCAACGACCACGAGGACGGCAACGGCCAGTTCGAGAACAACTGGGAGTACGCCGACGCGCTGACCACGGCCGACCGCGCGATCTTCTTCCGCTACATGATCCACATGCTGGCGCACGACGCCGGCTACGTGGCGACGTTCATGCCCAAGCCGTTGCGTCACATCACCGGCAACGGCATGCACATCCACCAGAGCCTGTGGACCTCGGACGGCCAGGAGCTGTTCGACGACGGCGCCGACGCGATGGGGCTCTCCCGCCTCGGCTACCACTACCTCGGCGGGCTGATCGAGCACGGCCGCGCGTCGGCCGGGATCATCTGCCCGACCGTCAACTCCTACAAGCGCATCGGGGTGGGCGCCCCGACCTCCGGGTCGACCTGGGCGCCGGCCTACGTCGCGTACGGCGGCAACAACCGGTCGGTCATGCTGCGCATCCCCGAGGGCGGGCGCATCGAGCACCGCGGGGTCGACGGCTCGGCCAACCCCTACCTCGCCGCCACCGTGCTGCTCGCGTCCGGCCTCGACGGCATCGACCGGGAGATCGACCCGGGCTCGCGCACCGACGACAACCTCTTCACGGTGCACACCGACGAGGTCCGCGCCCGCGGCATCGAGCACCTCCCGAAGACGCTGGACCGCGCTGTGGAGGAGCTCGTCGCCGACGACGTCCTGCGCGCCGCGCTCGGCAAGACCTCCGGCGGCGACTTCGTGGACTACTTCGCCGCGGTCAAGCAGCAGGAGTTCGACGACTACCACGCGGCGGTCTCGGACTGGGAGGTCCGGCGCTACCTGACGCAGGCCTGAGGAGATCCGGTTGAGCGGCGGCAACGGAAACGGACGTCCCGAGAAGCTCCGCGGCTACTCGGCGTGGAGCCTGCTGCGGCGGGGTCTGACGCACGAGGACTGGCCGCGCGCCTGGCGCGAGCACGAGCTGCGGTCGAGCTACGACGCGGTGATCATCGGCGGCGGGGTGCACGGCCTCGCCACGGCCTACTACCTGGCCCGCGACCACGGCATGCGCAACATCGCGGTGTTGGAGAAGGCCTACGTCGGGGGCGGCGGGTCGGGGCGCAACACCGCGATCCTGCGCTCGAACTACCTCACGCCCGAGGGCGTGCGGTTCTACGACCGGTCGGTGAAGCTCTACGAGCACCTCGCCGCGGACCTGAACTTCAACGTCATGTTCTCCCAGCGGGGGCACCTGACGCTGGCGCACAACGACGCCTCGCTGCGCACGATGCACTGGCGCACCGAGGTCAACAAGCTGCAGGACGTCGACTCCGAGGTGATCGGGCCGGACCGGATCGCCGAGCTGGTGCCCTACCTCGACGTCTCCGACGAGACCCGCTACCCGATCCTCGGCGCGCTGTACCACCCGCCCGGCGGGATCGTCCGCCACGACGCCGTCGTCTGGGGCTACGCGCGCGGCGCCGACGTGCACGGGGCGCACATCCACCAGCAGACCGAGGTCACCGGGATCGACGTGTCCGGCGGGCGGGTCACGGGGGTGCAGACGAACCGCGGGCGGATCGCGACGCCGGTGGTGCTCAACGCGACCGCGGGCTGGTCGTCGCTGATCTCGGACATGGCCGGGGTGGCGATGCCGGTGCAGACCTCGCCGCTGCAGGCCGCGGTCACCGAGCCGGTGCGCCCGTTCCTCGACACCGTGGTGGTGTCGGGGACGCTGCACGTCTACGTCTCCCAGACCGACCGCGGCGAGCTGGTGTTCGGCGCGAGCGTCGACCCGTTCGCCTCGTACTCGATGCGGGGGTCGCTCGAGTTCACCGAGGGCATCGCCGGGCACGTGCTCGAGCTGATGCCCGCCCTGCACCGGATGCGCCTGCTGCGCCAGTGGTCCGGGCTGTGCGACATGACCCCGGACTACTCGCCGATCATGGGCCCGACCCCGGTGGAGGGCTTCTACGTCGACGTCGGCTGGGGCACCTACGGGTTCAAGGCCGGACCGGTGTCCGGCGAGGCCATGGCCGCGTGCCTGGCCACCGGCAAGCCCCCCGAGATCATCTCGTCGTTCGGGCTCGACCGCTTCCTCTCGGGCCGGCTGGTGGGCGAGAAGGGCGCCGCCGCCGTCGGCCACTAGCCACCTCCAGGCACCTCCCCTCTCGCGTCTTCCCTGATGAGGCGATCACCGTGATGCTGCTCCCCTGCCCCTGGTGCGGGCCCCGCAACGCCACCGAGTTCCGCTTCGGCGGCGAGGCCGGCCGGCGGCCCGACCCCGCCTCCGCGTCGCCGGAGGAGTGGCGGCGCTACCTGTACTTCCACACCAACCCCGCCGGCTGGTCGACCGAGACCTGGTACCACGGCGCGGGCTGCCGCCGGTTCCTCACCGTCGAGCGGCACACGGTGACCCACGAGGTCCGCGCGGCGCGGGACACGGCCACCGGCACCACCGGGGAGGGCATCTCCTGATGAGCATCCTGCCGACGACGCGGCGCACCGCGACCCCGACCTCGCAGCGCCTGGGACACCGCGCGGGCGAGGTGATCGACCGGTCCCGGACCGTGTCGTTCACCTGGAACGGGCGGCCGCTGTCCGGGCACCCGGGCGACACGATCGCCTCGGCGCTGGCGGCGGCGGGCGAGCGCGTGCTCTCGCGCAGCTACAAGTACCACCGCCCGCGGGGGCTGCTGACCGCCGACTACCTCGACCCGGGCGCGTTCTTCCAGGTCGGCGACGAGCCGAACGTGCGCGGCGCGCACCGGCTGCTCGAGGCCGGCATGGCGGTGTCGTCGCAGAACACCTGGCCCTCGCTGCGCTTTGACCTCAAGGCGGCGAACGGGCTGGCCGGGCGGTTCCTGGCGACCGGCTTCTACTACAAGACCTTCATCAAGCCCGAGCCGTTGTGGCCGCTCTACGAGAAGGTCCTGCGCACCTTCGTGCACGCCGGCGCGATCACCCCGGACCCCGGCGCCGCGTACTACGACAAGCGCCACGCCCACCCCGACGTCGTGGTCGCCGGCGGCGGCCCGGCCGGGATGGCCGCCGCCGTCGCCGCGGCCCGTGCCGGGGCGTCGGTGATGCTGGTCGAGGAGGACCACCAGCTCGGCGGGCACCTGCGCTGGGGCGACGGCGCCGCGCTCGCCCGCCTGCGCGCGCTGCGCGCCCAGGTCGCGGCGCAGCCGGGCATCGAGGTGCTCACCGACGCCGTGGTGACCGGCCGCTTCGACGACAACTGGATCCCGATCGTGGCGCGCAGCCTGCCCGGGATCACCGAGCGCCTGGTCAAGGCCCGCGCGGCCGTGCTGGTGGTGGCGCCGGGCCTGATCGAGCGTCCCTACGTCTTCGCCGGCAACGACCTGCCCGGGGTGATGCTGTCGACCGCGGCCCGCCGGCTGGTCAACCTCTACGCCGTGCGCCCCGGCTCGCGCGCGGTGGTGATGTCGGCGAACCCCGAGGGCGACGCCGCCGTCGCCGACCTCGAGGCGGCCGGCGTCGAGGTGGCCGCGGTCCTCGACGCCCGCCGGCAGCAGGGGGTCGCGCGCGCGCACGGCCGGGGCGGACTGCGGGCGGTCGAGACCACCGACGGCCGCCGCATCGAGGCCGACCTGCTGGTCACCGCGACCGGCTGGACCGCGCCGACGTCGCTGCTCAACCAGTCCGGCGACCGCCCGGTCTACGACCAGGCCGCCGCGCGCTTCGTGCCCGACCCCGACCGGATGCCCGCGAACGTCCTCGCCGCCGGCGGCATCGTCGGCGACGGCACCGTCGACCAGCTCGTCGAGCAGGCCGACGCCGTGGGGCGCGAGGCGGCCCGCCGCGCGACCGGGGGGTCCGCCGCAGGCACCGTGCCCGGACTGCGGCCCGCCCCCCACCCCGAGCTGTTCGCCGCGGGCACCGGGGGGTTCGTCGACCTCTGCGAGGACGTCTCGGCCAAGGACATCACCACCGCAGTGGCCGAGGGCTACGACTCGGTGGAGCTGGCCAAGCGCTACACCACGGTCACCATGGGCCCCACCCAGGGCAAGCTCGAGACCGTCAACGCGGTCGCCCTGGTCGCGCACGCCACCGGTCGCAGCATCGCCGAGACCGGCACCACCACCTGGCGCCCCGTCTACGCGCCGGTGACCCTGGGCGCGCTGGCCGGGCGGCCCCGCGAACCGGTCCGCTACTCGCCGATGCAGCCCTGGCACGAGCGCCACGGCGCGACGCCGCTGGTGGCCGGGCAGTGGATCCGCCCCGAGCACTACGGCGACCCGGCCGCCGAGGTCACCGCCGTGCGCACCGCGGTCGGGATCATCGACGTCACCCCGATCGGCAAGCTCGACCTGCGCGGCCCCGACGTCGCGGAGCTGCTCAACCTGCTCTACGTCAACAAGTGGTCGAAGCTCGGCGTCGGGCGCGTGCGCTACGGGGTCATGTGCGCCGACGACGGCGTCGTCCTCGACGACGGGGTCACCGGCCGCCTCGGCGAGGACCACTACCTGATGTCGACCACGAGCTCCGGCGCCGCGACGGTGTGGGAGTGGGTCGAGAACTGGCTGCAGACCGCCCACCCCGAGTGGCAGGTGCACGTCACCCCGGTCACCACCGCCTACGCCAGCATCAACATCGCCGGACCGCGGTCCCGGGACCTGCTGTCCCGGCTCACCGACCCCGAAGACGTCGACCTCTCCGCCGACGCCTTCGGCTACATGAACGTGCGCACCGGCACCGTCGCCGGCGTCGCCGACTGCGTGCTGTGGCGCATCGGCTTCACCGGCGAGCTCTCCTACGAGATCCACGTGCCCGCGTCCTACGGGCTGCACGCGTGGGAGCGGCTCGTGGCCGAGGGCGCCGACCTCGGCGTGCGTCCCTTCGGCGTCGAGGCCCAGCGCATCCTGCGCCTCGAGAAGGGCCACGCCATCGTCGCCCAGGACACCGACGGGCTCACCCAGGGCTTCAGCGCCGCCCTCGACGGCCTGATCAAGCTCGACAAGGACGACTTCGTCGGGCTCCCCGAGCTGCGCTGGCAGCAGGGCCGCGACAGCCACCCCCGCCTGGTCGGGCTGCAGCCGCTCGACGGGACGGTCGTGCCCCCCGAGGCCAGCCAGATCCTCCGCACCGACGGGAGCATCGCCGGTCGGGTGACCTCCAGCCGGATGTCCCCGACGCTCGGGCGCGCGATCGGCCTGGCGCAGATCGACCCCGAGCTCGCCGAGGTCGGCACCCGCGTCACCGTGCGCCTGCCCGACGGGCGCGACGTCGCCGCCGAGGTGACCGGCCTCGTCCACGTCGACCCCGAAGGAGAGCGCCAGCGTGTCTAGTCCCCTTGCTCGCAGCCCGATCCCGCCGGGACCCGCGACCGAGCGCGACGGCTGGGAGGTCGACGCGCGCGTGCCCGGCGGCCCGCTGACCCTCTCCGACGAGACGCCGCTCGCGAAGGTCCACGTGCGCGCGCCCTTCGACGGGGCGAGCCGCGCGGCCCTGGGTGTGGGTTTCCGGCGCACCCGCCGCGCCGACCTCGGCGCCGGGGAGGTGCTGGTCGTCGGCTCCGGGCCCGGCGAGTGGCTCGTCCTGGGTGCCCCCGGGACGGCCGGCGCGCTGCGGGCGGCGGTCGAGCAGCGGCTGGCCGGCACCGGGGAGTTCACCTCGGTCCTCGACCTCACCCACGGGCGGGCCCTGGTACGCCTCCACGGCGCCGCGGCACCGGCGGTGCTCGCCGGCGTCTGCGCGATCGACCTCGCCGACGCCGTCACCCCGGACGGGTCGGCGTTCCGCACCTCGGTCGCCGGGGTGGTCACCGACGTCGTGCGTGACGACCTCGGCGGCACGCAGCGCAGCGGAGCTGCCGCGTCGGACAATGGCGGGGTGCGCTCCTACCTCCTGCACTGCGAGCGGTCCTCCGGCCGCTACCTGGCCGACGCCCTCCTCGACGCCGGCCGGCTCTCCGGTCTCGCGATGACCGGCTTCCGGGGGCTCGCGTGACCGCGCCCGACTCCCCGGACACCGACCTCGGCCGGCTGCTGGTCTCCTGCCGGGACCGGCCCGGGCTGGTCGCGGCGATCAGCGCGTTCCTGCACGCCCGCGGCGCCAACATCGTGCAGTCCGACCAGGACACCACCGACCCGTCGGGCGGCCTCTTCGTCACGCGGGTCGTGTTCCGCCTGCCCGGGCTCCTGACGCGGCTCGACGAGCTGACCCGGGAGTTCACCGACGAGGTCGCCACGCCGTTGGAGATCACGTTCCGCCTGCGCGCGGCCGCCCGGCGGACCCGCGTTGCGATCTTCGTCTCGCGTCTCGACCACTGCCTGCTCGACCTGCTGTGGCGCCACCGCCGCGGCGAGCTCGGGGTGGAGATCGTGCAGGTCGTGTCGAACCATCCCGACCTCGCCGACGAGGTCGCCCGCTTCGGCGTGCCGTTCGCCCATGTCCCGGTGACGGCCGAGACCAAGGACGTCGCCGAGAAGCAGCAGATCGAGCTGCTCGCCGGCCGGGTCGACCTCGTCGTCCTCGCGCGCTACATGCAGATCCTCACCGGCGGGTTCCTCGACGCGCTCGGGGTGCCGGCGATCAACATCCACCACTCGTTCCTGCCCGCGTTCGTCGGCGCCGCCCCGTACGCGCAGGCGAGGACCCGCGGGGTGAAGATCGTCGGCGCGACGGCCCACTACGTCACCGAGGACCTCGACGAGGGCCCGATCATCGAGCAGGACGTCGCGCGCATCTCGCACCGCGACACCGTCGTCGACATCACCCGCCGCGGCGCCGACGTCGAGCGCACCGTGCTCGCCCGCGCCGTCGCCGCGCACTGCGACGACCGCGTCGTGGTCACGGGCGGGACGACGATCGTCTTCTAACGGAGCGGTCCGGCAGCCTCGGCGGAGGCGAACCAGCGCGCGATGTCGTCGGGCGTCGAGTCCGGCCCGCGGTTGAAGACGAAGCGCGCGTGCGGCAGCTCGGCGTGCACGAGGTTGACGATCGCCTCGAAGAGCTGGGTGTTCGCGGCGACGAGGCGCACCCCCGCACCGATGAGGACGGCGTCGTACGGGGTCGCGCGCACGGCGTCCCGGAGGACGTCGACGGCGGTCGCACCCGTGTCGATCAGGATGTTGTCGACGGCGAACCCGGCCGCGCGCAGGCCCGCGACGTTGTCGTCGTTCGCGCGGCGCAGGGTCTCCGGCGTCAGGCCCTCGAAGCGGGCGAAGTCGGGCGAACCGAAGTCGATCACGGCCGGGTCGAGCCCGGTCTGGAGCACGCGGATGGTCATCGGAGGGCCTCCCTGCCGCTGGTGCTGCCGGTGGTCGGTGCGGTCCACGCCGCCAGGGCGCGGCGCCACCCGTCGTCGCCGCGGCGACCCGCCCAGGCGACGTAGCCGTCGGGCCGCACGAGCAGGGCGGGTCCCGGGTCGGCCCGCTCCGCCTGCACCGGGGTCGTCGTGGCGAGCGCCGGCGTGCCCTGCTCCCGCACGAGCAGGAACCCGCCGTCGCGGAGGCGGGACGCGACGGTGCCGCCGGTGAGCGGCACGGTCGCGGCGCGCGTGCCCACGAGCGGGTGCTCGCCGCGGCGGCGCGGGTAGCGCAGGCCGACGCCGGAGAAGCCGCCCGCGACGAGGTCGGCGAACGGGCGCCACCGGAGCAGCCGTCCGCTGACGGCGTTGCGCACGGCCCGCGCCGGGCGGGGGTGCAGGGTGACCGCGCGCATCATCGCGCCGCTCTGGAACAGCACCCGGCGCCCGATCGGGTGCCGCTCGGCGTGGTAGCTGTCGAGCACCGCGTCGCCGGCCCCGCCGAGGACCGCGTCGAGCTTCCAGGCGAGGTTCACCGCGTCCTGGATGCCGGTGTTCATCCCCTGTCCGCCCATCGGTGAGTGCACGTGCGCGGCGTCGCCGGCGAGCAGGACCCGTCCGCGGCGGTAGCGGGCGACCTGGCGCTCCTCGCAGTGGAAGCGGGACCGCCAGCTGACGTCGAGCACCCCGACCTCGCGGCCCAGGGCCCGGTCGAGCACCGCGCCGACCTCGGCGTCGTCGACCGGGGCGTCGTCGGGCAGCTGCCGGCGGCGGTCCCAGGTCATCGACCGGTACCAGCCGTCGCCGTAGGGCGCGAGGAACCCGAACGCGTCCGGGGTGCTGCCCAGGGTCAGGCCGGGCCCGGTCGGCGGGTGCGCGAGCCGGACGTCGGCGAGCACCACCGACGACAGCACCGCGCGGCCCGGGAAGTCGACGCCGAGCAGTCCGCGCACCGTGCTGTGCGCGCCGTCGGCGGCGACGACGTACGACGCGCGCCAGGTCGTCGCCTCGTCCCCCGCCCGCGCCGTCACGGTCACCCCGTCCGCGTCCTGCGCGAGGTCGACGACCTCCCGGCCCCGCACGATCGTCGCGCCGGCCTCCCGGGCGCGGTCCTCGAGCAGCCGGTCGACGGTCGTCTGGGGCGTGACGAGCACGCCCGCGTACGGGGAGTCGAGGTCCGCGAGCCGCACGGCCGCCCCGGGCCACAGGTCGACCCGCGGGACGAGGTCGCCGTGGTCGAGCAGCCGGGCGGTGACGCTGCGCCCGCCGACCGTGCGGCTGTCGAGCACCTCGAGGGTGCGGGCCATGACGGCGAACGCGCGGCTCGCCGGGTTGCGCTGCGACCACCGGTCGAGCACCACGACCGACCGCCCCGCCCGCGCCAGGTCCCCCGCGGCCGTCATCCCCGTCGGGCCGCCGCCGACCACCACGACGTCGATCACGTCCATGGCCTCTCCCTCTCGGTCAACGCTTGTTGACTTCGACCGTAGGCGCGTCGGACCGGCAAGTCAACGCGCGTGGACTTACGCTCGGCCCGTGACACCGCGACCCCGTGACGCCGCCGGCACCCGCCGCGCGATCCTCGATGCGGGGCGCGCCCAGTTCGCCCGCGACGGCTTCGAGCGCGTGACCATCCGGTCGGTGGCCGCCGAGGCGGGCGTCGACCCCGCGCTGGTCATGCGCTACTTCACCAACAAGGCCGGGCTGTTCGCGGAGGCCGCCGCGCTCGAGGTGGTCCTGCCCGACCTGACGGGTCTCGGGCCCGGCGCGATCGCCGACGCGCTCGTCGACCGGTTCTTCGAGCTCTTCGACGACAGCCCGACCTTCCTCGTCCTCCTGCGCGCGGCCGCCACCAGCGGAGAGGCCGCCGAGCGGCTCCTCGCGGTCCTGCTCGAGCAGGCCGGCCCCGCGCTCGCGACGGCCGCGGTCGACCGTCCCGCCGAGCGGGCGGCGCTCGTCGGCTCGCAGATCCTCGGCTTCGCGTTCGTGCGCTTCGTGCTCGGCGCCCCCGCGCTCACCGCGATGGACCGCGCCGAGGTGCGCGCCTGGATCGGACCGACCCTGGCGCGCTACCTCACCGACCGCGACCTCGGGCCGGCCTGATCCGTCCCGCTCAGTGGGATCCGCGCACGGGGACGCGGTGGCGGCCGTGCCAGCGTGGCGTCACCGCGGACGTCGCCACCGGGCGTCCCCGACCCGGAGGAGACGCCGTGGCGCGACTCGAGGTCCAGCCGCCCGACCCCGGTGCCCTGGAGGCGGCGCGGGCCGCGTTCGCCGGCCTGCAGCGCGGCGCCGCGACCGGCGCGTGGGGCGACTTCGTCGACCTGCTCGCCGACGACGTGCGGATCATGATCCCGGTGCCGTCCACCGAGCCCGGCGCCCCCGAGGGCGTGCTGCGCGGGAAGGCGACGGCCGAGGCCATGTTCGGCTCCCATCACGAGGAGCAGGTCCGCGGCGCGCGCCTCGAGGGGCACCGCGTCACCGCGAACGGGCCGCTCGTCTCGATCGAGGCCCGCGTCGAGGGGAACCTCGGCGGCGAGGAGGTCGCCAACCACTTCGTGTTCGTCTTCGAGGTCGTCGGCGGGGAGATCGTCTCGATGTACGAGTACGCGGCCTGGACGGCGAAGAGCGCCGAGAGCGGCTGGGGCGACCCGGCGTTCGCGCGCGAGGCGTTCGACGCCCCGGTGCTCCCCGGACCGGTGCTCCAGACCTAGATCGCCTACCGTCGCGGGGGTGCCCGAGACCCACGGCGGTTGGACGGTCCACAGCGAGCGATCGGTCTACGACAGCCCTTGGGTGGGGGTGCGGCTGGCCGACGTCGACGCCCCCGACGGGGCCCGGTTCGACTACCACGTCGTCGCCCTCAACCGGATCGCCGTCGCCGTGGTCATCGACCGGAGCGACCGCGTCCTGCTGCTGTGGAAGTACCGCTTCCCGGTGGCGCAGTGGGGCTACGAGCTGCCCGGCGGGATGGTCGACGCGGGCGAGGACCCGGCCCACGCCGCCGCGCGGGAGACCGCCGAGGAGACCGGTCGGCGGGTGCTCGGCGAGCCCGAGCACGTGATCACGATCGAGCCCCTGCCCGGCCAGGTCCGGGCGCGCATCGACGCCTACCTCTGGCACGGCGCCGAGCCCACCGGCGGCCCGATCGACCCCGAGGAGGACGGGGTCGCGACGTGGGTCGAGCTCGACCGCGTCCCCGAGCTCGTCGCCGAAGGCCGGATCCTCGGCGCCGCCACGGCGACCGCGCTCCTGCAGTACCTGGTCAGACGAGGTGGCGCAGCATCCGCGACTCCGTGACCGACGGGTCGGTGGGCAGCGGCTGGCGCTCGCCGGTGAGGGTGAAGCCGAGGCGCTCGTAACAGCGGCGGGCCCGGACGTTGCCGTCCACGACCCACAGCGCGAGCCGTCGCCCGCCGTCCGCGCGGGCCCACGCGACGACGGCGTCGACGAGCAGGTCGGCGACGCCCTCGCCCCGGCGGGCGGGCTCGACCCACATGCCCACGAGGTGCCGGCCGTCGGCGTCGCCGGGCTCGGGGATGCCGCACGCCAGGCCCACCGCGGGGTCGCCCGCCGCGAACCAGGCGTTGTCGGTGATCCGCGTCCGCCACGTCGCCTCGTCGAACGCCTCCTCCCGCGCCAGCGTCGAGGCGAACGCGCCGGGGGCGTCGGCGAGCGCCCGCAGCCGGGTCGCCCGGGCGGCGCGCCAGTCGTCGGCGGTGAGGCGGCGGACCGGGTGGATCACCCCGTCATCGTGCGCCGGGCCGTCGGCGCGTCCTCACGCGGGCGCCGTCACCTGGAGGATCGTCCGGCCGACGAGCTCCGGGTCGTCGTACATCGGCACGTGCCCGACTCCGGGCAGGCGGACGAACTCCGCGTCGGGCACGGTCCGTCGCAGCGGGTGGCCGTAACGGCGCCACGGCACGACGTGGTCGTGCGCGGCCCAGGCGATGCGGACCGGGCACGGCAGGGGGGTCAACGGACCCAGTGGCCCGTGCGCCGCGGCACCCGCGAGCAGCGGGCGGATGACGGCGCACCCGACGAGGTCGTCGATCATCGCCGCGAGGTCGTCGTCGGGGACCCGTTCCCCGTGCTCCATCACCGTGCGGAGCAGGGCGCGACGGCCGCGACGCCGGTGCACCGCGCGCCGCGCCCCGCCGGTCGCCCCGAGCGCGAGGCCGATCCGGAAGAGCCCGACCAGCCGGCGCAGGTCGAGCGGACCTGCCCAGCCGCCGGCGGGCGAGAGCGCCACGACCGAGCGGGCCCGCCCGCGGCGGGCGAGCTCGAGGGCGACCCAGCCGCCCAGCGAGTTGCCGACGACGTGCGCGGTCGCGAGGCCGGCGTCGTCCATCTCGGCGCCCACCGCGTCGACGAGGGCGGCGACGCTCGCCGGTGTGCCGTCGGGCAGCGGCACACCACCGCGGTGCCCGGCGAGGGTCGGGACGTGGACGTCGTGGTGCCGCGCGAGCTCGCCGAGCACCGGGCGCCACGCCCCCGCCGACATCGCGGCGCCGTGGAGCAGGACCAGCGGCTCGCTCACCGGCGCGCCGCGTACCGGACGACGCCGTCCTCCTCCGCGGCGGCGAGCACCTCCCGCTCGACCAGGAGATCCAGGTGCGCCACGATCTCCAGCACCGCCAGCGCGGCGTGCTCGGTCTCCAGCTCGTCGAGGCGCTTCTCCCGGCGTGTCCACCGCATCCGCGCGGCGACCCCGTACCCGGTCGACGCCCCGTCGCGCACGTGCCCGGCGGCCTCGGCGAGGCGCTGCTCGTGGTGGGCGAGGAGCTCGTCGACGCGGGTCCGGACGCC
The DNA here is from genome assembly GCF_030269665.1 of Actinomycetospora sp. NBRC 106375. Taxonomy (GTDB): domain Bacteria; phylum Actinomycetota; class Actinomycetes; order Mycobacteriales; family Pseudonocardiaceae; genus Actinomycetospora. The sequence continues at coordinate 96,547 of NZ_BSTS01000019.1, forward strand.
GACGGTGACGGGGCCGTGCGCCGGCAGCAGGAGGGTCTCGGGCAGGTCCCCGACCAGGCGCAGCGAGTCGAGGAAGCTGCGCAGCGGCGCGGGCTCGGGCGCCCGTTCGTAGCCGATCGAGGGCGTGATGTGCGGCAGGACGTGGTCGCCGGCGAACAGCGCCCCCGCGCCCGGGTCGCGCAGGGCCACGTGCCCGCGGGTGTGGCCTGGCGTCGCGAGGACCTCGACCGCGCGGGGGCCCACGGCGACCTCCTCACGGTGGTCGAGCCACCGGTCGGGCGCGCCCCAGGGCGCGGTGTCGAGCGCGAGGCTCTGCTCGGCCACGCGGGCCATCTCGTCGGCGAGCCGCGGCGCGCCGGCCCGGCGCAGCATCCCCGGTTGCGGCGGGTCGCCGGGCGTGCGGGCGAAGGCCTCGACGGTGTGGCGCTCGCCGCGGCCGAGCGCGATCGTCGCCCCGCAGCGTGCCCGCAGGTCGACGGCCTGCGTGTAGTGGTCGTGGTGGGCGTGGGTGACCACGACGCGCGCGACGTCGTCGAGCGCGCGCCCGATCTCGCCCAGCCCGTGGCGCAGGGCGGCGAGGCCGACGGGATCCGACCACCCGGCGTCGACGAGCACGATCCCGTCCGGCCCCTCGGCGGCGTAGACGTTCACCGCCCGCAGGCCGGTCGAGGGCAGCGGCAGCGGGATGCGCCAGACCGCGGCGGCGACGGGGTACGCACCCGGCGCCGTCCAGTCGTCGGGCTGGTCGGGCAGCGTCGGGGCCGATCGCGGCGCGTTCACCCGACGGGGTTCACGCCGGGGACGGCGGTGGAGAGATCGGTGATCTCCGCCCACCGGTCGCCGACCTGCTCGATCGAGGGCACGTCGGCGAACGTGACCCCCTTCGTCATGAACTGCGCGACCTGGTGGACCTGTCCCCCGCCAGCGACGAACACCCCGCCGCTGTCGGTGCACTCGTCGGCGAGCAGGTGGCCCACCACCGGGGCGACGTGGGCCGGCGAGAGCTTCTCGAGCACCTCCGGCGGGGCGATGTCGGCGGTCATGCGGGTGGCGGCCATCGGCGCGATCGCGTTGGCGAGCACGCCGTACTTCCGCCCCTCGATCGCGAGAGTGCGGACCAGCCCGATCAGCCCGCCTTTGGCGGCGCCGTAGTTGGCCTGCCCGAAGTTGCCGTAGATCCCCGACGTGGACGCGGCGACCACCACGCGCCCGTGGCGCTGCTCGCGGAGGTGGGGCCACGCGGCGCGGACGACGTGGAAGGCGCCGTCGAGGTGCACCTCCTGCACGGCCGCCCAGTCGTCCCCGGTCATCTTGTGGAAGGCGGCGTCGCGCAGGATGCCGGCGTTCGCGACGACGCCGTCGACCCGACCGAACGCGTCCAGCGCGGTCGCCACGATCGCGGCGCCGCCCGCCTCCTGCGCGACGCTGTCGTACGACGCCACCGCCTCGCCACCGGACGCGCGAATCTCCGCGACGACGGCGTCCGCGGCGGCGTGGCCCGCCCCGCTGCCGTCGCGGGCGCCGCCGAGATCGTTGACGACGACCTTCGCGCCCGCCGCGGCGACCACGAGCGCGTACGCGCGCCCCAGCCCGCCGCCGGCCCCGGTGACGGCCACGACGCGGCCCTCGACCCCTGCCATGCGTGTCTCCCTGCTCAGATGAAGAAGCGCCCGACGCTCTCGACGACGCACGCCGGCTTGTCCGACCCCTCGATCTCCAGCACGGTCGCGAACACGACCTGCACGGCGCCCTCGAGCTCGGTCACCTCGGCGATCCGTGCCGTCGCGCGCAGGCGCGCGCCCACCGGCACCGGCGCGGGGAAGCGGACCTTGTTGAAGCCGTAGTTGATCCCCATGCGCACGTTCTCGATGGCGTAGAGCCTGCTGAGCAGCACGGGGAGCAGCGAGAGGGTCAGCAGGCCGTGCGCGATCGGGCGCCCGAACGGACCCGCGGCCGCGCGCTCGGGATCGACGTGGATCCACTGGTGGTCGCCCGTCGCGTCGGCGAACGTGTCGATCGTCTGCTGGTCGACGGTCATCCACTCGCCGGGCCCGAGCGTCTCGCCCTGCGCGGCGACGATCTCCCCGACCGACGCGAACGTCCTCACGGCCCGACCTCCCGTCGATGTTTCTAACGAGCGTTAAGACACCAGGCGTGCGGCGTCCCGGTCAAGTCGTGACGCCGTTGTTTCTCTTGCCCCGTTCCCCTATTCCCGAATAGAAAAGTGGGCCGGACCACTGGGCACCGACGCGGAGGCTCGCCGTGACCCTCGATCACCCCCCGATCGCCCCGTCGACGACCGGCCGCACGCTCGCGACGTCGCGGTGGGACGCCGACGACGCCGTCGACCTCGCCGAGGCGACGATCGCCGACCTCGTGCGCGACCGGGCGCGCGAGCACCCCGACGTGCTCGCCCTGGTCGGCGTGCGGCACGACGGCTCGGCCCTGCGCGCCTCGTACACGGAGCTGCTCACCGCGGCGCGCGAGGTGGCCGCCGGACTCCGGCGGGTCGCGGCGCCCGGGGACCACGTCGCGCTCTGGGCCCCGAACGTCGCCGAGTGGCCCGTCATCGAGTACGGCGCGGCGCTGGCCGGCGTGGTGCTCGTCGCGCTCAACCCGGTGCTGCGCGGCCCCGAGCTGGATTACGCGCTGCGCCTCTCGCGCGCCTCGGTGCTGATCCACGCCGACGTGAGCCGCGACTACGACATGGCGGCGGTCGCCCGGTCCGTCGTCGACGACCTGCCCGCGCTGCGCCACCGCATCAGCCTCGGCGACCCCGACCGGCTCCGCGCGACGCCGGGCGACGACGCCACGGTGGATCCGGCGTCGCCCGCGATGATCCAGTTCACCTCGGGCACCACCGGCCATCCCAAGGCGGTCCTGCTCGCGCACCGCTCGCTGGTCAACAACGCCCGGCTCACCATGATCACCGGCGAGGTGCCGGCGCGGAGCGTGGGCATCGCCCCGCTGCCGATGTTCCACACCGCCGCGTGCGTCATCTCCACCCTCGGGCCGGCCTGGCTCGGCGGCACCCAGGTGCTCATCGAGAAGTTCGCGCCGGGCGAGGTCCTCGCGGCCATGGCCGCCGAGGACGCGGACGTCCTGTTCAGCGTCGCGACCGTGCTCGGCGCGGTGCTCGAGGCGGCCCGGGGCGCGGACGGGCCCGCTCCGCAGCTCTCGACCGTGCTCGTCGGAGCCTCGACGGTGCCCGGCTCGATGATCGAGGCCGTCGAGCGGACGTTCGGGGCCTCGGTGCACAACCTCTTCGGCCAGACCGAGCTCTCGCCGGTGCTCTCACTGACCCGGCGCACCGACACCCGCGAGGACCTCACGACGAAGGTCGGGCGGCCGTTGCCCCACACCGCCGCGCAGATCGTCGACCCCGTCGGCGGCGAGGTGGTGCCGATCGGGCAGCAGGGCGAGATCTGCGCCCGCGGGTACAGCCAGATGATCGAGTACTTCGACGACGCCGACGCCACCGCGAGCACCGTGGACGCCGAGGGCTGGCTGCACACCGGCGACCTCGGCACGATGGACGACCGCGGGCTGATCACCGTCACCGGGCGACTCAAGGAGATCATCATCCGGGGCGGCGAGAACATCGCCCCGGCCGAGATCGAGATCGCGCTCGCCGCCCACCCGCAGGTGCTCCGCGTCGCCGTCCTCGGCCTGCCCGACGAGCACTGGGGCGAGATCGTCGCCGCGGCGGTCGTCGTCCGCGACCCCGCCGCCGAGGGCGTCCGCGACGACCTCGAGGCCTTCGCCCGCGAGCGGCTCGCGACGTACAAGGTGCCCGCCCGCTGGTTCCTCGTCGACGACCTGCCGACCACCCCGTCGGGGAAGGTGCAGAAGTTCGCCCTGCGTGACGAGCTGGTCGGGTCTGTTTTATAGTCTGCATTAGAAAGTTCGACGCGGAGGTGCTCCATGACAGCCGGCGAGGCGTACATCGTCGACGCGGTGCGGTCCCCGGTGGGCCGCCGGAAGGGCGGGCTCGCCGGGATCCACCCCGCCGACCTCGGCGCGCACCCGATCCGCGAGCTGGTGACGCGCACCGGGATCGACCCCGAGGCGATCGAGGACGTCGTCTACGGCTGCCTCGACACCATTGGCGCGCAGGCCGGCGACATCGCCCGCACGGCCGCGCTCGCGGCGGGCCTCCCGGAGAGCGTCCCCGGCGTCACCGTCGACCGGCAGTGCGGCTCGTCGCAGCAGGCCGTCACCTTCGCGGCGCAGGCGGTCATGGCGGGCACCGCCGACGTCGTGATCGCGGGCGGCGTCCAGCTCATGAGCCAGTACCCGATCCTGTCGTCCTTCACGGCGGGCGAGCCCTACGGTGCGACCGACCCCTGGACCGGCAGCGAGGGCTGGGAGTCCCGCTACGGCACCCAGGAGATCTCGCAGTTCCGCGGTGCGGAGATGATCGCCGAGAAGTGGGGCCTGTCCCGCGAGGACATGGAGCGCTTCGCCCACGAGAGCCACCAGCGGGCGCTGCGGGCCGTCGCCGAGGGCCGGTTCGACCGCGAGATCGCGCCGATCGCGGACGCGAAGGCCGACGAGGGTCCCCGGACGGACACCACGCTCGAGAAGATGGCGGAGCTCAAGGCGCTGACCCCGGGCGGGCGGCTGACCGCGGCGGTGTCGAGCCAGATCTCCGACGGTGCCGCGGCGCTGCTCGTCGCCTCGGAGCAGGCGGTCCGGGACCACGGGCTCACGCCCCGCGCCCGTGTCCACCACGTCTCCGCCCGCGGCGGCGACCCGGTGATGATGCTGACCGCGCCGATCCCGGCCACCGCGTACGCGCTCGGGAAGACCGGCCTGACGATGGACGACATCGACACCGTCGAGATCAACGAGGCGTTCGCGAGCGTCGTGCAGGCCTGGATGGCGGAGACCGGCGCCGACCACGCGAAGGTCAACCCCAACGGCGGCGCGATCGCTCTGGGCCACCCGCTCGGCGCCACCGGCGCGCGACTGATGACCACGATGCTGCACGAGCTCGAGCGCACCGGCGGGCGCTACGGCCTGCAGACGATGTGCGAGGGCGGCGGGCAGGCCAACGTCACGATCATCGAGCGGCTGGGCTGAGCTTGGCGCTCTACGCCCCGGAGCACGACGACCTGCGGGCGGCGGTGCGCGGGCTGCTGGAGAAGGCGGCCGACAGCGCCGCGGTCCGCCGCACCGTCGCCGCCGGCGGGTTCGACGCAGCGCTGTGGCAGCGGATGAGCGGCGAGCTGGGGCTGGCGGGCCTCGCGATCCCGGAGGAGCACGGCGGGTCCGGCTACGGCCCGGTGGAGCTCGGCGTGGTCCTCGAGGAGATCGGGCGGGCGAACCTGCCGTCGCCGTACCTGACGACGGTGCTCGCCGGCGTGGCCCTGAGCACGGCCGGGGCGGCCGACGACCTGCTGCCGGTCGTCGCGGCGGGTGAGCGGCTCGCGACGGTCTCCTTCGGGACCGGGTGGACCCTCGACGGCGACCGCGTGACCGGCCTGGTCGACCACGTCCCGGACGGGACGACGGCCGACCGTCTCGTGCTGGTCGGCGCTCCCGGGGGCGTCGTCGTCGACCTCGCCGGCGCCGACCGCAGACCGCTGCGGACGATGGACCTCACGCGCGGGCAGGCGCGGATCACGCTCGCCGGCGCCCCGGCGCGGCCGTTCGCGGCGCCGCACGGCTGGGCCGGGCGCGTCGGGGCCGTCGCCGCAGTGCTCGTCGCGTGCGAGCAGGTCGGCGGGGCCGACCGCGTGCTGGAGACGGCGAGCGCGTACGCCGGCGAGCGCGTGCAGTTCGGCCGGCCGATCGGCTCCTTCCAGGCCGTCAAGCACCTGCTGGCCGACATGCTCGTCGCCCTCGAGCTCGCGCGGTCGACACAGCAGCACGCCCTGGGCCTGCTCGCCGCGCCCGGGGCCGATCCCGCGGCCGTCGACGCCGCCGCCCGCAGCGCCCGCGTCGCGTGCTCGCGGGCGTTCGTGCAGATCAGCAGCGACGCGATCCGGGTGCTCGGCGGCATCGGCTACACCTGGGAGCACGACGCGCACCTGTACTTCCGGCGCGCGCGGGCGTCCGCCGCGCTCTTCGGCGCCGGGGACGATCTCGACCGCCTCGCCACCCACGCCGGGCTGGTGCCCTCGTGACCGACGACTTCCGGCGGCGCTGCGCCGCGTTCTTCGCCGCCCACGGGCAGCACCCCGAGGCGGTCCCGAGCCGCTCGCGCGACCCCGCCGCCTACGTCGCGGCCGCGCGGGATCACCAGCGCGCCCTGCACGGGGCCGGGCTCGCGGGCATCACGTGGCCGGCGGCCTACGGAGGCCTCGGCCTGGGACCGGAGTTCCGGCGGGTGTTCGACGAGGAGGCGGCGGGCTCCGAGACCTTCGCCGATCTCTTCACCATCGGGTTCGGCATGTGCGGGCCCGTGCTGCTGGCGCTCGGCACCGAGGAGCAGCGGCGTCGCCACCTCCCGCCGATGCTGCGCGCCGACGAGGTGTGGTGCCAGCTCTTCTCGGAGCCCGGCGCGGGCTCCGACCTGGCCTCGCTGTCCACGGCGGCGACGCCGGACGGCGACGGGTGGGTCGTCACCGGGCAGAAGGTGTGGACCACGTACGCCCACCACAGCGACCGCGGCCTGCTGCTCGCGCGCACCGACCCCGGCGTGCCCAAGCACCGCGGCCTCACGATGTTCGTCGCCGACATGGCCGCGCCCGGGATCACCGTGCGGCCGCTGCGCCAGGCCACCGGCGACGCCGAGTTCAACGAGGTCTTCCTCGACGACGTCCGGCTCGGGCCCGACGACGTCGTCGGCGAGGTCGGGGGCGGCTGGCGGGCCGCGACCCTGATGCTGGCCAACGAGCGGGTCGCGCTGAGCGACAACCCGATCGGCTCGCCGGTCACGCTCGACGCCGTCGTCGCCCTGGCCCGCCGCCACGGCCGCGCGGACGACCCGGTGGTGCGCCGCCGCCTCGGCGAGGCCTACGTCGCCCAGCAGGAGGTGGACCTGTTCGCCCGCCGGATCGCCGCCGAGGTCCGGGTCGGCAACGACCCCGGGTCGCTCGCCTCGGTCGGCAAGCTCGCCGCGGCGCGCGTCGCGCGGCAGGTCGCGGCGCTGGCCCTCGAGATCGCGGGCCCGGAGGCCGTCGCCTGGGATCCCGACGACCCCGACGGCGGGCTCTGGGCCTACGGCGAGCTCTACGCGCCGTCGCTCTCGATCGCCGGCGGCACCGAGCAGATCCAGCGCACGATCCTCGGCGAGCGCGTGCTGGGCCTGCCGCGCGAGCCGCAGGCGGACAGGGACGTCCCGTTCCGGGACCTGCGCCGGTCGGGGTGACGGGTCACGAGGGCAGGTCGTAGACCGTTGCGTCGTCAACAATATTGGTGCAACCCCGGAAGATCGCGACATCCACTGACCGGAGCAGCCACCGCACGTTCCTGACCTGCGACGATGCGTGGCGGGAGGGATCTCCCGGGCCTCCTGCCCCGCGTCGCGGGGCCCGACGTACCCGGTCTGACCGGACTCGGAGCCGAGCGCCGGGTCCGTCCATCGGCACCGGCGTCCGCAGGCGCAACGTCTCCTCACCATCGTCGGGCCCCGCGAGGATGCGGGGTCGTCGAGTGGGAACGGCGACCTCGCTGTCACGGACATCAGCGAGGCGTACCCCGTTCTCCGCCGAGACCGGATTCGCGATCAGCCCTGGCCTTTCGCCATGGCTCGATCGTTACGATTCTGTGATCCGTTGAGCCGGTCCCCGGGGCCTTCTCACGGCCGCCGTTGTCGGGGGTCGGTTCTACCGTCTTCGTGTGAGCATTGACCACGATGTCCGGTCCGGCCTCCCGGCCGCGCTGGACGCTCTCGCCCCCGGGGCGGAGCTGGTCGCCGCCCTCGAGGAGCTCTCCCCCGCCGCGCTCACCGGCGACGACCTGGCGGCCTACCTGCGTGCCTGCGCGCGGGAGCAGAGCCGGGGCACCGCGCGCGTCCTCGACGCGATGCACCACCTGGGCCGCGCCCGGGCCGACACCACCGTGCGCCTCGCCTCGACCGACGAGTTCTCGGGCGACGAGGTCTGCGGCGTGCTCGGGTGGTCGCGCACGATGGCCGATCGCAAGCTCGACCTGGCCGACGACCTCGCGGTCCGGCTGCCCGAGGTGGGCGACGCGCTCTGGGAGGGCCGGCTCGACGAGCCCAAGGCGACGCGGTTCTGCGAATGGACGCGCGATCTCACCGACGAGCACGCCCGCGCCGTCTGCGAGGAACTGATCGCCGAGGCTCCCGGGATGCCGGTGGGCGAGCTGATCCGGCGCATCGAGAAGAGCGCCGCGTCCATCGATCCGGAGTGGGCCGAGCGTCGCGCGAAGCGCGCCCAGAAGCAGGCGCGGGTGATGCTCTCGTCCAACCCGACGGGCACCGCGACCCTGGCGGTCTGCGACGTCTCGGCCCCGTCCGGGCTGGCGATGCGCGATCGTGTCGACGCCCTGGCCGCCGCCGTTCGCGCCTTGGGCGTGCTGATCCCGGTCGGCACCCTGCGCGCCGCGGTGGCCGAGCGGCTCCTCGACGGCTCCATGGCCGGTGTCGACGACCACCGCGTGGCCCTCATCCTCGCCGCCGAGTACCACCAGGCCGGCCAGCCGGCGCCGGACGACGATCCGGATCCGGACGAGGGCGGCGGCGGTCCGAGCGGTGACCCGGACGACGACCCGGACGAGGACCCGGACGACGGCCCGGACGACGGCCCGGACGACGGCCCGGACGACGGCCCGGACGAGGGCCCGCACGGGCCGGCCGGGCCGGATGACGGACCCGCGGACGGCGGCCCCGATGGCGGCGCTGCTGACAGCCCCGGTGACGACAGCCCCGGTGACGACAGTCCTTTGGACGACAGCCCATGTGACGGCTCGGACGATCACGGCGCAACATCCGATGGCCCGAGCGATGATCCGCTCGAGGGTGCCCGCGGGCAGGGCGTCCTTGACCTCCCTGATCTCCCCGATCCCACCGTGATCGGGCCGGAACGCGGGCCGGGCGGCATCCGGACCGGGACCTGCGAGGTCCGGCTGCGGCTCACCACCGCCCTCGGGCTCGACCGGTTCCCCGGCTGCGTCCCTGGTTACGGCACGGTGCTGGCCCACGACGCACGGACGCTGGTCCTGCGACACCACGACGGCGAGTGGCGCGTCGTGCTCACCGACGACGACGGCCGCCTCGAGCACCTGTTGCTGGCCCGACGACGACCGCGCCGACCACCCGGCCCCGGGAGCCGTGATGATGCTCGGCACCGGGGGACAGGGGCACAGCCTCGCACCACGATCGTCGAGCTCCAGGTCCCGACGATGGTACTGGCTGCCCTGAACCCCGATGATCACGGCGACTGGGGCCCGCTGCTCACCGAGCTCCAGCAGCGGCTCCGTGACCTCGGCGACCGAGCACCAGGGTCGCCGCCGCCCGAATCGGCCGCCGATCTCGCCCGCCGCCGGCCCCGCGCCGAGGTCGCGCGCTGGCTCCAGGTCCGCGATCGGCACTGCGTCGCGCCCTGCTGCCGACAGCCCGCCCACAAGGCCGAGCTCGACCACACCCTGGACCGTGCGCTCGGCGGCCCGACCGCGTCGTGGAACCTCGGCGTCTGGGACAAGCACCACCACCGCGCCAAGCACCGCGCCGGCTGGCAGGTGCGCCAGCCGCGGCCCGGACACTTCGCGATCCGCACGCGCGCCGGCGTCCACCACACGACCAGGCCGAAACGCATCATCGACCCGCTGCCCGAGCCTCGCCCCACCGCTCGGCCGCGCCCGCTGCCGGACGATCCGATGTGGGACCCCGACGAGGGCGACCCGTTCGACCGACGCCACCGGCCTACGGTCGCGGCGACCACCCCGCCGATCCCGGCCGGCGCCGTCACGCACCCGGCCGACGACCCGCCGCCGTTCTGATCAGTTCTGATCATTGCTGCAGCGTCACATCCGACGCGGTGTGGCGGCCTAGACTGGAGCCTCGTGACGCTCGACGGGACGGCCTGAGGCCTGTGCTCAGGGCCCGACGACCGTCCGGCGCGACCTTCACCACGGCGTCCGTCTCGCTCGTCGCCGTCTGCGCCGCGGCCGGGGTCCCGGCGCCGCTCTACGTCGTCTACCAGCAGGCCGACGGCGTCTCGACGGTGGGGCTGACCGGCGCCTTCGCCGTCTACATCCTCCCGCTGCTGGCTGCCCTGCTGTGCTGCGGCAGCCTCTCCGACCACCTCGGCCGGCGGTGGGTGTCCGTGCCCGCGCTGCTCGTCGGCGCAGCCGGCTGCCTCGTGCTCGCGACCGTGGACTCGGCCGCTCCCCTGATCATCGGGCGGGCGATCCAGGGGCTCTCGATCGGGCTCGCCCTCAGTGCGCTCGGCGCCTTCGTGGTCGACCTGGCGCCCCCGTCGCGTCCGGGCCTGCCCGGCGCGATCACCAGCGGGGCGCCGCCGGGCGGCATCGCGATCGGCGCCCTCACCTCGGGGGTCGCGGTGCAGCTCGCGCCGGACCGTGCGCCGGTCCTGTCGTTCCTCGTCACGGCCGGCGTCCTGACCGCCGCAGCCGCGGCCGTCGCGTTCCTGCCGGAGACCGTCACGCGCACGCCCGGCGCCCTCCGCTCGCTGCGCCCGGTGGTCCGGGTCCCGCCGACGGCCCGCGCCGTGTTCCCCGCGGTGTGCCTGCTCGTCGCCGCGACGTACGTGCTCGGCGGCTTCACCCAGGCGCTGGCCCCGTCGATGGCGGTGTCGGTGCTGGGTCGCCACGACCTGTTCAGCGGCGCCCTCGCGGTCGCCGTCTACCACCTCGCCGGGCCCGTGGCCGGGCTCGGCGCCAACCGCTTGCGCCCCGTGCGGGCCCTCGCCGGCGGCGCGACCGTGCTCGTCCTCGGGATCGCCGGCTACGTCGCGGCGATCACCGTGGGCAGTTTCGCCGCCTACATCGCCGCCGCGGTCGTCGCGGGCGCGGGCTTCGGCGTCGCCTTCGCCGGCGCCATGCGGGTCCTGCTGGAGCGGAGCCCGGAGGGCACGCACGCCGGCACCCTCGCCGCGATCTACCTGTTCTGCTACTTCGCGGCCGCGGTCTCCAGCCTGCTCGCCGGGGTCGCGGTCGAGGTCTGGGGCCTGGCCCCCGTGGCGACGGTGCTCTGCGGGCTCGTCGCCCTCATGGTGGGAACCGGCGCCACCGGGTCGGTGCTGCGGATGCGGGCCGGTTAGAGCCGCAGCACCCCGAGCACCCCGTCCGGGTCGTGGCGCTGCTGCAGCGCGCGGAGTCGCGGCAGGTTGTCGCCGTACGCGGCCGCGATCTCCTCCTCCGCGTCGGGACCGGGACGCACCTCGACGCCGTAGACGCCCAGCGTGTGGTCCGCGAGCGCGCGCACCGTCTCCCTGGCCCATCCCCGGCAGGCGTCGTCGTCGGCAGATTCGGTCCAGATCGCATTGAGCGGGACGTTCCACTCGCCGGAGCGGCCGCGGAACGCGGTGGCGGTGTCGTCGACATCGGCCAGGGCACCGCCGGTGTGCTGGAAGTCGATCCGGCAGGCTCGGGTGGGTGCCGCCCGGATCCGCTCGGCGAGGGTCCCGGCGACCGCGGCGTCGAGCGTCGGGCCGGTGAAGACGGACTTGCCGAAGAACGACCCTCGCGGTCCGTCGCCGGCCCGGGGCAGGCGGACGGGGTCCGGCTCGGCGCCCCCGTCGCCCGGGATCGCGAACTCGGGCAGGCCCGCCAGGTACCGCCCGCTCGTCTCCGACCGGTAGAGCGGGGCGGAGCCGGCGACCGCGGACGCCGCCGCGCGGGCCCGCGCGATGGCGGCCTCCTGCCCGCTCGCGCACGCGGTGTACACGAACAGCACCGGTGCGTCGGGCGCGAGCGGCGACCACCCGAGAACCGCACCCATCGTGGTGTCCCGCGGTAGCTCCGGGGCGACACGGAAGTAGGTCGCGAGCGCATCGATCCCGACCACCGCACGGTCCACCCACATCGCGCCGAGCTCGTGGGTCCGCAGGACCGCCGAGGTGACGACGCCGACGGACGGCGCGCCTCCCCGCACGGCCCACCACAGGTCGGACTCCTCCCCCACACTCCGGTCCGACAGCGACATGACGTCGCCGGACGGGAGCACCAGCTCGACCTCGACGAGATGGTCGAGCGTGAGGCCGAGCGACCGTGTCAGGTACCCGACGCCGCCCAGTGTGGCGAGTCCGAGACCGGCGTGGCCGACGATCCCGACCGGCACGACACGGCCGGCCGGCGCGAGGGCCTCGAGCATCGTCCCCATCGTCGCCCCGCCCTCCACGACGACCCGGTCGGCGTCCGGGCGGACGCCGGCCAGACAGGCCGAGAGGTCGAGCACGACGGCGTCGTCGGCGACGCAGTTCGAGCTCAGCCCGCCCCCGCGGACCGTGACCCGGGCGCCGGTGGCCGTCGCCACCTTCATCGCGGTGGCCACGTCGTCGACGGTGCGGGGCGTGACGACGCACGACGGGTGCCGCCGTGACGCCGCGGGGAAGAAGACCCGTCCGAGCCGGTCGCGGTAGCCGGCCGACCCCCGCTCGTGCACCTGCGGGCCCAGGGCGGCCCGCAGGTCGCCGACCGCGCTCACGGCAGACTCCAAATCTCGACGGTGACGAGCCAGAAGACCACGGCGGCCACCGCGAGGAAGGCCACCGAGACGACCAGCCCGCGCACATCGGTGCGGGGCCGGTCGGCCTCGGGCCGCGGGGTCAGCCACCAGCCCAGCGCTCGCGTCACCCCGGGCATCACCACCCAGGTCAGCAGCGCGACCGACGCGACGTTGCCCACGAGCAGGCCCGCCCACAGCGGCGCCGACGGCCACAGTGCGCCGAGGCCCACGGTCAGCAGCACGACCGTCGGGTAGAGCCCGACGAGCACCGAGAGGGCCTGCTTCCACGACGGCGGGCCCGCGGTCACCCCGTCGCCGTCACCCACCGGGAACCAGCTGCCGAAGGCGCCCGAGATCGTGCGGAGCTTGAAGTCCCGGAACCGCTCGCCCTCGGCGAGCAGGTCGCGGCGGGCGTCGGACGCGAGCCAGAGCTCGAGGTCGTCCGCCGTGGCGAACCGGTAGACCGCCGTCCACTCGTCCTGCACGCCCGGCACCGGGCGGAACAGCTCCGACCCGAGGAACCCGGGAGACCGGCTCTCGGCGACGGTCATCCGGTGCTGCCAGTCGAGGAACGCGGCCTCGTCCCGCGCGGCGACGGGGTGGGAGACGACCACCGTCGCAGGCCGCGACCCCTCGCCCTCCCCCACCAGCACCTGCTGGCTCGGGAGCTCGTCGAGCAGGTCCGCGCCCTGCTCGACGAGCCGCCGGCGCTCCGGGCTGTCCAGCCACCGGCGCAGGTGCTCGACACCGTCGAAGCGGTAGACGACGGTGGCGTCGCCCTGCCGGTCGGCCGGGGTCTCCTCGGTCCCGAGGTAGCCGGGGAACGTCGCCGCCGCCGCGGTGAGGCCGTCCTGCCACCGGCGGTACTGCTCGTCGCGGCCGGCCTTCATCCGCTGCCCGACCACCACGGTGGCCGGGCCGGCCTGGGTCGCCGCCTGCGTCTCGCGCATCAGGGCACCTGCGTCCGGGACGGCGCGATCAGTAGGGGTGGCGGTCGGCCTTCTCCGACCACGCCGCGTAGGCCTCGGCGCCCAGGTCGGGGCGGAACTGCTCGACCTTGATGCGCCGCGCGTGCAGGGGGCGGGTGAAGTCCTCGTACTGGAACGCGTCGTCGAAGCCGATCGCCTTCGTGGCGTCGAGGTCGTTCGCGAAGTACACCGCGTCGAGGCGGGCCCAGTAGATGGCGCTCATGCACATCGGGCACGGGGCGCCGCTGATGTAGATCTCGTGGCCCATGAACATCCGGGCGCGCTCGGGCACGACGTCGGCCGAGCCCTCGGGACGCGGCACGAGCGTCAGGGTCGAGGTGTTGCGGTGGCTCGCGGCGATGGACGGGGCCTCGGGGTTGAGCACCGCCGCCGCCTTGCGCAGGGTCTCGATCTCGGCGTGGGCGGTCACGTCGCCGGTGAGCAGCACCCGGTTCTGGCCGCGCGCGACGATCTCGCCGTCCTTCGCGATCACGGCGCCGAACGGACCGCCCCACCCGTTCTCCACCGACTCCTTCGCGAGTCGGCACGCCTCGGCCATCAGTTCGTCGTGGGTCATCTCGGTACCTCCGGTGTCGGGGCATGCCGCGGCGACGACGCAGGCGTCGTCGGCGGAAGGAAAGTGGAGTCGGGCAATCGGACTAGTGCGTTCGTCCGTACGTTGCACGGTAGGTGTCACCTACCGTGCACACAAGAGATCTCTGTCCACTCGAACGGGCGACATCGGCGTGGTGATGTCTCACACTGAGCACATGGTGCTGCGGGCGCGTGACGTGATGACCAGCCGCGTCGTGTCGGTCCGGCCGGACACGACGATCGAGCGCGCCCGCTACCTGCTGACCGAGAACCGGTTCAGCGCGCTCCCCGTCGTCGACGACCGCTACCGCCTCGTCGGCATCGTCACGACCTACGACCTCTTGCGGGCCGACGGCTCGTCCCGGGACGCCGTCGAGGTGGGCGACGTCATGACCCGCGACCCGCTGTCCCTCGCGCCGGACGCCACCGTGCCCGTGATCGCCCACCGACTGCGCCACTACGGCGAGCTGCGCGTGATGCCGATCGTCCAGGGCGGGATGCTCGCCGGCGTCGTGTCGCGGGGCGACCTGCTCACCCCCGAGCCGTCGTTCGGACCGATCGGCCGGCTCCTGTCACGCACGAAGGAGCGACCCCGGACCGCGCCGAAGTTCTGGGACGGCGAGGTCCGTGCCGGCGCGACGGCGGCCGACATCATGACCCCGTCGGTGGACGTCTACGACCTCACCGAGGACATGCCCGTGGCCGAGGCGGCCGCCCTGATGCGCGCGCACCGCTTCAGCGCGATGCCGGTGCTCGACGCGGACCGCCGCGTGCGCGGCATCCTCAGCGAGGCCGACCTCGTGCCCGACACGCTCTCGGGGCGACGCACCCCGCCGCCGAGCACCGTCGGCGCCGCGATGACGACCGACGTCGTCTGCGTGCGTGCCACGTGCCCGGTGCACGACCTCGCGCACACGATGGTGAACAACCGCCTGCGGACGCTGCCCGTCGTCGACGCCGACGACCGCCTCGCCGGCATCGTCAGCCGGGGCGACGTGCTGCGCGCGACGGCGGCGGTCCCGACCGAGTAGGAGTCGTGGGCGCCGCTCAGTGCCGCCCCCGGCCCGAAGAACTCGGTGAGCGTGACGGGCCGCAGGTCCCGCTCGCGGAGGATCTCGGCGATCTGGTCGAACAGCCCGAGGATCGTCGGGTGGTTCGCGTGGCCGAGCATGATCGTCCCCGCCGTCAGGTAGCGCCGCGCCTGCTCGAGCAGGAACGCGGGGGTGACCAGGGTGGCGTCGCCGTAGGAGCCGGTCCACCTCACGGTCGACGGGAACCCGGCATCGCGGGCGATCGCGTCGACGGCCGCGTCGTGCGCGCCGTAGGGAGGGCGCCAGTAGGGCCGCGAGGTCGTGCCGAAGGTGGCCGCGATCCACTCCTCGTTGCGCTCCAGCTCCGCCCGCACCCGCGCCGGCGGGAGCCGCGTCAGCCACGGATGACTGAACGTGTGGTTCATGATCTGCACCTGACCGGCCTCGACGAGCGGCCGCAGCACCGGCGCCCGCGGCGCCCACGCCGTCGTGTACACACGCCGTTGGGGCTGAAGGTCAGGTGGATGCCCGCGCGCCGGGCGAACTCGACGTAGCCCGCGACCACGTGGGGCGCGTAGCCGTCGTCGACGGTCAGGGCGATCGGGGCGCCGCGGGCAGGCGCCGTCGTCCGGACCGTGGCCGTCGCCGGACGCGCCGGGGGCGGGACGGGTGGCGGGGCGGCCCCGGCCGGAGCGGCGCAGCCCGCGAGCCACGCCGCGAGCCCCAGCCCGAGCATCCCCAGCAGCGAGCGCCGCGGGACCTCACCCGCCCGCGCTCTGCCCTGCCCCGCGTCGCCGCACGCCCCCGCGCCCACGCCGGACCCCCTCCGACCGCGGCACGACGAGTCCCCCGCGGACCCCGCCCGCCGCGCGCGACCAGCCTGCTCCCGGTGCGTGGAGGTCGGGTGTCCGCCGGATCGCGTCTGGGTCTCCGCGCCGGACCGTGGCCGGTCGGCACGGTCGGGCCCCGGCGGGCCGCCCCATCGCGCTCCGGCGAACGCGGCGCGGCTCCGCGTGCGCGAGCGGTCAGACGCGGGAGCCGGTGCGGGCGTCGTACTCCGCGCGCGCCGCGTCGACCGCCTCGATGTGGGTCTCGGCCCAGTCGTCGAGGGCGTGGGCGAGGCCCAGCAGGCTGCGGCCGAGGTCGGTGAGGGCGTACTCCACGCGCGGCGGGATCTCCGCGTAGGCCGTGCGCGAGACGAGGCCGTCGCGCTCGAGGCCCCGCAGGGTCTGGGTGAGCATCTTCGGGGTGATCCCGCCGATCCGCGCGGCGATGGCGCCGTGGCGCAGGGTGCGCTCGGCGAGGGTGCCGACGACGAGCACGCTCCACCGGTCGCCGATGCGGTCGAGGATCTGCCGGCTGGGGCAACCGGCGGCATACACATCGCCTCTCACCAGGACACTATCTCTCAGGTACCCTGAGCACTTCAAGGTGCTGACTCTCCATCGGGAAGTGGTCCGGCGTCCCGACGGTTGCCGAGACCGAGGGGCCGCGCCCGGCGGCCCACCACCGTGAGGGAGTCAGCCGTGTACGTCGTCACCGGAGCCACCGGGGCCCTGGGCCGCCTCGCCGTCGAGGCCCTGCTCGAGCGCGTGCCCGCGACCGAGGTCCGCGCGACCGGCCGGCGGGTCGAGACCCTCGCCGACCTCGCGGACCGCGGGGTCGACGTCCGTCGCGCCGACTACGACGACCCGGCCTCGCTGGCCGAGGCCTTCACCGGCGCGACCCGGGTGCTGTTCGTCTCGGGCAGCGACGCGGGCGCCCGTCTCGAGCAGCACCGGGCGGTCGTCGACGCGCTGGCGACCACGGACGTCGAGCTCGTGGCCTACACCAGCATCCTGCACGCCCAGGCCTCGGACATGGTCCTGGCGGGCGAGCACGCGGCCACCGAGCGGATGCTCACGGACGCGGGCGTGCCGTCGGTGCTGCTGCGCAACGGTTGGTACGTCGAGAACTTCCTGGCCGGGGTCGCCGGCGACATCGAGCGGGGGATGGTCGGGGCCTCCGGGGAGGGCCGCTTCGACGCCGCCACGCGCGCGGACTACGCGGAGGCCGCCGTCGCGGCCCTCACCGGCGCCGCCTCCGCCGGGGACGTCCTCGAGCTCGGCGGGCCCGGCTTCACGCGGGCGGAGCTGGCCGCCGAGATCTCCCGCGCGGCGGGCCGGGACGTGCCCTACACCGATCTCTCCGTCGACAACTTCGCCGGGGCCCTCGTCGCCGCCGGGCTGCCGGAGGCGTTCGCCGCGGTGCTCGCCGACTCCGACCGCGGCGCGGCCGCCGGCTGGCTGAGCGCCCCCGGCGACGACCTCGCCCGCCTGCTCGGCCGACCCGCCACGCCGTGGCGCGAGGTCGTCGACGCCGCCGTCCGCGACGTGGTCGCCGCGGTCTGACGCGTCAGGGGCTCGCCGCGCTGAGGCCGGTCAGGGGGAACTCGAGCACGCTGCCCGGGTTGTCGAGGGTGCCGGTGTGCGAGCCGGACTGGGGCCCGGCGAGCCCGTCGCTGTCGGTGGCCACGTAGATCCGGGTGCGATCCGGGCTGAGGGCGACGTCGCGGTAGCGGTTCCGGGTGCGGAAGAGCTGGGTGGTGTCGCCCCGGACCGAGCCGCCGTCGGCGGTCAGGCGGAACACGAACACCGACCCGGTCTTCAGCGCCGGGACGAGCAGGGAGTCGGCCACCGCCGGGTCCGGCGCGCCCTGCGCGGGCACGTAGTCGAGCCCGGCCGGGGCGATCGAGGGCCAGCAGAGGTAGAAGTCGGTCCCGCGGCACGCCGGGTCCTGGAAGTTGTAGCCGGTCGGCACGGTGTACATCGTGCGCAGCGGCTCGACGTAGCCGGGCGCGGTCCAGGCGGTCTCGGCCGGGCCGCGCGGCACGCTCGGTGGGTCCTGGTAGTCGTCGTACGACAGCTGGGGGCAGTCGGGTGCCGCCGACCAGTCGGCGTACCGGTAGGCCTGGTCGTCCCGGAAGCCCGACACCTCCGGCCAGCCGTAGTCACCGCCCGGCCGCAGCAGGTTGATCTCGTCGTCGCTCTTGGGGCCGTGCTCGTCGGCGAAGAGGCGCCCGCCCGGCCCGACCACCAGGCCCTGCGGGTTCCGGTGGCCGTAGGTGAGACGTGGCTGCGCACGCCGTTCAGCACCGGGTTGTCGGCCGGGATGGACCCGTCGAGATCGATGCGGAGGATCTTGCCGGCGTAGGTGCTCCAGTCCTGGGCGGCGACCTCCTGGGCGGTCGGCAGGTCCTGCCGGCGAAGGCGAGGCCCAGCACGCCGTCCTGCGCACCGCTGGCCGCGGCGTCGTCGAGCGTCACCGCGACCGTCCGCGTGCCGTCGGACGGGTTGATCCGGTCGACACGCCTGCCGACCTTCTCGGTGACCCACAGCCAGCCGTCCGGCCCCCAGGTCAGCTCCCAGGGCGCGGCCAGGCCCGTGGTGAGGACGCGCATGCCCGGCGCCGCCGCGGGGGTCACGGGCGCCGGACCCCGTGGGGCGGGCGCCGCGTCCGCGCACGGGGCGAGCGTCAGCGTGGCCACGAAGGCGACGAGTGGTGCGAGGCGACGCCACATCGGACCGTCCCCTCACGGTGACCGATGATCGGGAATGAGACAGGGTCGAATGGTCGACCGGTCGGAAATCATAGCGCCCGAGGAGAGGCCGGAAACGCGGTCGACGACGAACCGTGACGACGTGGCGGACCGTTCTGCTCCGCGAGGACTACGCAGGGGAACGACGTCGATGTCGCCACCGGAGGACGGTGCACGGAGAGGAACGGGGCGTGCGCAGAACGTCGTCGGGGAAACGCCCGACCCATGACTCTCCGGGTGCCGCCCGCGCCGTCGGCGGCGTCCACGCCGTGAGCACCGACCTGTCCTTCCAGCGACCCGAGACGGCTCCGCGGGCACGGGATTCGCGCCGCGTGGCGACAGCCTCGATCCACCGACGCTGTCGCTGGTGGGGGCGGGCCGTGACACGCGAATGCCCCTCTGCGCAGGGAAGATAGGGCTTGTCTAGGGTCCTGTCCCGCTGCGCAGAAGGGCATCCGCTGGATGCAACTCTCCCACGGTCCTCGGCGGATCTCGGTCCGGTTCGACGATCCGAATCTCGTGTCGTGCACGGGGCTGGTGGCGGTGTCGGCGCTGGCCGAGCGGGCCGGATTGGCGGCTCTGCTGAGTTGAACCGCCCCAGCTCCTGGTGAGGCTCTGATGTAGCAAGGAGACTGGAGCGGTGGCCCCACCTCGGAAGTTCGATGCGGAGACTCGGGCGCGTGCGGTGCGGATGTATGAGGACCGTCTGCGCGATCATGGGGATTCGAAGCTGGCTGCTCGCCGGCATGTTGGTGCGATCCTGGATGTGAATCCGGCGACGCTGCGGAACTGGGTCGAGGGTGAGCGGCCGCGTTCGGACGGGACCGGCCATGACGCCGAAGGCGATCAGGTGGATCTCGAGGAGTTCCGGCGGTTGCAGAAAGAGGTCGCCGAGTTGCGTCGGGCCAACGAGATCCTGAAGACGGCGTCGGCGTTTTTCGCCCAGGCGGAGCTCGACCGCAAACTTCGGTGAAACTGCTCTACATCCACCAGTTCCGGGAACGGTTCGGGGTCGAGCCGATCTGTGCGGTGCTCTCCGAGCACGGCATGAAGATCGCCCCGGGCACCTACTACCAGTGGCTGGAATGTCCGGTCAGCGACGCCGCGCTCGCTGAGGCGTACCTGGTGAATGAGATCGTGGACCTCTACCGGGCCAACCGGTCGGTGTACGGGGTCCGCAAGATGTGGCACGCCGCGCGGCGGGCCGGGCTGGCGGTGGGTCGCGAGCAGGTGGCCCGGCTGATGCGGATCGCCGGCCTGCAAGGCGTACGGCGCGGGGAGCACCGCACCCGCACCACCGTGCGCGAGCCGGCCGCGGCGCGCTACCCGGACCTGGTGCAGCGGGGCTGGAAGAGCCCGAACCGCCCCGACGCGGTGTGGGTCTCGGACTTCACCTACGTGTGGACCGCCTGCGGATTCGTCTACGTCTCCTTTCTCACCGACGTCTATTCGCGGCGAATCCTGGGATGGCGGGCGGCCGCGCACAAGACCGTCGATCTGGTCACCGCCGCGCTGGCTCAAGCGCTCGCGACCCGTCAGCGCGGCGACGCCGACTTCACCGCCGAGGGGGTCGTTCACCATTCGGACGCGGGCTCGCAATACACGGCGCTGGCGTTCACCGAAGAACTCCGCGAAGCGGGCATCGCCGGGTCGATCGGCACCGTCGGCGACGCGCTGGACAACGCGTTGATGGAGTCAACGATCGGGCTGTACAAGACCGAGGTCATCCTGCAACACTCCAGGCGGAACTGGAGTGGGCTGCGCGAGGTCGAGCGAGAAACAGCAGCGTGGGTCGGGTGGTACAACCACAACAGAATTCATTCTTCGGTCGGCAACATGCCGCCGGTGGAATGGGAAGCCAGGTATGCTGCTGCGGTAGCCCAGCAGGGCGCAGCGGCTTGATCACCAGCCTCTCGCAGACCTGGGGCGGTTCACCACGCCCGCACCCGGCCACCCACCGACAAAGATCAACTATCTCGCCACGGCAGAACCCTCGGTGGATCGAGGCACAGACCACGCCGGTGGCGCACTCGACCCTGCCGGCAGGGCTGTCACGCCCACCACCGTCCGGTCCTGCGCCTCACCGGAGGACCGCCGTCTCGCTCGCGGCGAAATGTGCTCAGTCACCGGCCCCACCCAACGCCGGCTTCATTCGTCCACGGCCTCGCCCGTGTTCCTGTCGCCCGTGCCCGTGTCGCCCGTGCCCGTGTCGCCCGTGCCCGTGTCGCTCCCACCGGGCGAGCCCGCTCCTCCCGTGTCCGCACCACCCGTCGGCGCGCGACCATCGGCGGCGTTGTCGCTCGCGGAGTTGTCGCCTCCCGCCCCACCAGTCGCGGCGACCGCTTCCTGCGGCACCCCAGCGTCCGTCAGTTGCTGGCGCGTGACCCCGGCCTCCGCCAGCTCCTGCGCGGTCGCGCCCGCAGCCAGGAGCTGTCGGGGCGTTGCTCCGGCATTCAGCAACTGCCTCGGTGTGACACCAGCTGCCAGCAGGTCCCGCGGTGGCACCTGAGCGTCGAGCAGCTGGCGCGGAGTGGCTCCTGCTTCGAGCAACTGCTGCGCGGTGACGCGCGCCCCGAGCAATTGCTGCGGAGTGGCGCCGGCCTCCAACAATTGGCGTGGCGTGAGGCGGGCGTCCAACAACTGCTGCACCGTGGCACCGGCACGGAGGAGTTCGCCCGGTGTGACGCCGGCGGCCAACAACTCCCCCGGCGGAACCTGGGCATCCAACAACCGCTTGGGCGGGACGTCGGCGACCAACAGCTGCTGCGGCGTCACGCCGGCGTCGAGGACCGTGCGCAACGACGGCACAGCTTGGACGACTGCCCTCACTCGCTCCACGCTGCCGCTCTGGGTCTCAGCGCCCGGCCAACCGGCACGGCAGAGCAGGGCCGGCCACCGTCCGGCCGCCAAGAGGGCAGTTAGTTCCGCTTCATCGTCGGGAATCCAACCAGGCAGCTCTCTCGCCTCGTCCTGATCGGCGAGCCGGAAGGGAGAGAACAGCATGAGTTGAACGACAGCCGCTCCACACTCGCTGTCTCCGTCGCAGCCGTTCTCGCCGAGCATGTTGTCGAGAGCCGTGTCAAAGGATCCAGCTTGAGTCAGTTGGTAGAACTGCGGCCTGAAGGCTGGTGCGTAAGGTTGTGCCAGGGGGTAGTGCCCACCACCCGACCCAACCGGGGCATCCGAGCCGCCATCTCCAGGACTGCCGAGCCCATCGGCATTGCCCCCACTGTCAGGATCACTCGCGCCGGCCCACGGACCGCCCCCACTGGTGCCCGCCGTTCCGGCTCGATCGGGCCCGCCCACCGCGCCGGGGCCACCCATCACGTTCGGCTCATCGGTGACGCCGGGCTCGCGCGGCTGAATTGGTGGCCCTATGGATGGGGCAGAACCGGACTGGAATTGCCCCTCGGCAGGAGGAGCGCCGCCGGATTGCCGGCCGGGTCCACCTGTCGAGCATCCGGTCAGAGAAACCGCGACGAGAAGAACCGACAGCGATACGAGGACCTCGCGCAATGACGCCGGGCGCACCCGACGACACGGCTCTCGTAGCGAGGTCGACATTCGATCTCCACCCGTCGACGATGGGCCTCACAGGGCGCCCACCTGCCGAAGGATGGGCGGATCGATTCCGAGCCGGCACCGCCATCAGTGTGAACGCGATCGTACGAGAGTGGCTTTGCTCCTGAGCACGCTACTCACCATTGCCCCTCGATCACGCATAGCGACGAATAGATCGCCATTGACTTCTCGCGCGGCCGACGCTGCATCTGACAACCCGATCCGGCGTGTGCACCGCAGTTCTCGTAGTGCAGACGTGTGAAACGGCCGGATCCGCCGTACGTCCGCTCAGCCACCCCGCGTCGTCCGCAGAGACCCTCGGAGGAACCGCTCCTCTCCTGATCGGGTCGCGGACGAATAGGTCCTGCGTGATCAGGTACGGGGTGCCGGCCCCCCTGTGGCTGACCAGCACCCGGGCAACCCCGGCGCAGCCGTCTGCGACGCTGGGTAGCGTCTCGAACTCGTTCGCGCCGGCAGCGGGCGGCGCGGGCGCCGGCCGTGGTGCGAGTCCGGGGCGACTCGCACCGTGAAGGGCTCCACCAACGCGAAAGGCCGGAGGCTCACCGAGCCTCCGGCCTGCGTAGCCCCGAGGGGATTCGAACCCCCGCTACCGCCTTGAGAGGGCCTGCGATCACGTAGACCAAGCCTGCTACCTGCGACAACGCTGGCCCGCGAAGTGGCAGAATTCGCACCACGGGCATCCTCGCACCACGGTTCGCTCCACGAATGGCTCCACGACGGAGATCATCTCCGATGAGCTAGGTCCACCCGATCAGAGCATCGGCGCCAGACGGTCACCTTCATCTCGAGTCGGCTGGAGCGTCCATCCTGACTGCGGCGGACCCGTCAGCGGCCGCTGCCCTCGGCGGTCGATCCTGAGCGACGGAGCTGCCGCCGGGTACCGCAGCTGGCTCACCTAGCCTGCGCGTGGATCATAGAGGCGAGGGAGCACAGGGATGGCACAGCGGACGACGGTGACGTTGATCGACGACCTCGACGGTTCGGCGGCCGACCAGAGCCTCGAGTTCGGCCTCGACGGCGCCACGTACGAGATCGACCTCAGTGATGCCCACGCCGCCTCGTTGCGCGATGCGCTCGCCCCCTACATCGAGCACGCCCGACGCAGCGGCCGCGGACGAACTCGTCGCGCCCAGCCCTCTGCTCAGCAGCAAGCACCATCACGGGCGAGCTCGCCCGCGGCCAGTGACCGCGAGCAGAACCAGGCCATCCGTGACTGGGCCAGCCGCCACGGGCACCCGTTGTCTGCGCGCGGCCGCATCCCCGCCTCCGTGCGCGACGCCTTCCATCGCGGCGACCCCGGCGCGCTACTCGCCTCCGACAGTCCCTCCGAGAGTCGCTCCGAGAGTCGCTCCGGCGCTCCCACCCCCGCGCCTTCTCCGGCGGCTGCTGACGCACCGACTGCTTCGGCCTCCGAGGACGTCGCCGCCGAGTCGACGGTGCGCACAGGTCCCGACGGGCTCACCAGCGACGAACGTGAGCGCATCCGGGCATGGGCCGTCGAGGAAGGCATCGAGGTCAAGGCGCGCGGCCGCCTCACCAAGGACCTCATCTCGAATTACCGAGCCGTCGCAGCCCGCCGCTGACACGCTGACCGACCGAACGCGCGGCACCACCTCCCTCAAACACCGTGTGCCGATCGTCGGCCCGAGGCAGGGCTGAGCCTGTGTGCTGAGAGACGCAAGACTCGGTCAGTGGCCCGTGAGCGGTCGGTCGTGATTCAGGAATGCGGGGACGGCGCGGATGACGCGGCAGGAGCGGGGCCACCTCGTCGCGGTCGGCCTGGCCGCGGTTCTGCTCACA
Source organism: Actinomycetospora sp. NBRC 106375 (assembly GCF_030269665.1). Taxonomy (GTDB): domain Bacteria; phylum Actinomycetota; class Actinomycetes; order Mycobacteriales; family Pseudonocardiaceae; genus Actinomycetospora. Next base: position 120,700 of record NZ_BSTS01000019.1, read on the forward strand.
TCACGGTTCCTCGTGCACGGCGTGGACGCCGAGCCCGGTCGAGCGCTGGACATTGCTGCCACGGTGGCCGCTCTCGGGATGCTCGCGTCCGGCTTCGTCGCGGCGGCCCGAATGCTCGCCGCACCCACGCGGCGAGAGAACCTCGAGGTCGGACACCTCTTCCGTGCCCTGCCGGCCGACCGCTAGCGGGCGGTCGACTCGCCGATCGGGTCTGGCGAACCATGATCGCCCTCGAGCGGCGAACAGGAGCGGATCCGGGAGGACGCACGGGGGCGGCTCTGTCGTCCAACGCGGCTGACTCAACCCCGAACACCAGCTCTTCAGACAAGTCATTTCCCGGGGCCCGCCGCCACCGAGACTACGGTCTCACACCCCGCTGCTTGACAGACACAGAGGGACCGACTTTCCCGCGCCGAAGCTCTCGAGCACTTCTCTTGAGTCAGACCACGGCCCGGAACACCGACCAGCACGACCAACCCCGGGACAGCCAGCCCGAAAGCGGCAGGCGATTCACGAGTCAGACCGGCCGGTGCTCCGGTGGAGACCGTAGATCGACTACCTCCGGATTCCTGCCAGTCATACAAGTCGGCGGTTCAGCGTCGCTGAACTAATCCAGCTCGTTACCACCCTTCGGGGGAAGCCAAGGCGCCTCTCGTCGTTCCTCTATTCCCAGTAAGGAGCTCGTTTGCGTCGCTGTTGCGGCTCGAGCCAAGCCGACAAGACCGTTCGTTGCTAGGAAGGCGGAGGAGGCTGGACTGGTCCGGCCCAGCCGTCCGTGAAGCTTCCCTCGTCTTCAGCGATCGTGATCTCACCACTGCAGCCCGGAGTGACGATGAATGCTGTGAACGGTCCATCGCGGTCCGCCGCAGGTGGGGGCGGAGACGGGGAAAGTAGATAGCCCTGGAGACCGCCGCGCCGACACGCACTATCGATTCGTCCGACGGTGGACGCGATTGTCACTGTGATTGGTGTTCCGGGTTGGAGCAGTGGACCTGTTGCGGCGGCAGGCTTCTCATCGCTCGAGGAGTCCGCAGGTAGGGAACTCGTGTAGATGGCGGCTCCGAAAAGGGTTAGCAGACCACCGAGGAGCAGCAGTGTTCGACCGGCCCTAAACGACCCTCGGATTTGAGCGATGGCGGACTCAGCGAGCAACAAGTCTCGGTGCGCGAGATATGTTCCAAGCGCGTTGCGTCGTGCCTCTAGGTTCTCGCGGGCCGAGAAGCCCTCCGTACCTCGGAGTCTGTCGACGAACTGGCTGTGGCTCGATCGCCACGAACTCAATGACGTGGCGTCGGCGGCCGCCACCTTCCCTTCCGGAGTGGACGGACGAGCTTTGACGGCTGCTCCGAGTTCCGACACCGCAACCGAAGCGAACGCACGGCGCGCGTCCTCCCGCGCGACCTGTCCGGAGGACCTAAAGACCTCGCCCTCAAGGTAGCCAATCTTACGGATCAGCTCCCGAACCTTCTCTGTCGGCGTCTCTCCATCAAGCTCAGGTCCCAGGTGAGCGCCCGCTTCAGGTCCATCGAGAATGTCGTAGATCTTTTTGTTGGCGGCGACGGTCGGCCCGAAGCGAGGCCGAACGTGCACCCGCCAGACCCACCCCGCCCATCGAAGCCAAATGGGCAACCGCGATTCACTGGAAGGCTTAGCGAAGTAGGCTAATGTGCGCAGTAGCTCGCCGAGAGACGCGTCTTCTGGTTCCAGTGTGCGGGACCGTGCCCAGAGTACGACAGATATACCCAACGCGGCAAAGACGAGCCCCCAAGCCAGCCCGAAAGGAAAACCCCTCAAGGTGAGAGGCTGAGAGACTGCGTTCGTGAAGGGCAACGAGCCGAACACCAGCGCCCCTACAGCAACTAGGGCGCCAACAATCCACTTTGTCTGGCTATCGTACCGCTCACGCACAGAGCGCAGGATGCTGTCGGTTGAGATTGCCGCGTCCTCGGCTTCCTCCTCCGACTTCGACTCCGGCTTGTCCGCCTTGGCAGTCTCGGATTTCCCTGCGGTGGCCGCTGAGTTGTCGGCCTTGGTTTTCCCAGCTTCGTCGTCTGACTCACCCCGAGCTGCCTCGGCTATTTCGGTGAGCTTCTCGACAAGGTCTTTGGCGATCTCGGTCGACGTCTTCGTTGGTTCGTCAGCCATGTCCGCCCCTGAGAGTTGGTTCCGGTGACGCCCGGTCGTCTGGGGATAGATCGTCTCGTCGCCGGTGTCGTTACACCACCTTGTAGAGCTCGCGCGCGGGCGCCCTGTTGTCTAAGCCTGAGGCGCCCCAGCATGTCCGGAGAGCTACGGGCTTGAGTGCGCCGGCTCCGGGTGGGGCCGGTGGTGGCGGAAGTGGGCGGCTTCGCGTTCGGCGGGTGGGATGTCGCCGCAGGTGGAGTGCAGTCGGCGGTGGTTGAACCAGTCGACCCATTCCAGGGTGGCGATCTCGACCTGTTCGACGGTGCGCCCTCGGCTCGATCTGCTCGGTCTTGAACAGCCCGATCAAGGCCACGCCGAAGTTTCCGGACACGCCAGGGCGTTCAGAAGTCCCAGATCATCAGTGCTGTCGCAAGCTGGAGGTGGCGCGCCAGCGAGGTAAGGTCCATGCTAGTAGCTGGGCTGGGAGCGAGGCTCAGCGTAGACAGGCACCTAGGGGGTAATCGCGTGCCCGCTAACCCGGACTTCTTCGAGTCTCCGTACAACGTTGCAGCCTCCAGAGCTCTCGCTCAAGCTTGCCTGAAGGCTTTGCGCGAGGGTGGCACCTCGACCGACTTTCCAAGTGTTCGTGAGTTCTTCTCCGACGTCCCTGGAGGGGAACGGGTCGCTGGCTCGGTCTCCGTGCACCACACTATCGACGATGGCCAGGACAATGTCGAGATGGTGCCGGTCTTCGATGACGGTCACGGTGGCCGGGTCAAGTGCTACTGGGACTACGAGATAATCAAGGGAAAGACCCACAGGGTCTGGGTTTGCAATCCACTTTGAAGCTGTACCTCGGATTCGAGGGTCCAAGCACGTTACCGACTAGCCTCACGTCCGCGACGAGCGTCGGTCAGCTCAATGCGCTAGAAACGTAGTTCCGACGCGCCTTCCAGCCATGATCAGGATCCGCCTACGGCCTAACTCGGGTCTCGACCAGCTCATCGTGGAGATGCGGTCGGTCTAGCGCTCATCATCGGCCTATGGCGACAGTCGGTACTGGCAAGTATAGGGCGGCGCGGCCGAGATACGTCGTCGGAGGTCAGTCGAACCGCCGGCACCGGGCGGGACCGTCCGTGACGGTCTTCTCGGTAAGCTGATGTCGCAAATTCAATCCTGCCAGGGGCGCGTTACCGGCCGTTCGATCGGCCTGATTCTTTAGCTTCAGTACTTCGCCAGAGTTCGGCGGGATGCGCGGCGCAGTGTCCTCAGCTCGGTTCGAACTGCCAGGATTGCTGGCTCTTCCGGAAATGGAGTGCAGCTGAGGGTGTGACCGGGCCGGGAGCTGGGGTCGTGTCGCTGCGGTGAGGTGGGCCCCGGGAAGTTGATGATGACGGTTCCTACGCCAGTCAGCTTCAAAATCC
>NZ_BSTS01000020.1 GCF_030269665.1 Actinomycetospora sp. NBRC 106375
GTCGTGCTCCAGCCCTTCCAGCCGGGCACGCCAGAACTCGCGCACTTGCCCCCGCAACGCCCGCGCACGACCCATCACACTCACCCCTAGCTCAGACGAGGTGTTGCGACAGCCCCTTGAATCCGCCGCCCGTCGAGGTGGACGACGTGCTCCTGATCTCCGGGAGCGGTCGCCGACGGGTCAGCGGACGATGTTGACCAGGCGCCCCGGGACGACGATGACCTTGCGCGGCTCGGCGCCGGCGAGGAGCTCGACGACCTTCGGGTCACCGAGGGCGGCACCCCGGACGTCGTCCTCGCCCGCGGCGGCGGGCACCGTGATCCGCGAGCGGACCTTCCCGTTGACCTGGATCGGGTACTCGACGGAGTCCTCGACCAGCAGGGACGGGTCGGGCTCGGGGAACGGCTCGTAGGCCAGCGTGTCCGGGTGGCCCAGGCGTGACCACAGCTCCTCGGCCACGTGCGGGCACAGCGGCGAGAGCAGGAGCACGAGCGGCTCCACCACCGCGCGCGGCGTGCCGCCGGCCGGGTAGGTCTTGGTCAGGTGGTTGGCCAGCTCGATGAGCTTCGCGACCGCGGTGTTGTAGTGCATCGCGGGCAGGTCGGAGCGCACGCCGTCGATCGACCGGTGCAGCGCGACGAGGGTGTCGCGGTCGGGCTCGGCGTCCGAGACCCGCAGCTCGCCGGTCTCCTCGTCGATCACCAGGCGCCACACGCGCTGCAGGAAGCGGTGCGAGCCGACGACGTCACGGGTCGACCAGGGGCGCGACGCCTCCATCGGCCCGGTCGACATCTCGTAGAGCCGGAACGTGTCCGCGCCGTAGGCCTCGCACATCTCGTCGGGCGTCACCACGTTGCGCAGCGACTTGCCCATCTTCCCGTACTCCTGGCGCACGGGCTCGCCGTTCCACGTGAATCCGGTGGCCGAAGCGGCGTCCTCGACGACCTCCTCGGCGGGCACGTAGACCCCGCGGGCGTCGGTGTAGGCCCAGGCCTGGACGTAGCCCTGGTTGAACAGCCGGCGGAACGGCTCCGAGGACGTGACGTAGCCGAGGTCGAAGAGCACCTTGTGCCAGAACCGCGAGTACAGCAGGTGCAGCACCGCGTGCTCGACGCCGCCGACGTAGAGGTCGACCCCGCCCGGATCCCCCGGAGCGCGCGGGCCCAGCCAGTAGCGCTCGACGTCGGGGTCGACGAAGCGCTCGCTGTTGTGCGGGTCGAGGTAGCGCAGGTAGTACCAGCACGACCCCGCCCACTGCGGCATCGTGTTGGTCTCCCGCACGTACTCCGCGAAGCCGCGCTCCGGGTCGGAGGGCAGGTCCTCGGCGAAGGCCACCCAGTCGGTCGCGCGCGCCAGCGGCGACTCCGGCGAGGAGTCGCGGTCGTCCGGGGCGAACGACTTCGGCGCGTAGTCCTCGACGTCGGGCAGCAGCACCGGGAGGTCGCCGTCGGGCAGCGCGCGCGGGATCGACGGCCCGCCGTCGGTCTCGCCGTCGGCCGCGTAGGCGACGGGGAACGGCTCGCCCCAGTAGCGCTGCCGGGAGAACAGCCAGTCCCGCAGCTTGTACTGGACCACCGGCTCGCCGGTGCCCTTCCCGGCCAGCCACGCGACGATCGCCGTCTTGGCGGCGTCGACCTCGAGCCCGTCGAGGCTGATCTCGTCGTTCGCCGAGTTGATCGCCGGTCCGGCGCCGACGTAGGCCTGGCCCCCGGAGCCCTCGAAGCCCTCCGGCGGCGCGACGGTGCGGCGGATCGGCAGCCCGAACACCGTCGCGAAGTCCCAGTCGCGCTGGTCCTGGCCGGGCACGGCCATGATCGCGCCGGTGCCGTAGCCCATGAGGACGTAGTCGGCGACGAACACCGGCAGCGGCTCGCCGTTGACCGGGTTCGTCGCCCAGGCGCCGGTGAAGACGCCGGTCTTGTCCCGGGCCTCCTGACGCTCGAGCTCGGAGCGCTGCGCGACCGCGCGGCGGTAGGCCGCCACGGCCTCGGTCGGCGACGCCGCGCCGCCGGTCCAGCGCCCGTCGAGCTCCTCACCGGTCAGCGGCGAGGGCCAGGCGTCGGCGGTCAGCGCGTCGACCAGCGGGTGCTCGGGGGCGAGCACCAGGTACGTGGCGCCGAACAGGGTGTCCGGGCGGGTGGTGAAGACCTCGATCGGCGGCGTCGATGGTCCGGCTCCGCTGCGCTGCGCGTCCTGGCCGCTGACGGCGAACCGCACCTGCGCGCCCTGCGAGCGCCCGATCCAGTTGCGCTGCATCGTCTTGACCGAGTCCGGCCAGTCGACGCCGTCGAGGTCGTCGGCCAGACGGTCGGCGTAGGCGGTGATCCGCATCATCCACTGGCGCAGGTTGCGCCGGAACACCGGGAAGTTGCCGCGCTCGGAGCGCCCGTCGGCGGTGACCTCCTCGTTCGACAGCACCGTGCCCAGCGCGGGACACCAGTTGACGGGGGCGTCGGCGAGGTAGGCCAGCCGGTGGTCGTCGAGGACGCGGTCCTGCTCCGGGCGGGACAGCGCGCTCCAGTCGCGGCCGTCGGGCAGGCCGCGGATGCCCTTCTCGAGCTCGTCCTCCAGCTCCGTGATCGGCCGTGCCCGCCCGATCTCGGTGTCGTACCAGGAGCCGTGGATCCGCAGGAAGATCCACTGCGTCCAGCGGTAGAAGTCGACGTCGGTGGTCGAGACCGAGCGGTGCTGGTCGTGCGCGAGGCCGAGCTGGCGGATCTGGGCGCGGTAGCGCGCGATGTTGGCCTCGGTCGTGGTGCGCGGGTGCGTGCCCGTCTGCACCGCGTACTGCTCGGCGGGCAGGCCGAAGGCGTCGAAGCCCATCGTGTGCAGCACGGTCCGCCCGGACATGCGCAGGAAGCGACCCAGGACGTCGGTGCCGATGAACCCCAGCGGGTGCCCGACGTGCAGCCCGGCGCCGGACGGATAGGGGAACATGTCCATCAGGTAGAACTTCTCGCCCGCCGGCGCCGGGTGGTCCGGGCCCGGGTTGGTGACGGCGAACGTGTCGGCCGACTCCCAGTGGTCCTGCCAGCGCCGCTCGATGTCGTTCGCGAGCGCGGCGGTGTAGCGGTACGGCGGGACGCCGCTCGCCCCGCCGGGACTGTCGGCGCGGCTCGCCACCTCGGGCTCGGCGGTCACGGCTTCCTCCTGGGTATCGACCGGGGGTCCTCACCGCGGGGAGCCCGCGGCCGGGTCCGGCGCCGCACGAAGGGGCACCGTGGATCCCGCGAGGACGGCGTCGAGCCTACTCTGGGGGTGTGATCGTCCCGGCCCTGGTCCTGGCGGCGGCCGCCCTGCTCGTGGGCGGCGCCGGTGTCCTCGCGCTGTTCCACCGGCTCCCTCGCAACCGCGTGCTCGGCGTGCGCACGGTGTGGACCATGGGCACGGTCGACGCCTTCCGCCGCGCCAACCGCGCCGCGGCCCCGGCGTTCGTCGCCGCGGGCGTCGCGGGCATCGCCGGCGCCGTCGCCGCGGTCCTGGCCGCGACCACCGGCGCGGGCATCACGATGCTGGTGCTCGGCGCGGTCGCGCTGATCGGTCTCCTGGGCGCCGGGGGCGTCATCGGGTCGCGCTTCGCGGCCGCCGAGGAGGCCGAGGACGCGGCTCTGGCCGATCTCCCGTCGTGCACCGCGGGAGCCGTCGAGGAGGAGCCTGCCTGCGACACGGCCCCCGGCGCGTGCGGCGGCACGTGTGCGCTCTGCCCGCGGGCGCAGGCCGGCGCCTAGTCACCAGCCCCAGGTGCCCGGGGCGCCCTTGAACGGGCCGACCACGTCGTGGGTGATCCACCCGCCGTAGAACCCGCCGGGCTGGGGCTCGACGCGCTCGCCGTCGAGGGTGATCTCGTCGAACGGGGCGGGGTAGAGCGCGACGCGGTCGGCGAGCTCGGGGTACACGGCTCCTTCCGACGGTCCAGCTCCGCTGCGCTTCGTGTCCTCCCGCGGGTACCACCACCCGACGTCGGTCAGTGGCGTCGCGCCGTTGACGACGATGTCGACGTAGCGCGCCGTTCCCTTCCACTCGCACATCGTCCGGCGCTCGGCGGGACGCAGGACGCCCTCGGTGAACGCGGTGCGCGGCAGGTACCAGGTCGGCGGGTGGCTGGTCTCCAGCACGCGCACGAGGTCGTCGGAGTCGGCGACGACGGTGCCGGCGTACGTCACGACCGCGCGGCGGCGGACGGCCTCCGCCCGTGGCGGGCGCGGGTAGTCCCACACCGATTCCTGCCCGGGGCCCGGTTCGACGCGTCGCACGGCGATGACGCTAGGCCCGGACGGGCGCGTCGGCGCGTCCGGGCGCGGCGGAGCGCCGGGAATGAACGGCGCTCTCGTTGCCTCGGAAGCAGCGAGAGCGCCGTTCGTTCGTCACTCACGGCCCCGGAGTCACGGCTCACGGCGCCTGGGCGGGACAGGTCTCCACGGGGGCGTCGAGGACGATGTTCTTGCGGATCGAGCGGAACCCCGGCGGCGGGGGGCAGAACGACGCCAGCGGGAGGTCGTACTCCACGTGGTAGACGGGCTTGCCCGCCGCGACGAACGGGGCGAGCGCGTCGCACTCGCGGTACTGGGCGCACTGCTCGTTGACGGCGAAGTCGAAGTCGCCGACGAGGTCGTCGACCTGGTCGAGGTCGTTCTTGAGCCCGACGGCCAGGCCGCGCTCGTGGGCGAGGCGGGCGAGCATCAGGTTGAACGCCAGCTGGTCGCCCTCGCCGAGCGGGAAGCCCGTGGGGTGGGTGTAGCCGTCGACGTTGTCGGGCTCGACGGCGTCGAAGCCCTTCTGCTTGCAGAGGTCGAAGCGGGCCGCGAGCCACGGCTCGAGGACGTCGGTGCGCCGGACGTCGAGCCAGTACTCGTCGGGCCAGTCCTCGAGCTCCTGGCCGCGCACCTCCGCGGGGAGCGCCCCGGCGTCCGGCCGCCAGTCCTCGACCGCACCCGCGTTGACGTAGCAGACGACCTGGCGCCCGTCGGCGTGCAGCGCCGCCACGGTCTGCGCCGAGGTGCCGAAGAGGTCGACGTCGTAGGTGGCCGCGTCCACCGACGTGTCGACGGGACCTTGGAGCTGGTACTGCCACGTGCTGCCCGCCGGCGCCCGCACCGCGCCGCCGGCCCCGGCCGGCGACCCGCACGCGAGCGCCATCATCAGCCCGCCGCACACGACGGCCACGAGCCCGGCGCGCGTCACGGGCCCACCCAGGTCGCCAGCGCGCCCCACGGGTTGGGCAGGGCCGCAGCCGTGGCGTAGGCGTGCGTCGCGCCCAGGGCGGTCGCGCGGTGCAGGGTCCGCTCCTCCTCGCCGTCCGGCACCCCGTGGACGAGGTGCCAGGTGGCGGCGGGTCCGGGCGGGTCCGGGGTGTCGAGCGCGGCGTGCGCCGACCACGGGCCCTCGAAGGTCACGACGACCGACGCCAGCCGCAGGTAGCCGGGGTCGGGGCGCACGCCCGGGTTGAGGATCAGCGGTCCGTCGACGGCCGCCGCGAGGCGCGCGTAGTGGCCCAGGTGCTCGGCCGACGACGTGACCTGGTCGGCGAAGACCGCCTCGACGCCGTGCAGCCGGCGGTACGCCGCGACGTCGGCGAGCACCTCGGAGAGCGGGCGGCGGGCGTAGTCGGTGTCGACGTAGCCCGCGACGAGGCCGGGCAGGTCGCGGACCGCGCTCCGGTAGGCGGCGTCGCCGCTGCCGGGCCCGGAGTCGGGGTTGACCACCACGACACCGAGCCGGTCGCCGAGGGCCCGGAGGCGCTCCCAGTCGGCGGCCTCGCGCCGCGGGTGGAAGTAGGCGGGCACGGCCAAGCTCATGACGCTCATCGGTGCCGCACCGGGATCCCCGCGGAGCGCCGCACGAGGACGGCGAGGACGACGAGCAGCACGGCGCCGGTCCCGAGGTGCCAGAGGATGGCCGCGGTCCCGGAGGTCGGCACGGCCTGGCCGCGCACGATGAACGCCGCGAGCCCGGCCACCGCCGCGGACAGCAGGGCGAGGACACGGTCGCCGCGGCCGAGTGCGGTGGCCACGGCCGCGGCGAAGAGCGCGGTGCCGAGCACGACGTAGTCGGCCCCGAGCAGCACCAGGCGAACGTCCCACCCGGGCATCGCGACCGCCACCGCCGCGCCGTAGAGCAAGGTCGTGCCCGCGAGCGCCACGACGTAGAGCAGGTGCGCGCGCAGCGCCGCGTGCCGCGCCCCGCGGGCGAACCGCGGTACCGAACCGGTGGCGGCGAGCAGCGCCCCGGTCCGCTCCCGGTAGCGGACGAGGAGCAACTCCGCGATGCCCGTGGTCAGCACCAGCGGCAGGGCGAGCGACGTGAGCGAGAGCGGCATCGGGTCGAACCCGGGGTCGAGCAGCTGCTCGAGGGCCGGGAACAGCACGAGCACGGCGACGAAGAGCCCGAACCCGACCTGCGCGGTGGCGTGCGTCCACGCCGACCGGGGCAGCGCGGAGACCGGTCGGCGCCCGCCGCGGGTCGCGACGAGGGCGAGGACGGTCGCGAGCACCACCGACGCGGCCGGCCAGAGGAGGTCGCGGGCCGGGACGCCGCTCGTGGGGTTGGCGAGCGCGCTGGCCGGTCCCTCGTGCGGGAGGAGCAGGCCGAGCACGGCGCCGACCACGGCCGGGAGCAGCGCCGCGAGCAGCCAGGCCTCCCGCCCGCACAGCAGCAGGGCCGCCGCCGCGAACAGGTAGGCCGCCTGGCCGGTGAGCAGCACGACGGTGACGAGGTCGACCGACATCGTCGCCGTGAGCACCAGCGCGGCGAACACCGCCGCGACCGCCAGCACCAGCGCGACCCCGGTCCCGACGAGCAGGGCGCGCCGCAGGAAGCGCCGGGCGGCGGGCCGGTCGAGGTTGCCGAGGTACGACCAGGCCACGCTCGCCACGCCGTACGCCGCCGCCCAGGCCAGCACCAGCCCGCTGAGCATGAGCGTGGCCGACACGGGGTCCTCGCTCGGCAGCAGCGCGAGCGCGACCACGGCGGGCACGGCGTAGAGCACCCCGCGCGCCGGGAGCCAACGGGGGTCACCGGCGGTGGACCACGTCCGGTGCGAGGGCGCGACGGCGGGCTCCGAGCGCGGGCGGCGCCGGTCGGCGACGAGCCACCCGGCGAGCTCGAAGACGTCGGCCGCGCCGTAGCGCTGCGACGCGACGCGGTCGTCGACCCCGGCACCCTCGATCACGACAGCGGCCTCGGACCGGGTCGTCGACGAGCCCGCGGCGTGCGCCACCGCGGAGTCGACACGCTTCACGCCCATCCCGGGCCCACCTCCTCGACCGGGCGCGCCACCGCGTCGCGGTGCGGCTCGAGGCCGTGCGGGGCCGGGTCCTCTTCCGGCGCGGCGTGGTGGGCGTAGATCGCCCGGAGGTCGGTGAGGAAGCGGTCGAGCGTGAACCGCCGCCGTGCGTGGTCCTGGCCGGCGCCGGCGAGCGCCCGGCGCAGCGAGGCGTGCGTGAGCAGCTCGACGCAGGCGTCCGCGAAGGCCTCCACGTGGCCCGCGGGCACCACGATCCCGCCGGGGCCGACGGCCTCGGCGACGCCGCCGACGTCGGTGGCGACGACCGGCCGCCCGCACATCCCGGCCTCGATGACGGTCAGCGGCAGGCCCTCGGAGACGCTCGAGAGCACTACGACGTGGCCGGCCTCGAACGCCCGGCGCACCGGGCTGACCGGCCCCTCGAACACCACGGCGTCGTCGAGACCGAGCTCGGCCACCAGCGCGTCGCACGAGGCCCGGTAGCCCTCGTTGCCCGCCGGCACGCCCCCGAAGAGGCGCAGCCGGGCGGCCGGCACCGCGAGACGGACCCTGGCGAACGCCGCGAGCAGCGTGTGGAGGTCCTTGAGCGGGTCGATGCGCCCGGCGTAGACGAGGGTCGGGGCCTCCGGCTCGGTCGCGAGCGGCGCGAGCCCGGCCGGGTCGACGCCGTTGGGCAGCAGCCGCACCGCGTCGGGGCGGGCACCGCCCTGCAGCGCCCAGCGCGCGTTGAAGCCGCTCACGGGCAGGACCGCGTCGGCCCGCCGGTAGCCGAGGCCGGTGAGGGCGGCGTAGAACCCACCGACGGCGGCACGCTCGGGGCGCCCGGCGCCGGACCGCCGGGTCGCCATCAGCCGTTCCCGCAGGTAGACCCCGTGCTCGGAGAGCAGCACGGGGGTCCCGTGCTCCCACGCGGCGCACAGCCCGAGCAGCATCGCGGGCCCGTTGACGGTGCAGTGCACGAGGTCGGCCCGGGGCGCGGGGAGCTGCAGCGGCCGCAGGAAGTGCTCGACGAGGTCGGTCACGGCCAGCGCGTCGGCGAGGGTCGGGGTGAGCTCCGGCAGCGCCGAGGTCACCTCGACGACGAGATCGACGGCCTCCTGGCTGCGCAGCGCCTCGGTGAGGTCGACCGTGCGGGCCATGTCGCGCAGCGTCCGCACGGCGTGCTCGAAGTCCCGGGGGGCCGCGGCGCCGCCGAGCAGCATCGCGTCGAGCAGGTCGGTGTAGGTCCGGAGGAACCGGCGCCCGGGCCTGCGGGGCCGGCGGGGACGGGCCGGCTCGGCCCACAGCCCGATCCGGCGCACCGCGGCCACGTTGGGGGGCACCGGGTAGGTCGCCGTCTCCCGCCCCGATCCCGACAGGGCCACGACCTCGAAGTCGATCTCCGGGAGGCTCCGCACCAGCTGGTCGCACCAGTCGCTCACCCCACCCGCGTGGATCGGGTACGTCCCCTCCGTCACCAGCGCGACCTTCACGGGGCCACTCCTCCGATCCGTTGCTCCCCGGCGACCGGGATCCAGCCCGAGCGCGTGGTGCCGTAGGGCTCGCCGAACGCCCCGTCGAGCGACGGCGGGACCGTCACGGGCACGTCCACGGGGTGATCGGCCGCCACCGTCACCACGCCGTCCTGCACCCAGGCCCGCGTGCTCCCCGCGGCGGCGGCCCAGGCGGCCTGGCGGGCGAGGACCTCCGCCGACTGCGTCATCGTCGGCACCAGCAGCGGGCGCGCCTCGGTGTAGAGCGCCCGGTAGGAGCCGAGGACCTGCTCGAGCACCGGGTAGAGGGTCCGGTCCTCGGTGAGCTGCGGCTGGTGCACGTAGTGGGGCCGCGGGTCGTCGGCGAGCACGTGCCCGAGCGCCTTCGTCGCCTCCATCGGCACGATCTGCGCCAGGAACCCCGCCCGCGGGTCGCCGGCCGGCACGGGCGGCACGCAGCCGCCGTCGGTCTCGCAGGTGCCGTCGCCGCCGTCGGCTCGGGAGGTGTGCGACCAGTTGTACTGGTCGACGGTCTCGGCGAACGTGGCCGTGTCGAAGTCGAGGTCGATCGGGTGGCGCGGCACGGTCCGCGCCCCGCCGATCGGGCGCTGGCCCGCCTCCTTCGACGCGTCCGCCGCGACGCTGCGGATCCCCTCGTCGTCGAGCGCGCCGGCCAGCCCGGGGTTGTCGTCGGGCATCTCCTCGTCGCCGCGCAGACCGCTGTGCTCGCCGGTGACCAGCTCGGAGGGGTCGATCGGGAGGCCGACCTCGCGGGCGAACCCGATGTTGCGCGCCACCTCGTCGTCGATCACCCGCTCGGGCACGTACCGCGTCCAGCCCAGGATCGGCACGGTGGCGCAGCGCCAGGGCAGGGCCTCGTAGTCGCGGACGCAGCCGAGGTACTGGTGCGACCAGGTGTGGTTGATCCAGCCGAAGGCGTCCCGCCGCGCGAGCAGCGCCGCGAGCAGGGGGTCGTCCGCTCCCGGCGCCGCGAGCCGCGACCCCGCGCCGTTGAAGGCCAGATCGAGGCGGAAGTCGTGGTCGCGGGACCAGCCCGCCGCCGCGTCGACGTCGGCCGGGGTCATGCGGATGGTGGGCGCGGGCGGCACGGTCGGCGGGCAGTCCGCCCCGTAGGCGCAGTGCGCCCCCGCGACCCAGCGGGCGTCCGGGAGGAGCACGTCGTCGATGTGCACGGCGAACCAGGCGCGCCGCATCCCGAGGTGCACCCCGCGCGTCAGCCACTCGACGAGACCGGGCGCGAGCGCGGCGAAGGGCTGGGAGCCCGGGGCGTAGGAGAAGGAGAGGCCGAGCTCCTCCCGGCCCCCGGTGCGCAGCACGCCCATGAGCGGCCCGCGCCGTGCGCCGTCGGGCGAGCTCCCCGTCAGCAGCGGGGTGTAGCCGGCCAGCGGGGTCCCGATCTCGACCCAGGTGTCCCCGCCGATCGGCACGTCCCCGCGCATGTCGCCGAAGCCGTCGGCCCGGGCCGCGTCGGTGAGCCGGGCGATCCCGCTGTCGAGCCGGCCCGACCAGCCCGCGCTCGGGCTCGGCTCGGCGAGCCCGGTCTGCGCGGTCGCGCGCACCGTGGCGTTCAGCTGGCGGAGCCGGAACTCGCGCTCGACGTCGTGGAGCACCGCGAGCTCGGCGGGGGCCAGCTCGACCGGCGAGTCGCCGGGCAGCACGACGGCCTGGTAGCGGGCGTGCGGGACCGCGTCCGGGACGGTCAGCGCGGCGCGGTCGACGGGCCGGCGGGCGGGGTCGGACAGGTCGACGACATCGGTCGGCACCCCGCTCTCGGTGAGGGCCTCGAGCACGGCGTCGACCTCGGGGCTGCCGTTCTGCACGACGAGCACCCGGAGGTCGACGCGCGGCCCCGCGGCGGAGGCGGGGGTGGCGACCAGGACCGTCGCGGCAAGCGCCGTGAGCAGGGGCAGCAGGACACGACGAACGCCCACGTCACCCCCCGGTCCACCGCTCGATGCCGGATCATCCTGTGGCCGGCCGTGGGCGGCGCCCAAGCGATCTGCCCGGGTCGGGGGACACCGGTCACTCGATGGCGTCACGGTCCGTCAGGGAGGAGCGCCCCTCCTGCCCCTGACGCCACAGGGGTGAACGGATCAGTTGCGGCGGGGCTCGCTCACGTGGGTGGCCAGGAGGGCCAGCGGCACGCCCTGGCGTCGGAGGACCCCGCCCCACAGGTCGTAGCCGGGCGGGGCGAGGACGTCGTCGGGCAGGGCCGGGACGACGTACCAGTCACCGCGGCCGATCTCGCCGTCGAGCTGGCCGCGGTCCCACCCCGAGTAGCCGGCGAACACCCGCAGGCCGCGGACGCGCGGGGCGAGGTCGTCGGGGTCGCCGTCGAGGTCGACGAGCGCGACCGGGCCCCGGACGCCGACGACGCCGCCCGTGCTGGCCGGGTCCTCGCCCGTGCGCAGGGCGGCGAGGCACAGCGCGGTGCGCTGCTCGACCGGACCGCCGACGAAGACCGCGTGCGGGGTGGTGGTGTGGGGGCCCCACGTCGGCAGCACGTCGGCCACCGAGACCTCGCTGGGCCGGTTGAGCACGACGCCGAGGGTGCCGGCCGGGCGGTGGTCGATGACGAACACGACCGACCGCGAGAAGTTGGGGTCGGTGAGGGTCGGGGCGGCCACGAGAAGCGTCCCGGCCTCGACCTCGGCCTCCTGATGTTCACCCACACCACTGGCCACGAGCCCCATCGTCGCACCGCCGCGCGCCGGGGCGGCAGGCACGGTGGAGGTGGTCACTCTCCCGCCCGCCGAGCGGTGACCGAGCGGTGACCGAGCGCCGGACCGGCGGGCGGACCGGACGCGTAGCGTGGGCCCCCGTGCCCGTCGCGCCCGGTTCGACCGCTGCTGCGGCCCCGACCGCGCTGCCGGCGAGGGGCCCGGTCGCCCGCCTGCGCGAGCTGCTCACCCGTCCCGGCTTCGGGAAGCTGCTGACGGTCCGGCTGGCCGCCCAGTGGGGCGACGGCGTGTTCCAGGCCGCGCTCGGCGGGCTGGTGCTCTTCAGCCCCGAGCGCGAGGCCGACCCCGTCATGGTGGCCGTGGGCCTCGCGACGGTCCTGCTCCCGTACTCGATCGTCGGGCCGTTCGCCGGCGCGCTGCTCGACCGGTGGGACCGGCGGCGCGTGATGCTGGTCGCGGGCGCGCTGCGGGGGGTGCTGACGCTCGCGACCGCCGCCGTGGTGCTGGCCGGCGTCACCGGTCCGCTGCTCTACCTCGGGGCGCTGGCCACGATCGGCGTCAGCCGGTTCATCCAGGCCGGGCTCTCGGCGGCGCTGCCCCACGTGGTGGCCGAGGAGCACCTCGTCGGGGCGAACTCGCTGGTCACGACCTCGGGAGCCGTGGCCGCCGCCATCGGTGCCGGCTGCGCCATCGGGCTGCGCGGCGTCATCGGCCCCTACGACGTGGACGCGGCGTGGACCACGAGCGCCGCCGCCATCGGGTCGCTGCTCATCGTCGTGGTCGCCGCCCGCATCACGCCGGGATCGCTCGGACCCGACGAGCGCCGCGAGGCCGCGCAGGCGCTGCGGGCCGTCGCGTCCGGCCTCGTCGACGGGTTCCGGGCGGCCCGCGCGGCACCCGGGGTGCTGGGGGCGTTCGGCGCGGTCGCCGCGCACCGGCTCGCGTTCGGCATCACGACGCTGGTGATGCTGCTGCTCATGCGCAACTCGCTCACCGACGTCGGGCCGTTCAAGGCCGGGATCGCGGGGCTGGGGGAGGTCGTGGCGACGGTCGCGGCCGGTCTCGGCGTCGCGGCGGTGGTGACGCCGTGGCTCACCGGGCGGGTCGGGCGCTCCGGCACCGTGCGGATCATGCTCGTGCTCGCCGCGGTCGCCCTGCTCGGTCTCGGGCTGCCGATGACGCTGCCGACCATCCTCGCGGGGTCGTTCGTGCTCGGGCTCGTCGGCCAGGCGATCAAGCTGTGCTCCGACGCGGCGGTGCAGAGCGAGGTCGGCGACGCGGCGCGCGGCCGGGTGTTCTCGCTCTCGGACACCACGTTCAACGTCACCTACGTGGTCGCGGTGGCCGGCGCGGCCCTCGTGGCGCCCACCAGCGGGCGCTCGCCCCTGCTGCTCGTGCTCGCGGCCGGCATCTACCTGCTCGGGCTCGTGATCTACGAGGCCGCGCTGCGCGTCGGCGACCGGCACGCGCCTCAGGGCGGCACCCAGCCCGGCGCGCCCTCGGCGACCGCCGTGTCCACCGCGCCGTCGCCGTCGGTGTCGACGAGCAGCACGTCCCAGCGGGCCGACGGCGAGCCCGGCGCCTCCGGACCGGCCGACAGGTAGGCCAGCTCCGCGCGGCCGTCGTGGTCGGCGTCGACGAGCAGCTGCTCGGCCCGGCCGTCGCCGTCGAGGTCGCACACCACCTCGGAGCCCGGCTCGTGGTCGGCGTCCACGGCCGCGCCGTCGAGCACCCCGTCGCCGTCGGTGTCGAGCGTCGCGTCGGCCCGCGCCGAGCGCCCGCGCACGTCGGACCAGCTCAGCGCCGCGCCCACCTCGGCCCCGCCGTCCAGCGGCACCCGTGTGCCCCACAGCCCGCGCCCGCCCGGGTCGGTGTAGGCGTGGTCGCCCCGGCCGTCGTCGTCGAGGTCGAGCACCGAGTGGTCGGCGACCCCGTCGGCGTCGGCGTCCCACAGGGCGTCGTCGGCGCGCCCGTCGCCGTCGAAGTCGAGCGCCACCGCGTCCCGGGAACCCGGCGGGCCGAGGTCGAGGTCGGCGGCGGAGACGTGGCGGTGCACCGGGCCCTCCCCGGTGCCGAACACATAGCTGATCGATCCCACACCCGGTTCGACGCGGGCGTCAGTCCAGCGGTTCCCCCGAGATCCCCTCCGCCTCGGCCCACCGCAGCAGCTCCGCGCGCGCCTCGTCGTGGTCGAGCGGCCCGCGCTCCAGCCGGACGTCCTTGAGGTGGCGCCACGCCCTCCCGACGAGCGGGCCCGGCGGGATCCCCAGCAGCTCCATGATGGCGTTGCCGTCGAGATCCGGGCGGACGCGCGCGAGGTCCTCCTCCTGCGCGATCCGCGCGATCCGCTCCTCGAGGTCGTCGTAGGAGCGCTGCAGCGCCGCGGCCCGGCGCTTGTTACGGGTGGTCGAGTCGGAGCGCACGAGCTTGTGGAGGCGGTCGAGCAGCGGCCCGGCGTCGGTCACGTAGCGGCGGACCGCGGAGTCGGTCCACTCGCCCTTGCCGTAGCCGTGGAAGCGCAGGTGCAGGAACACCAGCTGCGCGACGTCCTCGACGACCTGCTTCGGGTAGCGCAGCTCCCGCAACCGCTTGCGCGTCATCTTGGCGCCCACGACCTCGTGGTGGTGGAAGCTCACGCGCCGCCCCGGCTCGACCTTGCGGGTCGCCGGCTTGCCGATGTCGTGCAGCAGGGCAGCCAGGCGCAGGACGAGGTCGGGCCCGTCCGTCTCGCGGCCGATCGCCTGCTCCATGACCGTCAGGGAGTGCTCGTAGACGTCCTTGTGCTGGGCGTGCTCGTCGATCTCCAGGCGCATGGCCGGCACCTCGGGCAGCACGACGTCGGCGAGCCCGGTGTCGACCATGAGCTCGATACCGCGCCGGGGGTGCTCGCCGAGCAGCAGCTTCGACAGCTCGGCCTGCACCCGCTCGGCCGTGATCCGTCCCAGCTGCGGGGCCATCTCGGTCATCGCCTCGCGCACGCGGGGCGTGACCTCGAACCCCAGCTGCGCGACGAACCGGGCCGCCCGCAGCAGGCGCAACGGGTCGTCGGCGAAGGAGGTCCGTGGGTCGGCCGGGGTGTCCAGCACGCCGCGGGCCAGCGCCGCCAGCCCGCCGTAGGGGTCGACGAACGTGCGGTCGGGCAGCGAGAGCGCCATGGCGTTGGCCGTGAAGTCACGCCGGACGAGGTCGCCCTCGATGGTGTCGCCGAACGCCACGACGGGGTTGCGCGTCACGCCGTCGTAGGCGTCGGCGCGGAACGTCGTGATCTCGCAGGTCACGCCCCGGCGGGCGGCGCCGACCGTCCCGAACGCGATGCCGGTGTCCCACACGGCCTCGGCCCACCCGGAGACCAGCCGCTGGATCGCGTCGGGGCGCGCGTCGGTGGTGAAGTCGAGGTCGCCCTCGACGGGTCGAGCTCCCCTATCGGCGTGCTCCCCTGACTGCTCCGTCTCCCGGGACCCCCGTCCGAGCAGCGCGTCGCGGACGCTGCCGCCGACGAGGTAGAGCCGGTGCCCGGCGTCCGCGAACCGCTCCGCGAGCTCGTCGGCCACGGGGGAGAAGCGCAGCATGTCGACCACCGCCGCGTGATCGGCGCCGGTGGAGGCGGTGGGGGCCTGGGCGGGGACGGGCACGGCAGGACAGAGTACCGCGACCGGGTCGCGCGACCCCGACACCGGAGGTCCGCGGATCCGACACCCGCGCGTCGACCCGCCGACAGATCCCCGCCACCGAGGGGGCGCCGTACGATCGCGAGCGTGTCCACCCCGTCCCGCCGGTCCGGCGACCGGCGCCGGCGGGGCTCCCGACGGCGGATGCGCACGGTCGACGAGACCTCGGCGGGAGGCCTCGTCGTCGACGCCACCGGCGCCAGCGCGGCCCTGATCGGCCGGCTCGACCGCCGCGGCCGCCTGCTGTGGTCGCTGCCCAAGGGTCACCTCGAGGAGGGCGAGACCGCCGAGCAGGCCGCCGTGCGCGAGGTCGAGGAGGAGACCGGCATCATCGCGTCCGTGCGGGCGTTCCTCGGCAGCATCGACTACTGGTTCGTGGCCGAGGACCGCCGTATCCACAAGACGGTGCACCACTACCTGCTGCGGGCCCACGGCGGCGAGCTCTCCGACGCCGACGTCGAGGTCACCGAGGTGGCGTGGGTGCCGCTCGCGGAGCTGGACCGGAGGCTGGCCTACGCCGACGAGCGCCGCCTCGTGCGGCGCGCCGCCCAGATCCTGGAGGAGTCGGCGTGAGCCGCCGCCCGCCGCGGGCGTACGCGGCGGGGCTGCTCCTCCTCGTCGGCCTGCTCGTCGCCCTCGTCGCCGCGCCGTCCGCGGCGGCCGCGCCGGAGGCGCCCGAGGACGACGCCGCCGTCTCCCTCGTGCTCGACGGCATGACCCCGCGCGTGGTCACCGCGGACGGGCCCGGGGAGCTGGTGGTCACCGGCCACGTCGCCAACCGGTCGGCGGTGCCCGTTCGCGACCTCGCCGTGCGCCTCGCGAAGGGCTCGGCGGTCACCGGGTCCCGGGGCGCGGTCGACGCCCTCGACGGCGACGGGGCCACCCAGGCGGTCCGGGCCCGCGTCGACGCGCCGTCGACCGTCGAGCCCGGGCAGGACGCGCCGTTCACGCTGCGGGTCCCGCTCGCCGGCACGGACGCGCTCGCCGCCCGGACCGGCGTCCTCCCGCTGCGGGTCGAGGCCACCGGCAGCCTCGGCGGTGCCGGCACGAGCCGCCTCGGCGCGGTGCCGGTGCTGCTGCCCGTCGTCGGCGTGCCCGGCGGGCGGCCGGCCACCCCGCCCCCCGCGGACCGCGCCGCGAGCATCTCCGTGCTCTACCCCCTCGCCGACCGGCCGCGCCGCCTGCCGGTGGTCCCCGGGGCCCCCACCCTGCTCGCCGACGACGACCTGGCGACGTCCTTCGCTCCGGGCGGGCGTCTCGCGGGCCTGGTCGACGCACTGGGGCGGGCCGCCCCCGCCGGGTCCGCCGCCGCCCGCTCGGTGTGCCTGGCCGTCGACGCCGACCTGCTCGAGACCGCGCAGGCCATGGCCGGCGGGTACCAGGTGCGCACACCGGACGGCGGTGCGCGGCCCGGAGCGGGGGCGGCCGCCGCCGGTCAGTGGCTCGACGCCGTCCGTGCGCAGGCCCGGGGGCGGTGCGTGACCGCCCTGCCCTACGCGGACACCGACCTCGTCGCGACAGCCCGGGGCAACCTCACCGACCTCACCACCGCCGCCGTGGCGACGGGCACGCGGCGCGTCGCGGAGCTGCTCGGCGTGACCCCGGTGCCGGACACGGTCTGGCCCGCCGGCGGGCTCGTCGACGAGCGCAGCCTCGCCGACCTCACGGCGGGCGGCACGCGGAACCTCCTGCTCGACCCCGACGTGCTCGACGGCGACCCGCCCGCCGGCGCCCTCGCCCGCCTGCCCGGTCCGGCCGGTGCCGCGCCCACCGCGGTGACGCTCGACCCCGTGGCCGCGGCCGCGCTCGCCCCGCGCACCGACGAGGCGGTCGCGAGCCCCGCGGGGACCCCCGGCGCGCTCGCCGCCCAGGACGCCGTCGGCGCGCTCGCCCTGCGCGCGCTGCAGGGCCCGGGCACCGGGAGCCCGCCGGTGGACGTCGTCGCCCCGCCGATCGACTGGGCGGCGAACGGCGCCGAGGCGGGAGCCCTGCTGGGTGCGGTGGACGAGCTCACCCGTCTGGGCCTCGCCCGGCCCGTCGACCTGGGCGGCCTGCTCTCGCCCGTCGGCGCCGGGACGCCCCTGCCCACGGCGTCGTTGTCCGCGCGTTCGGGGCTCTCCGAGGCGGACGGTCTGCAGCAGTCGGCCGTCGCCCGGGCCGGACAGGTCCGGGACCGCCAGCGCGAACTGCTCGCCGCCACCGAACGCGACGGCGTCGGCGCGCCCTCGCCGTCGGACTTCGTCGAGCCCCTGACCGACGACGTGCTGCGCAGCCTGTCCGCGGCGTGGCGCGGCGACCCGGCCGCGCAGGACGCCGCCGTCGGCGCGGTCGAGCGTCAGAACGACGAGCTCCGCTCGCTCGTGCGCGTCGTGCAGCCGTCCGGGTCCTACTCGCTCGGCAGCAACGACGCCCCCCTGCTGCTCACCGTCGAGAACCGCCTGCCCGTGGCGGTGCGGGTCGACGTGGTGCTGGAACCCACGAACGGGTTGCGGACCACACCCGTGCCCCAGCTCACGGTGCCCGCGTTCGGCAGTCGCCAGGTGCAGGTCGAGGTCGAGGTCACCCGCGCCGGGCAGTTCGCCGTGGACGCCCGGGCCCGGACACCGGGGGGTGAACCTCTCGGGCCGACGGCTCGTCTGCTGCTGCGATCGACCGCCTACGGCACGATCACGGTGTGGTTGACCGCGTCCGCAGCCCTCGTGCTGGTGATCCTGGCGAGCGTACGGATCGCTCGCCGGGTCCGGGCGGCCCGACGCGACCGGAGGTCCCGCCGCAGCCGGCATCGCGGGGACCCCACCACGACGGATCCGCAGGATCTCCCGACCCGCGAGCTGCAGAAACGGTGAGCGCCGCCGAGCCCGACCGCCGGCGCGACGACGCGCAGGCGGACGACGTCGGCCCGGACGCACCCCAGCGCCCCGGGCGGGCGCCGAACGCCGCCGTGCACCCCGGCCAACACCAGCAGCCGGGCCAGCAGCCGGGCCCGCCGTCTCCTCCGGACGCGCCCGAGGTCGTGCCCCCGCCGCCCCCGCCCGGAGCCCGCGGCGGGGCACCGCCGGGGTCGCCCGGCGGTCCCGGCGGTCCCGGCGGTCCCGGCGGTCCGCCGCAGGGCCCGGCCCCGGGTGGCCCGGGCCGACCGCCGATGCCCCCGCCGGGACCGGTCGGCCGCGCCGGGCCCGGCGACCGGGCGCCGCGGGTGCCACCGCCGTCCCCCGCGGGTCCTCCTCCGGGCCCGCCTCCGCACCCGCCCGCTCCCGGACCGGCCCACGGGCCGCCTCTCGCCGGGCCACCGCCCGCCGGACCACCTCCGGTCGGGCCCCGGAACGGTGCACCGCACGACCCGCCCGTGTCGGAGGCCGGCGGGCCGGGCGGTGGCGCCCCGCCGGGAAACCGCCCGTCCGGTCGCCCGCCGGGACCTCCCGGGCCGCCCCGCGGATCCGGGGCACCGCCCGTCCACGGCGGTCCCGCGCCCCACGGTCCGGGGGTCCCGCCCCGGCCCCCGGGCGGGCCACCCGGGGCCGGTCCCGCCGAGCCGTCGACCACCGGGCTCACCGCGCCGACCGCCGCGATCGACGCCCTCGAGGCCGAGGGCGCCCTCGCCGAGGCCGACCCGGAGCGGACCGAGACGCTGGCGGCCGCGGCCCGGCCGCCCCGCGAGGAGCGGACCGTCCGGGTGGGTACCCCGGCACCGCTGGCGTCCTGGAGCTACGGCGGCGCGGCCGACGAGACCGTGCTGCTCCCGCGCCTACCGCTCGAGCAGGAGGCCCCGGCCGTCCCGGCGCCGCGCGCACCGGTGGACGAGCCCGGCCGCGACGACAAGGCGCTGGTCAAGGCCTCGGGCGGCATGGCCGTCGCGACCCTCGTCAGCCGGCTCACGGGCTTCCTGCGCACGCTGGGCCTGACCGCGATCGTCGGGCTGAACCTCGTCGGCAGCTCGTTCAACGTCGCGAACACCCTGCCGAACATCATCTTCGAGCTCCTGCTCGGCGGGGTGCTGACCAGCGTCGTCATCCCCGTCCTCGTCCGCGCCGCCAAGGAGGACGGGGACGACGGGGACGCCTTCGCCCAGAAGCTCCTGTCCGGGGCGACGGTCGGCCTGCTCGTCGCCACGACGCTGGCGGTGGTCGCGGCCCCGCTGCTCATCCGGCCGTACCTGGCCGCCGACGTCAACGTCGACCTCGCCGTCGACTTCGCCTACCTGCTCCTGCCGCAGATCTTCTTCTACGGCATGGGCGCCCTGTTCGGGGCGATCCTCAACTCGCGGGCGAACTTCGGCCCCGCGGCCTGGGCGCCGGTGCTCAACAACGTCGTGGCGCTCATCGCGCTGGGCCTCTACGCGATGCTGCCCTCGCCGCCCGAGGGCATCTCCACCGCACAACTGCTCGTGCTCGGCATCGGGAGCACCCTCGGCATCGTCGTCCAGGCCGGGGTGATGCTCCCGGCCATGCGCCGGGTCGGCTTCCACTGGAAGTGGCGCTTCGGATGGGACACCCGGCTCTCGGCATTCGGCGGGCTGGCGGCGTGGGTCGTCGGCTACGTGCTGGTCAGCCAGGTCGGCCTCGCGGCGATCACCCGGGTCGCGTCCGGCTCCGACGAGGGCGGGCCCGCGATCTACAGCTACGCCTGGCTGCTCATCCAGGTGCCCTACGGCGTGCTGGGCGTGTCCCTGCTGACCGCGCTCATGCCCCGGATGAGCGCCGCCGCCGCCAACGGCCGCACCGACCAGGTGGTGTCCGACCTCTCGCTGGGCACGCGCCTGTCGACGGTGACGCTGCTGCCGATGAGCGCGCTCCTCACGGTGTTCGGCTCCCAGCTCGGCGTCGCGCTGTTCAGCGTCGGGCGTTCGGGGCCCGAGGGCGCGGCGTCCCTCGGCGGCGCGATGGCCGCGTCGGCCTTCGGTCTCCTGCCCATGGCCGTCGTCATGCTGCAGATGCGCGTCTTCTACGCGATGAACGACGCCCGCACACCGACCCTGATCATGGTCGTCATCACCGCGATCAAGGTGCCGATGGCCTACCTCTGCCCGGTCCTCCTCGCGCCGGAGCAGGTCGTGCTCGGCCTGGCCGCCGTCAACGCCTTCGGGTTCGTCATCGGGCTGGTGGTCGGCAACATCTGGCTGCGGGTGCGCCTCGGACACCTCGACACGCGGCGCGTCCTGCGGACCTTCGTCCTGACGCTGCTCGCCTCGCTCGTCGCGGTGCTCGTCGCGGTGCTCGTCGTCACGCTGCTCGAGCGGGTCCTGGGGGGCGGGGTGGCGCTCGTCCTCCGGTCCTGGCTGGTGCTCGTCGTCGGATCGGTGGCGTTCCTCGTCGTCGTCGCCGTGGCCATGCGCCTCCTGCGGGTGCCCGAGCTCGATCCCGTCGTGTCCCGGTTGCGCCGTCTGGTCGGTCGGGGGCGCGCCCCGACGGCCTAGAACGAGTGGCTCACGGGCCCATCGAGCAACCGACGGCACCGGTACGGCGTCCCCCGAGGCGGCACTGGAGTCCCGTAGGCTCGGCCGGATTCGTGGGGGAGGTGAGGACGTGGCGGGCGAACCGTCTCCGGAGAGCACGACCACCGGACCTGCCCCCGCGGAGCCCGCGGTGACGGAGGGCCGGACGGAGCACGAGGAGCATCCGGACGGCGCAGACTCCTCCGGCGTCGAGGCCACGACCCGGGTCGCCGCGCAGGAGGGCCCCGAGGAGCCGGCCCCCAACGGTGCGCCCACCCGCCGCGGTGTCGGCATCGACGGGCCCACCACGCACGTCCCCCGTGCCGCCGAGGCGGGCGGCGCGGTGTCCGGCGGCACGAACGGGTCCGGTGGTCCGGCCACCGGCACGGTGCCCCCGGGCCCGCCACCCGGAGGTGGCGGCGCCGGCCGCGGCCCCCGCGGACCGGCCGCCCAGGGCCCCGGTCCCGCCGGCCCTCCCGGCCCGCCCTCCGCACCCTTCCCGGCCGCCGGCCCCCGGCGCCCCGGGCGCGGTCCCGTCCGCACCGGGCCCGGCTCCGGCCCGATCCCGGCGCCGAACGCGCTCATGCCGGGCACGGTGCTCGCGGACCGGTACCGGCTGGTGGCCGAGGTCGGTCGCGACCGCAGCGCCGACGCCGCGCTGTGGAAGGCGCGCGACATCATGCTCGAGCGCGACGTCGCGGTGACGCTGCTGGTCGGCTCGTGGCAGGGCGACGCCCGGGCCTCCGCCGCCCTGTCGCGCGCCACGCGGTCGGCACACTTCGAGCACCCGCACGCCGCGCGCATCCTCGACGTCGTGCGGCCGGGGGGCACGCCGCTGCCGACCGGCGTGCTGGGCGCCGCCGTCGCCGAGTGGACCCCGGGACGCGACCTCGCCGAGCTGGTCGCCGACGGGCCCCTGCGCCCCAGCGCCGCCCTGCGGGTGATCGAGCCCCTCGCCGACGCCGTGGCCGCGGCGCACCGCTCGGGGCTCGTGCTCGGCCTCGACCACCCCCAGCGCGTGCGCGTCAGCGCCCGCGCCGCCACCCGCCTGGCGTTCCCGATGCCACGCGGCGACGCGACGAACGCCGACGACGTGCACGGCCTCGGCGCGCTGCTCTACCTCCTGCTCACGGCCCGCTGGCCCGGGTCCGAGGGCGTCCCGACGCCCGCCGGCCTGCGGCCCGCGCCGCACGCCCCGGGCGGCGGGCCGGTGCCGGCCCGCCAGCTGCGCCCGGACCTGCCGGTCGAGCTCGGCGCGCTCGTCGACCGCACGCTGGACTCCGACGGCGGCATCCGCACCGCGGCCGCCGTGCACCGCCTCGTCGTCCAGATGCGCGAGGGCCTCGAGGACGACGGTGTGCTGCTGCCGGTCCTCGAGGACGGGCAGACGATCGACGCCGACGACCCCACCGAGGTCTGGCACGACGACGCCGTGCCCGACCCGAGCCCGGACCCGGAGCGTCGCCGCAAGCTGCGCATCGGCGTGACGGCGCTGGTCATCGCCACCCTGGCGATCCTGGGCTTCGTCACCTACCAGGTCGTGTCGGTCGTCGCCGGCGGCGGCTCGTCGGCGCCGCCGGTGGTCGTCATCCCGGACACCGCGGCCCCGAGCGCCGCGCCGGCGCCCCCGGCCGGGCCCTCCCCGGCGCCCGCCTCGCCGTCGCCGGCCCCGTCCGGACCGGTGCAGCTCTCGAGCGTGGCCGTGTACAGCCCCGCCGGCAGCCCCGACAACCCCACGCGCATCAACCGGGCCGCGGACAACGACCCGTCGACCACCTGGTCCACCTCGGACTACCGCCAGCAGCTCCCCGCCCTCAAGCCGGGCATCGGGATGATGACGACGTTCACAGCCCCGGCCCAGGTCGCGGCGGTGACGGTCCGCTCGCCCAGCCCGGGCACCCGCATCGAGGTCCGGGCCGCCGCCCGCCCCGACGTGCCGGTGGCCCAGACCCAGCTCCTGGGAGCCGGCACGGTCGACGAGGACACGCTGACGATCCCCCTCCAGGCGGCGCCGCCGACCGGCAACCTGCTCATCTGGATCACCCAGCTCGGCCAGGACGACGACGACAAGTACGTCAGCGAGCTGGCCGAGGTCACGATCCAGCGCGCCGGGCCCTGACCGGGCCCACGAGCTTCTCCGAACGACCCCGGCGGGTGCTCCCCGGCGGCTAGCGTCCCGGCTCGTGCCCGGCCCACCGCCCGACCCGCGCAGCGATCGCGAGCTGCTCGCCGCGCACGTCGCCGGGCGGGACGGGGCGTTCGACGAGCTCGTGCGGCGCTACGCCGAGCGGCTCTGGCTCCTGGCGTTCCGCACGCTCGACCACCGCGAGGACGCCAGCGACGCGGTCCAGGACACCTTCGTCTCCGCGCTGCGCGGGGCGGCCCGCTACCGCGGGGAGTCGGAGGTCTCGACGTGGCTGCACCGGATCGTCGTCAACGCCTGCCTCGACCGGATCCGCCGGCGCCGCACGCGCACCACCGAGCCCCTCGCCGGGCATGACCTGCCCACCCCCCGCGACGGGATCGACGACCACCTGACCCGCCTCACCGTCGCCGAGGCCCTCGCGACCCTGCCGGACGGGCAGCGGCTCGCCGTCGTGATGGTCGACGTCCACGGCTTCTCCGTCGCCGAGACCGCCGAGATCCTGGGCGTGCGGGAGGGCACCATCAAGAGCCGGTGCAACCGGGCACGCGGCCGTCTCACCGGGCTGCTCGGCCACCTGCAGCCGCCGCAGCGGGTCCGCGATCCGGTGGCGGCCCGGGGGAACGACGGGGCGGCCGGCGACGTCCAACCCATGAGTGCCGGCGACGAGGCGCGGGGCACCGAGCGGACGGGAGGTGGGTCGTGAGCGACGACGATCGCGTGGCCGATCTCCCGGACCCGACCGATCCCGCCGTGGCCGCGGCCCTCGAGCGCACGCGGGCGGACCTCGCCGCGCACGGCGCGCGGACGCCGGCGATGCCCTCCGAGCTCCTCGCGGACATCGACCGCGCGCTGGCCCGGGAGCGCGACGCCGGGCCGTCCGACACCGGGCCGTCCGACACCGGGCCGTCCGACACCGGGCCGTCCGACACCGGGGAGTCGCAGGTCCCGGCGGGCGGTGCCCGCCGACGCCGCCCCTCGGCCAGGTGGCTAGTCGCCGCCGCGGCGGCCGTCGTCGTCGCGGTCGCCGCCGTCGTGGCGGTGTCGGCCACCGCGGGCTCCGGCATCGGCCCCGCGCCCGCACCGCCGACCGCGGCCCCGGGACCCGCGCCGACGGCCCCGGGAGGCACGGACGTCCCGGTCCTCGCCGGCGGCGACGGCCCCGCCGCCCTGCGCGCCGGGCTGGGACGCAGCGACTACGGGCCGCTCGCCGACACCGACCGGCTCGCCGGGTGTCTCGCCGCGCACGGGGTGCCCGCCGGAGTCCGGCCGGTGGGGGCCCGCGAGGTGGCGGTGGACGGGCGCCCGGGCGTGCTGCTGGTGCTGCCCACCGGGGTGGCCGCGCGGTTCCGCCTGCTCGTGGTCGAGCCGGGGTGCGCCGCCGGCACGCCGCTCACCGTGTCCGACACGACGGTCGGCCGGTGAGCGGTGCCGCACAGGGAATCCTCGGGTGGTCTGCGACGTTGATGCCCACGTGAGCGACCAGACCATCCACGACGTGATCATCGTGGGCTCGGGCCCGGCCGGCTACACGGCCGCCGTGTACGCCGCGCGCGCCCAGCTCGACGTGCTGGTCTTCGAGGGCAGCCAGTTCGGCGGCGCCCTGATGACCACCACCGGCGTCGAGAACTACCCGGGCTTCGCGGACGAGATCCAGGGCCCGGAGCTCATGGACCGCATGCGCCGCCAGGCCGAGCGCTTCGGCACGGACCTGCGCCCCGAGGACGTCGACGCGATCGACCTCACGGGCTCCGGCGACGGCGTCAAGGCCGTGCGGGTCGACGGCACCTGGCATCGGGCCCGCGCGATCATCCTCGCGATGGGTGCCCAGGCCCGGTACCTCGGCGTGCCCGGCGAGGAGAAGCTGCTCGGCCGGGGCGTCAGTGCCTGCGCCACCTGTGACGGCTTCTTCTTCCGCGAGCACGACATCGTCGTGGTCGGCGGCGGCGACTCCGCGATGGAGGAGGCCACCTTCCTCACCCGCTTCGCCCGGTCGGTGACGATCCTGCACCGGCGCAGCGAGTTCCGGGCCTCCGCGATCATGCTGGAGCGCGCCAAGCAGGACCCGAAGATCACGATCCGCACGGACACGGTGGTCGAGGAGGTCCTCGGGGAGAACACCGTCGAGGGCGTCCGGGTCCGCAACGTGGTCACGGGCGAGGAGGAGACGTTGGCCGTCACCGGCTTCTTCGTCGCCGTGGGCCACGACCCGCGCTCGGGTCTCGTGCGCGACGCCGTCGACACCGACGACGAGGGCTACGTCCGCGTGGCGCTGCCCGGCACCGGCACCAACCTGCCCGGCGTGTTCGCCTGCGGTGACCTCGTGGACCACACGTACCGCCAGGCCATCACGGCCGCCGGCAGCGGGTGCCAGGCGGCCATCGACGCCGAGCGCTGGCTCGCCGAGCAGGCGGACGCGGGCACCGAGACCGCGCCGCCACCCACCCCGGGGGTGGACGGTGGCGCCACGAACGGCCTCGCTTCCGTGGGACCCGCCACGAGCGGTGGTTCGGTGGGTTCCGTCGACGAGGGGTCGCCCGAGCCCGCCGGCGACGCCGTCCCCGCCCCGTCCTGATCGCCCGCCATCAACCTCCCGACCCCACTCCTGAGAGGAACGCCATGAGCGCGCCCGTGAACGTCACCGATGCCACCTTCGCCGACGAGGTCCTGGGCAGCGACAAGCCCGTCGTCGTCGACTTCTGGGCGACCTGGTGCGGCCCCTGCAAGATGGTCGCCCCGGTGCTCGAGGAGATCGCCGCCGAGCACGGCGACAAGCTGACCGTGGCCAAGCTCGACATCGACCAGAACCCCGCCACCGCGCGCGACTACCAGGTCATGTCGATCCCGACGCTGCTGGTCTTCCAGGGCGGCAAGCCGGTCAAGCAGATCGTCGGCGCCAAGCCGAAGTCGGTCCTGCTCGACGACCTCTCCGACGTCATCTCCTGATCACCGTCTGAGCACGGCCGATCGGCCGCGACGGTCCGGATCCGACCGTTCATCGCCCCGGCGCCGGGCGTCCGTCATCATCGACGGGCACCCGGCGCCGTGGTGTGTCCGCTCGGCGAGCCCGAACCGTGACCCGCGACGGCGCCCCACTGCACGGCGTGACGCGCCGGACAGGGCACAATGAGGCTCCAGTGAAGCGCGACGAGACCTACGTGCCAGACGTCCCGGACGCGGACGCGGACCATCGGGAGCGAAGTGCATGCAGCTGCTGAGCCGCGGTGACGCCGGCCCGCCGGTCGCCGAGGTCCGGGCAGCACTCGAGGAGATGGGGATCCTGGAGCCGACCGGCCCCGGACCCGCCCTCTTCGACGAGCCGCTCGAGCAGGCCGTGCGCACCTTCCAGCAGCACCGTGGCCTGATCACCGACGGCATCGTCGGGCCGGCCACCTACCGGGCCCTGCGCGACGCCCGGTGGTCGCTCGGCGACCGCATGCTCCTGCTCAACACCCAGCAGCCCCTCACCGGTGACGACGTCTTCGCCCTCCAGGAGCGCCTCCTCGAGCTGGGCTACGACTCGGGGCGCGCCGACGGCGTCTTCGGCCGACAGACCGAGCAGGCGCTGCGCAGCTTCCAGCGCGACTACGGCATGAGCCCGGACGGCATGTGCGGGCCCCGCACCCTGCGCCACCTCGGCTACCTGGGCCGCAAGGTCACCGGCGGGCGTCCCGGCCTGCTGCGGGAGCAGGAGCGGCTCCACAAGGCCGGTCCGCGGCTGTCGGGCAAGCGCATCGTCATCGACCCCGGCCACGGCGGCGCCGACCGCGGCGCCCTGATCGGCGCCGGGCCGGAGGCGGTCACCGAGGCCGGACTCGTCGGCGACATCGCGCGTCGGCTCGAGGGCCGGATGGCGGCCGCCGGCATGGAGGCCCTGCTCTCCCACGGCCCGCAGGACTGCCCCACCGACGCCGAGCGCGCCGGTTTCGCCAACTCCGCGGGCGCCGACGTCGTGCTCTCGCTGCACGTCGACGCCAACACCAGCCCGGCCGCCAACGGCCTGGCCGCGTTCCATTTCGGCACCGGCACGGGCGCCACCTCCACGGTCGGCGAGGCCCTGGCCGGCTTCATCCACCGGGAGCTCCTGGCCCGCACGCGCATGCTCGACTGCGGCGTCCACCCGCGGCCGTGGGAGCTCCTGCGCCTGACCCGTATGCCGGCCGTCCGGGTCGAGATCGGTTACCTCACCAACGACCGCGACCGCGCGGCCCTGCTCGACCCGGGCTTCCGCGACGTCGTCGCCGAGGGGATCCTCGTCGCGGTCAAGCGGCTCTACCTGCTCGGCCAGGACGACAAGCCCACCGGCACGTTCACCTGGGCCGAGGTCCTGCAGCGCGAGGCCAACCGGCCCGCGGCCGCACGCTGAGCGCTCGACGCGCGGCCGGCCGGCCCTGCACGTCCCTAGCGGCAGCTCACGCGCGCCGGCGCCGCGGCGGGGGCCGTCGAGATCGTCACCGAGCCCAGGAGCTGGGCGATGGCGGCCTCGACGTCCTCCTTCCAGTTGAAGCCGGTGTTCAGCTCGAAGCGCATCCGCGGCCAGTGCGGGTGCGGCTGGACGGTCTTGAAGCCCACGGCGCGCAGGAACGCGGCGGGCAGGATGCAGGTCGGGGTGCCCGCCTCGGTGCGGCCGTGGGCCTCCGCGCGGGCGCGCGCGGAGTCGTCGGCGAACGCCTCGACGGCCTTGACCCCGCGCCGCGTGAGGTCACGGACGACGTCCTGCACGAGCAGCCGGCCGATCCCCTCCCCGGCGAAGTCCGGCAGCACGTGCACGCCGCACAGGAGCACCGCGTCCGGCGAGACCGGAGCCGTCGGGAACGCCGCGGCACGCGGCACCACGGTCGGCGGGGCGAAGAACGCGAACCCGGCCGGCAGGCCCTCGACGTGGGCGATGCGCCCGCACGAGCCCCACTCGAGCAGGACCCCGGAGACCCAGGCCTCCTTCTCGAGCTCGACGGTGCCGAACTCCTCGGCCTGGTCGCTCAGGTGCGGGGGGAACTCCCAGTACACACAGCGGCGACACTGCTTGGGCAGCTCCTCGATGTTGTCGAGGGTGACCCCGACACAGCTCCGCGACACGCGTTCCGCCTTCCCCGACATCCGGACGCCGAGAGGATAGTGTCCCGGCCTTTCTCGGCGCCCGGCCCGGGTCGCCCGAGTGGACGAACGGTCTCCCTCGACCGCCGAATCGACCCTCGATCGTGGTGACCCGAGGTGAGCGTGCTCTCCGTCGATCTCAGGGCGCCTCCAGATCGACGCTGCGGGCTCCGGAGATCAGTCCCGGGGTGATGGGCCCGAGGACGGGTCCCGTCCCATCAGCTGCGCGATGCGCTCCAGATCGTCGACCGAGCCGAACTCGACGACGATCCGGCCCTTGCGCTGACCGAGCTCGACCTTGACGCGGGTGTCGAACTGGTCCGACAGCCGCTCGGCCAGATCCTGGAGGCCGGGAGCGTGCATCGGCTTGCGCGCCGGTGCCCGCTTCGTCGCGTTCGTGGCGCCGCCGCGCGCGAGGGTCACCGCCTCCTCCGCGGCCCGGACCGACAGGCCCTCGGCGACGATGCGGGCCGCGAGCTCCTCCTGGGTGCCGGGATCGTCGAGCCCGAGCAGCGCCCGGGCATGCCCGGCCGAGAGGACGCCGGCCGCGACCCGGCGCTGCACCGCGACGGGCAGCTTCATCAGCCGGATCGTGTTGGTGATGGCCGGGCGGCTCCGCCCGATCCGGTCCGCGAGCTGCTCGTGCGTCACGTCGAACTCGGTCAGCAGCTGCTGGTAGGCGGCCGCCTCCTCGAGCGGGTTGAGCTGGACGCGGTGGATGTTCTCGAGCAGCGCGTCGCGCAGCAGGGCGTCGTCGGTGGTCTGCCGGACGATCGCCGGGATGTGCTCGAGGCCCACCCGCTGCGCCGCGCGCCACCGCCGTTCGCCCATGACGAGCTCGTGGGTCAGCGGCGGTCCGCCGTCGACACCCGGCTCGGGCCCGGGGAGCTCGCGCACGACGATCGGCTGCAGGAGACCGAACTCCCGCACCGAGTGCTCGAGCTCGCCCAGCGACTCCTCGTCGAAGACGGTGCGGGGCTGGCGGGGGTTGGGGCGGATCCCGTCGAGCCGCACCTCGCGGTAGACAGCGCCGGCGACCTCGCCCGACGGCTCGGGAGCGGTCGTCGCGCCGTTCGTCGTGGCCGCGTGGTCCCCGTGGCCGCCGTGCTCCCCGTGGTTCCCGGCCGGGGCGGCGGTGCTCTCGGTGCGGCGCGCCCCGAACACGACGTCGGCCGCCTGGTTGCCCAGCCCGTGACGCGACGGCGCTGCTGCCCCGTCGGTCTCCGGAGGTCCCGTGGGGATCAGGGCGGCGAGCCCGCGCCCCAGCCCGCCCCGCCGTTCGGTCCTCTCCGTCATCGTGCTCCCTCGCCCTCGGGCTGGCGCCGCACGATCGTGCGGGCGGCGAACTCCCGGGCCGCGTCGAGGTAGCTCATCGCTCCCCGGGAGCCCGGGTCGTAGGTGAGGACGGTCTGGCCGAAGCCGGGCGCCTCCGAGACCTTCACGCTGCGCGGGATGACGGTCCGCAGGACCACGTCACCGAAGTGGTTGCGGACCTCGGAGGTGACCTGGTCGGCGAGCTTGGTGCGCCCGTCGTACATGGTCAGCAGGATCGTCGACACGTGGAGCCCGGGGTTGAGGTGCGACTGCACCAGGGCGATGTTGTTGAGCAGCTGGCTCAGCCCCTCCAACGCGTAGTACTCGCACTGGATCGGGATGAGCACCTCGGGCGCCGCCACCATCGCGTTGAGCGTGAGCAGACCGAGCGACGGTGGGCAGTCGATGACGACGTAGTCGACGTCGAGCCGGTCGAGCGCGTCGGTGGTCAGAGCGTTCTTGAGGCGGGACTCGCGGTTGAGCATCGAGACGAGCTCGATCTCGGACCCGGCGAGGTCGATGGTCGCGGGCACGCAGAGGAGGTCGTCCGAGCGCTCGCAGACCGCGGCCGCCTGGTCGATCGTCAGCTCGCCGAGGAGCACCTCGTAGATCGAGGGCGTCCCGCTGCGGTGGTCGACGCCGAGCGCGGTGCTGGCGTTGCCCTGCGGGTCGAGATCGACGACCAGCACCCGGGCGCCGTGCAGCGCCAGGGCCGCGGCGAGGTTGACCGCGCTCGTCGTCTTGCCGACGCCGCCCTTCTGGTTGGCGACGGTGATGATGCGCCGCTCGGTGGGCCGCGGGAGGCGGTGGTCCTCGGGATGCAGGACCCGCGCGGCCCGTGCGGCCTCCTCGGCGATCGGCGTCATGCCCTCGTCGCCGTCCGGGTAGAGCACCTCACCGGCACCGAGGACGCCGGCGCCGACACTGGCCGCCGCGTCACTGACCGCCTCGCGCACCTTCTCGGCGGACGGCCGGTCGGCGGCGGCTGTTCCACGTGGAACAGAGCGGCTAGGCGTCGTCGGTCGATCGGTCACGGGCACGATCCTTCCTGCCGCGGGCGCGGCGTCCGGAACCGGGGGAGGGGCCGCGTCGCTCACTCCGACTTACCAGCACGACGGACGTCGCCGCGTCTCCCACGCCGCAACGCACCACCCGGGGTTCGTCCCCGCCCGCCGCGCGAATCTGTTTGAGGTCACGCGCCACCTCGTCGGCGGCGCTCGCGCCCTTCATCGCCGCCAGCGTCCCACCCGGGCGGACCAGAGGCAGCGTCCATGTGACGAGACGCCCCATCGGGGCCACCGCCCGCGCGGTGACGACGTCGCTCTCCCCGCACCGGCGACGCGCCTCCCGCTCCTCGGCCCGTCCCCGCACGACAGCGACGTCGAGATCCAGCTCCGCCACCACCCGCTCCAGCCACGCGACGCGACGGGCCATCGGCTCGAGCAGCGTCACCGTGAGATCGGGTCGCGCGAGAGCCAGCGGGATACCGGGCAGGCCCGCACCGGAACCGACGTCGACCACGGTCGCGTCGGCGGGCAGCACCTCGCCGACCGCCGCGCTGTTGAGGACGTGGCGGTCCCAGAGCCGCGGCAGCTCGCGCGGTCCGATGACTCCTTGCTCGAGCCCCGGCCCGGCGAGCAGGGCGACGTAGCGCTCGGCGGACGCCAGCCGGGCGCCGAAGACGGCTGCGGCCTCGCTCGGTGTCGGCGGGACGGCGGTCGTCGCGGCGGTCGCCTCGGCGGTGACCTCGGCGGTGACCTCCGCGCCGCCGGGCCCTTCCACGGGCTCGCCGTGCGTGGTGCTCATCGTCGTGTTCCACGTGGAACCGGAACGCCCGGGACCCTCGCGGGGAGCGCCGGGACCGGAGCCGCGGGCACCGTGATCAGCCCGCCGGGTGGACCACGACGCGGCGGCGGGGCTCCTCGCCCTCGCTCTCGCTCCGCACGCCACCGACCGCCGCCACCGCGTCGTGCACGATCTTGCGCTCGAACGGGGTCATCGGGCGGAGCTTCTGGAGGTGCCCGGTGTCCTTGGCCTCCTGGGCGGCCTGGCGCCCGAGGTCGGTGAGCTCGGAGCGGCGCTGCGAGCGCCAGCCGGCGACGTCGAGCATCAGCCGGTTGCGCGACCCGGTCGACTGCTGCACCGCGAGCCGCGTCAGCTCCTGGAGCGCCTCGAGGACGTCACCGCGGGCGCCGACCAGCTTCTCGAGGTCCTTGCCCCCGTCCACGCTCACGACGGCGCGGCCGGCCTCCACGTCGAGGTCGATGTCCCCGTCGAAGTCGAGGATGTCGAGCAACCGCTCCAGGTAGTCGCCCGCGATGTCGCCCTCGCGGACGAGCTGGTCCTCGGAGCTGCGCTCCGCGCGCGACGCGTCCTCCGGGGGCGCGCCCGACCCGGACGTCTCCGCCGACTCGACCGTGCCTGCCTCGTCCTGCGACGCCACCGTCTCCGACACGTCGTCTCCTTCCGCCCGGCCCCGTCACGGGGCCTGTCTGGCACGCGCCGCGCCACCGTCGCGGGCGTGCGGGTCCGTGGTCCCGGTCCGCGCTGCGGGGGATCGCGCGCGGCCACCGGAGGGCCCGCCCCGGCCGGGCGCCCGCAGGGGGCCGCCGGCCGGTCGGCGGGCTACTTCTTCTTCTTGTTCGGCCGCTTGCCCTGACCGGACGACGCCAGCTGACCGCCCTTGCCGCCCGCGCCCTTGCCGGACCCGTTCGACCCGCCGGAGCCGTTGCCGTTGGCGCCGTTCGCGCCGCCTCCGCCGTTGCCCCGGGCGACCTTGCCGGGCGTGGGGTTGCCCGAGCCCTGGCGGGCGTTGCCCGACCGCGCGGGGCCGACCTTGCCCGGGGCCCGGCGCCCGCCGTTGCCGCTGTTGCCGGAGCCGCCCTTCTTCCCGCCGCCCGACTTCGCGCCCTTCCCGGCGCCGCCGGTGGTGCCGCCCGTGGTCGCGGGCGTCCCGGCCCCGTCCGGCTCCTGCGCCTCGGCGACCTCTGCCACGTCGACCGCGTCCTCGTCCACCGCCACGTCGGCGGCGGCGCGCTGGGGCTTCTGACCCGGCTGCGGCTTCTGGCCCGTCTGCGGCTTCTGGCCCGGCTTCGGCGCGAGGGCGTCACGCTGCTCGCGGGCCTGCTCGCGCTTCTCCTCCTCCTCGCGGGCGATCTTGCGGTAGATGAGGAACTGCTGGCCGAGCGTCCAGGTGTTCTGGCTCAGGAAGTAGATGAGGATCGCGATCGGGAAGAAGGCACCGAAGACCAGCAGGCCGATGGGGAACAGCCACATCGTGATCTTGCCCATGATCGCGGCCTGCGGGTTCGCTGCGGCGGCCGGGCTCTGGTGCTGCTGGGAGACGCGCGCGGTGAAGTGGGTCGCGATGGCCGCCAGGATCATCAGCGGCAGCGCCACGGGCACGACGTGGGCCTGGAAGTCGCCGAAGTTGAACGAGATGTGGCCCAGCTGCTGCATGCCGCCGGCGATCGCCTCGTTCAGCTTCACGCCGAAGATGTCGGCGTTGTTGAACGACTCGATGTCGGCCCGGTCGAAGACGTAGTTGTAGGGGAAGTTCGGCTGGAAACCCTTGAGCACGTGGAACAGGCCGATGAAGACCGGCAGCTGCACCAGCAGCGGGAGGCAGCCGCCGAGGGGGTTGACCCCGTGCTCCTTCTGGAGCTTCTGCATCTCCTCGGCGAGCTTCTGCCGGTCGTTCTTGTA
The DNA here is from genome assembly GCF_030269665.1 of Actinomycetospora sp. NBRC 106375. Lineage (GTDB taxonomy): Bacteria > Actinomycetota > Actinomycetes > Mycobacteriales > Pseudonocardiaceae > Actinomycetospora. The sequence continues at coordinate 32,773 of NZ_BSTS01000020.1, forward strand.
CTTCTCCTGCAGCTTCTTGATCTGCGGCTGGAACTCCTGCATCTTGCGCATCGAGCGCACCTGGCTGATGAACGGCTTGATCAGCAGGGAGCGCAGCGTGAAGACGAGGAAGATGACCGAGAGCGCCCAGCCGAAGCCGTTGGCGGGCCCGAGGACGAAGCCGAACACCTCGTGCCAGAACCACATGATGGCCGACACGGGGTAGTAGATGAAGTTCAGCACGTCTCTCGCTCCTCGGTGTGGGGGCCGTCGGCCCCCGGGTCGGCGGTGCGGCGGGGCCACCCGCACCACGTCCGGTCGCCGCGCGGCGGGACCGGGTCCAGGCCTCCAGGGTGCCAGGGAGCGCACTTGGCCACCCTGACCAGGGTCAGCCCCGTGCCGATCACGACACCGTGCACGCGCAGCGACCCGATCGCGTAGGCGCTGCAGCTGGGGTAGAAGCGGCACGAGGGACCGAACAGCGGGGAGATCCAGCGCTGGTAGAACCGCAGCACGGCGACGAGCGCGCGGACCGCGGGGGAGCGCCGCTCACCGTCGGGTGCGCCCGCAGGCGTGGGTCCGGGCGCCGGGGGCTCGGATGCCGGCGGCCCGGGTGCCGGCGGCCCGGCCGTCGCGGACGGATCGCCCGACGCGGCGTGCACCGGTGCTCGGTCCTCCACCGATGCCGTCCTCCTCGTCGGGGCCCGGGCGGCGCGCACCCCGCCCGCCGTCGGTGCCGTGGGCCCCGGTCGTCGGTTCCATGGTGCCCGTCGTCGCGCCCGGAAGCGACCGCCCACGGGGTCGGGCCGGGCGGCCGACGGCGGGGTGGGACGATCAGTGCCGTGTCGATCGACGGACACCCCGGCGGCCGGGGAGTCGGCGGGACCCGCCGATCGCAGGCCGTGCACCGCGTCCTCGCCGCCGCCGCCCGCCGGGGCACGGTGGTCGAGAAGGAGATCCTCGGTCTGCCGGATCTCGTCGGACCGGGCGACGTCTGCCTCGACGTCGGCGCCGAGTTCGGCCTCTACACCCACGTGCTCGCCGACCTCGTCGGGGCGAGCGGGGCGGTGCACAGTTTCGAGCCCCAGCGCGGGGCGCACCGGGCGCTGACCCTCGGGGTGCGGGCGGCCGGGCTGGACCACGTCCACCCGCACCGGCTCGCTCTCGGCGCGGCGCCGGGACGCCAGGAGCTCTCGGTGCCCCGACGGCGCGGCCTGCCGGTGCACGGTCGGGCGTACCTCACCGCCGGCGCGCGGGACGCCGGGCCCAACCGGGAGTTCGCCGGCCACCGGCTGGAGTCGGTCGCCGTGGACACGCTCGACGCCGTCGTCGCCGACCTGGGGCTCGCGCGGGTCGCGCTCGTGAAGGCGGACGTCGAGGGTGCGGAGGGCGCCCTGGTCGACGGGGCCGCCGCGACGCTCGCGACTCACCGGCCCCACCTCCTGCTGGAGATCGAGGACCGGCACACCAGCAAGTACGGGCTCGCGGCCGCCGACCTCTTCGACCGGCTCACCGGCGCGCTGGGGTACCGCGCGCACACGTGGTCGGCCGGCTGGCGGCCGGTGGCGGGGATCGTCGACACCGAGCGGAACTACCTGTTCAGTCCGTGAGCCGCAGGCGCGCGAGCGCCGCGTCGAGGTCGTCGCCGAGCTGTGCCGAGGTCGCGTCCGCCGCGGGCGGCTGAGCCCGCACCACCAGGTCGGTGCCCGCGGGCAGCGCCTCGAGACGCGGGCGCAGCAGGTGGCGCAGCCGCCGGCTCACCCGGTGCCGGGTCACGGCCGGTCCGACGCCGCGGCCGACCACCAGGCCCGCGCGGGCGGGACGGACCGGACGGTCGGTGGCCGGGGTCGCGACCGCGTGCACCACTAGGTGACGACGCCCCGCACGCCGACCGCCGCGCAGCACGCGGCGGAAGTCCTGGGGCCGGGTGATCCGGAGTTCGCGGGGGAGCACGGTGGCGTGCGCCGGGCGCGGCGACCCTGCGGACACGACGACGGGACCGCGTCCACGAAGGAGCGGTCCCGTCGGGAGAGCCGTGTCGCGCGGGACGGACCCGCGGGCCGACTAGGCGCTGATCTGCTCGCGGCCCTTGCGGCGGCGCGAGGCCAGCACCGCGCGGCCGGCGCGCGTCCGCATGCGCAGCCGGAAGCCGTGGGTCTTCGACCGCCGACGGTTGTTCGGCTGGAACGTGCGCTTGCCCTTGGCCACTTTCGATGTCTCCTGCTCCGAGCGCGCAGTTGCGCGTGGGTGCCGACAGCCCCGTCCGGGCGCCGGATCCGGTCACGACCAGGGTAGCCGGTGCTCCCCCGCGGGGTCGCACCCCGGTCGCGTAGCACCACTCGATCGTCCGCCACCGCCGTCCGGGGGGAGGTTGTGGCCCGTGCTGGAGGCTTGTTAGCGTCCGTGCTCCCGTCGAGGACAGAGGACACGGGATCCCGGTCTCCCGGGCCGTGCCCGCCGAGCGGGACCGAGGCCGGGCGTCAGGGGGAGGACGCCCTCGTACCCGCGCGTCACCGTCCGCGCGATGTCGTGCACAGTTGTGGACAGAGCTGTGGACGCGCGCGTCCACGCGACGGTGCCGAGCGGCACGCACGGGCGGCCGCCGCAGGGGACGGAGGGGGGTACCGGATGTCGGACCAGCTCTTCGACCTCGACGAGACCTGGGGCCAGGTGGTCGCCGAGCTCACCGCGGGCTCGGCCGACGGCGCCTCGCTCTCCCCGCAGCAGCGGGCCTGGGTGCGCGTCACCCGGCCGCTCGGGCTCCTCGACGACACCGCCCTGCTCGCGGCGCCCAGCGAGTTCGCCAAGGAGGCCATCGAGCGGGCCCTGCGCGACCCGATCGTCGCCGCCCTCTCCCGCCACATCGGCCGTCCGGTCTCCCTGGCCGTCCGCGTCGACCACAGCGCCCGCCCCGCGCCGGAGGCCGGTCCGAGCACCGCCCCGCTGCCGCGCGCGACGCTGCCCGCCGAGGAGGGCGAGCACACCAACGGCGACGCCCGGGCCGACGGGCACCACGCGCACACGGGCCCCGACACCGGCTATCTCGCCGCCACGTCCTCGGCGGCGTCGCCGACGTCCTCGTACCGGGCCGAGGCGATCGCCGCGGCCGCCGGTGTCGGGCGGGTGACGCACAACCCCGATCCCGCGCACCCCGAGGAACAGGTCGACGAGGTCGGCGACGGCCTCGCAGCGGTGCACGAGATCTGGGCACCCCGCGGCGGCCTCGGCGGGCCCGAGCCCGCCGGCGAGCTGCGCGACACCGGTCCGGACCCGGCCCGCGGCGCCCCGCGCTCGCAGACCCGGCTCAACGAGAAGTACACGTTCGACACGTTCGTCATCGGGGCCTCGAACCGCTTCGCCCACGCCGCCGCGGTCGCGGTGTCCGAGGCGCCGGCCCGCGCGTACAACCCGCTGTTCGTCTGGGGCGACTCCGGGCTCGGCAAGACCCACCTGCTCCACGCGGTCGGGCACTACGCCCAGCGCCTCTTCTCCGGGATGCGCGTGCGCTACGTGTCCACGGAGGAGTTCACCAACGACTTCATCAACTCGCTGCGCGACGACCGGAAGATCGCCTTCCAGCGCCGCTACCGCGACGTCGACGTGCTGCTGGTGGACGACATCCAGTTCCTGGAGGGCAAGGAAGGCACCCAGGAGGAGTTCTTCCACACCTTCAACACGCTGCACAACGCGAACAAGCAGATCGTCGTGTCGTCGGACCGGCCGCCCAAGCGCCTCGAGACGCTCGAGGACCGGCTGCGCACCCGGTTCGAGTGGGGCCTGATCACCGACATCCAGCCCCCCGAGCTCGAGACCCGCATCGCGATCCTGCGCAAGAAGGCCGCCGGCGAGCGGATGGCCGCGCCGCCCGAGGTCCTCGAGTTCATCGCCGACCGCATCGAGCGCAACATCCGCGAGCTCGAGGGCGCCCTGATCCGCGTCACCGCCTTCGCGTCGCTCAACCGGCAGCCGATCGACCTGCAGCTCGCCGAGATCGTCCTGCGCGACCTCATCCCCGACTCCCGCCAGTCGGAGATCACCGCGCCGACGATCATGGCGGTGACCGCCGAGTTCTACTCGGTGTCCATCGACGACCTCTGCGGCCCCGGCAAGACGAAGGCCCTCGCCCTGGCCCGCCAGATCGCGATGTACCTCTGCCGCGAGCTCACCGACCTCTCCCTGCCCCGCATCGGGCAGACGTTCGGCAACCGCGACCACACCACGGTCATGCACGCGGACAAGAAGATCCGCAAGGAGATGGCCGAACGGCGCCGGACCTACGAGCAGGTCCAGGAGCTCACCGCGCGCATCAAGCAGCGCGCCCGCGGCTGACGGCCCCCTCCACCCCGCGCGCCCGCCCTCGCCCGGGGCGCGCCAGGTGGATGTAGCGAACGCGCTGTTCGCTGCTTCTATGCGCGCGAAGTCCCCGTTCGCGACGACCGCGCCCACCGCGACGCACACCGCGACGCACACCGCGACGCCCGGTGCGGCGCACGCGGCCCCGCACGAGGACCGAGGGCGTCCCTGGCTGCGTGGGAGGCAGCGAGGGACGCCCTCGCTCCGCTCACCCGCGCCGTCCCGCAACGTCGCCGTGCGCCGGTTCCCGAGATCGCGGGTGCCCGCACCGACGACCGGTGCTCCGGACACAGATTGATCACGCTGTGTCGAGATCCAGTGCCTCGTCGAGCGACCGAGCGTGACCACTGGAGCACCGCCTCGACGACGAGATGCCGGCGCCCGTCGGTGAACACCGAGCCCGGTAGCACACCGCAGTCGTTCGACTCCCGATCGACCCACAGCTGGGGACAACTCTGTGGACATACGCCGGGCGACGGTGGAAATGCACGGGACGACAAGGGAGAACACTCCGCCGTCCACCGGACACGCCGCGCTGTCCCCGGATCCGGGCACCGGCCGGGCCGAGGTGTCCACACGGGATCCGGCCGCCCCACCAGCGCGGACGGGCTCGATCCACACCACGCACAGGACCTACTGGTACTGCTGTCTTTCTCTCTTCTAGAGAACTCCTGAAGAACAGGTGATGTGGAAGGGTCGACGAGGTGGCCGGACGGCCCCCGACCGCGTACCCGATCGGCTCGAATCGAGATCGGGCCCGGAGTGTCGGACCCCTCCGGCAGGCTCTACCGTGATGGACCCGCACCGGGGTCCGTCCCCGCCCGCGGAGCACGAGTCCGCAGGGACCGGTCAGCAGGGGGAGGACCCGCGATGAAGTTCCGCGTCGAACGAGACGCGCTCGCCGACGCCGTGGCCTTCGTCGCCCGCAGCCTCCCGAGCCGCGCTCCCGTGCCGGTGCTCGGCGGCGTGCTGCTCGACACCGAGGGCGACGGCACGCTCACGGTGTCCGGGTTCGACTACGAGGTTTCCGCGCGCGTCGAGGTGCCGGCCATGGTCGGCGACGCCGGCCGAGCGCTGGTCTCCGGCCGCCTGCTCGCCGACATCACGCGGGCGCTCCCGCCGCACCCGGTGGACGTCACGGTCGACGGCCCGCGCGCCACGATCGCCTGCGGCAACGCCCGGTTCAGCCTCCCGACCATGTCGGCCGAGGACTACCCGCAGCTGCCCGACATGCCTCCGGTGGCCGGTGCGCTCGCCCCCGAGGTGTTCGCCCAGGCCGTCTCGCAGGTCGCGGTGGCCGCCGGTCGTGACGACACGCTGCCGATGCTGACCGGCATCCGCATCGAGATCGACGGCTCGACCCTGACGCTCGCCGCCACCGACCGGTTCCGGCTCGCGGTCCGCGAGTTCTCGTGGGAGCCGGGCGAGAGCGCCGGCGGCGGCGAGAACGGCGAGGTCGCGCTGCTCGCCCCGGCGAAGACGCTCTCCGAGGCGGCCAAGACGCTCACGTCCTCCGGCTCGCGCATCGAGCTCGCGCTGGCCCGCGGCGACGGCCTGCTCGGCCTCGCGGGCGGCGGCCGCCGCTCGACGACGCGCCTGCTCGACGCGGAGTTCCCGCGCTACCGCCAGCTGCTGCCCAAGGAGCACACGTCGGCGGCGGTCCTCGAGATCGCCCCGCTGGTCGAGGCCATCAAGCGCGTCTCCCTGGTCGCCGAGCGCGGCACGCAGGTGCGTCTCGAGTTCGGCGACGACACGCTGCGGCTCACCGCCGGCGGCGACGACGAGGGCAGCGCCGAGGAGGAGCTCTCCTGCCGGTTCGTCGGCGAGCCGCTGACGATCGCGTTCAACCCCGGCTACCTGCTCGACGGCCTCGGAGCCCTGGGTGCCGACCACGCGCACCTGTCGTTCACCACGCCCAGCCGGCCGGCCCTGCTGCGCCCGGCCGCCCCGTCCGGGGAGTCCGCGGACGGCGACGGCGGGGGATCCGACGCCGACGAGCCCGCCGGCGGCGGCGCCACGGCCGTCGAGCCCGGCCCGGGTGACAACGCCGATGATCTCCCCGATCCTCGTCCCGGGTATCTGTACCTCCTGATGCCGGTCCGACTCCCGGGCTGAGCCCGGTCCGGTCGTCCGGCACGCGACACGAGCGCCCCGACACGAGGGCGAGGCGCTGCAGGCCCTGACGAGAGGAACGCGGACGTGCAGCTGGGGATGGTCGGTCTCGGACGCATGGGCGGCAACATGGCCGAGCGGCTGCGCGCCGCCGGTCACGAGGTCGTGGGGTACGCCAACGACGGGTCCGGCGACGTCGCGTCGCTGGAGGAGCTCGTCAAGGCCCTGTCGGCACCGCGCACGGTCTGGCTGATGGTGCCGGCCGGAGCGGCCACCGACTCGACGGTACGCAGCCTCGCCGACCTGCTCGAGGGCGGCGACCTCGTCGTCGACGGCGGCAACAGCAAGTTCACCGACGACACCGTGCACGCCGAGCTGCTCGACGGCCACGGCGTCCGTTACGTCGACTGCGGCGTCTCCGGGGGCGTCTGGGGCCGCACCGAGGGCTACGGGCTCATGGCCGGTGGCGACGCCACCGACATCGAGCGGCTGATGCCGGTCTTCGACGCCCTGCGGCCCGAGGGCCCGCGCGAGGAGGGCTTCGTCCACGCCGGCCCGGTAGGCGCGGGGCACTACGCCAAGATGGTCCACAACGGTGTCGAGTACGGCCTCATGCAGGCCTACGCCGAGGGCTACGAGCTTCTCAGCGCCGGCGGTCCCGTCGACAACGTCGGCGCCGTGATGAAGGCCTGGAGCCGCGGCACGGTGGTGCGCAGCTGGCTGCTCGACCTCATGGTGCGCGCGCTCGAGGCCGACCCGCACCTCGACCAGATCACCGGGTACGCGGAGGACTCCGGCGAGGGCCGCTGGACGGTGGACGAGGCGATCGTGCACGCCGTGCCCGCGCCGGTGATCTCGGCGGCGCTGTTCGCGCGGTTCGCCTCGCGCCAGATCGACTCGCCGGCGATGAAGGCGGTGGCGGCCCTGCGGGCGCAGTTCGGCGGGCACGCCACCCACAAGGCCGGCGACGCCGCCAACGAGCCGCCCACGGGGGGCTGAGGGCCCCCTGACGGGCGAGCGCGGCGACGGGGAGGAGCGGATGTACGTCCGGGCGCTGTCGGTCACCGACTTCCGGTCCTGGGAGCAGGCCGACCTCACGTTCGCGCCCGGCGTCTCGGTGCTCGTCGGGGCCAACGGCCAGGGCAAGACCAACCTCGTCGAGGCCGTCGGCTACCTCGCGTCGCTGTCGTCCCACCGGGTCGCCAACGACGCGCCGCTCATCCGCCGCGGCGCGTCCTCGGCGACGGTGCGCGCGGTCGCGGTCAACGAGGGCCGCGAGCTCACCGTGCAGGTCGAGATCGCGAGCGGGAAGGCCAACCGCGCCCGGGTCAACCGGGCGCCGGTGCGCAGTCCCCGCGAGGTGCTGGGCATCGTGCGCACGGTGGTGTTCGCCCCCGAGGATCTCGCGCTGGTCCGCGGCGACCCCGCGGAGCGCCGTCGCCTGCTCGACGACCTCCTGGTGGCCCGGGCGCCGCGCTGGGCGGGGGTGCGCGCGGACTACGACAAGGTGCTGCGCCAGCGCTCGGCGCTGCTCAAGACCGCGAAGAACGCCCGCGGCGACACGAGCACCCTTGACGTGTGGGACGCCCACCTCGCGCGGGCCGGCGGCGTGCTCGTCGCGGGCCGCCTCGAGCTCGCCGCGGCCCTGGCCCCGCACGTGCGCGACGCGTACGCCGAGGTCGCCCCGGAGTCCGAGCCCGTGGGTGCGCGCTACCGGTCGAAGGTGGAGGCCGTGGACGCGCTCGGCGCGCCGGAGACCGAGCTGCCGCCGCCCGAGGCGGTCGAGGAGATGCTGCTGGACGAGATGCGCCGGCGGCGCCCCCAGGAGATCGAACGGGGGGTGTGCCTCGTCGGCCCCCACCGCGACGACCTCGAGCTCACCCTCGGGGACGGGCCGGCCAAGGGCTACGCGAGCCACGGCGAGTCGTGGTCCCTCGCGCTGGCGCTGCGCCTCGGCGGGTTCGAGCTGCTGCGCGGCGAAGGGTCCGAGCCGGTCCTGGTGCTCGACGACGTGTTCGCCGAGCTCGACGTCCGCCGCCGGCGCGCGTTGGCGCGCACCGCCGTGCGTGCCGAGCAGGTGCTGGTCACCGCCGCCGTGGACGACGATGTCCCGGACGACCTGCAGGGAGCACGATACGTGGTCGAATCGGGCACGGTGCGTGAGATGGCCGCGGCGTTACGGTCGACAGGGGGTGGATCTGGTGAGCCGGACGCGTGATGTTGCGGGGGGTTCTGGGGACAGACCTGTGGATGCTGTGGACAACTCGGCCGACAGATCCGCTGGCGGCGATCGTCCGTCCCCGGATCCGGGCCCCGAGCAGGGACGCGGCGCGGGCGGCCCTGTCCACACCCCCGATCGGGAGGATTCGGGCACCGCCGAAGCGGGGTCACCCGGTGTGTCCGAGCCGCCGCGACGGGGCGCCGACCTCGCCCGCGACGCCCTCGCCGCGGCCCGCGACGCGACCGCCGCGCGGCGTGCCGCGGCCGGTGGCGGGAAGGGCGCCGCGGGCGTCCGGAAGCCCCGGCGGCGCACCGCTGGTGGGCTGGGCCGGGGGCGCCGCCGGGGCTGGTCGGGCGCCGGTGCCGACGACCGCGATCCCCAGACCCTCGGGCGGCTCGCGTCGCGGCTGTCCGGGGAGCGGGGCTGGGCGCCGCGCCTCGCCGACGGCGCCGTCTTCGGGCGGTGGGCCGAGCTCGTCGGGTCCGAGGTCGCCGAGCACGCGCGGCCCGAGTCGCTGCGCGACGGCGTGCTCACCGTGCAGGCCGACTCGACCGCCTGGGCCACCCAGCTGCGCCTGCTCCAGCGCCAGCTCCTGGCACGCATCGCCTCCGGGCTGGGCGACGGCGTGGTGACGTCCATGCGCATCCACGGGCCGGCCGCGCCGAGCTGGCGGCGCGGCCCCCGGCACGTCTCCGGCCGTGGACCGCGGGACACGTACGGGTGAGCACCGACTCGCCCGGGGACGTCAGCGACGCTCTCAGGGCGCGCGGAGACGGTCACGAGAGTCGTCGGGGGGCCCTCGCGGGCGGTCGGACCCTCCCGACGTCGATTTCGCGGCGCTGTGACGCGCTGAGCCGCGTGCCCGGCCCGTTCTGCGACAGGTGACCCGGTAGACTGGAAGCAGATGTTCCGCCCGCGCGTCACGCGCGCGGGCACGTGCCCACGCGAGGGAGACACCGGAGCCCGTGGCAGCCGCACCGAACTCGGCCCAGAAGAAGAACAACGGGGACTACAGCGCCTCGTCCATCACCGTCCTCGAGGGCCTCGAGGCCGTCCGCAAGCGGCCCGGCATGTACATCGGCTCCACCGGTGAGCGGGGTCTGCACCACCTCATCTGGGAGGCCGTCGACAACTCCGTCGACGAGGCGATGGCGGGCTACGCCTCGTACGTGCACGTGAACCTCCTCGCCGACGGCGGCATCTCGGTGGTCGACGACGGCCGCGGCATCCCGGTCGACACGCACCCGGTGGAGAAGAAGCCGGCCGTGGAGATGGTGCTGACGATGCTCCACGCGGGCGGCAAGTTCGACGACAAGTCGTACGCCGTCTCCGGCGGCCTGCACGGCGTCGGCATCAGCGTCGTGAACGCGCTGTCCACCGCGCTCGACGTGGAGATCCACCGCGACGGCCAGATCTGGACCCAGCACTACGACCACTCGGTGCCCGGCCAGCTCGTCGCGAGCGGCAAGACCCGCAAGACCGGGACGTCGATCACCTTCTGGGCCGACCCGACGATCTTCGAGACGACGACCTACAACTTCGAGACGGTCTCGCGCCGGCTCCAGGAGATGGCGTTCCTGAACAAGGGCCTGACCATCGTGCTGCGCGACGAGCGCAAGCCGGAGAGCGCCGACGCCGACGGCGCGGGTCTCGACGACTCCCCGGACGCCGAGGGCTACGTCGCCAACGTCACGGAGCGCACGTTCCACTACCCGGGCGGCCTCGAGGACTTCGTCGCCCACATCAACCACGCGAAGGACCCGATCCACCGCAAGCCGGTGGGGTTCCAGGCCGACGGCACCGGCCACCAGGTCGAGGTCGCGATGCAGTGGAACTCCGGCTACTCCGAGTCGGTCTACACGTTCTGCAACACGATCAACACCACCGAGGGCGGCACCCACGAGGAGGGCTTCCGCTCGGCGCTCACCGCGACGGTCAACCGCTACGCGCGCGACAAGAAGCTCATCAAGGACAAGGACCCGGCGCTCACCGGTGACGACATCCGCGAGGGTCTCGCCGCGATCGTCTCGGTGAAGGTGGCCGAGCCGCAGTTCGAGGGCCAGACGAAGACCAAGCTGGGCAACACCGAGGTCCGCTCGTTCGTCCAGAAGGTCTGCAACGAGTACCTCGGCGACTGGTTCGAGGCCAACCCGGCCGAGGCCAAGACCATCATCAACAAGGCGGTCGGCTCGGCCCAGGCCCGCATGGCCGCCCGCAAGGCCCGCGAGCTCGTGCGCCGCAAGACGGCCGGCGACCTGGGCGGCCTGCCGGGCAAGCTCGCCGATTGCCGCAGCAACGACCCGGAGCGCAGCGAGGTCTACATCGTCGAGGGCGACTCGGCGGGCGGTTCGGCGAAGTCCGGCCGCGACTCGATGTTCCAGGCGATCCTCCCGATCCGCGGGAAGATCATCAACGTCGAGAAGGCCCGGATCGACCGCGTCCTCAAGAACACCGAGGTCCAGTCGATCATCACGGCGCTCGGCACGGGCATCCACGACGAGTTCGACCTGACGAAGCTGCGCTATCACAAGATCGTGCTGATGGCGGACGCCGACGTCGACGGCCAGCACATCCGCACGCTGCTGCTGACCCTGCTGTTCCGCTTCATGCGGCCGCTGGTCGAGAACGGCCACGTGTTCCTCGCGATGCCGCCGCTCTACAAGATCAAGTGGAGCGGTCGCGGCGCGGAGCCGGAGTTCGCCTACTCCGACCGCGAGCGGGACGGGCTGCTCGAGGCCGGTCGGGCGGCCGGAAAGAAGATCAATAAGGATGAGGGCATTCAGCGCTACAAGGGCCTCGGCGAGATGAACGCCAAGGAGCTCTGGGAGACCACGATGGATCCCGACACGCGCCAGATGATGCAGGTGACGCTCGACGACGCCGCGACCGCCGACGAGCTGTTCAGCGTGCTGATGGGCGAGGACGTCGAGTCCCGCCGTTCCTTCATCACCCGCAACGCCAAGGACGTGCGGTTCCTCGACGTGTAGTCGAGGTCGAGGGACGGAGGTGCGCGTTTCCCGTGGAACACCGAGGAACACGGCCTCCGTCCCGCACCCGGACCGGTGCGCTGACCGGCGTGGACACGCCGCGACGGGCCGTCCGGGGGAGCCGGGAGAGCACCCCCGGCCCCGATAGGATCGACGGCGTCCGGCGCCCCGCGAGGAGCGCCAGGAGGGTGAGAACCGCGTGACCGAGACGACCCTGCCTCCCGGTGGAGGGTCCGGCGACCGCATCGAGCCGGTCGACATCCAGCAGGAGATGCAGCGCTCCTACATCGACTACGCGATGTCGGTCATCGTGGGTCGCGCGCTGCCCCTGGTCGAGGACGGGCTGAAGCCGGTCCACCGACGGGTCCTGTACTCGATGTACGACTCGGGCTTCCGGCCCGACCGCAGCTACGTCAAGTGCGCCCGCGTCGTCGGCGACGTCATGGGGAACTACCACCCCCACGGCGACTCGGCGATCTACGACGCGCTCGTGCGCCTCGCGCAGCCGTGGTCGATGCGCTACCCGCTGATCGACGGGCAGGGCAACTTCGGCAGCCCGGGCAATGACCCGGCTGCAGCAATGAGATACACCGAATGCCGGCTCACCCCGCTCGCGATGTCGATGCTCGCCGACATCGACGAGGAGACCGTCGACTTCGTCGACAACTACGACGGCCGCACGCAGGAGCCGGCCGTCCTGCCGAGCCGCATCCCGAACCTGCTCGTCAACGGCTCCGCCGGCATCGCGGTGGGCATGGCGACGAACATCCCGCCGCACAACCTGCGCGAGGTCGCCGACGGCGCGATGTGGGCGCTGGACAACCCCGAGGCCTCCGAGGAGGAGACCCTCGAGGCGCTCATGGCGCGGGTGAAGGGCCCGGACTTCCCCACGGCGGGGCTCGTCGTCGGCACCGACGGCATCGAGTCGGCCTACCGCACCGGCCGCGGCTCGATCCGCATGCGCGCGGTGGTCGAGGCCGAGGAGGACGCCAAGGGGCGCACGATCCTCGTCGTCACCGAGCTGCCCTACCAGGTCAACCCGGACTCGCTCATCGAGTCGATCGCGACGCTGGTGCGCGACGGGCGCATCCAGGGCATCGCCGAGATCAACGACGAGTCGTCGGACCGCGTGGGCCGCCGGATCGTCATCACGCTGCGCCGCGACGCCGTCGCGAAGGTCGTGCTGAACAACCTCTACAAGCACACGCAGCTGCAGTACAGCTTCGGCGTCAACATGCTCTCGATCGTCGACGGCGTGCCGCGCACCTTGCGGCTCGACCAGATGATCCGGCACTGGATCCGCCACCAGATCGACGTCATCGTCCGGCGCACCCGCTACCGCCTGCGCAAGGCCGAGGAGCGGGCCCACATCCTGCGCGGTCTGGTCAAGGCGCTCGACGCGCTCGACGAGGTCATCGCCCTGATCCGAGCGTCGGAGACCGTCGACGTCGCGCGCGCCGGCCTGATCGACCTGCTGGAGATCGACGAGATCCAGGCGCAGGCAATCCTCGACATGCAGCTGCGTCGTCTGGCCGCCCTCGAGCGCCAGAAGATCATCGACGAGCTGGCCGAGATCGAGGAGACCATCCGCGACCTCGAGGACATCCTGGCCCGCCCGGAGAGGCAGCGTCAGATCGTCCGCGACGAGCTCGGCGAGATCGTCGAGAAGCACGGCGACGACCGCATGACCCGTCTCGTCGGCTACGACGGCGAGGTCGCCGACGCCGACCTCATCGCGGTCGAGGATGTCGTCGTGACGATCACGCGCACCGGCTACGCGAAGCGCACCAAGACCGACCTCTACCGCACCCAGAAGCGGGGCGGTCGCGGCGTCCAGGGCGCGACGCTCAAGCAGGACGACATCGTCTCCCACTTCTTCGTGTGCTCCACGCACGACTGGCTGCTGTTCTTCACCAACAAGGGCCGCGTGTACCGGGCCAAGGCCTACGAGCTGCCCGAGGCGACGCGCAACGCGCGCGGCCAGCACGTGGCCAACCTCCTCGCGTTCCAGCCCGAGGAGCAGATCGCGCAGGTCATGCAGATCAAGGACTACGACGCGGCGCCGTACCTGGTGCTCGCGACGAAGGCCGGTCTGGTGAAGAAGTCGCGCCTGCAGGACTTCGACTCCAACCGCTCGGGCGGCCTCATCGGCATCAACCTGCGCGACAACGACGAGCTCGTCGGTGCCGTGCTGTGCTCCGCCGACGACGACCTGCTGCTGGTGTCCGCCGAGGGCCAGTCGATCCGGTTCTCGGCCACCGACGAGGCCCTGCGCCCGATGGGCCGGGCCACCTCCGGTGTCACCGGCATGCGGTTCAACAGCGGTGACGAGCTGCTCTCGCTCGGCGTCGTGCGTGCCGGGACGTTCCTGCTGGTCGCCACCGGCGGCGGGTACGCGAAGCGGACGCCGATCGAGGAGTACCCGGTGCAGGGCCGCGGCGGCAAGGGCGTGCTGACGCTGCAGTACGACCGCCGGCGCGGCACGCTCGTGGGCGCCCTCATCGTCGAGCTCGACGACGAGCTGTACGCCATCACCGAGAGCGGCGGGGTGATCCGGACGACGGCCAAGTCGGTCCGCAAGGCCGGGCGCCAGACCAAGGGCGTGCGCCTGATGAACCTCGGTGAGGGTGGCACGCTGCTCGCGATCGCCCGCAACGCCGAGGAGGCTGCCGATCCCGACGCCGGTGGCTCGACCTCCTCGCAGCCCCAGCCCTGACCGGCCCTGACCGGTCCGTCCCCCGTCACCGACCGACGAGACGAGTTCCGTGAGCACACCGAGCAAGCCCGACGAGCCGAGCTCCGCGACGTCGCAGGAGACGAAGCGCGGAGCTCGACCCGAGGAGTCGGAGAGGTCGGGCCCCGGCGGGACGCGGACGAGCACGGAGGAACCCGCTGACGCCGCGGCCTCGGCCGAGGCGACGGAGGGCGCCGACGCGACGAGCTCGACCACGAAGGTGCCCGCCGTCGAGGACACCGCCGAGGGCGGCCGAACGGCGGAGACGTCGTCGGCCGGCTCGACGGGTGCCGCCAACGGCAACGGCCACGGTGACGCCGAGTCCGGCTCGGGCAGCGGCCCGGTCGGTCCGCCGCCGCCGTGGCAGCGCGGCGGTACGGCCGTCGGCCCGCCGTCCGGTCCCCTGCCCGCGGGTGGTCGACCGGCCGGTCCGCCGACCCCCGCGGGCGGCCAGCCGCGTCCCGGTCCGGGCGGGCCGGGTGGTCCCGGTGGTCCCGGTGGTCCCGGTGGGGCACACCCGCCGTCGGGCCCGTTCCCGCGGCCCGGGGGCCCGGGCCCCCAGGGCGGCCCGAACGTCGGCCCGCCGTCGGGCGGTATCCCCGTCGCGGCGCGGACGGCGCCGTCGGGTGGCACCGCGCGTCCCGGCGGCACCGGCGAGGCCGGCCCGGGACCGGGTGCCTCGGGCATCGATGCCCCGACCAACCAGCTCTCGCCCGAGCAGCTCGGCCTGCGCCACCGCGAGGCCGAGGACCGGCGCGAGCCCGACGACGTCGCCGAGCTCGCGGCGGCCCGGCCGCGCAGCGGGAAGGCGCCTCGGCGGGCCAGCCTGCAGGTGCGGCGCTTCGACCCGTGGTCGGTGCTGAAGCTCGCGCTCGTGCTGGGTGTGGCGCTCTTCTTCGTGTGGATGTTCGCCGTCGGCGTGCTCTACGCGGTCCTCGACGGCATGGGTGTCTGGGCGCAGCTCAACGGCACCTACCAGGACCTCACGTCCGACGCCGGGGGCGGCGGCGAGCTCATCACCGCCGGCGGCGTCTTCGGCGTGGCGGCCGTGATCGGCGTCGTCAACATCATCTTGTTCACCGCGCTCGCGAGCGTGTCGGCGTTCATCTACAACATCTCCGCCGACGTCGCAGGCGGTATCGAGGTGACGTTGAGCGAGCGCGAGTAGGGGAGCCGGGTGCGAGTCGCGGGGTGACCGTCGGGTACCGTGGCGCCCGCACCTCGCTGGGGCCCATAGCTCAGTTGGTTAGAGCGCGTCGCTGATAACGACGAGGTCGCTGGTTCAAATCCAGCTGGGCCCACCACTACGGTGCACCCCACCGACACGAACGGCCCCGGAGCATCGCGCTCCGGGGCCGTCGTCGTGCGTGGGCCGGGTCAGCCCGAGAACGTCGCGGCGTGCTCGGAGCCCTTGCGCTGGGCCTCCCACGCCTCCACGACGTTGTTGGGCACGCGGCCGCGGTCGGACACCTCGAACCCCTGGGCCTTGGCCCACTCGCGGATCTGCTTCGAGGTCTCGCGGTCGTAGCCGCCGGGCGAGGTGGCCCTCGGGGTGCCCGTGCCGGCGCCGGAGCGGCGACGGCCGCCCGAGGAGCGCCGACCGCCGGTGCGGCGGGCCGCGGCCACGTACTCGGCCAGCGCGTCGCGCAGCTTCGCGCTGTTCTTGTCGTCGAGGTCGATCTCGTAGGTCACGCCGTCGAGTGCGAACTCGACAGTGGTGATGTCCTCGGCCTCCTCCCCGGTCAGGTCGTCGACCAGGGTGACGATGGTCTTCTGGGCCATGGCGGGCGTGACTCCTCACTACATCATCGAACCGATGAGGTGCCGTCTATTCGTTGCAACGCGAGATTAGCAAAGAAATGACGGGGTGTTCGCACCGGACCCGTTTCGTGCTGTGAGCGTCACGCTGCCGAGGACGAATACGCCACCAGGCCCTCGCGCCGGCCGCCGAACACGCCACCTTTGCAGAACGCACTGAGCCGTTCGGCGTCGACGAGCTGACAGCGCTTTCACCCGTCGAGGTCATCGGAACGACATGCGCCGTCGCCCCGCGCCCCGGAAACGGCGAATGGGATCGCGTGGTCGGTCGGCGCGGGTGAGTTCCCGCACGTGCGCCGTGCGGCTCATGCTCGCCGTCTCAGCGCGAGTCCTGCGGGCCGGATTCCGGGCGGAGCTGGACGAACGCCCGGGTGGTCGCGGTCAGGGCCTGCTCGGTGGGGAGTCGTTCCATGCTGCTGGCGCCGTAGAAGCCGTGGCACGTCCGCGTCCTGGACAGCACGAACGCCGCGTCGTCGGGCGACGAGACCGGGCCGCCGTGGACGAGGACGAGGACGTCGTCACGCACCTCGAGCGCCGCGGCCGCCCACTCGTCCACGAGATCGACGCAGTCCGCCAGCGATTTCGCGGTCTGGGCGCCGATCGATCCGCCGGTCGTGAGTCCCATGTGGCACACCACGATGTCGGCACCGGCCTCGGTCATCGCGCGGGCGTCGTCGGCGGAGAACACGTACGGCGTCGTGAGCAGATCCTCGCCGTGGGCCGCGGCGATGAGTTCGACCTCACGATCGAAGCCCATCCCGGTCTCCTCGAGATTCACCCGAAAGGTGCCGTCGATGAGGCCGACGGTCGGAAAGTTCTGCACCCCGGCGAACCCGAGATCTCGGAGCTCGCGGAGGAACCGGGGACGGAGCAGGAAGGGATCGGTGCCGTTCACGCCGGCGAGCACCGGGGTGTGTCGGACGACGGGGATGACCTCGCGTGCCATCTCGACGACGATGTCGTTGGCGTTGCCGTACGCGAGCAGCCCCGCGAGGGATCCGCGTCCCGCCATGCGGTATCGCCCGGAATTGTAGATGACGATGAGGTCGATCCCGCCCTCCTCCTCGCAGCGGGCGGACAGGCCGGTACCGGCGCCGCCGCCGACGATCGGCTCGCCCCGGTCGACCTTGGCGCGCAGGCGCTCGAGGATCTCGGCACGGGTCACGGGCGTCCTCCGGTGATCTCCCCGAGCGCGGCGACGAGGGCGGCCGCGAACTCGGGGTCGTTGACGTGGTGCGGGCTCTCGACGATCCGGTGGGTGTCGTCGGCGCGGAACCTCTCGCGCAGCGTGTCGACGAGCGCGGCGTCGGCGTCGGGGTCGGCGAAGGGCATGCCGGGCGCGTCCAGGG
The DNA here is from genome assembly GCF_030269665.1 of Actinomycetospora sp. NBRC 106375. Lineage (GTDB taxonomy): Bacteria > Actinomycetota > Actinomycetes > Mycobacteriales > Pseudonocardiaceae > Actinomycetospora. Next base: position 50,326 of record NZ_BSTS01000020.1, read on the forward strand.
CCGAGACGCCGCCCATCGGCAGGACCAGGCGCACCGGGCCCGGGCAGGCGTTGAGGCGGTCGGCGAGGAACCCCGCCGCGGCCCGGCACTCGTCGGGGGTGGTGCGCATCAGCGTCACCTGCGCGTTGTGCTCGTAGAGGGTCCGCCCGCGGAACTGCTCGGGGACGGTGTCCGGCGCCCCGAAGTTGACCATGTCGAGCGCGCCCACCGACCCGACCCACGGCACGCCCGTGCGCGCGACGGCCCCGAGGCGGTCCTCGGTGGCCGCCATGACCCCGCCCACGACCATGTCGGCGATCTCGGTGGTGCTCACGTCGACGACGGCCTGGATCAGCCCGTCGTCGACGAGCTTCTCCATCGCCCGCCCGCCGGTACCGGTCGCGTGGAAGACGAGGCAGTCCCACTGCTCGGCGACGGCCTCGGTGACGGCCGTGACGCACGGCGTCGTGACGCCGAACATCGTCAGGCCCAGCGCCGGCTTGTCCTGCGCGGCGGGCGGCTCCGTCGCGATCATCCCGCCGAGCGCGTGCGCGGCGTTGCCGAGCACCCGGCGGCTGATTCGGTTGAGGCCGGCGACGTCGGTGACCGAGTACATGAGCGTCAGGTCGACCGACCCCACGTACGGGGCGACGTTGCCGGACGCGACCGTCGAGACGACGACCTTCGGCAGCCCGACCGGCAGGCGCTGCAGGGCCGGTGTCACGAGCGCCGTGCCGCCGGAGCCGCCGAGCGCGATCACACCCGCGACGTCGTCCCGCGCCGGGAGCCACCCTTCGAGCGCCGCGCTCATCGCCGAGACCGAGCTGCCGCGGTCGCCCGTGAACGCCTCGGCGCCGGCCACCTCGCGCGGCCCGACGTCGGCGGTGCTCGCGTCGGGGTCGTTGGTGCCGACGTCGACCGTCGTCACCGCGTGACCCGCGTCCCGCAGGAGGTCAGCGACGTAGCGCAGCTCCTCCCCTTTCGTGTCGAACGTGCCCACCACGTAGGCACGGCCGGTCGAGCCCATCGCCGCTCCTGTCCTCGACGCCGTCGTCCGGGTGAGTCCTACCGCCCCCGCCCCGCCCGGCGCGAGGCCCTCCGACGATCACGGGCTCCGCGCGTGTCAGCGAAGTGCCGTCACGGACGCTGAGCGTCCGTATCCGTACTTCGATCACCGGAGGTCCGGCGGTGTGAGGGGCCGGGGCGGCCGCGAGTGCTGCGGTACCGTGGACTGGGTCGTCGTGGGAAAGGGGTGCGGTGAAGGCACTCGTGACGCTCGCCGTGGCCGCCGGGGCCGTGCTGGTGCTGCGGCGCCAGCGCGAACAGCGACCCACCAGGAACGTCTGGCACGAGGCGACCACCTCGTCCTGACGCCAGGGGACGTAGCTCAATTGGCAGAGCACCGCCTTTGCAAGGCGGGGGTTGAGGGTTCGATTCCCTTCGTCTCCACCTATCGTGACCTGCAATGACGGCTGTCTTTCGTGATCTTCCGTGTCCGGACGTGACGCGAAATCGAGGCGGTGGTCGTCGTCGACTCCAGCCTCATCCATCGACGGGCGGTCACATGACCGTCAGGGGGTGATGGTGCAAGCAGGTCAGTTCACCGGGACTTCAGGCCTCCGAGGAACTCACGGAGCGCCTGCCCGATCTGGTCGGGGGAATCCTCCTGCAGGAAGTGGATGCCGGGGACCTCGACCTCGTGCTGGTTGGACCACGTGCGGCAGTGGTCGACCTCGACGCCGGGCTCGTGGAGGATGTTCCCGGGGTTGGCGCGCACGAACAGCTTCGGGATCGGCGAGCTCTTCATGAAGGCGGCGTAGTCGGTGACGATGTCGACCATGTCGGCTGGCCGGGTCTCGCCCTCGACAGGGATCTCCCGGGCCCACAGCAGGGTGGGGATGCGGCTCTCCCGGGTCGGGTACGGGGCCCGGTAGACCTCCATCTCCTCGGTGGTCATCGTGCGCAGGACCGTCCCGGGGATGACGTCCTCGACGAAGATGTTGTCGCCCAGCGCCATGTCCTCGCCCCGGGCGGTCCGCAGCGCGCGGAACATCGCTTCCCCGTCCCCGAAGCCTTCCCACGGTCGCGGCTGGACCAGGGCTTCCATGTACGTGATCGAGGCGATCTGGTCGGGGAAGCGCTTCGCCCGGTGGAATCCGAGGCCCGAGCCCCAATCGTGGACGACGAGGTGGACGTTCGTGGTGGCGCCGACGGCGTCGAACCACTCGTCGAGCCAGCGCACGTGGTCGACGAAGCGGTAGTTGTACTCGGGCGCCTTGGCCGAGTCGCCGTGCCCGATCAGGTCCGGCGCCAGGCAACGTCCCAGGTCCGCGACGTGCGGGATGACGTTGCGCCACAGGTACGCCGACGTCGGGTTGCCGTGCAGGAAGACGATCGGGTCGCCGGTACCGGTGTCGACGTAGGACATCTCGAGCCCGTCGACCGCGACGCGCCGGCGGGGGTGGGAATCGGTGGCTGAAGGTGTCGATGCCGTGGTCACGGTCTGTCTCCTGTGATGGTCGGGGTGCTCGGTCACGCCTCGTCGGCGGGCAGGATCGGCAGCAGGAGCCGCGACGAGGAATGGACGGTGTTGCGGCTGGACTCCGCGATCGGGCTGTGCACGAAGCCGAGCACCGTGGGGCCGTCGGGACCGTCGTCGTGGCTGGCCAGCACGAGCTGCAGCCGGTGCCCGGGCTCGATGCGGCGGGCGTTGGGCACGACCGGGATCCGGTAGCGGACGACCCGGCCGACCGGCACCGCGGCGGGCTCGCGGCACGGGATCACCGGGCTGCCGGGCCGGCTCGCCACTTCGTCGACGCTGCGCAGCGTGGCGCGCAGCCAGCCCGCGGTGATCGGCGTGGCGGTGGCGTCGGGGGCGAGGTCGTAGAGCACGGCGATCCACGCGGTGTCCAGGGCGGTGATCTCGGCGTCGAGGTCGAGCTCGATGTCGCCGACGACGTCCATCGGCTCGGCCGCCGCCTCGGTCTGCCACGACAGGCGGTCGGGCAGCACGGGCGCGCCGGCGTTGCGGGGACGGCCGACCTCCGGCGCGATGAACAGGTAGCTGCGGGATCCGGCGTCGCCCTCGTCGGGGGAGAGGATGCCATCGGCGCGGAGCGCGTAGGGCACGAGCGTGGTCTGTTCCGGGGGCCACTGCTCGGCGGTGCGCCACTGGTCGGTGCCGGGGATGACGTAGCGGATCGGGGGCCCGTCGTCGATCCCGGTCTCGCGGCCCTTGAGCCACTGGTCGAACCAGGCGAGCGCCTCGACGTGCATGCTCTCCCACGGCCAGGCCAGGGCATCCTCGGCCGGGAGGGCCATCCGGACGTGCGGGTTGTGGGCGAGGGCTCGCCAGACCGGGAAGGTGCTGGGCAGGTGCATCGGCGCGTTGTCCCACTCGCACCCCAGGTAGACCGGGATGTCGATGTCGGCCAGCGCCGGGCGCACGGAGCGGGTGTCCCACCAGGCGTCGTGGGTGGGGTGCTCGATCGCGCCCTCCTGCCACAGGCGCCCGAAGGGTTCCTCGGCGTAGTGGGTGCGGTTCAGTGACCCGAGGACCTTGGCGGCGGTGTCGCCGGTGACGTGCGCCATCTGCCGGTGCACAGGCGGGGTGTTGAGCAACCGACGCGCGAAGCCGACGCCGTGGCCGCGCCAGAAGTCGTCCGGCACGGCGGCCATCGCCCCGACCGCGGACATCCACGAGGCGAAGAACCCGGAGCTGAGCACGCCGCGGTGCCAGACCGCGTCGTAGAGGTCGTCCAGCGTCGCGTAAGGGAAGATCGCCTTGAGGTGCGGCGCCCGGAGGGCCGCCGCAGCGAGCTGGGCCATCGCGAAGTAGCTGATGCCGACCCCGCCGACGGCGCCGTCGCACCACGGCTGGTCGGCGATCCACTCCACGACGTCGTAGACGTCCTCGTGTTCCTGGCCGTCGTAGAGCCCGAAGGTGTCCTCCGAGCCTGCCGTGCCCCGGGCGTTGACGATCACGTGGGCGTAGCCGCGGGGGACGAAGAAGTCGCTGGCGCCCGCCTCGATGAACCCCAACGGCGCGCCCAGGTCCTGGACCTGCCGCGGATAGGCGGTGAACGAGAACAGCGCCGGCGCGGCGATACCGTCGGTGTCATCGCGGACCGATCCGTCCACGCTCTGCGTCGTGGCGGGCTCGCCGCCACTGGGCAGGAACACGTCGGCTCGCAGCCGGGTGCCGTCCCGGACCGGGATCGTGATCGAGTTCGTCCGCGAGATCGCGTACCGGGGCTCGCTCAGGTCGCGGTACGTGCGGCCGGAGGTCTGCAGCCCGTTGAGCTGCCGCTCACCGGGCCCGGTCCCGGCCGAGGCGACGGTGCGCGCCGGGCTCGTCTGGTCGGTCATGATGATCCCTGCCTCTCGAGCTGGTTCACGGGGCGACGGGCAGCAGCAGCCGCGAGGTCGCGTGCACGGTGTTGGTGGCGGTGGAAGCGACCGGGGTGTGGGTGAAACCGAGCATCGGGCGGCTGCCCGGCACGGTGTCGTCGCTGGTCACGGTGAGCCGGATGCGGTGGCCGGCGGCGAAGCGGCGGGCGGCCGGCACGAGCGGGATGCGGTACTCGACCAGCTCGCCGATCGGGATCGGGACCGCGCGGCGCACGGGCAGGATCGGGCGCCCGGGGACGCTCTTCTGCTCGTCGACCTCGCGCAGCGCGGCCCGCAACCAGCCCTGGGTGATGGGGGTGGCGGTGCCGTCGACGGCGAGGTCCTCGAGCAGCACGATCCATCCGGTGTCCTCGGCGGTGCTCGTCGCGGTGAGGGCCAGCTCGCCGTGGCCGAGCACGTCGAGGTCCTCCGACAGCGGGGCCGTGGTCCAGGCCACGCGCCCGTACGCGCTGTCGTAGCTGCGTTCGCCGGCCGCGTCGGCGCCGGGGTCCGGAGCGAGTCGCCCGTCGGCCTGCAGGGCCAGCTCGATGAGGTCGGCCGTCGGCGGCCACTCCTCGGCGGTGCGCCACCCGTCGGCACCGGGCAGCACGTAGCGGATCCGCGGACCCTCCAGGATCCCGGTGTCGCGGCCCTTGAGCCACTGGTCGAACCACGCCAGGGCCTCGACGTGCATGCTCTCCCACGGCCATGGCAGGCCGTGGTCACCGAGCAGGGCCAGTCGCACGTTCGGCTTGTCGGCCAGTTGCTCCCAGGCGGCGAGCGTCCCCGGCAGGTGCATCGGCACGTTGGTCCACTCGGTGCCCAGGTAGACCGGGATGTCGATGGCGGCGAGGCGGCTGACGAGCTCGCGGTCGTCCCACCACGCGTCCCGGACCGGGTGCTCGTGGCCGCAGGCGCGGAGCAGGTCGTCCCAGGGGTGCTCGGCGTGGGGGAGGTGCTGGACCTTCTCGAGCCCGGCCAGGGCGGCCTCGCCGTTGAAGGTCGCGAACCGGCGGTGCACGCGCGGGAGCGCGAGGACGCGGCGGGCCAGGCTCACCAGCGGGCTGCGGAAGGCTCGGTTGCGGGGGGCCACCAGCGCCAGGGCGGACAACCACGAGTCCATGAACCCGGAGCTGTAGAGCCCGTTGTGGTTGGCGAACTCGAAGCCCGAGATCGTGGCGTGGAAGGGGAAGATCGCCGCGAGGTGCGGGGGGCGTTCGACCGCGGCCGCGAGCATCGCCATCGCGTAGTAGCTGATGCCGATCATGCCGACCTGCCCGTCGCACCAGGGCTGCTCGGCGACCCACTCGACGATGTCGTGGAGGTCGAGGCGTTCCTGGGAGTCGAAGAAGGTCCAGGTGCCCTCCGAGCCGCACATCCCGCGCAGGTTCACGATCACGTGCGCGTAGCCGCGGGGCACCCAGAAGTCGCTGATGCCGGCCTCGATGATCCCCGTCGGGGCACCCAGGTCCTGGATCTGACGCGGGTAGGGCGCCGCGGCGACGAGCGCGGGGACCTGACGGTCGGTGTCCGGGCGGTAGACGTCGGCGAGCAGTACCGTGCCGTCCCGTGTCGGGATCCGGACGTCGTTCTCGCGCCGCACACCGAACTCGGCAGCCGAGAGGTTGCGGTAGTCGCGCCCGGTGGTCTGGGGACCGTTGAGCGGGCGCTGTCCCGGCTCGACGCCGGCGACGTGGGTGGTGGACATGGCGACCTCGTTCACGAAGCTCGAAGGGTTGACGGGAGGGCTGGTCCCGGCGGCCGGGGCGATCAGAAGTCGGGCTCGTCGGCGGGCGCGGCCGAGAGGTCGAACAGTCGCTGGAGGTGCAGCCACCGGGTGAGGCGGATCATCGGGCGCACGAGGAGCTCGACGCTGCCCAGGACGAACAGCCAGGTGCCGGCCCACGTCGTCTGCGGGGTGAAGAACAGGACGCTGCCGACCAGGAACCAGACGGCGATCAAGATGTCGTTGACGATGCTGAGGAGCTCGTAGCGCTCGCGGATCGTCCGCTCCCGCGGGCTGATCGCGAGCAGCAGCGGGGTCCTCTGGTGCTTCTCGTGCCGGCGGGCCCGGCGAGCGCCGTCGTTCACGCGGCCCCGCTCTCGATCGGGACCTCGCGGCGGAGGAACTCCAGCTGGTCGTGCAGGACGACCTCGCGCTCGCCGTCGAGGTAGATCGCGAAGTGCCCGAAGGGGTACTCGTGGAGTCGCGTCCGGGTGCCGGCGGCGGCATACCGCCGCGTCCGGGCGGTGGGCGCGACCGAGTCTTCGCTGCACAGGCAGAGCAGCACCGGACACCGCACCTCGCGGAGTCGCCGACCCGGCCGGTACCGCGGGAGCTGGAAGGCGAACCGCGCGGCGACCTCGTTGCGGAACGTGGTCCCCGGGGTCAGCAGTGCGGCGTAGCCGGGGAGCGCGTCGGGCGCCGTCAGGAGCGCGGCGCTGCGGCGACGACCGACGAGGCCGACGGTGACCGGCGCCCGTCCCCGGGCCGCGCCGACGACGTCGCGGACAGCGCGGGCAGCGACCCGCATCGAGGCGACGGGGTCGTGGCGCAGTATCGAGGCGATGCCGTCGGTGAACGGGCACTGGGCGACGACGGCGGCGACGTTCCCGTCGCGGGCGGCGGCGGTGAGGGCGTGTCCGCCACCGAAGGAGCTGCCCCAGAGCACGACGCGCTCCGGATCGCACGAGGGGTGCGAGCGGGCATAAGCGATCGCCGACGACCAGTCGGTGAGCTCCTGCTCGATGTCGAGGAGTTGCCGCGGCTGGCCTCCGGAGTCGCCGAAGTGGCGGTAGTCGAAGACGACGCAGGCGTAGCCGTCGGCGCGGAAGTCCTCGGCGAAGGCGTCGAGGCTCATGTCGCGGGTGGCGCCGAGGCCGTGGCCGAGGACGACGACCGGCCGCCGCGCGTCGGGTCGGGCTGTCGCGGCCGGATCGGGGAGGTAGAGCCACGCCGCACAGGAGGCGTCGCCAGAGGGGAAGGAGACCTCGATACGCCGACAGCCCCCGGTCACGAGGTGCTCCCGGCGGCCACGGCGGAGTGCGACCCGCCGGCCCTGACGACCCGGGTCAGGACCGTGATCCCGTAGACCGTGCTGAACAGGCCGAACGTGACGCCGAGGGAGAGGGGATCGATGCTCGGGAGCAGCGCGAGAGCGAGGCCGAGGGCGACCGACACGAGTCCGCCCGCCACCCAGATCGCGCGGCGGCCCGGCGTCAACCCGTGCCGTGTGGCCAGGACGATCTCGCCGATGCCGGCGGCGAGCGCCCAGAACGCGACGACCCAGCTCAGCAGCACCGCCGTGGCACCGGGCCAGAGCAGGGCAGCGAGACCGGCCAGAGCGGAGAGGGCGGCCAGCGCGAGGTGGCCGAGTGTGGGTCCGATGCCCTCCACCTGGACGGCCGTCACCAGGTCGGACCCGGCCGCCACGAACGCGGAGACGACGAACAGGAGGACGACGACGCCGAGGGTGATGCTCGGCCAGCCGATGGCGAGCACCCCGAGCACCACGGCCAGGACCCCGCGCACGATCAGGACCCGTCTCAGGTTCCTCGGCATGTCCTTCTCCTCGCAGCTGGAGTCATCACCTCCGAAAGCTGCCGGCGGCGACTCCACCCGCTCTCCGGTCCGACTCCAGTCCGGCCCGGGTGCGGCGCCCGCGCCCACTCCGGGGCCTCACGATCCCTTCTCCGCGATTCGTTGTGACGGCTAACCTCCACTGATGCGGGTGCGGGACCTCGGCGCCATCGCCGTGGCCGTCGATGCCGACGAGCGCCCGGTCGCCGGGCTGCGAGCGACCGCGATGCTCGCGCTCCTGACGATCAACGTGAACCGTCGTGTCTCGGTCGACGCCTTGATGGACGCGGCCTGGGGTGAGCGCCTCACTCCTGGGGCCGCCTCGAGCCTGGACTCGCACATCTGGCGTCTGCGACAGCTCCTCGAGCCGGGTCGCAGCCCACGGCAGCCGCCGACGGTGCTGGTCAATGACGCCGGGGGCTACCGCCTCGTGGCCGGGGCCCACGGCGTGGACTCGCTGCTGTTCTCCGAGCTCGCCGGCGAGGTCCGGGACCTGATCGCCGCCGGGCACGCGGGCGCGGCCGTGGTTCGTGCCGACAAGGCGCTGGGATTGTGGCGTGGTCGCCCGTACGGCCCGCTCGCCGAGCGCCCGTGGGCGCAACCGGCCGTCGCCCGCCTCGACGAGCTGCACGGACAGGTGGAGGCCCGGCGGATCGAGGCGCTCGTCGAGGCCGGGGCACTCGACCAGGCACTCTCCGACGTGGAGCCGCTGATCGCCGCGATGCCGTTCCGCGAGCCGCTGCGGGCGCAGCAGATGCTGGCGCTCCATCGCAGCGGTCGTGGCGAACAGGCGCTGCAGAGCTACCGGGACGCTCATCGCCTGTTCATGCAGGAGGTCGGCACCGAGCCCGGCGCGGAGCTCCGGACCCTGCACCGCCGCATCCTCGACGACGACGCCGGGCTGGCCGCGCCGGCTCCGGCCCGCCGAACACCGGCCGCCGGGCGTAGGCCCGAGGTGCACCTGCCGGCCGCTCTGACGCCGCTGATCGGCCGCGAGGACGTGCTGCCCGCGCTCGCGCAGCTCGTGCGGGAACGCCGGCTGGTGACGGTCGCCGGAGCCGCCGGGTGCGGCAAGACGCGGCTGGCGATCGAGGTCGCCCGCCTCGCCGCCCCGACATTCGGTGACGGCGTGTGGTTCGTCGACCTCGCGTCGGTGTCGGACGACGACCTCGTCGTCGAGACCGTCGTCTCGACGGTGGGTTTCGCGGCCACGGCGGGGTCGACGCCGCTCGAGGACCTCGGGGACTACCTGCGCGCCCGCCGGGTCCTCCTCGTCCTCGACAACTGCGAGCACCTCCTGCCCGCGGTCGCCCGGATCGTGGACGCAGCGCTCGCCGACAGCGTCGACCCGAGCGCCCGGCCGGTGTGCGGGATCCTCGCCACCAGTCGCGAGCCGATCGACGTCGCCGGCGAGACCATCTGGACCCTCGATCCCCTCCGGCTGCCACCCGACGACGCCGGTACCGACCGCGCCGCGGCCCCCGCCGTCGCCCTGTTCCTGCAGCGGCTGGCCGCGGCGGCGCCGACGCTCGCGGTCGACGACCAGGTCCTCGACCGCGCCGTGGACATCTGTGCGGCCCTCGACGGGCTTCCCCTGCCGATCGAGCTCGCCGCCGCCCGCGTCCGCAGCCACACCCTCGACGACATCGCGGCGCAGGTCTCGGCCGACCCCGGTCGGCTGGGCCGGCTGGGGCGCGTCGGTGACGACCACCGCCGCACGGTGCAGTCCGCGATCGAGTGGAGCCACCGGATGCTGACGGTGCCCGAACAGGTCGCCCACCGGCGGATCGCGGTCCTGCCGGGGCCGTTCACCAGCTCGATGGCGGCCGCGGTGCTCGGCGAGGTGGTGGACGGGCCGGCGGGGGCGGACGACCTCCTCGCCCAGCTGGTGCACCGCTCGATGCTGAGCGCGCAGAGCGCGCGACGCAGCCACGGGTCGACGACGTTCCGCCAGCTCGCGACCGTCCGCGCGCACGCACACCGTGCGCTGGTCGACGCGGGCGAAGAAGCCGAGATCATCGACCGCCGCGACGCGTGGACCGCGGCGCTGGCCGCGGCGCGGCCCCGCCTGGGACATCCCGACGAGATCGAGTGGTTCCACGCGCTCGACGACGGCTACGCCACGGTCCGGGCCACCCTGTCCCGGCACCTCATCGACGAGCCCGACGTCCGGGGCGCCCACATCGCGGTTCGCCTCGGGACCTACTGGTACTACCGCGCACGGGTGCTCGAGGGCACCCGCTGGCTCCAGCTCGCCTACGACGTCGTCCACGGCGGCGCCCCCGACGGCCCCGAGGGCGGTCGGCCCGTCGACTCCGTGTCGGTCCGGCTGGCGCTCGGCGCGGCGCTGGCCCTGCGGGCACGGATCGACCTCGCTCGACCGCACGTCGAGCGCGCCCTCGACGACCTGCCCGCGGCGGCGCCGGAGGACCTCGTCGAGATCGGCGAGGGATTGGTCCGTCTCATCTCCTCGGCCTTCGTGCCGGCGGCCTGGATGCCGGCCGCGGTCGAGCTGATCGCGGTGGTGCACGAGCGGCTCCGCCAGGTCGTCGACGACACCGGCGATCCGGAGCTCGAGCTCGTTGCTGCCGCCGTCGGCTGTTCGGCGGCCTTCGCCGCCGGCCGCTGGCAGGAGGCGGTCCGCGACTCGGAACGCGTCCACGAGCGCGCGAGCGTCGCCGGGAACGTCATGGCGACCTGGGTGTCCGCGGCACCGCCCATGCTCGTGGCGATGCTGACGGCGGACCCGGACAAGGGCATCCCGTGGTTCCGACGACTGGTCCACGGCTACGCGCGGCTGGGCACCGGGGGCGTGGGGAGTCCTCTCGAGGTCCGCGCCAACTTCGCCGCCCAGGCCGGGGATTACCGACGGGCCGCGACGATCTACGCCGCGGCCCGCGCCGAGAACCGCCGCGCGGCGCTGACCTGGCCGCGATGGGAGCTCACCCACTCGCTCGAGGAGATCACCCGAGAGCGGCTCTCCCGCGCCGAGTACGAGCAGGCCTGGCAGGACGGCGAGCGCCTGTCGGTCGCGGAGGTGCTGGAGGCCGAGTAGCCACTGGAGTCGGACTGGAGTCAGACGCGCGACCGTGCCCCGGTGCCGGGCCGCTCGGCCCGGATGACCGACGGAGCCGAGGAGTCGCGCCGATGCGCACAGCCGATCTGGATCTCGCGACGTTGCGGTGCGAGCAGGACGGCCGCGTCCTGACCGTGCGCGTCGTGTCCCCGCCGTTCAACTACATGACCGCGGCGATGCAGGACGATCTCGTCCGGCTCGTCGCGGCTGTGGACGCTGACGACGGCGTCGGCGCCGTGATCCTCACGGGCGGCGTGCCCGGTCGCTACATCACCCACTTCGACATCGCCGACCTCCTGCACAGCGCCGAGACCCTCCCGCCGACGCTCCCACGGGCGCCGGTGTCCCTGGCGGTCCGGGTGATCAAGACGATCTCGGCGGTGGGTGGCGGGCCGGCGCGACGGCTGCTGGATCGGACGCCCCTGGCCTCGCTGGGGCTGCTGGCCCGCTTCCACGCCGCATGCGAGGCGATCCTGCGCTCGCCCGCGGTGTGGATCGCGGCGGTCGACGGGCCGTGCGGCGGCGGCGGGCTGGAGGTGTCGACGTTCTTCGACGTACGCCTGGCGTCGGCGGACGCCCACTTCATGCTCCCGGAGCTGACGATCGGGCTGACCACGACCTTCGGCGGCCAGCAGCTGGCGAAGGTGATCGGACCGGTGCGCGCCCTGGAGCTCATGCTCGAGGCACGGGCGATCACGGCGGCCGAGGCGTCCGAGGTGGGCCTGGTGAACTCCGTCGTGGACGGCGACGTGCTCGCGGCCGCCCAGGAGCTCGCCGCCCGGTACGCCCGACGACCCCGATCGGTCGTCGCTGCGCAGAAGGCCGTCTTCCACGACGACGTCCCGCTGTCGGAGAGCCTGACCCGGGAGGCCGTCGACCAGATGATCGGCCTCTCCACCCGGGTCACGCGCGCGGCGCTCCGCTGCTGGCTACGGCGCCAGGACCCGTCCGGTGACTCCACGTTCCTCACCGATCTCGAGCCGTGGCGTGACGGGACGGCGCTCGACATGAACGCCGGGGCGGGTCAGCGCCGCGACGAGGAGGCGGTCGGTTCGACGGCGGGGCGCACCTCGTAGTTGCCGGCGTCGAAGAAGCGGGTGCGTTTGCGGTAGTCGGTGGTGAAGCCGGGCCAGTTGCTGGTGTTCTTGCCGTTCGCGGACCGGTACCAGCTGGTGCAGCCGGACTCCCACACCGTGCCGGACAGCAGCCGCTGGATCTCCTCGTTGTACCGGGCCTGCACCTCGGGTCGGACGTTCGCCCAGCCGTGGCCGTGCACGCCGAGGTGCCGGATCGCGCTGAGCACGTAGTCCGTCTGGCTCTCGAGCATGTAGATGATCGAGTTGTGCCCGAGGTTCGTGTTCGGGCCGTAGAGGATGAACATGTTCGGGAAGCCGGTGACGGTCATCCCCAGGTAGGCCTCGGGCCCGTCGCGCCACGCGTCGCGGCGGAGGTTCACGCCGTCGAGGCCGGTGATCGCCATCGGGGCGAGGAGGTCGCTCGCCGCGAAGCCGGTGCCGAAGATGATCACATCGACCTTCCGCTCGCTGCCGTCGGCGCCGACCACGGCGTGCGGCCGGACCTCGGCCAGCCCCGTGGACAGCACCTCGACGTTCGGGCGCGTGATCGCGGGATACCAGTCGTTGGAGATCAGGACGCGCTTGCAGCCGAGCGGGTAGGTCGGGGTCAGGCGGCGCCGCAGCTGCGGGTCGGGAACGTGCTTGCGCAGGTGGCGTCGGAAGAGGCCTCTGATCAACCGCAGGCCGCGACCCTTGGTCATCGGGATGACCCGCGCCTCGTAGTACAGGTACTTGCGGGTACGACTGGTCGCCAGGGTCGCCGGGAAGTTCCGGTAGACGTACTTCTCCAGAGGTGAGTAGGGGCGATCGGGCTTCGGCAGCACGTAGGGCGCCGAGCGCTGGAACAGGGAGAGCCGGTCGACCTCGCCGACGATCTGCGGGACGAACTGGATCGCGCTGGCGCCGCTGCCGATGACGGCGATCCGCTTCCTCGTGAGGTCGACGTCGTGATCCCAGCGCGCGGAATGGAACGCCGTGCCCTCGAAGCTGTCCAGGCCGGGCACGCTCGGTTCGGCGGGCAGGCTCAGCTGCCCCGTGGCCGGCACGAGGAAGCGGCTCTCGACCTCGGTGCCGTCGGCCACGGTGACCCGCCACCGCCCGCGGTGCTCGTCGAAGGACGCGGCGGTGACCTCGCTGTCGTAGCGCACGTGGTCGAGCACCCCGTACTTGCGCGCGCACGTCTCGATGTAGCTGCGGATCTCGCCGGCCTGGCCGAAGGCGCGTGACCAGTCGTGGCTCGGTTCGAAGGAGTAGCTGTAGAGGTGCGACGGGACGTCGCAGGCGGCGCCGGGGTAGACGTTGTCGCGCCAGACGCCGCCCACCGCCGATGCCTTCTCCAGGACGACGAACGGGATGCCGGCCCGGCTGAGCTTGATGCCCAGACACACGCCGGCGAAGCCCGCGCCGATGATCGCCACCGTCGGTTCGACGACGGTGCTGTCGGTGTCGCTCACAACCGCTGTTCCTCTCGAGTAGCCGGGACGCGTCCCCCCTAGTGCTCGCTGACGTGGTCGAGCGCCTCGTCGACCGCCCGGCTGATCGGGCCGTGCCAGGTCGGCCCGTGGCCGGGGACCAGGGTGTCGGCGTCGACCGTGCGCAGGGTGCTCAGCGCACGGACGGCGCTGTCCTGGTCGTTCGAGAAGAAGCCGGGCAGCAGCCGGGGCGCGACGACGTCGGGGAGTGTCGGGTGCGCGGTGACCAGCGCGTCGCCGCTGATCAGGACGCCGGCGGACGGCAGGAGGTAGCTGGTGTGCCCGGAGGTGTGCCCGGGGGTGGCGACCGGGACCGGTCGACCGGGCAGGTCCAGGGCGCCGTCGTCGGGGCCGTCGTCGGGGCCGGCTTCCTGCGGGAAGGCCTGGGCGTCGGGCACGGTGACGTGGCGCAGGGCCCCGACACCGACGATCTGGGCCGCCCAGAGCGCGACACGCGGCCGGTAGAGGATCTTCGCGACGTCGAGGGGGCCGCCCGACTCGTCGACCGTGCCCACCGCGTTCGGAACCTCGGCGGAGTCCATGTACAGCGGCACCCCGTAGGTGTCGTGCAGGTGGTTGAGAGCCCCGGAGTGGTCGGCGTGCGCGTGGGTGAGCACGACGGCGCGGAGATCCTGCGGTTCCCGGCCCAGCGACCGGATCGATCGCTCGACCTGCTCGGTGTCGCCGCGCCAGCCGGCATCCACGAGGGTGAGCTCGCTGCCCTCCCGGATGAGCACCCAGTTCACGGCGGTACCGGTGAACACGAACACGTCGTCCGCCACCTGGTGGCCTCGGACCTCGGACATCGATCGCTTCCTTCCTGACGGGGGTGGTGGGGTCAGCGGCGTCGGGGAGCCCAGGTGATGCGGTCCATGTCGTTGCCCACGTGCACGGTCCCCCGGAAGTTGGCGCTGCACTGGGCGTGCCAGACCGGATCGGGGATCTGTCGGGGGTTGGACGGCACCAGGTGGGTCAGCACCAGTTGGCCGACCCCGGCCTGGGTGGCGACCTGGCCGACCTGGCTGGTCGTGGTGTGGGAATCCTGCAGGTGCGTCATCAGCGCGGGCGTGACGTGGCCGAACCGCTCGATGAGCTCCAGGTTGATGACCTCGTGGACCAGGACGTCGGCGCCCTGGGCGAGCCGGACGACGTTCTCGGAGTACTTGGTGTCGCCGCTGAACACCACCGAGCCCTTGGCCGTGTCGAAGCGGTAGGCGAAGGACGGGAACACCGCGCCGTGGGAGACGAGGATGGCGCTCACCCGCACCCGGTCGTCCTCGTAGATCGGGAACGGGGCCATCGACGGTGCGGTGTTCGCCGCGGTGGCGCCGACCGCAGGTACGACGATCTCGTGGATGTCCTGCAGGGACTCGATGTCGCGGGTGCCGATGCCCCGCATGAAGACGTTGTAGCTGTAGGCGTACCCCTCGTTGAGGCGGTCGGTCAGCTCCTTGATGCCCGGGGTCGGGTTCTGCGGCGCGATGGTCGCCACCGGCGGGGTCGGCATGGGGGGCAGGGCCCCGGCCGGCCCGGGGCCGTAGACCGTCAGCGGTCCGGAGAGGTTGTCGCCCTCGCCGTTCGGTTCGCCCCCCTCGCAGAGGAAGTAGTTGTAGTAGTCCGCGAGGTGGTCGGCGTGCAGGTGGGTGATGAACAAGGCCTGGAGCGACCTGAACTCCAGCCCGGCGTTGATGTACTGCGTGACGCTGGCGCGCCCGCAATCGACGACGTAGTTCTGCCCCTCGACGGTCAGCACGCTCGACGTACCGGTACGGACGTAGTCGGCCTGCGGGCCGCCGGAGGTCCCGAGCAGCGTGAGCGAGGTGTCGCGGGGCTGCGAGTTGCTGGTCGGGAGCACCGGGTTCAGCGGTGTGGAGAGCGGCCCGGCGGTCTGCTCGGCCGACGGAGCACAGCCAGCCGCGGCCGCCGCCACGAGCCCGGTGCCGGCGATCGCGGAGCCTAGCAGCGAGCGTCGTCCGATCGAGGGGCGCGACGGCTCGGCGGTGCTCGCGGTGTCGTCGGACGGGACGTCGGTGCCCGACGGTGCGCAACAGGCGACGGGCTCGCGCACGCCACGGCGGCGGAACATGGGGTCTCCTTCGTCTCGGTCCGGTGCCCGAGACGCTCACCCCACGGACTTCAACGGCACTTCAGTCCGGCTCCAGTCGTCGCGGCCAGCCAGGGCGCTCGACATCGACGCCGAGTCGGAGGCGGTCCTGACGGGTCGCGGTCTCGTGGAGACCGATCCTTCACTCAGGCGAGAAGTGCGGCGGTCAGGGTCTCGGTGAGCCAGTCCTCGTACTGGTCGATCGTGTACTGGAGGCGTTCGACGAGAAGGTGATACGTCTCGGGCGAGGCGACGGCCCAGAGGGTGTCGACGGCGGCGTCGCGGCCGAGTCCTGTCCGCAGCGCTTCGTCGGGAACGTCCTCGAGCAGCGCGGCGAGCGTGCCTCGACGCAGCCGGTGCAGCTCGGCCCAGTCCGCGGCGATCTCGGGCTCGGTGGCTGCGGCGTCGCGGTAGAGGCGCCACCAGGGCGCGGCCCGTTCGGCCAGGAGCCGGTAGACGTGCACGATGGCGCGGAGCCGGGCGCGGGAGTCGTCGGAATCTCGGTGCGCCTCGGCGGCGTGTGAGCGCAGCTGCTGACGGTAGCCCTCGGTGGCCGAGGCGCTCGGGACGCTCTCCTCCGTCGCGTCCGGCGGGGCCAGGGCCTGCTCGAGCACCGCGCGGAGCAGTGCGGGCTTCCCGCCGACGGCGAGGTAGAGGGTCTGTATCGACACGCCACCGCGCCGGGCGAGGGCGGTGATGGTGGTTCCGGTGTATCCGCCCTCGCGGAACTCATGCGCCGCGGCATCGACCAGGCGCTGCCGCGTCGCCGCTCGGCTCGCCTCACCGACCCGCTTCTGTCGTGACGTCACCCGTTCAGCCCTTCTCGCCGACTACACTCTGAGGTTTAGAGTGACATTCTAAACCAAGAGGTTCGAGGAGGAGATCATGGCTCACCTGGTTCGGCATCGACTCGCACGGCGGACGCGTCCCCTGGTCACCATCACTGACCCGCCCCGCGAGGGCGTCATCGTCGAGCGCGACGTCGCCGTGACGATGCGCGACGGCGTCACGCTGCGGGTCGACGTGTTCCGGCCGGCCACCGACGAGCCGGTGGCGGTGCTGCTGTGCGCGCACCCCTACGGCAAGGACAACACCCCACCGAAGCGCCGCCACGGCTACGGCATCCCCCGCCAGTACCGCGTCCTCACCCAGAGCCGGGCGTTCTCGCATTCGGCGTGGACCAGCTGGGAGGCGCCCGACCCCGCCCACTGGGCGTCCCGCGGATACGCGGTGATCAACGCTGACCTGCGCGGATGGGGACATTCCGAGGGCGAGGGCGAGCTGTTCTCCGAACAGGAAGGTCGCGACGGGCACGACCTCGTCGAGTGGGCCGCCGCGCAGCCGTGGAGCACCGGGCGGGTCGGGATGACCGGCGTGTCCTACGTGGCGATCTCGCAATGGGCGGTCGCCGCCGAGCGGCCCCCGCACCTCGTGGCGATCTGCCCGTGGGAGGGGTTCACCGACGCCTACCGCGACCTCGCGAGGCCCGGGGGAGTCCGCGAGGACGGCTTCGTGATCATGTGGACCACGATGCTCCGCCTGGCCAGCGGCAAGCCGGTGACGTTCCGCTACGAGCAGACGCACCGGGAGCTGCGCGATTCCTGGTGGGAAGCCCGCGCCCGCGACATCGAGAAGATCGACGTCCCGGCCCTGGGTGCGGCAGCTTCTCCGACCACGACCTGCACTCCCGCGGATCGTTCGAGGGCTTCCGGCGCATCTCGTCGGAACACAAGTGGCTCTACACCCACCGCGGACCCAAGTGGGCCACCTACTACTCGCCCGAGGCGCTGGCGGTGCAGGCCCAGTTCTTCGACCACTTCCTGCGGGGCGAGGACACCGGCATCACCGAGCGGCCGCGGGTGCGCGTGGAGGTCCGCGAGGACGCCGACACCGTCAGCTCCGTGCACCAGGTCGCCGACTGGCCACCGCCCGGCACGACCTGGCGCGAGCTGCACCTCGACACCACTCACCGCGCGCTGTCCGAGATCGGCCCCGGCGAACCCACTGAGATGTCGTGGCGTACCCGCGGCGCCGGGCTCTCGTTCCGCTGGCACATCGACACCGACATCGAGCTCGTGGGCCCGATGAGCGCCAAGCTCTGGGTGTCACTGCCCAAAGGTGGTGACGTTTCCCTGTTCGTCGGCGTGACCAAGGAACGCGACGGCCGCGACGTCGGGTTCGAGGGCTCCTACGGGTTCCGCGGCGACACCGTCACCCACGGCATGCTCCGTGCCTCGCACCGCCGCCTCGACCCGACCCTGTCCGAGCCCGGACGCCCGGTGCACGCCCACACCGAGCAAGAGCCCCTCGAGCGGGGCCAGATCGTGCCCGTCGAGATCGCGCTGCTGCCCTCGGCGACGCTCTTCCGCGCCGGTGAGGTGTTGCGCTTCGACCTGCGGGGGCACTGGCTCCAGGCTCGCAACCCGCTGACCGGCCAGTTCCCCGCCGGCTACCAGCCCAGCTCCCGCGGCCGCTGCGTCCTGCACACCGGCGGCGAGCACGACAGCACCCTGAGCGTGCCGATCGCCCCGTGGTCGTGACGAGGGGCTGAGCCCGAGCCGGACCGAGCTCGGGGTCAGCACCGCCGACTGCGCCGCGGCGCCCGACTCCGACGTCCGACCCGGCAAGGGAGGACCCCATGTCCAACGCCCCGATCGGCCCGCGCCTGATCCTGCACGGCTTCCGGGAAGCCGATCCGGCGGGCTCGACCACCTCGTCCTGATCGGCCCATCACACGATGTCCCTCTCGAGATCGCTCGCGAACAGGAGCGACGCATTCTCGCGGCGGCCCGGCAGGCCTCGAGAGCGCTCGTGGCACGCCGCTGGGCCCGCCGCGTGCCGACCGGCGCCGAAAGGAGCCTCCAATGAACGTCCGATCACCCGAATCGACCCTGCGAGACACGCACGCGACTGGGGCCGTTGCCGTCCCTTCCCATCCCGGCCCCCTGGTCGTCACCTTCGGGGACCGAGAGCTGGTGATCCGCCGGCGCTACGAGACCCTGAGCATCGTCAACGACATTCTGATCGCGATGTGGTTCATCGTCGGTAGCGTGCTGTTCCT
Organism: Actinomycetospora sp. NBRC 106375; assembly: GCF_030269665.1. Classification (GTDB taxonomy): domain Bacteria; phylum Actinomycetota; class Actinomycetes; order Mycobacteriales; family Pseudonocardiaceae; genus Actinomycetospora. Next base: position 69,063 of record NZ_BSTS01000020.1, read on the forward strand.
CTCGACCGAGACCGCCGGGCTGGGTACCTGGTTGTTCATCGCGGGCAGCGTCGAGCTGCTCATCCGCCCGGCGATCCGCCTCACCCGAAACCTGCACCTGCAGCGCCTGCCGGGCCATCTCGGTCCGCCGCCCGAGGCCACCCAGGACTTCTGATGCCCCGCCAGCTCCACCACCCGCGAACCCGAACCGGGTCGGGGAGGAAGTCGGGCGTCGACTCGATGGCACCCGCGGCTGCGTCATGTCTGCGATGGCCGAACCCTCTCTGCGGAGACAACCGTCGGTGGCTGATGGTGGCGCTCGTCGTGCTGACCATGACGGCGGGTGCCGCCGACGTCATCAGTTTCCTGTCCTTGGGACAGGTGTTCACCGCTCTGCAGACCGGGAACCTGATATTCCTTGCCCTGGCTCTGGGCGGCTCGGGCGCGACCCCGGCCTGGTCGCCGGCGTTTGTCACTGGCCGCCTTCGTCGGCGGTGCGATCCTCGGTGCCGGAGACTGTCACGGGGCGCCGAACCGCCCCACGCATCAGGTGTCGACAGCCCGACGGGGCGCCGGCACTCGATCACCATCGGCTTCCTCTTCCTCGGCGGTCTGCTCGGCGCCTTCATGACGTCATGGGGGACGGGTCCTGCCCTGCTGACACTCGCCGTGGCCGTGCTGGGCAGCGCAATCGTGCTCCGCTTGAGTCTGGCGCGGGGTAGCGGAGGTCCTGGTCAACGCGGTCGTCCATCCTTGCGATGCGGGGGTTGAGGGTTCGATTCGTTCGTCTCCACCGCATCGACCTGCGAGTCGGACGGTCTCTCGCTCTCTCCACGATGATGCTCGTGCGCGTCCTCGCCCCGGATCGTTCGCTGCCACCCCGTCACCGGGACCGACGATCAACGAGCTGCGTGAGCACGCGACCACGCATATCGCTGTATCCGTTCCTCGGATTGATCGCCATGCTGACGGCAGAAGCCCGGGCCGGGGACGCGCGCCGGGGCCGGTGACCTTTCGGAGAGACGACATGGTCGAGCTGACGGCTGACGAGCCGCCCCAGGCCTCCCGCACCGGGTCGCGCGCGCCGTCGCCGACCGCGGCGCGCCGCGACGAGTCGCCACCGGCCGGCCGGTCCGCGATGGCACGGTTCGCCGACCGGGTGCCGGACCTCCTCGCCGGCTACCTCGCGTTCGTCGCGACCTTCTGCGCCGTCACGGCGATCGTTCCGCCGCTGCGCGCCCCCCTGGAGTGGCTGCGGATCGCCATCGAGGTCGTGTCGGTCGAGGCGCCGCCGAGCCTGGCCATCGCGACCTTCCTGGGCATCCTCGCGTCCGCCGTGCGTCGACGGATGCGTGTGGCGTGGTGGTTCGTCGTGGTCTACCTCGTACTGGGACGCGTGCTGGGCGGTGTCGAGTTCACGATCGACACCGACGCGGAGGACCCGGTCACCCTCCAGATCGGGGCCACGGGGACGTGGCTGCGGCTGGCGTTCGGCGTCGCGGCACTCGCGATCCTGCTCGTCGCCCGCCGGCGGTTCACCGCGCGGACGCAGCACCACAGCGGGTGGCGCGCGCTGGGGACCTACCTCGCGCTCGTCCTCGCCGGCACCCTGCTCGGCTGGGGCCTGCTGCAGCTGTTCCCGGGCACCCTGAGCAACCCCGCGGACCGTTTCGGGTGGGCCATCACCTACGTGCTCGGCGGTCTCGGCGACCCCGGAGCGGTGGGCGTCGACGGCGCCGGACCGCGCGCGGTGACGTTCCTGTGCGGCCTGTTCGGCGCCCTCGCCGTCCTGGCCGCCGCCTACGTGCTGTTCCGGCCCCGGCCCGACCGCCGCCGGCTCGACCCCGCCGACGAGCAGCGCCTGCGGGTGCTGCTCGACCAGTACGGCGACGACGACTCACTGGGCTACTTCGCCACCCGCCGCGACAAGGCCGCCGTGTTCTCGAGGACGGGCAAGTCCGCGGTGACCTTCCGCGTCGTCTCCGGCGTCAGCCTCGCCAGTGGGGACCCGATCGGCGATCCGGAGGCGTGGCCGGGCGCGATCGAGGCCTGGCTCGACGAGGCGCGCAGGTACGGCTGGCTGCCGGCGGCGATGGGCGCGAGCGAGCGCGGCGCCCGCGCCTACGCGGGCGCAGGGTTGAGCGTCGTCGAGCTGGGCGACGAGGCGGTCCTCGACGTCCGAGAGTTCTCGATGGAGGGCCGGTCGATGCGGGTGGTCCGCCAGGCCGTGAGCCGGGTGGAGCGGACGGGCCACACCGCCCGCGTCCGGCGGCACGCCGACCTCTCCCCGGAGGAGATGAAGGAGGTCGTCGAGCGCGCCGACGCCTGGCGCGACACCGACGCCGAGCGCGGCTTCTCGATGGCGCTCTCCCGCCTGGGCGACCCGGCCGACGGGCAGTGCGTGCTGGTCGAGTGCTTCGACGGCGCCGGGGAACTGCGCGCACTGTTGTCGTTCGTGCCGTGGGGCCGCCACGGCCTGTCCCTGGACCTCATGCGCCGCGACCGCACCGCCGAGAACGGCCTGACCGAGTTCATGGTCGCCTCGCTCGTCGAGCAGGCGCGCACCCTCGGGGTGGACCGCCTCTCGCTCAACTTCGCGATGTTCCGCGCCGCGTTCGAGCAGGGCGAGCGGATCGGGGCCGGCCCGGTGGTCCGGTTGTGGCGGCGGCTGCTCGTGCTGGGGTCGCGCTGGTGGCAGCTCGAGTCGCTCTACCGCGCGAACGCCAAGTACCAGCCGATCTGGACGCCGCGCTACCTGTGCTACCGCGCCGCCCGCGACCTCCCGCGGCTCGGTCTGGCCGCCGCGACCGCGGAGGGGTTCCTCACCACCCCGAGCCTGCGGACCCTGCAGCGCCGCGGCCTCGCCGCCGAGGGTGGCCCGGCCGTCGTCCTTCCCCCGCCGTCCCCGGTCGAGGCGGAGGATCCCGTCGCGGCGCAGCTCGCGGCCCGCCTCGCCCGGCTGCCCGAGCAGGTCCGCGTGCGGCACGCGAAGTACGAGCAGATGCTGGCCGACGGCGTCGACCCCTACCCCGTCGGCCACCCGCGCACCGCGAGCCTCGCGGAGATCCGGGCCCGATCCGGGCGGCTCAAGGCGGACGCGTCGACCGGCGAGCGGGTGGCGGTGACCGGCCGGGTCGTGCGCGTCCGCGACTTCGGCGGGCTGGTCTTCGCCGTGCTGCAGGAGGGCGACACGCAGCTGCAGGTGATGCTCACGGCCGCCCGGCTCGGCCGCGACGGCGTGCGCGACTGGGCTCGGCAGGTCGACCTCGGCGATCACGTCGGCGTCTCCGGGGAGGTCGGGGCGTCCCGCCGCGGGGAGCTGTCCGTGCTGGCCACCGCGTGGTCGATCACCGCGAAGTGCCTGCGCCCCCTGCCCGACAAGCGCCGCGGTCTGGCCGACCCGGAGGCCCGGGTCCGGCAGCGCTACCTCGACCTGGTGGTCAACGGTGCGGCCCGCCGCATGCTGCGGCAGCGGTCGGACGCCGTGCACGCGGTCCGCGAATGCCTCACCGGCCGGGGCTACCTCGAGGTCGAGACCCCGATGCTGCAGCCGGTGCACGGCGGCGCCAACGCCCGCCCGTTCACCACCCACATCAACGCCTACGACATGCGCCTCTACCTGCGCATCGCCCCCGAGCTGTACCTCAAGCGACTCATGGTCGGGGGCGCGGAGAAGGTGTTCGAGCTCAACCGCAACTTCCGCAACGAGGGCGCGGACGCCACCCACAATCCCGAGTTCACGATGCTCGAGGCGTACGAGGCCTACGGCGACTACGACACCATGCAGACGATGGTGCAGGACATGATCCAGCAGGCGGCCGGCGCCGCACTGGGCGGCACCGTCGTCGTCCACCGGGGCCGCGAGTACGACCTCGGCGGGACCTGGCGCGCGACCACCGTCAACGACGCCATCTCGCACGCACTGGGCGAGGAGGTCACCGCCGACACGACCATCGAGGAGCTGCGCAGGCACTGCGACCGCATCGACGTCCCCTACGACCCGAACTGGGGCCGCGGTGCCGTCGTCCTGGAGCTCTACGAGCACCTCGTCGAGGACCACACCCTCGAACCGACCTTCTACCGCGACTTCCCGACCGACGTGTCCCCCCTGACCCGCCAGCACCGCGCCGACCCGCGGCTGGCCGAGCGCTGGGACCTGGTCTGCTTCGGCGCCGAGATCGGGACCGCCTACTCCGAGCTGGTCGACCCGGTCGAGCAGCGCAAGCGGCTCACCGAGCAGTCGCTCCTGGCGGCCGGTGGGGACGCCGAGGCGATGGAGCTCGACGAGGACTTCCTGCTCGCCCTCGAGTACGCCATGCCGCCGTCCGGCGGGCTGGGGATGGGCGTCGACCGCATGGTCATGATGCTGACCGGCAGCACGATCCGCGAGAGCCTGCTGTTCCCGATCGTCCGGCCCGGGCACTGAGTCAGCCGAGGACGTCGCCCTGCGCGCGGTCGATGAACGGAACGCCCGGCGCGCCCACCGCCCCTGCTGGCGAGCTCGATCCCCTGCTGAGCTGGGCACACGTTCCCCGGGGATGGGGGGTTGCGGGAACCGACCGTCCGGCCTCCTACCGTGATCGGTGGGACGCCGGGGACCTCCGGCTCGAGATCGATCTCGGCAAGGGGCGTCGGGTGCTCAAGGGTTTCAAGGATTTCCTGCTGCGCGGCAACGTGGTCGATCTGGCGGTCGCCGTCGTCATCGGCGCAGCCTTCACCGCGGTCGTCACCGCCTTCACCAACTCGTTCCTCAAGCCGCTCATCCAGCTGGTCTCGCCCGGGAGCGGTCAGTTCGCGGGTACGGCGACGGTCGACGGCGTGGTGTTCGACTACGCCGACTTCATCAACCAGACGATCACGTTCGTGCTCACCGCGGCGGTGGTCTACTTCATGATCGTCGCTCCGATGAAGGCCATCCAGGCCCGCCGGCTGAGGGGCGAGGAGTCAGGCCCGGTCGAGTCGACCGACATCGAGCTGCTCGCCGAGATCCGGGATCTGCTCGCCCAGCAGGCCGCGGACAGGGATGGCGCCACCTCGCGCGAGGGCGACGCGGCCTCCGGTCCGCCCGACCCGGTGGCGGTGGCTCTCGACGGCGCGATCGCCGGTGGGACGGCGGGGCGTGACGACCGGGTCGGCGGATCACGTCGCCATGGCCGCGCCGAGCCGGCACCCGCCACTGCGGCACGGGCCGGCGCTCCGGGCGCCGCTCACGGAGCGGCCCCCGCGGCGCGACCCCCACACCCCTCGGCCGCGTCGCCGACGACACCCCTTCCCGCGGCCACGCCCGAACCGGTCTCGGCCGGACCCGCTCGAGGCGCCCACCGGTCCTGACTGATCTCGCGCCCGACCGGTCGAGCACCGGACGCAGGATGCGGAGCATCACGGAGCGTGGTGGTGCTGTGGCGTGGCCACTGGGCGGGGACGTCACCCGCCGCCGCGCGTCAGGAACTCCACGACGCGCGCCTGGGCCGCCGCCGCGTCGGGGTGGGTGTAGAGCGCGAGGTGGGTGCCGCTGTCGAGGGTCAGCAGTTCGGCGCCGGGGATGGTGTCGGCGGCGAAGGTGCTCTGGGCCGGCGGCAGGTCGCTGTCGGCGGTGCCCTGCACGACCAGCGTCGGCGCGGTGATCTTCTCGAGCTCGAGCGACGTGATCGCGGCGAACCGGTCGAGGTCGTTGTGGAAGCCGGCGCGGCGGTGGGCGTCGGGGACGGCGGTGGGACCGAGGGCCAGGGCGAGGTCGCGCTTGGCCGGGTCGGCGAGGACCTCCTCGACGCGCCGGGAGAGCTGCTCGTCGGTGAGGTCGCCCTCGGAGGCGAGCTCCGAGCGGATGTACTGCTCGGGCTGGTGGGCGGCGAGCAGGCGCAGCAGCCACCGACCCGGGGCGGTGGTGAACATCAGCCGGGTCGCGAGATCCTGGTGCGGCGCCTCGTAGGCCTGGCACACCGCGGCGTTGGCGACGAGGGCCGTGACCCGCTCCGGATGACGGACCGCGAGGCGGTAGCCGCTGGGACCGCCGCCGGACCAGGTGTAGACGCCGGCCCGGTCGATCGCCAGGTGGTCGAGGAGCGCCGCCACCAGATCGGCCTGCTCGTCGATGGTGGACCGGCCCGCGAGGGGGGTGCCGAGGTACCCGGGCCGGGAGAGCAGGATCGCCGAGACGCGGTCGCGGGGCAGGATCCGCGCCATGAGGGCGGCGGCGTCGATCCCGCCGGGGCTGCCGTGCACGACGACCACCGGCGACCCGGTGCCGACGACGGCGTACTCGACCGGCCCCAGGGCCGTCTCGGCGATCTCGCTGACGTACTCGGGCTCGTCGGTGCGGGTGGCGTGATCCATCAGCGGCTCCTCGGCTGAGCTGGTCGACGTCACCGAATCCTGCTGGCCCGGAGGACGACGGACATCCCCCACGGCGCTGATCCTCGGCCCCCGTGGGCTCACCCCGCCCGGTGCGGCGCTGCCGAGCCCGAACTCGCACACGACCTCGTCGGCCGGTGGCCCGCCCGGAGCGGGAGGGCGGTCCGCCCGGTCGGAGTGACGGGCCCGCCCGCTCGTCAGGCGAGGCGCTGGCGCAGTCCGGCGATGCCGCCGGCGTAGACGTCGTCGGCGAAGGTGCGGTTGAGCTCCTCCTCGCGGTCCGCGTCCGTGTCGTACTCGGCCCACCACTCGACGAAGGACTCGCCCGTGTCGGTGACCGGGCTGACGCGGATCGTCGAGACGTAGCGGCGGACGTCGAACGGGTTCGCCCCGGTGAAGGTGTAGGTCAGGGAGCGGCCGGGGTCGTCGAGGGCGATCAGACGCTCGTCGAAGGGGTCGCCACCGTCGGCGAGGGTCAGTCGGCGGACGGCGCCGGCCTGCCCGTCGACGCCCTCGACCAGCTCGCTGTGTCCGATGGCGGGCAGGAAGGCGGGCAGATCGTTGAAGGCACGGACCTGGGCCCAGACCTTGTCGACGGGCGCGGCGACGACTCCACTGGCGTACGGGCGCGGCATGATCGCTCCAAGGGTGTTGACGGTGGATCTCCGGAGGTGCCGTGGCCGGCTCCGGTGGCCACGGGTGCACGGACCTGTTCGACGTTGCTGCCCCCGATCACAGCAGAGATCAGGAGCGCCGAGAACAGCGATCTCGGGATTCCCGGGCGGGAACGACTCTCCCGGTGCTCGGCCGCCCGCGGGCCGGGACCTGATCGAGATCACCGCAGACGGTGCGACGGGGCAGCGTCGTCGTCCGGGCGGCGCGGATCGCGTTGAGGATGACCAGGACCTCGGCGGCCTCGTGGACGACGACCACGGTGGCGAGCCCGAGGAGGCCGAGCGCGGCGAGCGGGACCAGCGTGCCGATGATCAGCAGCGAGAGCCCGACGTTCTGCAGCATGATCCGCCGCGCACGGCGGGCGTGGGCGAGCGTCCGGGGGAGGTGGCGCAGGTCCTCGCCCATGAGGGCGACGTCGGCGGTCTCTATGGCGACGTCCGTGCCCATGGCGCCCATCGCGATGCCGACGTCGGCGGTGGCCAGCGCGGGGGCGTCGTTGACGCCGTCGCCCACCATCGCGACCGCCCGCCCACCGGCGATCTGGGGCAGCAGGGCGGCCTTGTCCTCGGGGTGCAGCTCGGCGTGCACCGTCGCGATGCCCGCCTGCTCGGCGAGGGCGACGGCGGTGCGCCGGTTGTCGCCGGTGAGCACGGCGACCCGCAGGCCGAGATCGCGCAGGCTCCGGACGGCCTCCGGCGCCTCGGGACGCAGCTCGTCGCGCACCGCCACCGCACCGAGCACGGCGTCGCCGCTCGCGAGGAGGGCGACGGTGGCACCCGCGTCCTGGAGGCGCTCGACGTCGCCGCCGAGGTCCGAGACGGGGACCCACCCGGGCTTGCCGAAGTGCAGCACGGTGCCGTCCCGGACGCCGGTCAGGCCGTGGCCGGCGACGGCGGTGACGTCCTCGGCCGGCGTGCCGTCGAGCGCCCACCCGTCGGCGGCGGCCAGCACGGCGCCGGCGAGGGGGTGCTCGCTGCGGGCCTCCAGCGCCGCCGCGGCGGCCAGGACCTCGCGGCGCTCGTGGCCGGGCGCGGCGACGACCTCGACGACCCGTGGGTCGTTGCGCGTCAGGGTGCCGGTCTTGTCCAGGGCGACGGCGCGGACGCGGCCGAGCTCCTCGAGCGCGGCGCCACCCTTGATCAGGGCGCCGTGGCGGCTCGCGGCGCCGACGGCGGCGACGACGGTGAGCGGCACCGAGATCGCCAGGGCGCACGGCGAGGCGGCGACGAGGACGACCAGCGCCCGTTCGATCCAGAGCAGGGGATCGCCGAGCATGACGCCGAGCCCGGCGATCACGACGGCGAGGACCATGATGGCGGGGACGAGGGGCCGGGCGACGCGGTCGGCGAGACGCTGCCCGGCGCCCCGGTGCTCCTGGGCCTCCTCGACGATGTGCACGATGCGCGCGAGCGAGCTGTCCGCCGCCGCCGCGGTGACCTCGACCTCGATCGCCCCGCCGCCGTTGATGGTGCCGGCGAACAGGTCGTGACCCGGCCCGGCCTCGATCGGGACCGACTCGCCGGTGATCGCCGAGGTGTCCAGGCGGGTCCGGCCGGTGCGGACGACGCCGTCGGTGGCGGCCCGCTCGCCGGGGCGGAGCACCAGCAGGTCGCCGACCACGAGGTCGTCGGCGGAGACCGTGACCTCGCGGTCGCCGCGCAGTACCGAGGCGGTCGGCGGCACGAGGCCGAGCAGGACCCGCAGTCCGCGCCGGGTCCGGCTGACGGCGTGGTGCTCGAGGCCCTCGGCGATCGAGAACAGGATCCCGAGCAGCGCCGCCTCGGCGACCTCCCCCAGGGCGACCGCGCCGACCGCCGCGATCGTCATCAGGGTGCCGACGCCGAGGCGGCCGTGGCGCAGGTCGCGCAGCGCCCCGGGGACGAAGGTGGAGGACGCGACAACGGCAGCGACCAGGGCCAGGCCGGTGACGGCGAGGTCGGGGCCGCCGGCCAGGCCGGTGATCCAGGCGCCCGCGAGCAGGACGGCCGCGGCGAGCGCAAGCCGCAGCCCGCGGACCTGCCACAGCCGGGCGGGCTCCTCGTCGGCGCTCTCCGCGTCGCCGGGGCCGCAGCAGGCGTCGGACACGGCAGACATCCTCACGCTCGTTGATGCGTTGTCACAAGGGACGCAGCAACGATGGTTAGTCTGACGCCGTGTCCCCCGAGGTCGACCAGTGCGATCTGCTCTGCCTGGATCTCCCGCACGCCGAGGACATCCGGACCTCCCTGCCCGAGCCGGACGTCCTGAGCGGCGCGGCCGCGCGAGGGAAGGCGCTCGCCGACCCCACCCGGCTCGCGGTGGCGGCGGCCCTGCTCGCCGGCGACGAGCTGTGCGTCTGTGACATGGCCTGGGTCGTCGGCCACGCGCAGAACCTCGCGTCGCACCACCTGCGGGTCCTGCGGTCCGCCGGGCTCGTGACCTCGCGGCGCGACGGCAAGCTCGTCCTGTACCGGCTGACCCCGGCCGGCCACGCACTCGTCGCCGCGGTGCTCGGGGACGTCTCCGCGGCGGAGGACCGACCGGTCGGGTCGTAGCCTGCGGTCGTAAGCATCGAGGTCGAGCCCGAGGCGCTGGCCGAGACGGTCGAGGGCATGGGAGCCGGCTACCTGCTGACGCTCGGCGACCGGCCGCGTCCGCACGTCGGCGCGGTCGCCACCGCCGTCGTCGACGGGGTGGTGCGGTGCACGGCGTCGGCCGGACCGGGGCGGCCGGCGGACGGCTGACGCCGGCCGTCCGCCTCCGCGGGACGGGTGCGCTCAGCGCTTGGTGAGGACCAGGACGCTGCGGTCGCCCGCGCACGCCCGCACCTCGACCTCGGCGAAGCCGGCCCGGGCGGCCATGTCGCCGAGCTCGCCGGTCGACCAGCACTTCCCGGGCGTCGAGTGCATCAGCAGCGCCGAGTACTCCGCGACCGGACGCGGGCCGGTGCGGCGGGCGTCGACGTGGGCGTCGACGTCGACGAGGCGCCCGCCCGGCGGGAGCGCGGCGAACGACGTCGCCATCAGCCGCTCGACGTCACGCGCACCCCAGTCGTGCAGGACCTGCGAGAACAGGTGCACGTCGTGATCGGCGGGCCACGGGTCGCCGAACATGTCGGCCGTGACGACCCGGACGCGCTCGCCCGCTCCTCGCTCGGCCAGTAGCGTCCGCGCCGCCTCGTCGACCGGTGACCGCTCGAGCACCGTCGCCGTGGCCTCCGGCCGGTCCTCGAGCAGCGCCATGGCGTAGATCCCCGAACTGCCGCCGACGTCGAGCAGCCGGTCGATCGCGAGGTCGCCGAGGACCCGCGCCACGCTCGGTGCCAGGAAGGCGCCTCGCGCGTCCATCGCCGCGGTGATCGTCGCGGCGAACCGCGGATCGGCGAGGCGTCCGGCCCAGTCGTGGCCGTCCGGTCGCGGCGGCGCGCTCGCCCACGGGGCGGGACGGTCGGTGCGCAGGACCCCGGCGAACTCGGCGACCGCGGGACGCTCGGCGAGCGAGCCGAAGTACGGCCGGAGGTCGAAGGAGGTGTCACCACCGAGGTGCCACCGCCCGAAGTCCGAGATGCGGACGAGGTCGTCGGCCTCGAGGAAACGGTCCACGAGGCCGTGGGCGGCGCACAGGGTGAGCAGCACGTCGGCGGGGCGGGCGGCCCACCCCATCGCCTCGCACACCTGTTCCGCCGGTGCCGGACCGTGGGCGGCGAGCCAGGCGAACACGTCGAACTCGCTCACCGCCGTGAGCAGGAGGTCGGCGGCGTAGGCGCCGTCGCGGAGGCGGTAGAGCGCGGTGGGGTCGAGCACGTCCGGGTTCACGGGATCGCCGAGCACGACGACAGCATGGCGATCACCGCGGGTGCGGGAAAGAACTCCAGCGAGACTCCGCAGGTGCGGGACCGATCCGGCGGCCGCCGAAGGGCTGTCGCGGCTGGTGGCGCGGGTGCTCGCCGCGGTCGCGGGTCCGTCAGCCGAAGGACCGGGCCACGACGGCGGTGCCGACGACGCAGAGGACGGCGGCGACCGCGAACCCCGCCGCACCGGGAGGCCGCCCGCGGAGAGCCCGGTGAGCACGCCGAGGAGGGCGACACCGGCGACCCCGCCCACCTGGCGCACCGTCGACACCAGCCCCGAGGCGAGGCCGCGGCGGTCGGCGGGTGCGGCCGAGAGCGCGGCCGTGGTCATCGGGCTGAGCAGCAGCCCGATCCCGGCGCCGATCGGGACCAGGCCGGCCACCACCACGACGACGCCGCCGGTGACGAGCCCCGCGCCCGAGCACAGCAGTCCCGCGGCCGTCGCGAGGGTGCCGCCGACGCCGAGGGCGCGGGGTCCGATCCGCTCGTAGGACCTGCCCGCCCACCGGGTGGCGACCAGCAGCGGGACGACCAGCGGCAGCAGGGCGACCCCGGCCAGGGTCGACGAGAGGTCGAGCAGGGCGCGGCCGGGGTGGCGCGGGGTCACCGGACGTGCGAGGGCCTCGCTCCGCCCCGGTCCGGGGTGCGCCGGGCGCCGTCACCCGGGGACCCGGGTCCCGGTGCGGTCTCGGGGCGGGATGTTGTGGTTGATCCGGAACACGTTCTCCGGGTCCCAGGCTGTCTTGATCTCGACGAGGCGCTCCCAGCGCTCCGGCTCGTAGGCGGCCCGGACGTCGGCCGCGGTGACGTGGGCACCGGCGAGGAAGTTGACCAGCGCGCCGCCGTCGCTCCACGGGCCCAGGTCGTCCAGCAATGCCTGCTCGGCCGCGCCGTCGGGCACCGTGCGCGCCGAGGGACGGGGATAGGACGTGGTCACGTAGACCGAGTAGGCGCTGTGACGGTGACCGACGGCGTCCGGCACGGTGGGCTCGCGGCCGAGCGCCCCGCCGAGCTGGCGGATCTCGACGACGAACGGGGCGTGCGGACCCGCGTGGCGCAGGATCGTGGCGACGGTGTCCTCGTCGGCGGCCCGCAGCGCGAGCGAGCGGCTGGTGGTGGCCCGCGGGGTCGTCGGGTCGTTGTGGATGGTGCCGACCTCGGTGACCGGCATCGTCCGCACGGTGTCCAGGAGCGGTGTCGCCGCGCGACGCAACCCCGCGATGGCGGCCTCGCAGCGGGCGGGTGTGCCCGACGAGGTCACCCGCGCGTGGCAGCACCAGCGCCCGCGCAGGGCCGCGGGCACGGCCGGGAGGTCGGGGAAGGTCATGAGCATCGCCGACAGGCTGATCTCGTTGGGCACGTCACGTCCCGCGACGAGCAGCGCGTCGAGGACCGCCCGGGCGTCCTCGCCGGGGAAGAACAGCCCGCCGCCGTAGATCTCGGCGAGCTCGACGAGCTCGATCTGCATCCCGGTGACCACGCCGAAGCTGCCGCCCCCGCCGCGCAGGGCCCAGAACAGGTCCGGGTGCTCGTCGGCGGTCACCAGGCGCGGTACGCCGTCGGCGGTGACGACGTCGAGGCGGCGCACGCGGTCGGCCGAGAACCCCCAGCGGCGGCCGAGCACCCCGAGACCGCCGCCGAGGGTGTACGACACCGCGCCGACCGCCGGGGCCGAGCCGGCCAGGGGCGCCAGTCCGAACGGCGCGGCCTCGTGCAGCACGCGGCTCCACACCGCCCCCGCCTCCAGCCACGCGGTGCGGTCGGACGGGTCCACGCGCACCGCGTCGGCGCGACGTGTGGTGATCAGGAGGGCGTCGTCGGCGGGGACGGTGATGCCGTGCCCGGTCGCCTGCACACCGACCGCCAGTCCGCGCTCGCCGGCGTGGCGGACGGCGGCGACGACATCGGCGGCTCCGGTGGCACCGACGACGACCGCGGGACGCTGGCCCACGGCGAGGTCGAAGCCCGCCAACTCGGGCGCGTAGCCGTCGTCGCCCGGCAGCAGCACCGGGCCGAGCACGCGTGCCGCCAGGTCGCCCGGCCCGGCGGTCACTCCGCACCGCCGGTGCGGAGGAACCGGGCGTCGACGAGGTCGTCGTCCAGGACGAGGGTCACCGGCGTCCTCCGTTCCCTGACCGGGGCGTGGCGTCCGACGGCGCGCCTCGGCGTCGGACGACACGCTAGGTGCTGACCCCTCGTCGAACGAACCGCCGCTCACTCCATCGGCCGATCGATCTGTCGGGAACGAGACGGAAACGTACGGACGGTGACCATCGTGACCGACCGCCTGCCCCGGCTGGAGACGCCGTGAGTACCCGGATCCCGCTCAAGCCGTCGACCGCGGGGCCCCAGTACGCGGGCTGGACGCCCCGTACCGTCGCGATGGAGGGCCTGGGCAACCGGGTCCTCGCCGGACAGTGCGTGCCGGTCGGGGACGGCGTCACCCTCAACGCCGACGCCTACACCCCTGCCACCCCCGGCCGGTACCCGGCCGTCGTCTCCTTCTCGGCGTACAGCAGCGAGACGCACACCGCCGGCATCCCGACCGGCTCGAACGAGATCGGCTCCCCGCCGGTGTTCACCGACCGCGGGTACTGCCCCGTGGTCGTCGAACGTCGCGGCATGGGCCGCTCGACCGGCGAGCAGGTGATGTTCTTCGACCCGCAGGACGTCGACGACCACGAGGCGGTCATCGCGTGGGCGGCCGAGCAGCCCTGGTGCAACGGCGAGGTCGTGCTGTTCGGCACCTCGTACTACGGGATGACCCAGCCGCAGGTCGCCGCGCGGAAGCCACCGGCGCTCAAGGCGTTCTTCGCCAACGAGATGTGCACCGACTTCGTCCGGCACCTCCAGCAGTTCGGCAGCGTGCCCAACAGCTTCTTCTTCACGCTGTGGATGGGGGCCAACTTCACGGAGGCCGCGGGCCGGCGCCGGATGTCCCCCGACCTGCGCGCCCTGGTCAGCCACGTCACCAACGGCCCCCTGCACTCCCTGCTGGAGAAGGTCGTCCACCGCAGCGTGGACACGGTGTTCCGCCGGTTCATGGCGGCCACCCCGACCCGGTTCGCCCGCGAGATCTACGCCCACTGGCTCTTCGACGAGAAGACCCGCGCGTCCTCCTCGATCCCCGAGGGCTCGACGGGGGTGCTCGGCGACATCGAGGTGCCGTTCGCGGTCGTGCAGAACCTCGGCTACTTCAACTTCCACCAGTTCGGCACCTACGACCTGTTCGAGAACGCGGGGACGCCTGCCGGCCGCAAGTGGATGATCGTCGGGCCGCCGGAGTACGACCTGCCGGTCTACGCGTGGCAGGGCGAGGCGCTCGCCTTCTTCGACCACGTCCTGCGCGGGATCGACAACGGCTACGACGAGCAGCCTCCCGTCCGGTACTGGGTCGACGGCGCCGACGCCTTCGGCTCCGCCGGGGCGTTCCCGCCCCCGGACGGCGAGACGGTCCGGCTCTCGCTCGCCTCGGCAGGCGCCGACCACGTGACCCATCGCCTCACCGAGGACACGCCACCCGCCGGCACCAATTCGTGGGCGGCCGTCCCGCTCGGGGTCCCCGTGCTCGGCGGGCTCGACGAGCTGGCCAACCAGGTGCTCACCTTCGAGCTGCCCGTGACGCAGGACGTCCAGCTCGCCGGGCCGGTCACCGCCCGCCTGGCCTTCAGCAGCAACGAGATCGACTCCTTCGTCCTCGCGCGCCTGTCGCGCGTCGACGCCCGGGGCGCGGCGCACCAGCTCTCGTTGGGCGCGATCCGCCCGGTGTCGCGGGTGGAGGACACCGCCCGCAGCACCGCGATCGAGATCGCGATCGACCCCGGCCGGCGTGAGCCGCTGACCCCGCACGAGGCGGTGGTGCTGCGCTTCAGCCTGACCCCGGGCCCGGTGCTGCTCCGCGCCGGTGAGCGCCTGCGCCTCGACCTCGCCAGCCGCACCGACCTCGTGCGCAAGGACCCGGGCGAGGGCTATCCGCAGTTCGACCTCCCGGTCCCGCCCTACCTCGCCCGCAACACCGTTCACTTCGGCGGCGAGAGCTGGATCGAGGTCACGAGCGTGCCCCTCGACCGCGCCCATTGACGGTCACACGTGAACCCTGGTTCAGTACTGAACGATGATTCCGGACTGATCCATCGTTCACGCGGAGGTCGAGCTGATGACCGAGCCGGTCGGCACCGGGACGGCGAGGTCAGCGCGACCGAGCCCCCGGGTCGCGGCGCGGCAGGCCGACGCCCGGCGCCGCATCCTGCAGGCGGCCCGGGTCGTCGTGGCCGAGCAGGGGTTCGCGGCCGCCCAGATCGCGGTGGTCGCGGACATGGCCGACGTCGCCACCGGCACGATCTACCGGCACTTCCCGTCGAAGGCCTCGCTGTTCTCCGAGATGCTGCGGGCGGTCTGCGTCCGCGAGCTCGAGGTGGTCCGCGCGATCACGGGAGAGCCGGGGCGCCGGGCGACGGACCGACTCGGGGACGCCGTGGCCACGTTCGTCGACCGCGCGCTGCGCGGCGAGGGCCTGGCGTACGCGGTGATCGTCGAGCCGATGGACCCCGAGGTGGACCAGGTGCGCCTCGACGCGCGGGCGGAGCTCGCCGCGGCGTTCGCCGACCTCATCACCGAGGGCGTCGAGGCCGGCGAGTTCCCCGAGCAGGACGCCGGGGTCCGCGGCGCGGCCATCGTCGGCGCGTTCCTCGAGGGCGTCGTGGCCCCGCTCGCCGGCCGCACCGCACACGCGCCCGACCGCGACGCCGTCAGCACCGAGATCGCCCGGTTCGCCCAGACCGGCGTCGCCGGCACACCGCCCGGGACCCGCCCCGACATCCGCGCCGTCCCCTCCCCGACCGGAGCAGAACCATGACGCTGACCAGCCCGAGCGGCGACACCCGCAGCGACTTCTCCCGGATGCGCCCGGTCCCGGACAACCTGGTCGGCGACCTCAACCACGTCAACGCGTTCACCGGCGACCGGCTCGCCGCGGGCGTCGTCGACGCCGACGCCCCGTGGGCGCGCGAGCGCGCGACCGGTCTCGGCGCGAGGGTGTGGGACCCGACGATCCTCAAGGCCGCCCGCGACGCCAACCGGGTGCTGCCCGAGCTGCGCCGGCTCGACCGTCTCGGCCACGAGGTCCACGACGTCGACTTCCATCCCGCCTACCACCAGCTCATGGCCCTCGGCTTCGGCTCGGGCGTGCACTCGCTCGCGTGGACCGCCGACCAGCCGGGCGCCCACACGGCCCGGGCGGTGCTGACCTATCTCTGGAACCAGATCGACGGCTCCACCGCGTGTCCGATCGGCATGGCCTACGCCGCCGTCCCGATCCTGCGCAGCCAGCCCGAGCTCGCACCGTGGGCGGAGAAGGTCGTCGTCGAGGGCTACGACCCCGCGGACGTCCCGATCGTCGGGAAGTCCGCGGGCACCATCGGCTACTTCATGACCGAGAAGCAGGGCGGCTCGGACCTGCGCGCCAACGTGACGGTGGCCCGGCCGGTCGGGGCCCGGGGGCCGGGGGAGACGTACCTGGTCAACGGGCACAAGTGGTTCGCCTCGGTGCCGATGGCCGACTGCTACCTCACCGTCGCGCAGACCGAGGGCGGTGTCTCCTGCCTGCTCGTCCCGCGCCGCCGCGCCGACGGCACGCTCAACCGGATCCGCATCAACCGGCTCAAGGACAAGCTCGGCAACAAGGCCAACGCCTCCTCCGAGATCGAGTACCACGACGCCGAGGCGATCCTGGTCGGCGAGGAGGGCAAGGGCGTGCGCACGATCCTGTCCTCGGCCGAGTACACGCGCCTCGACTTCGCGGTGGGCTCGGCCGGTCTGATGCGCGCCGCGCTCTCGCAGGGGCTCTACTACAACGACGAGCGCACCGCGTTCTCCTCGCCGCTCTCGGCGCTGCCGATCCAGGCCCCGGTGCTCGCCGACCTCGTCCTCGAGTGGGCCGGCGCCGCCCACCTCGGGTTCCGGGTCGCGCGCGCCGAGGACCACCAGGACGACGTCTCCGAGAAGCTCGTCAGCCGGCTGCTCACACCCGTCGCGAAGTTCTGGAACTGCCGGCGGGTCTCCTCGGTGGTCGAGGAGGTCATGCAGTCGATCGGCGGCAACGCCTACATCGAGGAGCACCCGCTGCCGCGCTACTACCGGGAGGCGCCGCTCAACGCCATCTGGGAGGGCACCTCGAACATGATGGTCATGGACGTCGGGCGCGTCCTGGCGCGTGAGCCCAAGGCCGTCGAGCCCGTCCTCGACGAGATCCGCCCCGTCGCCGCCGAGCACCCGCTGCTCGCCGCCGCGATGCGCGAGATCGAGGAGCTCGTCGAGACCCCGGAGGACACCGCGCGCTACCTGGTCACGAAGATCGCGCTCGCGGTCCAGGCCGCCCTGCTCGTGGAGCACGCCCCGACACCCGTCGCGGAAGCCTTCATCGCGTCCCGGCTGGGCACCGGCTGGGGGCCGGGCTACGGCACCCTGCGCGGCGTGGACGTCGCGGCGGTCATCGACTACGCGCGGCTGGGCTGACGAGCGGGGCTGGACGGGTCACTTGTTTTTTGCAAGTCTGATCTCGCCACGCACCGTCCCGCGAGCGGAGTCCGCCATGCCCACGATGTTCGTCAACCTGCCCGTCACCGACCTGGACCGGGCGAAGGCCTTCTACACGGCGCTCGGGTTCTCGATCAACCCGCTCTTCACCGACCACAACGCGGCCTGCGTCGTCGTCGAGGAGGGCCACAGCGCCTTCATGCTCCTCACCCGCGAGTTCTTCCAGACCTTCACCGACCTGCCGATCGGCGACCCGGCCGTGAGCCCCACGACGGCGACGGCCCTCTTCCTCGACAGCCGGGAGGCGGTCGACGCCCGTGTCGCCGACGCCCTCGCCGTCGGCGGCGCCGAACCGCGGGCCGCCGCGGACTACGGCTTCATGTACCAGCGCGGGATCACCGACCCCGACGGCAACCACCTCGAGTTCGGCTGGATGGACCCGGCCGCCGCCCAGCAGGGGCCCGAGGCGTATGCGAGCCAGCAGGGCTGAGCCCGGTGGCCGCTCGCGAGTACGGGCAGTACGACGGCGTCACGCGGGCGCTGGAGCTCGTGGGCGAGCGGTGGGCGATGCTCATCGTCCGCGACCTCCTCGTCGGGCCGCGCCGCAACGGGGAGCTCGCCGCGGGCCTGCCCCGCATCCCGACCAACATCCTGGCGGCGCGGCTCAAGGAGCTGCAGGCGGCCGGCGTGATCCGCCGGGCCCCCCGGTCCCGGGTGATCATCTACGAGCTCACGGACTACGGACGCGAGCTCGAGCCCGTCGTGCTCGCGCTCGGCGCGTGGGGGTCCAAGGCGATGGGCGACCCGCGGGAGGAACAGATCCTCACCCCGGACGCCCTCACCATGACCCTGCGCACCGCCTTCCGGCCCCAGGTCGCGGCGGGCCTGCCCGCGACCGCCTACGCGGCGCGCCTCGGCGCGGCCGAGCTGCTCGTCCGGGTCGACGGATCCGCCCTCGACGTGCGGCGCGGGGACGGGCCGGTCGACCTCGCCTTCACCGCGGGCCCGAGCATCCACCGGCTCATCTCCGGCGAGCTCGCCCCGGACCGCGCGCTCGCGACCGGCGAGGTCGAGGTGCTGCGCGGGCCCGGCGACCTCCTCGACCGCTTCGTGACCACGTTCCACCTGGCGGCCTGATCAGGACGGACACACTCCACCTCAGTCCTGGGGAACCAGGCGAAGGTCGACGGTGCAGAAGCTGCCGTCCTGCTGGGTGCGGATCGGTTGGACGTCCCACATCCCGGCGAGTGCGGCTCGGGCAGTACGCGGCAGCCAGGCGTATGTCCCGGAATCGACATCTCCCCGGAGATAGACGTAGAGAGGGACGAGGCGCCCGGCATCCCCCGGGCACTGCGTCGTCATCAAGCGGAAGCCGTGGCCCGGGTCGCTGCGATCGAGCACCGGGTCCCCCGATCGGTCGCCGGAGTTGACGTCGAAAGCACCCAGCCGGCCGTCGATGCTGGTGTCGATCTCGATGCGGCGACCGAAGACGCGATCCAGGTCGAAAGGGGCGTCCTGGCGACTCACAACGGTGGCGACGAAGTCGTCGATGCCGGCCTGGTCGCTGATCGCTTGCTTGAAGTCGGCCGCCATGAACGACTTGAAGTCAGAGTTGAACAGCGCGAGCGTTGCGATGACCAGCGCGGCGACCGCGATCCACGTGTCGCGCGACGTCCTGCTCGGGTCACACGGTCCCGTCACCACACCGCCCCCGCTCCGACCGCCGCGAGCCGCCGGTCCACTGCTCCGAGCCCGCCCGGCGGAGGCATCGACGCACTCGATCACAGCGTTACGAAGCGCGTGCGGAGCGCCCCGACAGGCAGATCCGACGCTCGAGCGAGCGGTCAGGGCTCGCGATCGGTGCCCTCGCTCAGGTGTTCCAGGACCCGAAGGAACACGGCGCGATCGTGCGGAGTGACGTCGGCGAGGAGCCGCTCCTCGAGTTCGCGGATCCCGGTGCGACAGCGGCGGAACGTGGCGAGGCCCTCGGGCGTGACCGTGACGACCCGCCGACGTCGATCGGTCGCGTCGGGTCGCCGTTCCACCAGCCCGCGGCGGGCGAGCTCGTCGAGGTGCCCGATCAACCGCGTCGGATCGCGCCCGGTGAGCCGCGCGAGCTCGCCCTGGGTCGGCGCGGGTCCCTCGGCCAGGGCGCCGAGGACCACGTAGTCCCACATCTGGAGATCCTCGCGGGACAGCACCGGTCCCTCGCCCTCGGCGACGGCCCTGGCCAGGCGCTGGGCCATCTTGCCGAGATCGGGTCGGTCCTCGGGCACGGCGGCAACCTAGCTGGTTGACAGAATCATCTACGTCGGTAGATGGTCTACCTGTGAGGATAGAATTCGGGATGTCGGTGCTGTACGTCCGAGACCTCCAGCGATCCCTGGCCTTCTACCGCTTGCTCGGGCTCGACGTCCCCGACCCCGTGGACGATCGTCCGGTCGCTCTCCACCGGACGGGCGGCGGCGTCACGATCATCTTCACCACCGAGGAGATCGCGCGGCGCTTCGACCCGACCTGGACCCGCCCCGAGGGCGGATACCAGCAGGTGATGGAGTTCCTCGTGTCCGACGACGCCGACGTCGACGCCGTCTGGACCAGGCTCACGTCCGCCGGCCACCACGGCAGGACGGCACCGGGCCACATCCTCGGCCCGTACGCGACGGTGGTCGACGACCCGGACGGGAACGTCGTCCTGATCTCGCACGATCCCGACACGAACCGAGCGTGAGCTCACGCCTCGCGGATCCGGGCGAACGCCGACGCGTCGGGCGGCGGGCGGTGCTCCCAGCCGGAGTCGAGGACATCGGCGAGCCACCACTCGGTGGCGACGATCTGGAGGATCCCGAGCCAGGTGTCGGTCATCCGCTCGAAGTGGGTGGGCGACCCGGGGATCGTCTCGGCGAACGAGCGATGCCCGCAGGACGCGGCGACGACGAGCCGGCTCAGCCGGTCCGGGTCGGTGTCGGGGCGCAGCATCCCCTGGTCGCGGGCGTCCCGCAGGTGCTCGGCGGTGCTCCGGCCCCAGTCGCCGTACCAGGCCCGGTGCTTGTCGGCGAAGTTCGCGCCGCCCGACATCGCCCGGCTGCCGCCGCGCACGACGACGTCGTGGGTCCACCGGCTGACGTAGGCGTCGGTCTCGACCAGCAGGGTCCGCAGCGGGTCGAGCGCCCGGTCGCGGATCTCCCGGCAGACCACGGCCCAGGAGTCGACGATCTCGGTCACGAGGACGGTGGCGAGGTGCTCCTTGGACCGGAAGTGGAAGTACATGGCGCCCTTGGTGCGCCCGCTGGCCTTGAGGATCTCCGAGAGCGAGGCCGCGTCGTAACCCCGCTCGTCGAACGCGCGGGCCGCCTCGAGCAGCAGGGTCTGGCGGGTGGTCCGGCCCCGCTCCTGCCGCGACGAGCCCGCGTCGGACCACCCGATGACCGGGACGTCCCACCAGCGCACGGCGGTCGAGGTCACGGGATCCACCCCCTGCCGCTCGAGCGCCGGCGCCACCATGTCGTCGGGTGACGCTAGCGGTCGCCGAGCGTCCCGAGAGGGTGGCGGTGTCGAGAAACCGGGACCCGGATCCGTCCCCGGGGGACAGGAGCCACACCAGCGGGAGGACCACCACCATGGCCGTGCACCGGATGGACCACGTCGGCGTCGTCGTCGACGACCTCGACGCCGCCGTCGCGTTCTTCGTCGAGCTCGGGCTGGAGCCGGGTGACCGGGGGACCGCGGAGGGCGCGTGGGTGGACCGCGTGGTCGGGCTGGACCACGTCCGGGTCGACATCGCCTTCGTGGCGACACCGGACGGGCACAGCCGACTCGAGCTGACGCGGTTCCACACCCCGGAGGCCACCATCGCGGAGCCGGACGCGCCGGCGAACACCCTGGGCCTGCGCCGCCTCATGTTCGCCGTCGACGACATCCACGACACCGTGGAGCGGTTGCGCGCCCACGGCGGGGAGCTCGTGGGCGAGATCGCGCGCTACGAGGACGTCTTCCTGCTCTGCTACGTGCGCGGGCCGTCGGGCATCATCGTGGCGCTCGCGGAGGAGATCAGCTGACCCGTCCGCCGAGGTGCCGGCCGAGGTGCCGCTCGATCGCGCGGTACAGCCGGAACCGGTTCTCCGGGTTGGCGAAGCCGTGGCCCTCGTCGTCGGCGACGAGGTACTCGACGGGCACGCCGCGCCCGCGCAGCGAGGAGACGATGTTGTCGGACTCGGCCTGCACGACGCGGGCGTCGTTGGCGCCCTGGGCCACGAGCAGCGGGGTGCGGATCCGGTCGACCATCGTGATCGGCGAGCGCGTCAGCATGTCGGCCTCCTGCTCCCCGACCGCCGGGTCGCCGACGTAGCGGTACCAGTTGTTGACCTGCCACGGCCGGACGAACGGCGGCAGCGTGCGCATGAAGTTCGCCAGGTCCGAGATCCCCACGTAGTCCACCGCGGCGGCGAAGTGCTCGGGGGTCACGGTGACGCCGACGAGCGAGGCGTAGCCGCCGTAGGAGCCCCCGTAGATGCCGATGCGCTCCGGGTCGGCGTAGCCCTGCGCCACGGCCCACTCCGCGGCGTCGATCAGGTCGTCGTGCATCGCGCCGGCGAACTCGCCGATCGCGGCCGTGACGTGCCGCTTCCCGTAGCCCGTGGAGCCGCGGAAGTTGACGTGGAGCACCGCGTACCCGCGGTTGGCCAGGAACTGCGCCTCGGGGTCCCAGCCCCACGAGTCGTGGGCCCACGGGCCGCCGTGCACGACCAGCACCAGCGGCAGCCGCGTCGGCTCGACGCCCACCGGCAGCGTCAGGAACGCGTGCAGCGACAGCCCGTCCCGGGCGGGGAAGGCGACCGGAGTGGTCGGGGCCAGGTCGGTCGGGTCGAGGCGGGGGTACGGCCGGAACAGCAGCCGGCTCTCGCCCGTGGCGTGGTCGTAGAGGTAGGTCAGCCCGGGCTCGCGGTCGTGGACGAAGCTCGCGACCCACAGCCGCTCGCCGTCGTCGGACGACAGCCAGCCCAGGACGCCGTCGGACAGGGTCTCGAGCGCGGCGACGACCTCGGCGACGTGTGGGTCGAGCACCTCGATGTGCGGCCGGTCGCCGACGAACCGGGCGGCCACCACCTCGTCGGTGCGGGCGCTGGTGAACACCGTCGGCGGCAGGCCGGGCGCCATCAGCCCCATGGTGTCGAGGCTGTGCCCGTCCACCGCCGCCACGACGGTCTCCTCGCCGGTCTCCCGGTCGAGACGCACGAGACGGAGGTCGTCGCCGTCCTGGTAGTCGCCGATGAGCAGGCCCGTCCCGTCCGGCGTGACCAGCTGCAGCGGCACCCCGAGCGGGTGCTCCGGGCCGCCCACCCGGCGCAGGAGCCGCGTCGCGCCGGTCGCGGCGTCGACCGCGGAGAGCTCGTAGCTGCCGTCGTCGGCGAGCAGCGAGTAGAACGCCGGCCGGCCGTCCCGGTCGAGCAGGTAGCTCCCCGTGCCCTCCGGCTGTTCCACGTGCACCGAGGTCTCCCCGGTGGCGATGTCGACGCGGAAGACGTCGATCACCAGGCGGCGCTGGTTCATCCAGACGAGCAGGGTCCCCGGCGACGACCGCAGGGGCTCGACCCCGACCACGCGCGAGCCCGCCGCCAGCGGGGTCAGGTCGACGGACGGCCGGTCGGGCGCGGTGAGGTCGACCCGGAAGAGGTGCCAGTCCTCGTTGCCGTCGGTGTCCTGCAGGTAGAGCAGCCACCGCGGGTCGTCGGTCCAGTAGAACGTCCGGATGCCGCGCCGGGCGTCATGTGTGACGCACACGGCGTCCTCGTGCTCCTCGTCGATCCCGCGGACCCACACCTGCGTCCGGCCGTACCGCGGTGCCAGGTAGGCGAGCCGGGTGCCGTCCGGCGAGATCGCCGGGTGGGAGAACGCGGGGTCGGCGAAGAGCTCCTCGAGGTCGATCAGGCGGGGCTGTGCGGTCGTGCGGTCTGCCGTCTGTGTCATGACGCCATCGGAATCCGTGCCGTCGCGGCACGCTCAAGCCCGGGTGGCGGGCGTCACTCAGAGCACGCGATCGGCCGCCCGCGCCGCCACGTCCGCATCGGAGCAGAAGCCGCGCCCGGACCGCTTGAGGCACAGCAGCCCCAGGAGCACCCCGTCCCCGTCGACGACGGCCATCCGGCGCCGGCCCCGCGCCGCCATCTCCGACCAGGTGGCGTCCAGATCCGCGTCCGGCCCCACCGTGCGCCCGGCGAGCCGGCCGACCAGCGCGGCCGGCATGGCCGCGGGCACCGACGGGTCCAGGTCGCCGCGCTCGACCACGGCCAGCAGCACGCCGCCGTCGACGACGAGGGCCGCGTGGACGTGGTCGTCCGCCAGCACCGCGCGCGCGTCGGCCACCGTCGCGGAGGCGGGCAGGACCTTGGGCCGGCGGAGCACGGCGGCCGCGGCGACGGTGCCGCCGTGCCCCGCCGCCCGGTCAGACGAGCGTGACCTCGACACGGGTGTCGGAGAAGGTCGGCGCGTTGCCGAGGTCGGCGAAGACGAACGGGTTGACCGCGTTCACGGTGCTCCCCTCCTTGGCGTTCTTCGGCCACGATCCCATCGGGCACACGACGACGCCAGGCGCGACCTCGTCGGAGACGTGCGCCAGGGCGACGAACCGTCCGCGGTCGTTCGTGACCGCCACGTACCGACCCTCCTCGATCCCGCGCGCCTCGGCGTCGGCCGGATGGATGGTCACCGTCTGCTCACCCTGCACGCGCTTCTGCATCGCCTGGTCGCCGGCGCTGGAGTTGATGTACGCGTGCGACTTCGGTGAGAGCAGGTTCAGCGGGTGGACCTCGCTGCGCTCGCGGGGCGCGATGTAGTGCGGCAGCGGGTCGACAGTGCCGCCGGGCTGGAACTCCTCGCAGAGCTGACGGAACAGCGGCACGACGAAGTTGCCCGCCGCCTCGAGGGCCGAGGAACGGAACTCGGTCTTGCCCGACGGCGTCGGGAAGCCGCCGTCGACGTGCGGCGCGTACTCGTCGGCGCTCGGGAGGTTCAGCCGCGCCCACCCGGTCTCGCGCAGCGTCTCGAGCGTGATGCCCTCCATCGCGGGGCTCGACCAGTCGTAGGCCTGCGCGAGCAGCTCCTCGTCGGACAGACGGAAGTAGTCGTCCTCGAAGCCCATCGCGGCAGCGAGCCGGCGGAACAGCTCGGTGTTGGCCACGGCCTCGCCCTCCGGCGGCACGGCCGGGGTGTTGAGGGTGACGTAGAAGTGGCCCCAGCTGAACATGAGGTCGTGCTGCTCGAGGGCGGTCGTCGCCGGCAGCACGATGTCGGCGTGGCGGGCGGTGTCGGTGAGGAAGTGGTCGCTGACCACGGTGAACAGGTCCTCGCGGGCCAGCCCGCGGGCGAGCTTGTCCTGCTCGGGGCACACGACCATCGGGTTGGAGTTGTAGACCATGAGTGCCGTGATCGGTGGATCCAGGTCGAGCTCCCCGGTCAGGGCCCGCCCGAGGAGGAACTGGTTGACGACCCGGGTGCCGGGCGTCGCCATCTCGGGGTGGACGAACGCCGGCCAGTTCACCGGGTGCGCCCACAGCGGCAGCTGCAGCAGGCCGCCGCCGACGTGACGCCACGCGCCGACGAGCGCGGGCAGGCACGCGATCGAGCGCACCGTCTGGCCGCCGCCCGCGTGGCGCTCGACCGCGACACCGATCCGGATCACCGCGGGGTCGGTCGTGGCGTACTCCCGGGCCAGGGTGCGGATGTCCTCGGCCGGGATGCCGGTCTCCTCCGACGCCCACTCCGGCGTGTACCGGGTGACCCGCTCGGCGAGCTCGTCGAACCCGACCGTGTGGTCGCGGACGTAGGCCTCGTCGTGCAGGCCCTCGGTGATGATCACGTGCATCATCGCCAGCGCGAGGGCGTTGTCGGTGCCCGGGCGGATCGGGATGTGCCAGTCGGCGCGCTGCGCGGTCCGGTGGCGGGTCGGGTCGATGCACACGACCTTCGCGCCCCGCTTCTGCGCCTCGGCGATGATCGGCCAGAGGTGCAGGTTCGTCGAGATCGTGTTGGTCGCCCAGATGACGATGTAGCGGGCGTGCACCATGCTCTCCGGGTCGACTCCTGCCGTCGCGCCGATCGTCGCCGCGTAGGCGGTGCAGGAGCCGGAGTCGCAGTACGTCCGCTCGGTGATCGTGGCGCCGAGGCGGTTGAAGAAGGCATCGCCCACCGTCAGGCCGTTGAGGACGCCCTGGTTGCCGAGGTAGCTGACCGGCATGACCGTCTCCGGGCCGTGCTCGGCGATCTTCTCCCGGAACGTGGTCGCGATCGTGGACAGCGCCTCGTCCCAGGAGATCTGCTCGAAGCGGCCGCTGCCCTTCGGTCCGGTGCGGCGCAGCGGGTGCAGCACGCGGTCGGGGCTGTACGTCTTCTCCTGGTAGTTGTTGACCTTGACGCAGAGACCGCCGCGGGTGAACGGGTGCTCCGGGTCGCCGGCGACCTTCGTCGCCCGCCCGTCCTCGACCGTCACGAGCATCGCGCAGGTGTCGGGGCAGTCGTGGGGACAGGCGGCCCGCACGGTGGTCGTGGTGGGCGTCAGGGGGATCTCGGTGGCCGTCACGGTGACTCCTCGGTGTGGTGGGTCCGGGGTGGGTCGGCCTCGACCGTGACGAGATGGTCGTCCGGACGCACCGTTTCGGGCTTGTCGCAGAGCGCCAGAACCCGGTCGCCGCGCGTTGACGGGCCCGCGGGGGCGCCCTAGCGTCGGCGGACCACCACCTGACCGGGAGTCCGCCGGTGACCCGAGAGCCGCGACCCGTCGGGCCCTTCCCGGACACGGGGCCCGCGTACGCGAACCACACCACCGCGAGCGAGTCCGAGGGACTCGCCCCGTGGTGCGACCTGCTCCGCGAGCACTTCGTCGCGCTGGACGTGGACGACGTCGAGGACGGCGATCCGCTCGCGAGCCGGGTCCGCAGCACGCTCGTCGGGCACCTCTCGGCCGCGGTGGTGAGCTCCTCGCCGCAGAGCGCGCGCCGCACGACGGGGCTCGCCCGCAGCGACGGCCGCACCTACCTGCAGGTCGGCCTGGTCGCCGAGGGCACCGCGGTCGTGGAGCAGGACGGCCGGGAGGCGGCGCTCGGGCGCGGCGGGTACGCCGTCTACGAGACCGACCGCCCGTTCGCCTGGCACTTCGCCGGCCCGTGGAAGCTGCTGGTGCTCACGTGGCCGCGCGAGCTCGTGCCGCTCGGCGCGGACGTGACCCGCGCGGCGACGGCCCGCCCGCTCGGCGGCGACCGGCTGGGCGCGATCGTCGGGCAGACGCTCGCCGAGACCGCCGTCCGGCCGCCCGCGCTGAGCGATCCGGCCGGCGGGCGCCTGGCCGGGCAGCTCGCGGCGCTGCTCGGCACGGCGATCGGGGAGTCGCTGCGGCAGGACGAGGTCCTGTCCCCGACGAGCGCCGCCGACCTGCGACGGCGCGTCGAGGACTACATCGCCGAGCACCTCGAGGACCCGGCCCTCGGCCCCGAGGACGTCGCGCGGGCGCACTTCATCTCGGTGCGTGCGCTGCACCGGGTGTTCGCCGACGCGCACACGACGGTCGGCGCGCTCATCCGCCGCCGGCGCCTCGAGCACGCGCGGCGGCGTCTGCTCGACCCGCGCGACGCGGGCCGCAGCCTCACCGAGATCGCGTACGCCTGCGGCTTCTCCGACCTGGCGTCGTTCAGCCGCCGCTTCAAGCTCGAGTTCCACGAGCCACCGGGCAGCTACCGGCGTCGGGCGGGGCTGGGCCGGCTGTCCTGACGGTCAGCCGCGCAGGCCCGCGTCGAGCCGCCCGCCGAGGCGGGCGCGCCGCGCGCGACCGGGAGGATCGGGCGGCAGGCGGCGGACGACGTCCCGGACGGCCGGTGCCGCCTCCCCGATCGCCCGGTCGATCTCGTCGTCCCGGTCGCCGCCCGCGAGCTCGGTGGCGAGCGCGAGCTGCAGCGCCGGTCCGAGGACGTGGCGCACCTGGTGCGGCTCCGGGCGGGGGGTGGAGGAAGGCCGTGGCGGCGGCGTAGCCGGCCGACCGGTCGTCGCTGATCTTCCTGCTCACCCCGGAGCGCTCTCGCCGAGCAGCACCGCCGCGTGGTGCCGGGCCCGGTCCAGACGGTCGGTGTCGCCGTCGAGCCCGCCCCGGACCATGGCGCCCTCGAGCAGCAGCGCCAGGTGCTCGGCGAGCGGCGCCGCGTCGTCGCGGGGGGCCAGGGCCTCGCGCAGCAGGGTCTCGACCTCGTCCTTCTGCCGGGCGACGAGCGCGCGGGCCGGGTCGTCGCTCGCGAGCTCGCCGGCCGCGTTGAGCAACCCGCAGCCGCGGAAACCGTCGACGCCCGCCGCGTGGTCGCGGTAGGCGTCGAACACGGCGAGGGCCCGGGCGCCGGGACCGGCGTCGGCCGGCAGGGCCGCGAGGCGCCGCCGGTGCCGCTCGAGGAACTCCTGCTGGCGCCGGTCGAGGTAGGCCGCGACCAGGTCGGCCTTGGAGGCGAAGTTGTTGTAGAGGCTCATCTTCGCCACGCCCGCGTCGGCGGTGATGGCGTCGATGCCCGTGGCCGCGACGCCCCGGGCGTAGAACCGCGCCGCGGCGGCGTCCAGGAGCTTCGACCGAGCCGTTCGCGGTGCCATGCTGGGTAGACTAGTCTACCCAGCATGGACCTCCTCGACCGGCACGTCATCGTCGACGGCGTGCGCCTCGCCCTCCGCGACCGCGGCGACGGCGACCCCGTGGTGTTCGTGCACGGCACGCCGTCGCACTCCGTCGAGTGGCGCGACGTCGTGCCCCACGTCGAGGCCGCCGGCCACCGCGTCGTCACCTACGACCTGCTCGGGTACGGGCGCTCGGAGCGACCGGTGGACCGCGACACCTCGGTCGGCGCCCAGACCGACATCCTCGTCGGGCTGCTCGACGTCCTCGGGATCGAACGGGCGAGCTTGATCACCCACGACATCGGGGGCGCAGTCGGGCAGCGGATGGCCGTCCTGCACCCCGAGCGGGTCCGGCGGCTGATGCTCATCGACGCCGTCAGCTACGACTCCTGGCCGTCCGAGACCTGGCGCGCGATCCTGCGCACCGGGCTCGACGACCTCGCCCGGCTGCCCGCGGCGGAGTTCGAGGCGATGCTGATCCGGCAGCTGACCATGACCGTCGCCGACGGCTCCGTCATGACCGGCGACGTCCTCGAGGCCTTCCTGGCCCCGCACCGCTCCGCGGTCGGGCGCGCGTCGTTCGTCCAGCACCAGATCGGCACCTACGACTCCGCCCGACCGAGGAGCTCACCGGGCGGCTGGGTGAGGTGTCGGTCCCGGTGCGCCTCCTGTGGGGCGAGGAGGACCGCTGGCAGCCGACCGGCTGGGCCGAGCGTCTCGCCGGCGACATCCCGGGCGCCGAGCTCGTCGTCGTACCGGGCGCGGGCCACTTCGTCATGGAGGACGACCCCGCGCGGGTGACCCGGGAGATCCTCGAGTTCCTCGCCGGCGCGCAGAGTTCGGCCGCCTGACGGAATGTCCGGATCACACCTCGCGCGGCAGGGTGGTCGGCACACGGCGCCGGCCGCCCGGCGCCCCCGCGGAGAGGACCGGCGCGATGGCCGAGATGAAGATCGAGCACGAACTGACGCTGTCCCGGGAGGAGGTCGCCGACTGGCTGACCGACCTGGCCGACGCGATCCGCGAGGGCGGATCCGCCGAGCTGTCACTCTCGGGGCCGGTGCTGACCGTGCCGCTCGGTGACGACATCGACGTGGAGATCGAGGTCGAGATCGACGGGGACGACGTGGAGCTCGAGCTCGAACTGTCCTGGTCGGCGGGCCGGGCGGGGAAGGCCGCCGACGACGACGAGGACGGGGAGGTCAGCCGAGAGGTCCCCGAGGAGGTCGCGGCGAAGGTCACGGAGACCGCCCCGGCGAAGGCTCCGGTGAAGGGCAACGCCAAGGGCCCGGTGAAGGCCCCGGCCAAGGCGCCCGCGAAGGCGCCCGCCGCGGGCGAGGGGTGAGCGGGCGGCTCAGCCCGACCCGGCGATGTTGACCAGCCAGCGGACGCCGTACCGGTCGGTGCAGTCGCCGTAGAGGTCGCCCCACATCTGCTTCTCCAGCTGGGTGCCGACCTCGCCGCTCGCGGAGAGCTTCTCGTAGTAGCCGCGCAGCGTCGGTTCGTCGTCACCGGAGAGCGAGATGGTGATGTCGTTGCCGCGCTGCCGCGCCGACCCCGGGGGCATGTCCGAGACCATCAGGGTGATGCCCCGGTCGGTCTCGAGCTGGCCGTGCATGACCTTGTTCGCGTCCGGGCCCTCCATGCCCATCTGGCCGAAGGTCATGACCGAGGTCGTGCCGCCGAGGACGTCGGCGTAGAAGGCGATCGCCTCGGAGGCCTCGCCGTCGAAGTGCAGGTACGGGTTCAGGGTGACGCCCACGAGGTGCTCCGGAAGTCGACGGTGGTGGAACGGATCTGGTGCCCCGACGGGCGAGCAACGTAGCGCCGTCACCGACGTCCGCGGAACCGCCTCACGGGCGTCCGGCGGCGTCGCGCGCGGCCCGCTCGACGCGGTCGTGGTAACGCGCCCAGGTCCCGGCGTCGCCGGGGGCGAGGTTGTCGTTGCCCGGCTGCCGCCCGGCGGCGCCGTCGACCATCTCGCGGACGATGTCCGCGTGGCCCGCGTGCCGATGGGTCTCGGCCACGACGTGCACGAGCATCCCGTGCAGCGTCACCGGGTTCCGCTCGGCCGACCAGTGCACCACGTGGCCCGGCGCGTCGAGCGGCAGCGCCGCGATCGTCGCGTCGGCGTGCTCGGCGACGTGCCGGTACCGGGCGACGAGCTCCTCGCGGGACTCGTCGGCCCGCGCCCACATGTCGGCCGTCTCGTCGTCGCCGAGGTCGGACCAGCGCGGCGCGTCGGGCACGGGACGGTCGAACGTCGTGCCGAAGTACGCGGCCTCGACGAACGCGAGATGCTTGATCAGCCCGAGCAGGTTGGTGGCGGTCGGGGTGAGGGGGCGCCGGACGTCGTACTCACCCAGCCCGTCGAGCTTCCAGAGCACGGCCTCGCGGGCCTGGCGCAGCGCCCGGTGCAGGTGGTGCTTCGCGTTCTCGTCGTCCACGGTGCGCAGCGTCTCAGCCGGAGCCCGGGGAGCTCCTGGGATTTCCGTGGGCCGTCGGGCGCCCGTCAGGACGGCACGAACCACGACGCCGCGGCCAGGGGCCCGGCCGCGTCGAGGGGGAGCGCGCGGAGGCCGTCGGCGAGGGCCGCGAAACCCTCGGGGCCGACGCGCGCCTCCCACGCCGAGCGCCGGCGCTCGAGGACCTCCGCCGAGATGCCCAGGACCTCGCGACCGCGTGGGGTCAGGGCCAGCAGGCGTCGGCGCGCGTCGCCGGGGTCGCCGGTGCGCTCGACGTAGCCGTGCCCGACGAGGAGATCGGCCGTCTTGCCGGCCGCCTGCTTCGTGACGCCGAGACGGCCGGCCAGCTCCGATCCCGTGACCGGGCCCGGCGCGATCGCCTGGAGCGCGAAGCCGTGGGCGGGACGCACGTCGGGATGACCGCGCCGCGCGAGCTCGGCGTGCATCGCGTCGACGAGGTCGCGGAAGGCCGCGAGCAGCCGGAAGACGAGCTCGCCGCCGGACATCTGGACACGACGGTCAACTAAGTTTATGTTTTCGTCAACCACGTTGACGAGTCTAGGAGGACACCGTGAGCAGCGTGATCCGGCGCGCCGACGCCCGGCGCACGAGCACCCCGAACGCGACCATGACGACGCTCGCGTCGCCGACCCAGGGCGCCTCCCGCCAGGCGCTGTGGCGTGTCGAGATGGCACTCGGGGCCGTGGGACCCGACCACGCGATGGCCGGCGAGCAGATCTGGAGCGTGGTCGCCGGCGGGGCGGCGGTCGAGGTGGCGGGCACGCGGCACGACCTCGCGCCGGGCGACACGCTCGTGCTGCCCGCGGACCTGCCCCGGCGCATCCATGCCGACACCGAGCGCGGGCTCGAGGCCGTCGTGACCGGCCCCGGCGACGACGTCGCCTCGGGCCCGGGACGCGATCCCGTCGTGCCGCCCTGGATCGCGTGACGCCGGTCAGCTTCCCGGCCGGTAGGTGCCGAAGCTCCAGACGTTGTCCTCCGCGTCGACCGCCGCGTACTCGCGCGAGCCGTAGTCCTGATCGGTGAGGCCCATGATCACCTCCGCGCCCGCGGCCACAGCCCGGTCGTGGTGGGCGTCGACGTCGTCGACCACCGTGTAGATCACCGCGCGGCCGGTCGCGAACCGGTCGCCCTCGCGCCGGGGTCCGAGGAGCACCGCCCCGCCGTCGTGGACGAGCTCGGCGTGCTGCACGGTGCCGGCGTCGTCGCGGTGGGCGGCGGCGACGGTGAAGCCGAAGGCGTCGCGTAGCAGGGCGATGGCCTTGTCGGGGTCCTGGTAGCGCAGGGTGGGGAAGACGCTCATGGCGGGAACGCTAGGACCCGGGCGCACCGGCGTCTTGGACGTCGGGGAACCACTCGCGCAGGAACTCCCCGGGTGTGCAGCCGGCGAGGTCGCGGAACTCGCGCACCAGGTGGGAGTGGTCGGCGTACCCCGCGGCCGCTGCGACGTCGGTGATGCGCCGGTCGGTGGGCACGCGGGCGGGCCCGGTGCCGGGCGCCAGGAGCTCTGTGGCGTGGCGGAAGCGCAGGACCCGGCCGGTGACGGTCGGGGCGAGGCCGACCTGGCGGTGGAAGCGGGTCAGGAGGTGGCGGCGGCTCCAGCCGGTCTCCGCCGCGAGGTGACCGACGGGCACGCGACCGCGCGCGGCGTGCAGCCGTGACCAGGCGTGCGCGACCTCCGGGTCGGGGTCGAAGCGGTTGTCGGCCAGGAGGTCCCGGAGCGTCGCCGCGACGCGGGCGAAGCGCGCGTCCCAGGTCGCGGTCTCGGCGAGGCGGTCCGGCAGGGCCGTCAGCGCGGGAACCCCGAGGTCGTCGAGCGGCGGGGCGTGGCGGGCGAGCTCGACGCCGTCGCGGCCCAGCAGGCGCGCGGCCCCGAGCGGGGTGAGGTCCACCTGGACGCCGCGCTGGTGACCGGTGAACGCGGTCCGGGCCCAGCCGTCGTCGAGCCCGGCGAGGAACGCGCGCTGCCAGAGCGGGCCGGCCGGGCCCTCGACGCGCAGCGGGTCGCCCCAGGCGAGGATGAGCGTGCAGCCGCCGGTCGGGGTCTCGCGGCGGACGACGGGGGCGGCGCTCGCGCGCTCGTCGTAGCCCGCCATCCCCGTCACGACGCCCGCCAGCCCGGCCGGAGCGCGCTGGGGCAGGTGAGCCACGTTGGCAGCCTGCCAAAAAAGGCCGTCGAACGGCTACCGTCCGGGCCGTGACGGGACCGGACGGAACACTCCAGACGCGGGTCGTGGTCGTGGGCGCGGGCTTCGGCGGGATCGCCGCGGCGATCGAGCTGCGCAGCCACGGGATCACCGATGTCGTGATCCTCGACAGTGCCCCCGAGATCGGCGGCACCTGGTACTACAACAGCTATCCCGGCGCGGCCTGCGACGTCCCGAGCCACCTCTACTCGTTCTCGTTCGCCCAGCGCAGCGACTGGTCGCGCCTGTGCTCGCCGCAGTCGGAGATCCTCTCCTACCTCCAGGGCGTCGCCAAGGAGTACGGGCTCGGCGAGGTGTTCGTGCCCTCGGTGCGCGTGTCGGCGGCACGGCTCGACGAGGCGACGATGACGTGGACCGTCGAGGCCGAGGACGGACGCACCTGGCAGGCCGACGCCGTCGTGCTGGCCACCGGGCAGCTGAACACCCCGGCCATCCCGCCGATCCCCGGGGCGGGCTCCTTCGCCGGCCCGGCCATGCACTCCGCGCGCTGGGACCACGACGTCGACCTGCACGGCCGGCGCGTCGCGGTGGTCGGGACGGGCGCGAGCGCGGTGCAGTTCGTGCCGGCCATCGCGCCCGAGGTCGGGCACATGACCGTCTTCCAGCGCAGCGGCAACTGGTTCTTCCCACGCAAGAACCGGTTCTACCCGCGCTGGCTGCACGCGTTGTTCGCGCGGTTCCCGGCGGTGATCCGGGCGCGGCGGTTCTTCCTCAAGGGCTATCTCGAGATGCTCACGATCATGATCCGCCACCCGCGGACGGCGGGGCGCCTCGGCCGGGTCTACTCGACGCTGTTCATGCGGCGTCAGCTGCGCGACCCCGAGGTGCGCCGCAAGGCCTGGCCGGACTACACGTTCGGCTGCAAACGGATCCTGTTCAGCTCGCACTACCTGCCCGCCCTCGAGCGCGACAACGTCGAGCTCGTCACCGACCGGGTCACCGAGATCCTCCCCGACGGCGTCCGCACCGAGGACGGGCGCCACCACCCCGCCGACGTGCTCATCTGGGGCACCGGGTTCCGCACGACCGAGTTCATGTTCCCCATGGACGTCGTCGGCCGGGAGGGGCGGACGCTGCAGCAGGAGTGGGGCGACGGGGCGCACGCGCACCTGGGGATGACCGTGCCCGGCTTCCCGTCGCTGTTCGTGCTCTACGGGCCGAACACCAACACCTCCGGCGGCTCGATCATCGTCTTCCTCGAGGCGCAGGTCGCGTACGTGCGCCAGGCGCTCGAGGAGACAGCGCGCCGACGGGCGGCCGCGCTGGAGGTGCGCCGCGACGTCGAGCAGGCGTTCGACGCCCGCCTCCAGGCCGAGTTCGAGGGCACGGCCTGGACCCGCTGCGACTCCTGGTACCGCGACGCGTCCGGCCGGATCGTCGCCAACTGGCCGCGCTACATGGAGGAGTACGTCCGCGCGGTCGCCCGGGTCGAGCCGACCGACTTCGACTTCGTGCCCCGCGAGTTGTCCACAGGTCGTGTCCACAGTGGGGACGAATGACACCGGTGTCATTTCGGCTGGTGAACCGGCCGGTGTCTAGGGTCGGGTCATGCTGCGGCGCGCCGAGATCGAGCTCAAGTCCCCCGGCGAGGTGGACGCCATGCGCGAGGCGGGTCGCGTCGTCGCGCGCTGCCTCGACGCGGTGCGCGCGGCCGCCGTGCCGGGGACGTCGCTGAAGGAGCTCGACGACGTCGCGCACGCCGTCATGCAGGATCACGGTGCGGTCCCGGCTTTCCTCGACTACCACCCGCACTTCGCGCCCTCGCCGTTCCCGGGCGTGATCTGCGCGAGCGTCAACGACGCCGTCGTCCACGCCATCCCGGGCCCGTACCGGCTCGCCGACGGCGACCTGCTGAGCATCGACTGCGGCGCGTTCCTCGACGGCTGGTGCGGCGACGCGGCGTTCAGCGCGGTCGTGGGCGACGCCCCGTACCCGGCCGACCTCGACCTCATCGCGACCACCGAGCGCGCGCTGCACGCGGGGATCGCGGCGGCGGTGCCGGGCGGGAAGCTCGGGGACATCGGGGCCGCGATCAGCGCCGTCGCGCGCGAACCCGGCTACGGGATGCTCGCCGACCACGGGGGGCACGGCATCGGGCGGGCCATGCACATGGCGCCCCACGTGCCCAACGAGGGCCGCGCCGGGCGCGGGCTGCGGCTACGACCCGGCCTGGTGATCGCGATCGAGCCGATGCTGCACGCCGGCGGCGGCGACGACTACGTCCACGACGACGACGGGTGGACCCTGCGCACCGCCGACGGCAGCCGCGCCGCGCACGCCGAGCACACGATCGCGATCACCGACGACGGCCCGCGGGTGCTCACCCTCGCGTGAGGTGCGCTGGGCGCACCTCAGGCCTGGCTGGAGGCGCGGTCCTGCTGGCCGGTGTCCTGGTCGTCCTGCTGCGAGGAGCCCTGGGACGCTCCGTCGCGCGGGGCGTCGGCACGCTCGCGGTGCGCCTGCTCCCACTCGGAGTCGTCGCGGGCGCCGTCCTGCCCGCCGTCGGAC
The DNA here is from genome assembly GCF_030269665.1 of Actinomycetospora sp. NBRC 106375. GTDB lineage: Bacteria > Actinomycetota > Actinomycetes > Mycobacteriales > Pseudonocardiaceae > Actinomycetospora. Next base: position 104,270 of record NZ_BSTS01000020.1, read on the forward strand.
TGCGGCTTGCGTCGCGCGCTGCGGCGGTCGAGACGGTGCAGCAGGCCGTTGCCGTCGCGGCCCCAGTGGCTGCCGTGGGAGTCGGTGAACCGCATCTCCGGGACGGCGGGAGCCGAGTACAGCTCGTCGCGGCTGACCTCGTCCGCGCCGAACGGCAGCGAGTGGATCTGGTCGCTCTGCGGGGGCAGCAGGGCCATCGAGACGCTGTGCTGCTCGTCGCTCGAGGGCAGGCTGAACAGGCAGCGGACCTGGAAGACCGGCGAGTCGCCCCCGTTGTGGACGCACAGGACGTAGTCCTCGTCGCGGTCGTGGCTCTCGCCCTCGTCGAGCCACGCCGTCACCCCCTGGGCCTGCTGCTCCTGGCGGACCTCGACCTGGTCCTTGCGGTTGAGCAGCATGATCCAGACGTAGGCGGCGAAGCCGAGCAGCGAGCCGGCACTGCCGACCGCCGACACCCACTGCGCGGCGATCTGGGAGCTCATCGGTGGCCGTCCTCCCGGACGGTGGACTGGGGAGTCACGAGCGAGGAGGTGCCCGAAACGGACGCCGTCTACGCTCCGGCGACGTGACCGCCGAGCCGACCCGTACCCCCGCCCCGGACCCGCCGCGGCCCACGCCGCCGGCCGACGCGTCGCCGGGCGCGCTCGTGCGGTGGACGATCGACGTGATCAACGCTCACGACGCCGCCGCGCTGCGTCAGGTGTTCTCCGCGGACACCCGCGAGCGCTTCCCGAACCGGACCGTGCGCGGGGCCGACGATCTCGTCGCGTGGTGGGAGGGCGTGTTCGCCGCGGTGCCCGACCTCGCGATGACGATCGAGGGCCTGTCGGAGAACCCCGCCGAGGACGGCGGCGAGGTGTTCCTGCGGTGGCGGCTCTCCGGTCACCACACCGGCGGCGAGTGGGAGGGCATCGCCCCGACCGGCGCGCGCGTCGACCTCGACGGGATGGACCACGTCGTGGTCGCCGACGGTCGGGTGATCAGCAACTTCGTGATCTTCGACCAGATGCAGTTCGCCCGGCAGGTCGGGCTGCTCCCCGCCGACGGGTCACGTCTCGACGTCGGCCTCAAGAGCGCCTTCAACGTGCTGGCGCGCCGCCGGCGCGGGCGCTGAGCGTCCGGGGCTAGCTGCTCTTCGCGTCCTTGCCGTCCTTGCGGGTCCGTCCCTGCGTGCCGCCCCGGCCGCGGAACTCCACGCCCGCGTCGACCAGCAGCCGCCGTACGCGCCCGATGCTGTAGCCCGTGTCGGCGCAGATCTCACGGATGCTGGCGCCCTTCTGATACCGCTTCAGCAGCTCGTTGCCCAGCTTGGTGCGCTCCGCCCCCGTCACCCGCTGGTTGCGCGCCAGCTCCGGTGTCTTCGCCATGCGCGGAAGTATCACAGCGCGTGGCCGAATGCCGCCACTATCGATGATTACCGCTGAGTCAAGCGGTCGGACGCGTACTGCGAACGAGATCATGGTCCGTCTGTCGGGCCAGCGAACTGACGCACCGTGACTGAATTGTGCGCTCCTGTACTACCTGTAAGCGGGGTACTGGCGCCCCCGCGGAGCAACGTCGGCGGCGGACTCCGCGCCCCAGCTCGTCCACCCGGGCCGGGCGTAGCGGGCGAACATCTCGAGATACGGGCCGGGGGAGCAGGCCTCGATGAGGTCGTAGGCCTCCTCGGGCTTGCGGGAGTGCTCCCGCTTGCGTGTCTCGATCATGTTCACCTGCCGGCGACCCGGCTCGAGCGTGCGCAGCGAGCCCCGGACGCCGAAGAGGATCAGTTCGGTGACATTGCGGAAGTAGAACCCGACACCCCGGCCGTCCGGGCCGCCGTCCTTGCGGCGCTTGGCCCAGACCAGGTTGCTGACGTAGCGGAAACCCCACCCCTGCATGACGGCCAACCCCTCGGGGAGCAGGGCGTTCGGCACCCAGAGGTAGAGGTGGGCGTTGGCGGACACCACGTCGGCCACCGGGAGGCGGGCGATCTCGTCGGCCGTCATCGTGTCGTAGCGGTCGAGCCGCCGGTGCTCGGGCGCGACCTTGCCGGTGCGGTTGGTGAAGCGCCACGGCGGGTCGGCGTAGACGCAGGACCACCCGCCCGCCGTGCGGGGCAGCGCCACGTCCTCCAGGGGCGTCGCGTCCACGCGCAGGGGTTCCGCGCGCCGCGCCCGCGTCGCGTCGGGTGCTGCGTGTCCGTCGGTGCCGGCGTCCGCCGCCAGGGTCATCGCTTCGGGCCTCCTCGCCGTGGTCGGGGCGGGCGGGACGCTAGCGCCGGGGTCCGACAGCCCGGGATTCTCCGTGCCTCCCGTGTCGGTCACAGCACCTCGTCGGTCAGCATCAGCGGTGCCGGCGCGGCCGGCCGGTCGGGTTCGCCGGGCGCGGGGGTCCAGCAGCGTCGGGAGATCGCGACCGCCAGCAGGGGGCAGCCGCCGGCGTCGCCGCGGGTCATGCGCGACGCGAGCTTGCCCAGGTGGGTCGTCGTCGAGGTCGACAGCCGGCTGCGGACCTCGTCGTCGCTGCCGCCGGCCGCGCGCGTCAGCTCGCGGGCCAGCTCGCGCAGGTCGTCGTGGGTGCGGGTCAGCAGCACCGCGCCGTCGATCAGCCCGGCGTCGTAGAGCGCGCGGTAGGCCCCGACGTCGCGGTCGAGGTTGCCGTCCTTGGCGTTCCACTCGACGTCGAGCGCCACCCGGCCCTTCACGTTGTCGACCTTGTAGCCCTCGTTGACGACCTCGCTCTCGCGCACCGTCACGCCGTGCTCGCCGGCCGGGGCCCAGGGCTGCACCTGCAGGCGGGAGGTCACGACGGTGTCGACCCGTCCCTCGCGCCACCCGCGGGACCGGAACGCCGCGTTGAGGCGGGCCGCGAGCCGGGACTCGTTGCCCCCGGCCTCGACGAGGTCGGCCGTCGTGAGCACGAAGTCGGCGAGCACCGCGCAGATCTCGCCGAACTCGTCGGGGCTCGTCGCCGCCAGCACCGCGGCGGCGTTGCGCGTCTCCCGGAGCTCGTAGCGCTCCACGACCGCCGACGGCAGCACCGTCGACCACCCCTGGGTGAGCTCCATCGCCGGACAGTCTCGCACCACGGTCACGCACGCCGACCGCGACCTCTTGACCGGCCGTGCTAATTTCTGACCGTGCGGCCAGAAAACAGTCCAGTGGGCCAACCGGCCGAGGAGCTGTCCTTCATCGAGCGCGCCCGCCGGACGCAGATCATCGGTGCGGCCGCCGCGACGATCGCCGAGGACGGGATCGGGCAGGCGTCGCTCGCCCGCATCGCGAAGCGGGCCGGGGTCAGCAAGGGCGTCGTCTCGTACCACTTCGCGGGCAAGGACGACCTGATGAAGCAGGTCGTCCTCGCCGTCTACGAGGCCGGGGCGGCGGCGATGACACCGGTGATCCAGGCCGCGACGACGCCGCGGGACCGGCTCGCCGCGTACCTGCGCAGCAACGTGGCCTACATCGCGGCGAACCCGGAGGCCCTGCAGGCGGTCATCGAGATCGTCTCCGGCTACAGCCCCGAGGGCGGGGGCCGGCTCTTCGCGCCCGGGGACGACGAGGTCATCGCGGACTTCCTCGTCGGGCTCTTCCGCGAGGGGCAGCAGGACGGCTCGTTCCGCGACTTCGACCCGCTCGTCATGGCGCACACCGTGCGGGGCGCCATCGACGTGATCGCCCCGCGACACGCCCGCCATCCCGAGATCGACCTCGAGGCCTACGCCGAGGAGCTCGTCGCGCTCTTCGACGCCGCCACCCGACGGGAGTCGTCATGACCGTGCTCGACCCGGCACCCGCCCTGACCGACGCCGGGGCCCCGCCGTTCGCCCGCGGACCCGTGCTGGGTGTCGCCGGCGCCGTCGCCGTCCTGCTCCTCGCGTGCTCGCCGTTCTACGGGCACTTCGGCGACGAGCTCTACTTCGTCGAGGCCGGGCGCCACCTGCAGTGGGGCTACGCCGACCAGCCGCCCGTGCTCCCGCTGCTCGCAGCCGGGCTCGACGCCCTCGCGCCGGGCTCGACGGTGGTGCTGCGCCTGCCCGCGGTGCTCGCCGTCGCGGGCATCGCGGTCCTCGCCGCGCTCATCGCCCGGGAGCTCGGCGGGCACACCCGGGCACAGGTCACCGCCGCCGGCGCGGTCGCGGCGAGCTGGTTCCTGCTCGCGAGCGGGCGGCTGCTCGCGACGTCCACGCTCGACCCGTTCTGGTGGGCGCTGCTGCTCTGGCTGCTGGTGCGGTGGATCCACGCAGCCACCGGCGTTCCGCGCGGCAGCTCCGCTGCGCTGCGTGCCGCCCCCGACCGCCTCCTCGTCGTCGCGGGCGTGGTGCTGGCCGTCGCCCTGAACACGAAGTTCCTGGTGCTCGGCCTGGTGCTCGGGGTGGGGGTCGGGGTGCTCGTCGCCGGACCCCGCCGTCTGCTCACCCGCCCGATGCTGTGGCTCGGGCTCGCGATCGCCGCGCTCGCCACGGTGCCCACGCTCGTCTGGCAGGCGACGCACGGCTGGCCGCAGCTGCAGATGGGCGGCGTGGTCACCGGCGAGGCCGACCTCTTCGGCAACCGCTGGCAGTTCCTCCCGGTGGCCGTGCTGTTCGCCGGCGTCCTGCCGGGTGTGGTGCTCGTGCTCGTCGGGCTGGTCGCGCTGCTCCGGCGCCCGGAGCTGCGGCCGTGGCGGGGGCTCGGGGTGGCGGTGCTGGTGACCACCGCGGCGTTCGTGGTCGCCGGCGGGCGCCCGTACTACGTCGCGGGGCTCTACGCGCTGCTCTTCGCGGCCGGTGCCGTGGCCCTCGAGCAGCGCCCGGCGCAGCGGTGGTGGCGATGGACGACGGGGCCCGTCGCGCTCGTCGTCTGCGGGGTGGCGACCGCCGTGCTCGTGCTGCCGATCGGGCCGGCGTCGGCGAAGGCGCAGACCGACTTCACCACGATGGGCCAGCTGGGATGGCCCGAGCTCGCCGCCGGGGTGGGGGAGCGCTACGACGCCCTGCCGCCCGACGTGCGGGCGGAGACCGTCGTGATCGCGAGCTCCTACTGGGACGCGTCGGCGCTCGCGTACCACCGCGAGGCGGCCGGGCTGCCCGCGGTCTACAGCCCCCACCGCGGCTACTACGACCTCGGCGTGCCGCCGGGCTCGGCGCCCGCGCTGGTCGTCGGCGAGCTCGGCGCGGGACGGGGGGCGTGCGCGACGTACACCCCGCTCCCGCCCTACCTCGCCCCGGAGCCGACGCCGGTGCTGAACACGGTGCCGCTCGCGCTGTGCACGCCGCGCGCGCCATGGGCCACGGTGTGGCCGGGACTGCGCTCGATGGCGTAACCCGCGTGAGGCGCCGCCGGAACCCGCGGCGGCCTCGCCTAGGGTCGCCCGAATGGGTCGTGGTGCTGCGCGCGGGGGGTGCCCCCGGTGACCGCGACGGCTCCGCAGCCGGTGGTCGCCGCACCGGCGCCCGCGTCCGATCCCGTGCGACCACGGCCGCGGACCGCGTGGCGCGCCGTGCTCCTGCTCGCCGGCGGGGTCGCGCTCGTCCACGGCATCACCTCGGCCTGGTACGGGACGTTCGGCGACGAGCTCTACTTCCTCGCCGCCGGCCGGCACCTCGCGTGGGGCTACGCCGACCAGCCGCCGCTGGTGCCGTGGCTCGCGGCGGCGCTCGACGGGCTCGCGCCGGGCAACCTCGTCGTCCTGCGCCTGCCCGCCACGATCACGAGTGCCGCCCACGTCGTGGTCGGGGCCCTTCTCGCCGCGGAGATGGGCGGCCGGCGCCGCGCCCAGCTCCTCGCCGGGGCGGCGGTCGCGATCTCGCCGTTCCTCCTCGCCACCGGCCACCTCCTGGCGACGTCGACGCTCGACCCGTTCCTGTGGGCCCTGCTGCTCTGGCTGCTCGTCCGGTGGCTCCGGACGCGTCAGGACGCCCTCCTCCTCGCCGCCGCGCCGGTGCTCGCGGTCGCGCTGGCCGTCAAGCTCCTCGTCCCGGTGCTCGTCGCCGGGCTGGCCGTCGGCGTGCTGGTGGCCGGACCGCGCCGGCTGCTCGCCCGACCGGCGCTGTGGGTCGCCCTCGTCCTGGCCGCGGCCTCGACCGTGCCGACCGTGCTGTGGCAGGCGGCGCACGGCTGGCCGCAGCTGCGGATGGGCGAGGTCGTGGCCGGCGAGGGCGGCCTGACCGGCAACCGCTGGAGCTTCCTGCCGTTCGCGGCCTGGGACGTCGGCCTGGTCCCCGGGATGGTGCTCGCCGCCGCCGGGCTGTGGGCCCTGCTGCGCGCGGACGCCCTGCGGCCCTGGCGGGCGGTCGGCGTCGGGGCGGTCGTGACGACCGTGGCGATGCTCGCGGCCGGCGGCCGGCCCTACTACGTCATGGGGCTCGCCGCGCTGCTCGTCGCCGCCGGCGCCGTCGCGCTCCAGGACCGCCGGCCCGCGCGGTGGTGGTCCTGGTCGGTCTCGGTGCCGGCGTTCGTGGCGTCCGCGCTGGTCGTCGCCGTGATCGCCCTGCCGCTGGGGCCGGTGTCGTGGCGGGTCGAGCGGGGCGACTTCCTCGCCTCCGGCCAGGTCGGCTGGACGAGCCTCGCCGCCGACACCGCCGCGGCGTACCGGTCGCTGCCGCCCGAGCAGCAGGCGCACACCACCGTGCTCGCGTTCTCGTACTGGTACGGCGCCGCGCTCGAGGAGTACGGCCCGGCGGCCGGCCTCCCGCCGGTGTACAGCGGCCACCGCGGGTTCGCCTTCTTCGGACGGCCACCGGACACGGCCACCGCCGCGATCCTCGTCGGCGAGGTGCGCGGGGCCGAGGATCTCTGCCGCACGATCACCCCGCTGCCGCGCCACCGCGACCGGGCGGCCAACGCCGTCGTGAACGGCGACGTCCCCCTCGCCCTGTGCACCCTGCGCGCGCCGTGGTCGGTGTCGTGGGGGACGGTCGTCCACATGGACTGAGCCCGACGCATGATGTCGCAGGTGAGATCCCGGGTGGTGCTCGCGGCCGCCGTCCTGCTGGCCGTCGTGGCGTGCTCCGGCACGCCGTCGCGGCCCGCCGCCGACGGGGCGCCGGGCGCACCGCCGCTGGGCACGAACGGCGCGCAGGCCCCGGCGCCGGCCTGGGAGGCGTGCGGCGGCGCGTTCCAGTGCGCCACGGTCACGGTCCCGCTGGACTACCGGCAGCCGTCCGGCGGGACGATCGACCTGGCCGCGACCCGGCTTCCGGCCACCGACCGCGCGGCGCGGATCGGGACCCTGGTGGTCAACTACGGCGGCCCCGGCACGCCGGCGACCTCGAGCCTGCGGCGTCTCGCGGGGCGCTTCGACGGGCTGCGGGCGCGGTTCGACATCGTCGCGGTCGACCCGCGGGGCACCGGTTCCTCGGCGCCGGTCGCGTGCGCCCCCTTCGGCGGCGACCGCGTGCCCGCACCCGTCGGGCTGGCGCGCACCCCGGCGTTCTGGGCCTCGGCCGCCGAGCCCGGGCGGGCCTGCCTGGCGGGCACCGGGGAGCGCCTGCGGCACCTCTCCACGGCGAACGCCGCCCGGGACCTCGACCTGCTGCGCCAGGGCCTCGGCGAGGACATGCTGAGCCTCTACGGCTACTCCTACGGCACGTACTCGGCCGCGACCTACGCCAACCTCTTCCCCGGCCGCACGCGCGCCATGGTCCTCGACGGCAGCCTCGACCTCGTCGCCAACGCCACCGGGGCGCCGGACACCGAGCGGGTGCCCGTCGACGTCCGGGCCGGGGTCAGCGCGGCGTGGGAGGAGGCGTTCGGCGTCGCGCTGGACCGGTGCGCGGCGACCCCGACCTGCCCGCTGGGCCCGGATGCGCGGGCCCGGGCCACCGACGCCGTCGCGGCCGCCGGGCCGTCGTCGGCCGAGCTCGTCGCCCGCATCGACCGGGCGCTCCAGACCGAGGGCCGCCTCCCCGGCCTGATGCGCACGCTCGCCGTGCGGGCCCCGTCGGCGCCGCCGTCGGGCGGGCGCGTCCCGCTGCCCGAGGTGCCGTGGGCGCCCGAGCACTCGCCGTCCTACCTGGCGATCCAGTGCACCGACAGCGTCACGCCCTCATCGGCGGACATGGACGCCGCGGTCGTCGCCGAGCAGGCCGCCCACCCGATCGTCGGGGCGTCGACGGCCCTGAACCACGCGATGTGCGTGGACTGGCCGGCGATCGACCCCGACCGCTACCTCGGCCCGTGGAACGCGCCGCTGCCGGCGCCCGCGCTGCTGGTCAACTCCCGCTACGACCCGACCACCCCGCTCGTCGACGCCCGCGCCGCCGCGTCGCAGCTCTCGGCCGGGCACGTGCTCGTCGTCGACGCGATCGGCCACACCACCCTCGACGCCCCGAGCCGGTGCGCCGCCGACGCGTACACGGCGTACCTGCTGGACCCCGGCTCGGCGATGCCCGATCAGTGCCCGGCGGGCGTCTGAACCCGCGCCAGCAGCGGCGCGAGCCACGCGCCGACCTCGTCGGCCGTCCCGCGGCGTCCCACGTACCCGTCCGGCCGGACCGCGACGACCTCGCCGGGAGCGAGGGCGTAGGTCGCGGGGTCGTCGACGGTCACGGTGACCGTGCCGGGGACGCGCGCCGCGGCGTCGGTGGTGAGCACCGTCCAGTCGGCCTCGCGGCGGCGGAGGAAGACGGTGCTGGTGCCGCCGTCGGCGGGCGCGTCGGGGGCGCGGTCACCGGCCCGCGGCCCGGGGCCGTCGGTGTCGGGGTCGGTGTCGGGGTCGCCGAGCGGGCCGTCGCGATACGAGAGGTCGAGCTGCGAGGTGGTGCGCACCTGCGCGGCCGTGCGTGCCCACATCGCCTGCCCGGAGAGCTCGGCGGAGATGCCGAGCACGCCCGCGGCGATCGGGAGGCGCTCGGCGGTGTAGGTGTCGAGAAGGGTGTCGTCGGCGCCGCGGAGCACGGCGGCGAGCTTCCAGCCGAGGTTCACCGCGTCGCCGATGCCGGTGTTCATGCCCTGGGCGCCGGCCGGGGAGTGCACGTGGGCGGCGTCGCCGGCCAGGAACACGTTGCCGCGGCGGTAGTCGGACACCATCCGCACGTTGAGCCGCCACACCGAGCGCCACGCGACCCGGCGCAGGCGGACCCGCGGGCCCCGCGCAGCGACGATCTCGGCGAGCACCGCGTCGTCGGGCTCGCGGTCGTCGAGCGGGCCGGCCTGGAGCTGCCACGTCGGCGACGCCGGCAGCGGGCAGAGCGCCACCCACGAGTACGGCACCGGGTCGGGCGCCCCCCACTGGTGCCAGTGGTCGCGGTCGAGACCCTCGAGCTCGACGTCGGCCACGACCATCCGGATCTCCTCGCGGGTCTCGCCGAGGAACGAGACGCCGAGCGTGCGCCGCACGGTGCTGCCGCCGCCGTCGGCGCCGACGACGTAGCGGGCGCGCAGGGTCCCGATCGACGTGGCGACGGTGACGCCATCGTCGTCACTCGTCAGGTCGTCGACCCGGACGCCCTGCTCCGGGGCGACCCCGAAGTCGGCGAGGCGCTCGCGCAGGACCTGCTCCACGCGCCACTGGGGGATCAGCAGCGTCGTCGGCCAGGGCGTGTCCGGGGTCGGCGTGGTGTCGCGTCCCGGTTCGTCGCGGACCGTGCCGTCCGGCTCGTGACGGCGCACCCGCAGGTCGGTGCGCCCGAGCGCGACCAGCCGGTCGGTGACACCGCCGACGACGTCGAGCAGCTCCTGCGATCGCGGCTGCAGCCCCTTGCCCCGCGACCCGGCGAACGGCGCGGGCGCCGCGTCGAGCAGGCGCACCCCGATCCCCCGGCGCGCCAGCTCGAGGGCCGCGGTCAGCCCGGTCGGTCCCGCCCCCACCACGATCACCTCGGTGTCCACGGCGAGGACGCTACGCCTTTCTGGGACTGAGTCTCAAGTGGTACTCGGTACCAGTTGGGTGTGCGTGTCAGGATGTCCGACGTGACCGATCCGGGCCTGCGTGAACGCAAGAAGCAGCGCACGCGCGCGGATCTGCAGCGCCACGCGCTGCGGCTGTTCCGCGACCGGGGCTTCGCGGCCACGACCGTGGACGACATCGCCGCGGCGGCCGAGGTCTCGCGCAGCACGTTCTTCCGCTACTTCCCGACCAAGGAGGACGTCGTCCTCCTCGACGACGTCGACCCGCTCTACGAGGCCGCCTTCCGCGCCGTCCCGGCGGGGACCCCGCTCCTGGAGGCCCTGCGCCGCAGCATGCACACGGCCTTCGCGTCCCTCTCCGACGAGAAGCGGGCCCTCGAGGAGGTGCGCATGGACCTCGCGCGCTCGATCCCGGAGATCGGGGCGGTGCTGCGCGAGCGCAACACCTTCGGCGTCGACCACGTGGCGACGCTGGTCGCTGAGGCGGTCGGGCGCCCGGCCACCGACGAGGACGTCGTGGTGTTCGCCGGTGTCGTCAGCGGGGCGCGCCTGGCCGCGCAGGAACTGGTCCGCCGCGACCCCGGGCGGCCCTACATCGAGACGTTCGTGCACGTGCTCGGGATGCTGGCCGACGGCGTCCCCCTGGCCGAGGTGCCTGTCGGCACGTGAGCAGTTCGGCGTACCGGAGCACGCCGAAGTGCTCACAGGCCCGCAGGGCACCTACTCGTCGCGGAGCACGACCTCGGGCAGGTAGCCGTGCTGGTAGAGCCGCTTCTCGCGCACCATCGGCGAGAACAGCGCGGCCATGAACAGCGACGCGAACAGCACGAACAACGGCAGCGCCAGCTTCAGCCACCCCGGTCCCGGCAGCAGGGCGAGCAGGGCGGCGGGGGTGGACTGGACCGCGGTGCGCGCGAGGTGGCGCAGGAACCACGTCCGGCAGGTCAGGTCGTGGAGCACCCACGGCGCGAACCGCGTCGGCAACCGTGCTCCGAAGGCGTACCCGATCCAGCGCAGCACGCCGGGACGGGTCACGTGACCGCCGGCGCCGATGCCCGCTCTCGGGACCGCAGGCCCAGCGCCGTCGCCGCGACGTGCGCGAGGTGCACCGGCTCGTGGCCCGTGCCGGCGAGCTGCCGGATCTGGGTGCGGCACGAGAAGCCGTCCGCGAGCACCGCGGTGTCGGGGTCGGCCGCGCGCACGGCGGGCAGCAGGGCGCGCTCGGCGCAGGCCGTCGAGACCTCGTAGTGCCCGTCCTCGAACCCGAAGTTGCCCGCGAGCCCGCAGCAGCCGGCGTCGAGGACCTCGGTGGCCACCCCGAGCGCGTCGAGCACGGCGCGGTCCGCGTCGAAGCCCATCGCGGCGTACTGGTGACAGTGGATCTGGGCGATCGCCTTCGTGCTCGTGGTGACCTGGGCGCGCAGCTCGTCGGTGTGCTGCGCCAGGACCTCGGCGAGGGTGCGCGTCGAGGCCTTCAGCCGCACGGCGTCCTCGTCGTCGGGCCCCAGCAGCTCGACGACGTCCTGCCGCAGCGCCGCGGTGCACGACGGCTCGAGCCCGACGACCGCGACCCCGTCGTCGAGCCAGGGCTTGACGACGTCGAGGCTGCGGCGCACCACCGAGCGCGCGGTGTCGAGCTGGCCGGTCGTGTGCCATGTCAGGCCGCAGCACACCTGGCCCGTCGGCAGCTCGACGCGGTAGCCGAGGTGCTCGAGCACCGCGATCGCGTCGAGCGCGAGGTCGGGGTCGAACGCCGCGGTGAAGGTGTCGGGCCACAGCAGCAGCCGGGGCTCCGCGCCGTCCGGGCGCGGCGGGTGGGGGCCGACGACGCGGCGCAGCGGGCGCGGCGCCAGCGCCGGGATGTCGCGCTGCGGGGCGATGCCGCCGACGCGCTTGGCCAGCGTCGCGAGCGCGGGCCGGCGGGCCAGCGCATTGGCGAGGCGCGGCAGGCCGGGCACCGACCCGGCGAGGCGCAGCCAGCGCGGCAGGTGGCCCATGGACCAGTGGCTGCGGGGACGCTGGTGGGCGCGGCCCGCGTAGTGCTGGGCGAGGAACTCGGCCTTGTAGGTGGCCATGTCCACGCCGACCGGGCAGTCGCGCTGGCAGGCCTTGCAGCTCAGGCACAGGTCGAGGGCGTCGCGGACCTCGGTCGAGCGCCACCCGTCGGGTACGAGCTTGCCCGAGGCCATCTCGAAGAGCATCCGGGCGCGGCCGCGCGTCGAGTGCATCTCCTCGCCCGTGACCCGGTAGCTGGGGCACATGTAGCCGCCGCTGTCGGTGATGCACTTGGCGACGCCGATGCAGCGCCGGCTCGCGCGGGTGAAGCTGCCGCGGTCGTCGGTGTAGGCCAGCTCGGTACGCGGGCCGATCGTGGGGACGCCGACGAAGACCTTGAGGTCCTCGTCCATCTTCGCGGGCTCGACGACCCGGCCGGGGTTCATGCGGCCCTCGGGGTCCCACGCCGCCCGGAAGTCCTTGAAGGCCCCGAGCAGCTCCGGCGAGTACGTCCGCGCCAGCAGCTCGGCGCGGGCCTGGCCGTCGCCGTGCTCGCCGGAGACCGAGCCGCCGTGCGCGGCGACCAGGTCGGCGGCGTCGGTCAGGAACGCGCGGAAGTTCGCCAGGCCGGGCCGGGTGAGCAGGTCGAAGTCGATGCGCACGTGCAGGCAGCCGTCGCCGAAGTGCCCGTAGTAGGCCCCCTGCCGGCCGTGGCGGCGCAGCAGCGCGTCGAACTCGCGCAGGTAGGACCCCATCTGCGCGGGCGGCACCGCGGCGTCCTCCCACCCGGGCCAGGCCTCGCCGCCGTCGGGGGAGCGGGTGACGATCCCCGAGCCGTCCTCGCGGACCTTCCACAGCCCGCGCATCGCGGCCGGGTCGGAGACCACCGTGACGCTCGCCCCGTACGTCGCCATCTCCGTGCCGATGGCGTGCGCCTTCGCCTCGGCCTCGGCGCGGTCGGCGCCGCCGGTCTCGACGTAGAGCCAGCCCTTGCCCGCGGGCAGCTGCTCGTGGGTGCGGTCGTCGGGCCGGCGCGCCCGCAGCGCGCCGATGACGCCGACGTCGACGCCCTCGATCGTCAGCGGCGCGTGCTCGCGGATCGGCATGACGTGGTCGGCGGCCGTGTAGGCGTCGGGGAAGCCGAGGACGCAGAGGGCGCGGGCCGGCGGGGACTCGACGAGGTCGACCGTGGCCTCGAGGACCGTCGCGCACGTGCCCTCGGTGCCGACCAGGGCCCGGGCGAGGTCGAAGGAGTGCTCGTCGAGGAGCTGGTCGAGGTTGTAGCCGCTGACCCGCCGGGTCATGCCGTGGCCGAGGAGCTCGTCGCGGATGGTCGTCTCGTGGTGGTTCCGCAGTTGCTGGAGCTCGCGGTAGACGGCGCCCTCGCGGCCGGGACGGTTCATCGCCGCCGCGAGGTCGGGCGTCCGGCCGACCGCCATCCGCGTGCCGTCGACCAGCAGGATCTCGAGCTCGCGGACGTTGTCGACGGTCTTGCCCCACGCCACCGAGTGCGACCCGCACGCGTTGTTGGCGATCATCCCGCCGAGCGTGCAGCGGTTGTGCGTCGACGGGTCCGGCCCGAACGTCAGGCCGTAGGGGCGGGCGGCGTCGCGCAGATCGTCGAGGACCACGCCCGGCTGCACCCGCGCCGTGCGCGCGTCGGGGTCGATGTCGAGCACGCGCGTGAGGTGGCGGGAGAAGTCGACGATGACGGCCTCGTTGACCGCCTGCCCGCCGATGCTCGTGCTGGCGCCGCGCGGGAGCACGGGGACGCCGTGGCGGCGCGCGACGTCGACGGTCGCCTCGACGTCGTCGAGGTCGACCGGCTGGACGACGCCGAGCGGGACGTGGCGGTAGTTGGACGCGTCGGCCGACCACATGGCCTTGCTCGCGGTGTCGAACCGCACCCGCCCGCGCACGACGGAACGCAGATCCTCGGCGAGCAGGGACTCGGCGGACGAGCGGCGCATCGTGGTCATCGGGGCCAGTTTGCGCCGGTGCGCGGGGCTTCGCTGCCCGGGGTCGGCGTGGTCGTCGTAGCGAACGCCCTATCGGCGTGCTCAACAGGACGCTCGCTGCTTCTCAGCGCCGCGAAGCCCCCGTTGGCAGCTCGGCAACGGGTGTGCGGGGTGCCCGGTCGAGCAGGCCGGTCGCGGCGTCCGGCGCGTCGAGCAGGACCAGGTCGGCGCGGGCGCCGGGGGTGACGTCGTGGTGATCGTCACCGAGCAGGGCGGCGGCGTCGACCGTGCCCATGTCGAGCAGGGTGTCCAGGTCGACGCCCTGCATGTGGCCGAGCAGCAGGGCGGCGTCGAGGAGGTCGACGGTGCCGAACGGCGTGAAGGCGTTGCGGACGTTGTTGGACGAGTACGCGACGCGGACGCCGGCGGCGCGCAGCTCGCGCACCGGGGCCGAGGCGCCGACGAGGTAGAGGTCGGTGGGCGGGAGGACGACGACGCCGACCCCGGCCTCGGCGAGGGCGTCGGCGGTGCGGCCCCTCGCGTCGGGGTCCAGGCCCGCGAGCGTCGTCGCGTGGCCGAGCACGACGCGTCCCTGCATCCCCGCGGCGGACGTCATCGCCGCGATGTCCGCGGCCAGGTCGTGACGGGGGTCGTCCGAGCCGGCAGCGAAGTCGGCGTGCACGTCGACCGGGACCCCGTGGTGCTGCGCGAGGTCGAGGACGTCGCGGACGTGGTCGCGGCAGGCGTCGGCGTCGTCCTCGGCGTAGCTGCACGCCCCGAGCACGTCGGCGCCGCGGCGCAGGGCCTCGACGAGCAGGTCGCGGGTGCCGGGCCTGCTCGCGATGCCCTCCTGGGGGAACGGGACGACCTGGAGCTCGACGCGCCCCGCCCACTCCGCACGGAGGTCGAGGACGACGTCGAGGCTGCTCAGGCCGACGGCGGGGTCGACGTCGACGGGGGTACGCACGCGCGTGGTGCCGTGGGCGTGGGCTCGGCGCAGGACGTCGGTGGCGCGGGCGCGGACGTCGTCCGGGGTGAAGCGGCTCTTGCGCTCGGCGGTGCGTGCCACGGCCGCGTCGAGGCCGGCGTCCGGGTCGGGGCCTGGGTCGAGCATCGCCTTGTCGAGGTGCAGGTGGGGTTCGACGAGGCCGGGCAGGACCGTCTGCCCGCGGCCGTCGATCGCCGGGGTGCGGCGGTCGAGGCCCGGTCCGACCGCCGTGATCCGGCCGTGCTCGACGGCGACGTCGACGAGCCCGTCGTGGTGACGGGTGCGGACGTCGGTCAGGAGATAGGTGTCGCGAGGAGCCACGTGAGGTCGGTACCCGCCGCGAGCTCGCGCGGCTCGTGGCCGCGGCGGAAGAGCCGGGCGGTGTAGCCGTCGAGGGTGAGCCGGTCGTCGCCGTGGAGGAGCCAGGCGCCCTCGCGGAGCCCGACGACCGCGACGGCGTTCTCCTGGTGGAACTCCTCGATGCGCTGTTCGCGGGTCTCGCCCCGGTGGGTGGAGTGCGGGTCGGGGTCGAGGTAGTGCGGGTTGATCTGCACGGGGAGGCGGCCGACGGCGTCGAACCCGCCGGGGTCGACGATCGGCATGTCGTTGGTCGTCATGATCGTCGGACAGGCGAGGTTGGAGCCGGCGCTGGCGCCGGCGTACCTCAGGTCGGTGCGTTCGCGGAGGGCTGCGAGCACCCCGTTGTCCCCGGTGCGCCGCCGCAGGCGGAACGTGTTGCCGCCGCCGACGAACACCGTCTCGCGGTCGGGGTCGGCGTCGCGGATCGTCGCGGCCGGGTCGGGCTCGCGGTGCAGTCCGCGGACGTCGAGCGGCCCGAGGACGTTCTCCAGGGCCTCGGCGACGAACCCGGTGTAGGCGTCGAGGTCGTCGCCGGCCCACGCCGCGAACCACAGCGTCCGACCGCCGACGTGGGCGCGCAGGGGCTCGGCGGCGTGCGCGAACGGCACGGCGGCCCCCGGCGGGCGGGAGTTGGAGAACAGCAGCGCGTCGGCGACCACGCCCGCGATCCTCGCCGTCCCCGTACGGGGGCGACGCACGGGGTGGTGTCAGCGTGGGAGCCACGCCGGCGTTCGACGTCAGGATTTCCACCCGCTCGCTCCGGCGCGGGGGCCGGGGAGGGCGGCGCACGCCGCACGATCGCGATCCCGGTGACGATCGCCGTCACATCGAGCCCGTTGCCTAATCGCTTGGACGCTCGGGCGGGTTGATGCTTCGGGTGCTGCTCGCGGTCGGGGTCGGTGGTGTGACGGTGTCGGGGGTGCCTGAGATGTCCCTGGCGGGTCAGGTG
>NZ_BSTS01000021.1 GCF_030269665.1 Actinomycetospora sp. NBRC 106375
AGGAGCGAGCGATCGCCGGATACGTCCGCTGGCACAACCGCCACGCCACCCCGAAACGCCGCTTCGCCGCCAACTCCAAGATCCGCAGGCCCGATTACCTACCCAACGTTGCCTGACGCAGCACTAGCGTTCGGCACGGACGTCCTCCTCGATGCGTGGGAAGCCAAGCCCGATCACCGCATCAGGAGGACGTCCCCGCCTCCGCCCGACGCGCCGTACCTGCAGGTCTGGGCCACTTACTACCGGGAGGGGCGGCCCGATCAAGCTCTCGGGGCCCTCCAGCACCGGCCGCCGCGAAGCGGCGTCCACCTCAGCGCCGCAGGCGCCCCGGCCACCCGGCCTTGAGGAGCTGCCCGAGACGAGGGCGCGCCGAGATCACGCGCGCGGGCGCCGGTGGGCGTGTCGTCTGCCCGGGGTGGGCACAGGACCGGCGCAAGGAACCGCACCGGGCTACCGGCCGCCGAGAGGCATCACCGTCGCGCGCGGCCGAAGCCGCGACTCCAGGGAAGGGAGCCAACGATGGGTGACATCGCCGGCAAGGTCGACAAGGCCTACGAGAACAAGAGCATCGCCGAGCTCGCCCACGCGCCGGTCGACGCGCTGCAAGGGGTCAGCGAGGGCGACGCCCAGCACCTCAAGGACGCGTTCAACATCAAGACTGTCCGCGACCTGGGCACCAACAAGTACTTCCTCTGGGCCCAGTCCATCGCCAAGCTCGCCGAATAGCCCGCGAGCAGTCAGCAAGCAGGTAGCCGGCCCGGTCCCCCGCGCGCGACGAGCGGGCGGGGGACCTGCCAGCCGCAGTCGGGCCGCCGGTCAGCCGCCGGTCGGCCGAGGCCCGGGTCAGTCGACCGGGAACCCCTTCTTCAGGTTCGGGTTCTCGCGGCCGGCCGGGGCCGGTCCCGGGAAGTACGGCGCCGGATCCCGGTCGCCCTCGGACACCCGGTCCGCCACCCGTGTGGCGGCCTCCCAGATACGGGGCGCGGCCGGCTTCTCTCGCCATCCAGCGGCGATCTCGACGAGCAGCTCCGAGACCGCGGCCGCCGAGGCCTCGTCGAGACCGGCGTAGCCGCCCGGTCCGCGGACCCGCACGGTCTCGGCCGCAGACCGCATCTGACCGGCCTGCGCCTCCCGTGCGGCCTGGCGATGTAGGTCACGGCGACTGCGCATCGCTCTCCTTGGAAACAGACATGCCGGCCTGCCGTGCGGGAAGCACGGCGAAAGGGACACTCTCGCACCGCTGGACCAGCCCGCCCGGCAGCCGACGGCTGTCACGGACACCTGCCGGCGCGCGCTGGTGGTCGAGGGTCGCCACCTTCCCGGCCGCCGCACCATCCTGCCCGCCAGACGTGACGGTCCTGGGGGTTATCGGATCGAGCCGGCCGACTGGCGCCTCGCGTCACGGTGACGACCGCTTGGCCCGGGACCTCCAGCAGCGAGAAGGTTCCGTGGAGCCACGCCGCGCAGCACAGGTGCTGTCGGAGCCGTGGGGCACGATCGTCGCCATGGCCATCGACACCCAGTGGGCGACCGAGGTGCTGGAGCATTTCCTTGGGCTTGCCGAGCTCTACCGCCCGCCGGACCCGCCCGGGATGACCATCATTGGACCAAGCCTCTCGAACCGGGGGACGCAGGCCGACATTACGAGCGAGGCGGCCGTGGTCGAGCAGATCCTCGACCGAACGCTGCCGGGCTGGCGCCAGAACGTGGAGCACGAGCCCAAGGTCAACCGGTGGTACCAACACCTCGAAGCCAGTCGGCGGGCCCTGGCGGTCATCCGCCGCCAGCCCGAGATTGACGCCGCGCTCGGTGATGATGCACCGCGACTCTCCGCGAGCAGCCTGCACCCGTGGGTGTGGGACGGTGCGCGGTCGCTTTGGCAGAGCGGGCACTTCCGCGAGGCCGTCGGCGCGGCGGCGCGCAAGCTCAACGCCGAGACGCAGAACAAGCTCGGCCGTCAGGACATCTCTGAGACCGACCTGTTCAATCAGGCGTTCAACACCGAAGCGCCCAAGCCGGGGACGCCGCGGCTCCGCCTCATGAAGGATGAAGACTCCAAGACCTTCTCGAGCGTGCACCGCGGCGCTCGAGCGCTTGCCGAGGCCTGCTACGCGGGCATCCGAAACCCGATCAGCCACCTCGAGGGCGAGCTACCCGAGGCGCTGGCCCTCGAGCAGCTCGCCACTTTCTCTGTGCTCGCACGCTGGGTCGACGGCGCCGAGGTTCTTACCATCTGAGTAGATCACAGAGCGACGTTGCGTCAACCCGCATACACCGCCTTGCAAAGATGGCCGACCACGTTCACCAGGCCCTATACCAGCAGCAACGTTCATGCGTCAGGTGTCTCGATGCTCCTCGTCGTCACCGCTGGCTCTCGTTTCGTGTCACGGGGCGTGCCATGTAGGACCGCGACCACGGATGTCGACTCCAACGGGCGGCAACGGTAGGGCCCGGCGTCGCGAGCTGTCCGGGAACGCGGGCTCAGTGCAGTGCGGCGGTGAGCCACTTGGTTGTGTCGGCGAGGAGCCCGTCGAGCTTTGTTGAACGCGCAGTGCGCGCCTCCACGGACGAGTTGCACGTCGGTGTCGGGGCGGCCGTCGAAGACGGTGGTGTCCGCGAGCGGGACGTGGACGTCCTCGTCTCCGTTGATCACCAGCATGGGGCTGTTGGTGTCCTGCGCCAGCAGGTCGTCGATCGCGAACGACGCGGCGACCTCGATGACCTGCTCGGTGGTGGGGACGGTCGTGAAGCCGACGGCGTTGCCGAAGATGTCCTGCATGCCGTGGAGCAGTGCGCGCGCGTGCTCGCTGCTGAAGGCCGGGGAGACCGGGCCGCTGACCACGACGGCGGCGTCGACGATCGCGGTGAGGCCCGCGTGGGCGGAGAGGTACGCCCGAGGGCTGCCAGACCGCCCGCCGCAGGATAGACCCCGCGCCGCCGAGGGAGAGACCCCAAGGGGCCATGCTCGCCGAGAATCAGGCGATCGCGTCGGGAACACGAGTCCGACTGTCTAGGGTCGCCCCGTGAGCCCGACAGCGACCTTCGTGTTGGCCCTCATCGGCGTCATTCTTGCGACCCTCAGCCTCATCGTAGCGAGTGCGAGCCTCGGATGGCAGGTACTGAACTTCTTGCTCACAGGGCCCCGTCCAAAGGTGACGATCAAGCTGGGAGTCGCAGGCGCGGACGGCGTGCCTGTCCTCTACTGGTCTCCCGACAACGGGCAGGGCAAGGAGGACATCGAGGCACTCGGTCTTCCGACCAGGGAGGTCTTTGTCGTGGAGGTGACCAACCGTGGTCGGAGCGACATCGTCCTGCTGACCATCGGGCTGTCGGACACGAGCTTCCCGTGGAGGACGCGCTACGCGACGGTCGTGAGCACTGGACGGGAGCCCGGGTCGAAACTCGAAGGCGGTGCCGTGCGCCGTTGGCATGCCGACGTGTGGCCCCTGCTCAATCAACTCCGCAACGCCCGCCCCAATGCGACCCTCCGCGTTCGGGGATGCGTTCGGATCGGCGCAGACAGAGTGGTCGTCTCGAGGGGCCCGCGCGGCCTTTGGAAGGTGCCTCCTGACGCACGCACCATGTTCGACAAGAGGCTGATCAAGGAACACAGCGGGAGCGCCACTCTTCGAGGCGTTGTGCGTCCTGGTATCGCAACCGTGGAGTCCGAGCACGAGGTGCCGAACCCGCCGAGCACCGATAAGTGAACCAGAGCGCCTCGCGATAGCGAACACTTGTTCGATGGACTCGGTATCGCTGGCGCGGCAACCTGCGTCGCCGTCGAGGATCTCCGTGGTCTCGCGTGGCCGGGTTCGCGCGGACGCCGACCACGGGCAAGGTCGGCCAGCTCGGCATGAGCTTCGGCGGCTGCGTCGTCGTGGGTGAGGCCCCGTCCCGACCACCACTCCCCCGCTACGGAGCTCGTCGCTGTCGGGGGCTCTCCTCAGGTCGGTGCCCTGGTCCAGGTCGGAGCGGCTGGCCGCCAGGGGCCGAGCCTCGTCCTGCGGCCGGTGCCCACCGGGGGTCCAGGTCGTCGCTGTCGTCGTCGGTGGCCGGGCCACGCCGGTCGCGCGAGCGCCGGCCCTGACCGCTGGTGGCGCCCGGTGAGCGGGTGGGTTCTCGGTAATGGACGAACAGGTCTTCACAGGACCAGGCATTGCTGAGCGCCCGGCGCATAGGTTGGCGGTTCGATTGGCTCACGCGGTCACCTACCGCGAAGGCCTAAGCACTAGATGAAGTCGCTGTAGTTCCATTCAATAGCGTCGTCCCATTGGCGCTCGAAATAACGTTCGAAGCCCCAATAGAATGACTTTGTCTCCTTGCTTGCATCCTTTGAGAAGAATAGCTGTGGTACGGCCATTTCATCTTCGGTGCCATAAACATTGTACGAAAATACACAGACGCGTTCGTTGATGAACATCAAGCGGAATAGCGTTGCGTTGTCGTAGAAGCGGACTTCGATGTCGAACTTGCGCTTCAACTTTAGGTCTGCAATTACTTGTAAACTTCCTTTCACGGCATCCGCGAATTGCTCCTCAGGCTTGTTGGCTCGCTGAGCAGCAGTTCGGAGATTGGCTGAATCGGGTCGACTCAACAGGAGACGTACCGTATTGCCGCTTGCGGTGCATGCCGCAACGGTCTGCGCGAACGTATCAGCGTTGCTGGTTAGTTTGCTCGCGCCTGTACCTAGAAACGATAGTCCACTGGTACACGAACGCAATGCCTTCTTTGGGTGCAGTCCAGTCCTCATCTTTAGGTCTACTCCACCCACACCGACCCACCAGAACTTCAAGTAAGGCCACGCTAGGCCGCCCGAGGTGACGAGAACCCCGGCGACAAGCAATACAATTCCGAGCCAGGGCGATTCGTTCCATCTCACGATTAGACTCGCGCTGATGGCGGACGCCAGGCCGAACACAACGAAGCCGAGCAGCTGAATGATCTTCGACCGACGCCGGCGGAGATTCTGGGTCCTACGCCTGCTTGTCCACAGGGCTCCAATTAGGAAGCCAATTAGGTTGCTGGCGAGGTTGACTATCAGCGGAATGGCAATGTCGCCGGCGACACTGACACCCTGTTGGGCGGACAAGTTAGCCGAGAGCCTCTCGTTCGTGTGTGTAGATGAGCTCCGACCAATTCTCGAAGTCCTCTATGCGAGCGTCGATCTCACCTAGCGTCTCGAACTTGCTGTTCAGGAAGTTGCCGCGCTCCGCCACCGTGTATTCGGCACCACGCAGCTGGGCTTTATAGACAATCGCAAGGTGTTGGCGGCTAACTTCCCGTCGGTCGTCATAGATGAGACCCAGATACTGGCAGGCAGGGACGTAACTGAGCGCCACCTCTTCTACTAGTTCGCGAGCAAGCGCAACGTATCCATCCCTAGGGTCGAAGGGATCGATCAGGCTTGATGCCGCCTCCGCCAGAGAGCCCGTTCGCGAAAGGTCTTCTGGCGTCACGTGACCGCCGAAGTTAAGCGAATACTGGCCCTTCAGCCGCTTCTCCGGTAGCCGACCACTACGCTGGAAAGTGAGGTAACGCCCTTCGAATTCGAGGACGAAGCTTGAGACAAGTTGGACTACCTCAGTGTCCCTCTCAGCATCCTCACGAAGAAGAGGCCTGCAATGTGACAACAGCTCGGAACCCGTCACTAAGGGCTCATGATTGAAGCCTGGCTGCTTGATGATGCTGTCGATCAATCCGATGTCGAAGACAACCGCGTCTTCCTCCAACGGCGACTTCGAGAATCTCTCGGCGTGGAACTCGACTAGGACGTCGTCCCACTTCCGAAGAGCGAAGACGTTAGGCGCCGTCCGCATGAAGGCGGAGTCGTCCCTTCTTGCAAGAATATCGTCACTCAGACGTGCCTTCATGGTGTTCTCAGGGGTCTTGCCCTCGCTGAGGAGGTCCCCCTCGTCTACCGCGATACGAGCTAACTCTCTAGGGTGCATTGGGCGACCATGACGCTCTAAGACTTGCTCGGCCGCCCTGAGAAAGGTGGACATCGAGGAAACCACCTCCCCCACGGGCTAGCCTTACAGTCGCCTAATTGGGTAAACCTACCCTATAGGCACCTACGGCCTGTCAAGCAGGCTCGCCGACTACCGCGACCCCAATCTGTAGCTGGTAGTGGCCCCTCGCTCGCTGACCCTTCGTGACAGGTCTCGGGTACGCGGAGGAGGACTCCTCCGCGCCTGGCGATCGAGGCTGGCCCGATGACTAGATGGGCTCCTCCGGGTGGTGAGGTGCGTAATGGGCGAACAGGTCTTCACAAGACCAGGTGCCGCCGGGGTGCCAACGAGCGACTGTCTCCGGGTGAGCGGGTGGCGCAGGCCCAGCACCGACGCGAGACACGGGGGCGCGCCGATCACAGCTGCGCAAGGTCACCAGCCTCCGCCGGAACTGCGGTGTGCCGCTGGACCGCGAGTGCGGGGTGACGCTCGCGGTCACCGAGAACACCGACGACACGAGGGCCGCCGGCTACTCGGGGTTGGCGCCGGGCGGGTCGGTATGGCGCTGCCCGCAGTGCGCCGCGAAGGTCGCCACACGACGGGCCGATGAGCTGTCGAAGGTGATGCGTGCGGTCGACGAGGCCGGCGGCTCGGCGTTCCTGCTGACCTTGACGATGCGCCGCGACCGTGGCGACCGGCTCGGGCTCACGAAGGACGAGCGGGCGCAGCTGCGCCAGCTCAATGAGACCGCGCCGGCTACGAGGCGGCGAACGCGAACCGGTGGGACTTCGACGAGCACCAGGCCGAAGCCGATGCGATCGAGGAGAACACCCTGCGTCAGCGCAAGAGCTGCTGGGACGGTCTTGTCCGACGCCTGCTCGGGTCACCTCCGGTGGCGCGTGGAAGGCAGACTGAGAGCTGCTCGGGTGGGCGCCGGTCGTGGAGGTCGCCGACGGCGACCACGGGTGGCACGTCCACATCATGCTCTGCTGTGCTTCGGCGATCCGGTCTCCGCCGAACTCGTCGCCGCTAGCGTGGGCGCGCGCAGGTTCTCCCGGTGGCGGTCCGCGTTGGAGCGCAAAGGGTTCGACGCCTCCGACGACCACGGGTGGGACCTGCGCCGCGTGCAGCTCGGGGACGGCGATCTGGCCGAGTACTTCACCAAGATCGCCCACGAGGTCACCGGCTCCCACCGCAAAGAGGGCCGGCGCGCCGGGGGCCGGACCCCGATGCAGCTGCTCGCCGACGCCGTCGACACGTACGAAAAGGCGGCGCTCGCGCGCTGCTGGGAGTGGGAACAGGCCTCCGAGCGCCGACGACAGCTCACCTGGTCCACCGGAGCCCAGGACCTACGCAGGCCGGCTGAGCTGGCGGCCGAGGCCAGCGACGAGGACGTTGCCGCGAGGAGTTTGGCACGGATACCCGCGACGCAAGACCAGTCGACGACTGGATATGGCTCACGAACGCGGGCTACCCGGCACTGCTTCTATCCGTCGCAGAGGCTGGCGGCGCAGGCGCGGCCCTTGCGTGGCTCGCGACGAAGCGAGCAGTCTCGGGTCGACAAGCGCGGTGCCGCTGCATCTCGGAGTGTCCCGACGGGCTGTCGAACGTTGATCGATAGGATGCTCCCTGTTATGTAACGGGGCCTTGCGAGGAGACCGATGGTGTCGACGACGATCGTCGTTCACGTTGAAGTTGTTGAGAACGATAAGCCGTTTCGCACTGTGGACCCACAGGACTTTCTTCAAGACGCACTCTTAAGCAAGATTGGGGACGTACGACGAGCTACTCGACGTCTTCCGCAGTCGCCTGGAGCGAAATCAGCGACCTACGACGTTGTCGCAACAGTCGCGGTCACACTCTCCACGGTAGGAGTTCCCGCGTTCGTCCGACTAGTACGAAACTATCTTGATCGACAGAAGGCGCGCCATATCAAGCTAACAGTAGATGGCAATACGATCGAGATTGATGCGTCAAGTAGACGGCAGCAGGACGCTGCTCTGCGAGCATGGATCGAAGCCAATCGAGCCGTTGAGAATGATTCGACAGAGACTCAATGAGCAATCGTCGCAAGGCCCTGCTTATCGCTTGCGACACCTTCGACGACGATGAGCTAGAGGATCTCCACTCCCCGGTGTCGGATGCCGAGCGCCTCAAAGCCGTTCTAGGAAGAGAGGATCTAGGGGATTTTGATGTACACCTCCTCTCGAATCCCCACCTGAGCGATCTTCACGAGTCGATTTACGACTTCTTCAATAGAGCGAGCCGAACTGATGTACTCCTCCTTTTTCTCTCCGGGCATGGCCTCCGGGATCACAGAGGTAGGTTCTACTTCGGTGTGCCCACTACCAAGCCCGGCGCCTTGCCTCCGACGGCTCTCCCTGGCAGTTTCCTCAAGGACCAACTAGAGGACACACTTTGCCAGCAGGTTGTTGTCATTCTAGATTGCTGCTACGCGGGTGCGTTCGCGAAGGATCTAGACGGCAAGTCCGCTTCAGACCTCTCGGCGGTGGCTGTCGAGGAGTTCGAGGGCCACTGTAGAGCAATCCTGAGCGCCTCTAGTGCGGTTCAGATCGCTCTGGAGGGGCTAGACGACGAGAGTGGCGAAGTCGTCTCAGTCTTCAGCGCAGCGCTCGCCGGAGGGATTGAGTCGGGAGACGCGGACCTTAACGGAGATGGTCTTGTCGGGGTCGAGGAGCTCTTCTCGTACACAAAGAGCGAGATCAAGCATCGGCGGGCCCCTCAAACTCCTGAGATCAGGGTTTCTGGTATCGACGCGAATCTGACGATATCGAAGGTTCCGTCGACGACTGGCGACATCACCAGGGACGAGTCGGTGCGTCACGCAATGACGAGCAAGCACCACGAGCTCCAACGCGCCGGCCTTATGGTCGTTCGACGACACTTGGCTGCTGGGGCTCAGATCGACTACCAGGCTGCGCAAATCCTAGTCTCTCCCATGGTCTCTAGCGAGAGCCGGGAACTCCGCAGGGAAGCGCATCGGACCTTGCAAGGCTTTCATGTCGCTCAGGCGGTGACCGTAGATCGAGTACCTCGCGAATTCCACGTGAAATCTCTCCGGGTAGACACCCAGAAGCTGAGGGCGGCATTGAATCGTGCCGAGGCGTTCGCCTCAGTTGACTATAAGCCAGATACCTTGGTGGTCAACGAAGTCCGCATCTTCTCTGGCTCCGGCCGCGGTGTCGTTG
The DNA here is from genome assembly GCF_030269665.1 of Actinomycetospora sp. NBRC 106375. Classification (GTDB taxonomy): domain Bacteria; phylum Actinomycetota; class Actinomycetes; order Mycobacteriales; family Pseudonocardiaceae; genus Actinomycetospora. Next base: position 9,158 of record NZ_BSTS01000021.1, read on the forward strand.
CGAGCGGTACGGACGGATTTCGAATGAGCCTTGAATTTGTCCCCGCACCTGGCGGCTCCTTCGTATTCGACGAGATTTTGCCCCGTGGAACGGCCGACATGATACATACGTCTTCGCCATACACGGTCATCTACAAGTATCGCGGAGTTCTCTTCTTGCTCGGAGAATCTGACCGTCACGGGGTATCCGTCCCTACCCTGAAGCACAGATTTCCTCGTCTTGCAAGGATTGTCGTTGGCCGATCGCGCCAGAATCCGGGATTTGAAGTAGAGGCCGCCGCTATCCGCGTCGCGCTTGAGCAGCTCGAGGCTCAGCGTAGTCCCGGGGATCGCAGCCTGGCTTCGACTGTACTCGCCAAGATCGACGGCGCGACCCTCAATTTGGAGATGGATAGGGGTCCAGTCTCAATAGCAATACCGGTCCTGTCTACATCAGAGGATGTCGAAGACGTCTACCTGAACATGAATTACTTGCACGATGTCGTCACGTGGTTCCCGAGTGACGGTCGCTTATGGTTTGAAGTCGTCGGCTCCGCACGCCCACTTGCGGTAAGAGATCGAGCGCTCTCAGGGCGTCGGGCAATATTGATGACTATGCAGCCGCCGGAAACGACCCTCACAAAGTTCAGATTCTGACGAGTGGTCACGGACTCGATCGTCGAGGCCGACACTTGCCCTCGACCTGGCTTCGCAAGCCTGAGCCCTCGAGGATCGGTCGAAGGCGGCCTCATCGCCAAGAGTCGCCGGAGACGGTCGACTATCACCATTAGGGACTTGGCGCCATGCGCGGCTTGCGATGATCTCGTCAGAGAGGCCAATTCACGTCGGCACCAATCCAACTCGACATCAGCCGGAAGCCTCGTCAGAAGAAGCCGTAGGCGATGCACCTCCGATATAATCTATGAGGTTCCACTGCACTGCAGTTTCCCACTGCCGTTCGAAGCACTCTTGGAACGCCCAGCAGAAGGACTTCGTCTCGTTGCTGGAGTCTTTCGAAAGGAAAGGCTGAGGCGCATCTATTCCATTGTCATCAACATGAACATTTGTACGAGAAGACGCAAACGTGCTCGTTGATGAAACATCAACCTGAACAGCGTCGCGTCGCCGTAGAACTGAACCTCGATATCGAGCTCTCGGCTCAATTTCAGATCGACGATCACCTCAAGATTGCCCTCCACAGCCTCCGTTAACTTGATCTCCGGTTATCCGCTCGACGGGCGGCGTTCTTCAAATTGTCGGAGTCTGAGCTGGCTCAGGAGTAACCGTCCCACTTCAAGCTCCAGCGCCCGCCCCGGCCCGACCGATGCCTCGCCGGCAGTGGCCAGCATCGGAGCCACCCGCGCGAGACCCGAACGCGGGGAGCTTCGCGGGCGGGACACCGCACCGGGTCTACACGACGACGCCCGAACGGGTCCGGCCGCAAAGTGCGGCTCACGCTGTCGGGTCCGGCGGCTACAACGGGCACGGCGTCCACAGCCCGCAGCCGGCGCCGGCCAGCACCTGGTGTGCCAACCTGGTCGTGCCGCGCTCCCCCGCGGCAGATCCCTGGCGTCTGTCCGAAGAGAGAACGGCGATGGCCACCACCGGGACCTGCGTCGGCGAGCGGAGCGCGAAGCCCAGGCCGCCGAGATGCGCCGGGCAGCCGAGAAGGTCCGCGTGCGCGGCCCCGGCGGTTTCGCCGGCCTCGACCGGGCGTCCGCCGCCGCCGTGTCCGAGCTGCTCGAAGAGCTCGCCTCGGGGTGGCGCGACAAGCCCACCGCTCCGCGGGTCTGGGAAGCCGCGACCCGCGTCGCCGACAAAGTGCTCGGACCCGAGTTCGACCCCGCACCTCAGTTCCCCAGACCGGCCCCGGTAGGGCACGAGAACCCGAACATCCGGCGAGGTCTCCTCGACGGCTGACCCGAGCGCGACGACTCGCCCGCCCCTGGAGGGTGAGTCACGCGCGGCGCAACCGTCCACTGTCGGACGGTCGACCTAGCGTCAGGTCGTGACCGACACCGACGCACCTCCGACGACTCCGGCAGCGGCGACAGTGCTCGACCGACTTCTGGCGGCCGGGCTCTCGGAGGACCGGGCTCGGAACGGATCGCCGGCGGTGGCACGCGGGTGGACGGTCAACCGGTCACCGACCCCGCCCATCCGGCCGCGTTTCCCGCCAAGGTCACCCTCCACCCCTGACTCGTGCCGAGCGGTGCCCGAAGCGTGACTTCCAGCTGTCGGTGCCAGGTGTCACCGTCGTGGGCGTGGACGTGACCGACGCGGATGTTGCGGCGATCCCGGTACGCAACGTCCGCGTGCCACGAAGCGAGTTCGTGGCCGTGTGGCGGGCTGCTTCGGAGCGAGACGTCCACGATTTCGCGCACGACGGCGGGGGCTGGTACGCGGCCGGCGTGGCTGCCACATGCCGCTGGCTCGCGACAGCGCCGTCCAGGCTGAGCAACGGCCTCACCGACCCGACGGCTTCCCCTGCTTCGCGTCGGACGGCGCTGGCTTACGAGGAGTTGATCGAGGCGGAGTTCCTGGCCGCCGAGCGGCTCGAGGAGCGGCGGCCCGACCTGGCGCGGTCCCGCCCCGGTTGGTGTGACGGGGTGCGGGCCACCTTGCAGTGGGCGTGGCGTCGGCAGGGTCCTCCGCCACTCGAGGTCGACCTGCTGGCCGACAGCTGACCGCAGCGGTTATGCGTCGACCTCGTCGAGGTCATCGACCTCGCCTGGGTTCGAATCGCCCACCGGCTCGCTCGAGTCGTCGGAGCTTTCCACTGCCTGGTCGCGGGCTTGCCATTGCGCGAGTTGCGCCTCGCGATGTTCGGATTCAGCTCTCGCGTCGCCGTCTTCGCGCGCACGCATCTCCGCGAGGGCGCGGTTGGCCTTCTCGACCGCGGCCGAGGTCTCGTCGGCGGTGGGTACGCGCACGTGGTCTTCGGCGACAGGGCTCGGCTCTGACGTGGCCACCTCGCGAATGTCGGGTTCCGACGGCTCGATATCCGTTGGCTCGTCAGATGCGGGATCGACCCGGCCGGTCTTGTCGTCGTGCTCCTCGGCGTCGGGTCCGAGCTCGTGGAGATCCTCTGGTCGGCTGGTGACGTCGTCCTCGGTGACGTCGCGATGGGCCTCGTCTTCCGAGATGGCGGCTCGGTGCGCGGCGAGCCACTCCGCGGCGGTGGTGCGTTGCTCGGGCTCGGCGTCGTCGACGTGGCGAGCGGCGAGCTCGGCCTTGGCGCGCTCCGCAGCGGACCGGGTGCCCGCGGTGTGGGCCAGCCACCGCGAGCGTGCCTCGTCGAGCGCGTCGAGCTCGGTAGCTCGCGCACTGAGGGTCGTGGCGAGCGTCGAGGTCTGGTCGGCTTCGGCGCTGAGCCTGTGTCGTTCGTCCGGGTCGGTGGCGGCGTCGGCTTCGGCGCGGCGGAGCTGGGCGTCCTGGTCGGCGCGCGTCGCGGCTTGGTGGGTGCCGGCGAGCTCGTTGGCGACGTAGCGGGGCGCCCATGCGGATTCGCGTTCGTGGGCGCGTACGCGGACGCGGAGCTGACCGTCCGACATTTCGAGTTCTTCGCGGTCGATCTCGGGACGTCCGAGCGCGCGCCAGGCGGCTCGGTAGGAGGCGTAGGCCTCGACCTTGCCTGGTCCGGGCGCGGCGCCGAGGGCGTCCTCGGCGTCGTCGTAGCCGCTGAGCTCGCGCCACGCAGCGACCGTGCTCGCGCGGTCCTGCCATTGATCGCGTTCGGCGAGAGACTCGGGTACCGGTCCGAGGGCGTCGGTCAGCCACGTCGGCGAAGTGGATGCGAGCTCTTCGCCGAGCTCGGCGCTGCGTCGGTCCGCCGCATCGGCAAGGGCGGTGAGGTACTGGTCCCAGTCGGCCCGCCCGGTGCTCGGGGTCCAGTCGGCCCAGCTGCGGCCGTCGGGATCGAAGGTGTGGGCGTCGCGGATGCGGCCGTGGACGACGTTGGTGAGGTTGCGGGCCCCGTCGAGCGGCCGATCGGTGACCGCTTCGCGCAGGACGTTCTCGGGGTCGCGACCTGCGATCTCAGCGCGGCGCAGGATGCGCGTCAGTGAGACGGCGCCGTCCTCAGCGGCGAGTCGGGCGCGGTCGTGGCCGGTGATAGTGCCCTCGGCGACGAGCTGGTCGAGCCAGCGTCCGGTGCGCTCGGTGGCGGCCAGGTGCGCGGCATCGCTGAAGAGCTCCCCGGCCGTGCGAGTGCTGCCCGACTCCGTCGCGGACTCGGTCGCGGTCGTGAGTGCGGAAACGGAAGCGCCGCCGTCGTCGCGGGTGACGATCCCGGCCATCACGGCGACCGGGTCGCGGTGCAGGGAGTGGTCTACGTGCGAGCCGTCGGCGGGGTCGACCGGCCCGTTGATGGTCGCCACGTGGGCGGTGTTGGCCTCGCGGCCGCGGGTGAGCCCGACGTAGCTCGCGGCTCGGCTGGTGCTGGGGCCGGCGACGAAGTGGCTGGTGTCGACGGTGAGGCCTTGGGTCGCGTGGACAGTGCCGGCGTAGGCGAGCGTTACGTCGGCGTCGACGTACTCGCGGGGCAGCACCATCGGGTCACCGAGCACTTCGCTGCCCTCGTTGTCGCGGCCGTGGACGGGGGCGACGGTCAGCGAGCCGTCGTCGCCGATACCGGTGACGCGGTAGGTCTCCCGGTTGATCGGGCCCCGTCGGTTGACGTGGTCGCCTGTGTCGGTCGTGGTGCGGTGTCCGGCAAGCTCCCAGCCGTTGCGGCGGGCGGCGACGAGGTCCCCGACGCCGGCGTCGTTGCCGTCCCGTCCGAGCACCACCCCGTGCTCCTCGACGCGTCCGAGGCGCACCAGTTCAGCGCGCAGCGCGCCGGCAAGGCGATCAGCCTGGTCGTTGGTGTCGACCACGAGCACCGAGCGGCGCCCGGCCAGGGTGTCAGCGAGCCAGGCGCGGCTGGCGGACGCCTCGGCGTCGTCGAGGGTGCCGGCGTCGATCAGGCGCCCGTGGCGTTGGTAGTCGCGCAGCACGCTCTCATCGCCGTCGCGCAGGCGCAGTGACGCCGGCCCTTCCCAACCTTCTCGGAAGCGGCGGGTCTCGGTGAGCTCGTAGCGGGCTCCGGCGTGGGCCAGCAGGTCCATCGCCCCGCCGGCTCCGACGGCGGCGAGCTGGCGGTGGTCGCCGACCAGCAGGAGCTTGGCGTCGGCGGCCTCGACGTGCTCGCAGATTGCAGCCAGGGCCGTCGTGTCGGTCATCGCGGACTCGTCGACCACGACAAGGTCGCCCGCTCGCAGCCGCCACGCCGAGGCGTCGTCGACCTTCGCACCCTGGGCGAGCCGGTCCTGTGTGTCGAGCCAGCGCTTGACGTTGCGGGCGTCAAGTCCCTCGTCGGCGAGGACTCCGGCAGCGATCTGGCTGGTGGCGAGCCCGAAGACCCGCCCAGCAGCGGCGCCGCGGAGCTCGGGATCGGACCATGCTCTGGCGAGGGTGCCGACGACGAAACTCTTCCCGGTGCCCGCGGGGCCGACAAGGGTCTCGATCCGCGCGCCGGAGGTGAGCACCCCGCGGACAGCGGCGACCTGGTCCACGCCGAGCTCGCGGCCGGATTCCCGAAGCTGACCGAGGAACCGGTCCGCGACAGCGGACGGGGTCGCGGCGGCGTCTCCGCGACGGGCGGCAGCGGTCATCGCGCGTTCGGTGTGGACGTGGTCGGGGGTGGCATAGAGCTTCGCGCCCGGGGCGTCGTAGGCCGGCCGGCCATTGGCCAGGCGCAGCTCGTCGGGCAGGGCGTCGTCGCCAGGACGGGCCGCGTCCAACGGGGTGGAGAGCGCGAGGCCCTCGTCGGTGAGCCAATCCAGCAGGCCCGCGACGTCCTCTCCGCTGGTCAGGCCGAGCGTGTCGGGCAGAGCGTCGTTCACCGCACGGGTCAGGTCGGCGCGGGTCCAGGCGGCCTTGCGGGTCTGCACATCGGCCAGGGCGGTCTCCAGGACCTCGCGCGGGGACCACTGTCCTGCAGCCGGCGGGTCCTGCTCGCGGGCACCGAGGACGGCCTCGGCGACGCCGCGCAGTCCGCCGGCGACCTCGTTCCGGAGCTGGGCGTCGATGCGGTCGAGGAACTGGGTGCGGGTCTCGCCCTCGTGCGACTTGGCGCGGCGGGTGGCCAGGGTGGCTTGGCGGGAGAGCCGGTCGCGTTCCAGGCCGTTGGCCTCGCGGCCGTGGTGGGCCTCGAACTCCGCGATCAGCTGCTCGGCCTTCTCCGACAGCGCACGTCGGCGCGACGAGAGCAGGTCAGTCACCGTGTCGTCGATGCCGATGACCTCGCGCGCTTTCCCGTCGGGACGCATGGCCAGCTTCAGGCCGAGCGCGTGAGCGAGGTGCTCCTCGGTGGTGCGCTCCCCCACCGCGGCCGCCGCCGGGCGGAACTTGTGGATCGCACGCGAGTCCAGGGTGCGCCACTCGTCGTCGGTGTCGCCCGGGGCTCGGTTGAGGATCGGGTTGTGGACGTGGAGCTGCGGGTCGTGGTCGCGGGAGTCGTGCTGGAAGAACGACGCCACGACCCAGCCGTGCGCGTCGACCCACCGCCCGGCGGCGCCGCCGTGATGTCCGACTCGGGCGTAGCCGGCCTTGTCCTGTAGGTAGGACAGGGCGGCGTTGTTGCCCGCCCAGATGGCGTCCTCGACCGCCTGGCGGTACTCGCCCCACGCCGCTGCCGTGTCCTCGTCGCCGGCGTCCCGGGCTGTGACCTCCTCGGCCTCGAACGCTGTATGCAGCACAGTGACGCTCTTCTGAATGCTGAACGTGGCGTCCAGGAAGTCGACGTTGTGGCGAGCCTGCTTGCCTGCCTCGACCTGGAGTTCAGCGCGTCGTTCAGCCGAGGCGTCGGGCTCGTGTTCAAGCGCTGAGGCGTACAACTCGTCCTCGGTCGCGTAGCGGCGCCCGGTGTGACCGAGGGTCGGGACCTCGTCCCATCGCTGCGGGTCGGCGAAGCCCTCGTGGCGGGGGTCGAGGAACCGCTCGTAGATCCCGCGCATGTCCTGGGCGTCGACGAGCCCGCTCAGACCGAGCTTCTCCGCGCCGGCGCCCCACCAGCGACCCGGCGGCTCGCCGTCGGTGACCGCACCGGTGTAGTAGGACTCGCGGCCCATCGCGACCTCGTTGAGCAGATAGTCCGGCGAGTATCCGGAGGCGACGCTCAGCATCCGGACGACCTCGCGAAGATCGACCGCGGCAACGCCGCGAGGGCGTCGATCGATTGCTGCTCTTCCGGCCGGCCGCAGGCCGGCCCGGACCCTCGGATCGTGATGCCTAGGTGTGCGTCTCTTGATCTTTCCCTTGATCTTTTCGTCTTGGTGTCTTGTTGGTCGTGTCTTGTCGTCTGTTCGGCGTAGTGATCGGTGTCGGGAAGTGGTCCTGGTTCTGTCGTTGGTTCTTGGCTCTTGTTCTTGCTCTGGTTGTTGCTCGTGGTCGTGGTGATCGGTGGCTGGGTGGTCATGGGTGGGCCTCGTCGGTCGTGTCGGTGGGGTCGGTTTCGGCGGTGTTGATCAGCCGGAGGGGCAGCGGCCGGTCGCGCAGCGCCTTGAGCGCGGCCGCCGCGGTGCCGCGAGAGACCTCGGCGGCAGTCTCGAGCTCGGTGACCGTCGGCCAAGCCCCGTGGCGCTGGGCATGGCGGGCGGCGGCGGTCTCGGCGCGGTCGCGGGCCGGTGAGGCCACCGGCCGCGGCGGCGGACCACCCGCCGCGTCGTCCCCATCGCCTTCGGGATGGTCGGGGCCTCCGGGCGCGCCGGGGCCGAGCTGAACAGCGCCCGCGAGGGTGTTCGGCTGAACGTCGGGGGCGTTGAACGACCCGGGCTGAACGCTGCCGGGCTGAACGGTGACCCGATGAACGTCGCGGGGGGGCTGGTCGACGGCGAGGAGGTAGAGCAGGTGGGCGACCACGGCGGCGGCGACCGCGGGCCAGGCGCCGACCCCGAACCGCAGCGCGGGGGCGACCTCGACGGTGGGCCCGCCGGCGAGGTAGGTGGCCTGCCCGAGTCCGGACAGCCCGGCCGCGGTGACCACCACGGTCCAGGCGTAGCCGGCGGCGCTGCCGCGCAGCCGGGCGGTGGCGCCGTAGGCAACCAGCGCGAGCCCGTCAGTGATCAGCGGGTAGAGCCACGCGATCCCGCCCGGCACCCGCGCCGCGACCGCGACCTCGAACAACCCGTGCGCGGTGGCGACCGCGGCACCCAGGGCGACCGCTAGGCCCGGTAGCCACAGCACGGCGGCGCGCCCACCGGGGCGGGCAGCTCGGTTCTCGACCATCGAGCATCACTCCGCGCCTGCGTCAGCGGCGGCGTGGGTGCTGTCCTCGCCGACGCTCTCCTCGCCGGCGCGGTCCTGGGCGTGCCAGCGAGCGAGCTGCTCGCGTCGGTCGTGGTCACCGTCGGCTGACGCGTCGCGGGCGTCAGCCGAGCTGCGGTGTGCGGCGCGGCCGGTGGAGGGCCGTCGTGCCGGGTCGCGTACTGGGTCGCGTGCTGCCCGTCGGTCGAGGTCGGCGACCGCCCGGCGCAGATCGTCCAGCGAGCCGCAGAAGCAGTGGAACTGGCCCGGGGCGATCGCGTTCCAGTGCGCGAAATAGATCTGGCTGAGCCGGTCGAACTCGGCGCGTTCCGCGGCCTCCCGGGCCCGCTCCTGAGCACGGGTCTCAGCCTCAGTTCCGGCGCGATCTGGGGTCATCGCGACCAGCCCTTCCGATCGCCGTTCACCGCGGCGCTGATGCCCGAGCCGTCACGGCCCGCGGCGTTTCGGGAGCTCTCGGGGTTCTCCGACGCTGGTTCGGGTGGGGGCTGGTCGCGGGCATCGGCCCACCACCGGGCGATCGCGGGTGCGGCGTCGACCCCGGGCACGGGGATGGCGCCGGTGGGTGTGGTGTTCCAGCCGGGGCGGGTCTGGTGACGTTCGCGGGAGCAGGACCCGACGGTGGTCTTGAGCCGGCGCACCACGCCGGGGCGTTGGCGGTCGTGCCAGTCCCCGGCGAGCTGCACCGAGGCGCCGCGGTCGTCGTAGGCGGCGCGCCAGGCGTGGGAGAGCCACAGCAGTTCCTCGATCACCTCGGGGTGCCAGAGCCAGCACTCGGGCAGCACCGCCGCGCCGTCGGGGTAGCGCAGGAACACCGTGTGCAGCCACCGGCACAGCTCCTCGAGCAGACCCGTCAGCGCTTCGCCGTCGCCCGGGGCGGTCAGCCACGACGGCGCCACCATCGGACCTGGCCGGGCCGGGGTGGCGGCGAGGGCGTCGGCGAGCTGAGCGACGGTGCGCGCCAGGTCGTCGACCCGGGTCGGGGTCCCGACCAGCACCTCGAGGCCACGGCGCAGCCCGTCGACCTCACGCGCCAGCCCGGCCAGGGCCTCTACTCGAGCGAACTCGCCCCCACCGTCGCCGGCCGTGGGCGGGCCGGGCGGTCGGCGGGTCACCGACCCCACCCCGCTGTCCCGAGACCGTCCCCGCCGTCATCGGTCTCCGGGAGGGAGTCGAGATCGGCGCGGGTGTCGGTGGCGCGGTGATCCTCGTCGTGCCAGCGGGCCAGCTGAGCGCGCCGCTGCTCATCCTCGTCGGGCACGCTCCCCGCCGCCTGCGCGGCTCGTGAGGTGCGCAGGTTCTCGATGCGTTGGCGCAGCCGTTCGGGGTCGTCGGGGGCTTCGAGGTACCCGCTGTCGTGCGCTCGGCTCGGGTCGCAGGTTCCGGCGGCCCAGGCTCCGGTGGAGGGCCACCACCGTCCCTGGGTGTTGAGGAACGGGCCATCGCGATCCTCGGCGGGGTGATCGTGGGCGAGGTCGCCGCTGGTGGCGCCGCCGTCTCGTCCGTCGAAGGCGGACCCGGCTGTCGGGTCATCGCGAACGATCTGATCCTCGTGCTGCCAGTTCGTGACGGCGAGGGTGTCCGGCGCGCCGTGCCCGTCACGGGGGAGGTCATCGAGCGCGTCGTGTGCCGGTGGCGGCGCGAGACCCTCGAGACCGAGCAGCCGTTGGTACTCGGCCCAGGCGTAGGGGTCGTGATCGTGGGCGCGGTCGGAGAGCACCGCGCGCTCGGCGGCGTCCTCGAGCGCGTCCTCGCCCGCAGTCGGCGGCCGCGGCGTCCATCCAGTGATCGGTGCCGCGTGCTCGGCGAGCCACGTGGTGCGGGCGGTCGCTTCGGCATCGGAGGCCGGTTCGCGCCAGTCCGGGTCGCCGTACTCGGCGGCCGGGTTGTAGGCCCTGGACAGGTCAGGCCGGTTGTCGAGGTAGGCCTCATGTTGGGCGGCGGTCCAGCCCGCGGGGCCCTGCCGTGGGTGGCTCATTGCAGCCACCTCTCGTCACCGCGATGGTTGGGGTCGTGGTCGCCGAGGACGGGCGGTGCGGCCGGCTCGACGTCGATCACCAGCGGCGGGCGGGCGTCCGAAGGCCTACGGGGCGCTGGCACCGTCGTCCTGCTGCTGCGCGAACGGGCCGCGCGCCGCCACAGGTCCGCGCTGCGAGCCCGCCATGTGCGGTGCCGCGGGGTCGCGACCCGTCGTAGCCCGGCGGTCAGGCCGACCTCGAGCCAGGCGCGGGCGCGTAGCCCACGGCCCCGCAGACCCGCGGCCGGCTGCTCGCGGAGGGCGCGGACATCGGGGCGGGTCCAGGCCATCCGGGCCCGCCCGATCACCGGGGCGATCCCGCGCCGATACACGACGACCTTCCCGGCCGGCAGGTTCGCCAGCTGCGCCGGCGCCAGCACCGGCACCTTGCGCACCGTGCGGCTGGCGACGCGCCCGTGCAGGTCGGTGGTGGTGATGCGCTCGTCGCGCTCGCCCGCGAGGGTGGACCAGAACTGCAGGTCGTCGCGGTCGCGGGTGCCGCCGAACAGCATCACCGAGCCGGTGTTGTTCAGGATGGTGGCGGTCTTGTGCTCCCCGTAGCGGGCCAGCAGCTGGGCGCGGGACTGGAACGGGGCGATGATGGTGACCCCGCGCCCGCCCATGTCCGCGGTCCAGTTCTCCAGCGGCACCGGGCTGATCAGCGCCGCCTCGTCCAGCGCGAGCAGCAACGGCGGGTCCAGCCGGCCGGCGGGCTTTGCGGTGGCGAGCCGTCGGGCCTCGCGGGCGATGTGCCCGGTCAGCGCACAGACCAGTGGTCCGGTGTCGGCCTCCTCGGCACCGAGCAGAAACACCGTCGCCCGCGACTCGAGCAGCGCCTCGACGTCGAAGGGCTGGTCGGTGGGGGCGGCGGCGGCCGCGGCGTCGGGATGGTTGAGCCACCCCAGCGCCGGCATGATCGAGTTGGTGATCGAGGTGCGGGTGCGGTCGTTGGTGGTGACGAACTGCTCGGCCGCCTTGTCGAACGTCTCCACCGCAGAGCGCCGGAGCAGGGCGGGGACTTCGCGGGCGGCGCGGTCGTTGTCGGCGACCCAGCCGAGCACGTCGCGCATCGACCCACCCCCGAGCGCCGCCGCATGCAACAGGGCGGCGAGGACCCGGCGAGCCTGGGCGTCCCACCGCTCCGCATCCCCATGACTGGCCCGGGAGGTGGCGGCGACCATGTCGGTGGCCCGCTCCACCGCGGTCACCGGATTGGCACACCCGGTCAGCGGGTCGAAGCCGATCGTGGAGCGGATACCGCCCAGCCCGACCGGGTTGAACACGAACACCGGCCCACGGGACTTCTGCCGGATCGGGGCGCACAGCTCCAGCAGGTCGGTGCGCGTCGAGGTCACCACCGCGGCGCCGGGGGCGTCGAGGACGCGGCCGGCGAGCCAGCCGGTCTTGCCCGTGCGCGGGCCGCCGAACACGAGGGTGACGTCCTCGATCGAGGACCAGACTCGCTGCGCCCCGACCCGGCACAGCTCCACCCCCACCGCCGAGGTCGGGGTCGCCCAGCCGTCCCGGCGGGTCAGCGACCCCAGCGACGGGCGCACCGTCGCGGCCCGACGGCGCGTCGCCACCGTGCCGGCTTGGCGGGCCACGTCGAGGGTGGAGGCCACCCCGGCGCGGCGGCGTGACCGGGCTGACCAGCGGGTGATCGTGGCCCGTGATCGCGACCAGCGGTGCCACACCACCACCGCCAGCACGACGGCGATGGCGAGCAGCGCGGGCCAGGACAGGGCCTTCAGCAGCGTGGTGGCCGGCAGCCCGGCCAGCGCCCCACAGCACACGGCGTGGCGGACCGCGCCGCGCAGCACCAGCACCACCGCCGCTGCGAGCAGCCCGACCAGGATCAGGAACGTAGCGATCACCGCGACCACCCACCCTCACCGGACCGCAGACCCTGAGAGCCCTCGGGGCCGGGCTGGTTGGTGGTGTCGGTGAGCCAATAGCCACCCGCCGGGTGAGCGAGCTCGAAGCGGGCACCGTCCCCGATGATGCGTCGCGCCCAGCGTTGGGCGTCGTCGTCGGTCATCGGCTCATCGGTCCGCCCCCGCACCACCCCGTCGATGAGCAGCGCCCAGGTGATCGGGCCGCCGCACGGCGCGTCCCCGAGCTCCAGCCCCAACGCGGTCTTCGCGACGTCGGCGCGGACCAGCTCGATCCCCAGCAGCAGCGGCAGCGTCGCGTGCACCCGCTCCCCCAACCTCGACACCCCGCTCGAGGTCCCGTGGGTCGTAGCGGTGGTCGTTCTGCGGCTACGCATCAGGTCCTCCCTCCTCGTCATCGCGCGCTTGTCGCTGCCAGGCCTCGAGCGCCGCGAGACGGCGGGCGCAGTCGTGTTCATGGCCGGCTTCGCGGTCGTCGGGGTGCGAGGCGAACGGGCCGCGATCCCGCACCCGAGCCCGGCAGGTGGTGCACGTCCACACCGCCGAAGCCAGCCCGGTGCCAGCTCTCGGGGGTGGTGGTCGGTGCTCGACCAGCCACTCCCACGCCGCCTCGCCGCGCGCCTCTCCGCCGGCGTCGGCCGGGAGCTCGAGGGCGTGGCCGACGGCGTCCCAGCTGTGTCCGGCGCCGCGGGCTCGCAGCGCGCAGTCGCGCAACGCGCCGTGCGCGACCTCGGCCACGAGCCGCCCTGCCCGCACCCCGGCCAGCGGGTCGGTCAGCACCGGACGCGACACCCCGTGGAAGCCCTCGATCGGCTCCCGGTACTCGGTCGTGTCGAACGCGGTGACCGCGACCCGCCGGACGTGCTCGCGGGTCGACCACGCCGCCTGCTCGCGGCGGGACACCTCCAGCCCGCTCACCGCGGCCCACCTCCCGCAGCATCAGTCGTCTGCGTCGGCGAATGCTCGAGCTGCGTGGTCTGTGCGGTGGGGTTGCGGGCCGCCCACCGGGCGATGGTTCGAGGGCTTACTCCGTACTCGGCCGCCACCTCCGGCTGCGAGCAGCCAGCCTCGAGCAGCACCAGCCACCGCGGCTTCCGCGCACCCGCGTGATCGCCGGACCGTCCGCCGGGATGTTCGTGCTGTGCCCGGGCTCGTCGACGCTCCTGCTCGGTCATCCCGCCCGCGATCCCGTGCGGCATCCGCTCGAGCGCCTCGGCCAGGCAGCGCTCACGCACCGGGCAGCGCCGGCACACCGCCTTCGCCGCCTCGACCTGCCGGCGCACCAACGGCTCATCCAGCGCGCCGTCGCGAAGTTCGTCGGTGGCTTCCGGGAAGAACAGCTCCGGGTCCACGCCCCGGCACGCGGCCAGAGCCTGCCAATTCTTGTCAGTCATGGCCGCCCACCAACTCGTTCCCCGGGTCCGGCACGCTCTCCGCATCCGCGTGGTGATCCGCAGCGGCGACTGTGGTGCGGTGGGGGCGCGCGGTGGCGTAGCGCAGCGACACCCCCACCTCGTCGACCTCGAGCTCGATCACCTGCCGGCGAGCGCCGTCGGCGGTCTCGAACGAGCGCTGCCGCAGCCGCCCGCACACCACCACCCGGTCGCCCTTGGACAGCGACTCGGAGGCGTGCTCGGCGAGCGGGCCCCACGCCACACAGCGCAGGAACAGCGCCTCCCCGTCGACCCACGACCCCGCCTGGCGGTCGAAGCGCCGCGGCGTCGACGCCACCGTGAACCCCGCCCGCGCCGCCCCGCTGGGCAGATACCGCAGCTCCGGAGCCTCGGTCAGATTCCCGACGATGGTCAGCGTCGTCTCGTTCATCTCGATCTCCTTCGGAAGTTGCCCAGCCGCGACAGCCGCAGCTGGGTGTTGGTGGGTCCCGCCGGACTGGCGGGTGGAGGCGTCCTGGCTGCCTCCACCCCGCGTGCGGGCGCCGCCGGCCGTCGAGGTCTCCGGGGTCAAGGGCCGGACGCAGTCCGGCCGCGCAGCGGCGCCACCGGCGCCCTTGAGGCCGGAGGAACGGCCGGCTCACGCTCGGCGGGACACACCAGGCCTGCGTCGCCCCCGGCGACTCCGTTCCAGTCCCTCGGCCCTGCGGCCTTGAGCGCCCGCGCTCGGGCGGCCTCTAACCGTCCGCAGGCGCTCCTGCGCCGCCCTCCAGGGCAGGTGTCGTGGCCTGGTCCACCGCCGACATCAACCCGCCGATCGCCGCCGGCAAGCCTTGGCCGACCGGGGTGCCGATGAACAGCACCAAAGCCACCAGCGAGAACACCACAGCACCCGCCGCCGACCGGGTCTTAGCGCAGATGAATGCGCCCAGGATCGCGAATAAGATCAAGAGTCCGACGCTCGACATCAGGAAGCGCCCCCTTCGACGGCTCCTGACACAAGTGCGTCGATGACTGGACCGGGGATCAGCCATCGACCCCGGATTCGAACCGCGCGGAGCTCGCCGGAGCTGATCGCCCGGTAGACGGTCATCCGCGACATCTTGAGCATCTGCGCGACCTCGGCGACGTCGTAGAACGTCGGTGCCCTCTCGCTGCTTCTGATCGACAACGCTGACTCCTCGCTGCGGACGCTGGCCCGACATGGCGGCGTCTGTGCATCGAGAGTCAGGGAGGGAGTCGATGCCAGTCATCGATCCTTGCTGGCGGCCAGTGGTGGACGGTGAGGCTTAAGGGACTTGCTTGCGCGCAAGTGTCGTCATTCGCCGCAAGCGGCGTGCTACGGTTGCTCATAGGATCTTCCAGATTTGCAGGTGCAAACTATGGCGATCTCGCCCCGCTCGCTCGCCCGGATAGCGGAGTCCTCTGGATTCGGCATGGCGGACGTCGCTTTCCTAGCCGGCCTAGACGAGAGCACGGTCTGTCGGCTGTGGGACGACCCAGACTGGCTTGACAGGATCAAGGGCCGGACGCTTCAAGCCCTTGTCGCGGCGTTACCTGGGGTCGGTGAGTACGTGCTTGGTTACTCACTCGCCGACCGTCGGAGCCGACTCGCAGACAGGCTCAGCTCGAAAGGCGTGGAAGTCGACACGGCAACGTTCGGGAGACTAGCGAGCGAAAGGCGGGTCCCGGAGCAATACCTTAGCAATGCCCTAGAGACCGCAGCATGCGTCCTTGACGGGGACGCCAAGCGGGCGGCCGCTCATCTTGCCAGATTCTGGGGACGCGACCAGGACTACGCGATGGGTGCTGTTTTCGGGTCCACTGCTATCGGCGCCTTACTGGTCGACTCTAGCCCTCTGCACGACGCCGCCCTGGGAATGGCGGACGAGCTCGGCGAGCGTCCCAATTCGTTCCACGCCATCCTTGCGCAGGCGAACCTTCTCCACCACCTATCCCTGAGTACTGGGGAGACGCCGCGAGCGCTGTCGCCCGACCTAAATCGCAATACCGCACTCGCCTTCCGTAGCTCGACCATGGGTCGACTCATTTCGACGAACGACCCCGAGATAGCGTTCGCCTACTCACGCAAGGTGGACAAATCACCGGTGCTCAAGATGGTGGAGGAGTGGGCGTTTCCCACCTACTGCCACGACGTGAAGCCGTCGCAAGACTTCTCCCTCCCCCGGTCATTGCTGATGAGACAGACCGCACCTGAAATAATCCGGGAGATCGAGACCTACAACGATGCGTACCTCCTATATCTCGCCCTCACCGCCTTACCGACGCTCCTTGCCCGTGACGGCACCTTCGGCTTGAGGCGAGACGAGCTCGGCGCGCGCCTAGCTGCGAGAAGGGAACGCGTGGTGCTCCCGGAGACGGGTGGAGCCTGCGACGCTATCCTCTCCGAGCTAGGCAAGGACGATCGGGATCTCGGAGGCACCAATATTGAGTACGCCTGGTAGCTCCACGGATACCTACGCTGCCAACGCCGACTTCTGGATAAAGATCATCCGCGAGCAGCTCGACAGATACCGGACCGAGCTGACCGATGGAAGCGTCCTCGAAGCGGTGGGTGAATGCTCCGGCGCCCGAGTGTTGGACGGCGGCTGCGGCGAAGGCTATATGTCCCGGCTGCTCGCGGAGCGCGGAGCCTCGGTGGTAGGCGTCGACACATCAGAGACGCTAATTGCATCTGCACGAGATCACTCCGACGCCCGCAAACTTCAGATCGAGTATAAGGTCGCAAACCTAGAGGACCTTCCAGACTCTGACGCGACATTCGACATCGCGGTGTGCAACCACGTTCTCAGCGACGTGGCCGACCCGGCGTCGGCGTTACTCGAGTTGGGTCGGGTGCTACGTCCAGGCGGTCGGCTGGTCGCCCTGATGCTTCACCCATGCTTCTACACCGCCCACGCTGAGCGTGACGCTTCCGGCAGCATCCCGATTACCACGTATTTCTCGCAGCGACGCGTAGATCAGCCCTTCGTTGTCGCGGGCCTAGAGTCACCAGCTGACGTTCACATGAACTTCCGCCCGCTTGAATTCTACTCGCAAGCGATTCTTGACGCTGGATTTCTGATCACCGGCCTGTCGGAACCACATCCGCCGGCGGAGTGGCTCAAAGAAGATACGTGGTGGAAGAAGAACTTCGTGAAACCGCTCTTCCTGCTCATATCGGCGAAGCTTCGATCTTGAACGTCTAATCGTCAAGACTAGAGCTGGGCACGCTTACATAAGGCTCGCTAATCGGCGTGCAGCGTCGCAGGGCGCTCTATCGGCGTTCGACGATTCGGTGGTCGGACCCGCCGATCAGCGAGCGCGGTAGCCGCTCGCTGATCGGCCTCGTTGACGAATGCCGTGTAGATGCGCAGCGTTGTCGACCCTCCACCGCTATGGCCGAGCCGCCCAGCGACGGTGCGGACGTCGACGCCAGCTGCGATGAGTTCGGTAGCGGAGTAGTGACGCAAACTGTGGAGCCGAGTAGAGATGCCGAGGCGCGCCGCGAGGCGGAGGTATCGCTGTGTGACGCTGTCCGGCTTGGTGGGCACCGAGCCATCGGGCGAAGGCGAGAAGACGTAACTGTCGGGCGCGATCGAGACGCCAAGCTCCGTCGCACGCTGTTCGCAGCGCGCTCGGTGCTCCTTGAGTACCTCAATGATCTCGAGGTCGAGCGTGACCCGCCGGTCCTGGTGAGTCTTAGTGTCCTTCTCCCACACACGACCACCAATCTGACCGGTGCTTCGCTTAAATATGGCCACGCCCGCATGGTCGAGGTCGAGCCGCGACCAGCGAAGGCCGCAAACCTCCCCGCGGCGGGAGCCGGTCGTCATCATGAGCCACACGAGCGTGCCCCAGTCGGGATCGGCGTCCCATGCTTCGTTGAGGAGTAGCGCAGCCTCGGCGGGCGTCGGCGGGTCTGGATTCGACCGCGGAGTCGCCGGTGGCTCGGTCTGATCGACAGGGCTGACCGCAATCCATCCCCATCGCACGGCTCGACCGAATGCGCCGCTGAGGATTGCATGGACGACGCGAACGCTTCCGGCGGAAAGGGGGCGGCAGATATGCGTCCTACATGCTCTCGCGCACCACCGGCACTCGGCCTCGGGATCGCCCTGGGCGACCTTCGCGCATCTGCGGCGAGCGGTGTGCTCGTCGCACGCGTGCTCTTGGTGGGTGCGATGCTGGACGAAGACCCGTCCGTTGCAGTGGTCACGGCACCGGCGCAGCTGTGCGTAGAGGCGCTCGATGTTCTCGGCACTGACAGCTCCGACCGGCCGCCCTCCGAGCCCCGGCCGGATGTGTTTCTCGATCTTACCGACGTAACCAGCTCGGGTCTTGCGGTCGATCTCGACGACCTCGAGATAGCGGTCGATGAGCATGTTGACCGTTGCACCAGTCCGAGGGCTGCGCCGTTCGTCAACTTGATTCAGCAGACGCGTGCGAACCTTCTCGGCCTCCCGCTCGGTCTCCCGCCGGGTCGCGCGGGCCGACACCGTCGCGCGAAGCCACATCTTCTCGCCGGTGAGTTCATCGATCCCGGCGTAGACCTTCACCCGCGCCGACCCGCTGGGCAGCCATCCGATCGAGCCACGCTGCCGGGTCTTCGCGGGAGTCACGAGACCACCATAGGCGGGTCAGAGGCCACGAAGGAGGCCACGAACTGGACACAAGTAGGGCCCTGTCGCGCTGCGACAGGGCCCTGACCTGCGGAGCCGCCTGTCGGAATCGAACCGACGACCTACGCATTACGAGTGCGTTGCTCTGGCCGACTGAGCTAAGGCGGCAGTGTGGCCAGTGTAGGCCAGCCCCGCCCGGCGCCGACTCGCGGGTGGCCCCACGAGCCCGGCGCTACTCGCAGGCGACGCCGTCGCCGTCGCGGTCCAGGGCGCTGCGGTAGCCGGCCTGTCCGGCGTGGAGCGGAGCGGCGCCGGCCGCGCGGGCGGCGGCGCAGTTCTTGTAGTACCCCGAGCCGCCACCAGAAGAGGACGAGGACCCGGAGGACGAGGACGAGGAGGCCGACGGAGATCCAGCAGCCGGGCGGGGGGTCGCGCGGTGGGAGCTGCTCGACGAGGAGGAGGACGACGAGGACGGCTCGTCCCGCACGGGGGCGGGGTCGTCGCAGACGCGCCCGTTGGTGTCCATCCCGCTCAGGAGCGCCACGTACGTCGGCGCGGCGTCGTTGCGGCCGGCGTAGACCGCCGTGTGGTCCGCGGTCACCATCGCCTCACCGAAGTCCCCCGTGCCGGTGGTGACGTAGCGCAGCTCGCGGCCGTAGCGGTCGAGGTCGACACCGGGCTCGGAGCGGAGCGAGACCGACGAGCCGAGGAGCAGGGACCGGGCCTCCGACGTCGCCCGCGCGCCGGCGGCCGAGCCCGCCTCGCACGAGTCGATCCCGAGGACCCGCACCGTGCGTCCGCCGCTGATCTCGAAGGTGTCGCCGTCGACGACGTGGGTCACCGTCACGCCCTCGGAGGTCGCGGGCGCCGAGACCGGGGAGACGGGTGCGTCGGTGACCGGCGCGGCAGCCGGCGCGGTCGCCGCCGCCGGGAACGGAGCCGGCGTCGGCGCCGGGGACGCCGCGCGCTGCACCGGGTCGCAGCCGCTGAGCAACGCCACCACGGCACACACCCCGACGACGACTAGTGCCCGGCGCGAGGACCAGGTCCCGACCCGACGCATCCCCACGAACTCCTCCACCCCGACGTTGGCCTGTTCAGCCGTGATGTCGCTGGGGCGTTCGGCCGTGTTGCCACTCGATCGGGTGGGTCAGGCGAGTAGCAGGACACCGAGCAGCAGGAGCGCGAGGACCTTGACCACTTCCAGCGCGATGTAGACCAGGTGCAGCCGCGAGCGCGGGCCGCTCCCGCCCGCGAGGACGCGGTCGGAGCGGCGGTTGAGGCGCGGCCGGACGACGGCGAGCTGGACGATCAGCAGGACGGCGAGGACCGCGATCAGCACGCCGGCCGCCACCGGCACGCCGCCGAGGAGGGCGCCGGCGGCCACGGCGACGAGCAGGACCACCTCGGCCACGTTCAGCGCCCGGAACACCAGCCGCCCGATCCCGAGGCCGATCACCGTCGTCACGCCGGGAGCCCGGAACTTCAGGGGCGCCTCCAGGAACGAGATCGCCGCCACCATGCCGAGCCGGTTGAAGGTCGCCGCCGTCGCCACCGCCACGACCGCCGGTATACGCCGCGCTCGGGGAACATCGGCGCCGGTCGGAGGGTTGCGGTGATCGTGAGCGTGATCGGCGCGGTGGTGCTCGTGGTGGTGCTGGCCGTCGCGACCGTCATCGGGTTCGTGCTGCGGCGCCGGAACGGCACGATCCGGTCGGCAGCCACGGAGGAGCGGCACGGTTGGGACCTCGCCGGCACGGCGCCCGGCCCCGACGACCGCGTCCTGCTGCTCCAGCTCTCGTCGCCGATCTGTACGCCCTGCGAGCGCACCCGCGAGCAGCTGGGCGCCCTGGCCGCCGAGCACGCAGGGGTCCGCCACGTCGACGTCGACATCGCCGAGCGGCCGGAGGTCGCCCGCGCCCTGTCGGTGATGCGCACCCCGACCACGGTCGCCTTCGACCGCACCGGCACCGAGCTGCTGCGGGTCGGCGGCGTCCCGCGGCGGGACGAGCTGATCGCCGCCCTACCCCTCGAGGAGACCGCGTGACCGAGCAGCTCGATCCGCGCGGCGTGCGCTTCGCCGCCGCGGTGACCACCGTCGTGCTCGCGGCGATCCTGCTGACCGGCAGCGGCGTGCTCGCGGTGCTACAAGCGGTGGTGTTCGCGATCCCGGTCGCCGCCGGCATGCGGTTCTCGCCGTACGGCGCGCTCTACCGGATGCTGCTCGCGCCGCGCCTGGGCCCGCCGAGCGAGCGGGAGGACGCGACGCCGGTGCGCTTCTCGCAGGCCGTCGGCCTGGTGTTCACCGCCGTCGCCGCCGTCGGCTACCTGTCCGGTGTGATCGCGCTCGGCATCGTCGCGACGGCCTGCGCGCTCGTGGCGGCCTTCCTCAACGCGGCCTTCGGTTTCTGCCTGGGCTGCGAGATGTACGGGCTGATCGCGCGAGTGCGCACCGCCCGCTGACCTACGACGGCGGGCAGAGCGGCGGCGGGACCTCCTCGAGCACGATCCCGAACACGTCCCGGTAGACGTCGCGCTGCTCGGCGGCGGTCAGGGTGCGCTCGGTGCGGGTCCCGTCGTCGGCGGTCTCGATGAGCTTCGGGCCCGAGATGGTCACGCGGCCGGTCGGCGTCAGCATCGAGCACGTCACCTCACGCGTGAACGGCGAGGTCGGCGACGTGCGGTGCCACCAGGCCATCGGGACGAAGTCACGCAGCGACCGCGTGCGCGGGTCGAGGCGGTACTGGGCCCTGTCGCCCCACCACACGTCGAGCTCCCCGTCCGGGGCGTCGCGGACGGTGAAGACGCCGGACCGGTCGGGCTGGTCGGCACGGGAGTCCAGGTCGATCGGCCCGACGGCGAAGCGCCCGAAGCCGACGTCGACGAGAGTGTGGCCGTCGACGACCAGCGCCATGTGGTCGCCGGGGAAGGAGAGCCCGTCCGGGGTGGCGACGCGCGCCGAGCACCGCGCGACCTCGTGGCCGAGCTCGCCGAGCAGCCAGGCGAACGCCCCGTTGAGCTCATAGCAGAACCCGCCGCGGCGCCGGTCGACGACCTTCCCGACCAGCGCCTCGTCCTCCAGCGGCACCGCGTCGCGCTCGTGGATCGAGACGTTCTCGAACGGGACGGTCTCCAGGTGGCGGCGCATGAGCACGTCGAGCGGATCGTCGCCCGCCGCACCGATCCGCATCAGGTAGTTCGTCGCGTCCACGCGCCCGGTATACACGGGTCATGCGTGTCGCCCTCGCCCAAATCCTCGCGACCGACGATCCGGCCGAGAACCTCGAGCTGGTCCGCGACCACGCCGCGCTCGCCGCCCAGCAGGGCGCGACGGTCGTGGTGTTCCCCGAGGCGACCATGTGCCGCTTCGGGGTGTCGCTCAAGCCCGTCGCCGAACCCGTGGACGGGCCGTGGGCGGGCGAGATCCGGCGCATCGCCGAGCAGCACGGCGTGCTCGTCGTCGCCGGGATGTTCACCCCGACCGACGACGGCCGGGTGACCAACACGCTGCTCGTCACGGGCCGGGGCGTCGACACCGCCTACGACAAGATCCATCTCTACGACGCGTTCGGCTTCGCGGAGTCCGACACGGTCGCGCCGGGGGCGAAGCCGCTGACGGTCACCGTCGACGGGACGACGCTGGGGCTCGCGACCTGCTACGACATCCGCTTTCCCGAGCTGTTCCGCGCCCTCGCCGACCAGGGCGCGACCGTCACGCTGCTGCCGGCGAGCTGGGGCGCGGGCCCGGGCAAGGTCGAGCAGTGGCAGCTGCTCGTGCGCGCCCGGGCCCTGGACGCGACGACGTTCGTGCTCGCCGCCGACCAGGCGGACCCGGCGAGCCGCGGCATCGACGCCGGCAAGGCCCCCCGCGGTGTGGGGCACAGCCTCGCCGCGTCGCCGTTCGGCGTGACGCTCGACGAGCTCGGCGCGGAGCCGGGGCTGCTCGTCGTCGATGTCGACCCCGAGCAGATCCCCGACGTCCGCGCCGCTCTCCCCGTCCTCGCGAACCGCCGGCTCTGAGGCGGCCTCCGGCTACGCGGCGGCCTGCTCCGGGCGGCTCATCCAGCGCACGCGGTTCTGGTAGGGCGCGAGGCGGTTGATGAGGTCGCGCCGCGCCCCCGCGGCCGCCGGAGCGGTGAAGGCACGGTCACGGGTGAGACGCGCGCGCACGCCGCCGGGATCGAGGACGATCACCTTCGCGGCGGCACGCACCGCGGCGTCGAGGCCCTGGGCGCCGCCGTGGGTGGCCTCGGCACCCATCCGGTCGGCGAGGACCTGCGCGGCCGCGAGGCCGGTCGCATCGGGTCGGGCAGCCACGACGAGGACGGGAGCCTCGTCGGAGCTCTGGCGGGGCGCGGGGACGGTGGTGTCGGGGGCAACGGGCCGCGTGGGCGAGCTCATCGTGCAGTGCTCCAGATCGGTCGCCGCGTGCCGGCGGCGACGTGAGGGTGTGACGTCTCTGAAGACGCCTGTGAGATGCGTGAGTTGTCCGTCGTCGAGGGTGACGCGCACCTCCCCGTACCTCACGGCAGCACCTCCTCGAGCACGGCGAGGAACGCCTCCTGGGCGTCCTCGGTGAGGAAGTGGCCGGCGCCCGCGACGAGGTGGCGGCGGGCACCCGGGATCGCGTCGCCGAGGGTCGCCGCCGCGGCGGGCGCGATCCAGGTGTCCTCGGCGCCCCAGACGACGTCGGTCGGCACGGCGATCGCGCCGAGACGGGCCACGACGTCGCGGGTGTCGTCCTCGCTGAAGCCGGCGACCTGGTCGAGGTAGCGCTGCTGGCCGTCGGGGCCGGCGTAGCGGTCGAGATAGGCCCGTTCCGCCTCGTCGGACAACGCGCCGGCGACGGTCGTGCGCACGTGCGCGGTGATCATCGCGGTGAAGAGGTGCGACGGCATCTCCCGGTACGTCGGGAGGTGCGCCTGCACGTGCTGGGTGGCGCCGGTCAGCCACGGCGAGAGCACCGCGGCGTCGGCGAGGACGAGCGCGCTCGCGGGCGCACCGTGGACGAGGTGCGCGCGCAGCGTCGTCGCCGCGCCGATGTCGTGGCCGACGAGCACGGGCGCGTCGAGACCCCAGTGCTCGACCAGCGCCGCGAGCGTCCGGGCGTGGCCGTCGACCGACGGACGATCACCGGTCGAGTCCCCGTAGGTCGGCAGATCCCACAGGTGGACCGGGCGTTCCCGGGCGAGCGCCGGCGCGACGTGGCGCCAGAGATACGACCAGGACGGCGTGCCGTGGGTGAGGACGACGGGGGCGCCGGGGCGGTCGGCGCCGAGCACGTCGACGGCGATCGTCCCGGTCGGCAGGGCCACCCGGTCACGCAGCGCCCAGGTCGCGAGATCGGTGGTCACGGTGCACCTCCACAGGGTTGTACTCTTGCTTCGAGCCTTACCGTAGGAGAGGTGCGTAAGGGTTGCAAGCTATATTTGACGATTACGTGGCGGGTGCCGGGCTCGCCACCGAGCTCGTGAACACCGGGCCCGGCGTGTGGCACGGCGACGACCAGCTCCCCGACGTCGCCGCGCTGAGGGCGTTCCTCGACGAGCACGGGGTCGCCGCGGCGCCGACGACGGGCGACCTGACGGCGGTGCGCGATCTGCGCTCTCGCCTGCGCGCGGTGCTCGACCTCCGGGACGCCGCCTCCCTGGCGGACGGCGCCGCGGACCTCGTGGCCCCCGGGCTCGGCACGGTCGGCCTCGTGCCGGACGAGCGCGGGCGGCCACAGTGGTCGGCACGGCCACGTCCCGACGCCGGCCTCGCCGACCGGCTCGCCCTGCTCGCCGGCGTCGGCGTGCTCGGCGCGCTGCGCACGCTGGGCCCGGAGCGGTTCCGCGACTGCGCGTCGGACACGTGCTCGGGCGTCTTCATCGACACCAGCCGGCCCGGCCGGCGGCGCTACTGCATGCCCGACCTCTGCGGCAACCGCGCCAACGTCGCCGCCTACCGCGCGCGGCAGAAGGCGGGTGGAAACTGACAATTCGTGTCAGTTCCGCAGGTCAGCGCAGCGTTCCCGACAGGTCCGCCGCCGCGAGGACGGCCACGAGCACCGGGACGACGCCCGTGGGCGGGACGCGGTAGCGCCGCCCGTCCTGCTCCACGACGCGCGCGGCGGTCAGCGTGCGCAGGTGGTGGTAGAGCTGGCCGCTGGAAGAGAGCTCGGCGGCCTCGACGAGCTCGTGCGTGCCCGCCGGCCCCGCGAGCAGGCGACGCACCAGGGCGAGGCGGACGGGGTGCCCGAGCGCCGCGAGGACCTCGCTGACCGGGCCGGCCGGCAGGTCGAGGGTCGCGGCCGCGTCGTAGCCGATCGTCCACGTGATCGGGCCGGCGTCCTCCTGCAGACGGACCGCACCGTGGTACCCGACCTCACCCCCGTCGCCGGCCGGCTCGTCCGCGGCGGGACGGTGCCCGGAGCGTCCCTCGAGCGCGGCGACGCGCGCCTCGAGGGCCTCGAGGCGCCCCGCGTCGTCGGCGTCCGGCATCTCGCGATCGTCTCAGGCCGAACAGAGGACCCGGGAGCGCTCGACGGGGTCCTCCACCGCCCCGGCGAGGAAGCGGAGCTGGGCGAGGCCGACCTCGGTGAGGTCGGCAGTGGGGCGGAAGCCCCGACCGAGGAGCACACCGATGCCGAGCGTGCCGTCGGGGCGGCGCACGCTGAGCGCCATCGTGCCGATCCCGGGGAACGAGCCGCCCTTGAACGCGCGGACCTGCCCGTCCGGTCGCGGTCCCGCGTACTCCAGCTCGGCGCGGGCGACGTCGGCGCCGGCCCCGAACGAGCCGCCGATGAGGGCGCGCCACAGCCCGGCGACCTGCGCGGGCGACCCCGTCGAGGTCCTCCGGGCCCACCGCTCGCTCTCGAGGAGGTAGGCCTCGGTGTCGGCGGCCTGGGTGACGAGCCGGCGGCGGGAGTCCTCGCGGAACGCCGGGTCGGACGCGAAGCGCCGCGCCAGGGCCAGCTCCGCCGCGCTGCGCTCGGCGCGCGGCGCGGTCGACGGCGGCGCCTCGCGCGGCCGGACGAGGGCGAGCTGCGCACCGAGCTCCGAGGGCAGGTCGAGGTCGTACCACCCGCCAGCCGCGGCGGCATCGACGAGCGCCTGGTCGCCGAGGCGCTCGCGCAACCAGTCGGCGGCGGCGTTGTCGCTGACCTGCACCATCGAGGCCACCATCTGCTGGACCGTGACCGTGCGGTCCGGATCGACCGCCCCCGCGACGCCGCGGCGCAGGATCCCGAGGGCGTCGAGCGCCATCGCGTGCGCACCGGCGTCGGCGGCGAGGTACCAGTTCTCCCAGTCCCCGACGCGGACCGCCTCGTCCGGGTTCAGGCGACCCTCGGCGACGGCCCGCCCGTACGCCGCGACGTGGACGATCTTCGCCGCCGACGCCAGCGGCATCTGCCGGTCCGCCGCGTGCGAGACGACGGCGCCGCGACCGTCGTCGACCACCAGGCCCACGTCGTCGGGCTCCGCCGCGAGCAGCCCCAGCCACCCGCCGGCGCTCGTGGGGTCGGCCGCGGGCGCCCGGGAGCAGTCGGCGGGCCGCGGCGGGTTCGCCGGGACCGACGCCGCGGGGACCGTGGTGCCGGGGTCCTCGCCCGAGGTGCCGGACGAGCACGCCGCGGGCAGCACCAGCGCGGCGGCGAGCACCATCGCCACGATTCCGTTATTCCGAAATTCCGGCACAACGGAGAAGCTAGCACACTCGGCCGCCATCTCTCCCGGGCGACAGGATGGCCGCGTGGGTCTCTTCGATGCGGTCGCGGCCACCCCGGCGGAGGTCCGCGAACCGCGGCGCGGCGACGACCTCGTGGCGCCGGCCGCCGTCGTCATGGACCGGGCGTTCACGGTGCCCGGGGAGCCCGCGGCCGTGTGGCCGTGGATCGTCCAGCTCGGCAAGCGCCGCGCGGGCTGGTACCTCCCGGCCCGTGTCGAGCGGCTCGTCCCGCGAGCGCGCCGGGCCGCCCGCCGGATCGAGGACCGCTGGCAGCACCTCGCGCCGGGCGACGTCATCCCGGACTACGGCGGGCGCGACGAGACGTTCGTCGTCGACGAGATCGAGCCGCCGCACGTCCTGGTCCACCGCTCGCGGCGGGGCCGCACGGAGGTCTCGTGGTCGATCACCCTGCGCGCGATACCGGACGGCACGCGCGTGCTGCTCCGCCTGCGGCTCGGGCCGGTGAAGCACGTCCGGCTCGCCGAGACCGTCGGTGACGCCTTCGACGCGCTGACGATCGCCGGGATGGCCGCCGGACTGCGGGAGCGGCTCAGCCCGCCCGCAGCGCCGTGACGAGTGCGTCGATCGCGATCTCGGGCTTCACGTTCGCGGCGAGGGCGTCGCGGCAGGCGAGGATCGCCTCCAGGCGGCGCAGGGACGCCTCCGGCGTGCTGTCGCGGGCGGCGTGGCCGACCTCGGTGGCGCGGTCCGGGTGGGTCGAGGTGACCGACGCGCCGATGCCGCGGGCGAGGACGTCGCGGTAGTAGCCCGCGAGGTCGACGAGCGCGCGGTCGAGGGCGTCGCGCTTGGTGCGGGTGAGGCGGGAGCGCTGGCGCTTCTCCA
The DNA here is from genome assembly GCF_030269665.1 of Actinomycetospora sp. NBRC 106375. Lineage (GTDB taxonomy): Bacteria > Actinomycetota > Actinomycetes > Mycobacteriales > Pseudonocardiaceae > Actinomycetospora. The sequence continues at coordinate 35,915 of NZ_BSTS01000021.1, forward strand.
GGTCCTTCTCCGCGGCCCGGGCCGAGCGCTGGGCCTGCGCGGTGCCCTTGCCCGTGCCGCCGGCGCCGAGGGACACCGCGAGCTCCTCGCGCTCGGCCTCGTCGCGCGAGGCGGCGAGCGCGGCGGCCTCCGACTCGGCCGCGCCCACCATCGCGTCGGACGCGGCGAACGCGTCCGCGGCCGAGCGCAGCGCGCGGGGCAGGGCGAGGACGGCGTCGCGCTCCTCCCGCGCCTCCGGCACGCGGGCCAGCCGGCGGGCCCGGCCGATGTGGCCCCCGCAGACCGACGCCGCCCACGTCGCGTCCTCCGGGGAGATGCCGTCGCGCTCGACCAGCACCGCGGCGATCGCCTCGGGGGCCGGCGTCCGCAGGCGCACGGCACGACAGCGGGACCGGATCGTCACCGAGATGTCGTCGGGGTGCTCCGACGGGCAGCAGAGCAGGAAGACCGTGCGCTCGGCGGGCTCCTCCACGGACTTGAGCAGCGCGTTCGATGCCTGCTCGGTGAGCCGGTCGGCGTCCTCGACGATGACGATCTGCCAGCGCGCCGTCGTGGGGCGGCGAGCGGCGACGTCGATGGTGCCGCGCACCTCCTTGACGCTGATCGACAGACCCTCGGGGACGATCTCGCGCACGTCGGCGTGGGTGCCGGCCATGACCGTGTGACAGGCGGGGCAGTCGCCGCAGCCCTGGTGGGGGCACTGGAGCGCCGCCGCGAACGCCCGCGCGGCCACCGAGCGCCCCGATCCGGGCGGGCCGGTGAAGAGCCAGGAGTGGGTCATCCCCGCGGCCGGGCCGGAGGCGTCGGGATCCTCGAGCTCGTCGGAGAACCGCACCCGCGTGGCGCGCTCGGCGGCGGCCTGCAGCTCCGCCACCGCCGCGGGCTGGCCGACGACCTGGGACCACACGCTCACGCCGTCGATGATGCCGCACCGGTCCGACGGCTCCCGAACGTGCGCCGGTACTCCTGCGGGGTGGCCCCGACCTCCCGCAGGAACGGACGCCGCAGCCCGGCGGCGGTGCTGAACCCGCAGCGCGCCGCCACCGTCTCCACGGGCAGGTCGGTGGCCTCGAGCAGCTCCTGCGCGCGTCGCACGCGCTCGCGGGCGAGCCAGCGGCCCGGTGTCGCCCCGGTGGCGTCGTGGAACCACCGGGCGAACGTGCGCGGGCTGGTCCCGGCGACCCGCGCCCACTCGTCGACCCCGATCGGACGGTCGAGGTGGTCGCGCGCCCAGTCGAGGCTCACGGCGAACGACGAGGGCGGGAGCGTCGGCGCAGCGGTGGGCACGAACTGGGCCTGCCCGCCCTCGCGGTGCGGCGGCACGACGCTGTGGCGGGCGACGATCCCGGCGACGCGGCTGCCGTGGTCGCGGCGCACGAGGTGCAGGCACAGGTCGAGGCCGGCGGCCGAGCCCGCCGAGGTCAGGACGTCGCCGTCGTCGACGTAGAGGACGGTGCGCTGCACGTCGACGAGCGGGTGGCGGCGGGCGAGCTCGTCGACCGCGCTCCAGTGCGTGATCGCGGGCCGACCGTCGAGGAGCCCGGCCGCGGCGAGGACGAACGCGCCGGTGCAGACCGACGCGATCCGCGCGCCGCGCGCGTGGGCGGCGCGCAGGGCCGCGAGGAGGTCCTCCGGGAACGCGACCCGCCCGTCCCGCGGCGGGGCCACGACGATCGTCTCGGCGTCCGCGAGCGCCTCCGGGCCGTCCCCCGGGTCGACGACGGCCCACCGGTCGAGCCGCAGCGGCCCCGGTTCGCCGGCCACCAGCCGGACGTCGTACCAGTCCTCGCGCGGGACCCCGGTGGTCGCGGACCGGTCGGAGGCCAGCACCTCGAGCACCGTGGACAGCTCGAACATCGGGGTGCCGTCCGTGACGGGGACGGCCACGGTGTGCATGGCAGGAATGTATCTGATGACGACGTTCCTGCCACTGGTTCTGACACCCCTCCCCGGCCAGGGTCGACGTCATGGAGATGCGGCGGATCGGGCGGGCGCTGGCGCGGGCCTGGGCGCGGTACGTGGACGCCTGGGAGCTCGTGGGTCGCCAGCAGCGCGGGGAGTGGGAGGACGAGGGCCCGCTGCGCTGGCGGCGGGTCCTCGGCGAGGGCTGGGAGCTGCACGGCAGCGTGCTGCCCGACGAGCCGCCGGTGCGGCGCTAGTCGCCGCGCAGCACGCCGTCGAGCAGCCCGAGCAGCACCTCGCGCACGTCACGGCGGGCCGCCTCACGGTCCGGGGCCTCGGCGATGACCATGGCCCCCTCGTCGAGCGCCCCGATGAGCACGTGGGCGAGCGGCCGCAGCGGCTGCTCGCGCAACTGGCCCGCCTCGACGGCGGCCGCCAGCAGCTGCTCGGTGAGCCCCAGGGTGTAGCGCTGGGTCAGCTCCCGGAAGCGCGCCCAGCCGAGCACGCTCGGGCCGTCGAGCAGGACGATCTGGCGCACCTCGGGGTCGACGCACACGGTCAACCAGCTGTCGAGGGCCGCGCGCAGGACCTCCGCGGGCGTCCGGGCCCCGGCGGCGACCACGGCCGCGGCGAGCTCGTCCACCACGCGCTGCTCGACGTCCTCGAGCACCGCGACGAAGAGCGCCGCCTTGTCGGCGTACTGGTGGTACATCGCGCCGCGGGTCACGCCGGCCTCGCGGGCGATCTCCGGGGTGCCGACGTCGCCGTACCCGTGCTCGCCCCACAGCCGCCGCGCGGCCGCCTTGAGCGCGTCGCGGGTCGCGGCGGAGCGCTCCTCCTGCGTGCGCCTCTTCACTTCCATACATCCTGCCGGTAAGTTACGAACAGCCTGCACGTAAGTATGCGATCCCGGGAGGCCCCGATGCCCACCGTCGAGCTCGACCACACGACGATCCACTACGAGGTCGCCGGCGCCGACACCGGCCGCCCGGTGGTGTTCGTCCACGGCTACGCCATGGGCGGCTCCCTCTGGGCGGACGTGAGCGCACGGCTGGCCGCGCGGGGCCTGCGCTGCCTCGCGCCCACCTGGCCGCTCGGCGCCCACCCCACCCCCTTGCGGCCCGGCGCCGATCCCACGCTGCCCGGGGTCGCCGCGACCATCGGGGACTTCCTCGCCGCCCTCGACCTCACCGACGTCGTGCTCGTCGGCAACGACACCGGCGGACTCGTCACGCAGCTCCTCGCCGTCGGCCACGGCGACCGGCTCGGCGCCCTCGTGCTGACCAGCTGCGACGCCTTCGAGCACTTCCCGCCCCCGATCCTGCGGCCGTTCATCCTCGCCTCCCGCAGCACGGTGACGTGGCGCGCCGCGGTGAAGCCGCTGGCGCTGCGGGCCGTCCGGCGGCGGGCGTACGGCGACCTCGCCCACCGCGACGTCGAGCCGTTCGCGGCGGCGTGGGTCCGTCCCGCGCTCGACGACCCACGCGTCGCCGAGGACCTGCGCCGCCTGACGGCCTCGCTCGACCGCCAGGTGTCGCTGGACGTCGCCGCGCGGCTCGGCGAGATCACGGTGCCGACCCTGGTCGCGTGGTCGGCCGACGACGCCTTCTTCCCCCTGGCCGACGCCCACCGGCTCGTCGACGCGATCCCCCGGGCCGAGCTGACGGTCCTCGACGGCGCCCGGACGTTCTCGATGCTCGACCGGCCCGACGCGCTCGCCGACGCGATCGCGGGGCTCGCGGTGGCACCGGCGCGTTAGCCGGTCCGCGCCTCCTCGGGCGCCGGCAGCGCGCGGGCGACGAGTGGGGCGAGCAGCTCGCGGACCCGCGCGGCGACCTCGTCGGGGTCGCCGTCGGCGTCGACGCGCACGTAGCGCCCGGGGTCGGCGGCGGCCATCTCGGTGAGCGTGCGCTGGACCTGCCAGGTGTCGACCACCCCGCCCGTCACCGGTGCGGCGTCGTGGGCCGGGTCGCGGTCGAGCAGGACGGTGACGTCCGGGCGCAGCGAGCCCGTGGCCCACGCCCCGAGGCGCTGCAGGTCGGCGGCGTCGAGCTCGTCGCCGACGCGGGCGAGCGGCGAGTCGAGGCACCCCTCGAGCACGACGACCTTCCCGTCGCGCAGCGCCGGCAGCACCTCGTGGGCGAGGACGTCGGCGCGCACCGCGGCGGCCACGAGCGCCTTCGCCCGCTGCCCCGCGACGCCGCTCGCCCCGACCGCGGCCGAGACCCGCGCGGCGTCGCCGGCGCTGCGCCCGGCGAGGACGACGTCGGCCCCCTGCCCGCGCAGCCAGCCCACGAGGCGCTCGCCCTGCTCGTCGGTGTCGGTGCGCGACGCGCCCTCGACGGCGACCAGGAGGCCGGGCTCGCCGTGGCGGCTGCGGCGCAGCGCCCGCCGGACGTCGGCCATGATCGTCCGTTCGCGCCGGTCGTCCATCTGCCGGTAGGCGAGCACACCGACCGCAGCCGCCACGATGCCGGCGCCGAAGAGCACGAAGCGCGTGCCGTCGACCTGGGCACGCTCGCCGAGGAGCGTCAGCGTGCGCGACTGCACGAGCCCGACGAGCAGTGGCACCACCGACATCGACGCGAGCAGGTCGACCCGCACGATCGACTGCACGAACGCGACGACCCGGCCGCGCACGGCGTCCTCGACCTGCGCGCCGATGATCGTCAGGCCGGTGAGCAGGGCCGTGCCGGCGAAGAACCCGACCATGACGACCATGACGAGCGCGACGTAGAGGTGCCAGGCGACGGCCACCGCGAGCAGGGAGAGCCCGGCGCCGACGATCGCGACACCGAACAGGCGGTTGTGCGGCATCCGGCGCGCGACGCGGGGCACCGTCGCCATCCCGAGCGCGAGGCCGGTGAACAGGGCGATGAACAGCACCGAGTAGGCCGCGTCGCCACCGCCGAGGCTGGTCGCGTAGAGCCGGGCGCTGGCGATCACCGCCCCGCCGGCGGCGAAGGCGCCGATGATCCCGACGACGAGGCCGCGCACCAGCGGCGTCGTGGACACGAACTGCGCGCCGTCGCGCAGCATCGCGAGCAGGCCCGGGGCCGCGGCCCGCCGCTCGGCGCTCCGGCCGGAGATCTCGGGGATGCGGAACGCGACCGTGAGCGCGGTGAGCAGTGCGGCGAGCCCGTTGACCACGAGCGCGAGGTAGACCGTCGTCGTGGGACTGGGGTGCCAGCCCGCGATGTTGCCGGCCTTCGAGATCAGCGCGAACGCCCCCGCGGCGCTGATCACCGCGACGCCGTAGGTCATCACGAGCGAGAGCTGGTTGGCAGTCTCGACCTGGTCGGAGCGCTTGAGCAGGTTGGGGACCGAGGAGTCCTTGGCCGGGATCCACACGAGCGCGCACAGCTCGATGAGGAACGTCGCCGCGAACAGCCACCACAGCGACCCGACCAGCGGGATCGACAGGAAGAGCAGGGCCTTGCCCACGTCGCAGGTGACCATCACCGTGCGCCGGTCGAACTTGTCGGCCAGCACGCCGCCGAGCGGGGCCATGAACAGCGCCGGCAGCAGCTTGGTGGCGACGACGCCGCCGAGCGCGAAGCTCTGGGCCTGGTAGCCGCTGGTCAGCTGGGTGGCGAGCGCGGTCAGCGCCAGGAGCGAGAGCCAGTCACCGAAGCTCGCGACGGCCGTGACGGCCCACAGCCGCCGGAACGGCCGGATCGCGAGCACGCTGCGGATCCGGTGCGTCGCGGACGGCGCCTCGGCGCCCGCTCCGCTGGACTGCGCGTCGATCCCGGCCCTCCCCTCGCCTCACCCCCGCCGCGAGCAGGGTATCGGGGGCAGCGAGCAGGTCGGCGACGGATCACGCCGCGGGGTGTCAGCAGGTGCCACCGTGGTCCATCTCCTGGATCTCGGCGGCCACCTGACAGGCGGACGCACCGTCCGAGACGACGGCGAGTCGCTGGAGGAGCGCGCGCAGCACGTCCCGCTCGGCGGGCTCGAGCGGCGCGAGCAGGTCCTCCTCGGCGTCGCGCAGACGCCGCTCGAGGTCGCAGAGCCGCGCCCCGCCGGTGTCGGTGAGCAGGACCTGCCGGGCGCGACGGTCGGCCGGATCGGGACGTCGCTCGACCAGCCCGGCCTTCTCGAGCTCGTCGAGGAGGTAGGTCATCACGGTGCGGTCGACGCCGAGCGTGCGCGCCAGCGCGAGCTGCGTGCGCGGCGGTCCCTCGGCCAGCCCGGCCAGGACCTGGTAGCCGCGCGGGCCGCCCGGGAGGCCCGACACGACGTCCTGCGCGGTCCGCAGGTGGGCGCGCGCCACCCGGCCCAGGGCCCAGCCCAGGTCGGCCTCGACGCGCGGCGTGGTCATGCCCACAGACTAGCGGTCCGCGAGCACTTCTGTTGACAAGAACGTCTGTTGAGCAGAACATCTTGGGAGCAGCGCTTACCGCTCCCGCTTCCGGAGGACCTCGTGACCCTGTTCCGTCTCGACAGCAGCATCCGCACGGAGGGCTCGGTGAGCCGCGAGGTCGCCGACACCCTCGAGCGCGCCTACCTCGAGGCGCACCCGTCCGACACCGTCGTCCGCCGCGACCTGGCGACCGACCCCGTGCCCGCCGACGCCTGGCCGACCGCCGCGCTCGCCGGGTTCACGCCCGAGGACCAGCGCTCGCCCGAGCAGCGGGCGGCGGTCGGTCTCGCGGCCCGGCTGGCCGACGAGGTCGTCGAGGCCGACGCGGTGGTCGTCGCGACCCCGCTCTACAACTTCGGCGTCGCGCAGCAGCTCAAGATGTGGATCGACCTCATGATCACCGACCCGCGCTTCGCGCCGGGGACGTCGCCGCTGGCCGGCAAGCCCGTGACGCTGGTGATCGCCCGCGGCGGCGGGTACGGCGAGGGCACGCCCCGCGCCGGGTGGGACCACGCCACCGGCTGGATCGTGCGGATCCTCGCCGACGTGTGGGGCGGCGACGTGACGCTCGTGGAGGCCGAGCTGACCCTGGCCGACACCGTGCCGGCGATGGCCGAACTGCGGCCGCTGGCCGGCGAGATCCGCGCCCGGGCCCACCAGCTGGCGGGATCGGCGGGCGCGGACATGGCCCGCGCGGTGGTGGAGTCGCTGACGTCGGTGGCCTGAGCCCCAGCCAGATCGAGGAGCCGTGTCCTCAGGACACGGCTCCTCGTCGCGTCTAGCTGGTGGGCGTCCCGCGGCCGCCCTTCGAGCCGGTGCCGCTCTTGGCGGTGGTCTTCTTGGCCGTGCTCGTCTTCGCGGCCGTCGTCTTGGCCGGCGCCTTCTTCGCTCCGGCCTTCGTCGGCTTGGTGCCGTCCTTCGCGCGCTTCTCGGCCAGCAGCTCGGCCGCCCGCTCGTCGGTGAGGCCCTCGACCGCGTCGCCCTTGCGCAGCGAGGCGTTCACGCCCGCGCCGTCGGTGACGTACGGGCCGAAGCGCCCGTCCTTGACGACCATCGGGTTGCCCGACGCCGGGTCGGTGCCGAGCTCCTTGAGCGGCGGCTTCGCCGCGGCCCGCCCGCGCTGCTTGGGCTGGGCGTAGAGCTTCTGGGCCTCCTCGAGGGTCACCGTGAACAGCTTCTCCTCGCTGTCCAGCGACCGGGAGTCCTTGCCCTTCTTCAGGTAGGGCCCGTAGCGCCCGTTCTGCGCGGTGATCTCCTCGCCCGACTCGGGGTCGGTGCCGACCACCCGCGGCAGGCTCAGCAGCTTCAGCGCGTCGTCGAGGGTGATCTCGGCGAGCGTCATCGACGCGAACAGCGAGCCGGTGCGCGGCTTGGACTTGTCGCCCTCGGGCAGGACCTCGGTGACGTAGGGCCCGTAGCGGCCCTCCCTGGCGAGGATCTCGTGCCCCGACGCCGGGTCGGTGCCCAGCGAGCGCCCCTCCTGCGGGGTCGCGAAGAGCTCCTCGGCGTGCGCGAGGTCGAGCTCGTCGGGCGGGAGGTCCTCGGGCAGGTTCGCCCGCTGCGACTTCTCCTCGCCGTCCTCGGTGACGACCCGCTCGAGGTAGGGCCCGTAGCGCCCGACGCGCACGACGACGTCGCGGCCCTGGTCGTCGGCGAACATCCGCAGCGAGTTGACCTCGCGGGCGTCGATGCCCTCGAGCTTGTCGCCGACGAGCTTCTTCAGCCCGCCGAGGTTCGACATCGACGCCTCGACGCCGTCGCCGTGCGCGGCGCCGTTCGAGCCGTTCGAGCCGTTCGCGCCGGTCGATCCGTTGGCGCCGAAGTAGAAGTGCGACAGCCACGTCTCACGCTGCGCGTTGCCCGCGGCGATCGCGTCGAGCTCGTCCTCGAGCGCGGCGGTGAAGTCGTAGTCGACGAGGCGCCCGAAGTGCTGCTCCATCAGCCCGACCACCGCGAAGGCGATCCAGCTCGGGACCAGCGCGCTGCCCTTCTTCCAGACGTAGCCGCGTTCCTGGATCGTGTTGATGATCGACGCGTAGGTGGACGGGCGGCCGATGCCGCGCTCCTCCAGCGTCTTCACCAGGCTGGCCTCGGTGTAGCGCGCGGGCGGGTTGGTGCTGTGCCCCTCGGGGGTCAGCTCGTCCGCGGCGCACGCGTCGCCCTCGGCGAGGCGCGGCAGGCGGCGCTCGGCGTCGTCGGCCTCGCCGCCGGCCTCCTCGTCGACGGTCTCGACGTAGGCGCGCAGGAAGCCCGGGAACGTGATGGTGCGCCCGGACGCGGAGAAGGTGCACTCCTCGCCGGTGGCCGCCGTGCCCGTGATCCGCACGCTCATCGTCGTGCCGCGCGCGTCGCGCATCTGGCTCGCGATCGTGCGCTGCCAGATCAGCTCGTAGACGCGGAACTCGTCACCGGAGAGCTCGTTCGCGACCTGGCCGGGGGTCCGGAACGTCTCCCCCGCCGGGCGGATCGCCTCGTGGGCCTCCTGCGCGTTCTTGACCTTGCGCGTGTACTGGCGCGGCTTCTCCGCGACGTTCTCGTCGCCGTAGAGGTCGCGGGCCTGGTTGCGCGCGGCGTTGATCGCGGTCTCCGACAGCGTCGTGGAGTCCGTGCGCATGTAGGTGATGTAGCCGTTCTCGTACAGGCGCTGCGCGGTGCGCATCGTCCGCTCGGCCGAGAACCGCAGCTTGCGGCCGCCCTCCTGCTGGAGGGTGGAGGTCATGAACGGCGCGTAGGGCTTGCGCGTGTACGGCTTCTCCTCGACCGAGGAGACCGTGTAGTCGCGGTCGGCGAGGGCCTCGGCCAGGCGCCGGGCGTCGCCCTCGTCGAGGCGCCGGACGTCCTGGGTCTTGAGCTGACCGAGCGAGTCGAAGTCGCGGCCGGTGGCCACGCGGGCGCCGTCGACGGCCGTCAGGGACGCCTTGAAGCTGCGCGGGGCCTGATCGTCCTTGGACTCCGTGGCACGCAGCTGCGCGTCGATGCCCCAGTAACCCGCGGACACGAACGCCATCCGCTCGCGCTCGCGCTCGACGATCACGCGGGTCGCCACCGACTGCACCCGGCCCGCCGAGAGCTTCGGCATGACCTTCTTCCACAGCACGGGGCTGACCTCGTAGCCGTAGAGCCGGTCGAGGATGCGCCGGGTCTCCTGCGCGTCGACGAGGTCCTTGTCGAGCTCGCGGGGGTTCGCGGCGGCGGCCTGGATGGCCGACTCGGTGATCTCGTGGAACACCATGCGGCGGACCGGGACCTTCGGCTTGAGGGTCTCGAGCAGGTGCCAGGCGATGGCCTCGCCCTCGCGGTCGCCGTCCGTCGCGAGGTAGAGCTCGTCGACCTCCTTGAGGGCGTCCTTGAGCTCGGTGACCGTCGACTTCTTGTCCGGCGTGACGATGTAGAGCGGCTCGAAGTCGTTGTCGACGTCGACGCCCAGGCGGGCCCAGGACTCGCCCTTGTACTTGGCAGGGACGTCGGCGGCGCCGCGCGGGAGGTCGCGGATGTGGCCGCGGCTGGACTCGACGATGTAGCGCGAGCCCAGGTAGTCGGCGATCTTGCGGGCCTTCGCCGGCGACTCGACGATCACGAGCCGGCGGCCGCCGTCACCGGCCGGGGTGGCGCCGCCGTTGCCGGTCTTCTTGCCGCCACCGGACGACTTGGCTCCGGACTTCGCGCGCGTGCCGGACCGCCCCGCGGACCCGTTCTCGGTGGGGGTCGCGGTGTCGGTGGTCGCGCTGCGTGCCGTCGTCGAGCCCTTCGTCGATGCCACGGGCATGCCTCGTCTCGTCGTACAGGTGGCGGGTCGCCACTGGCGCCAGTGTGCCTCACGGTGGTCGTCGCGCCAGGCGCGACCGGTCGTTTCCCCGCGGCACACGGGTGGGGACCACGCTTCTCGAACCCCCGTCGGCGCCGCGTGGGAGGCCCGATCGGTGCTGGACATCGGGCCGTTCGGGCGCCTCCCGGCACGGTAGCGACGGGGTGTCGGCGGGCTCACACCGGCCAGACGCCGTCGGCCGGCCGCTCGGGCGGACGCCCGACCAGCTCACCCAGTCGGCCCTGCCGCCGCGCCCCGACGATACGCAGCGCCGGTGTGCGGCCGTGCCGGACGAGCCGCGCGCCGAGCCCCAGATGGCGACTCGCTGTGAGCAAGCGGTCGTCGAGCGTGCGCGCCTCGGGGTCGAGGCCGAGCGTGTAGCCCCGCCCCGCGTGCGCTCCCGCGGCGAGCACCCAGAGCCGCAACCGTGGTCCGTCCAGCTCGAACCCCGACGGCACCGTCTTCATTCCGGCCCCGCCCGTCCACGCCCGCGCCAGGTCCGCGAGATCGGTGCGGAAGGCCGTGCTGACCCGGTGCCGCCCGTCCTCGGCGCGCCCCACCTCCGCCGGCACCCCCCGCGCCCGCAGCGCGCAACACACGGCCTCCGCCCGCCACCGGCTGACCGGGTCCTCGGGGTGGGATGTGCACACGGCTGTGCGAGCAATGCGGCTTTCCTGGCGTCCCACGCCAGGATCGCCACACGCTCGCTCGCGCGACACGCCGTCCTGACGGTGCGCGCCGAGCCGGGCCGCGATCTCGTCGGGGTCGAGGTCGAGGAACGCGAGCTCCTCGGGATCGAGCGCGGGCGCGTCGTCGACCGGGGTCTCGTCCATCTCGGGGCCCTCGAGGTCCGCGACGCCGTCGTCCGCGCCGTCGACGCCGTCGCCCTCCGACCCCTCCTCCGGCTCCTGCTCCGGCTCGTCCTCCGGCTCGGGCGGCGGCGGGCCCAGCACGATCGTCAGACGCGCCGCGCGGCCGCGGCCGAACAGTTCCGCGCGCCCGGGCCCGCAGAGCAGGCCCTCGAGGTCGCCCAGGCCGCGCGGACGGGCGTCCGCCGACCAGAACGACAGCTGCCCCACACCCGCGGAGCCTAGAACATGCGTTCGAACAGACGAGGGACCCGACACGGGTCTCAGACGGTCTGCAGGCCCACCACGCGCAGGAGGTCGAGCAGCTCGGCGTCGCGCGACCCGGGCACCGCGGAGTACACGACGAGGCGCTGATCGTCGCCGGGGACCTCGAGCGAGTCGCAGTCGAGGGTGAGACGCCCGATCCCGGGGACCTCGAAGGTCTTGCGGTCGACGCGGCGGTCCTCCACGGGCCGCTGCGCCCACAGCTCGGCGAAGATCGGGCTGGTCCGGTTCAGCTCGTCGACCATCGCCCGCAGCACCGCGTCGTCGGGGTAGCGGCCCAGCGCGGCCCGCGCCCGCGCGACGGCCGCGCGATCGAGACCCTCGCGGCTGCCGTCCTCCTCGACGACGAGCGCGTGGCCCTCGCGCCCGCGGGGCCCGAGGCGCATCCACAGGAGGTTGCGCTGGTCCCGCGGGAGGGCCGAGAGGTCGCCGAACAACGCGTCCAGCAGCGGGTTCCAGGCCAGCAGCGTGCTGCGGGCGTCGACCAGCATCGCCGGCAGGTCGTGCATGCGGTCGAGCAGGCGCAGCACGCTCGGGCGCACGAGGTCGACGACCTGTCCGGACCCCGGCGCCTCGACGCCGGCGAGGTCGAAGAGGTGGCGGGTCTCGGGGGTCGAGAGGCGCAGGGCGCGGGCGAGCGCGCCGAGCACCGACGAGGACGGGTGCGGCCCGCGGCCCTGCTCGAGGCGCACGACGTAGTCGACCGACACCCCGGCCAGCGCCGCGACCTCCTCGCGCCGCAACCCCGGCGTGCGCCGGCGCGGCCCGGCGGGCAGGCCGGCGTCGGCGGGGGTCACGCGCTCGCGCCACTGCCGCAGCGCGGCCGCCAGCTCGGCGCTGTCACCGCGGCTCATGGCTCCAGGATGCCCCGCTCCCGCTCGCCCAGCCTGGTACCGCGGGTCCCCGGGTGCGAGGTCCCTGGCCGACGATCACCGCCCGGCGCATCGTGGGTCCATGAGCACAGCACTGATCACCGGAGCCTCCCGCGGGCTGGGGCTCGAGGCCGCCCGCCGGCTGGCGGAGCAGGGCTGGACGGTCCTCGCCGGCGCCCGCGAGCCCGCCCCGCTCGCCGCGGAACTCGCCGACTCCGGCCTCGACATCCGCCCGCTCACCCTCGACGTCACCGATGGCGCGTCGGTCGCCGCGGCGGCCAAGGAGGTGCAGGACGCCGTCGGGGCGATCGACGTCCTCGTGAACAACGCCGGCATCGCCGGGGCCGAGCGGGAGATCGCTCCGGCCGACACGACGGCCGAGGACCTGCGCGCCGTCTTCGAGACGAACGTGTTCGGGGTCGTGCGCGTCACCCACGCGTTCCTGCCGCTGCTGCAGCGGGGCGAGCACCCGCGGCTGGTGATGGTGTCGTCGAGCCTCGGCTCGCTGACCGACATGCACGCCGGGCGGTGGGAGCGCTACCCCCACCTCGCCTACCCGTCGTCGAAGGCGGCGCTGAACATGATCTCGGTGCTGTACGCGAAGACGCTCGCCGACGTCGTCGTCACCGTCGTGAACCCGGGATGGACCGCGACGAACCTCAACGCCTTCGCGGGCTCCCAGACCCTCACCGAGGGCACCGACGCCATCGTCGCGGCCGTCAACGACACCGAGGGCGGCACGGGGCGCTTCCTCGACCGCAACGGCGAGCTCCCGTGGTGAGCCACCCCTGAGACGCGCGAAGGGCCCCTCCGGTCGATCGGAAGGGCCCTTCGCCGTCGTACGTGCCCGTCAGGCCTGGGCGGCCGCCGGGGCGTCCTGGTTGGAGTCTGCGATCGCGGTCGAGCGGCGCTTCGACACGTAGATCGCGACGATGATGCCGATCAGCGCGACCACGGCGATGACGATGCGGACCGCCGGGTTGGCGTCCACACCGACCGACAGGGCCACAACGGCCGGGGCGATCAGCACCGAGACCAGGTTCATGACCTTGATCAGCGGGTTGATCGACGGGCCGGCGGTGTCCTTGAACGGGTCACCGACGGTGTCGCCGATGATCGTCGCCTCGTGGGCGTCGGAGCCCTTGCCGCCGTGGTTGCCGTCCTCGACGAGCTTCTTGGCGTTGTCCCAGGCGCCGCCCGAGTTGGCCAGGAAGATCGCCATCAGGGTGCCGGCGGCGATGGCGCCGGCGAGGTAGCCCGCGAGGGGCCCGACACCGAGACCGAAGCCGACCGTGATCGGGGCGAGGATCGCCAGCAGGCCCGGCGTCGCGAGCTCGCGCAGCGCGTCGCGGGTGCAGAGGTCGACGACCTTGCCGTACTCCGGCCGCCCGACACCGTCGCCGCCGCGGTACTCCATGATCCCGGGGATCGAGGCGAACTGGCGCCGCACCTCGAACACCACCGCGCCGGCTGCGCGGGACACGGCGTTGACCGCGAGGCCCGCGAACAGGAAGACGACCGCCGCACCGATGACCACGCCGACCAGCAGGTTCGGGGCGGTCACGTTGTAGATGTCGCCGATCGTCTGGCCCGCCTCGCGGTAGGCCAGGGTGATCGCGTCGTTGTACGAGCCGAACAGCGCCGTGGCGGCGAGGACGGCCGTGGCGATCGCGATGCCCTTGGTGATCGCCTTCGTGGTGTTCCCGACGGCGTCGAGCTCGGTGAGGATGTCCGCGCCGGCGCCCTCGACGTCGCCGGACATCTCGGCGATGCCCTGCGCGTTGTCCGAGACCGGGCCGAAGGTGTCCATGGCCACGATGACGCCGACCGTGGTCAGCAGGCCGGTGCCGGCGAGGGCCACGGCGAACAGCGCGACGAACACGGAGCCGGACAGCAGGAACGCGCCGTAGACGGCCGCGCCGATGACGATCGCGGTGTAGACGGCGGACTCGAAGCCGACCGAGATGCCGGCGAGGATGACCGTCGCGGCACCGGTGAGCGAGCTGGTGCCGACGTCCTTGACGGGCTTGTCCTCGGTGCCGGTGTAGTAGCCGGTCAGCGACAGGATGACGATCGCGAGGACGATGCCGATGATCACGGCGACGAACGCGATGATCTGCGGGTTGCCGGCGGCGGCGAGGTCGCCGATGCGCGCGGCGTCGACGCCGGGCAGCTCGGCGAAGCTCGACGGCAGGTAGGTGAACGCCGCGATCGAGCACAGGATGATCGAGATGACCGCGGACACGTAGAAGCTGCGGTTGATGGCCCGCAGCGCGTTCTCGCCCTCGCGGGTCCGCGTGATGAACACGCCGACGATCGCGGTGAGGACACCGATCGCCGGGATGATCAGCGGGTAGGTCAGACCGAGGGTGCCGAACGCCACCGAGCCCAGGATCAGCGCGGCGACCAGGGTCACGGCGTAGGACTCGAACAGGTCCGCGGCCATTCCGGCGCAGTCACCGACGTTGTCGCCCACGTTGTCCGCGATGGTCGCGGCGTTGCGGGGGTCGTCCTCGGGGATGTTCTGCTCGACCTTGCCGACGAGGTCGGCGCCGACGTCCGCGGCCTTGGTGAAGATGCCACCGCCGACACGCATGAACATGGCGAGCAGGGCGGCGCCGAGGCCGAAGCCCTCGAGGACGCGCGGGGCCTCCTCGACGAAGATCAGCACGACGATCGCGGCACCGAAGAGGCCGAGGCCGACGGTGGCCATGCCGACCACGCCGCCGGTGCGGAACGCGATCCTCGCGCCCTTGTCGCGCCCGCCCGGCTCGTTGGCCGCCGCGGCGACGCGGATGTTCGCCTTCGTCGCGAGGTTCATCCCCAGCGCGCCGATGGCCATCGAGAACAGCGCGCCCACCACGAAGGCCACCGAGCGGCCGATGAGCTCGCCCGTGCTCGACGCGGGCAGGGCGAACAGCACCAGGAAGACCACGACGATGAACGGCGCGAGCGTCTTGAACTGGCGGGTGAGGAACGCGTTCGCGCCCTCCTGCACCGCGCGGCCGATGTCACGCATGCCCTGCGTGCCCTCGTCGGCGGCGAGCACCTGCTTGCGCAGCACGAAGCCGATGGCGAGCGCGATGACGGCCACGACTGCCACCACGACCACCACGATGTTGTCGCCGGCGGAGAACGAGATCCCCGCGGCGAGGACGGACGCTTGCATCCAGCCTCCCGGTTGGCACATCTGCTCGACGCGCCCGGCCCGGCCTCGCGGCGACCTCGGCGCGTGATGAATCAGCCACCGCCCCGACACGCCGGGTGGTGGACAGGTGCCGCAGTGTAGGAGGTGGGAGTCACCCGGTCGCACGGCAGTTCCCCCGAGCGCTGTGAGGTGTACGTCTTTCTCGAACGAGAGTGCTAGGGGAGGGCCTGTGTCAGGGTCGGCGCGCGTGGGGGCCGAACGCGATCTACGGTCGCGCGAGGAGGCGCTCGAGACCGTCCTCGAGGGCCGGACGCGGGGCGCTGTCCTGCTGCGGCGGGTGCTCGCGGGCACGCCCGACGGCGAGAGTCCCCTGACCCACGCCGAGATCGTCCCCGCGCGGGAGGGCACCACCGAGGGCTGGCCGGACTGGGTGCCCGAGACGGTGCGCGCCCCGTTCCTCGCCCGCGGCATCGACCGCCCGTGGAGCCACCAGGCCGCGGCCGCAGACCGCGCGGCGGCCGGCGAGCACGTCGTCGTCTCCACCGGCACCGCGTCCGGGAAGTCGCTGGCCTACCAGCTGCCGGTGCTCACCGAGCTGCACACCGACCCGCGTGCGACCGCCCTGTACCTCTCGCCGACCAAGGCGCTGGGCGCCGACCAGCTCCGGACCGTGCTCGACCTCGGCGTCGACGGGGTGCGCGCGGCGTCCTACGACGGGGACACCCCGATCCCCGAGCGCGACTGGGTCCGCCAGCACGCCAACTGGGTGTTCACCAACCCGGACATGCTCCACCGCGGCGTCCTGCCCCGGCACGGGCGCTGGACGACGTTCCTGCGCCGGTTGCGCTACGTCGTGGTCGACGAGTGCCACACCTACCGCGGCCTGTTCGGCTCCCACGTCGCGCTGCTGCTGCGACGCCTGCGCCGGGTGTGCGCGCGCTACGGGGCGCACCCGACGTTCGTCCTCGCGTCCGCCACGGTGTCCGAGCCCGCGGCCTCCGCGTCGGTGCTGACCGGGCTCGACGTGTCCGAGGTCACCGACGACGGCTCGCCGCGCGGCGCCCGGGCCGTCGCCCTGTGGGAGCCGCCGCTGCTGGAGGAGGTCACCGGGGAGAACGGTGCCCCGGTGCGGCGCTCGGCGGGCGCGGAGACCTCCCGGATGCTCGCCGACCTGGTGCTCGAGGGCGCGCGGTCGCTCGCCTTCGTCCGGTCGCGGCGCGGGGCGGAGCTCACCGCGCTGGGCGCGCGCCGGGTGCTCTCGGAGATCGACGCCGAGCTGGCGACGCAGGTCGCGGCCTATCGCGCCGGCTACCTGCCCGAGGAGCGCCGCGAGCTGGAGCAGGCCCTGCTGTCGGGGTCGCTGCGCGGCGTGGCGACGACGAACGCGCTCGAGCTCGGGGTGGACATCGTCGGGCTGGACGCCGTCGTCGTGGCCGGCTTCCCGGGCACGCGGGCGTCGTTCTGGCAGCAGGCCGGGCGCGCCGGGCGGTCGGGTGACGACGCGCTGGTGGTGCTCGTCGCCCGGGACGACCCGCTGGACACCTATCTCGTGCACCACCCCGAGGCGATGCTCGGCGCGCCCCTCGAACGCTGCGTGCTCGACCCCACGAACCCGTACGTCCTGGCGCCGCACCTGGCGTGCGCGGCGTCGGAGATCCCGTTGACCCGGGAGGACATCGCCGCGCTCGGGGGCGACGCCGCGCTGTCGGTGGTCGACGACCTCGTGGCCGAGGGACTGCTGCGGCGCCGCCGGGGCGGGTGGTTCTGGTCGCACCCGACCGATCGCCCGCACGCCGGCGTCGACATCCGCGGCAGCGGCGGCGAGCAGGTGGTGCTCGTGGAGTCGGAGACCGGGCGGATGCTCGGCACCGTCGACCCCGGCGCGGCCCCGGCGACCGTCCACCCCGGCGCCGTCCACCTGCACCAGGGCGAGAGCTACGTCGTCGACACCCTCGACCTCGACGAGGGCCTGGCCCACGTGCACGCCGAGGACCCCGAGTGGACCACCCAGGCGCGCACGGTGATCGACATCTCGGTCGAGGAGACGGAGCGGTGCGCGGCGTACGGCGACCTGCAGGTCTGCCTGGGGTCGGTGGAGGTCACCGAGCAGGTGGTCGGCTACCTGCGGAAACTCCCCTCGGGGCGGGTGCTCGACTCGACGCCGCTCGACATGCCCGCGCGGAGCCTGCAGACCCGCGCGATCTGGTACACGCTCACGGAGCCGGCCCTGCTGGCGGCGGGGCTGGCGCCGGCGCGGTGGCCGGGCGCCCTGCACGCGGCCGAGCACGCGGCGATCGGGCTGCTCCCGCTCGTCGCGACCTGCGACCGGTGGGACATCGGCGGCGTCTCGACGGCCCTCCACCCGGACACCGGGCACCCGACGGTGTTCGTGCACGACGGCCACCCCGGCGGCGCGGGGTTCGCCGACCGGGCCCACGAGGCCCTGCGGGAGTGGCTCACCGCGACCCGCGCGGCCATCGCCGACTGCGAGTGCCCGTCGGGCTGCCCGTCGTGTGTCCAATCGCCGAAGTGCGGCAACGGCAACGACCCGCTCGACAAGGCCGGCGCGATCCTCGTGCTCGACGCCGTGCTGGGGCGGTTGGCCGAGGGTTGAGCGGAGGGTTGAGCGGAGGGTTGAGCGGAGGGCTGAGCGGAGGTCGACGGGCGCTGCGGCACCTCGGGGTGGGAGCGAGGGCGTCCTTCGCTGCGTCCCACGCAGTCAGGGCGTCCCTCGCTCCCGGTGGGCGCGGCGGTCACGAGCGCGCAATCGAGCGGCGGGGAGTCGGGCTGCGCCGAGCGGCGGGGAGTCGGGCTCCGCCGAGCGGCGGGGAGTCGGGCTCCGCCGAGCGGCGGGGTGGGCTCCGCCGCGGGTCGGGGGTTCGGGGTCCGTCCCGACCCGCGGCGAGGTCTGGAGCGCCGCAGGCCGGGGAGATCGTCGACCCGGCCTGCGGCGCCGTTCGGGGCGGCGGCGGGCGCGCGAATCGCTCGCGGGCGGCCCACCGCCGCGGGGGCCCTCCCCTGTGTCCCGGACCGACAGCCGGTCGCGACGGGTGCACCGGCGCGTCGGCTGGGGTGTCCGGGTGGGGCGGCGGGCGCGGCCTCCCGGTCGGGAGGCCTCGCTGGTCCGGCGTCGCCCCGAGGGGACCCGAAGTCTGGAGTTGTGGGGGTGTCGCGCGAGGCCTGCTGCTAGGAGCGGACCCCGGTGGCGACGGTGGCCAGGCGGTAGGTCGATCCGCCACCCGCGACGGCCGGTCGCTGGGCCACGGCCTCGACCAGGGCATCCTGGACGCGGAACGGGTCGGGCAGGTTCCAGCCGCAGGCCGACGGGCGGACCCGCCAGTGCACCGAGCCCTGCGGGTAGGTCGACGGCGGCGCGGCGAACCAGCTGCCGCGGCCGTGGAGCACGATGCCGGCCCGCTCGGCGAGGTCGGGGCGCAGCGGCTCGCCCGCGCCGACCGGGAACAGCCACTCGCCCGTGGGCGTCGCGGCGATCGGGACCGGGACCCCGATCGCGCGCAGCACCGCGGCGGCGCGACGGCCGACGGTGGCGGGGACCTCGAGGACGTCGAAGGTCAGGCCGGTGGGCAGCAGGATCGAGTACGGGAGGCCCGACCACCACTCGGCGATCTGGCCGCAGTCGGTGGACGCGCGACGGGCCCAGTCGTCGAGCACCGGGCACGGCCCGTCCTGGGCGGCGTCGGGGCATCCGCTCCACGCCTCGCCCTGCGGGAACGTTCCGGGGACGACCGCCCAGCCGTGGTCGGCGAGGACCATCGCCTCAGCGCGGAGCTCCGTGCCGTAGACGGCTCGATAGCTGTCCCACCACTGCATCGGTTCCTCCTGGTCCGGGTGTCCGTCCCGGTGTGCTGTTCCCAGTAACGGCATGCACACGTGGCTTCGCCACCCGTCATCGCCCATCGGCCGTGATCACACGTTGAGCGTGCTCGTCGGCCCCGTTCAGCGGGCGAGCGCGCGACGAGCAGCCGACCTGCGCCCGTTTGCTCGTCCGGGGCGCCGCTCACCCGGGACCGCCCTCCGCTCGTCCCGGGTCGAGCGCCGCATGGTCGCCCGCCGTCACCGCCGCGGTGCCGGTCGGGGCGTCACCGCCGGCGACCGGTCCCGCCCGTGCGCGTCCGGTGGCGTCACCGGACACGCTCGGCACACATCGGCACGGCGCGGCCGCGACGACGGTCACCGTCCACCCCCGCGCGGTGCAGGCCAGCACCCGGGCACCGTTGCCCGCGGCGACCGTGGCCGCCCGGGCGCAGGCCACGTCGACGCCCTGGACGACCGCGCGTGCCGCGGCGAGTGCCGCGAGGTCGGCGGCCGCCTCCGCGCGGTGCCGGGCGAGCGTCGCGGCGCCGAGCTGCAGCCCGAGCCCGAGCAGCAGGACCAGCACGCCCACCGCGGCCGCCGCGAGCACCGTGGCCACCCCGGCGTCGTCGACGGCGCAGGCCGACGGGCCGTCGCGTGGTCCGGCCGGGGCGCCGCGACTCAGGGTGGCCCGACCGCTCGCCGCGCCGTTCACGGCACACCTCCCGAGCCAGCGGGATCCCGTCGCGACGGATCCGTCGGCGCCGAGGTTGCCGGCGCCGAGGTTGCCGGCCCCGGGTCCGTCGGCGCCGAGGTCGCCGTGCCGGAGGCCGACGCCGGGTCGGTCCCGGCCTCGGCCTCCGGCGGCGCGCCGGGGAGCGGATCGGGGCCCTCGGCCGGGGCGATCGGCGAGGGCTCGCGGGCGGCCAGCACCTCGGCACCGACCCGGAGACCGGGGAGCGCCGAGCCCAGCGGTGCCGTGCGGACGCGGGCGACCACGTCCTCGCCGCGCACGTCGACGACGACCTCGGCGCCGTCCGGCACCAGCCGCGCCGCCGCGCGGCGCGCCTCGTCGGGGTCGCCCCGGGCGGCGAAGCGGGCGGCCTCGACCGCGGCGTCGGTGCACCGCAGCTGCAGCACCACGGCGCCCATCGCGGCGAGGACCACCGCCAGGACGGCAACCAGCGTGCCGACGGCGAAGGCGGCCTCGACGGTGACCGCGCCCTCGTCACCGCCTCGGCTCAGAAGGTGCTGGTCAGCGCCCGCTGCACGATCGCGGTGAGCGCCCCGACGATCGAGTCGCCCGTGATCACCGTGTAGAGCAGCGCCCCGAAGGCGGCCGCGGCGATCGTCCCGATGGCGTACTCCGCCGTCGACATGCCCGTGTCGTCGTCGCGCAGGTGCGCCAGCCGGTCGCGCAGACCTCGGGTCTCGGGAGTCGGCGTGGTCATGGGGTTCTCCTCTCGTCCCACGCCCCGGCGGGGCGTGCGGGCTCATCGCTGCTCCAGCAGCGGACCGGCGAGCCCGACGACCACCGGCACGATGCCGAGGGCCAGGAAGGCCGGCAGGAAGCAGAGACCGAGTGGTCCGGTGACGAGCACGCCCGCCCGCTCGGCGCGGGCCTCGACGGCGTCCGCCGCCTCGGCCCGCAGGTCGACCGCGACGGCCTCGACCACGTCGGCCACCGCGGCACCGCTGCGGGCCGAGCGGCGGGCGGCACGGGCGAGCCGGGCGGTGGTGGGTTCGGCGAGGGCGGGCTCCCACGCGGTCGCGGGGTCCGCGCCCAGGGCCACGAGGTCGGCGACCCGGGCGAGGGCGGTGCCTGCCGCGTCCGGGAGCACGGGCACCACGGCCCGGGCGGCACGGTCCAGCGACAGCCCCGACCGCAGGCACGCCCCGAGCTGGTCCCACGCCCCGGCGAGCGCGAGCGGGTCGGGCACCGGGCGGGCGCGGCGGGCCCGCCAGCGCGGGAGCCCGAGTGCCACGGCGAGGCCTGCCACGACCAGCAGGCCGGCCACCGCGCCCGCACCGGCGACGACAGCGGCCGCGCCGGCCACCGCGAGCGCCACCCCCGGGACCAGGCCTTCGCTCGCCGATCGCCGGACGGGAGGCCGCGGCACCGCACGGTGGTGCGCGGTCATCGGCCCGGGTGCCGTCACGAGCGCGGCGGCGAGGCAGCAGAGCGCGGCGGGCAGCGTGGCAGGCAGCGTGGCAGGCAGCGTGGGGGGCAACGCCGCCGACAACGCCGCGGGCGCGGCGCTCACCGGGCGACCCCGGCGACGATCCGCTCGGTCCACGCCAGACCGGCGCAGACGAGCCCGACCCCGATCACCAGCATCGCCTGGCCCAGGACACCGCCGGTGAGCACGGACCACGGCCGCGCGCCGATGCCCTCTCCGAGGAGCACACCGAGCACCGGCAGACCCGCGAGGACGGCCGCGGTGGCGCGTGGTCCGGCCAGGCGCGCCCGCAGGCCGCCGGCGAGGCGGGCGCGTGCCCGGAGGTCCGCGGCGACGGCGCCGGCCGGCCCCGCGAGCGCGATGCCGTGGCGCTCGGCCAGCCCCCACGCCCCCGCGAGACGGTCGAGGTGCTCCGCCACCGCCGGCTCCCGCCCCCGCGCCGCCCGCAGGGCCGCCGGCACGTCGCCCCCGAGGTGGGCCGTGGCGCCGACGAGGGCCATCACCCGCGCGGCGACCGGGTGGGCGTCGGTGCCGGCTGAGACGGTGGCCGCGGACGGCGGGGTGCCGGCGCGGACCTCGGCAGCGAAGGACGCCAGGGCCTCGGCGAGACCGGCGGTCGCGGCCGTGCGGTCCCGGTCTGCCGCCGCGGCGCGACGGTGCCGGAGCACGGTGGCGGCCAGGACGAGGCCGGCCACGACGCCGCCCGGCCCGGCGACGACGAGCCCGAGCGCGGCGGCCACCGGCAGGAGCACCCGTCGTCGCCCGAGCGCCGAGAGCCGGAGGAACGGCAGTCGCCTCGGCCGGCAGCGGGTCGGCGCGCCCACCCGGAGCGACGGCACCGACGGGGGCCAGCACACGAGCGCGGCGGCGAGGACCGTGAGCGCGATCGCGGCGGTCACGCCGGCTCCCGCTGGAGTGCGGCGACGCCGGCCGACAGCGCCACGGGCGGGAACGCGCGGACCGACGCGCCCAGCGGCGGGTCGGCGCGGGGAGGCGGTTCCGGCTGGTCCGGCGGCCCGGGCCCGTCGCCCCAGGGCGGCGTCACGCCCCGCTCGCGGAGCATCGCCCCGAGGTCCGCGCGCCCGACCGCCCATCCGTCGGCCCGCGTCCAGGCCGGCACCACGACGACCTCGCCCGCGCCGTCCTTCCGCCGCAGGATTCCGGCGGCGTCGAGACGCCGCGACCCGTCCCGGTCGCGACGCACCTGCAGGATCACCTGGACCGCGGCGGCGAGCTGGCTGTGCAGCGCGCCCGGGCCGAGTCCGCCGAGGGCGGCGAGCGCCTCCAGACGGGCCGGCACCTCGCGGGGCGCGTTCGCGTGGACGGTGCCCGCGCCGCCGTCGTGCCCGGTGTTCAGGGCGGCGAGCAGCTCGACCACCTCGCCGCCTCGGACCTCACCGACGACCAGCCGGTCGGGGCGCATCCGCAGGGCCTGGCGGACGAGGTCGCGCAGCAGGACCTGCCCGGCTCCCTCGACGTTCGCCGGGCGCGCGACCAGGCGCACGACGTGCGGGTGCGCAGGAGCCAGCTCCTCGGCGTCCTCGACGCAGAGGATCCGCTCGGCGGGCGCGACCTCGCCGAGCAGGGCGGCGAGCAGGGTCGTCTTCCCCGAGCCGGTGCCGCCGACGACGAGGAAGGCGAGGCGGGCCGCCACGACCGCCCGCAGTAGGGCCGCGCCCGCCGCGTCGACCGTGCCGGTGGCCGCCAGCGTCGCGAGGTCGTGGCGGGCGGGGCGCAGCACCCGCAGCGAGACACAGGTGCCGTCGGCCGCGACCGGCGCGAGCACCGCGTGCAGGCGCACCCTCGAGCCCGGCAGGCGGGCGTCGACGTAGGGGCTCGCGTCGTCGAGCCGGCGACCGGCCGCGCTCGCGAGCCGCTGCGCGAGGCGACGCACGGCGTCCTCGTCCGGGAAGCTCACGGCGGCGCGTTCGAGCCCCGCGCCGCGATCGACCCACACGGCGTCCGGCGCGGTGACCAGCACGTCGGAGGTGCCGGGCTCGCGCAGCAGCGGCTCCAGCGGGCCCGCACCGACGAGCTCGCGCTGCAGACCCCGCACGGCGGTCAGCACGTCGGCGTCACCGACGACCCCGCGCGCCTCGGCGCGCACCGCGGCCGCCAGCTCCCCGACCCCGGCGTGCCCTCCCGAGCTCACGAGCCGGGTGCGCACCCGCTCGACCAGCTCGGTGGGAGCCGCGCCCGGCGCGGTGGTCATGCCGCCCGTCCCCGGTCGGCGGCGGTGTCGAGCGCGTCGAGCACGGCCGCGGCGGCGTCCTGGAGCGGTCCGCGGCGCAGGCCGGGGATCTGCCCGCGGTCGAGCAGCACCGCCAGCCCCGGCTCGGCGGCCACCGAGACCACGGTGTCGAGCCCGAGCGCGTGCTCGACGTCCTCGGCGTCGAGGCCGCCCGGCGCGGGCCCGCGGACGACGACGCGCAGCGAGGCCCCGCGCTCGACCAGCGGTTCGGCCACCCGCCCGGCGGCGGCCACCGCGCGGACCTCGGCGGGCACCACCATGACCACCAGGTCGGCGACGTCGGCCACGGCGAGCGCGGTGTCGGTGGGGTGGCGGGGCAGGTCGCAGACCACGATCTCGCCGGCCCGCCGCCCGGCCTCGACGACGGCGACCGCGGCGTCGGGTTCCGGTCCGGCACCGGCGCGGTCGCAGCTCAGGACCGTGAGCATCCCGTCGGGCGAGGGCAGCGCCTCGTGCAGCGACTCGGCGGCCACACGCCCACCGCCGCCGCCACCGAGGACGAGGCCGCCCCAGCGGAAGCCCTCCAGGTCCTCCGCGCCGGCGACGAGGTCGAGGCCGCCGCCGAGCGGGTCGCAGTCGACGAGGAGCACGCGGGTCCCGCGGGTGCGGGCCTGGCACGCGATCGCGACGGCGAGCACCGAGGCGCCCGCTCCGCCCCGGCCGCCGACCACCGCGACGACCCGCCCGTGGCCGCCGTCTCCCGCCGGCCGGGCGTCGGCGAGGGCGCGGACGAGCCAGGCCTCGCCGTCGGGCAGCGACACGACGTGCTCCGCGCCGACCGCGACCGCGCGTTCCCACAGCGAGCCCGGCGGCTCGCCGCGGCAGACCACCACGACCCCGTCGCGCCGACCCAGCCGCAGCGGGCCGATCGCGCGGGCCGCGTCCTCGTCGAGGAGCACCAGCGCCGCCGTGTGCCATCGCCGCCGGACGCCCGCGGCGTCGGGCACCCGTTCGAGCTCGGCGTCCGCCGCCGCGGCGAGCCGCACGGTCTCGTCGAGCAGCTCCTCGTCGTCGGTCATCACCACGACCCGCCGGGCGTCTGCGCCGCCCACCGCCGTCCTCGCCGCCATCGACTACAGCCCCTCCTCGTCCCGGCGCGTGTCGCCGGTGAGGAGCACGCTGCCGCGGTCGGGGGTCGCGACGTCAGCGCTCGTCGCGGGCCTGGGGACAACCGCACGGGGTGTGGACGCCGGGCGGCGACGGCGGGGCGGGAGCTGCGCCGGACGCCGCACCCGTGGCGTCCGGGCGACAGCCCGGCGAGCGAGGGCGCCTCAGCCTCCGGCGGCCTCCGCGATGCCGAGCCCCTCGCGCGCGCCGACCTGCCACGCCTGTGCCGAGTGCGCGAACCAGCGGGCGAGGCCGTCGGGCTCGCCGGTGCCGAACGCCGCCGCGGCCCCGCGGTACTCATCGGCGGCGCGGTAGTGGCCGACCTCGGGGACGGCGAGGCCGCGGGGATCCAGGCCGGTGCCGACCGCGGTCAGCCGTGCCGCGGCGCGGGCGACCACGCCGGTCGCCGTCGGGAACGGCGCGAGCGCCAGCAGCTCGCCGTGGACGACCGCGACGAGCACGGGCGCGGGTACGGAGGTGCCGCCGGTGACAAGCCCGGCGAGGGCGTCGAGGCGCTCTCCGACACCGGGGTCGCGGCGGGGGCGTCCGAGATCGTCGTCGGTCACGCCCGGCAGGTCCGCGGCGGCGAGCACGTGCAGCCGGGCGAGGGCCTGGCCGGGCGCGGAGCGCCAGGCGGACAGGAGCCCGCCGAGGGCCTCGGCGACGCGGAGGGAACCGGCCAGGACGGGGTCGGTGACGCGGCCCGAGGCCGGCAGCTCGGCGTCCCCGCCGTCGAGGCTCGCCGAGGCCCGCGCCGCGCGCACGGAGGCCTCGGCGGACGTGGCGGGCCAGCCGCGCCGGTTCGCGCGATGGTTGTGCACCCGCGTGAGCGCGTCGCGGACGGCGTCGGCGTCGTCGGCGACGCCGGGCAGGCGGGTCAGGGGCTCCAACGGGTCGGCCACGAGAGGTCATCGTCCCAGCCCCCGGGCGGAAGGCCCGCCAACGCCTCCGAACGGTCGTACGCAACCGGGCCATAGCTGGACCGATCAGGTCAATCATCCGTGCATGAACCATAGTCCGTTCCGGGAAGTGTGACCGGCACGTGATCCGCATCACGACCGGGTCCGTGCACCTCGGTGCCCGGCCCGCACCCATGGAGAGGAGCGAGCATGTCGAGCAGCACCGAAGTGCGCCGGGAGTCCGAGGAGACACGGGCCGAGGCACGTCCCGCGGAGCGCTCCGGCCCGAGCATCGCGGACCCCGGCCCCCTCGGGCTCGCGGCGTTCGCGCTCCCGACGTTCGTCCTCAGCCTGTTCAACGCGAAGATCGCCCCGGAGGCGCTGGAGTCGCTCGTCCTGCCGCTGACCCTGTTCTACGGCGGGCTCGCGCAGTTCCTCGCCGGGATGTGGGAGTTCCGCAAGGGCAACACCTTCGGCGCCACCGCCTTCGGCTCCTACGGGGCCTTCTGGTTGGCGTTCAGCGCCTACGTGCAGTTCGTCGAGCCCTCGCTCGAGGCCGGCGGCGCGAGCGAGGCGGATGTGAAGACGGCGACCGGCATCTTCCTGCTCGGCTGGGCCGTGTTCACCCTCTACATGCTCATCGCCTCGCTGCGCACGACCGGTGCGCTCGTCGGCGTCTTCGCCACGTTGTTCCTCACCTTCGCGCTCCTGGCCGTCGGCGACCTCACCGGCGCATCCGCCATCGCGACCGTCGGCGGTTTCGTCGGCATCCTGAGCGCGCTGATCGCGTGGTACACCTCCGCCGCCGGGGTCACCAACGACACCTGGGGCCGCACCGTGCTGCCGGTGGGTCCGCGCAGCTGAAACGGGCATCCTGGTCGGCGTGCAGCCGACGGTGACGACGTCGCGGGCGACCTCCTGGTCGCCCGCGACGTCGTCGTGCCCGCCGTCGATCTGCACTGGCGCTTCTCCCGGGCCGGCGGCCCCGGCGGGCAGGGCGTCAACACCACCGACTCGCGCGTCGAGCTCTCGGTGGACCTGCGCCGGGCCGCGCTGCCCGAGCACGTCCGCGCGCGGCTCCTCGAGCGGCTCGACGGCCGCCTGCACGACGGCGTGATCACCGTCGTCGCCGCCGACGACCGCTCCCAACGACGCAACCGCCGCGCCGCGCGGGAGCGTCTGTCCGTGCTGCTCCGCGACGCGCTGGCTCCGGACCCGCCCGCGCGCCGCGCCACCGGGCCGTCCCGGGGCGCGCGCCGGCGCCGCCTGGAGGCCAAGCGCCGGCAGGGCGCCGTGAAGGCGCTGCGGCGTCGCCCCGCCGCCGAGTGACGCCGGCGACGCCCCCGGACGGGGGAACGCCCGGAGTACGTCGACGGGTGACGGGGAAAGCCGGTCGCGATCAGCAGGCGACGCGCCGTGCCGCGCGGCGTACCGCCGATGACGTGGCACGATGACCGACCTCACCACCGCTCGCCCAGCCCGACCGAGCGGCCGACCTCGCCAGGAGCGCCCGTGACCCGCCCCGAGCAGCCCGCCAGCGGCTCGTCCACCCCGCCGGTCGTGCCCTCGATCCCCCTCAACGCCGAGCCGGTGCGCCAGGAGGGCGACGCCTCCGTCGGCTCGCTCGTCAAGGAGGTCACCACCCACGTCTCGACCCTGGTCCGGGCCGAGGTGGAGCTCGCGAAGACCGAGATCACCGCGGAGGTGAAGAAGGGGGTGCAGGGCAGTGTCTTCTTCGTCGTCGCCGGCGTCGTGGCGCTGTTCAGCCTGTTCTTCTTCTTCATCGCCGTGTCCGAGGCCTTCAACCTCATCTGGCCGAGCCAGCAGTGGGCGGGCTACGCGGTGACGTTCGGACTCATGATCCTCTTCGCGGGACTCATGGGGCTGCTCGGTTACCTCAAGGTCCGCAAGATCAAGGCGCCGGAGCGGACCATCGAGTCCGCCAAGGAGTCGGTGGCGGTCTTCAGCCGCGGCCGCTCCGACGCCGCCTGAGCCCCCGGCCGAGCACCACCCCGGGCGCCATGACCTCCGGGTCGCCCGTCGACATCCCGGGGCCGTGGACCCATCGCACGGTCTCGGCCAACGGCATCCAGCTGCACGTGGCCGAGGCCGGCCCGGAGTCCGGACCCCTGGTGCTGCTGCTGCACGGCTTCCCCGGGTTCTGGTGGGCCTGGCGCCACCAGCTGCCGGCCCTCGCCGCGGCCGGCTACCGCGTGGCCGCCGCCGACCTGCGCGGCTACGGCGACTCGGACCGTCCTCCCCGCGGCTACGACCTCTGGACCCTGGCGGGCGACGCCGCGGGCCTCGTGCGCTCGCTGGGGGCCCGGGAGGCGGCCGTCGTCGGCGCGGGCTGGGGCGGCGCGGTCGCCTGGACGCTCGCCACGTTGCGTCCCGGCGTGGTGTCGCGCCTCGGCGTCCTCGCGGCTCCCCATCCGCGCACGGCGCGCGACGCCGTCCGTCGCCGGCCGTGGGGTGCGGCGGTGCGTCTCGCGGCCTCGGTGCAGCCACCCCGGCTCCCGGAGCGGCGCCTCCGGCGTGACGACGGTGCCTGGGTGGCCGAGCTGCTGCGCACCGGCTCGGGCGCCGGGTGGGTCGACGCGCCCGAGTTCGCCGAGGTCGCCGATCACCACCGCGCCGCGATGCTGCTGCCGCGCGTGCCGCACACCGCGGTCGAGGGCTTCCGCTGGTGCGTGCGCTCGCAGTTCCGGCCGGACGGGGCGCGCTACGCGGCCGCGATGGCCCGGCGCGTGACCGTCCCCGTGCTCCAGGTCCACGGCGAGGCCGACCCGTGGGTGTCCGACCGCATGGCCCGCGCGTCGGCGCGCTGGTGCGACGCCGGGCACGACCACCGCACGCTCGACGGAGTCGGGCACTTCCCGCACCAGGAAGCGCCGCAGCACGTCACCGACGCCTTGCTGGACTTCCTCGACGGCTCCTGACCGGCGTGTCGCCGCGGCGAGGATGTGGCGATCCTGGCGTCACGCGCCAGGAAAGCCGCATTGCTCGTACACCCCGGACGACGCCGCTAGGCCGCGCAGGAGCCGGTGCTGACGCGGCCGGTGGCGTTCGGGGCGGCGTCGAGGGCCGGTTTGACCTGGTCGGCGGTGAGGACGAAGCCCGTGTCGCCCTGGTCGACCGCGGCACCGAAGACGACGCCGATCACGCGGCCCTGGGGGTCGACGAGCGGGCCGCCCGAGTTCCCGGACCGCACCTGCCCGCGGATCGTGTAGACGTCGCGGGTGACGGTCTCGCTCTCGTAGATGTTCGGCCCGCGCAGCTGGATGCGCTGGCGCACCTTCGCCGGCGAGGACGAGAACGGGCCGTCGAGGGGGTAGCCCAGCGCGACCGCGTTGTCGCCGGTGTCGGCGCCGCTGAAGTCGAACGGCAGCGCGTCGGTGTCGAGCCCGGGCACCGCGAGCACGGCGACGTCGACCTCGTCGTCGTAGTACACGACGCGGGCCGAGCGGGTGCGGCTGTCGCCGTCGGAGGTCGGGACCTCCACCGACACCTCGTCGGTGCCGGCCACGACGTGCGCGTTGGTCATCACCCGGTCCTCGCCGATGACGAAGCCGGTGCCCTCGAGCGCGCGCTGGCACGACGGCGCGCGACCGCGGACCTTGAGCACGCTGGCCCGCGCCTGCTGGACGACCGGGTCCTCGACGAGCGCCTGCTCCGGCGGTGGGACCTCGGCGATCGGGGTGGACGAGAACGGGCTCAGCACGTCCGGGAAGCCCGAGGCGTCGAACAGCGCCCGCAGCTCCGAGGGCAGCTGGCGCACCGGGTCGGGCATCACCGAGTCGACGCCGGCGAGCACACGGGAGTCGCGCAGTGAGGACGCCAGTGCGGTCTGCGAGGAGCCGGCCAGCGGCAGCGCGATGAGCCAGGCGACGATCAGCGCCGTGATGGCCTGCAGGATCGAGCCGAAGAAGGAGTCCACGGTGCGCACCGCGGGCAGGCGCATCCGGTCGCGCAGCGACCGCCCGAGGTAGACCCCGAGCGTCTCGCCGAGCGCGACGAGCGCGACCACGAGCAGGACGCTGACCACGATCTTCGACGTCGTGCCCTCGAAGGTGTCGACCAGCGCCGGCGCGATCTTCAGACCGAGCAGCGCTCCGCCGAGGACGCCGAGGAAGCTCAGCGCCGCCACGGCGAGGCCGTGGCGCCAGCCCGAGATGCCCGCGGCGATCGCGAGCAGCACGACGACGATGTCCACCCAGCTCACCGGACCGGACCTCCTTCGGCGGCCGCATCGGGCCGGCTCGGCGCGGGCTGCGCAGTACTCAGGTCGTGCCGCTGCGCCCACACCTCGTCGAGGTCACGCACGTCGGAACCGTCCCAGGGTCTCGCCCACCCGCCCAGGGTGAGCATCCAGTCCACCAGACCCGCCGTGAAGCCCCAGACGAGCAGTCCCCCTGCGGCGAACGCGGGACCCACGTACCCGGAGGGCCCGGCGACGCGGAACCGCGCCGCGGGGTCGGCGAGCGCGGCCAGGGGCACGCGCAGCACCGCGGCGGTCTCGCCGGGGTCGACGACGCCGACCGGCGACGGCCGTGCCCAGTGGGCGAGCACCGGCGTCACGGCGAACCCGGTGACCGGGATCGTCAGCGGCGGCAGCGTGAGGAGGGGGACGACGCCCGCGGGCTCGAGGCCGGTCTCCTCGCGGGCCTCGCGCAGCGCGGCCGCGACCGGTCCCGCGTCCCCGGGGTCGATCGAGCCGCCGGGGAACGCCGCCTGGCCCGCGTGCGCGCGCATCTCCGCGGCCCGCTCGGTGAGCAGCAGCTCCGGCCCGGTGCCGTCGCCCCGCTCGTCGGCGAAGAGCATGAGCACCGCGGCGCGGCGGCCGTTCGACGTCGTCACCCGCCGGCGGAAGGGGACGTCGTCGGGCCCGAGGTGCCGGCAGGCCTCCACGAGGGGCCCGAGCCATGCCGGCGCGGCCCCGGGGCGCAGGTCGGCGGTGTCGTCGGCGGTCACCCGGTGCCCCCGCGGGCGGCGTCGACGGCGGCGCGGACCTGGTCGGGGGTGCGCAGCACCTGCGGCGGGATGTCGACGACGCTGCCGTCGGCGCGGACCAGCACGCTGACCGGCAGCACCGGCGGCGCGCCGAGCTTCGGCGCGACGACCTGCGCCGGGTCGCTCACCGACGGGTAGCGGGCGCCGAGGCTCTGCATCAGCCCGAGGGCGGCCGTCGCGCGGTCGCCGGCGTCGACGCCCAGCACCGCCGCGGCCCCCGGCTGCGCGGCGTACGCGGCGAGCGCGGGCACCTCGTCGCGGCACGGCGCGCACCAGGAGGCCCAGAAGTTGACGACGGTGTCGCGACCGGCGAGGGCGGTGGCCAGGTCGACCGGCCCGGGGGCGCCCAGGCACTCGAGCGTCACCCCGGCCAGCGGGGCGACCGGCGCGGCGCCGGGCACGGACGCCGGGCAGGACGCGAGCCCGGCCGATTCCCGCGCGGCGGCGAGGGCGGCCGGGTCGTCGGGACCCGGGACGGGGGCGGCCGGCTGGAGGACCGCCGAGGGATCCGTGGCGGGCGCGGACCCGGTGTCTCGCGGCCAGAGGGCGATCACCCCGACGACGGCCAGCACGAGGACCACGAGGGTGGCCCGGACCTCGGCGCGCGTCACCGCTCGAGGCCGACGAGGGCGAGCAGGTGCGCCGCGTCCGGCCCCTTGATCAGCTTGGCGGCCTTGACCGGGTCCTGCTGGCCGGTACCCGACGACGGGCAGTCGCGGCGCAGGGAGCACGCGCCGCACGCGGGCGTCTTGGCGTGGCAGACGCGGCGGCCGTGGAAGATCAGCCGGTGGGAGAGCATCGTCCAGTCCTTGCGCGGGATGAGCTCGCCCACCTCCTTCTCCACCTGCACCGGGTCCTCGGACTCCGTCCACGCGAAGCGGCGCGCCAGGCGCCCGAAGTGCGTGTCGACCGTGATCCCCGGGACGCCGAAGGCGTTGCCCAGGACGACGTTGGCGGTCTTGCGCCCGACCCCCGGCAACGTCACGAGGTCCTCGAGCCGTCCGGGGACGACGCCGCCGAACCGGTCGACGAGCGCCGCGCCGAGCTTCGTGACCGACTCGGCCTTCGCGCGGTAGAAGCCGGTCGGGCGCAGGATCTCCTCGAGCTCGACACGGTCGGACCCGGCGAACGCGGCGGGGTCGGGGTAGCGGGCGAACAGGCCCGGGGTCACGCGGTTGACCGTGACGTCGGTGGTCTGCGCGGAGAGCACCGTGGCGACCAGCAACTCGAACGGGGACGTGAAGTCCAGCTCGCAGTGCGCGTCCGGGTGGGCGACCGCGAGCTCGCGGTCCATCCGTCGCGCCCGCCGCACGAGCGCGAGACGACTCTCCTCGCCGGTGGCGCGCGCAGCCCTGCTCACCCACCCAGGGTAGGACCCGACCCCGCGGGCGCCCGGCGCCCCTCGACGGGCCACCCGGACACCGAGCGTCGGGAGGTGACGACACGCCGCAGACGACCCCGATGGCGCAGCGCCCGGGGCGGTGCGCGACGATGCGTGCACCATGACCGCCTGGCTCGCCATCCTGATCCCGCTGCTGGTGATGGTCTTCGCGCTCGGCATGGAGCGCCTGGAGACCCGCCTGCGGTCCGGCACGGTGCGCGAGGACGAGGTCGAGGACTTCCTCGAGCGGGCTCGTCCGGACGAGGTGAAGGCCTTGTTCCGGCAGGGGATCGGCGGCGCGCTCCAGTTGTTCCGGCTCCGGAATCTCGGCAAGCGGGGCGGCCTGTCCGCGCGGCGGACCAAGGAACGAGCCTGACGCTCACGCACGGCAGCGACGCCTGGGGATCTCGAGGTCTATGATGGTCCGATCGGGCGATGGCTTGCCTCGAACAGGCCGGAGGCGCCCCGATGCGGTGAGTTCCGTGGGCCTGGCGTGGCGTGATCATGGGTAGAGACGTGACTATGCTGCGGCGCACGTGACTGGTGACACAGCAAGTAGCACAAGGGTGCGGACGCGGGCCGGTGGCCCGACGCCCGTGCGCGGTTGAGTGAGAGTGGGCGAGGAGCGGACGGTGGACGAGGTACTGGCGCGGGCCGGCATCTTCCAGGGGGTGGACCCCGCCGCGATCGAGGTGCTCACCGAGTCCCTCGAGCGCGTGGAGTTCCCCCGCGGGACGGTGATCTTCAACGAGGGCGAGCCCGGCGACCGGCTCTACATCGTCTCGACCGGCAAGGTGAAGATCGGTCGGCGGTCCCCGGACGGTCGCGAGAACCTGCTCTCGATCTTCGGCCCGTCCGACATGTTCGGCGAGCTCTCGATCTTCGACCCGGGCCCGCGGACCTCGACCGCCACGACGGTCACCGACGTGCGCGCCTACACGATGGACCGCAACGCGCTCCGCGAGTGGATCGCTCAGCGTCCGGAGATCGCCGAGCAGCTGCTGCGCGTCGTCGCGCGTCGGCTGCGCCGCACGAACAACCTGCTCGCGGACCTCATCTTCACCGACGTCCCCGGCCGCGTCGCGAAGGCGCTGCTGCAGCTCGCGCAGCGCTTCGGGTCCCAGGAGGCGGGCCTCCTGCGCGTCACGCACGACCTGACGCAGGAGGAGATCGCCCAGCTCGTCGGCGCCTCCCGGGAGACGGTCAACAAGGCCCTCGCCGACTTCGCCGCCCGCGGCTGGCTGCGCCTCGAGGGCAAGAGCGTCCTGATCCTCGAGCCGGACCGCCTCGCGAGGAGGGCCCGCTAGCCGTCGACGCGGCGCAGGTGCTCCAGCTGGGCGGCCACCGACTGGTCGGCCGCCGGCCAGAGCTGCTCGTCGACGTCCGCGTAGACGATCTCCACGACCTGCCGCGGTGACGGGTCGGGCCCGAGCTCGCCCAGCGCGGCCCGGACCTGGTCGAGGCGCTGCTCGCGGTGGCGCAGGTAGTACTCGGCGGTCTCGCGCGCATCCGGCAGGTCCGGCCCGTGACCGGGCAGCAGCGTCGTCCCGGCAGGCAGCTCCGCGAGCCCGCGCAGGGAGTCCAGGTAGTCGGTCAACGCCCCCGGATAGTCCCCGAGGACCGTCGTCCCGTAGCCCAGCACGGTGTCGCCGGTGAGGACGCTGCCGTCGTCGTCGACGACGAGGCAGAGCGAGTCGTCGGTGTGGCCCGGGGTGACGAGGACCCGCAGGTCGAGTCCCGCCACCCCCAGGCGCTCCCCGGCGCCGAGGCCCTCCGCCCCGAGCGTCAGCGTGGGGTCCAGGGCCCGCACGGGTGCCCCGACGCGCTCGGCAAACGTCCGGGCCGCCTCGGTGTGGTCGAGGTGCCGGTGGGTCAGCAGCACGAGCTCGACGGGACCGCACGCCGCGAGGCGGTCGAGGTGCGTGGGGTCCTCCGGGCCCGGGTCGACGACGACGCAGCCGGTCTGGCCGGGCGCGCGCAGGATCCATGTGTTCGTGCCGTCGAGCGTCATCGGCGACGGGTTCTCGGCGAGCACCACGGACGCCGCGGCGGTGACCGGACGCAGCTGCTCGTAGGCGGGGTGCGCCGGGGTGCCGTGCGGCGACGCCGGGAACACGCGCCCGCTCACCGGGCGGCGCCCAGCGCGTGCGGGGGCACCGCGAGGCGCACCCGGTCGCCCTGCGGCCGGAAGGACGGCGTCACCGGCTCGGGGCGGCGCTGCGCCGCGGCCGCCAGGAGCGTCGCCGTGTCCCCCGCGCCGCTGAGCTCGGTGAGCACCGCCCACGTGGGCGGCATGAGCGCCCGCCGGCCGTCCTCCCACTCACGCAGCGCCCGCCGCGGCGAGCACCAGGCCGCCGCCACGGCCTCGCTGGTCGCGCCGTCGGGCTCCTGCCCCGCGGGCACGGCGGCGACGAAGAACGCCGTGTCGTAGCTGCGCGGCGCGGTCTCCGGGGCGATCCAGCGTGCCCACGGACGCAGCCGCTCGGCCTCGATCCGTGCGGCCACGTCCCGCAGCGCGATCTCCCGGGACGTGAGCCGCTCCCGCGCGCCCGCGAGCGGGCGCGTCGCCGCGAGCAGGACCCCGGTCTCCTCGAAGGTCTCCCTGACCGCACAGGCGAGCAGGGCGGCCGCGTCCGCGGGCGCCGTGCCCCAGCTGCGAGCCGCGTCCGCGGCGGTCGCCTCGTCCACCAGGCCCTCGGCGAGGGCCTCGCGGTCCGTCGCGTCGAGACCCCCGCCCGGGAACACCGTCATCCCACCGGCGAAGGCCATCGCGGTGGTCCGCTCCAGGACGAACACCTCGAGACCCTCGGCGCCGTCCCGGACGAGGATCACCGACGTCGCGAGCCGCGGCTCACCGGGCGGACCGCTGCCGAGCCGGTCGAACGCGGGCCGGTCCATCCCGAACCGCGGGGGCAGGTCGACGAGATCGGTGCTCACCCGCGAGACCCTAGGCGCGACGCAGGAGCGGTGCCGGGCCGTCTCCTCGCCGCCCGGACGCCTCACGCGGAGGGCGGTGGCCCGTCCTCGTCGTCGTGATCCCGCCGCCGCGGCAGGCCGTGCCCGTTGACGGGCCCGTGGTGGCCGTTGGCGCCGGTGCCGTTGGTGCCGGCGGGCCCGGGGGGCGGACCGGCTGGGTGGCCGGGGCCCGGCGGCGGTCCGGTCGGGCGCGGACGCGGTGCCGTGGTGTCCTCGGAACCGGGCGGGGGCTGGTTCGGGGGCTGGTTCGGGGCCTGCGGCGGCCGGCCCTGCTGACCCGGGTGGCCGAGCAGCGGGTCGGGCGCGTCGGCCTCGAGACGCTCCCGCGAGGCCAGCTCCTCGTGCAGCCGCGCCAGCAGCTCGCGCTCGCGCTCGGAGAGCTGGGAGTCGAAGGTGTCCGGGCCCGAGCTCGACGCCGCGGGTCGCGGCGGCGGACCCGGCTCCGGGGTGGCCCCGGGCCGCGGCATCGGCCCGGTGGCCGGCTCGCGCGATCCGCCCGGGTCCTCCGCACCGTGGTGGTGGCCGTTGGTCCGCGGCGGGATCGGCGGGGGCGTCGGTGCCGGCCCGGGGCCGGCCCCGGGGCCCGGCTCGACCGGCATCGCGAGCTCGCCCGTCTCGTTCCGGCTGTGCCGCGAGCGCCGGCCGCCGCCGGCCGCGGGCGGCTCCTCCGCCCGGACCGCGGGCATGTCGCCGGTCGCGGCATCCGGGTCGACCGGACCCGGGGCGTCCGCCGGGGACGCGAAGGGGGCGTCCGGGACGGCCGTCGTGGCCGGCTCGTCCGCACCCGGGCCGAAGGTCGGTGCGACCGGGCCCTCGCTCCACGCCGAGATCGGGTGCTGGTCGGAGAGGATCTCGTCCGGGGGCGGGGTGCGCCACAGCGCGGCGATGCGCTCGGCGGTCTGGCCGGGGTCGAGGTCGAGGGGCGCGGGTTCCTCGGGCGCGACGGTCTCGAGCTCGTCCGGCAGCGGGTCCGACGACGTCGGGGGCGTCGGCGGGGAGGCCGGCCCGGCGGGTGACCCGGCCGCGACGTCGGCGTCGGGGACGTCGGGTTCGTCCTCACGCCGCGCCCGACGCCCGGTGGTCTCCTCGGCCGGCCCCTCCGGACCGGGCGACCCGGAACGCGGTGAGGTCGACTCGCCGCGGCCGACGGGTGACGTCGGTCCGGCCGGCGCGGACGGCGACCAGAGGGACGACCCGCCCGCGTCGCGCGGCGCGCGGTCGACGCGCTCGATGCGGTCGGCGCGTGAGGCGCGGGCCGCCCGCGCCGCCGCCTCCCCGGGGGCGGGGCGCACCGGCGCCGTGAGCTCCTCGTCGTCCTCGGCGGTCTCGACCCGCCCGGTCCGCTCCAGCGGGTCCCGCCCGGCCTCGGCCACGGTGCGGTACTGGTCGTCGCCGGCGGCCGGGTCCCGCTCGGCGGGGGCGGGCTCGTCGGCAGGTGCGTCGGCGGTCCCGGCCGCGGCGTCGAGCCCGGCGGACGGGGTCGGCACGCCGAAGGGCGGCACCTCGTCCCCGCCACGGCGGGGCCACGACGGCGCGGGCTCCGGCGCTGCGCCGGCGCGGGTGCCGGGCGCCGACGGCCCGCCGATCAGCGGCGCCGTCTCCTCGGCCGGGCTGGGCGCGGTGCCCAGCGGCCGGGCCGCCCGGACCGCGGCACGGTGGTAGGCCGGGAGCTCCGCCCCGGCCGCGAACACCTCGACCGACACGGCGCCCAGCTCCCGGGCGGCGTGCGCCACGTGGTGGGCGACGTGCTCGCAGTCGTCGGCGGAGCGGGTCTCGACCAGCACGACCCGGTGCGGCACCGGGCCGGGCGCGGACCCGGCCGGCGTGGTCCGCCAGCTCTGGCGCACGCGGTGCACGCCCGGCAGCCGGGCGGCCGCGCGGGCGACGACCTCGCCCGCCCCGCCGGACGCCGCGCCCGCGGTCGGGGGGTCGGCGGTGAAGCGGTGGTCCTCGCGGCGGTCGGCCTCCGGGTCGCGGGGCAGCACGTCGATCAGTTCCGGGTCGACGCGTGAGGCGGCGAACCAGCGGCCCAGCACCGCGTGCTCCCGGGCGGTCACGCCGGCCCCGGCCGCCAGCAGGCAGCCGCCGAGCAGCTCCGCCGCGGCCGCGTCGTCCTCGACCGCGACCAGCTCGCGCACCGACGTCAGGGCGTCGTCGTCGATCCGCCCCGCCAGCGAGAGCAGCACTTCGTGCCGCCCGCCCGCGTCGGGGCGAGGGGGCGGCGGTGTGCCGGGACGCGAGTCGTCGCCGCCGCGCGCCGCGGGGGCACCGGACCGGCGCTCCGGCGGGCGGCCGTGCGCGTCCCGCGCCGCGGGCGTCGCCGGGCCGTCGACGACGTCGCCGGCCTCGTCGTCGGCCTCGTCGTCGGGCTCCCCGTCGTCGGAGCCCGGGTCGTCGGTCGCCTCGTCCCGCGAGGACCGGTCCCACGACAGCACCGGGCGTTCCTCGTCGTCGGCGCGGGGCACCGACAGGTCCGGGTCGTCGCTCGCCGCACCACCGGGACGCAGGAGATCCGCCGGGTCCGAGTCGAGGTCGAGGTGGAGGTCGAGCCGCTCCGCGGGCGCCGCCGCGGTGCCGTCGACGTCGACGGCCTCCGGCACGGCCGGCTCCAGGGCACGCTCCACCGGAGCCGGGTCCACGGACACCGGCTGCTCGGGGTCGTCGGACGGGCTCGCGGACACCGCCGCCATCGGCGCGGCGTCGCCGCCGGTCGGCACGTCGACCGACCCGCCCGCCGCGCGCAGGCGCCGGCGCTCGGCGACCCGGCGCCAGGCGGCGAGCGCGACGGGGTCGCGGTCGGGGCGCTCACCGGCGGTGGCGCGGTCGCCGCGGACCGACCACGGCGGGAGGTTCGCGATGTCGCCGGCGCCGCCGGCGAGCCCCGCGAGGTCGGCCTCCAGGTTCTCGAACCCGACGCGTCCGAGGCGGCGGGCGAGCCCGGGCGTGACGTCCTCGGTGAGGTCCGCCAGGGCGGGCAGCTCCGGCTCGCGCGGGAGCCCGAGCGGCCCCACGGCGCCGGGCCGCTCCTCGCCGGTCATGTCCCGCTCAGCCATGGCCCACCAGCTCCCCGGTCCGGTCGCCGACCGGCGGCGGCGTCGTGCGGCCGGCGTCGGCGCGCCAGAGCACCTCGGCGGACGCCAGGGCGGCGCGGTGGTAGGCCGTCGGGGCCGCCGACGGCCCGAGGACCTCCACGCACGGGTCGCTCTCGCCACGGGCCCGCAGGGCGCGCTGCACCGCACCGGCCAGCGCCGCCTCGCCGCCCCGCGTCGACCCGTCGGCCGCGACGAGCACGACGCGGGCGGGCGCGCCCGACGTCGTCCGCCAGGCGCGGCGCACCGCCGTCACACCCCCGGCGACGGGGGCGAGGGCGCGCAGCACGAGGTCGGTGTCGTCCCACCCGGGCCCGCCGGCGCCCGCGAACGTCACGCCGGTGTCGGGCGCGGCGTCGACGTGCAGCACCGCGTCGACCAGCCGGGCCGGTCCGGCCCAGGCGAGCACCACGGTCCGCAGGCGCGCCCGCTCGTCCTCGGTGATCCCCACGCGGTGCCGCAGGAGGGCGCGCGGCAGCGCGGTGCGCAGCGCGACGTGCGCACCGCTGGACAGCCAGTCGCGCAGCCGCCAGAGCAGGCGGTCCGGCAGCCGGCCCGGCATCGCCAGCAGGACGTCGTGGCACGCCCGCTCGGCCTCGCTCGACGACGCGGTCGGAGACCCGGCCCCGGTCTTCGTTTCCACCTGCTGCGCTCCGATCACCCGCGGCATTCCCGCCGGACCGCCCGACCTGCCGGGTGGGTCCGGTTCCAGCTCACGTGAGGTCGACGACGACCTCAACCTCGACCGGGGCGCCCAGCGGCAGCGCCGCGACTCCGATCGCCGAGCGGGCGTGCTCGCCCGCCGAGCCGAACACGTCGCCCAGGAGCTCCGACGCACCGTTGACCACGCCGGGCTGACCGCCGAACCCGGGCGCGGACGCCACGTAGCCGACGACCTTGACCACCGAGGCCACCGCGTCGAGGCCCACCAGCGCGTCGATCGCGGCGAGCGCGTTGAGGGTCGCGATCCGGGCGTACGCGGCGGCGTCGTCCGGCCCGACCTCGGCGCCGACGAGCCCGGTCGCCGGCAGCTCCCCGCCGACGAGCGGCAGCTGGCCGGACGTCCAGACCTGGTTCCCGGTGCGCCGCGCCGGCACGTAGATGCCCTTGGGCGCCGCCACCGGCGGGAGCTCGAGGCCCAGGTCGGCCAGGCGCTCGCGGGGAGTCATCCGCGCGGCCGCTTGAGGTAGGCGACGTGCTGCTCACCGGTCGGGCCCGGCAGCACGGTGACCAGCTCCCAGCCGTCCTCACCCCACTGGTCGAGGATCTGCTTGGTCGCGTGGGTCAGCAACGGCACCGTCGCGTACTCCCACGTCACGGGCTGCGCACTCATGTCCGCGAGGGTAGAGAAGGCCCCGGACGGCGCTGTGACCCGGACCCCGCGCGCACCGGCCGCGGGGTCCCGCGGCGCCGCCTAGGGTGGGTGCCGTGACCGATCAGCGTTGGCCCGCCGCCCTGGCCGAGGCGCGCCTGCACGTGGTGAGCGGCAAGGGCGGCACGGGCAAGACGACGCTCGCCGCCGCGCTGGCGCTCGCCCTCGCCGCCGGCGGCCGCCGCACCCTCCTCGTGGAGGTCGAGGGGCGCCAGGGCATCGCCCAGGTCTTCGACACCCCGCCGCTGCCGTACGCCGAGCA
Organism: Actinomycetospora sp. NBRC 106375; assembly: GCF_030269665.1. GTDB lineage: Bacteria > Actinomycetota > Actinomycetes > Mycobacteriales > Pseudonocardiaceae > Actinomycetospora. Next base: position 75,481 of record NZ_BSTS01000021.1, read on the forward strand.
GCGCATCGCCGTGGCTCCCGACGGCGGCGAGGTGCGCGGGCTCTCGGTCGACGCCGAGGCCGCCCTGCTCGAGTACCTCGAGATGTTCTACAACCTCGGGCTCGCCGGGCGGACGCTGCGGCGCATGGGCGCGATCGAGTTCGCGACGACGCTCGCCCCGGGCCTGCGCGACGTGCTGCTGACCGGGAAGGTCAAGGAGTGCGTCGGGCGCACCGTCGGCGACGGGCGCGGCGGACGGGGCCGCGTACCGCTCTATGACGCCGTCGTCCTGGACGCGCCGCCCACCGGCCGCGTCGTCAAGTTCCTCGACGTCACCAAGGCCATGGGCACGCTCGCCCGCACCGGACCGATCCACTCCCAGAGCGAGGGCGTCGTCGAGCTGCTGCACTCCGGGCGCACCGCGGTGCACCTCGTGACCCAGCTCGAGGACCTCCCGGTGCAGGAGACGCTCGACACCGTCGACGAGATCCACGAGGCCGGCCTGCCGACCGGGGCGGTGCTGGTCAACCGCGTACGACCTTCGCGGCTGCCCGCGACCGCGCTGACGGGCGCGGCCACCGGGGCGGGACCCGGCACCGCCGGGCTGCGCTCGGGGCTGGAGGCCGCGGGCCTGTTCCTCAAGGACGAGGAGGTGGACGGGCTGATCGCCGAGACCGTGGAGCACGCGGAGCGGGTGCAGGTCGAGGCCGCCGTGCGGTCGCGGCTCGACGCCGCCGGGCTCCCGCAGCTCGAGCTGCCCGAGCTCGCCGAGGGTGTCGACCTCGGCGGGATCTACGAGCTCGCCGAGCTGCTGCGCGAGCAGGGGGTGCGCTGATGGCGAGCCGGACGACCCGCGCCGGGCGGCCCGAGCACCTCGACCTCGACGCGCTGCTCGCCGACCGCGCGACGAAGGTGCTCGTGTGCTGCGGGTCGGGCGGCGTCGGCAAGACGACGACGGCCGCGGCGCTCGCGCTGCGCGCCGCCGAGCAGGGCCGCCGCGTCGTGGTCCTGACCATCGATCCGGCGCGCCGCCTCGCGCAGTCGCTGGGCCTCGAGGAGCTCGACAACGAGCCGCGCACCGTGCCGGGGGCGCTCGCGCGGGGCGCCGGGAGCCGGTCGGGCGGCGAGCTGCAGGCGATGATGCTCGACATGCGCCGGACCTTCGACGAGATGGTCGCGGGGCACACCACGCCCGACCGCGCGCAGGCGATCTTCGACAACCCCTTCTACCAGACGATCTCCACGTCGTTCTCCGGGACGCAGGAGTACATGGCGATGGAGAAGCTGGGGCAGCTCTCGGCCACCGGCGCCTGGGACCTGATCGTCGTCGACACGCCGCCCTCGCGCTCGGCCCTGGACTTCCTCGACGCCCCGCAGCGCCTCTCGTCGTTCCTCGACGGCCGCATGATCCGGCTGCTCTCGGCGCCCGCCCGCGCCGGCGGCAACGCGTTCCGCAAGCTGGTCGGCTCGACGTTCAACCTGTTCGCCAAGGCCGTGTCGACGATCCTCGGCGGGCAGATGCTCGCCGACGCGTCCGCCTTCGTGCAGGCCTTCGACACGCTGTTCGGCGGCTTCCAGGAGCGCGCGAACGCGACCTACCAGCTGCTCCGGGCGCCGGGGACGTCGTTCGTCGTGGTCGCCGCCCCCGAGCCCGACGCGCTGCGCGAGGCCAGCTACTTCGTCGAGCGCCTCTCGGCCGAGAACATGCCGCTCGCCGGGCTGGTGCTCAACCGGACCCACCCGGTGCACGCGACGCTGTCCGGCGCCCGGGCCCGCGAGGGCGCCGAGACGCTCGAGGCCTCGCAGAGCGATCGGCTCGAGCTCCCCTATCGGCGTGCTCCCTCTGATGCTTCGTCTCCTGGCTCCGAGCTCGCGGCCGCCGTGCTGCGCCTGCACGCCGATCGCGTCGAGTCCGCCGAGCGCGAGCGGCGCGTGCTGGGCCGCTTCACGCGCGCGCACCCGGCGGTGCCGATCATCGACGTGCCCGCCATGTCGACCGACGTGCACGACCTCGACGGCCTGCGGGAGATCGGGCGGCGGCTGGCGGCCTGACCGCCCGGCGCGTCAGCCCGCGTGGCGCCGGTCGCCCTCGGCCCGTACCTCGGCGGCGGTCGCGGGGCGGGCGGTGTCGCGACGCGCGCGGGCGGCCGGCACGTGCGGGTTGGCGGCGGGGCTCGCGGCCGCGGCCCGGCGCGCCGACTCGAGCAGCGCGGCCCACGAGATGACCTCGGGCCGGCGCTTGAGCAGGGCACGCCGCTCGCGCTCGGTCATCCCGCCCCACACCCCGAACCGGATGCGGTTGTCGAGGGCGTGGGCGAGGCACTCGGTGCGCACCGGGCAGGCCTTGCACACCTCGCGGACATCGCGCTGCTGGGCGCCCTGGACGAACAGGGTGTCCGGGTCCTCGTCCCGGCAGCGTGCGGAGTGCCGCCAGTCCGTCGACGGTGCGTCGAGCGCCGGCATCGACTCGTTGGTCACGTCGTGTCCCCACCCTCTGTTCCCCGTGCGGGCCCCGCGTCCGTGGACACACCTCCGGAGCAGGTGCGTTCCCCGTGCGCGCGCCGGATCCTTCCCCGGGCGCGCCGAGCCCGTCGTTGGGGTCTGACGCACTGTATGAGCGCTCGGTTCCCCCCACAATCGAATCGGAGGGAATCGGAAGGATCCGTCACGATGCGTGCCGGGTTCGCCCCCGGCGCGCGGGTCCGCACCGACAGGGCCCGTACGTCCGACCGCGTACCCTCGTCGCCGTGGCGAAGGGAGAGCGGACCCTCGGGACGAAGGTGCGACCGATCACCAAGCTCCTGGCGATCTGCCTCGTGGCCGGGGTGATCGTCGCCGGGATGGCCTTCCCGTTCACCGGCGGGCTGGGGCTGCTCTCCAACGACGCGAGCGACACCGTGAACGCCACGTCGTCCGACCTCGCGGCGGGCCAGCTGCCCGGCGTCACCACCGTCACCGACAACCAGGGCGCGCCCGTCGCCTACCTCTACGAGCAGAACCGCACGCCGGTCTCGCTGCAGCAGATGTCGCCCGCCATGCGCGGCGCGATCGTCGCGATCGAGGACCGCCGGTTCTACGAGCACGACGGCGTCGACTGGACCGGCACGCTGCGTGCGCTCGTCACCAACCAGACCGCGGGCTCCACCCAGCAGGGCGCCTCGACGCTGACGCAGCAGTACATCAAGAACTACCAGCTCTACGTCACCGCGCAGACCGAGTCCGAGCGCCTCCAGGCCACCGAGCCGACCTACGCGCGCAAGCTGCGGGAGGTCCGGGTGGCCCTGCAGCTCGAGCGTCAGCTCGCGGCCGGGCGCACCAAGCGCGACGCCAAGGACGAGGTCCTCGAGCGCTACCTCAACATCGTCTTCCTGGGCAACAACTCCTACGGCGTGGCCGCCGCGGCGCGGACGTACTTCAACACCACGCCCGAGCGCCTGACGATCGCCCAGTCGGCGCTGCTGGCCGGCATGGTGCAGTCGACCACCCAGTTCGACCCCACCCGGCACCCGCAGGCCGCGACCGGGCGCCGCAACGAGGTCATCAGCCAGATGCTGGGTCAGGGCATGATCACCCAGCAGCAGGCGCAGCAGGCGGCGTCGGAGCCGCTGGGTGTCGTGCAGCCGCTCGCCACCCCGCCGAACGGCTGCATCGGTGCGGGCAACGCCGCGTTCTTCTGCAAGTACGTCGTCGACTACCTCGGCGAGGCCGGCATCTCGGCCGACCAGCTCAACCGCGGCAGCTACACGATCCGCACCACGCTCGACCGCAACGTCATGAACGCCATGCAGCAGGCGCTGAACGCCGAGGTGCCAGCCGGGCAGCGCAACGTCGCCGACGTCATGGCGAACGTGCAGCCCGGGCGTGACCGGCACCGCGTGGTCGCGATGGGCGCCAGCCGCGTCTTCGGCGTGAACGGTGGCGCGCTGCAGACGAGCTACGGGCTGCCGTGGGAACCGGTGAACCTGGGCGCCGGCTCGGTGTACAAGATCTTCACCGCCGCCTCGGCCCTGGAGAAGGGCCTCGGGATCAACTACCAGATGGAGATCCCGCCGGACGGCTACGCCTCGCCGATCTACCGCGACGGGGCCGGCAACCCGTTCCCGGTGCGCAACGCCGAGGAGGGGCTCGCCCCGCAGCTGAGCATGACCGACGCCCTCGCGCAGTCCCCGAACACCGGGTTCGTCAAGCTCATGGAGTACACCGGCGTCGCGCCCGTGGTCGACATGGCCGTCCGCCTCGGCATGCGCTCGCTCGCCGATCCCGGCACCAACGGCGTGTCGATCGCCGACACCGTCCGCGAGCAGAACCAGGGCTCCTTCACCCTCGGCGTCACGCCGACCAGCCCGCTCGAGCTCGCCAACGTGGGCGCCACGCTGGGGTCCAGCGGCATGTGGTGCCCGCCGTCGCCGATCGAGTCGATCACCGACCAGTCCGGCGCCCCGGTGCCGGTGGCGGAGCAGCCCTGCGAGCAGGTCGTCGACCCCGCGCTGGCCGACACTCTCATGAACGGGCTGGGCAAGGACGACCAGCCCGGCGGCACGTCGGCCACGGCCGCCGCCGCGAACGGCTGGAACCGTCCCATGTCGGGCAAGACCGGGACCACCCAGCAGAACAAGTCGGCCGCGTTCGTCGGCTTCACCCAGCAGTACTCGGGTGCGGTCGTCACGTTCGACGACTCCTCGTCGCCGCGGACGCTGTGCGACTCCGGCGGCGACAGCCCCCCGTTCCCCTGCGGCGACGGCAACCTCTTCGGCGGCACCACACCGGCCCGCACCTGGTACAAGGCGATGACCCCGTTGTTCGCCTCGCTCCCGGTCGCGCCGCTGCCGCCGACGAGCCCGCGCTACACGCAGGGCGGCACCAACGAGCAGGTGCCCGAGGTCATCGGCGACCAGGTCGACGACGCGACCGGGGAGCTCCAGGACGCCGATCTGGAGGTCCAGCGCGTCACCGTGGGCAATCGCGCCCCCGCGGGGACGGTCGTGGGCCAGAACCCGCGCGGCTCGGTGCTACCCGACCAGGTGATCACGCTGCAGGTCTCGGACGGCACGGTGCCGGCGCCGCCGACACCCCCGGCGGGCCCGCCGCCGCTGGCCGGCGCCACGGGGGGCGGCGGATGAGCACCGCGACCACGAGGACGGGGACGGCCGCGCGGCGGCTCCTGCGCGCCGGCGCGGGCACGGCCGCGGCGGGCGCGCTGGGACTCGGCTACGCCGTGGGGGTCGAGCGGCAGTGGTTCGCGCTGCGCCGGGCCCGGCTCGATGTGCTCGACCCGGTCACCGCGGCCGGTCGCACGCTGCGGGTCCTGCACGTCTCCGACCTGCACCTGCGCCCCGGCCAGCACCTGGAGCGACGGTTCGTCGAGGGCCTGGCCGCCCTGGAGCCCGACCTCGTCGTCGACACCGGCGACAACCTCTCCCACCAGCGCGCCGTCCCCGAGGTGCTGCGCGCCCTCGGCGGCCTGCTCGACCGCCCCGGCCTCGTGATCTGGGGCAGCAACGACTACCACGGGCCGCGGCCGAAGAACCCGTCCCACTACCTGTTCCGCCCGCAGCACCGGGTGCTCGGCCCCGAGCTGCCGTGGCGCGACCTCCGGGCGGCGTTCCTGGAGCGGGGCTGGCTCGACGCGACCCACGCGCGGCACACGCTCGAGGTGAACGGCGTGCGCATCGCCGCCGCGGGCGTCGACGACCCCCACATCGGGCGCGACGACTACGACCGCATCGCCGGCCCCGCCGACGAGCCGTGCGATCTGCGTCTCGGGCTGACCCACTCCCCCGAGCCGCGCGTGCTCGACGCGTTCGCGGCCGACGGCTACGACCTCGTGCTCGCCGGCCACACCCACGGCGGCCAGCTGCGCCTGCCCGGCTACGGCGCGATCGTCACCAACTGCGGCCTCGACCGCTCCCGCGCGCGCGGTGCGTCCCGCTGGGGCGCGCACATGCGCCTGCACGTCTCGGCGGGTCTCGGCACCTCGCCGTTCGCGCCCGCGCGCTTCGCGTGCCGCCCCGAGGCCACCCTGCTCGAGCTCGTCCCCCGACCGACGTCCGCCTCCCGCGTCTCGGTACGGGCGGCCGGCGGCGAGGGGCGGCCCCCGTCCGCCCGCTCAGGGGCGGGCGGGTAGAGTCCGGACTGCGCGATCGCCTCCGGGGTGTGGCGCAGCTTGGTAGCGCGCCTCGTTCGGGACGAGGAGGCCGTGGGTTCGAATCCCGCCACCCCGACACGACGCTCGAAGGCCCCCATCCACCGTGTGGATGGGGGCCTTTCGTCTGTCCCGCCGAGTGACGCTCATTCCCTCGTTCGAGACAACGACATGGCGGTCTCTGTCTGGTAACGACACGATGTAGCCCGACGATGCCTCTGAAGGACCACCCATCCGGGGGCTCTCACACGATCGGGGACACCATGCGACACGGACGGGCACCACTGCCGCCCGCGGGCCGCCATGCCGCACCCGCGGCGACGCCCTCCGGGAGCGACGCCCGCGACGACCGCGAGAACGCGGTGTCGACCGGAGGACACCGCGCCGAGCGCCCGCGCCACGACGTGGCCGCCGACCTCTCACCCCGTCGCCTGCACGCGGTGCCGGACCTCGACGACGCACCGGCCCGCGACGGCGGGCTCGACGTCCTCGGCCTGCCCGTCGGGCCGCTCGCGAGCACACCCACGCCCGAGGCGCCCCGGCGCGCGCGCAGCCTGGCGGACCTCCTCGCCATGGAGCAGCCCGCCGGCCCCGCGATCGGTTCGCCCTCCGGCCCCGTCGTGGTGCCGCCGCCGGCCCGCAGCGAGCGCGACGTCCAGGACGCGGGCCTGCCCGCCCCCCGCCCCGCCTCGGAGCCGCGCACCGGCCACGCCACCCGGCCTCGCCCGCCGGCGCCCACCCGTGCCGTCGACGTCCCGTCGCGCCGGGTCCCCGAGCCCGGCCACGCCCCCGCGACCCGCGCCGTCCCCGCGCCCGCCGCCCCGCCGGACACCGGGCACTACCGCGTCACCGGGACGGGGCGGTCCGTCCTGCCGCCCGCCGCACCCCGCCCCGACACGACCACGGCGCACCCCGCGCCCGCCCCGGTCCGGCCGGCCGAGCAGCACGCGGCCCCGGCCGCGAGCACCCGTCACCACCCCGCTCCGTCGACGGCCGCCTTGAGGCCCGAGGCGCCACGGACGACGTCGGTCACCCCGGCAGCCCCTGCGGCGCCCGCCACCCCGGCCGCCCCGTCCGCCCCTCCCGCCTCCGGGACCCCCGCCAAGCGCCCCGCCGCGCGGCGGTCGGACCCCGAGGAGATCGCGGCGCGGGCCACGACGACGGCCATCGGCGCCGCCGAGCTCGCCGCCCGCCGCCGCGCCGCCCGCGAGGGTGCGCCGCTGCCCGCGCCGGCCCTCGTCGTCGAGAGCTCCGGCCAGCCCGTCTTCGCCGACCGGACCGGGCGCCGGGCGCGGCGGTGGAAGACCGCGGCCTTCGCCGCGACCGCGGTCTGCGCGTCCTACGTCGGCGTCGTCGCCTTCGGGGCGGTGGCCGGCCCGGTGGGCCCGACGTCCTCGCCCACGCTGCTGCCCGCCCCGGCGGCGCAGACCACCACCCCGGCCGCGCCGCCCGCCGTGGACGCCCGCAACGTCGTCGAGGTCCGCCCGACCGCGACCACCCGCTCGACGCGCGCCACGACCACCACGCGCAGCACGACGCGCTCCACCACCGCCCGCACGCCGCGGACCACGCCGCGCGCCGCGGTCGTCGCCCCGGTGGTCCCCGAGGCACCCGCCGTCCCCGAGGTCCGGCAACAGCTGGCCGACGCGCAACAGGTCTCCGCCGTGGACGACCCGGCCAACGGCGTCACCGACGCCCCGGGCACCTGAGCCGGACCCGGCGCGCGACCCCTCGGCCGTCCCTGCGCGCCCTCCTCCTCGCCACGCTGGTGGCGGTGCTGGTCACGGCGCCGGTCGTCACGGGCGAGACGCCGACCCGGCAGCCCGGCGTCACCGAGGTCGTCGCCGCCGGCGACGAGACCGCCACCGGCGACGCCCCGCGCCGGCCGGGCGTCCCGGCGCCCGAGGGCCCGCTCCCGACCGTGCGTGTCACCCCCTACGTCGACCTCACGACCCCGCCCCTGCCGCCGATCACCGACATGGCCGACGCGACCGGGCACGCCGACGTCGTCCTTGCCTTCGTGCTGGCGGGCGCCGACGAGTCCTGCCGCCCGACGTGGGGCGGCACGACGCCGCTGTCCGATCCCGCGATCGCGGCGCGCGTGGCCGGGCTGAAGGCCCACGGCGGCACGGTGACGGTGTCCTCGGGCGGGGCCCTCGGCGACTACCTGGAGTCGGCCTGTCCCGACGCGCCCTCGCTGGCGCGGGCGTACGCCACGGCGCTCGACGCGGTGGGCACCGACCACCTCGACGTCGACGTCGAGACCGACCGCGGCCGCACCGTGTCGCCGCAACGCATCGCCGACGCGCTCGCCATCCTCCAGCGCGAGCGGGGCACGCGGATCTCGCTCACCGTGCAGGTCGAGGGCGAGAGCGAGGGCCTGTCCACCGACGCCCACGACCTGGTCACCCGCGCCACGCGCGCCGGGGTCGCGGCGCGCGTCAACCTCATGGTCATGAACTTCTCGTACCAGGGGGCGTGGGCCGACGCGATGATCGGCGCCGCGCGCACGGCCGAGACCCAGCTCGAGGGGATCTGGCCGGGCAGCGACCCCGCCGAGGTGCGGCGGCGGACCGCGGTCACGTTCATGCTCGGGCGCAACGACATGGACATGACGACGACCCCCGCGGACGCGCGCGCCGTCGTGGACGACGCGCGCGCCCGCGGTTACGGCGCCGTCGGGTTCTGGGCCCTGGCCCGGGACAACGGCTCGTGCCCCGGCACCGAGGACGAGGCCGACGACTGCAGCGGGATCGCGCAGGCCCCGTGGGAGTTCACGCGGATCGCGCAGGCGTTCACCGCCCCGACCTGATCACCTGCCTGGATCTCTCATGGCCGGGTGGTGAGCACCATCCGGAACCGGGCGTCGTTCGCCATCATGCGGCCGTAGGCCTCGGCCGCCCTCTCGAGCGGCATCGTCTCGATCATCGGACGGACGTCGGTGAGCCGGGCGAAACGCAGGGTGTCCTCGGAGTCGATCGAGGTCCCGGACGCGTGGCCGGCGACGCTCGCCACCGGCGCGATGAGGCTCATCGCGTCGATCTGGATCGGGCTCTCCGCGGCACCCACGACGAGCAGCTGGCCACGGCGGTCGAGCCCGCCCACCAGCCCGGAGATCGCCTCGCCGCTGGTGGCCGTGGCCAGCACGACCGTGGCGCCGCCCATCGCGGCGAGGGCCTGGGCGGGGTCCTCGGCCTGGCTGTCGACGTACGCGTGGGCGCCGAGCGTGCGGGCGAGGTCCTCCTTGTCGCGACCGCGGGAGACCGCGACGACCTCGAAGCCCATCCGGGCGGCGAACTGGATGCCGAGGTGCCCGAGGCCGCCGACGCCCTGCACCGCGACGCGGTCACCGGGACGCGCCGGGCTCTCGCGCAGCGCTTGGCACGGTGGATGCTCCTGTGTCCTTCGACGATCACCTGTCGCGGGGTGCGTACCCGTGCATGCCCTCGCCGACGCCGTTCACCGCGGGTCGTCGCACCACACCACCGGGTAGGGTCCGGGACCAGGCACGACGGTGACCGCGACGGGTCGCCGGGCACGCGGTGTGGCGATGGCGGGAGGTCCGGCGTGAGCACGCAGGCGGACACGGGTCATCTCCCCGACTCCGGTGACCGGTCCCTCGTCGTCCTCGTCGACGCCCCGTCGAACACCGAGCGCCGCATCATCGACCGCTGGCTCGGCGAGAGCCGCAACGGATCGAGCGCGAACGGGCGGGGCGTCGAGGTGCTGCCCGCCGAGGGCCAGCAGCTCGCGAGCCGCCTGACCCGCGGCGACAACCCGCTGCTCGTGCCGGTCCGGGTGGTGTGGTCGACCGAGCGCGAGCCGGACCGCACGCTCGCGCGGCTCGCCGACGTCCTCACCCGCGGGTGGGCGCTGCGGGCACGGGCCCGCGCGGCGCGCCGCGGCCCTCCGCAGCACAAGGTGGTGGTCGGGCGCCCCGCGACGGTGCTGGAGCTGATGCGCCGCCACCGCCGCGAGCGCGAGGCCTCGGACAACGCCGACTTCGTCCAGTTCGTCGCCGGGCAGGCAGCGCTCGCCCTGGACCGGGCGGAGCGGGCCCTGACCGGCAACCGGTTCAAGGTGCCGCGTGAGGTCGCCGGACAGATCGTCGGGTCGGGCCACTTCGCCCGCGAGATCCGCCGGCTGGCGGCCGTCACGGGCCGTTCCGAGGACGACGTGGCGACCGAGGCCGCGACCGACCTCGAGAGCATCGTCGCCTCGCAGGACCCCGCCGCCGTGGATCTGTTCTCCGGCGTGCTGCGCCCCATGCACGAGAAGGCCTGGACGGTGCACGCCGACACCACGGGTCTCGAGCCACTGCGCGCGCTCAACGCGGAGCACGCGCTCGTCTTCCTCCCGTCGCACCGGTCGTACACCGACCCGTTCGTGCTCGCCGACGTGCTGCGCAGCAACGACTTCCCGCGCAACCACGTGCTCGGCGGCGACAACCTGCGGATCTTCGGCCTCGAGCAGCTCGCCCGCCGCAGCGGGATCATCTTCATCCGCCGCAGCTTCGGGGGCGACGCGGTCTACAAGGCCGTGGTGCGGGAGTACTTCTCGTGGCTGAGCGCCAAGCGCTTCAACCTCGAGTGGTACATGGAGGGCGGGCGCACCCGCACCGGCAAGCTCCGCCCGCCCAAGTACGGGCTGCTCTCCGACGTGGCCAGCGCCGTGGAGACGCGTCGCACCGAGGACGTCTTCCTCGTCCCGGTGTCGATCATCCACGACCAGCTGCAGGAGGTGCACCAGATGGCGGCCGAGCAGACCGGGGCCGCCAAGACCCCCGAGGGCCTGCGCTGGCTGGCCGGCTACGCGCGGGCGCAGCGCCGCCCGGTGGGCGGGGTGCACGTGAGCTTCGGGGAGCCGCTCTCGCTGCGCGCGGCCCTCTCCGCCGCCAACGACCCGGCGCTCGAGACCGACCCCGAGGCGCGGGACGACGTCGACCTCGCCGACGAGGACTCGGCGGCCCGCCGCCTCGCGCTGCAGAAGACCGCGTTCGAGGTCTTCGTGCGGATCAACCGGGTCACGCCGGTCACCCCGATCGCGCTCGCGGCGCTCGCCCTGCTCGGCGTGCGCGACCGCGCGCTGACGCTCTCGCAGGTCCGTCGCGTGGTCGAGCCGGTGCTCGACTACGTCGACGCGCGCGGGCTCCCCGAGACGGGCATCGCGTCGCTGCGCACCAACGGCGGGGTCGCCGAGGCGCTGCTCTCCCTGCGCCGGGAGAAGGTCGTCAGCGCCTACACCGAGGGCTCCGAGCCGGTGTTCTCGGTGGAGAGCGGGCACCACATCGTCGCCGCGTTCTACCGCAACTCGGCGATCCACCACTTCGTCAACCGCGCGATCGTCGAGCTCGCGATCCTCGAGGTCGGCGACGTCACCGGGCGCGAGGCCCTGGCCAAGGGCTTCGAGGCCGCCCTCGACCTGCGCGACCTGCTCAAGTACGAGTTCTTCTTCCCCGACAAGGAGACCTTCCGGGCCGAGCTGATCTCCGAGCTCACGCTCATCGACCCGGACTGGCGCTCCGACGACGGCGATGTCGCCCGCACCCGCAAGATGCTGCGGCAGAGCCGCTTCCTCTGCGCCCACCGCGTCCTGCGCTCGTTCGTCGACGCCCAGTGGGTGGTGGCCGAGCGCCTCGCCGAGCACGACCCCGACACCCCCGTCGACGAGGACGCGCTGCTCGAGCGCTGCGGCGCCGTCGGGCAGCAGCTGCTGCTGCAGGGCAAGCTGCACGGGCCCGAGTCGCTGTCGCGGGAGCTCTTCGCCTCGGCGGTGCGCCTGGCGTCCAACCGGGGCCTGCTCGCACCCAACACCCCACCCCGCGAGGGCGAGGCCGACCTCGCGACCCGGCGCCGCGCGTTCGCCGCCGAGGTGCGCGGGGTAGTGGAGAGGGTCGTGGCCATCGACGAGACCGACGCGACCAACCGACAGGAGTCCGCGGGTGTCCGACCCTGAGACAACGGTGCAGGGCTTGATGGAGGCCGTCGAGCGCTCCCCCGAGGGCGCCGAGGTCGGCGCGTTCTTCGACTTCGACGGCACGGTGATCGCGGGCTACTCCGTCACCGCCTTCATGCGCCACCACGTCAAGAACCTCGACCTGCACCCGCGCACGACCGTCGAGACCCTGGCGAGCGGCTGGCAGGGCCTGCACGGCGAGGAGGACTTCCGCAAGTTCCTCGGCATCACCTTGCGGACCTGGGCGGGGCGCACGCCCGCCGAGCTCGAGAAGATCGGCAAGAAGCTCTTCCGCGACGAGATCGGCCCGAGCGTCTACCCCGAGGCGTGGCGCCTCGTGCGCGCGCACCTGGAGAAGGGCCACACCGTGGTGCTGGCCAGCTCGGCGACCCGGTTCCAGGTCGAGCCGGCCGCGAAGGCCCTGGGCGTCGAGCACACGATCTACACGGCCGTCGAGGTCGGCGAGGACGGCACGCTCACCGGACGGCCGGACGGGCGCTCGCCCTACGGGGAGGGCAAGGCGGCCGCGGTCAAGGAGTTCGCGGCGGCCCACGACGTCGACCTCGACGCGAGCTTCGCGTACTCGAACGGCGGCGAGGACGTCCCCTTCCTCGCGACCGTGGCCCACCCGTGCGCGGTCAACCCCAGCGCCGGCCTGCGCCGCGCCGCGGCCGAGCGCGGCTGGCCGGCCCTCGACTTCGCCGGCCGTCCGTGGACGACGCCGGTGGAGATCGCCCGGACCGCGGCGACGTTCGCCGGCATGATGGGCGGCTTCGCCACCGGCCTCGGTCTCGGCCTGCTCGGCGGGTCGCGCCGCGCCGGGCTCAACCTCGGCATCGGCCTCGGCGGGGACCTGTCCCTGATGGCGTCCGGGGTCTCGCTCGACGTGCACGGCGCCGCGAACATCTGGGGCGCACGGCCGGCGGTCTTCCTGTTCAACCACCAGAGCCAGCTCGACGTCCTCGTGCTCGGGGCGCTGATGCGGGGCAACTTCGTCTCCGTCGCGAAGAAGGAGCTCGCCACCGACCCGCTCTTCGGCGGCCTCATGCGCCTGCTGGAGACGGCGTTCGTCGACCGCGACGACAACGCCCAGGCCCGCAAGGCCCTCGAGCCGGCCGTCGAACGCCTGCGCGAGGGCACCTCGATCGTCATCGCGCCCGAGGGCACCCGCTCGCCCACCCCGACGCCCGGGAAGTTCAAGAAGGGCGCGTTCCACCTGGCGATGCAGGCCGGGGTGCCGATCGTCCCGCTGGTCTTCCGCAACACCGGCGAGCTGATGAGCCGCAACGCGATGATCATCCACCCGGGCGTCGTCCAGGTCGCGGCGCTGCCCCCGATCTCCGTCGCCGACTGGACGCGCGAGGACCTCGACGAGCGCATCGAGGGCGTCCGGCAGCTCTACATCGACACGCTGACGCACTGGCCCGGCGACGCCGGATCCTGACCCGACGCCTCCTCGGGTGACCGTGCGGCCACCCCGGTGAACGCGGCCCACACCGCGAGCAGTACGGCGGGCCCGAGCAGGGTCGACGCGAGGTAGCCCATCGACGTGCGGCCGGTCCACACCGAGGGCCAGGAGTGCGGGACCAGCAGCAGGGCGACGAGGAACATCCCGAGCAGGCGCGTGCGGGCGGTCGCGAGCAGGACGACGACGCCGGGGTAGAGCAGCACGAGGTACCCGCGCCACGCCAGCGGCGACGCGAGCAGCGACGCGGCGACCACGGCCCACAGGCCGAGCTCGTGCCGGCCGGCCCGCACGACGGTGACGGCGAGCAGGGCGACGACCACGGCGCCGACGACCCAGCCGAGCCAGGGCGCGTCGACCAGGGGCACGACCTCGCGCCCCGGGGTGACCAGACGGATGCCGGTAGTCAGCAGCGAGGCGTTGTCGAGGTCGTGGGCGGGATAGCCACCGAGGGCCACGCGGACGTAGCGCAGCGTCTGCGCCGGCCCGACCAGCGCCACGCCGGCCACCGTGGCCGCCACGACGGTGATCAGCGACGCCCGGAGCTCGCGCCGGCGTCCCCGGAGCAGGGGCCACAGCAGGACGGGGGCCAGCACCGGCTTGCAGGCGACGACGACGCCGAGCGCGATCCCGGCGCCGGGCTCGTGACCCGCACGGTCCAGCACCCACGCGGTCGCGAGCCCGGCGGCGAGCAGCGCGTACACCTGTCCCTGCCCCAGCGTGGCGGCGAGCGCGGGTGTGGCCAGCAGCGCGACGATGCCGCCGACCACGACGGCGGGCCGGGCGTGCACGGCGCGGGCGGTCCACGCCAGGGCGCCGACCAGCACGGCCACGGACACCGCGACGAACACCCGGTAGGCGATCGTCGCCGGCGCCGCCGCGACCGGCGAGAGCAGGACGACCGCGACGGGCGGCGAGAAGTTCGGCTGCCCCGGCGGGTAGACCGCCGTCCCGTGCCAGAACGCGACGGCCGAGCGGTAGAAGATGCCGAAGTCGTAGAGGTTGCCGTTGGCCCGCGGGATCGCCGCGAGGTACTGCACCCCGCGCAGGACCGTCAGCGCGACGGCCAGGACGAGAGCCGCGACCGTGCCGGCCGCGAGCGACACGCGCCCCGGACCCCACGCGGCGACCCTCGCCATCGACGCCTCACCCCCCGGCTCCCCGAGGAGCATCGCGACGGGGCGCGCGGCGTTAGCGTCCCCGAAACACCGGCGCCCGCTTCTCCTCCCGCGCCCGCCGGCCCTCGACCAGGTCCTCGCTCGCCCAGCAGGCGTCGAACGCCGCGGCGACCTCGCCAGGCACCGGCGCGTCCTCGAGCAGCCGGGTGACCGCCAGCTTGTTGTAGGCCAGCGTCAGGGGCGCGAGCGCGGCGATCTCGCTCGCCCAGGCCAGGGCGGCGTCGCGGTCCCCGACGCGGTCGACCAGCCCCGCGGCGCTCGCGGCGTCGTGGTCGAGGCGCTCGCAGCCCAGCAGCATCCGCCGCGCCGCTCCGCCGCCGGCCACGAGGGCCAGCCGGCGCACCGTCCAGGGGTCGACGGCGAGGCCGAGGGCGGCGGTCGGCAGCCCGAAGACGCCGGGGGTGTCGACGACGCGCAGGTCGGCGGCGAGCGCCAGCTGGGTGCCCGCGCCGATCGCGGGACCGTGCACGGCGGCCACGACGGGTACCGGGATCGCGACCAGGCGGTGCAGCATGCCGTAGAGCGCGGCCAGGAAGTCCGGGTCGCCGACGGTGTCGAGGTCCGCGCCGGAGCAGAACGCCGTGCCCTCGCCGGCGAGCACCAGCACACGGGCGCCGTCGGCGACCGCCGCGTCGACCGCCGCGTGCAGGTCGCGGCAGTGCGCGGTGTCGAGGGCGTTGCGGCGTTCGGTGCGGTCGATGCGGATCTCGTGGACAGCGGCGTCGTGGCGGTGGGTGCCGATCACCGACCGATCATCCCCGGGCGGGCGCCCGCCGCGCGACCACACCCCACAGCCCGCTGGCCGCCGTGTGCGCCCCGGGGACCGCGCCGTCCGGGCGCCAGTCGGGGGCGGAGACCCAGCCGGGTTCGGGGACGTCCAGTCCGGCGAGCCAGCCCAGCATGTCGGCGGGGTCCCGCAGGCGCGGCGCGTAGCTCCAGCCGCCGTGGTTGATCGTCGCCCAGGTCTCGATGTCGGGCCGGGCGGCGCCGGTGAGGTGCGAGATCGCGAGCCGGCCGCCCGGCGCGAGCGCCTCGGCGTAGACGTGCATCGCCGCCGCCGCGTCCTCGTCGGCGAGGTAGTGGAGCACGCCGACGGCGAGCACGCCGACCGGGCGCGTCAGGTCGAGGACGTCCCCCGCCGCGGCCAGGACGGATGCCGCGTCCCGGACGTTCGCGTGCACCACCCCCACGCCCGGCTCGTCGTCGAGGAGCCGCCCCGCGTGGGCGACCGTGACCGCGTCCCAGTCGACGTAGACGGCCCGCGCGCCGGGGTGCACGCGGCGCGCCCGGGTGTGCACGTGGTCGACGCTCGGGAGGCCGGAGCCGAGCTCGAGGAACTGGTCGACGCCCTCGGCGCTCCAGGCGTCGACCACGGCCGCGGAGAACCGGCGGTGGCCACGGCACAGCGCGCCCATGCCGGGCAGCACGTGGTCGACCTCGGCGGCGAACTCGCGGTCGACGACGGTGTTCTCGGTGCCGCCCAGGTAGTGGTCGAACACGCGCGCCATGTTCGGCGGCGTCTCCTCGGGATCCATCTCGGTCACGCGTCCTCCCCCCACCCCGCATCCTGGTCCACGGACCCCTCCACCGACCGCCCCGGCGCACCGGCTCCGGCAGGATCCGGTGATGACCTCGACGACGCCGCGCCGCCCGGACCCGGTCCCGGACATCCCCGACGCCCTGTTCGGCGATCCCGCCGTCGAGTCCCGCTGGCGGGGTCGCTTCACCGCGGCGCGCGTGTCGGTGCCGGACTGGGCGCGGGACGCCCCGGAGCGCAGCGTCTACTCCTCGAACGCCACCGGTACCTGGGAGATCTACTCCTGGGACCGGGCCATCGACGTCCACCGCCGCGTCACCGACCGGCCCCAGGGCACGCGGGCCGGGGCGATGAGCACCGACGGCGCCGCCATCTGGTGGTTCGACGACCACGACGGCGACGAGTTCGGGGTCTGGGTCCGCGAGCCCTTCGAGGGCGGGGACGCGGCGCAGGCCGTCGCGGGCGCCGCGCCGGGCTATCCGGCCGGGCTCGAGCTGGGCCGGCGCACGGTCGCCGTCGGCTGGTCGACCGACGACGGGTCGACGCTCGCGGTCAGCGACGACGGGGGCGAGGCGCGGGTCGTCTACACCCACACCGAGGACGCGGGCGTCGGCGCGCTGTCCCGCGACGAGACCCTGCTCGCGATCTCGCACGCCGAGCACGGCGACTCCCGCCACCCCGCCGTGCGGGTGCTGCGCCTCGCCGACGGCGCCGCGGTCGGCGAGCGGCACGACGGCGAGGGGCAGGGTCTCGACCCGATCGAGTTCGCGCCCGTCGAGGGTGACCAGCGCCTGCTCGTGGGCCACGAGCGTCGCGGGCGCGACGAGCTGCTGATCTGGGACCTCGCCACCGACACCGAGACCGAGCTGGACATCGACCTGCCCGGCGACCTGTCGGCCGGCTTCTACCCGGACGCCTCGGCGCTGCTCGTCGCCCACACGCGGGCCGGGCGGACGACCCTGCACCGCTACGACCTCGCGACCGGCGCGCTGACCACCCTGCCGACGGCCTCGGGATCGGTGGGCGGCGCGGACGTCCGCCCGGACGGCACCGTCGAGTACGGCTGGTCGTCGGCGCAGTACCCGTCGTCGGTGCGGGCGCTGCACCCCGACGGCACCGACACCGAGCTCCTCGCCCCGCCCGGTGAGCGCCCGGCGCCGTCGGTGGCGCTGGACGACGCGTGGGTCGAGGGCCCGGCCGGCGCGGTGCACGCCCTGTGGGCGCGCCCCGAGGGCACGGAGGGCCCGGTCCCGACCGTGTTCATGATTCACGGCGGGCCCCAGGCCGCGGACGAGGACCGCTACTCGGCGGTGCGCGCCGTCTGGCTGGACGCGGGCTTCGCGGTCGTGCACGTGAACTACCGCGGCTCGTCGGGCTACGGCTCGGCGTGGCGGGACGCCATCGAGGGGCGCCCGGGCACCACGGAGCTGGAGGACGTCGCCGCGGTGCACGACTGGGCCGTGTCCACCGGCCTCGCCGACCCGGCGGCGTGCGTGCTCGAGGGCTGGTCGTGGGGCGGGTACCTGACGCTGCTCGGCCTGGGCCGTCAGCCGGAGCGCTGGGCCGTGGGGTGCGCGGGCGTCCCCGTCGCCGACTACCTCGCGGCCTACGAGGACGAGATGGAGCCGCTGCGGGCCTTCGACCGGTCGCTGTTCGGCGGGTCGCCCTCCGAGGTGCCCGACCGCTACACCGAGGCCTCGCCGCTGACCTGGGTCGACGCCGTGCGCGCCCCGGTGCTCGTGCTGGCCGGCGAGAACGACCCGCGCTGCCCGATCCGCCAGATCGACAACTACCTCGACGCCCTGGCCGCGCGCGACGTGCCCTACGCGATGGTCCGCTACGACGCCGGCCACGGCTCGCTCGTCGTCGCCGAGACGCTGAAGCACACCGTCGCGGAGATCGCCTTCGCCCGCCGGGCGCTCGGGCTGCCCGTCCCCGCCTGAGGGCCCGGGAACGAACGAACGGCGCTCCCGCTGCTTCGCAAGCAACGAGAGCGCCGTTCGTTCTGCAGGGACGGCGGCATCCGGCCGCCGGCGTCAGCCCGTTCGGACGCGGCTCAGGCGGTCTTGGCCTGCCACATCCAGTGCGCCTCCTCGATCTTGGCCGTCTGGCCGATGAGCAGGTCCTGGGTCACCGGGTCGGGCTCGTCGGTGACCGCGATGCGCTCGCGCAGGCGGGCGACGAGCGCCGCGAGGGTCTCGACGACCGCGGCGTTGACGTCCTCGACCTTGCGCCACCCCTCGTCGGTGGTGGGCAGGCCGCTGCTCTTCGCGACCGTCTCGGCGCGCCCGTCGGGCGAGACGCCGAGGGCGGCCGCGCGCTCGGCGACCTCGTCGGAGTAGGTCCGGGCGAGGTCGACCAGCTCGTCGAGGTGCAGGTGCGCCTCGCGGAAGTTGGTGCCGACGACGTTCCAGTGCCACTGCTTGGCGGTCAGGGACAGGTCGACGTAGTCGGCGAGCGAGTCCTGCAGGACCGTCCCGACGATCTGCTTCGCGTCGTCGGGCAGCGGGCTGGTGATCGGTGCGGTGGCCATGGTGGTGGTCAGCTCCTTCGCAACCGTTGTCTGGAATGGTTCCAGTTTGAGGATGCCCCGAAATCGGCCCCGGAACCACCTCGCGGCCCGCCTCAGCGTGTGAGACGGGCCGCGATAGGTGAGCCTCAGCTCTGCGAGAGGGCCTTCTGCTCCTTGCCCGTGAGCTCACGGACGCGGTCCTCGACGCGCTGTCCCATGCCCTCGTCGATCGACTTCCAGTAGTCGAACGCGCGGGCCAGGACGTCGTCGCCGACGCCGTCGGCGAGGTGGCCGGAGACGTTCTCGACGAAGCGGTCACGCGCCGCGTCGTCCCAGACCTCGAGCATCATCGTGCGGGCCTGGACCTCGTCGGTGTCCTCGGCGTGCGGCACGTACGCCGCGCGCTGGATCTGGCCGTCGGAGTACCACGTCGGCGGCTGGATCGTCTCGGTCGTCTGCGGGCCGCCCTTGGTGTTGGGGGCGTAGACCGGGTCCGGCGAGTTCACGACGCGCATGGCGCCCGCGACCGTGTACGGGTGCGCGTCCGTGCCCCGCGGCGAGTTCACCGGGATCTGCTTGTAGTTGACCCCGAGGCGGGCGCGGTGCGCGTCCGCGTAGGAGAACCCGCGGGCCAGCAGCATCTTGTCCGGAGACAGACCCAGCCCCGGGGGCTGGTTGTTCGGCTCGAACGCGGCCTGCTCGATCTCGGTGTGGAAGTCCTCGGGGTTGCGGTTCAGCGTCAGCTTCCCGACCTCGTGGAGGGGGTAGTCGCTGTGCGGCCACACCTTGGTCAGGTCGAACGGGTTGAACCGGTAGGTCTTCGCGTCCTCGAAGGGCATGATCTGCACCTTCAGGGTCCAGCTCGGGAACTCGCCCCGCTCGATGGCCTCGTAGAGGTCACGGCGGTGGTAGTCGGCGTCCGCACCCGCGAGCCGGTCGCCCTCGTCCTGGGTCAGGCACTTGATGCCCTGGTCCGAGATGAAGTGGTACTTCACCCAGAACTCCTCGCCCGCGGCATTGATCCACATGTAGGTGTGGCTGCCGTAGCCGTTCATGTGGCGCCAGGTCTCGGGCAGACCACGGTCACCCATGAGCCACGTGACCTGGTGCTTCGACTCGGGCGAGAGCGTCCAGAAGTCCCACTGCATGTCGTGGTCGCGCAGACCGTTGCGGGCCAGGCGCTTCTGCGAGCGGATGAAGTTCTGGAACTTCATGGGGTCGCGGATGAAGAAGACCGGCGTGTTGTTGCCGACCATGTCCCAGTTGCCCTCGCGGGTCCACAGCTTCAGCGAGAAGCCGCGCGGGTCGCGCCAGGTGTCGGGGCTGCCGCGCTCGCCGGCGACGGTGGAGAAGCGGATGAGGCCCTCGGTGGCCTCGCCCGGCTGGAACACCGCGGCCTTGGTGTAGGCGGTGACGTCCTGCGTGACCTCGAACTTCGCGAACGCCCCCGCGCCCTTGGCGTGCGGCTGGCGCTCCGGGATGCGCTCCCGGTTGAAGTTCGCCATCTGCTCGATCAGGTAGTGGTCCTGCAGCACCAGCGGACCGTCGGTCCCGACCGTCGCGGAGAACTCGTGGCTCGGGGCCGGGACGCCGGCGTCGTCGGTGGCGTACTGGTGGTTGGAGGTCACGAATACCTCTCCTCGTGGTGGTGGACGCTGTCGTGCATCACACCGACGGGAGCGCGCTCGTCCCGCGGGTGCGATGGGTTACCCGCTCCGGCGGCGCGACAGGCCGGGCAGGTTCCCCAGAACACGACCTCGGCCTCGTCGATGACGAAGCCCTCGGCGGAGGACGGGTGCAGGCAGGGCGCCTCCCCGACCACGCAGTCGACGTCGGCCGTGGCGCCGCACGACCGACAGACCACGTGGTGGTGGTTGTCCCCCGTCCTCGTCTCGTACCGCGCCGCCGAGCCCGCGGGCTCGATGCGGCGCACCAGGCCGGCGTCCACGCAGGCGGCGAGGACGTCGTAGACGGCCTGGGTGGACACCGACCCCAGCCGCACCCGGACCGCGGCGGCCACGGAATCGGCGGTCGAGTGCGGGTGCTCGCTGAGCACGCCGAGCACCGCCTGCCGCGGCGCCGTCACCCGCAGGCCGGCGGCACGCAGCCGCGCCCGTGGGTCGGCCACGTGGTGGTGCGTGAGCCAGGGCGTCCCGACGTCAGGAGCGACCACCGGGTCGTCCTGGTCGCCGGTCCGTGGAGTCATGACCCGACGGTGCCACCGAGATTGGAATGGGTCAAGAAAACGGGCTCGCGGCGAGTCCGCCGCAGGTCAGGCCCGAACGAGCTCCTCGGCGATCTCGTAGGTGTTCAGCGCCGCGCCCTTGCGGAGGTTGTCGCCGCACACGAAGAAGTCGAGCGTGTCGGGGAAGTCGAGGGCCTGCCGCACGCGCCCGACGTAGGTCGGGTCCTCCCCGACGACGTCGGCGGGGGTCGGGAAGCGCTGCGACTCCGGCTCGTCGACCAGCACGATCGAGGACTGCGCGGCGAACACCTGGTGCGCCGTCGCGACGTCGACGGGGTGCGCGAAGGTCGCGTGCACCGCCAGCGCGTGCGTCGTGATGACGGGGACGCGCACGCAGGTGGCCGAGACCTTGAGCTCGGGCAGGTCGAGGATCTTGCGGGACTCGTTGCGGACCTTGAGCTCCTCGGAGGTCCACCCGCCGTCCTTCCCCGAGCCCGCCCAGGGGACGACGTTGAGCGCCAGCGGGGCGGGGAACGGCGAGTCGCCGTCGAGCCCGGCCGCCGAGAGCGCCTCGCGGACGTCGCCGGCGCGGTGACCGATGCCCTTGCCCGCGACGGCCGCCATCTCCGCCTGCAGCCGATCGATGCCTTCCTGGCCGGCGCCGGACGCCGCCTGGTAGCTCGCGACGACCAGCTCGCGCAGCCCGAACGCCCGGTGCAGGGCGCCGAGCGCCGCCATCATCGAGAGCGTCGTGCAGTTCGGGTTCGAGACGATGCCCTTGGGGCGCGTGTGGGCGGCGTCGGCGTTGACCTCGGGCACCACGAGCGGCACGTCGGGGTCCATGCGGAAGGCCCCGGAGTTGTCGACCGCGATCGCGCCACGCGACACCGCGACCGGCGCCCATTCGGCGCTGACGGCGTCGGGGACGTCGAACATGGCGATGTCGACGCCGTCGAACGCCTCCGGGGAGAGCGCGACGACCTCGATCTCCTGCCCGCGCACCGTGAGCCGGCGGCCGGCCGAGCGGGGCGAGGCGATGAGCCGGATCTCGCTCCAGGGCACGCTCTCGCGCGCATCGATGATGTCGATCATGACGGAGCCGACCGCGCCGGTCGCCCCGACGATGGCGAGGGTGGTCACGGTCAGCGCCCCGTTCCTGCGTGCACCACGGCCTCCTCGTCGCCCCCGAGGTCGAAGGCGTCGTGGAGCGCCCGGACGGCGTCGTCGAGCTGGGTGTCGCGCATCAGCGCGGAGATGCGGATCTCCGAGGTGTTCATCATCTCGATGTTCACGCCGGCCTCGGCCAGCGACTCGCAGAACGTCGCCGTGACGCCCGGGTGGCTGCGCATGCCCGCGCCGACCAGCGTCACCTTGCCGACGTGCTCGTCGTAGACGACGTCCTCGTGGCCGACCTCGCCCTGCACGGCCGCGAGCGCCTCGACGGCCTTCGGGCCGTCCTTGACCGGCAGCGTGAAGGTCACGTCGGTCTTGCCCGTCTTCAGGTGCGAGACGTTCTGCAGCACCATGTCGATGTTGATCTCGACATCGGCCACGGCGCGGAAGATGCGCGCCGCGAACCCGGGCTGGTCGGGCACGCCGACCACGGTGATCTTCGCCTCGGACCGGTCGTGCGCGACGCCGGTGAGGACCGCCTGTTCCACGCTGAGCTCCTCGATGGACCCGACGATGGTCGTGCCGGGCTTGTCGTTGTAGGACGAGCGCACCCGCAGGGGCACGTTCTCGCGGCGCGCGTACTCCACGGCGCGCAGGTGCAGCACCTTGGCCCCGCACGCGGCCATCTCGAGCATCTCCTCGTAGGTGATGGTCTCGAGCAGCTTCGCGTCGGGGACGATGCGCGGGTCGGCCGAGTAGACGCCGTCGACGTCGGTGTAGATCTCGCAGACGTCGGCCTTCATCGCGGCGGCCATCGCCACCGCGGTCGTGTCCGAGCCGCCGCGCCCCAGCGTCGTGATCTCCTTGGAGTCCGCGCTGACGCCCTGGAACCCCGCGACGAGCGCGATGTGGTCCTCGGCGAGGGCGGCGTGGATCCGGCCGGGGGTGACGTCGACGATCCGCGCGTCGCCGTGCTTGCCGGTCGTGATCATCCCGGCCTGCGAGCCGGTGAACGACCGGGCCCGCCCGCCCTGGGCGTTGATCGCCATGGCCAGCAGCGCGTTGGAGATGCGCTCGCCGGAGGTCAGGAGCATGTCGAGCTCCCGCGGCGGCGGGCTGGGGTGGACCTGCGTCGCGAGGTCGGTCAGCTCGTCGGTCGTGTCGCCCATCGCGGAGGCGACGACGACGACGTCGTTGCCGTCCTTGCCGGTGCGCAGGATCCGCTCCGCCACCCGGCGGATCCGCTCCGCGTCCTGGACGGACGAGCCGCCGTACTTCTGGACGACGAGTGCCACCGCGACGGACCTCCACGAACTGGTCGGCGTATCTCTCCGACCCTATCCGAGGCGTGCCGCGTCACGGCGTGGCGCGCGTCCTACGGCGCGAGGGCGTTCAGCAGCTTCGAGACGACGATCCCGATCGCGATCCACACGAGGGCCGCGAGGCCGAAGTTGAGGATGATCCGCAGGGACTCGCTGGCCGGCAGGAACAGGTCGCCGATCCCGAGCGTGAGGTTGTTCGCGAGGTCGCTGAAGAAGATCGTGATCCCGTTCGCGGGGTTCGCGCCGGCGACCGCGAGGATCACGTGGATCACCAGGATCGCCGCGAAGATCACGGTGAGGATCCGGATGACGGAGGCGGCGACCGTCAGGACCTTCCGGGTGAGCGCGCGGAGGTCGTCCTGGGTGTGCGAACGCCGCTGTTCGGAGGTCTCCGTGCTCGCATCCTGCGCCATGCGGGTCATCATGACACGCGACTTGACTCGTCGGTAGCCAGGTGTGCGACCTGGGTCACGAGCGGTCCGTCCGGGCTGCTCAACGGCATGATCAGCACGTCATCGCGCGCCCGGACGCGCTCCCGGGGTACCGACCCGGCGGGGCGCGGGTCTACCGTGGCCGGTGATGTGCCACGCGCTCGCAGTCCTCGGGCTGCTCCTTCGCCGCCGCGGCGGGGTCTGAACAGACCGGCCCCCTGCCGCGGGTGATGCGCGCTGCCGGTCGCCATCCCTTGCAGAGCTGCAGGACCCCAGGAGCGCGACACCCATGAGCACCACCCCCGGCTCGTCGATCACCGATCAGCCGATCGCCGACATCCGCTCGACCGTCGTCCAGCCCGACGGCGAGATCCCCGCCGACCAGCCGGACTGGAACACCCAGCGGCCGAGTCGCATGCCGGTCCATCGCTACAAGCCGTTCGCCGACGTCGTCGAGAAGATCTCGCTGCCGGACCGGACGTGGCCCGACCGCGTGATCACCAAGGCGCCGCTCTGGGGTGCCGTCGACCTGCGGGACGGCAACCAGGCGCTGATCGACCCGATGTCCCCGGCCCGCAAGCGCCGGATGTTCGACCTGCTCGTACGCATGGGCTACAAGGAGATCGAGGTCGGCTTCCCGGCGGCGAGCCAGACCGACTTCGACTTCGTCCGCGAGATCATCGAGCAGGACGCGATCCCCGCCGACGTGCGCATCCAGGTGCTGACGCAGGCGCGCCCCGAGCTGATCACGCGGACCTTCGAGTCGCTGGAGGGCGTGCACTCCGCCGTCGTCCACCTCTACAACTCGACGTCGATCCTGCAGCGCCGGGTCGTCTTCCGCTCCGACCGGGCCGGGATCACGCAGATCGCGACGGACGGCACGCGGCTCGTGCGCGCCGAGGCCGAGAAGCGCCCGGACACCGACTGGCGCTTCCAGTACTCGCCGGAGTCCTACACGGGCACCGAGCTCTCCTACGCCAAGGAGATCGTCGACGCGGTCGGCGACGTGTGGGAGCCCACCCCCGAGCGTCCGATGATCGTCAACCTGCCGGCCACCGTGGAGATGGCGACCCCGAACGTCTACGCGGACTCCATCGAGTGGATGCACCGCAACCTGGCCCGCCGGGACGCGATCATCCTGTCGCTGCACCCCCACAACGACCGCGGCACCGGCGTCGCCGCCGCCGAGCTCGGCGTCCAGGCCGGCGCCGACCGCATCGAGGGCTGCCTGTTCGGCAACGGCGAGCGCACCGGCAACGTCTGCCTGGTGACGCTGGGCATGAACCTCTTCTCGCAGGGCATCGACCCGCAGATCGACTTCTCGGACATCGACGAGGTGCGCCGCACCGTCGAGTTCTGTAACCAGCTGCCCGTCGGCGAGCGCCACCCCTGGGGCGGCGACCTGGTGTTCACCGCCTTTTCGGGCTCGCACCAGGACGCGATCAACAAGGGCCTGCAGGCGATGGCGTCCGAGGCCTCGGCAGCCGGGCACGCAGTCGACGACCACCCGTGGGAGGTCCCGTACCTGCCCATCGACCCGAAGGACGTCGGCCGCACCTACGAGGCCGTCATCCGCGTGAACTCGCAGTCGGGCAAGGGCGGCGTCGCGTACCTGATGAAGGTCGAGCACCAGCTCGACATGCCCCGCCGCCTGCAGATCGAGTTCTCCCGTCGCGTGCAGGAGCAGACGGACACCGAGGGCGGCGAGGTCTCGGCCAAGGAGATGTACGACATCTTCACCGAGGAGTACCTGCAGCGGCGCGTCCCGCTGGAGCTCGTGCGCTCGCGGGTGGCCACGCACGACGACGGCAAGGCCGAGCTCGAGGCGACGCTGCGGGTCGAGGGCGACCTGCACGAGGTCACCGGCGTCGGCAACGGTCCGATCGCCGCCTTCGTCGACGCCCTGGCCTCGGTCGGCTACGACGTGCGGGTCCTGGACTACGCGGAGCACGCGATGTCGGCAGGCGACGACGCCCGCGCGGCCGCCTACGTCGAGGCCGCGGTGGGCGACGCGGAGGTCTGGGGCGTCGGGATCGACGGCTCGATCCTCACGGCGTCGCTGAAGGCCGTCGTGTCGGCGGTGAACCGGGCGATGCGCTGAGGGCTTCGGGCTGGTGGCGGGGCTCCGGGATCTTTGGGGTCCCGCCGACCGGGGTCGCGGTCATGATCGCGAACTGGGTGACGATCGGCCTCAGATGGAGCCTGTTGCCAAATCGCGCGCCTTCGCCTGTCGATCTCGGGATCGGGGGAGGATCTTGGGGTGGCGAAGAGGTATCGGCCGGTGGATCGGGATCAGCGGTTCCTGCTGGCCCCGGAC